>PAPF01000011.1 GCA_002708825.1 Phyllobacteriaceae bacterium | reverse complement strand
CACGGCGGAAGAAAGCAACGCCTTCTACCGCAAGAACCTCGCCGCCGGGCAGAAGGGCCTGTCGGTCGCCTTCGACCTCGCCACCCATCGCGGCTACGATTCCGATCATCCGCGCGTCGTCGGCGATGTCGGCAAGGCTGGTGTCGCCATCGACACGGTGGAGGACATGAAGATCCTCTTCGACGGCATTCCGCTGGACCAGATGTCGGTCTCCATGACCATGAACGGCGCGGTCATCCCGGTGCTGGCCATGTTCATCGTTGCCGGCGAGGAACAGGGCGTCGACCGCAAGCTCCTGTCAGGCACCATCCAGAACGACATTCTCAAGGAGTTCATGGTCCGCAACACCTATATCTATCCGCCGGAGCCCTCCATGCGGATCATTGCGGATATCATCGGCTACACCGCCGCCGAGATGCCGAAGTTCAATTCCATCTCCATTTCCGGCTATCACATGCAGGAGGCCGGTGCGACGCTGGCCCAGGAACTGGCCTACACGCTGGCCGACGGCATGGAATATGTGCGCGCCGCCATGGCCCGCGGGCTGGATGTGGATGCCTTCGCCGGCCGTCTTTCGTTCTTCTTCTGCATCGGCATGAACTTCTTCATGGAAGCGGCCAAGCTGCGCGCCGCCCGCCAGATGTGGGCGAAGATCATGGAGGATTTCGGTGCGAAGTCCGAACGCTCGAAGATGCTGCGCACCCATTGCCAGACGTCGGGCGTGTCGCTGACCGAGCAGGATCCTTACAACAATGTCGTGCGCACCGCCTTCGAGGCGATGAGCGCCGTGCTTGGCGGAACGCAGTCGCTGCACACGAATTCCTTCGACGAGGCCATCGCCCTGCCGACGGAGTTTTCCGCGCGCATCGCCCGCAACACGCAGCTCATCCTCCAGCACGAGACGGGCGTCACGAAGGTCGTCGATCCGCTCGGCGGTTCCTACTATGTCGAGGCGCTGACGAAGGACCTCGCCGACCAGGCATGGGCGCTGATCGGGGAAGTGGAGGCCATGGGCGGGATGACGAAAGCCGTCGAAGCCGGCCTGCCGAAGATGCGCATCGAGGAAGCCGCAGCCCGTCGCCAGGCCCGCATCGACCGCGGCGAGGACGTGATCGTCGGCGTCAACAAGTTCCGCCTCGAGGACGAGACGCCCATCGACATTCTCGACATTGACAATGCCAGGGTGCGCGCCGCGCAGGTCGCGCGGCTGGAGCGCGTGCGCGCCATGCGCAATGCCGATGCCTGCAAGGCGGCGCTGGAAAGGCTTGAGCAGGTCGCCCGCTCCGGCAAGGGCAACCTCCTGGAAGCTGCCGTGGAAGCGGCCCGCCAGCGCGCCACGCTTGGCGAGATTTCTGACGCCATGGAGCGCGCCTTCACCCGCCATCACGCGACGACGCGCATCATTTCCGGCATCTATGGCGACGCCTATCGCGACGACCCGGAGATGGCTGCGCTGAAAAGCCGCATCGGCGCCCTGAAGGCCGAGCGCGGCAAGGCGCCCAACATCCTCGTCGCCAAGATGGGCCAGGACGGTCATGATCGCGGGGCGAAGGTCATCGCCACCGCTTTCGCCGACATGGGTTTCGATGTTGCCATGACCGACATGTTTGAAACGCCTGAGGAAGTTGCCGCCAAGGCAGTCACGGGCAAGGTCGACGTTGTCGGCGTCTCGTCTCTCGCCGCAGGGCATAAGACTTTGGTTCCGCAACTGATTGCCAAGTTGAAGGAACGCGGCGCAGACGACATCATCGTGGTGTGCGGCGGCGTGATCCCCGAACAGGACTACGAATTCCTGCGCGAGGCCGGCGTGGCCGAGATCTTCGGCCCCGGCACGAATGTCATCGACGCCGCGCAGGCGGTCCTCGGGCAGGTCTCCGGCCTGCGCCGCAACCGTTGAGATTTTCAGGGACCGGGTCGGCCGGTCCCGTTCGTCATCTGGAGGAGAGGCCATGACGCAGAGCCGTTATCACGATGTCTACGAAGGCTGGAAAAAGGACCCCGAGGGCTTCTGGGCCAGCGCCGCGTCCGAACTGGACTGGTTCAAGACCTGGGACCGTGTTTTCGATGCCGGCTCCGGCGCCTATGGCCGCTGGTTTCCCGGCGCGGAGTGCAACACCTGCCACAATGCGGTTGATCGCCATGTCGCCGGCGGGCGCGCCGGCCAGGTGGCGCTCATCTATGACAGCCCGATCACGGGTGCCCTGAAGAAATTCACCTATGCCGAACTCAAGGCCGAGGTGGAAGCGCTGGCCGCCGTCCTGCGCGACAAGGGTGTGGCCAAGGGCGACCGGGTGCTCATCTACATGCCCATGGTGCCCGAGGCGGCCTTCGCCATGCTGGCCGTCGCGCGCATCGGCGCCATCCACTCGGTCGTCTTCGGCGGCTTCGCTGCCAACGAGTTGAAGACCCGCATCGACGATTGTGCGCCCAAGGCCATCATTTCCGCCTCCTGCGGCATCGAGCCGGGCCGGGTCATCGCCTACAAGCCGCTGCTCGACAAGGCCATCGAACTGTCCACCCACAAGCCGGAATGCTGCGTCATCCTGCAGCGTGAGCAGCAGACATGCGAACTGACCGAAGGCCGTGACACCGACTACCGCGCCGCCGTCGACGCCCACAAGGCCGCAGGCACGGTCGTCGAATGCGTCTCCGTCGCCGCCACCGATCCGCTTTACATCCTCTACACCTCCGGCACGACCGGCCAGCCCAAGGGCGTGGTGCGCGACAATGGCGGCCACATGGTCGCGCTCAACTGGTCGATGAAGGCGCTTTACAATGTCGATGCCGGCGAGGTCTTCTGGGCGGCATCCGATGTCGGCTGGGTGGTGGGTCACTCCTACATCGTCTACGGCCCGCTCATCAAGGGATGCACGACCATCCTGTTCGAGGGCAAGCCGGTGGGCACGCCGGATCCCGGCACCTTCTGGCGCGTCATCGCCGACCACAAGGTCGCCTCCTTCTTCACTGCGCCCACCGCATTCCGCGCCATCAAGAAGGAAGACCCGAAGGGCGAATACCTGAAGAAATACGACATTTCCTCGTTGCGCGTGCTTTACCTTGCCGGCGAACGTGCCGATCCCGACACCATCGTCTGGGCGCAGGACCAGCTCGGCGTCCCGGTGATCGACCACTGGTGGCAGACGGAGACCGGCTGGTGCATGGCCGGAAATCCGGTCGGCCTCGGCGCCCTGCCGGTCAAGCTCGGCTCGCCCACCGTCGCGCTGCCGGGCTACGACATCCAGGTTCTCGACGATGCCGGCCACCCGCTGCCCGACGGCACGCTCGGCAACATCGTGGTGAAGCTTCCGCTGCCGCCCGGCTGCCTGCCCACGCTCTGGAACGCCGAGAAACGCTTCCACGATGCATATCTCGCGGAGTTCCCCGGCTACTACAAGACGGCCGACGCGGGCATCCGGGACGAGGACGGCTACCTCTTCATCATGGCCCGCACCGACGACATCATCAATGTCGCCGGCCATCGCCTGTCGACCGGCGGCATGGAGGAGGTCATCGCTTCCCACCCCGATGTCGCCGAATGCGCCGTCATCGGCATCGCCGACAAGCTGAAGGGCCAGTCGCCGGTCGGCTTCATCATCCTGAAGGCTGGCGTGAACCGCCCGAAGGAGGAGATCGAGGCGGAGGTGGTGAAGCTCGTGCGCGAGAAGATCGGCCCTGTGGCCGCGTTCAAGACCGCGCTGACCGTGGACCGCCTGCCCAAGACACGCTCCGGCAAGATCCTGCGCGGCACCATGCAGAAGATCGCCGACGGCGAGGCGTGGAACATGCCGGCCACCATCGACGATCCCGCCATCCTGGAGGAGATCACCGACACGCTGACCGGCCGCAAGGTGGGCGTCTTCGGCTGATCGAACGCGCGGATACGCGACCAGGTGCAAGGGCCGTTCCCGGCGGGAGCGGCCCTTTTTTCAGGCATGGCCCTTTCCCGCCGGCAAACATGGTCACGGCTGCCCGAAATTCGACAAAACCGCCGATTACGGGCATGTTTCCGCTGATCGCGCCGGCGGGAATCGCCGGCGGGCAAGACAAGAGAGGGCATGCAAGATGAAGAAGATCGCCGCCGTCATGGCTGTCGCGGTGCTGGCCGCTGGCTGCACGACAGACCCCTATACCGGCCAGCAGAAGGTTTCCAACACCGCGCTCGGAACGGCGCTGGGCGCAGGCGTCGGCGCGCTCGCCGGCGCGGCTGTCGGCGGCTCCCGGGTCGCGCAGCGCAATGCCGTGCTGATCGGCGCCGGTATCGGCGCGCTGGCGGGTGCGGGCATCGGCAACTACATGGACCGCCAGGAGGCTGAACTGCGTGCCCAGCTTCAGGGCACCGGCGTCTCGGTGACCCGTGTCGGCAATGACATCATCCTCAACATGCCCTCCAACATCACCTTCGCCACCGACCAGGACCAGGTCCAGGCATCCTTCTACCAGACCCTGAATTCCGTGGCCCTCGTGCTGCAGAAGTTCAACCAGACCCTGGTCGACGTGTATGGCCACACCGATTCCACCGGCAACGACCAGTACAATCTCGCCCTGTCCCAGCGCCGCGCCAGTTCCGTGGCAAGTTACCTGACGGGACAGGGCGTCGATGGCCGCCGCCTCTATATCGCCGGCCTCGGCGAGAGCCAGCCGGTGGCCTCCAACGCCACGCCGGAAGGCCGCGCGCTCAACCGCCGCGTCGAGATCAAGCTGGTGCCGATCACCCGGGGCTGATCCGGTCAGCGAGGTTTGAAGTCCCGAACGGCGCGCCTCCGGGCGCGCCGTCTTTCGTCAGGCGTCCGCCGCGCCGCTTGCAGCCATGGGCCTGCCTGTGTACAGCCTGCCGGAACTGACGCGACGAGGCCCCCCGATGAAGACGATGACCATTGCCCGCCCGGACGACTGGCACCTGCACCTGCGCGATGGCGCCATGCTGGAAGGGGTCCTGCCGCATACATCGGCCGATTTTGCCCGCGCCATCGTCATGCCGAACCTGGTGCCGCCGGTCGTGACCGGCGCCGATGCGAAAGCCTATCGCGACCGCATCATGGCCGCCCTGCCCGCCGGCCACACCTTCACGCCGCTCATGACGCTCTACCTGACGGAAGGCACGGACCCTGACGACGTGGCCTCCGCCCACGCGAGCGGCCTCGTCACCGCGGTGAAGCTCTATCCGGCCGGTGCGACCACCAATTCACAATCCGGCGTGCGCGACATCGAGAAGGTCTATCCGGTGCTCGAACGCATGGCCGAAGCCGGCGTGCCGCTATGCGTTCATGGCGAGGTCACGAGCAGCGACGTCGACATCTTCGACCGCGAGGCCGTCTTCATCGACCGCGTGCTCGATCCGCTGCGCCGGCGCATGCCCGGCCTGCGCGTGGTCATGGAGCATATCACGACGCAGGACGGCGCCGAATACGTCGCCGCCGACACGACGGGAAACCTGGCCGCGACCATCACCACCCATCACCTGATCATCAACCGCAATGCCATCCTGGCCGGCGGCATCCGGCCGCACTACTACTGCCTGCCGGTCGCCAAGCGCGAACGCCACCGCCAGGCCCTGCGCAAGGCGGCCACCAGCGGCGACAGCCGCTATTTCCTCGGCACCGATTCCGCGCCCCATGTCGATCCGCTGAAGGAATGTGCCTGCGGCTGTGCCGGCATCTTTTCGGCCACGAACACGCTGTCATGCCTTGCCCATGTCTTCGAGGAGGACGACGCCCTCGACAGGCTCGAAGCCTTCGTTTCGCTCAATGGCCCGGCCTTCTACCGCCTGGCGGTCAATCAGGAGAAGGTGACGCTGGAACGCCGTGACGCGCCTGTTGCCTTTCCGGCAAAGATCGAGACCGGTGCCGGTCCGGTCACCCTGTTCGATCCGATGTTCCCGCTTCACTGGGTCGTGCGCGGCAGCGCCAACACGCCCGCCTGACGGTGCCCTATGCCGGCCGGCCGGAGAAGACGAGGCTCTCGTCGATCTCGTCGGCGACCTTGCCAAGCAGGCGAAGCAGTTCCGCCTGCTCCTGTTGCGACAGGCAGGCCATGGTCGCCTCGTTGCGCTGCTTCGCCCTTGCCACCATGCGCCCGTAAAGATCGCGCCCTGCATGGGTGGCCGAAAGGCTGAGCGCCCGCTGGTCCCGCCTGTCAGGTTCGGAACGCATCAGTCCACGCGCCGCCATCGCCTTGACGATGCGGGACAATTGCCCCTTGTCCATCGACAGCATGCGCGCGATTTCCGCGAACGGGGCAGGATCCATGGCCGCCGCAAGGCCGAGAACGCGCCATTCGTTCAGGCGAAGGCCGAATTCGCACAATGACCACTGCTGCGCGGACTTGTCGCTCGCCGCGGCAAGGCGGGCCAACCGGAACGACATCAGGTCGCGAATGTCAACGGCTGCCTCTTCTCCACCGTCCCCCTTGGGCCGAGAAAGGACATCCTTGCTCTGGATATCCAAGTGTTTCCTCCCAAAAACACTGATCATCCAGGATAGCACGCAAGTGCCGCCTCGTAAAACACTGACTTTTCTCGGAAAATTGTTGCACCGCATCATCGCTGGTGCCGTTTCGGGAAAACCGGATGCCCTGGGGCATTGAGGCATCCGGCTTTCCCTGAAACGTGGCGATTGCCATCGCCATGACGAACAGTAACAAAACCGATGCAAACATCATGTGACAATGGTCACATCCTCTTGCGGTTTTCCGGGAATTCTTGTCCAATTGGTCAATCTGTTGGCGTGGGGCCGAACGGAGACGAGATGAACAGTATCCCGCGGATACCGCGTGCGCCCATTCTGGAATGCCTGGATTCCGAATGGCTGAAGAAACTGAAGACCGTCTGGACCCCGATACGGTTTCAGCCGCAGGAGACGGTGGTCGATTTCGACGACCAGAGCGCCGATGTCTATCTCATCGCCGCCGGGCAGGTGCGCGCCATCCTGCGCGTGGCCGTGGGCAAGGAGATCATCCTGGGCGAACTTGGTCCGGGTCAATTGTTTGGCGAACTGGCCGCGCTCGACGGCAAGCCACGTTCTGCCAGCCTGACCGCGCTCGTGCAGACCGATGTGTTCCGCATTCCCGAAGCGGTTTTCCTGCAGATGCTGGACGAGTCGCCCAGGCTGTGCCGCCATCTTCTGGTCACGCTGTCGGAACGCACGCGCGACCTGACCCGCCGGATTGCCGAACTGTCCTTCCTGGATACCAGGCACCGGCTGTACAACACGCTCCTGCGGCTTTCGCGCCAGCGCCCCGGCAACGAGGACCAGCGCATCATCTCCCCGCCCATCATCCATGCCGACCTTGCCGAACGTATCGGCGCCAGTCGCGAGGCGGTCTCGCGGGAAATGTCCCGCCTTGCCAAGGACGGACTCCTCGAACGCACGCGCGGCGCCATCGTCCTGGCACGGCCGGACGAACTGTCGCGGCGCATCTCGTTGACGCTGCGGCTCTGAGGCAGTTCCGGCGAAAGCGGAAAGCGGTTTCGGGTCCGGAATTGCGCGAAGTAAACGCGGCGGACAGCCCCGTCAGTCCCGCCTGCGCGGCGCGCCCTTGGCAGCCTTGGGCTTGCGGCTTTTGGCGGCGCCGGCCGGCTTCACCGGCTTCGCGCCCTTGGGGCGGTATTCGCTGCGCCAGTCACCCTCGTCATGGCGCGCCGGCGTGTCCTTCCCCTTGAAGGGACGTCCCTTGCCGCCGGCGTGAGGAGCCTCGCCGTCGCCAGCGAACGGACGCTTGCGGTGGCGGCCCTTCTCCGTGGCGTCGCCACCGGCGGCATCCGGCGAGGCACGCAATGCCTGGCGTTCGCGCTTGCCCGGCCGCTTGGCCTCGGCCCAGTCCTTGGCGCCGGCCTTGGCGTAACCACCCTTCCGCTCCTGCGGCTTCGCCCCCTTGCGGTGCGGCTTGCGCGGCGCCTCGGCCGCGCCCTCGCCGTCGGCTGGTACGATGCGCGCGCCCTTGTCCAGCGGGCCAGCCTTCGCCACGGCTGCCGCGAAGGCATCGGCCACGCTGGTTTCGATCTCGAAGCGGGTTTCATGGTCGAGGATGCGGATGGAACCGACAGCCGTGCGCGTCACGCCGCCTGCCTTGCAGATGATCGGCAGGATCCAGCGCGGTTCGGCGGACTGGCGGCGACCGATGGACAGCGAGAACCAGCGCCCGTCTGTGAAGCGGGTGTCCGGCCGCTCGCCGAATTCCTTGCGCGGGGGCAGGTCGGAAACCGCGTGGACCTCCTCTGGCGCAGGCATGGCGGCCCGTTGCGCGCGGATCCAGGCCGCGGCAATCTGGCGGGCATCGCGGCTTTCCAGCAGGCGGTCGACCAGAACGGCCTCATCCGCCTCGATGGGCGTGGAGAGCGCCGCATCGCCCATCATGCGCTCCACCTGCACCGCGTCCACGGCTTCGGCTTCCGGCACGGCCATGAACTGGGGGTTCACACGCGCCATCTTGAGCACCCGCTCGGCACTGCGCCTGCGGTGATGCGGGGCAATGACGACCGACACACCCTTGCGCCCGGCCCGGCCGGTGCGCCCGGAGCGGTGCAGCAGGGTTTCCGGATTGCTGGGCAGGTCGGCATGGATGACGAGGTCGAGATTGGGAAGGTCGATGCCGCGCGCGGCAACGTCCGTCGCGACGCAGACCCGCGCCCGCCCGTCGCGCATCGATTGCAGTGCATTGCTCCGTTCGGCCTGCGTCAGTTCCCCGGAAAGCGCGACGACGGAAAAGCCGCGATTGGTCAGCCGCGTCGCCAGGTGACGCACCGCCTCGCGCGTCTGGCAGAAGACGATCGTGTTCTTGGAATCGAACCACAGCAGCGTATTGACCAGCGCGTGGTCGCGCTCGTCGGGACGGACGGGCATGAGGCGGTATTCGATATCGGCGTGACGGTCCTCCTTGGAGGCAAGCGCGATACGCACCGCGTCGCGCTGATAGGTGCGCGCCAGCTTCTCGATGGGCGGCGCCACTGTGGCGGAGAACAGCAGCGTGCGCCGCTCCACCGGCGCGGCGTCGAGAATGAATTCGAGGTCTTCCTTGAAGCCGAGGTCCAGCATCTCGTCGGCCTCGTCCAGGACGGCCGCCCTCAGGTGCGACAGGTCGAGCGAGCCGCGCATGATGTGGTCGCGCAGGCGGCCGGGCGTGCCGACGACGATATGCGCCCCTTCGCCGAGCGCACGGAACTCGCGCCGGTAGTCCATGCCGCCAATGCACGAGGCAAATCGCGCGCCCGTATCGGCATAGAGCCATTCCAGTTCGCGGCGCACCTGCATCGCCAGTTCGCGTGTCGGCGCGATCGCCAGCGCCTGCGGCATCGCGATCGCGCTCGCGTGCAGGCCGTCTTCCAGCAGCAGTGGCGCGAGCGCCAGTCCGAAGGCCACGGTCTTGCCCGATCCGGTCTGCGCCGAAACGAGAAGATCGGCATCGAGCGCGCGCTCTTCCAGCATTGCGCCCTGGACTGGTGTGAGCGCGGCGTAACCGCGGGCGTCAAGCGCTGCGCGCAAGGGCGCTGCGATGGTATCGGGTAGTGTCATCGATTGATGGCTTTCGAAAAGGGCCGGCGCAAAACGGCTTCCGGCGGGGCGGACAGCGCCCGTATCATTGACCGCGTCTTTAGGCGCCTTGGGCGCTGCCGTCAATATCCCGATGAAACCCGCACCGGCCCGGTCCCGGACTGACCGGCTGTCAGTTGAGATACCGCGACGGCCCCGGGCCGCCCGGATCGCTCCATGCGGGCAGGCCGTCGGCCTGCCGGGCGGCACTGACGGGCGGAGCGAAGACAACCCGGTTGCGCCCGGCTTCCTTGGCCTCGTTCAGTGCCCGGACGGCCACAAGGATGTCGCGCTCCGTGTCTCCGGTCATCTGGACGACGCCGGCCGACACCGTCACCGGCTGGACGGGCAGGATGCGCTTGGCCTCCACGGCCTTGCGCGCACGCGTCATGGCTTCGATGGCTTCAAGCACGCTCGGCCGGTGCAAGAGGACCGCAAACGCGGCGCCGCCCCATCGGGCGACCATGTCGGCCGACCGAAGGCTCTTGCGCAGCACCTGCGCAACGTCGCGCAGCACGCGGTCCCCCGTTTCGTGCCCATGGCTGTCATTGACCGCCTTCAAGCCGTCAATGTCGAGAATGGCGAAGACCGCGGAGCGTTCCATGGCCATGGCACTCATGAAGGCGTCGCGGTTGGGCAGGCCGGTCAGCGGATCGGTCAACGCCTGGCGTTCCAGTTCGTCCAGCAGGCTGTCGACCGTGCTGATCGCCCTGCGCGCCGCATCCGACAGGCGGCCGACTTCGTCGCAGGCCGCATGGATGACCGGCAGATGGTCGCGGCGCTCCACATGGGCCTCCAGCGCAAGGGAGACATCCACGACCGGGCGCAACTCGCGTTCCAAGGCCACCAGCGCCCCGAGGACCGCCACGGCCGTCGCGAATCCCAGCAATCCAAGGACGGGCCAGCCAATGGCCGCGTCCAGCGCGATGGCTCCGGCCATCACCAGGACTGGAAGAAGAATGCACAACAGGATCGTGATAGAAACACGCGCGATGAAACGGGTCCGGAAAAACTGCATGGCACGCTTTGCCCCGCTGGACGCGGCCTTGCGCACCGATGCCGGCCGGGACATGGCCGCAGGACGCGCGAATGCCCGTCTTTTTCGTGACCGCTGGCGAAACGGGCACGCCGTCCGCCGGGTCTCCTCTCCACATGCCGGGAACGGCCGAACCGGGCCATGGCACGACGGCCACCGGCCCTTTCCAGAAACCACATGCGCCCTAACGCGCTATTTTACTTTTTGCTAAGATTCTAATCTTACCGGCGGTTCGATGTGCCCGGCGCCGTGCCTTCCAGCTTGGCGATGATGCCCAGCATCACCTCGTCGGCGCCGCCGCCAATGGAGGCGAGGCGCCCGTCGCGGAAGGCGCGCGAGACCGGATTGTCGCGCGTATAGCCCATGCCGCCCCAGTATTGCAGGCAGGAATCGGCCACTTCGCGCATCAGCCGGCCGCACTTGAGCTTTGCCATGGAAGCCAGCCGGGTCACGTCCCTGCCCGCGACATACTGCTCCACCGCCGACCATGTCAGAGCCCTGAGCGCCTCCACCTCGGTGCGCAATTCGCCGAGCCGGAAATGGACAACCTGGTTGTCGAGCACCGGCTTGCCGAACACCGTGCGCTCGCGTGTGTAGTCGATGGTCAGGTCGATCAGCCGGTCGAGCGCCTTGATCGTGTTGGCCGCCGCCCACAGACGTTCTTCCTGGAATTGCAGCATCTGGTAGGTGAAGCCCATACCCTCCTGGCCGATCAGGTTGGATGCCGGCACGCGCACCTCGTCGAAGAAGAGTTGCGCCGTGTCCGACGAATTCATGCCGATCTTGTGGATCTTCTGGCGGGTGATGCCGGCCGCGTCCATGGGCACGACGATGAGCGACTTGTTGCGATGGACCGGCCCGTCGGACGTATTGGCCAGCAGGCAGCACCAGTCGGCCTTCATGCCGTTGGTGATCCACATCTTCGTACCGGTGATGACGAAGTCGCCGCCATCGTGCCGCGCTGTTGTCTTCACAGCGGAGACATCCGAACCGCCGCCCGGCTCCGAAACGCCGAGACAGGCCACCATGTCGCCGGCGATGGTCGGCGCCAGCCAGGCCTTCTTCAGGTCGTCGGTCGCGAATCGGTTGAGCGCCGGCGTCGCCATGTCGGTCTGAACGCCAATGGCCATGGGGACGCCGCCGCAGGCAACAAGGCCCAGTTCCTCCGCCATCACCATCGAAAAGGAGAAGTCGAGACCGAGCCCGCCATGGGCGGGATCATACTTGATGCCCAGCAGCCCCAGGTCGCCAAGCTTCTTGAAGAGCATGTGGGAGGGAAATTCCTCCGCCTCTTCCCAGGCGTCGACATGCGGGTTGATCTCGTCTTCCACGAATCGCGCCACCGTATTGCGCAGGGCGTCATGTTCCGGTGAAAAAAGCATGGTTCTCCTCCCCTTCCCCGGCCATCCTTTTCGGTTACGCCGGAAAAATCACGTTGACGTAAACGTCAATGAAAGGCTAGGTTAGAACAGATTTGTCCAAATCACCAGAACGGGAAGGATCACCGACCATGACCATGGAAGAAATTGCCGCGCAGATGCGCGAAAAGGCCGCCGGCACCAGCCTGTCGAGCTCCGTGAAATTCGACTGCGGCGCCGATGGCGTCATCCTGATCGACGGCAACACGGTGACCACCACCGACGGCGATGCCGATTGCACCATCAAGATGGCGAAGTCCGATTTCGAGGACATGCTGGCCGGCGAACTCGACCCCACCGCGGCTTTCATGCAGGGCAAGATCACGGTCGAGGGCGACATGTCCGTCGCCATGCAGCTCTCCTCGCTGCTGTGATTCGAAGCTGCTGTGATTGGAAAAAGAAAAGGCGGGCTTTGGCCCGCCTTTTCCATTCGTGCTGCCACCGCCGTTCAGAAGCGATAGTTCAGACCGAACTTGATCGTATGGATGCTGACATCCTGCGTGTAAGTGATCGCCGGCCCGGTCGTGTTGGCAAAACGCGCGGTTCCGAAATCGGCATACGCATATTCCCCGAACAGGCTGACCTTGTCGGAAAGCATGTGTTCCACGCCGGCACCGATCGTCCAGCCGATCTCGGTATTTGAACCGATACCGCGGAACGGTCCGGGCCCGCCGGGCGCAGCGCCACGGGTCCAGGTTGCATCGATATCCGCAACCGCGAGACCGCCATGGGCGTAGAGCAGCGTTTCGGGCTGGACGAGATAGCCGGCACGTGCGCGCAGCGTCGCCATCCAGTTGATGTCGGACGTCACGGTGAAGGGCGGACCGGGCGGCGGGACATTGACAACCGTTCCCCCGATGCCTGCCAGCGAGAAATCACCGACGATGCCGAACACCATGGTATCCGACGCCTGCCAGTTGTAGCCGACCTGGACACCGCCAAGGAAGCCGTCCATGTCGACACCAATGGTGCGCGTGGGCGGTCCGGGAGGACTCGAATTCGTGATGTCGCCTTGCCCGAATCCGTAACCGGCATGAACACCGCCGTAGAATCCCGTCCAGGAAACTGACGCGGTATCATAGGCCATATCCGCAGCCTGAGCGGACAGTGGCAGGCTCATAGCGCCCATGAGGGCTAAGATTTTCAAACTGACATTCTTCATGGCACACCCTGCGTTGACTTCTGCCCCCACCTAGCCACGCGACCTTAACATATTCAATAATTTTAATTCATTTATCAATGATACGCTTTTTGAATGTTGCAAGAGCGCAACGCTCAGTTTCAGGCTGCGAGCTTGCGCCGGATCGGCTCGGCCCGGCGCCCGGACGGGCGCAGGACACCGTTTGCGCCCTTAAGCGCACCGGCCTTGAGTTCCAGGGCCAGGAAACGGTGCGGTTCATAGGGTCCGGGCATGGCCAGCGCGCCGGTCCGCTCGCTGGAAAAGCCGAAGCGGGCATAATAGGGCGCATCGCCGACCAGCAGCACGGCGCCATGGCCGGACAGCGCGGCCTGCTCCAGCGCATGGCGCATCAGCGCCGAGCCGATGCCGGCACTTTTCATCGACGGATCGACGGCCAGCGGGCCGAGCAGCAGGGCCTCCGCCTGCCCCGCCCGCACGTTCCACAGGCGCACCGTGCCGACAACACGGCCTTCGCCATCACGCGCCACGAAGGCCAGGCCCTCGGCCGGAAGACGGCCCCGGCGCAGCTTCTCCGACGCCTTGCGCCGCCAGCGCGGGCCCATGGCGCGATCCAGCAGGATGTCGCGCGAAGCCACGTCCGCGTCCGTTTCGGCGGCGATGATGAAGGGCATCTGGCAGACGGCAAGCGCGGTCATGACGGCAACTCCAGGGCCTGATCCGGAACACGGGGATGCAAGCGCCCGCGCCCCGGCGGCAGCCGCCGGGACAGGGCAGGCCTGAACGGGAAGACCCGTTCAGATCACGTAGGATCGCAGCGGCTCGAAGCCGTTGAAGGCCACCGCCGAATAGGTGGTGGTATAGGCGCCCGTGCCTTCGATCAGCACCTCGTCGCCAATCGTCAGCGTGACCGGCAGCGGATACGGGGTCTTCTCGTAGAGCACGTCTGCGGAATCGCAGGTCGGGCCGGCCAGCACGCAGGGCTCCATCGCGTCGCCGTCGCGCGGTGTGACGATGGGATAGCGAATCGCCTCGTCCATGGTCTCGGCCAGGCCGCCGAACTTGCCGATGTCGAGATAGACCCAGCGCACATTGTCGTTGTCGGCCTTCTTCGACACCAGCACCACCTCGGCCTTGATGACGCCGGCATTGCCGACCATGCCGCGGCCCGGCTCGATGATCGTCTCGGGCAGCTGGTTGCCGAAATGCTTGCGCAGCGCGCCGAAGATCGCCTGGCCATAGGCCTGCGCCGCCGGCACGTCCTTCAGGTAACGCGTCGGGAAACCGCCGCCCATGTTGACCATCTTCAGGTGGATTCCCTGCTTGGCGAGCGAGGCAAAGACGCGGTGCGCATCGCCCAGCGCGCGGTCCCAGGCGGTCAGGTCGCACTGCTGCGAACCGACATGGAAGGACACGCCGTGGGACTCAAGACCGAGCTGATGGGCATAGACCAGCA
Organism: Phyllobacteriaceae bacterium; assembly: GCA_002708825.1. Classification (GTDB taxonomy): domain Bacteria; phylum Pseudomonadota; class Alphaproteobacteria; order Rhizobiales; family Rhizobiaceae; genus Zhengella. Next base: position 70,060 of record PAPF01000011.1, on the reverse strand, counting down.
CATCGACAGCCATCTGCGGCACGCAGCCGAACTTGCGCGACAGCGGCCATTCCGCACCCTCGCCATCGGTGAGCACACGGCAGAACACCCGCGCGCCGGGCGCGGCGCGCGCCACCTTCTCCACTTCCTCCGCGCAATCGACGGCGAACAGGCGGATGCCAAGTTCGTAGGCGCGCGCGACATCGCGCTCCTTCTTGATCGTGTTGCCGTAGGAGATGCGGTCAGGGGTCGCGCCGGCATCGAGCGCCATCTCGATCTCGGCCACCGAGGCGCAATCGAAGGACGAGCCTTCCGACGCCAGCAGGCGCAGGATCTCGGGCGCCGGGTTGGCCTTCACGGCGTAGAAGATGCGGCTGTCCGGCAGCGCCCGGCGGAAAGCGGCGAAATTGTCGCGCACGACGTCGAGGTCGACGACGAGGCACGGGCCGGAGGGGCGGCGGGGGGCGAGGAAATCGAGGATACGCTGCGTGGCCATCGGTGTTCTCCCAGCGCGGCTGGAAAGCCGCTTCGTTCAATGCTGCCCCGGCGCCGTCTGCAGGCGGCCATGGGCATTTGGACAAAGGGCATGCGGCCATGCCTCTGGAACCAGGCGGTGGAGACCCCGGAACCATGGAATGCCGTCATGCGGCGAAGGACAAACCGCCCCTTGAGGGAGCGACCATCCGCTTTGTCTGCCATTGATTGGAGGGAGGTCCCGTCCGCACATCCGGCAATGAAGGTGTGCCTCTTCAGTAACCCCGGCTTGTGGACAGCCGGCAGACACCAGAAAGGCCCGCACCGTCGTTGCTTCAAGATGTCCTCGCCTGTCCGGTTGGCCGGACGAACGACCGGAGGGGTTAGCTCCGGGTACCTTACCGTGTCCCCCACCTTGTCGGGGGATCGGCGGACACCCACAGGCACGTGCGACTTTGGGCAACCGCGATATAGGCGGATTTGCCCCCCTCTTCAATGAAAAATCGCATCCTGCTTGAATTTTCCGGAACGCTGAACAATCTACGTGAGACCGATCACGGAGCTTGAACGATGGACACCCTCACCCGCATGCGCGCCTTCATCGACGTCGTTGAAGCGGAAGGCTTTTCCGCCGCTGCACGAAAGATCGGACGGTCCAAGGCGCTGCTGTCCAAATATGTCCGCGAACTCGAGGACGAACTGGGCGTGTTGCTGCTAAACCGGACAACGCGGCAGTTCTCGCTCACCGAATCGGGCCATGCCTATTTCAAGCGCGCCACGGAGATCGTGCGCGACATCGACGGCCTCCAGGAATCGATCCGCGAATCGAGCGGCGACGTACGCGGCCGCATCCGCCTGACCGCCCCGCGCTCCTTCGCCGACGCCGCCATCGGCCAGGTCCTGATCGACTTCGTGTCCGAACACCCGGACATCAAGCTGGACATCCATCTCGATGACCGCTTCGTCGATCTCGTCGAGGAAGGGTTCGACCTTGCGATCCGCGTTTCGCGGCTGGAGAATTCCTCGCTCATCGCCCGCAAGGTCTCCGATTTCCAGGTCAAGCTGTGCGCCACCCCGGCCGTCATCGAGAAATACGGCCGGCCGAAGACGCCGCATGACCTTTCCAAGATGCCCTGCATTTCCGACACCAACGGGCGATGGCTGACCAACTGGCCCTTCCAGGCCCCCAACGGCGACACCATCACCGTTCCGGTCAGCGGTCCGCTGGAGGTCAACAGTCCCGCGGTGGCGCGCGCCGCCTGCCTCTCCGATCTGGGTTTCGCGCTCATCCCGGATTTCGTCGTCAACGAGGATATCAAGGCCGGACGGCTGGTCTCGCTGCTGGAAGACTGGCTGCACAAGGACAGCGGCATGTTCGCCGTCTACCCGCACCGCCGCTACCTGCCGGCCAAGGTCCGCGTCTTCGTCGACTACCTCGCAGCCTGGTTCAAGAGAAACACCTGACCGGTCGCCCTGCGGCCAATGGCGTCTTGATCCGGACGGGGCGGAATGAAACAGTCTGCCGGATTTTCGCCGCCTTCTTCGGCCAATCCCGTGATGTGGCCCGGAAAGGGCGGCTGGCAAACGGAGTCCTGCATTGCGGCGACAATTCATCTCGACGATTCCGGCCACCCTCCTGCTCGCCCTGTCCGGCACTGTGCCCTTGCAGGCCCATCCCCATGTCTGGGCAGAGGCACGGCTCGATCTCGCCATCGAGGACGGCAAGGTGGCGGCCTTGCAGCATGTCTGGCGCTTTGACGACATCTTCACCGCGACCGTCATCATCGAGTTCGACAAGAATGCCGACAACCGGCTGGACGACGGGGAACTCGCTGAAATCGGCTCCACCGTGCGCGAATCGATCGCCGATTTCGATTACTTCCAGGTGGTGCAGGCAGACGGCGAGGATGTCGCCATGCGCGCGCCCGATGCCGTCATCGCCGATTACCAGGACGACCGCCTTGTCATCCTGTTCGAATCGCGGCTGGCCACACCGCTGCCCCTCGACGGCACGCTGTCTTTCGCGGTCTACGATCCCACCTTCTATACCGCCATCGACTACATGAATGACGGCGACATGATCAGCGAAGGCTTGCCGCCGGACTGCCGGCGCGAGGTCATCCGTCCCGATCCCGACGAGATCCTTGCGCAGAACAGCCAGAACCTGACCGAGGCCTTCTACGAGACCACCGACATGACGCAACTGACCGGTATTTTCGCAACACGCCTGCAACTGACCTGCGGAGGCGATCAGTGAAGGCCGCGAAAATCGCCCTTCTTGGCGCCGTGATCGCAGGCGCGGTCATCGCTTCGGCCCAGGCGCAAAGCTCGCTCGGCATCGGCGCGGCCGAGCAGGCGCTGCCGCCAAGCGGCCTGTTCCCTTCCCTCATGCACTGGATCAACACCCAACAGCAGGAATTCTACCGCGCGCTGACAGGCGCCCTGCGCGCCATGCGCGCGGATGCTTCCGCCGCCTGGCTGCTTGTCGGCCTGTCGTTTGCCTATGGCGTGTTTCACGCGGCCGGACCCGGCCACGGCAAGGCCGTGATCTCCTCCTACATGCTCGCCAACGAGGTTGCCCTGCGGCGCGGTGTCGTGCTTTCCCTCGTCTCCGCCATGCTCCAGGCCGTGACCGCCATTCTCGTCGTCGGCGCCGTCTTCCTTTTCCTGCGCGGCACCGGCATCCGCCAGACCGACGCGGTCTGGTCCATGGAAGTGGCAAGTTACGCGCTGGTCACCGCCTTCGGCGCCTGGCTCCTGTTCCGCAAGCTGCGCACCTTCCTGCCTGTCCAGGCACCGGCGCTTGCCGCCGCCGGCCATGCCCATCACCATCATCACGACCACGGCCCGGCCTGCACACATGATCACCACCACAGTGATCATCATCATCATCATGATCATGCGGCCGGCGAGACCTGCCCGTCCTGCGGCCATGCCCACATGCCCGATCCCGGATTGCTTTCCAAAGGCCGCTTCGGCCTTTCGGAAGCCGGGACGGCGGTGATGGCGGTCGGCCTGCGGCCCTGTTCCGGCGCGCTCATCGTGCTGACCTTCGCCTTCCTGAACGGCCTGTGGTGGGCCGGCATCGCCTCGGCCTTCGCCATGGCCATCGGCACGGCCATCACCGTATCCGCGCTGGCCACCCTCGCGGTGACGGCGAAGAACGTCGCGGTGCGCCTGTCCGGCGGTGGCCGTCTCGGCACGGCTATCCATCACGGCGTCGAGATCGGCGGCGCGCTTCTCGTCCTGCTGCTTGGCCTGCTTCTGCTGACGGCGGCGCTGTCGGCCTGATCAGCCCTCGCCGTCACGCCGTCGTTGCTGGCGCGCGCGCAGCCAGAACACGCCGAAAAAGGCGGCCACGAACAGGATGGCGACGACGCCCGCCACGGCCGGCGAACGCTCTCCGATCCACAGCATGATATTGGGCATGAAGTGCGCGACGAGGCCGAAGCCAAGCAGGATGACGAGTGCCGCTATGGCCGGTTTCCAGCTTTCCTTCATGCCCTGTCCTTGTCTGTCGCCGCGGCGCGAAGCTCTTCCAGCCGCGCCTTCTGCCGGCCTTCACTATCGAAATTGGCCGGCGAAAGCCAGCGCTCGAACCCCGCGCGGATCGTGGGCCAGTCCCGGTCGAGCATTGCATACCAGGCCGTGTCGCGATTCTGCCCCTTGACCACCATGTGCTGGCGGAAAATGCCTTCGAAAGTGAAGCCGAACCGCCGCGCCGCGCGGTGCGACGGTGCGTTCAGGTCGTTGAGCTTCCACTCGAAGCGGCGGTATCCCAGGTCGTCGAACACGTGTACGGCGTGCAGGAAAAAGGCCTCCGTCGAAAGCGGCGAGCGCTGCATGGCCGGTCCCCAGTGGATGTCGCCGATCTCGATGACGCCATTGGCGGCATCGATGCGCATGAGGCTCTGCCGGCCCACCGCCTTGCCGCTCGCCTTGTCGATCACCGCCCAGTAGACCGAATCGGGATGGTGCTCCGCCCAGTCCAGCCAGGCCTCGAATTCCGCGCGGCTTTCCGGCCTGCCCGTCGCCAGCCATGTGAAGCGGGTCTCCGCATCGCCCTCGGTCGCCGCCACGTACAGGTCGTCGCCGTGACGCGCCGCCGTGAGCGGCTCCAGGCGGACAAGGCGGCCATCGAGAACGCGCCTTTCGGGCCGCTGTCGCGGCGTCCACTGGCTCAGATCGGTCATGGCCATGGCTTTCTTCCGGTTGACAAGAGGTATCTGCGGTCTCCAATACGGCAAAACGCTTGCCGGGGAAACGCACCGCCATGAAAACCATTGCCGCCTTCGACCGCATCGGCGAGGAAAACGCCTTTGCCGTGCTGGCCCGCGCCACCGAGCTTTCGGCACAGGGCAGGGACATCATCAATCTCGGCATCGGCCAGCCGGATTTCCAGACACCGCAGCACATCGTCGAGGCCGCGATCAAGGCGCTGCGCGACGGCCACCACGGCTATACGCCGGCCACCGGCCTGCTTGCCACACGCGAGGCGGTTGTCCGGCGCACGCTGGCGACCACAGGCGTCGAGGTCTCGCCGGACAGCGTGATGATCATGCCCGGCGGCAAGCCGACCATGTTCGCCGCCATCCTGATGTTCGGCGAACCCGGCGCGGACATCCTCTATCCCGACCCCGGTTTCCCCATCTACCGTTCGATGATCGAGTTCACCGGCGCCACGCCCGTTCCGGTGCCCGTTCGTGAGGACAAGGGTTTCGCCTTCTCCGCAGACGAGGTGCTGGGCCTGATCACGCCTGCCACGCGGCTTCTCATCCTCAACTCGCCCGCCAACCCGACCGGCGGCGTCACGCCGCGCGCCGAGATCGAGAAACTGGTCCGGGGTCTTGAAGCCTTCCCGGACGTCGCGATCCTGTCCGACGAGATCTACGACGTGATGACCTATGACGGCGAGGAACACACCTCGCTGCTCCGGTTCCCGGAAATCCGCGACCGCCTCATCGTCCTCAACGGCTGGTCCAAGACCTGGGCCATGACCGGCTGGCGCATGGGCTGGTCCATCTGGCCGGAACGCCTCTATCCGCTGGTGCGCAAGCTCGCGGTCAATTGCTGGTCCTGCGTCAACGCGCCGAGCCAGTTCGCCGGAATCGCGGCCATCGACGGCCCCCAGGACGACGTCGAGAAGATGATGCGGGCCTTCGACAACCGCAGGAAGATCGTCACCGAGGGCATGAACACCCTGCCCGGCATCACCTGCGCCACGCCCAAGGGCGCCTTCTACGCATTCCCCAATATCAGCCAGACCGGTTGGAAGGCCAAGAAACTGGCCTCCGCCCTGCTGGAGGAGGCCGGCGTCGCGCTGATCGGCGGTCCGGATTTCGGCGTGCTCGGCGAAGGCTACATCCGCCTTTCCTATGCCAATTCCGAGGAGAACATCCTGCGTGCCATCGAGCGCATGCAAGCGTTTCTCAGCGAAACGCCACCGGCCTGATTCTAGGCGAACCACGTCCAGATCGCGACGCTGGCGGCGATGCCGACAAGGATGTTCATCGGCACGCCGATCTTGAGGAAGTCGGTGAAGCGATAGTCCGCCGCGCCATAGACCAGCGTGTTGGTCTGGTAGCCGATTGGCGTGGCAAACGAGGCGCTGGCCCCGAACATGACCGCGACGACGAGCGCGCGCGCGTCTATGCCCAGCGGCTCCGCCAGTCCGATGACGACCGGCGTCAGGACCACGGCCACCGCATTGTTTGTGACCAGTTCCGTCAGCAGCGAGGCCAGCAGGTAGACCGCCAGCAGCGCCAGGAATCCCGGCAGCAATGACAGGAACGGCGACAGGCTCGCCACGACAAGCTCGACCGCGCCGCTGTCCTGCAGGCCGCGCCCGATGATCAGCATGGCGAAGATCAGCACGAGAATGGAGCCGTCGAGCGAATCCCAGGCCTCGTCGGCGTCGATTCAGCGCAGGATGAGGATCGCGCTCACCGCCAGCAGCGCCAGGATGCCGATGGGCAGGACGCCGAGGGCGGCGAGGATGACCACGCCCGCCAGCGCGGCCAGCGCGATGGGCGCCTTGGCCCGGCGATAGGCCCGGCCGGCGGCGCGCGAGATCGACACGATGTTGGTTTCCCGCGCCAGCTCGTCGAAGGCGGCCGGCGGTCCCGACATCAGCAGCTTGTCGGCCGGGCGCAATGTCACCACCCCCAGTTCCGGCCCCGGAATGTGATTGTGCCGGTGCGCGCCCAGCACCTGCAGGCCGAAGCGGCGGCCGAGCGACATGGAGGCCAGCGCCCGCCCGCTGGTCCACTTGCGTGGCGTCACCACCGCTTCCACGATGACGTTGCTGCCCTCCTCCGCTGTCAGCCGCGCCGTGCCCCTGAGCCCGACCTTCAGCGATTCATGGCTGGCAAGCGTGAGAAGTTCCGAGGTCGGCGCGCGCAGGATCAGCCGGTCGCCCTTGCGGACCTCGAACGTTTCGAGATCGCGGCGGATCGTTTCCGTTCCGCGCTGCACGCCTGACACGATCACGCCGGGCGCCTTGAAGACCCCGATTTCGCCGAGCGGCCTGCCATCCATGCTCTCGTCGGCGATGCGCGCTTCGGAGAGGTATTCCGTTTCGCCCAGCAGCACATCCTCGCTGGCCTCGCCGCGGTCAGGCAGGAGCCGGCGGCCAAGCAGCAGCATGACGGCGAGGCCGCACAGCGCGGCAACGATTCCCACCGGCGTGATCTCGAACAGCGAGAACGGTTCCAGGCCCTGTTCCCGGGCGACGCCGTCAACGAGAAGATTGGTCGAGGTGCCGATGAGCGTGCAGGCCCCGCCCAGCACACCGGCATAGGACAGGGGAATGAGCAGCCGTGTCGGTGCGATGCCCAGCGCATGAGCGAGCCGGATCACCACGGGAATGAGGACCAGCACAATGGGCGTGTTGTTGACGAAGGCCGAGGCAACGAGGGTGACGATCACAAAGCCTATGAGCGCAAGGCGCGGACTGCTGGTCGCACGCTCCACCACCGCGCCGGCCAATGCATCCAGGACGCCGGTTCGCACCAGCGCGCCCGACAGGATGAACATGGCGCCGATCGTGATGGGTGCCGGATTGGAGAAAACATCCATGGCATCTGCCGGATCCACCATCCCCAGGACGATGAACAGGCTGGCAAAGGCCGCCGCGGTCACTTCCGGCGGATAGAGCTCGCTCATGAACAGCGCGAACATGGTAAGAAGCAGCGCCAGGGCGATCCAGGCCTGGTAGTCGCTCAGGAATGCGGCCAATCTCGTTTCCCTCTCCCAGCCGTCAAGCATCTGCAACGCGGAGGAATCGCAAGCGGTTCCCTCGCCCGGACACTAGCGAAACCGGCTGGAAACAAAAACAGGGCGATCCGGTGAAGGATCGCCCCGAGGCGGAACCGTGCTTGGGAGGAGGAGAGCCGGTTCGACTATGTTCAAGGATGATACAGGAAAATGAACAAAAGGTTAATACAGGGAAGTATTTGAAATTTCGAAATAAAGGAAGAGTACGATCAAGTGGAAACGCACGTCGGGAGAGCAAGCACCCCCGAATCAGAATCAGTTCCGTCCCTGCAGTACAGGCATTCATGCCTGGCAAAAAAAATCGCCTGCCCGGAAAAATGAACGGGCTGACCGGTAGAGGCCGGCCAGCCCGCCATTGACGTCAAGTTAAGGCACATATCCGCAAAAAGACATATGTGCCACCGCCCCCGGTCTTGACATTGTCAAGTTCAATTTGAAGCGCTATCTTGACAGTGTCAAGGGATTTTTTTGATCAAATGGACAAAATATGTTAGCGATAGCTGAAACATAAGACGGAGAAGCCCGTGACTCCGTCACACAAGGAATGATGCCTCCATGATGGACCCCGGACCGGACCTCCCGCTGCGCCAATCCTATCATCATGGCGACCTGAGGAGCGCCCTGCTCGCCGCCGCCGAACAGGAACTCGCCGAAAAGGGCATCGAGAATTTCTCCATGCGCGGTGTCGCCAAGCGCGCCGGCGTCAGCCACGCCGCCCCGGCCCATCACTTCAGGGATGTCAACGGATTGCTCACCGCGCTTTCCGCGCAAGGGTTTCGCCGCCTTGTCGAGCGCCAGCATGTCTTCATGAAGGACACGAAGCCGGACGCCTGGAACCAGTTGATGGCCTCCGGTCTCGGCTATGTCGTCTTCGCGCTGGAAAACCCGCCTGTCTTCAGGCTGATGTTCTCTTCAGGGCGTCCGGACCTCGACGATCCCGAACTCAAGGAGGCCGTCGACGCGTCCTATGCGGTGATGGTCGACCTGCTGCGGATCCTCCATGGCGCCGGACCTGATGAGAGCCCCGCTGTCGGCATCGACATGGCGGCTGCCTGGGCGGTGGTGCACGGCCTGGCCGATATCCTCGCCTCCAACCGCCTGCCGCAGATTTCCGGCCTGCCGCCCCAGGCGCGCAACATGGCCATCATGGCCATCATCGGCCGCGCCATGCCGGATCTGACCAGACGCTGAATGCGGAACGGCCGGAGCGTCGCCGCCCCGGCCGTCTGCGCGACGCCTGCCCCCCGCGGTCAGCGCGTCACGATCTCGGGCCCCATCAGCGCATAGGGCAGCCATGTGGAGATCACCGGCACATAGGTGACCAGGATCAGGAAGGCGAACAGCACCGCGACGAAGGGCAGCGCGGCCCGCACCACCTGGATCAGGCTCATGCCGGTGATGCCTGACGTCACGAACAGGTTCAGCCCGATCGGCGGGGGGATCATGCCGATCTCCATGTTCACCACCATGATGATGCCCAGATGCACCGGGTCCACACCCAGTTCCATGGCAATGGGGAACACCACCGGCGCCACGATCAGCAGCAGGCCGGAAGGCTCCATGAACTGCCCGCCCAGCAGCAGCAGCAGATTGACCGCGATCAGGAAGGTGAACCAGTTGAAGCCGTAGCCCACCATCAGGTCGGTGATGGCGTCGGGAATCCGTTCCGAGGTCAGCACGTGGGCGAACAGCAGGGCGTTGACGATGATGAACATCAGCATCAGCGTCGTCTTGGCCGCGTCCACCATCACCTTGCGGGTATCGTCGTGGAGGATGCCGCTGAAGAAGCGGCCGCCGATCTGGCCGAGATTGCGCGCCCAGATCGACAGCCCCGATACCAGCATGGCGAGGATGGCGGCCGGGTTTGCCGTCCCGCCGCGCCAGATGGCATAGGCCACGAGGATGGCGAGCGCGATGAGCGAACCCCACAGCAGCCGGTCGCCGGGCGTCACGGTTTCCGATTCCGCCGTGGCGAAGAAGGACAGGATCAGCCAGACAAACAGGAATGAGACCGCGTAGACGGTTGCCTTGAATCCGGTGATGGCGCGGCGGCTGTCGCTCTCGCGGATCCAGGGCACTTCCTTCAGCGGCCCCATGTCGCGATAGACGAAGATGGCGATGAAGAAGGAATAGACCGCGGCGACGGCGGCCGCCTCGGTCGGCGTGAACACGCCGCCATAGATGCCGCCGATGATGATGACGATCAGGAACAGGCCGAAACCGGCTTCCTTGCCGCCCTGCAGGATCTCGTCGAAGCCGCGCCAGGGTTCGGCCGGAAGGCCTTTCCAGCGGGCGGTGACATAGATGGCGATCATCAGCATCAGCCCGGCGATCAGGCCGGGGATCACCCCGGCCAGGAACATCCGGCCGACCGAGACATCCGTGGCCGCCGAATACACCACCATGACGATAGAGGGCGGGATCAGGATGCCGAGCGTCCCGGCATTGGCGATGATGCCCGCGGCGAATTCCTTCGTGTAGCCCACCTGCCGCATGCCGGCGATGGCGATGGTGCCGATCGCGACCACGGTCGCCGGCGAGGAGCCCGACAGCGCGGCGAACAGCATGCAGGCCAGCACCGAGGCCATGGCAAGACCGCCGCGGAAATGGCCCACCGTGGCGATGGCGAAGCGGATGATTCGCTTGGCCACCCCGCCTGTCGACATGAAGGCCGATGCCAGGATGAAGAAGGGAATTGCCAGCAGGGTATAGTTCTGCGAGGCGGTGAACAGTTGCAGCGCCACCGAGGACATGGAGTCTTCGGAGAACAGCGCGATGATCAGGATCGATGACAGGCCGAGCGACACGGCCACCGGCACGCCGAGAAAAAGGAGGCCCAGGACGAGCACGAAGAGGATGATGGTTTCCATGATGCGTCAGTCCTTCAGGATGCCCTTGTTTTCGGCCACGAGTTCTTCGGCTTCGTGACCGGCAATCAGCAGTTCCCGTTCTCCGCGCCAGATCTGCACGAAGCCCTGGATGGACCGGAACGCCAGCAGCGACAGGCCGATCGGCAGCATCAGGTAGGCGATCCAGCGCTGCACGCGCTCCTGGGTTCCGAAGGCGGACTGGATGAACTCCGGCCAGCGCAGGTCGTCAAGGCCCGTGCCGCGGTCGAACATGAACTTCCAGTAGCCGATGGCGCCGGTCTGCCGCCAGTTGGTGTTCACGTCGGCGCCCAGCCAGGAAAGCCAGCCGTAGTGCAGCAGGATCAGGGCGTAAGCGGCGGTGCAGGCCGCGCCGAACAGCGCAACCGCCTTGAACGCCCCCTTCGGCAGGAGCCGGATGAAGGCGTCGACGCCGAGATGCATGCCCTGCTTCACCCCGTAGCTCATGCCGAACAGGATCAGCCAGGCAAACAGGATGCGCGTGAACTCCAGCGCGCCGCTCCAGCCGGTGTTGAAGCCGTAGCGCGCGATCACCTGCACGAAGGAGACGAGCGTGATCGCCGCCAGCAGCAGGGCGATGATGTTCTCCTCGATCCGGCTCACGCCGTCAGGCCAGCGCCTTTCGGCTACGAACAGGATGACGACCAGCGCCGCAAGCGCCAGGATCGGCCACAGAAGTGCCATTGCAGTTCTCCCCGCATGTCCCCCGGAAGGTACCGGCCGCCCTCATTCATGCAGGGGCGGCCGGATGCCTTCGGCCGCTCCGGACCGCGCGTCCGGAACGGCAGGTTGTGGCTGGCCGGCCCTTACGAACCCGAATGCGAAGCGGCGGCTTCGATCAGGTCCTTGCCGATGTCGCCCTCGAACTTGTCCCAGACCGGCTTCATGGTCGAAACCCACTGGGTGCGCTGTTCGGGGGAAAGCTCGCGGATGGTGCCGCCGGCATCCAGGATGTTCTGGCGGCACTCCGCTTCCTTCTCGCCGGCCGCCTTGTTGGCCGCGTTGGTCACGTCATCGACGATCGACACGAACTGCGTGCGCACGTCCTCGTCCAGGCCGTTCAGCCATTCGGTGGAGGTGACCAGCAGGTAGGCCAGCGACTGGTGGTTGGTCTCGGTGATGCCGTCCTGCACCTCGAAGAACTTCTGGGTGTAGATGTTGCACCAGGAGTTTTCCTGGCCGTCCACCACGCCCGTCTGCAGCGCGCCGTAGACTTCCTTGAAGGCCAGCTTCTGCGCCGAGGCGCCCATGGCCTCGATCATGGCCACGGCCACGTCGGAGGTCTGCACGCGGAACTTCAGGCCGTTGGCGTCAGCCGGCACCAGAAGCGGCTTCTTGGCCGAGAAATACTTCATGCCCGAAAGCCAGTAGCCCAGACCGGTATAGCCCTGGCTCTCCTCCATGACCTTCAGCAGGCCCTTGCCCTGCTCCGAATTGGCGAAAGCGGAAACCGCGTCCAGGTCCTGGAACAGGAAGGGCAGGTCGAACAGGCGGTACTTCAGCGTGTAGGCCTCGAACTTCGACAGCGACGGCGCGGCAAGCTGGACGTCGCCAAGCAGCAGGGCTTCCATCACCTTGTCGTCGTCGAACAGCGTGGAGTTCGGGAAGACCTCCATGCAGGCCTTGCCTTCCATGTCCTTGTTGACGCGCTCGGCCAGCATGGTGGCGGCGTCGCCCTTGGGATGGCCGCTGCCGGCCACGACGTGGGAGAACTTGATGACCATTTCGCCGCTGTCGCAGCCGGTCTCGTCGGCCATGGCCTGACCGGCGGCAAAGGTGAGTGCGAGGGCCGAAACGGCACCGAGTAGCTTCTTCATGTCGATTATCCTCCTCATGGCGGACAGGCTGTCCGCAACTGATGGTCACAGGTCCGGAAGGCCGCCTCCGGCCGTCATCCGACGGGCACGATGTCAGTGATGTCCTCCCGGACGGCCGGGCCTTGCGACCCGCGTCCGCCCTTTCATCAGCAATCCGCGTGCCAATTCTTGCGCACGAACCAGACGGGACCGGAAAGATGAAACGTTAAAGGATGTTAACCTGCCCGCCACGGCCTTCCGCCGGGGCGCGCCTGCCTCGCCGTGTTACCCCGGCTACCCCTTGCGGGGGTCGGGATGGGTATTTCTCTACCCATCCTCTTCCGCGTCGGCCGTGCGGATGCCGAGCCGGCGGATCTTGTCGTAGAGACCCTTGCGCGACAGGCCGAGCGATTCGTAGGTTTCCTTCATGCGCCCGCCATGCCGGTCCAGTTCGCTCTCGATCACGGCCTTCTCGAAGGCAGCGACCCGGTCGGCGAGCGCGCCGCCGGGCATGTCGGACGCTTCGGCGCGGCCGTCGAAGCCGCGCCACAGGCCGAGCACGAAACGATCCGCCACATTGCGCAGTTCGCGCACATTGCCCGGCCAGTCATGGGCGATCAGTTCGGCCTCCAGGGCCGGCGTGAAATCCGGCATGTCGCGCCGGTAACGCGCCCGCGCCTCGCGCGCCAGGTGGGCAAACAGGAGGGGGATGTCGTCCTTGCGCGCCCTGAGCGCCGGGATGCGCAGCGTGATCACGTTGAGCCGGTAATAGAGATCGGTGCGGAACCGCCCGGCCCGCCCCTCCGCCTCCAGGTCTGCCTTCGTAGCCGCCACGAAGCGCACGTCGAGCGGGATCGACCGGTTGGACCCGAGCCGCTCGATCGCGCGGTGCTCGATGGCGCGCAGCAGCTTGACCTGCAGGTCCGGCGGCATGGATTCGATCTCGTCGAGGAACACCGTTCCGCCATTGGCATGTTCCAGCTTGCCGATGCGCTGTTTCTGGGCGCCGGTAAAGGCGCCGGCCTCGTGCCCGAACAGCTCGCTTTCGATGATCTCGGCCGGCAGCGCACCGCAGTTGATGGCCACGAAATTGCCGGCGGAGCGCGGGCTGAAATCGTGCAGCGCCCGGGCCACCACCTCCTTGCCCGACCCGGTTTCGCCCAGCACCAGCACGTCGGCATCGGTTCCCGCAACGGCCATGATTTCCTCGCGCAGCCGGCGGATGGCACCGTTGCGCCCGACAAGCCTGGCTTCCAGGTCGGTCGAGGAATCGAGCGTCTCGCGCAGCAGGCGGTTTTCCAGTACCAGCCGCCGTTTTTCCACGCCGCGCCGGACAACCGCGGTCAGCCGCTGCACCGGAAACGGCTTCTCGATGAAGTCATAGGCGCCGTCGCGCATGGCTTCGACCGCCAGCGCCACGTCGCCATGGCCGGTGATGAGGATGACCGGCAGCGCCGGATCGATCTCCATGACCCGCCGCATCAGCGCCATGCCGTCCATGCCCGGCATGCGGATGTCCGAAACGATGACGCCATGAAAATTGCGCGTCACATGTTCCAGCGATCCTTCCGCGCGGGAAAGCGCGCGAACCGTGAAGCCGTCGAGTTCCAGACCCTGGACCAGCGCCGGGCGCAGGTCGTCGTCATCGTCGACCAGAAGGATTTCCGGCTCGTCCATTCCGCTCACGCCCCCGTTTCTTCCAATGCGCCGGAAACGGTCCCGCCGGCACCGGTGGCAGACCGCAGGATCACGTCGAAGCGTGCGCCGCCGGTGTCGCTTTCGCCCGTTTCCACGCGCCCGCCCAGTTCGTTGACGATCGTGTAGACGATGGAAAGCCCGATGCCGATCCCCTCGCCGACGCCCTTGGTGGAATAGAACGGCTCGAAGACCGTCTCGCGCTCGGCCGGCGCCAGGCCCGGCCCGTTGTCCGCGATGACGAGGCGCACGTCGCCGCCTTCATCCTTCGCCGAGATCGTGATGACCGGATTGTCGGTCGGTCCCTTCGCCCCGATCCCGGTGAGCGCATCGATGGCATTGTTGACGAGATTGACCACGACCTGCGTCAGGCGGACCCGCCCGCCCAGCACCCTGATCCGCGGATCGACGCCGTCCCGGCGGACAATCACCCCGGCCTTCTTGGCCCGCGGACCGGCAAGAAGCAGCGCCTCGTCGATCACTGCCGACAGCCGCACCTCCATGATCGCCGTGCCGGGCTTGCGCGCGAAGCCGAGCAGGGTGCGCGACAGTTCCGACATGCGCTCGGTCAGACCCGCGATCCGGCCCAGCGCCTCGCGCGCCTTGTCGTCCCGGCCCCGTTCGAGGAACTGGCGCGCATTGTCGGCATAGGTGCGGATGGCCGCCAGCGGCTGGTTGTATTCGTGGCTGAGCGTCGCCGACATCTGGCCGAGCGCCGCCAGCTTGGCCGATTGCACCAGTTCCTTCTGCGTCTGGCGCAACTGCTCTTCGGCCCGGGCACGCTCTTCCACTTCGCGCGCCAGCGACACGTTGGTATCCGACAGCGCGCGCGTGCGGTCGCGCACCAGCCGTTCCAGCCGCAGTGCGCTGGCCCTGTCGCGGCGCATGCGCATGTGCACGGCCTCGGCGCGCTTCACGGTGAACCAGCCGGTGATGCCGAGCAGCGCGGCAAGCAGCAGGCCGATGATGCCGGCCTGCCAGCGCGCATCGTTGACCGGCGCATGATCGGCAAGCACGTGAAGCCGCCAGTCCAGCAGCGGCAGATGCCGGACCGCCTCCACCAGCGTGGTCCCCTCCGGCGTCCTGAACAGGTCCCCGGCTGCGCCGCCCGCCGGCCGCAGCAACGGCTCCTCGCCGGCATGAAGTGCCTTGAGTTGCCAGTCCGGGCGGTTGCCGAGGAAGATGCGCCCTTCCGATCCCGTCACGACGATGGGCATGGCGGAGAGCGACCACGTGGCCTCGATCTGGTCGAACCGGACATAGACGGCGATGACCCCGGCCACATCGCTTTCCCGCCGCACCGCCGAGGCAAAGACATAGGCGCGCTCGTCGGCGTCAAGCGAGCGGGTCTCGCGGCCAAGCCGCCCCTGCCCCGCCGCCTCGAACAGCGTCGTCTCCTGTACCGAACTGCGGTCGTAGATGCCCCTTGCCGAAGCGAAGATGCGGCCCTCCCGGTCGGCGAAGACCACGTCCTTGGCGCCCGAGAACCCGGCGATCTCGATGGCCTTGCGCGCCGCCTCGCCGCGATTGTCAGGCGCCCAGGGGCGGTCGAACAGCTTCGCGATGTCCTCCCGGCGCGACAGAAGCGGCGGCAGCAGCCGGTATTTCTCCAGGATGCCCGTGACGGTCGCCGCCTGGAGCGCCAGTGCCTCGTCGGCGGAGGCGCGCACTTCCGCCAGCGCGCTGCGCCCGGCAAGGTGCTGGAAGACGAGACCGAGCACCACGGCGGCAAGGATGGTGCCCGCAAGAACCACGCGACCGCGAAAGCGGTAACGCCGCGCGACCTGGTATCCGCTTTCCGTCTGGCCGTTGGTGCTTCTTGCGATCATGCCCCATCAACAGGACAAGCGCCCCGATGGTCAAGACGCCATGAAGCCGGCGGCCAGGGATGCGCGGCCGCCGGTCACCATGCATGCGCGCACGATGTCAGGCCTGTGCCGCGATGGTCGCCTCGACATGCTCGACCAGTGCGTCCGGCAGGCCCAGACGTCCTGCAAGCATGTCGAGATAGCCCCGCTCGGCGCGCGTCTTCGGCTCGATGGCAAGCCGCGAGGCCGTGTAAAGCTCCACCTTCTGCGCATCGGTGGTCGCGGCCTTGACGAGATTGTCCAGATCGACCGGTTGCGACAGCTCCGCCTCGATGAACCGGGCAGTGTCGTCGTCCAGGCCGGCCAGCGTGGCCCTTTCGAGGATGCGCTGGCGCTCGCCCTCGTCGATATGGCCGTCGGCCCTGGCCGCCGCGATCATGGCGCGAACCAGAGCGAGCGCGAACTCGTCCTCACCCTGCGGCGCGTTGGAGGGATGGAAACTGTTGTCGAGCGGCGGCGGAAGAAGATCCGGCTCTTTCGCCGCGGCTTCGGCGCCGGGCTTGTTGCCGTTCTGGTAGTTCTTGTAGGCGGTGTAGGCAAGGCCGGCCACGGCCGCCAGTCCGCCCAGCTTGAGAGCAGAGCCCGTCACCGCGCGCCCCGGACCCGTTCCAAGCAGGACAGCCACGAGTGCGCCGGCAGCCAGCGGATTGTCCTTGGCCATCTGCTGGGCCTGCCCGGCCTTGTCGCCAATCGTCGATTGCGTGCCGGGAATGTTGGTGCTGAGCAGGTCTCCCAGCAGCTTCTTGGGATCGAACATGAACGGGCCTCCTGTGGACACTGGAATCGTGCTTGCAAGCAGGTAGGCAGCCGCACATGGCGTTGCAATGACGACAAGCACATATTCTGCCGGAATACTGGAATTCAACTGCCGATATGGCGTTTGCCGCGCCGCTCGGCGAGTTCGACCTGGCGTTGCCTGTCAGCGTAGCGCTTGCGGTCCGCGTCGCTGCGCTCTGCGATGCAATGCGGGCATGACACGCCTTCCTCGAAGGCCGGCGAGGCCCGTTCCGCTGGCGTCAGCGGGTGCCGGCATGCCCGGCACAGCGTGGCATTGCCCGTTTCCAGGCCGTGCCCCACCGAGACGCGCTCGTCGAAGACGAAGCACTCGCCATCCCACAGGCTCTCCTCCGCCGGCACGTCCTCCAGGTATCGCAGGATGCCGCCCTTGAGATGGTAGACCTCGCCGATCCCCAGCGAGCGGACATAGGCCGTCGCCTTCTCGCAGCGTATGCCCCCGGTGCAGAACATCGCCACCTTGCGGCCGGAAAGCCGGTTGTGGTTGCGCGCCACCCAGTCCGGGAACTCCCGGAAGGTCGTTGTCTTCGGGTCGATGGCGCCGCGAAACGTGCCGAGTGCCACCTCGTAGTCGTTGCGCGTGTCCACGATGATCGTTTCCGGATCGGAAATCAGGTCGTTCCACGCCGCCGGCTCGACATAGGCGCCCGCATCCGACAAAGGGTCGATTCCGGTCACGCCCATGGTGACGATTTCCTTTTTCAACCGTACCTTCATGCGGTGGAAGGGCATCGTCGCGGCGCGCGAGAATTTCAGTTCCATGCCCTGGAAGTCCGGCCTGTCCGTGAGCCAGGCGACCAGCCTGTCGATCGCCTCGTCGCTGCCCGCCACGGTGCCGTTGATGCCCTCTTGGGCCAGCAGGAGCGTGCCCTTGATGGCAAGGTCTTCGCACAGGCCGAGCAAGGGCGCGCGCAGATCGGCGAAGTCCGGCAGACGGCAGAAGCGATAGAGCGCGGCCACCTTGACGGGCAGGGATGCGTCAGGCTGTGTCATGATCGCCGATTAGCCCCGCGGGCAGGCCCTTGGCAAGGCCGGCCACGTTCGGGACGGCATTTGTCCACCCTTGCCGTGCGCCCGGCGATACTGCGGGCCGATCCTGCCCGGAGGCCATGCCATGATTGCCCGTCACCTTTCGGAACCGATTGCCCGTCTTGCCATCGCGCACGGTTTTGAACCTGCGGCCATCCTCGCCGTCGTCGAGGTGGAAAGCGGCGGCCGGCTGTTTGCCGACGTGGCAGGAGAACAGGAGCCGCTGATCCGCTTCGAGGGCCATTATTTCGACCGGCGGCTTTCCGGCGAAAGGCGCGCACTCGCCCGTGCCCAGGGCCTGGCCCATCCGCAGCCCGGCCGGATACCCAACCCGGCCTCGCAGGCCGCGCGCTACGCCCTGCTTGCCCGCGCAGAGGCGATCGACAGCCGGACCGCGCGCGAAAGCTGTTCGTGGGGCGTGGGCCAGGTCATGGGCGCAAACTGGTCCTGGCTCGGTTATGAGAGCGTCGATGCCCTGGTCGCGGAGGCCCGTTCCGGCGTGGAAGGCCAGGTCCGGCTGATGCTCGCCTTCATCGCCAAGGCGGGACTTTCCAGGGCGCTGGCCGAGCAGGACTGGCAGACGTTCGCACGCCGCTACAACGGCCCGGCGTATGGAAAAAACGCTTACGACGCGCGCCTTGCACGCGCCTATGAGCGCTATGCCGGGTTGGACTTGCCCGGTGATGCCGCAGAGAAGGCGGGCACCGCCGTCCTTGGCGAAGGTGCGCGCGGTGCCGCCGTCGCCGCCCTCCAGCGCCGCCTCTCGTCCCTGGGCTATCCGCTGGCCGCCGATGGCGTGTATGGTTCGAACACCCGGCGCGCGGTCGCTGCCTTCCAGCGCGATCACGGCCTGCCCGCCGACGGGCTGGCAGGGCCCATGACGCGCGAGGCGATGGATGCGGCCGGTCCCTGGACGAAACTCTGGCGCCGGCTCCGGTCATGGCTGGCGCGTTTGCCAATCACAGGCTAAGGGTCATGGACACGCGGTGCTTCCGCTGTTAAATCGATTGAATACCGCTCACGGGAGTCCCAGCCATGGCGCATCAGAAGAAGACCGAGCTCCTGCTCTCCATCCTCGAGGCGCAGCCCGTGATCCCCGTGATCAGGATTGCCGACCTGTCGAAGGCCGCACCCCTGGCGCGCGCGCTTGCCGCCGGCGGGCTTCCCGCCATCGAGATCACCCTGCGCACGCCGGAAGCCCTCGACGCCATCCGCATCGTCATCGACGAGGTGCCCGAGGCCATCGTCGGCGCGGGAACCATCCTCACTGCGAGCCAGTTCGACAAGACCGCAGCCGCGGGCGCCCGCTTCATCGTCAGCCCCGGCACCACGATCGAACTGCTCGATGCGGCCCGCGCCGGACAGGTGCCGTTCCTTCCCGGCGCCTCGACGCCGTCCGAGATCATGTCCATGCGCGAGGAAGGCTATTCGGTCCTGAAGTTCTTTCCAGCCGAACAGTCGGGCGGCATCGCCTATCTCAAGGCCCTTGCCTCGCCGCTGGCAGGCATTCGCTTCTGCCCCACAGGCGGGGTGTCGCCGGCCAATGCGCCGCAATACCTCTCGCTTTCCAATGTCGTCTGCGTCGGCGGATCCTGGGTCGCCCCCGATGATCTCGTCGACAAGGAGGACTGGGACGCGATCACGGCCCTGGCGCGCGAGGCGGCAGCGCTCGCGAGGGGATGAAGGCGGCGTCGCCTCTGTCCGGCCCGGAAAGCGCGCTTCACGCCCTCCCCCGATCGCCGCACCTCGGCGCGCCCCTGACGATCAGCCTTGGGCGTCCGTTCTTTCAAGTTCGTCGATAAGCCCTTCGATCACCGACAGGCCCTTCTTCCAGAAGCCCGGATCGGAAGCGTCCAGCCCGAACGGCGCCAGCAGTTCGGAATGATGCTTGGTGCCGCCAGCGCGCAGCATGTCGAAATATTTCTGCTGAAAGCCGCTCTCGGCATTCTGGTAGACCGCATAGAGCGAGTTCACCAGGCAGTCGCCGAAGGCATAGGCGTAGACGTAGAAGGGCGAATGGATGAAGTGGGGCACGTAGGACCAGAAGGTCTCGTAGCCCTCTTGCAGCACGACGGACGGACCGAGGCTCTCGGCCTGCACGTCGAGCCAGAACCGGCCGATCTCCTCGCTGGTCAGTTCGCCGTCGCGGCGGGCGGCATGGACCTTGCGCTCGAACTCGTAGAAGGCGATCTGGCGCACCACGGTGCCGATCATGTCCTCCACCTTCTGGGCCAGCATGGCCTTGCGCTCGCGCCTGTCGGCAGTCGCGTCGAGCAGCGACCGGAAGGTCAGCATCTCGCCGAAGACCGAGGCCGTCTCCGCCAGCGTCAGCGGCGTCGAGGCCATCAGCGCGCCCTGTTCGCCGGCCAGCACCTGGTGCACGCCGTGCCCCAGTTCATGGGCCAGCGTCATTACGTCACGCGGCTTGCCTTGGTAGTTGAGCAGCACGTAGGGGTGGACGGAGGGAACCGTCGGGTGGGCAAAGGCGCCGGGCGACTTGCCCGGCCGGGCCGGCGCATCGATCCAGTTCCGGTCGAAGAAACGCGCGGCGATCTCGGCCATCTCGGGGGCGAAGCCGCCATAGGCATCCAGCACGGTCTGGCGCGCACGCTCCCAGGGAATCACCGCCTTCGGCGTTTCCGGCAGCGGCGCCAGCCGGTCCCAGTGGTTCAGCTTTTCCATGCCCAGCCACTTCGCCTTCATGGCGTAATAGCGGTGCGAAATGCGCGGATAGGCCTCGCGCACGGCTTTCGCCAGCGCATCGACCACCTCGCGCTCGACGCGGTTGGCCAGATGCCGGTTGTCGGCAATGTCCTGGAAACCGCGCCAGCGGTCGGAGATTTCCTTGTCCTTGGCCAGCGTGTTGGTGATCAGCGTGAAGGTGCGGGCATGGGCGCCGAGCGTAGTCGCCACGGCTTCGGCTGCCTTGCGGCGCACGTCCGGATCGGCGTCCTGCATGCGGTTGAGCGTGGGTTCGATCGGCAGGTCCTCGCCGTCGATCGTGAAGCGCAGCGCCGTGATCGTCTCGTCGAAAAGGCGGTTCCAGGCACCATGGCCGGTCAGCGACTTCTCGTGGAAAAGCTGCTCGACGCGATCCTCGAGCTGGTAGGGCCGGTCCTTGCGCAGGTCCGTCACCCATGGGCGGTAGCGGGCGAAGGCTACGTCCGCGGTGAGCGCGGCTTCCATGCGCTCGTCCGCGATGCGGTTCAGTTCCAGCGCGAAGAACAGCAGATGCGTCGATGCATCCGTGATCTTCTGCGAAAGGTCGCCATAGAACTTCGCACGCTTCGGGTCGGACGTGTCGCCCGTATAGACCAGCCCGGCATAGGACATGATGCGGCCCATCAGTTCCTCCAGTGCCTCATAGGCACTGATCGCTGCGCCGAGCCCTTCTTCGCCGGTCTTTCCGGCCGCCTCGTCGAGCCTCCCCTTCCAGCGTGCCTCGAAGGCCTGCGCCTCGGCGGCCGCGCGCTCCAGGTCGCGGGCAAGCGCGGGGCTGTCCATCGCCGGGTAGAGGTCCGCCAGGTTCCACTCCGGCAGCGTGCCGAGCGTTTCGTGCTCCGAGGCGGCCATCGTTTCATTGGATAGGGCAAAGGGCTGATGGTTCGGTGTCATTGTCGTCATGAATGTCCTGCCGGAAAAATTCGATTCGAATGCGCGGAATTTCGTCAACGCCTTCCTTACGCTGTTTCTTGGGCTGATGTTTAGGGCGCTGTGCCAAGTTGATCCACGGTAAAACGTTTTTCGCGGATCAAATCAAATGGCGCACACCATCCTCGCAGTCGATGACGATCCGGTCCAGCGGCGGCTCGCCGAAGCCGCGCTGAGCCGTGCCGGGCACACGGTCGTGCAGGCCGGAACCGGCGAGGCGGCGCTCGAACTGCTGTCGTCGCCGCGTGGCCGCGACATTTCAGGCGTTCTGCTCGATCTTGTCATGCCGGGCATGAACGGACTTGCCGTCCTGGAGGAGATGCGCGCCCGCGGCCAGGAGCAGCCGGTGATCGTGCAGACGGCACAGGGCAGCATCGACACGGTGATCGCCGCCATGCGGGCCGGTGCCTTCGATTTCGTCGTCAAGCCGGCAGCACCAGAGCGGCTGGCAGCCGCATTCGCCGGTGCGCTGAAGGTCAATGCGCTGGCAGGCAAGGCGCGCAAGGCGGCGCGGCCCGGACCGGCAGCCATCACCTTCAAGGACATCGTCACGCGCTCGCCTTCCATGGACCGTGTGCTGACGCTGGCGCGCAAGGCGGCCGGCTCGACGATTCCCATCATGATCGAGGGCGAATCCGGCACCGGCAAGGAATTGCTGGCGCGCGCCATCCAGGGCGCGAGCGAGCGTTCCCCGCAGCCCTTCGTCACGGTCAATTGCGGCGCCATCCCCGAAAACCTCGTCGAAAGCATCCTGTTCGGCCATGAAAAGGGTTCATTCACCGGCGCAACGGAGAAACACCAGGGCAAGTTCGTCGAGGCCAATCACGGCACGCTGTTTCTCGACGAGGTCGGCGACCTGCCGCTGGAGGCGCAGGTCAAGCTGCTGCGCGCCGTCCAGGAAGGCGAGGTCGACCCGGTTGGCGCGGCACGTTCGCAGAAGGTCGACATCCGCCTCATCTCGGCCACCCACCGCGACCTGATGCAGGCAGTGCGCGACGGCCGGTTCCGCGAGGATCTCTACTACCGGCTCAACGTGTTCCCGATCCGCATGCCGCCGCTGCGCGAGCGGCGCGACGACATCCCCTTCCTCGTGTCGCATTTCATCAGGCGCCATGCACAGTCCGCGCAGGGCGCCCCCGTGACCGGCATTTCGCCCGACGCGCTGCAATTGCTCATGGCCTATGACTGGCCGGGCAATATCCGCCAGCTGGAGAATGCGGTGTTCCGGGCGGTGGTGCTTGCGGACCAGGAAGAACTCGGCCCCGGCGAATTTCCCCAGATCAGGACACAGGTCGAGGGCGTTTCCGCCAACGCCCCGGTGGCAGTGCCGCCCGGCACGCCGGCCCCGCGCCCCGACCCGGTGGCACCGGTGGAGTCGAGGACCGATCCGCATCCATCGGTCATGGCCGCGCCGCAGGATGAGGGCGGTGAAGACGGGATGCTCCGCGCACTCGACACACGGGGCCATGTGCGTTCGCTGGCCGAAATCGAGGTCGACATGATCCGCCTGGCAATCAGCCACTACGAGGGCCAGATGAGCGAAGTGGCGCGCCGGCTGGGCATCGGTCGTTCCACGCTCTACCGCAAGCTGAAGGAATACGGCGTGGAGCCGGACATGGACCGCGCTCAGCGAATCGTTTCCTGATCCTGATCAATGCGGCGAAAGCAAAGCCGTGCCATGCTTTTAATAAGGCAGGTCAGTGCTTTGTTAACCACGGCAAACGGAATTGTGGATTGTGTTGCGTTTTTGCCATGGTTAGACCGCATTTCGCTATAATAAGCGCTGATTAACCATTCTGGACGATCATTCGAGGCCGGTTCGGCCGGATGGTCCGGGGACACAGACAGGTCTTCAAGGCGGTTGATTTGGCTTTTTCGACTCGGGGACATATGACGGCAAGCGCGGCCAGGGTCCTGCGCCTGTTTCTTGCGAGCCTGCTCGTCGGCGCGGCGCTCATGGGTGCGGCAACGACGGCTGCACGGGCCGAGACACGCGCGCTCAAGCTCTATTACATCCATACCGGCGAGAAGGCGGAAATCGTCTTCAAGAAGAACGGCCGCTACGTGAAATCGGGACTGGACAAGCTGAACCGGTTCCTGCGCGACTGGCGCCGCAACGAGCCGACAAAAATGGATCCGCGCCTGTTTGACCTGGTCTGGGAAGCCTACCGCCAGGTCGGCGGCCGGGACTACATCCACGTGGTTTCCGCCTACCGCTCCCCGGCGACCAACAAGATGCTGCGCCGCACGCGCGGCGGCCAGGCCAAGAAGAGCCAGCACATGTATGGCCGCGCCATGGACTTCTTCATTCCGGGCGTGAAACTGTCGAAACTGCGCGCCGTGGCGATGAAGCTGCAAGGCGGCGGCGTGGGCTATTATCCGCGCTCGGGTTCGCCCTTCGTTCATCTCGATGTGGCCGGCGTGCGGGCATGGCCGCGCATGAGCCGCAAGGAACTCGTGCGGCTGTTCCCGGATGGCAAGACGCTGCACCTGCCCGCCGACGGCAAGCCGCTGAAGGGCTACCAGCAGGCGCTGGCGGAAGCCAAGCGCCGCAAGGGCCGCCCGGTCATCATCGACGACAAGCCCTCCGGCTCCGGTTCGGACGGCGGCAAGAGCCTGCTGGCCTCGCTGTTCGGCGGTGGCGACGAGGATGAGGGCGCGGGCGATGCGCCTGCCGCCACGGCCGCCTTGCGCGCCGCGCCGAAGGTTGCCGTCGGCGCTCAAACCGCGCCGGCCGCCCGCCCCGCGGCACCTGCCCCGGTTCAGGCCGCGCCGGCGGCCCCGGAACGCCCGGAGCAGCCGGAACAGCAGCCCGTGGCAACGCCTGAAACGATCCTTGCCTCTCTGCCGCGCAACGCCGTGCCGGTGCCCCGTTTCGCGCCACGCATCGCGGATGCTGGCCAGCCCGTGGACGTTGCGGTCAACCGCGAGGAAACGCCTGCCGGGCCTGAAGTCGCGATGAATGTTCCGGTTCCGCGCTGGCGCCCCGATGATGTCCCGTCCGGTCCCGCGCGGACGGGCGATGTCATCGCCGAGGCGCTGGCCGCTTCCGGCGACGATACGGGCGCCGTCATCGCCTCGGTGGCGCCAACCGAACGTCCGCGCAACGACAGCGCGGCGATCCTGGCCGCCCTTGCCGGCGATACGCGCCCCGAGATCGCCACGGCAACCACGCTGGCCGGCGTCCCGCTTCCCGTGGCACGTCCCGAAGCCGACCGGACCGTCGAAGTCGCCGCCCTGCCTGTGCCGCGTCCGGTATTCAGGCAATCCGCTCCGAACGAAGGCAAGGCGGCCCGCCTGGGCGCATCGCCCCGGTCGGAGGCAGCCCGCGCCAGGTCACCGGAAGAACGGCTCGCCGCCGTTCTCGGCGGTGTCAGGACAACGGAGAAATCCGGCCGCCCGACCGCCGCGATGGCGAAGCCCGACCCGCGTCCGGTCATTCGCCCGGTCGAGCCGGATTCGGCGCGCTGGGCATTGTCCGCGGCCGCATCGGTGCAGCCGCCGGCCAAGCCCCGGGTCAGCGAGTCGCTGCGCGCCAAGCCGCAGGAAGTGATCGCCATCGGCTTCGCACGCGACGACATGCAGCGCGACCATCGCCGCTTCACCGGCAATGCCGTGACCTTCCTCAGCGTGGTGCGCTTCCGCGACGCCAACTGACCCGCCCGAGGTTTCCGGATCGTGACAACGGAAGGAATTCCGGCCCACCCGTTCGCCATCGGCCTGGCGCCGCTGGGAGACCGGCCGTGGCTGGTGACCGACGGCCGGCTCCCCGGTTACCTCGCTGAAAAGGCGCGGCTGATGGCCGCAATGCCCGGCACGGTCTTCATGGCCGAACCGGGAACACAGGAGGCGCAGGACGAGGTCCTGGACCGCGTCTCGTCCTGGCAGGCAGCCCGCCATCCGCATCGGTTCGCCACCGGGCCACTGGGACTTGCGGCGATCGGTGCACCCGCGCCCGACCCCGCCGCGCCGCCGCTGGCCCGCGCCGCCATGCTCTGCGCCGAGGATCTCGTGCTCATGCGCCGGGGCGATGACGGCTGGCGGATCGCAGCCGCCGCGCTCTGCTTTCCATCCTCATGGCGGCTGAAGGAGAAATTCGGCCGTCCCATGGAAACGATCCACGCGCCCGTGCCCGGCTATGCGGCGGGCACGCGCAATGCGACGCTCGTCAACCGGATCTTTGACAACCTGGCGCCGGACACGCCGGTCCTGCGCGGCAACTGGTCGATCTATGGCGACGACCGGTTGCACCATCCCGAGCCGCACGAAGGCGAGCGCGCCGGCGACCCCGCCGCGCTTGGCGCGGACCGCCTCTTCCTGCGCGAGGAACGCCAGACGCTGACCCGGTTGCCAGCGACCGGTGACATCCTCTTCACCATCCTCATCACGCTGACCCCGCTTTCATCCCTGTCCGCAACGGCGGATGGACGACGCAAGGCAGCCGCGCTGGCCAGCCAGATGGCCGCGATGACGCCCGAACAACTGGCCTACAAGGCGATGGACGGACGGGCCGATTCCCTTTGCCGGCTGTTGGAAAACCTCGCGGCCGGCTGATTTAACCCTCGGAGCGGTTTGGCCTTTATTGTGACAGCCAAACATGCTTTGAGCGCTATGAATGCCTGCGGAACGGCACATGACGACAAGATCGGAGTATGGCGATGACTGAAGAGACCTGGCCGGTTCACGGCGAGATCACCGGGCCGGTGGTAATGATCGGCTTTGGCTCCATCGGGCGCGGAACCCTTCCGCTCATCGAGCGCCACTTCAGGTTCGACAAGTCCCGCATGGTGGTGATCGACCCCTCCGACGAGGGCAAGGCGCTTCTCGACCGGCATGGCGTGAAGTTCATCCAGGCCCATGTGACGAAGGACAACTACAAGGAACTGCTCAAGCCCCTGCTGACCAATGGCGGCGGCCAGGGGTTCTGCGTCAACCTGTCCGTCGACACCTCGTCCCTCGACATCATGAAGTTCTGCCGCAAGCTGGGCGCGCTCTACATCGACACGGTGGTCGAACCCTGGCTGGGCTTCTATTTCGACACGCAGGCCGGCAACGAGGAACGCACCAATTATGCCCTGCGCGAATCCGTGCGCCGCGAGAAAAGGAAGAACCCCGGAGGAACGACCGCCGTGTCCTGCTGCGGCGCCAATCCCGGCATGGTGTCCTGGTTCGTCAAGAAAGCGCTGGTCGACATCGCGAAGGACACGGGCGTAAGCTTCGAGGAACCCGAAGCCGGCGACCGCGAGGGCTGGGCGAAGCTGATGAAGAAGGCCGGCGTCAAGGGCATCCACATCGCCGAGCGTGACACCCAGCGCACCAGGGCCCCCAAGCCGATGGGCGTGTTCTGGAACACATGGTCCGTCGAGGGTTTCGTCTCCGAGGGTCTCCAGCCGGCCGAACTGGGTTGGGGCACCCATGAGGAATGGAAGCCCAAGAACGCCCGCAAGCACAAGAAGGGCTGCAAGGCTGCCATCTACCTGGAGCAACCCGGCGCCAATACCCGCGTACGCACCTGGTGCCCCACGCCCGGCGCGCAATACGGCTTTCTCGTCACGCACAACGAGGCGATCTCGATCGCCGATTTCTTCACCGTGAAGAAGAACGGCAAGGTGAACTACCGCCCGACCTGCCACTATGCCTATCACCCGGCCAATGACGCGGTGCTGTCCCTGCACGAGATGTTCGGCAATGGCGGCAAGGCGCAGGACACGTTCCATGTCCTCGACGAAACCGAAATCGTCGACGGCGCCGATGAACTCGGTGTTCTCCTCTACGGCCACCGGAAGAACGCCTACTGGTACGGGTCGCAACTGACCATCGAAGAGACGCGCGAACTGGCGCCTTACCAGAACGCCACCGGTCTCCAGGTCTCCTCCGCGGTTCTGGCAGGCATGGTCTGGGCCCTGGAGAACCCGCAGGCGGGCATCGTCGAGACCGACGAAATGGACTACAAGCGATGCCTCGAAATCCAGATGCCCTATCTCGGTCCCGTCAAGGGCCATTACACCGACTGGACGCCGCTCGACGGTCGCCCGGGGCTGTTTCCCGAGGATATCGACGAAAAGGATGCCTGGCAGTTCCGCAACATCCTGGTGCACTGACCGGCGATCGACCAGATACCACGGCCCCGGCAAGGCAACGCGCCGGGGCCTTTTTCTTTGGCCAACGGCAGGCAGCCTGCAACGAATACTGTTTCGGCGGCGCGGCTTCATGCCCGACCCGCGGCAAAGCGCGCGCTAGACTGGAACCGACTTGCAATTATTGAAATTTCAAGGAAATATTTTGCCGTCCGCCTTGCTTTCGCCCCCATTGGCAGGGCACAAAACCTTCAGGATGCGGATCAGAAGAGAGGGTTTTCCGGTCATGCGCAAGTTGTCTGTTCCCGCCGTGATGGCGGTCGCGGCCGTGGTGGCCGGATGCCAGAGCGGCCCCGGCCCGAGCGCCAGGCTTCAGCCCACCGGCGTCGAGGGCCAGTGGGTTTCCAGCGACGGGGTCGCCTACTCCAATTTCAACGCCGGCGCCTTCGAGACGGTCGCCTCCGACACCGGCAACCAGCTTGCCACCGGCAGCTACAGCTATACCGGCGACCGGTCCGTCGCGATCACGGTCAATTCGCTGATCCGGCAGACGACGACGCGGGTCAATTGCGCCCTGGTCTCCGGCTCGCAGTTGAACTGCACGTCGGAAAGCGGCCAGCAATTCACGCTTGTCCGTCGCGTCGCCGGCTGAAGGGTCAGCCTGTAAGGCAGGGCGTTCATGCTCTACGCTTTGGCGGTCATCGCCGTTCTGGCGCTCGTCTCCCTGCCGCAGGCCTGGGTGAAATGGGCGCTGTCGCGTCATGGCGCCAACCGTCCGGACCTGCCCGGCACCGGCGGCGAACTGGCTGAACACCTCGTTCGCCATTTCAAGCTGGACGGCGTCCGGGTCGAACTGACCCAGCAAGGCGACCACTACGATCCGGAATCGCGCACCGTGCGCCTTTCCCCGCAACACCATGGCGGCAAGTCCATCGCTGCCGTGGCCGTCGCCGCCCATGAGGTCGGCCACGCCCTCCAGCATGCCGCGCGCGACCGCTGGCTGGACCGGCGGCAGCGCCTTGCCCGTCTGGCCATCTGGACCGACCGTCTCGCCGGCATCGTCTTCATCGCCGCGCCCATCCTGGGCGTGGCCGCCCGCGTGCCGGCGGTCATGATCGCCCTTGTCGCGCTTGGCATCGCCCTGCTCGGTGTCCGCGTTCTCTTCAACGTCGTTACCCTGCCCGTCGAATTCGATGCCAGTTTCCGCAAGGCCCTGCCCATCCTCACCGACGGGCGCTACCTCCACGAGAGCGACATGCCGGCCGCCCGGACGGTACTGCGTGCCGCCGCGCTGACCTATGTCGCCGGCGCGTTAATTTCGCTGGTGGACCTTGCGCGCTGGATCAGGCTTTTGCGATAAGGCGGATCGTGGTGAGGAGAGGGACTGCAATGACCGAGTTTTTCGACGGACTGGAAACGCGCGACCCGGCCGAGCGCGAGGCGGCCCTGTTTGCCACGCTGCCGGAATTCCTGGCCCGCGCCATGGCCGCGGTCCCCGCACTGGCCCGCTGGCTCGACGGTGTCGATCCGGCCGCCGTCACGTCGCGCGAGGCACTGGCCCGCCTTCCCGTCCTGCGCAAGTCGGAACTGCTGGAAATGCAGCGGGCCGAGCCGCCGTTTGGCGGTTTCGCCAACATGGAAGCGCTGAAGGGCAACCGGGTCTTCATGTCCCCCGGCCCCCTCTACGAACCGCAAGGCATCGGCCCGGACCCCTGGAAGGCGGCGCGTGCCTTCCATGCCGCCGGCATCCGCCCCGGCGAGATCATTCACAATGCCTTTGCCTATCACATGACGCCGGGCGGCTTCATCCTGGACGAGGGCGCGCGCGCCTATGGCTGCGCGGTGTTTCCCGCCGGTGTCGGCAATACCGAAATGCAGGTGGAGGCCGCCGCCGCGCTCAGGCCGGACGCCTATTCCGGCACGCCGGACTTCCTCAAGGTCATGCTCGACAAGGCCGCCGAGGCTGGCAGGGACCTGTCCTCCATCCGCCGCGCGCTTGTCTCGGGCGGCGCGCTCTTCCCGTCGCTGCGCGAGGAATATGCAGGCCGCGGCGTCAGCGTCCTGCAATGCTACGCCATCGCCGAATGCGGTGTCGTCGCCTATGAAACCACGGACGACGAAGGCAATCCGCTGCCCGGAATGATCCTGAACGAGGACATGATCGTCGAGATCGTTCGCCCTGGCACGAACGATCCGGTCGCCGACGGCGAGGTTGGGGAAGTGGTCGTCACCACCTTCAACGATGCCTACCCCCTCGTCCGCCTCGGCACCGGCGACCTGTCGGCGATCCTGCCCGGCCAGTCGCCCTGCGGGCGCACCAACCGGCGCATTCGCGGCTGGATGGGCCGCGCCGACCAGCGCACCAAGATCAAGGGCATGTTCGTCGACCCCAAGCAGGTGGCCGAGGTGCTGCGCCGGCATCCCGAAATCCTCAAGGCCCGCCTTGTCGTCCGGCGCGAGGGCGCATCCGACGCCATGACGCTCCTGGTCGAGGAGCGCGGCGATGCCGATGCCGCCGCCATCGCCGCGACGCTGCGCGAGGCGACCAAGCTGTCCGGCACGGTGGAAGTGGCGGAAGCCGGCACGCTGCCCAATGACGGCAAGGTGATCGCCGACGAACGCGACTACGCGGGCTGACAGCCATTCCCCATCCACTTTTTCGGGACCGGCCGACTGCCTTGCAGCCACGCCGGTTTTGCCCTTGCGCTGGCGCGGCGGCAATGGAAACATGAAAAGGGAGCGCGCCTGCAAGAAACTGTCATGCAAGGCCGTTAGCAGAGCGCCGTCCGGTGTCTCACAGGGAGATTGTCATGAACCGAATTGCCGCCACCGCAGCCTTGTCCGCATCCTTGCTGGCGCTCACGGCCGCCCAGGGCTTCGCAGAGTCGCTCAACATCCTGCACATCAACGACTGGCACAGCCGTATCGAATCCATCAACAAGTATGACTCGACCTGCTCGGACGGGGACGAGACCGAAGGCAAGTGCTTCGGCGGCGCCGCCCGGCTGGTCACGGCGGTCCGCGAAGCACGCGCCGCCATGGGAGAGGACACCACCCTCTTCCTGAACGCCGGCGACAATTTCCAGGGCTCGCTGTTCTACTCGACCTACAAGGGTGAGGCCGAGGCGGAATTCCTTGCCATGATGGGCACCGACGTGATGACCATCGGCAACCATGAATTCGACGATGGCGAACCCGGTCTCGCCACCTTCATGGAAAAGGTGTCGTTCCCGGTCATCTCCGCCAATGTCCTGCCGAGCTACAAGTCAGCGCTGGCCGGCAAGGTCGAGCCTTCGGTCGTCATCGAGAAGGGCGGCATGAAATACGGCATCGTCGGCGCGGTCGCCAACGACACCGACGAACTGTCCTCGCCTGGCGAGGACATTCTCATTGCCCAGGATGTCGCCGCGATCACCGATGCCGTCAAGGCACTGCAGGAGCAGGGCATTGACCGGATCATCGCGCTCACCCATGTCGGCTATCCGCGCGATCTCGCGGCAATCGCGAAGATCCCGGGCGTCGACGTGGTCGTCGGCGGTCATTCCCACACCTTCCTTGCCAATGGAGACGACAGCGCGGAAGGCCCCTACCCGACCTGGGTCGACAATCCGGAAGGCTACCGCGTACCCGTCGTTCAGGCCAAGTCCTATTCGAAATACCTTGGCAAGCTGACGGTGACCTTTGACGACAACGGCGTCGTCACCGCGGCCGAAGGCGCGCCCATGCTGCTCGACGCCTCGGTCAAGCCGGACGAGGCCGCAGCCGCCCGCGTCAAGGAGCTTGCCGCCCCCATCGAGGAACTCAAGGCCAAGGTCGTGGCCAGCACGGAAGGGCCGATCGAGGGCAGCCGCGAGGTTTGCCGCGCGGGCGAATGCGCCATGGGCAACCTCGTGGCCGACGCCATGCTCGACCGCGTCAGCGACCAGGGCATCGAGATCGCCATCCAGAACGGCGGCGGCCTGCGCGCTTCCATCGACGCCGGCGAAGTGACCATGGGCGAGGTGCTGACGGTCCTGCCGTTCCAGAACACGCTTGCCACCTTCCAGTTGAAGGGTGCCGACATCGTCGCCGCGCTGGAGAATGGCGTCAGCCAGGTCGAGGAGGGCGCCGGCCGCTTCCCGCAGGTCGCCGGGCTGCGCTTCACGTGGGATCCGTCCGGCGAACCAGGCAGCCGCATCCGCACCGTCGAGGTCGGCGGCAATGGCGAATGGCAGGCCATCGATCCGGACAAGACCTATGGCGTGGCCACCAACAACTTCATGCGGGCCGGCGGCGACGGCTACAAGGTTTTCGCCACCAATGGCATGAACGCCTACGATTTCGGACCCGGTCTGGAGGAGGTCGTCGCCACCTATCTTTCCGCCAAGGCACCCTACCAGCCGATCAATGACGGCGGCCGCATCATGAAGGCGGAGGCCGCCGCTCCGGCTGCGGAAGAGAAGCCGGCCGAGACGATGGCGGAAAAACCGGCTGAGGCTGCGGCCACGGAAAAGCCCGCTGAAACCATGGCCGAAAAGCCGGCGGAAACCGGGCTCAAGGTGCCGGAACGTCCCGGCTTCACCATGCAGATGCCGGCCAGCGGCCCGAAGGTGGATGCCCCTGCGGCAGAGGCCGGGGTCGAGATGAAGGCCGCAACCATGGAATCCAGGGACGAGGCCATGGCGGACGGCATGAAGAAGCATGTCATCGTCGCCCGTGACAATTTCTGGGACCTGGCGCGCACCTACTACGGTGACCCGCGCATGTGGCAGAAGATCGCCGAGGCCAATCCGGACATGAACGCCACCGGTCTCGTCATCGGACAGGAACTGGTGATCCCGGCCGCGCAATAGTATCGAGGCTGCGGCTTCGCGCCGCAGGCCGGGCAAAAAACCGGCCCGCCCTGATCCACGGGGCGGGCCTTCTCCTATATGGAAGGCCGGGCATGCGGACATGGCGCCCGGATTGCTGCAGGAAAAGTTTTCAGGAGTTCGTTCAATGACGTTTGCGACGCGCATCAGCCTTGGGGACGCGAAGGCCATCGGCCCGCTTCCCGCGGATCATCCTCCCGTGAAGATCGGCAAGGTCGGCGTGCTGCTCGTCAATCTGGGCACACCGGACGGCACCGACTACGCGCCCATGCGCCGCTACCTGAAGGAATTCCTCTCCGACCGCCGCGTCATCGAATGGCCGCGGGCGCTCTGGTATCCCATTCTCTACGGCATCGTTCTCAACACCCGTCCGAAGAAGTCCGGCGCGGCCTATGCCGAGATCTGGAACAGGGAGAAGGACGAGAGCCCGCTGCGCACCTTCACCCGCGCCCAGGGCGAGAAACTGGCTGAAGCCCTTGCCGCCCATCCGCATGTCCAGGTGGACTGGGCCATGCGCTATGGCAATCCCTCCATCGAGCAAGTGACGAAACGCATGATCGCGGAAGGCTGCGAGCGTATCGTCATGTTCCCGCTCTATCCGCAATATTCCGCCACCACCACGGCGACCGTGAACGACAAGTTCTTCGAGGTCCTGCAGGGCCTGCGCTGGCAACCGGCCATCCGCACCGTTCCGCCCTATCATGACGAACCGGTCTACATCGAGGCGCTGGCCCGCTCCATCGAGAGCCATCTCGCCACGCTCGACTTCGAGCCGGAAAGGGTGATCGCCTCCTATCACGGCATCCCGCAGAGCTATTTCAGGAAGGGCGACCCCTATCATTGCCATTGCCACAAGACCTCCCGCCTGCTGGAACAGCGCCTCGGCTGGGAAAAGGGCCGGCTGATGACCTGCTTCCAGTCGCGCTTCGGACCAGAGGAATGGCTCCAGCCCTATACCGACAAGACAGTGGAGCAGTTGGCGAAAGACGGCGTGAAGTCGATCGCCGTGTTCAACCCCGGTTTCGTCTCCGACTGCCTGGAAACGCTTGAGGAAATCGCGGGCGAGGCCGGCGAGATCTTCCACGAGGCCGGCGGCGAGAATTTCACGCATATTCCCTGCCTCAACGACACCGTGGAAGGCATGGCCGTCATCGAGGCACTGGTGCGCCGGGAACTGTCCGGCTGGATCTGAGCGGAAGGCCGGCGGCCGCCCGCACCCGGCCATTTCCCGCCCCCTTTGAAAATTGCACGTTAAGGATGACGTGCTAACGCTTTGCACCGGGGATGGCCCGTCCCCATATCATGTGTCGTGAGGGGGCCGGCAATCGTGGCCGCGCCAACAGGGAAAGGACGCCTGCCATGCTGTTTTCCGGTCTTGATATCGCCATTCTCGTTCTTGCCGTCGTGGTCATCATGGTCCTGTTCGCCGGGATCAAGACGGTCCCGCAGGGCTTCAACTATACCGTCGAGCGGTTTGGCCGCTATACGAGGACGCTTCAGCCCGGCCTGAACATCATCGTGCCCTTCATCGACCGCGTCGGCGCGAAGATGAACATGATGGAACAGGTGCTCGACATTCCCACGCAGGAAGTCATCACCCGCGACAATGCCATTGTCGCCGTCGACGGCGTCTCCTTCTACCAGGTGCTGAACGCGCCCCAGGCCGCCTACCAGGTGTCGGGCCTGGAAAACGCGCTCCTGAACCTGACCATGACAAACATCCGTAACGTCATGGGATCGATGGACCTCGACGAACTGCTCTCCAACCGCGACACCATCAACGACCGTCTTCTGCGTATCGTCGACGACGCCGCCAATCCCTGGGGCATCAAGATCACCCGCGTCGAGATCAAGGACATCAACCCGCCGCAGGACCTCGTCGATGCCATGGCGCGCCAGATGAAGGCCGAACGCGACAAGCGCGCCCAGATCCTGGAGGCCGAGGGCCTCAAGCAGGCCCAGGTCCTGGAAGCCCAGGGCCGCAAGGAAGCCGCCTTCCTCGACGCTGAGGCACGCGAGCGCCAGGCGCAGGCCGAGGCCCGCGCGACGCAGATGGTGTCCGAGGCCATCGGCGCCGGTGACATCCAGGCCATCAACTACTTCGTTGCCCAGAAATACACCGAAGCGATGACGGCCATCGGTTCGGCCAACAATTCCAAGATCGTCCTGATGCCGATGGAGGCCTCCTCGCTGATAGGATCGCTGGGCGGAATCGGCGCGATCGCCCGCGAAGTCTTCGGCGACGGTTCCGGCGATGGCCAGACACCGCCTCCGGTTCCCGCGCGCAGCGGCTTCCGCATCCCGCGCGCCGGCAGTTGAACCGGGCGGGAGCGCGAACAATGATACAGCAGGTCGTCAATGAACTGGGGCCGTGGAACTGGATGGTGCTGGGCATCATCCTGCTCGGAGCCGAAATCGTCGTTCCCGGCGTCTTCCTCATCTGGATTGGGCTGGCTGCCATCGTCACCGGCGTGCTGTCGCTGATCCTGTGGGAAACGGCCTTCTGGTCCTGGCAGGTCCAGACGCTGGTCTTCCTGGTGCTATCGCTTGCCGCCGCCTGGTATGGCAAGCGGATGATGGATGCGAGCGCCACCGAGACCGACGAACCCCTCCTCAACCGGCGTCAGGCACAACTGGTCGGCCGCGTGGCAACGCTGGAAGAGCCGATCCGCAACGGCCAGGGCCGGGTGCGCATCGGCGACACCTTGTGGCGGGTTTCCGGGGCCGACATGGACGCCGGCACCCGCGTGCGTGTCACCGCCGAGCATGCCGGCACGTTGCACGTGGAAGCGGCCGACTGACAGGCTGCCGGAGGATCAGGCTGCCCCGATCCGCAACAGGTCGTGCAGGTGAACGATGCCGACCGGCCGGCCGGCATCCACCACCATCAATGCCGTGATGGCCGAGGTGTTGATTCGCGACAGCGCCACCGCGGCCAGTTCGTCCGGCGCGATCACGCGCGGCGAGCGGGTCATCACCTGGTCCACCGTCATTGACAGCAGATCCGCGTCGATGTGCCGGCGAATGTCGCCATCCGTGATGATGCCGGTCAGCGAACCGTCGGCGCCGACAATGCCCACGCAGCCGAAACCCTTGCGGCTCATCTCAAGGATGGCGTCGCGCATGCCGGAGCCTTCCCCGATAAGCGGGACACGGTCGTCCTTGTGCATCACGTCGCCAATGCGCACCAGGCTCGCGCCCAGTTGCCCGCCCGGATGGAAGGTGCGGAAATGGTCGGGCGTGAAACCACGGGCTTCCAGCAGCGCAACGGCCAGCGCATCGCCCAGGGCCAGTTGTAGCATCGTTGAGGTGGTCGGCGCCAGGCCATGCGGACAGGCCTCCTGCGCGCGCGGCAGGGCCAGCACCACGTCCGCCTCACGCCCCAGGGCGGAATCGACGCCTGCCGTCAGCGCGATGAGCGGGATGGAGAAGCGCCGCGAATAGGCCACGATCCCCTTCAGTTCCGTGGTCTCGCCGGACCATGAAATGGCGATGATCGCGTCGTCCGGCGCGATCATGCCGAGATCGCCGTGATTGGCTTCCGCCGGATGCACGAAATAGGCCGGGGTTCCCGTCGAGGCGAAGGTCGCCGCCAGCTTGGAGCCGATATGGCCGCTCTTCCCGACGCCCGTGACGATGACCCGCCCCCTGGCCGCCGCCAGTAGTGCGGCGGCATCGGCGAAGGCATCGCCAAGGCCGTTCTGCATGGCCTCGGCAAGGGCATCCAGCCCGGCACACTCGGTGGCCAGCGTCCGGACAGCGGAGGAAACGAGCCCCGCGCGATCGATTCCGGTGGTGATTTTCAGCCTGTTCATGGACTGAGCCTGTAGCGATTTCATGCGGTTCTGTCCAACCTTTCCGCCACCGAACGGCAGCACCGGAAAGGAAGCGTTAACCATGCGCCTTTAGGCTTCGGAAAGGAATGCGGGCATTGTGCCCGGAGCCTGAACGAACGGACGGCGCGATTGAACCGGTTCCCGACCCCAGGGCGAATGGCGCTCATGCGCTTCGCCACTGTCCTGATTGCAACGACCGCGCTGGCCCTGCCGGGCCTGACGCCCGCGGCCGCGCAATCTGTCGAGGGTCTGCGCGGCGAGGTCGATGAGGCCGGCACGGCGCGCTCGCTTCTCCAGGCACGCGCGCTGGCGGACCGCCCGACCGCCCTGTCGGGCCGGACGGCCGCACCGGAGCGGCAGGAGTCATCCGCTCCCGCGCCCTACATCCCGCAGAGCGAAGACGCCAGCGGCGCGCAGGACGGCGAGACGGACACCTTGACGAATGACGGCTTTCGGCCGCAGCCGCCGCGTCTTCCCCTCGGTGCCCGCGAACGCGAGAACGCCGATGCTGACAATGCGGATCGTGGCCGGGCAAGGGCAACGCAGGAAGACCCCCAGGACCTGCTGACAGGGTCGCTGCGCACCCGCCCGCTCGAAAACGACGACGAAGAACGCAACACGCGCGTCCTCCCTGACAACCGGCGCACCGGCTCCATCGACGGCCTCGAGCCGGTTCCCGAGACCGATCCCTATGCGCCGCTCGGCCTGCGCATCGGCACCTTCACGGTGACGCCCACGCTGGAAACCGGCCTGACGGTCACCGACAACGCCCTGAGTTCGCCGGTCAAGCAGTCGGGCATCTTTTCCGACACGACCTTGCGCCTTGAGGCCGTTTCCGGCTGGCTGCGCCATGAAGCCCGCCTGAACGCTTTCGCCACCTGGCGGCAGGCCGTTTCCGGACCGGGTGAAAGCGAGCCGAGCATCGGCATCGACGGGCAGATGCGCCTTGATTTCGGTGCGGACCACGCCGTGAATGCCAGTGCCGGCTACGAGCTGCGCCGCGAAGCCGCCGAGAGTCCTGTCTCCATTCCCGCCGGCGCCACGCGGCCCTTGCTGCACCGGCTTGACGCCAGCCTCGGCCTGGAAAAGACCGAGGGCCGGTTGCGCTATGCGCTGACCGGCGAGATCCTGCGCGATGCCTACGGCGATGCCGACCTGGCCACCGGCGGAACGCTGGACCAGTCCGACCGCAACTTCACCCTGCTCAATGGCCGCCTGCGCGTCGGTTATGCCGTTTCTCCCGCCTTGGCGCCATTCATCGAGGGGGAGTATGGCCGCCGCATCCATGACAACCGCGTGGATGCATCCGGATACCGGCGTTCATCGGACCGCTATGCACTACGCGGCGGCGTCGCCGTCGACCTCGGCGAAAAGCTCAACGGCGAACTGGCCGCCGGCTATGTCCGCGAATCCCTGGATGACGCCCGCCTGCCCGACATTGACGGCCTGTCGCTGCTGGCCCGTCTCAACTGGTCGCCCGAACGCGGCACCCGCGTGAGCCTGACCGGCGAGACAACCGTCGAAGGCACGACGACCGCCGGCTCCTCCGGCTCGCTGCTGCAATCCGGCACGCTGGCGCTGGAGCGCCAGATCCGGGCCAACCTGACCGGCAATGCGGAATTCACCGCCTCCCTGCGCGACTATGCGGGCGCCCCCGGCCGCGACGTGACCTTGGCAGGCCAGCTTGGCTTCACCTGGTGGCTGAACCGCAATCTCGGCCTGACCACGCGCCTGCGCCATGAACGGCTGACCAGCACGCTGCGCGGCCGCGACTACACAACCAATTCCGCCTTCCTCGGCCTGAAGCTGCAGCGTTGACGGTTCAGCCGATGATGGCGCGCGCGACCGCCTCGACATGGTCCTTCATGTCGGAGCGCGCATGGGCCATGGCGAGATTGGCCTCGATGAAGCCTTCCGGATTGCCGCAGTCGAAGGTACGCCCGGCAAAGGTGTAGCCGTAAAAGGCCTGCGTCTCCTTCAGCTTCAGCATGGCGTCGGTCAACTGGATCTCGTTGCCGGCGCCGCGCTCCTGCGTCGCCAGGATGTCGAAGATTTCCGGTTGGAGGATATAGCGTCCGTTGATGAACAGGTTGGACGGCGCGGTTCCCGGCGCCGGCTTCTCCACCATCTCGGTCAGTTCATAGCCGTTGTGCACGTCCCTGCCGCGCCCCACGATCCCGTACTTGTAGGCATCCTCCGGCTTGCACTCCTGCAGCGAGATGACATTGCCACCGGTCTTC
Organism: Phyllobacteriaceae bacterium; assembly: GCA_002708825.1. Lineage (GTDB taxonomy): Bacteria > Pseudomonadota > Alphaproteobacteria > Rhizobiales > Rhizobiaceae > Zhengella. Next base: position 31,607 of record PAPF01000011.1, on the reverse strand, counting down.
TCGTAGAGCGAGGCCATCTCGCTCATGCAATTGGCCTGCGATTGCAGGATCATGTCGGGCAGCAAAAGGGCAAACGGCTCGTTGCCCACGAGGTCGCGTGCGCACCACACCGCATGGCCGAGACCCAGGGGTTCCTGCTGGCGCGTGAAACTGGTGGTGCCCGGCGCCGGCTGCATGGCCTTGAGCTGTTCCAGCGGTCCGGTCTTGCCGCGCGATTCCAGCGTCGAGTAAAGCTCGTACTGGATGTCGAAATAGTCCTCGATCACCGCCTTGTTGCGCCCGGTGACGAAGATCAGGTGCTCGATCCCGGCCTTGAGCGCCTCGTCCACGACATACTGGATGACCGGCCGGTCGACCACGGTGAGCATTTCCTTCGGGATGGCCTTCGTCGCCGGCAGGAATCGGGTGCCGAAGCCTGCAACGGGGAAGACGGCCTTGCGGAGCTTTTTCATGATCCTCGTTTTCCTGTATCTGGGCGATCGTTTGGCGCAGTCTTGCCACGGTTGAAGTTTAGCAATTGATCATTGATTCCCGCCTGTTCAGGCCGGCTGGCGCGATTCGTGAAGGCATGTTGCTCTATGGTAAACCAATTCCTAACCCGTCTGTGAACAGAATGGCCGGCATCCCAACGAAGGAGACTGTCATGACGTTCCGCTCCGCCGGAAAACTCGCGATCCGCATTGCCGCCGCCTCGCTTGTCGCCGCCTGCCTGTCTTCCGCCCCGGCACGGGCCGATGCCGGCTTCCAGCGCTGGATCGCAGGTTTCAAGTCCGTCGCCATGAAGAGCGGCGTCTCGTCCGCCACCTATGACCGGGCGTTTCGCGGCGTCACCGAGCCGGACCCGGAAGTGCTTGAAAAGGCGAACTACCAGCCGGAATTCAAGGCGCCCCTCTGGCAGTATTTCGACAACCGCGTCCATGACGAATCCATCGCCACGGGCCGTGAGATGGTGCGAAAATATGACGGCTGGCTGGACCGGATCGAGCGCCGCTTCGGCGTGGACCGGCACATCCTCGTGGCCATCTGGGGCATCGAGTCCAATTTCGGCCGCATCCTGACCAATGACCGGGTGATGCGCAACGTGCCGCGCTCGCTGGCCACGCTTGCCTATGGCGACAGGCGCCGCGCCAAGTTCGCCCGCACGCAACTCGTCGCCGCGCTGAAAATCCTCCAGACCGGCGACATCGACGAGAGCCACCTGACCGGGTCGTGGGCCGGCGCCATGGGCCACACCCAGTTCATCCCGACAAGCTACCAGGCCTATGCCGTCGACATGGACGGCGACGGGCGGCGCGACATCTGGAATTCCATTCCCGATGCCCTGGCGACCGCCGCCAACCTGCTGGCCCGCAATGGCTGGCAGACCGGCAAGACCTGGGGCTACGAGGTGAAGCTGCCATCCGGACGCAAGTTCCCCGCCGGTTCGATGAGCCTGTCGCGATGGCAGGGCATCGGCGTCACGCGCACCAATGGCAAGCCTTTCCCGCGCCCCTCCGACAACGCGGAACTGAAGGCGCTGGACGGACGCAACGGCCCCGCCTTCCTGATGCTGAAGAACTTCTTCGTGCTCAAGCGCTACAACAACGCCGACACCTATGCGCTGGCGGTCAGCCTGCTGGCCGACGAGATCGCCGGTTTTGGCGGACTGGATCGCGACTGGGACCGCCCGTTCACGCCGCTCTCATTCGCCGAGAAGCAGGAACTTCAGACGCATCTCGCCCGCAACGGCCTCTATGACGGGCCCATCGACGGCAAGATCGGCAGCGGATCGCAGGCCGCCATCAAGACCTTCCAGGCCCGTGCGGGCTTGACGCAGGATGGCTATCCCAGCAAGGAAGTGCTGAACGTGTTGCGCAGGCAATAGGAGACCCGCATGGGCCGGACAGGCAACGGGCTGTTCATCAAGGCGCTTGCCGCGCTGCTCTGCCTCTGTGTGGCCCTTGCCGCATCTGCGCAGATGGCTGCCGCCGCGCCTGCCGGTGCCAACGACAACGGCCTGCCAGGCGTGCGCGGCTTCTTTCGCAAGCTTTTCCGCCCGGAACCAAGACGCTCCGTCGAACCGGCGCCGTCGCGCAAGCGGACGATCCGGCAGCGCACCACGCCGCGTCAGGGCGCGGCCGCACCGGCCAGCCAACCCGCGCCCGAAAGCGTCGACAAGCTGGAGAATGCGCGCAAGGTGGTCGTCGTCGGCGATTTCCTCGCCGGCGGCCTTGCCGACGGTCTTCAAGATGCCTTCGCCGACCTCCCCGGCGTGATCGTCGTCGACCGGTCGAACGGTTCGTCCGGTTTCGTCCGCGACGATTACTACGACTGGCCGGGGCAGATCGGCGCCATCCTGGAAGAGGAAAAGCCCGCACTTGTCGCGGTGATGATCGGATCCAACGACCGCCAGCCCATCCGGACGGATGCCGGACGCCTGGCCTTGCGCTCGGAGGAATGGGACAAGGAATACAATGCCCGCATCCGGGCCTTTGCCACCGAATTGAAGAACGCGTCCGTCCCCTATGTCTGGATCGGAATGCCGGCCTTCAAACTTTCATCCATGACCGCCGACATGCTGGCCTTCAACGATTTCTACAAGTCCGTTGCCACGGCCACTGACGGCGAATTCGTCGACATATGGAACGGGTTCGTCGATGAGAACGGCAGCTTCATCACGACCGGGCCGGATATCAACGGCCAGGTCGTGCGCCTGCGCGGCGCCGACGGCATCAACCTGACGAAGGCCGGCCGGCGCAAGGTCGCCTTCTATGCGGAGAAGCCGCTGAAGAAACTGCTCGGCCGGGCCGCCGATCCCAATATCGGCAAGCTGACACCGGAAATGCTGCCCACGCTGACACTCAATCCGGCCCCGTTGCAGATGAAGATCGACCGCACGGTCCCCATCTCGCTGACCGATCCCGACCTCGACGGCGGGGAGGAATTGCTTGGCCGTGTCCCGGAACCGGCGGCTGTCCTGCCCGCCGAGCCGACACCGGTCCAGCGCCTGACGATCGAAGGTCTCGCGCCCGCACCGGAACGCGGGCGGGCCGACGACTTCGGCACCGCCACCGCGCCGCGCTGACCGGCGCGCGAGATCTCAGGCGCCCTTGGTCAGCGCCAGGATTTGCCGCGAGACGAACCACGACACGGGGATGGCAATGACAGCGCCGGCGATTGCCGCCATGATGATCTTCTGGCTGTCGAACATGTTCATGGTGAGAAGCGCGACGATCAGGATACCCGCGACCGTCGGCGCGACAAGAATGTAAATGGCACCGAGAATTTTCAGCATGACCCACCTCCAGGCATGTGCGCGGCAGGAAGAGCCGCGCCGCATTCGGGGGGACCATCGCGCCGCGTGGCGGCGGATGCCTTGATTCATCTCAATATTCGAATGCAAAAAAAGACGGCGCCCATGGGCGCCGCCTCATGCAACCGGACCGGACGGACCGTCAGCGCGGCAGCAGCGTCTGGCCCATCAGGTCCTTGTCGATGGCATGGGCCGCCTGCCGTCCTTCGCGGATCGCCCAGACGACGAGCGACTGGCCGCGGCGCACGTCGCCGGCGGCATAGAGCTTGTCCACGCTCGTCCGGTAGCTGACATCGTCGGCCGCCACGTTCTTCGATCCGCGCCGGTCCGTGTCGATCTTCATCCTGCCTTCCATCTCGTCCATGAGCCCGCCCGCGATGGGACCGGCGAAACCGATGGCGATGAAGGCGAGATCGGCCCGGATGATGAACTCGGTTCCGGCGATCGGATTGCGCTTCTCGTCCACCTTGCAGCATTTCACGCCGGTCAGGCGGCCGTCCTCGTCACCGACGAATTCCAGCGTCGCGACCTGGAACTCGCGCTCCGCGCCTTCGGCCTGGCTGGACGAGGTGCGCATCTTCGTCGCCCAGTAGGGCCAGACGGTCATCTTGTCTTCCATGGCCGGGGGCTGCGGCCGGATGTCGAGTTGCGTCACGCGCACCGCGCCCTGGCGGAAGGAGGTGCCCACGCAGTCGGAGGCTGTGTCGCCGCCGCCCACGACCACCACGTGCTTGCCGCCTGCAAGAACCGGTTCCGACGGCCAGGCCGTGGACTGGATGTCCTCGCGGCCCATGCGCTTGTTGGCCTGCACGAGGAAGGGCATGGCGTCATGAACGCCGTCCAGTTCCGCTCCCGGGATTCCGGCCGCGCGCGGCGTTTCCGACCCGCCGCAATAGAGCACGGCGTCATAGTCCGACAGCAGCGAATCGACCGTCTTGTCGACGCCGACATTGACGTTGCAGAAGAAGGACACACCCTCGCCTTCCATCTGCGCAACGCGCCGGTCGATGAAGTGCTTCTCCATCTTGAAGTCCGGAATGCCGAAGCGCAGCAGCCCGCCGGGCTTGCTCTCGCGCTCGTAGACATGCACCTCGTGGCCGGCGCGGCCAAGCTGCTGCGCCGCAGCCATGCCGGCCGGGCCGGAACCGATGATCGCGATGCGCTTGCCCGTCTTCGCCGCCGCCGGCTGCGGCTTGATGAAGCCGCGCTCATAGGCCTTGTCGGCCAGCGCCTGCTCCACCGTCTTGATGGCCACCGGGATGTCTTCCAGGTTCAGCGTGCAGGCCTCCTCGCAGGGCGCGGGGCAGATGCGGCCGGTGAACTCCGGGAAGTTGTTGGTGGAATGCAGGTTGCGGATCGCCGTGTCCCAGTCGCCATTGTAGACGAGATCGTTCCAGTCGGGGATCTGGTTGTGGATCGGGCAACCCGTCGGACCGTGGCAGTAAGGAATGCCGCAATCCATGCAGCGGGCAGCCTGTTTCTGCACCGCCTCGTCCGACATCGGCAGCGTGAACTCACGGAAATGCCGGATGCGGTCGGAAGCCGGCTGGTACTTGTGCACCTGCCGGTCGATTTCGAGAAATCCTGTTACCTTGCCCATTGCTTACGCCCTCTTCACCGGATCACCACGGCCGTGCCCGATGCCGAAACCATCAGCATGGAGCCGCTCGAACCGGTGGAAATGTTTTCATAGTCGATGTCGATGCCGATCACGGCATTGGCGCCGACGCGCTTCGCCTCGTCTTCCAGTTCGCGGATCGCCGTTTCCCGCGCCTCGCGCAGCACGCGCTCGTAGGAGCCCGAGCGCCCGCCCACGATGTCGCGGATGCCGGCGAAGAAATCCCGGAAGATGTTGGTGCCCAGGATCGCCTCGCCCGTCACGATGCCGCGATACTCGACGATCCGGTGCCCTTCGATCGTGTTTGTCGTCGTCGTGATCATTCGGTTCACTCCGCGGCCACGCCCATCTTCATCCGTTCCATGTCTTCCAGCGCGCGGCGGTATTCCACCGGCATGACCTTTCGGAACTTCGGACGATAGGTTGGCCACTCGTTGAGGATCTCCGCCGCCCGGGCCGAGCCGGTATGGTGATGATGGGCCGCGATCAGCGCATAGAGGCGTTCCTCGTCATGGCTGGTCATGTTCTCCATCACGTCGACACGGCCCTTGTGCGCCAGGTCGCCGCCATGGTGGTGCAGCTTCTCCAGCAGGTCGTCCTCCTCCGGCACCGGCTCCAGTTCGACCATGGCCATGTTGCAGCGTTCGGCGAAATCGCCCGCCTCGTCCAGCACATAGGCCACGCCGCCCGACATGCCGGCCGCGAAGTTGCGCCCCGTCTGGCCGAGTACGACCACGACGCCGCCCGTCATGTATTCGCAGCCGTGGTCGCCCACGCCTTCAACGACGGCCACCGCGCCGGAATTGCGCACCGCGAAGCGCTCGCCCGCCACGCCGCGGAAGAAGCACTCGCCCTCGATGGCGCCATAGAGCACCGTGTTGCCGGCAATGATGGATTCCTCGGGCACGATGCGCGCATTCTCCGGCGGACGGATGATGATGCGCCCGCCCGACAGGCCCTTGCCGACATAGTCGTTGCCGTCGCCGACCAGTTCGAAGGTCACGCCGCGCGCCAGGAAGGCGCCGAAGGACTGGCCGGCGGTGCCGCGCAGCGTCACCTTGATCGTGTCGTCCTTGAGGCCCTTGTGGCCGTAGCGCTTGGCCACCGCGCCCGAAAGCATGGCGCCCGCCGAGCGGTCGGTGTTCCTGATCTCCGCCTCGATGACCACCGGCTGCTTGCTTTCGAGCGCCGGCGCGGCCTCCTCGATCAGCTTGCGGTCCAGAACGTCGTCAATGGGATGCTTCTGACGCTCGGTCCAGCGGATCGCTTCGGCCGGCGCCTCCGGCTTGAAGAAGACCCGGCTGAAATCCAGCCCCTTCGCCTTCCAGTGGTCGATCATCGCTTCCTTGGACAACAGGTCGGACTGGCCGACGATGTCATCCAGCTTCGTGTAGCCCATCTCGGCCAGCAGCGCGCGCACTTCTTCGGCGATGTAGAAGAAGTAGTTGATGACATGCTCCGGCGCGCCCTTGAAGCGCTTGCGCAGCACCGGATCCTGTGTCGCCACGCCCACCGGGCAGGTGTTCAGGTGGCACTTGCGCATCATCACGCAGCCCGCCGCGATCAGCGGCGCGGTGGAGAAGCCGAACTCGTCGGCACCCAGCAGCGCCCCGATCACCACGTCGCGTCCGGTGCGCAACCCGCCATCGACCTGCAACGCCACGCGCGAGCGCAGGCCGTTGAGAACCAGCGTCTGGTGCGTCTCGGCAAGGCCCATCTCCCAGGGCGAGCCGGCATGCTTGAGCGAGGTCAGCGGCGATGCGCCGGTGCCCCCGTCATAGCCCGAGATCGTGATGTGGTCGGCGCGCGCCTTGGCCACGCCCGCGGCCACCGTACCCACGCCCACTTCCGAGACGAGCTTCACCGACACGTCGCCCGACGGGTTGACGTTCTTCAGGTCGTAGATGAGCTGCGCCAGGTCCTCGATGGAATAGATGTCATGGTGCGGCGGCGGCGAGATGAGCCCGACGCCCGGCGTCGAGTGACGCGTCTTGGCGATCGTCGCATCCACCTTGTGACCGGGAAGCTGTCCGCCCTCGCCGGGCTTGGCTCCCTGCGCCACCTTGATCTGCATCATGTCGGAGTTGACGAGATATTCCGTCGTCACGCCGAACCGGCCCGAAGCCACCTGCTTGATGGCCGAACGCTCCGGATTGGGCGAGCCGTCCGGCAGCGGGTAGAAACGGTCCGGCTCCTCGCCGCCCTCGCCGGTGTTGGACTTGCCGCCGATGCGGTTCATGGCGATGGCCAGCGTGGTATGCGCCTCGCGACTGATCGAGCCGAAGCTCATCGCGCCCGTTGAGAACCGCTTGACGATCTCGGCTGCCGGCTCGACCTCGTCGATGGACACCGGCTTGCGCCCGCTTTCCTCCGCAGTGCGGATGTGGAACAGGCCGCGGATGGCCTTTGCGCGCGCCGTCTGGTCGTTCACCTGTCCGGCGAATTCCTTGTAGGTCTCGAAAGAGCTCTTGCGCACCGCATGCTGCAGCGTGGCGATGTTGTCCGGCGTCCACATGTGCGCTTCGCCGCGCATGCGGTACATGTATTCGCCGCCCGCATCGAGCGCGCTGCGCAGCACCGGATCGTCGGAGAAGGCGTCCGTGTGGCGCATCACCGTCTCGCGGGCGATCTCGTCCATGCCGACGCCCTCGATCGTGGTCGCCGTGCCGGTGAAATACTTCTCCACGAAGCGCGACGACAGGCCGACGGCATCGAAGATCTGGGCGCCGCAATAGGACTGGTAGGTCGAGATGCCCATCTTGGACATGACCTTCAGTATGCCCTTGCCGATGGACTTGATGTAGCGCGTGACCACTTCCTGCGGGTCGACCTCGGGCGGGAACTCGCCGCGCGCATGCATGTCGAGCAGCGTGTCGAAGGCCAGGTACGGGTTGATCGCCTCCGCGCCGAAGCCGGCCAGGCAGCAGAAGTGATGCACTTCGCGCGGCTCGCCGGATTCCACGACGAGGCCCACCGAGGTGCGCAGGCCCTGGCGGATGAGGTGATGATGCACCGCCGCGGTGGCGAGCAGCGCCGGAATGGCGATCCGGTCCGGGCCGATCTGCCGGTCGGACAGGATGATGATGTTGTAGCCGCCATGCACGGCAGCCTCGGCGCGCTCGCAGAGGCGCTGCACGGCCGCCGCCATGCCTTCCGCCCCTTCCATCGAGGCATAGGACATGTCCAGCGTCTTGGTGTCGAACCGGTCCTCGGTATGGCCGATGGAGCGGATCTTCTCCAGGTCGCCATTGGTCAGGATCGGCTGGCGCACCTCCAGCCGCTTGCGCCGCGAGGCGCCCTCATGGTCGAGGATGTTCGGACGCGGACCGATGAAGGAGACGAGGCTCATCACCAGTTCCTCGCGGATCGGGTCGATCGGAGGGTTGGTGACCTGGGCGAAGTTCTGCTTGAAATAGGTGTAGAGCAGCTTGGACTTGTCCGACATGGCCGAGATCGGCGTGTCGGTGCCCATCGAGCCGATGGCCTCCTGGCCGGTCGTGGCCATCGGCGCCATCAGGATCTTGGTGTCTTCCTGGGTGTAGCCGAAGGCCTGCTGGCGATCCAGCAGCGACACGTCCTTGCGCAGCGCGCGCGGTTCCACCGGCTTGAGGTCCTCCAGGATGAGCTGCGTGTTGTTCAGCCACTCGCGGTAGGGGTTCATGCCGGCGATCTCGGCCTTGATCTCCTCGTCGGAGACGATGCGCCCCTTGTCCATGTCGATGAGCAGCATGCGGCCGGGCTGCAAACGCCACTTCTTGACGATCTTCTCCTCCGGCACGGTCAGTACGCCGGCTTCGGACGCCATGATCACGCGGTCGTCGTCGGTGACGATGTAGCGGGCCGGGCGCAGGCCGTTGCGGTCCAGCGTCGCGCCGATCTGCCGTCCGTCGGTAAAGGCAACCGCCGCCGGACCGTCCCACGGCTCCATCAGCGCCGCGTGGTATTCATAGAAGGCCTTGCGCTTGGCATCCATCTGCTTGTTACCGGCCCAGGCTTCCGGGATCAGCAGCATCATGGCATGCGGCAGCGAGTAGCCGCCCTGGTAGAGGAACTCCAGCGCATTGTCGAAGCAGGCCGTGTCCGACTGCCCCTCATAGGAGATCGGCCACAGCTTCTCGATGTCGTTGCCGAAAAGCTCCGAATCGACCGAAGCCTGGCGCGCCGCCATCCAGTTGACATTGCCGCGCACGGTGTTGATCTCGCCGTTGTGGGCGACCATGCGATAGGGATGAGACAGCTTCCAGGACGGGAAGGTGTTGGTGGAGAACCGCTGGTGCACCAGCGCCAGCGCGCTCTCGAAACGCTCGTCGGTCAGGTCCTTGTAGTAGGTCGGCACCTGCCAGGCCTCGAACATGCCCTTGTAGACGATGGTGCGCGATGACATCGACACGATGTAGAAGCCGTTGTCGCGGCCTTCCGTCTCGGCGTGGACACGGCCGGAAATGACCTTGCGCACGATGTAGAGCTTGCGCTCGTATTCCTCGTCGTCCAGCCCGGCCGGCCGGCCGAAGAAGGCCTGGCGGTGGAACGGTTCGGCGGCAGCCACGTCCGGCGCCTTGGAAAGCCTGGAATTGTCCACCGGCACGTCGCGGAAGGCGATCAGTTCGACGCCCTCGGCCTTGCAGACATCGGCGATGATGCCCTCGCAATGGGCGCGCAGGTCCGCTTCCTGCGGCATGAAAAGATGGGCCACGCCATAGTGGCCCGCCTCCGGCAGGCTGACGCCCTGGGCGGCCATTTCCTCGCGGAAGAAGCGGTCGGGAACCTGCACCAGCATGCCCGCGCCGTCGCCCATCAGCGGGTCGGCGCCCACCGCGCCGCGATGGGTCAGGTTCACCAGCATCTGCAGGCCGTCGCGCACGGTCTGGTGCGACTTCACGCCCTTCATGTGGGCGACGAATCCGACACCGCAGGCATCGTGCTCGTTGCGCGGATCATAGAGGCCGCGCGCCGAAGGCAGCCCGGCACGGGTTTTGGCGGCGGCGGCTTTCGTCTGAGCGGCCGCGTCGAACCCGGTCGTTGCAGAAGGCGTCTTGTCCGTCATCGCCATTGTCCTCCAAGGTGCTCCCGGCATCTGTCAGGAGCGGTCACTGACACGTGGGACGCCCCGAAATGGGAAACCGTCCCGGCTGTTTGGTCTCGGCATATCTTTCGAAAAGCCGGCGGGGCTGAAATTCACGGAGCCGTTGGCGCCAGCGCCCCGCTGGCTGCCAGCCCCGGCCCGCGGCCTGCCGATGGCAGGGCGGACCAACGCTCTATATAGCGCATTCCGCGCGCGGAAAACCGAACCGGGCGCAAAACCCGTTCCGGTGCTTCCACGCGGAAATAAGACAGCATTGCTGTCCTATCCAGAGCGTATGCCATAAAGCGCTTGTTGATACAAGACGGAAACGCAAAAAATGGCGCCGCGCGACGCAACATGATTTCGGCAAGAAGCCCGGCTGCGAAATTAAATTACACACACATGCGGCCAGGCAGCCCGCGGCGGCTCCATGCTGTCCATTCCGGGGCTTGCGGCTTACGTTGATGCGGGCCAATGTCGCGGCCCGTCAACACGTCGCTCCATGAAGTCACGCGAAGGTCGTCACGCCCCATGCATTTCGGTTCCGACAACTGGTCAGGCTGCCATCCCGCCATCTCCGCCAATCTCGAACGCCAAGCGTCGGGCTTTGCCCGCGCCTATGGTGCCAGCGACCTCGACAAGGCCATCGAGGCGCGGTTCAACGAACTCTTCGAGCGAGAGGTCGCAGTCTATTTTGTCGGCACCGGAACGGCGGCCAATTCGCTTGCGCTCGCGGCACTGAACCGGCCCGGCGGTGTCGCCTTCTGCCACCGCGAGGCGCACATGATCGAGGATGAGTGCGGCGCCCCGGAATATTTCCCCGGCGGCGCGCGCCTGCATCCCGTCGACGGACCGGCGGGCCGCATCGACCCGCAACTGCTGGCGCGCGAACTCAAGCGCTTCCCGCCCGATTTCGTCCATGCCGGACAGCCCATGGCCATTTCGGTCACCCAGGCGACGGAAGCCGGAACGCTCTACACGCTCGACGACATCCGTGCGGTGTCCGAAGTGGCGAAGGCGCACGGCCTGCCCTTGCACATGGATGGTGCCCGCTTCGCCAACGCGCTTGTGTCGCTGGACTGCTCGCCCGCCGACATGACGTGGAAGGCCGGCGTCGACGCCCTGTCCTTCGGCGGCACGAAGAACGGCTGCTGGTGCGCCGAGGCGCTGGTCTTCTTCGATCCGCAGGCCGCCCGCGACCTGCCCTTCATCCGCAAGCGCGCCGCACAGCTTTTCTCCAAGACGCGCTTCATCGCCGCCCAGTTCGAAGCCTATCTGGCGGATGATCTCTGGCTGGAGACAGCCGCCCACGCCAACGCCATGGCCTCCCGCCTGGCCGGCGTGATCGAAGCTTCCGCGACGATGCGCATGGCATGGCAGCCACAGGCCAACGAGGTCTTCGCCATAGTGGACAAGAACGAGATGGAGCGCCTCCAGGCAGGTGGCGCGGTGTTCTACCCTTGGAACCCGCCGCACGGCTTCGAGGACAGCGTCGGCGAGGGCGAAACCCTTGCGCGCCTCGTCACCTCCTTTGCCACGGATGCAAGGGAAATCGAGGATTTCGCCCGCCTTCTGGCGGTCTGATCCTGACAAAACCGTGAGCTGTGGCTGACACCCGGCTCACGCGCAAGTGACAAGGGATAACGCCCGCTTTATTTCCAAGTGACTGCGCCTTCGACGATGGTTTCGATGCCGGCAACGGGCCGGCCCGAGATCACAGTCAGAGGAGTTGTCCATGTCGAAATCCAAGCTCAATGCCGCCTTCTTCGCCGGCGCTGTCGCCACCGCCATTTCCGGCGCCGCCCTCATGGGCACGACGGGTGCTGCGCACGCCGCCAACGTGAAGTGCTTCGGCGTTTCGCTTGCCGGCCAGAACGATTGCGCCGCCGGGCCCGGCACCACCTGCGCCGGTTCCTCCAAGGTCGACTACCAGGGCAATGCCTGGACGCTGGTCGAGGAAGGCACCTGCGAGAGCGCCGAACCGGTGCTCGCCAAGACCGGTGAGAAGACCATGCTTCCGGACGGCCGCATGGGCTCTCTGACCGAACTGGACCGCGACCTCCCGCAGTCCTGATTCCAGCGCAGCGTCGATCCGGAAACAGGAGGCCCGTTCCATGATACCCTCACCTCTCGCCATGGCCCCGCGGCCTTCGTTTCCGGATCACGCGATTGCCGGCCTCGCCGGTGCCTCATTCAAGCCGCAGCACCTGAACGCCATCCTTGAGGATACGCCTGCGGGTCTGTTCTTCGAGGTTCATGCCGAGAACTACATGGGCGCCGGCGGCATGCCCCACGCCGCGCTCGCCGGGATCCGCAGCCGCTTTCCCTTGTCCCTGCATGGCGTCTGCATGTCGATCGGCGGCGAAAACCCGCTCGACGAGGACCATCTTGCCCGCTTTGCGGCGCTTGTCGAACGTTACCAGCCGGCCCTTGTCTCCGAACATCTTGCCTGGTCCACCCATGACGGCGTGTTCTACAACGACCTGCTTCCCCTGCCCTATACGAATGCGACGCTGGCGCGCGTCTGCGATCATGTCTCTCGCATGCAGGATGCCATCGGCCGCACCATCCTGCTGGAAAATCCCGCCACCTATGTGCTGTTCGCCCAATCGGACTGGGAGGAGACCGAATTTCTGGCCGAGGTGGTGCGGCGCACCGGATGCGGCCTCCTGCTCGACCTCAACAACGTCTTCGTGTCGGCCACGAACCACGGCTTTTCGCCGATGACCTATCTCGGCCGCTTCCCGCTCGACCATGTCGGCGAAATCCATCTGGCAGGCCATGACACGCAAGCCGACGATGACGGCCAGCCGCTGCTGATCGACAGCCATGACCGGCCGGTCGCCGACCCCGTCTGGGCGCTCTACCGGACCATCATCGGCCAGACCGGTCCGCTGCCCACCCTGGTGGAATGGGACGCCGATGTGCCGGAATGGCCGGTACTGAAGGGCGAGGCGCAAGCCGCCCAGGCCATACTCGACGACGCCGCCACCACCTACATGATAGGCAAGCGCCATGCCGCCTGCTGAGAAAGCCTGGAACCGCAACGCCTTCGCCGGCGCACTGACCGACCCGCTGGCGCCCATGCCGGCGGGCGTAACCCGGCGCGGCGGCGGAGGTGCCGTCCGGCGTTTTGCCGTCTACCGGAACAATGTCGTCCATTCGCTGGTCACGGCCATCGCCGACATCTTTCCGGCGGTTGCCGCGCTTACCGGCAAGGAGCGCTTCGCCCATGCGGCACGCCTCTATCTGGAGGAATGCCCGCCGCGCTCCCCCATTCTGGCTGAACTCGGCCGCGATTTCCCTGCCTTTCTGGACCGCTTTCCGCCGGCGCGCCAGCAAATGCCCTGGCTTGCCCATCTGGCACGGCTGGAGCGCGCCTGGCTCGATGCCTGGCACGCCGCCGATGCCGCACCGATGGAGGCGGGCGCCCTTTCCGCCATTCCGCCGGAATCCCTGGCAGAAACCCGGTTCAGGCCGCGCCCTGCCGCCCGCATAATTGCCGCGCCCTTCGCCATCGCGGACCTGATGGAGGCCGGGCGCGCCGGCCTGCCCGCCAGTCCCGGCGGCGCACAGACCGTGCTTGTGACACGCCCGCACCTGAGCGTGGAAATCCGTCTGCTTGACGAAAGTGCGGCCGCCTTCGCCGCCCGCCTGCTCGACGGCGCGACCCTGGAAGAAGCTCACGCGGCGGGGGAAGCCGCCGGACACGAAGCATTCGATATCGGCGCGAGCCTTGGCCTGCTGCTGGCGGCGGGCGCCCTTGCCGCCATCGAGCCGGCTTGCGCAACAGGAGAGGATAACTGACATGAACGCGATGATCGATCGGATGGCCCGCCTCCACGCGGCCATTGCCGGCAGGCTGGAAGCCATCAGCGACCGGTGGCTGATGGGCCTGGCAGCCCGCCTGGCTTTCGCCTCCGTCCTGTTCGGCTATTACTGGAATTCCGCCCTCACCAAGGTCGGAACCGGGTTTGCCGGCTTCTTCACCATATCCGACGGCGCCTATTACCAGATGCTGCCGCCGGTCATCGAGGCGGCCGGCTACGACACCGCCAATGTCGCCTTCTTCCCCTGGAAGATCATTGTCATCTTCGGCACCTATGCGGAGTTTGCCCTGCCCCTGCTCATCGTCCTCGGACTGGCCACGCGCCTGGCCGCATTCGGCATGATCGGCTTCATCGCGGTGCAGAGCTATGTCGACATCATGTTCCACAACATTGGCGCGGAGGCCACGGGCGCGTTCTTCGACCGCTTCCCTGACGCCATCATCGCCGACCAGCGCCTGCTTTGGGTCCTGCCGCTCGCCTATCTGGTCTTCAAGGGTGCCGGCCTCTTGTCCGTGGACGGGCTGATTGCCCGCCGTGCTGAAGCCGCACCGGCGGCCATGGCCGGGCGCGCGGCCTGACCGCGCAAACGAAAAGGGCAGCGCCGTGAGGCGCCGCCCTGTCATGGCTGGAGGCCAAGGAAGGAAAAAACCGGTTACTCGGCCTTGGCCTCGATCTGCCTTGCGTCCTTGCGGCCGCCGCCGGCAATGGCGATCCTGCGCGGCTTCATCTCTTCCGGGATTTCGCGCTTGAGGTCGACATGCAGCAGGCCGTTGACCAGTTCCGCACCAGTCACCTCGACGTGGTCGGCAAGCTGGAACCGGCGCTCGAAGCTGCGCGCGGCGATGCCGCGATGCAGGAATTCGCGGCCCTCGTCCTTCTCGTCCTCGCTCTTCTCGCCCTTGATCGTCAGCGCATTGCGCTTGGCCTCGATGGAGAGGTCGGCCTCGGAGAAACCGGCAACCGCCATGGTGATGCGGTAGGCGTTCTCGCCGGTGCGCTCGATGTTGTAGGGCGGATAGGACTGGCCGTTGTCCGGCTGGGCAAGGCTGTCGAGCATGGTGAAGAGACGGTCGAAGCCGACGGTCGAACGGTAGAGGGGGGAAAAATCGACGTGACGCATGGTAAGTCCTCCATGGGAAGCGACGTGTTGTTGCGTTTGGCCCGGCGCATGGAACCCGTTCTGGCGTTCCGGTGCGGACCAGCAGCCCCGGTTTCGGCGGCTGCATTCTCCATTTGGGAAGGCCGCGTGCCGGTTTCAAGACGGCGCGCGATTGCGGCGCCCACACCGCATGAACGGCACATGAACAACGCCTTCCGCCTGCGTTCAGGCAGGCCGTGGCATTCTCCCTTCAACGCTCGGACGGCAGACAAGGCCGGATGGCGGAGCGGATCCGGGTGTATCGTCCCTTCCTCCCGGATCCGCGTTCTTCCCGACCTGCGAAAGGACCCGGCCGGACGTCCCTGCGTCCGCCGCATCTCTTCCCGCCCGCCACATTTTCTTTGCTTTTGCAGCCGTGCCTGACTATGCCGGAGCGCTGTTACTCGCAAAGACATGGCCATTGCATGGACGTTGCCGCCGGACAGGACGAAGATCTGCTTGTCGCCATGCCGCAGAACCCGGTGCCCGAGGGCGCCGTTGCGGGTCATGTGGTGACGGGCGACGGCATGCGCCTGCGCTATGCGCGGTTTCCGGCCACGGGCCGGCCGCTGCGCGGCACCATCATCATCCTGCATGGCCGCAACGAGTGCATAGAGAAATATTTCGAGACGATCACCGAACTTTGCGCGGCAGGCTATGAATGCGCCACCTTCGACTGGCGCGGACAGGGCGGCTCGACGCGCCTGCTGCGCGATCGCGGCAAGGGCCACGCCGACGATTTCGAGGGCTATGTGAAGGACCTGGAGCAGGTCTTCGCCGATGTGATCCTGCCCGATTGCCGCGCGCCGTTCCACATCCTGGCCCATTCCACCGGCGCGCTCGTCGCACTGCTGGCCAGCGACCGCATGGTCAACCGCATCCGCCGCATGGTCCTGGCCTCGCCGCTGCTCGAACTGAGCCATCCGCCATTGTCGCAAGGCGGCATCGCCTTCGTGGCGCGTTTCCTCACCATGATCGGGCTGGGCACCATGTACATCGCCGGAGGCAAGCGCCCGCGCGAGATCGCCCCCTTCATGGGAAACAGGCTGACCAGCGATTACGACCGCTACATGCGCAATGCCACGCTTTATGAAAGGCATCGCGAACTGGCGCTCGGCGGACCGACCGCAGGCTGGGTCAACGCCGCGATCCAGGCAATCGAGACGGTGCGCGACCCGGAATTCATCGCCGGTCTGCGCATACCCGCTCTGCTGGTTGCCGCCGGCGCCGACCAGATCGTGCCGCTGCGCGCGGTGGAGGATTACGGCCGGCGGATGCGTTCGGGATCCTGCCTGACCATCGACGGTGCCCGCCATGAACTCATGCAGGAAGCCGACGCCTATCGCGCGCCCATGATGGCCGCCATGCTCGCCTTCTTCGACGGGGAAGCTCCGGCCTGAGACCGGTGCCTCGCGCCCGCACCCCGTCAGCCGTTCAGCAGCGCCAGCGCCTCGCCATGGAGCGCCGGATTGCCTGAAGCGAGGATATCCCCGCCGGTCTCGGCCGGACCGCCATCCCAGCGCGTGACGACCCCGCCGGCCTTCTCGATGATCGGGATCAGCCCGACGATGTCATAGGGCTTCAGCCCGCATTCGCAGGCCATGTCGGCATGCCCGGCCGCGACCATGGCGAAGGCGTAGCAGTCGGTGCCATAGCGCGGCAGGCGCACCACGCGTTCCAGCGCATCGTATCTGCGCCGCATGTCACCCTGGTAGAGGGCGGGCGAGGTGGTGAACAGCGATGCCTGCGACAGTGAGGGCGTCTTGCGTGTCGCCAGCCGGCGCGGCCCGCCGGGGCCTTCGTAGTGGGCGCCGGTCTCGTCGCCGTAGAAGAGTTCGCCGGTGAAGGGCTGCGCCATCATGCCGGCCACCGCGTCGCCCTGTTCGGTCAGGCCCATGAGCGTTCCCCAGACCGGCAGGCCGGAGATGAAGGCCCGTGTTCCGTCGATGGGATCGATGACCCAGACGCAATCGCGCTCCAGCCCCTCTCCGCCCTCTTCCTCGCCCAGGATCCCGTGGTCCGGATATGCTTTGGCGATCAGCTCGCGGATGGCCCGCTCGATGGCGCGGTCGGCTTCCGTGACCGGATCGAACCCCTCGTCCAGCTTGTTGTCCACGCCAAGCCCGGCCCGGAACCGGGGCAGTCCCTCGCGCGCGGCGGCTTCGGCGGCCTGTCGGAAGAAGTCGGCAAATCCTGTCATGGGGTCTGTCCGTGCGGTGAGTGATGCCGCCGGGCGCCGGCATGCTGCCCGGACCTGCACCAAGGTACAATCGAGGAATAGTTAATGCGGGTTGACTTTTTTGCGATGCAACATAACCTGTAATCGGACAGGCCAGTCCTGTCCATGCCCTCCTTGGGCGTTTCCTCCCTAGACTTGGACCGCGCCGCCTAGCGTCGCGGTCTTTTTTTACGCCCTGTTGCGCTTTTTCATTCGGCCGCGAGGACCGGCGGCGCCAGCATCTCGGCCGGCAAGGCAGCAAGAGCCGCCGTGAACCGTTCGAGGTCGGCGCGCAGGGCCTCGAAGCCCGCTGTCGGCTCGTAGGTCGCCTCGTTGAGATAGAGGCCGCGATTGACCTCAACCTGTATGGCGTGCAGACCCCGCGCCGGGCGTCCGTAGTGTTCGGTGATGAAGCCGCCGGCATAGGGCTTGTTGTAGGCCACGCGGTAGCCCATGCCCCTGAGAAGGGCGATGGCATGGTCGCTCAGCGCCGGGTTGGCAGCGGTGGCAAACCGGTCGCCGATGATGAAATCGGCGGCCCCTCCGCTCTCGGGAACCCGTACCGAGGCAGGCATGGAATGGCAGTCGACAAGCACGGCCATGCCGAACAGGGCATGCGTGGTCAGCAGCATCCGGCGAAGGCGGGCGTGATAGGGCTTGTAGTAGTGCTCCACCCGAAGCAGCGCCTCGGCCGCCCGCAATTTGCCGTCATAGATATGGACACCTTCCGACACGATACGCGGAACCGTGCCCAACCCGCCGGCGACCCTGACGGAGCGCATGTTGACGAAGGGCGGAAGCCGGTCGCTGAACATCTTGGGATCGAGTTCGTAGGCTTCGCGGTTGACATCGAGATAGGCGCGCGGAAATCCGGCCGAAAGCAGCGGTGCGCCCTGCTCTGCCACGTGGCGGAACAGCACGTCCACGTGGCAGTCTTCCGAACGGCGGATGGCATGGGCATCGAGGCGCACCATGTCGAGGAAGCGTTTGGGATAGTGGCGGCCGCTATGCGGCGAATTGTAGACGAAGGGAACGGCCTGACGCACCGGCATGAGCGCGTGAAACGGCGCAACCGCCCGGAAATCATCCGCTACGTCGCTTGCCATGTCGTTCATGCCGTCTCCGTCTCCCTGGACCGGGACAATGGCAGCCAGCGTGGCCGCTGTCCAGCCACCGCCGGGCGCCGCAGGATGGCTTGCACGGCGACACCGGCGTCTCGTTCATTCACTTGATGTTTACCCCCGCCGCGTCATAGAAAGGTCATGGTCAAGACATGCAGGACGATCCCTGCGCCAACGGACATGGAACCATGACGCGCATCCTACTGGCAGAAGACGACAACGACATGCGCCGCTTCCTCGTGAAGGCGCTGGAGAAGGCAGGCTACGATGTCTGCGATTTCGACAATGGCGCCTCCGCCTTCGAGCGTTTGCGCGAGGAACCGTTCAACCTGCTCCTCACCGACATCGTCATGCCGGAGATGGACGGGATCGAACTCGCCCGCCGCGCGACCGAGATCGACCCCGACCTGAAGGTCATGTTCATCACGGGCTTTGCCGCCGTGGCACTCAACCCCGATTCCAAGGCGCCGAAGGATGCACGCATCTTGTCCAAGCCCTTCCACCTGCGCGACCTCGTCGCCGAGGTTTCCAAGATGCTGGAAGCTGCCTGAACGGTTGTCCGGAACGCCTGTCAAGGCAATGCGGCCCGCGCCCTGCGCGGGCTTTTTTGTTGCCCTTCGGGCGCCCGGTTTTTTTGCTTCGCGCACCTATTGACGGGCGCACCCGCTTTGTGGTCTATGCCGCTCCACGGATGGGCGTGTAGCTCAGCGGGAGAGCACTACGTTGACATCGTAGGGGTCACAGGTTCAATCCCTGTCACGCCCACCATCCTTTTCAAGCACTTAGCGGCATTCTACGTAGTTCCCTTTAGGTTCAGTGAACCTGTCGGCAATTTTGCCCACATCGCCGCAATTGCTACAACCTATTGTTCTCACAAGTTTTCTTCCCCCTGACAACTCCCCGCTGACCCCTCGCTATAGCGCTCATCAGAAGCACGCATGTCGCGTGTGCAGATGGAGACGCTGATAATGTCCAACCGCAAGCCCGGCCGCCCTTACGCAGACACCCTCCTGGCGAAGTTCGTCACCAGGAGGGTGCTGGAACTGAAATACCGCAAGACGCAGGCGCAGATCGCCACCGAGGCTGGTTTCACCAACGCGAATATCATGTCGATGATCAAGAACGGATCGTCGAAGCTGGCGCTCGACCGCGTGCCAGCGCTGGCCAAGGCGCTCGAATGCGACGCGGCCCTGCTGTTCCGCATGGCCCTAGACCAGCATGACAGCCCGACGACGGAGACGGCGATCCGGCAGATCTTCCGCGCGGTCGTGACCGAGAACGAGGCCGCCTGGCTCGACGAGTTGCGCGACGCCAGCGACAACAGCGACCCCGCGCTGACGACCCGGGCGCGTGCGGCGATCAGGGGGATCTTCGGCAAATGACGATTTCGGGATTGAGCGAAAACGAGAAGGCGTGGATCACCTTCCTGCGGATGATCTCGGACGGCCGCGACCCCGCCCCGACGCTGCGGCGGGTGCAGTTGCTGCGGCGCGTGCTCAAGAAGGCATAGGCCGAGAGGTTTCGACTGGCGGGCATGCTATTGCCTTGTGATCCAGACGACCTGTCTTGCTTGCAGAGGTTATGCGCAGCAATAAACAGACTGATGCACAAACTCAAGGAGTGCAGATAACATGGTAATCGTGGCACATAGCCGACCTGCCATGGTAGCCTACTAGATCTTACTGCGCCTGCATCTCGACGAGCAGGCATCCGAGCTAATCGGCTCTGACGAGATTGCCGAAGACTATGAGGACGCCCTATCGCGTGGCGCCACCTTGGCGCGACCGGATAGCGGCGAGCCGGAAGCGGACGCCCGAAACGGCAAAGTGGCTCGCGGCGCTGGCTTGATGCACACGATCATAACGGTCCGTCATCATTCGGGCCGAATACTGGCAAAGAGATGCGCAACATCCTCGGGCGATCTGAAATATCGATTGGTATTGTGATAACCCATGCGGGGCGCCCACTCCCCGGGCATGTTTTGTCCCATAGCCCTCTCGATGCGGGCTGCATCGACACCGGCGTTGATTCCCTTGTCGCCGTCGATGCCGTCCAGAAATACAGAAATCACCAAGCCCGACTTCCCAGGTCCCCTGATGTTGATGCACGAAATGAGTCGGCTGACACGGTAATTTTCTTCGCGGGCATGATGCAGGAAGGCCTCGAACGTGTCGCCATAGCCGGCCTGCTCGGCCATCTCCCTGAATTCGTCCATTGACGGCGCACGTCGTCGTCTTTGCACGCCGACCATTGCGGGCACGGAGACCTGCTGCCAGTCTCGCGGGACGCGCGCGCTGTCGAAGCGAAACAGTGTCTCGACCTGCAAACCATCCCACCGCCAGATGCGAGAGTTGAAGCACCAGCCTGCCCCACGTTCCTCCAGCATGGCTTTCAGTTCCGCCAGTCCTGAATCCGTATAGTGACCCGCGAGAATAGCGATTTCCGGTGGTTCGGACGGAAGCCAGTGCTTGCGGATGATCTCAAGCTGGCGGTCTTGGGCACCCCGAATGAGACCACCGATCGTCGCGGCTATCTTTGCTTCTAGTGAGCCACTTCGATCATCTCTGAACCTGGTCATGCCACCGTAGACTGCCGGCTTGACCTCCACCGCAATGACAACGCCCTCGAGCAGGCCGATGCTGTCCATCCGGTCACCGGTTGCTTCCACATCTCCAGCAAGTTCATCATAGCCCTTGTGCTTACTCAACCAGCCGATTGCTGCCAATTGCAGCGTCTTTTCCTTGTAGACGTGAGCCATTCACCTCTTCCTCAATTTCGTAGGCATACCGCATAGAAACCAACAGCAAGGACGTAGTTTGACCCAGCGAACTGACGCGCACAACCGCAGGCACCACACTCCGAGCTTTGTGTTCGTATCACCAGGATGTTTTTAGGTTTTGGTTAGCCCCCCAGGAACCAAGGCGCTCCCGTCCGGCGCCGGATCCCGCCATGGTGACACGTCGAAGTCCTAGGTGAGCCCGCACGCCCCATGGGGATGCCTTCTGGCGCCGCAAGCATTCCGGCTCGGATCCACCGCTATTGCCATTTTTCGTGCCTCGGCGCACCGGGCGAACCGGAGCAAACTTTCGCCCGGTCCATCACCGCAATCGGGTCAAAACATAATGACGGCTATCGCATATTCATGGCGGTGACCGCCGAATGGACTATTGCCGATCAGCCCGACGTTTTCGGCGAGAGCATAACCGCCTGGCCCTAACCGTTCTGAGGCAAGCAGATGCCCCTTGCGCCTGGTTTCCATCGGATCATTTACAAAACCAGTAATGTGNTCATCTTGGCTCACGGCCACGATCCGCAGGTCTTCGCGTCGGGCTTGCCGTTCCAGCTCTGAGCCTTGATGACATGCGTTGCGGCGAGGCCTACGGTCTCGCCGTGCCATTCCTGAGCGAACCATAACCATGATTTCACGACTGTCTCCGGCGCGGCGCGGGCTGATTGTCACCGCGCTCGGATCCTCCCTCACCGTCAGCTGGGCCTCGAGCTACTACATCCCCGCAGTTCTGGCCGTGCCCATGGCCGAGGAACTCGGCCTGTCGCCTGTCTGGGTCTTCGGTGCCTTTTCCATGGCGATGGTGGTCTCGGCCATGGTCAGCCCCTGGGCCGGAGCGCGGATCGACGGCGTCGGCGGGCGCGGCATGCTGATGCTGTCCAACCTCGTCTTCGCGGCAGGTCTCGGATTGCTCGCCCTGGCTGCGACGCCTCCGGTCCTTTTCGCAGGCTGGGCAGTGATCGGGCTCGGCATGGGGATCGGGCTCTACGAGGCGGGGTTTGCCACTCTGGCGGGTATCTATGGCAAGGACGCCCGCGGGCCGATCACGGGGATCACCCTGATCGCCGGGTTTGCGAGCACGGTCGGCTGGCCGCTTTCCGGAATGATGCTGGCGACCTGGGGATGGCGGGAAGCCTGCATCGGCTGGGCGCTGATCCATCTGTTCGTGGCCTTGCCGCTGAACGCGTGGCTGCCGAAAGGGACCGAAAGGATCGCTGCCGCGAGCACACCGGTCGAGAACGGGCCGCCGCCGTCGCGCATGGCGCTCTGGCTGCTCGCCTTCGTCTTCGCCGCGACATGGTTCAACTCGACCGCCATGGCCGCGCACTTGCCGGGGCTCTTGCAGGCGGCGGGGGCCAGCACGGCCGTTTCCATCGCGGCCGGCGCGCTCATTGGACCGGCGCAGGTAGCNGCACGGGCGCTGGAGTTCGGCCTGCTGCGCCGGTTCCATCCACTGATCTCCACGCGCGCAGCGGCCGCCGCTCATCCGGTTGCTGCGGTGGCCCTGGTGATCTTCGGCGGACCCGCGGCCTATGCTTTCGCGCTCCTGCACGGCGCGGGGAACGGCATCCTGACCATCGCCAAGGGCACGCTGCCGCTGGCCCTGTTCGGCACGGCGGGCTACGGGCGGCGGATCGGCTGGCTGAACGCCCCGGCCCGCATCCTGCAAGCGGCCGCCCCGTTGATCTTCGGCGCCGCGCTGACCACTTGGGGCCTTTCGGCGATCTGGCTGACGGCGGGGATCGGCCTTGCTGCGCTGATTGCCCTACTGGTATTGCGACGGCCGTGAGACGCCGTGGATGCGAACGAAGCGGCCGACGCTTTGGAGGATGGTCATTTGGGCTGGTGCATGCAGTTAACAGGCATCAGTCAGCGGCTGAACATTGGACGGTGGGCCCTGACCACAGCCATGCCCATCGCCGCTCGGGGCGCCGAGACCAGCCAAGAAATGATGACGATATAGAGCAGGCCGGCGAGGCGCGCCTTGCGCGCAAGGTTCCGGGTCAATGTCAGCGGCAACATTCGCGAAGTCCTTTCTGAAATGGCGTTCAGGCGGCCCTTGCCCGGCTCTGGGCCGTGTGCACGGTCGGGCCTTCGGCGGCTGGGCGGTTCGCCCGTTGACCTGCCCAGACGGAGCCGAGGACAATGGCGGCACCAAGCCCCTGCAGCGGTGACAGGGACTGGCCCAGAACCACCCACCCGAGCAGCACGGCCGTCACGGGACTCATCATGCCGAGCATCGAGACGGCGCCGGGCTCTATCCGGGCGATACCCCGGAACCAGATGACATAGCTGGCCGCAGCACCTATGATGCCGAGCCAGGCAAGCCCGGCGAGGTTTGTCGCCGTCAGGGGCGGCAGCGCGGGTTCCATGACCAGCGCCAGCGGCAACAGGATCAGCCCGCCGGCGGTCAGTTGCCACGCGGTAAAGCTCAGCGCAGATACCGGCGGCTGCCATTTCCGGCTGAGGACCGTGCCCGCCGCCATGGACGCCGCGCCACCGAGCCCGGCTGCGATACCCACTGGGTCAAATGCGGCATCAGGACCGATCAGCAGCATCGCCACGCCCAGACCGCCCGCCCCTGCCGCAGCGACCGCCCCCGCCCGGATTGGCGTGCCGAGCCAGCCGCGCGCCATCAGGATCACCATCATTGCCTGCAACGACCCCAGTGTGGCTGCCACTCCGCCGGGAAGCCTGTAGGCAGCCACGAACAAGAGCGCCCAGAACAGCGCGAAGTTGAAGCTGCCGAGCAGAAAGGCACGGCCAAGCCAGGCACGGGGCGGCAGACAGCGCGTGAACGCGAGCAAGAGGAGCCCGGCCGGCAAGGCGCGCAGCGCCGCCATCGTGATGGGGTAGCCTGCGGGCAGCGCCTCGGTCGTGACGAGATAGGTGCTGCCCCAGACGGCCGGTGCAAGCGCGGTAAAAAGAGTATCGGTGGTGCGTGACATGGGTCATGTCTCCGGGACTGGCTCAGCAGAAATGGAAAAGCGGAAGACGCGGACGTTCGGGCCAGGGCTCGAGACCGATATCGCGCATCAGGTGGGGCGTCATGTCAGGCGGCACGCCGCGCGGAACGTGCCGGCGGTGCCGGGCACCTGGGCGAAGGAACCGGAGGGTCATTGGATTTCCTTTCAGGCGACGAGGCAGAGGACGGTTTGCAGCTGCGCGGCCAGGTCCTCGCGTGGTCCGTTGACGAGCCGGGTGCCCGTTTCGCGAATGATGAGCGTCGGGATGGACCGGACCTCAAGGGCCCGGGCATATTGCCGATCGGCCTCCACGGCTCGCATGGTTTCCGGATCGTCGACGACCTCTGCGAAGGCCGAGGCCTCGAAGCCGAGGTCTCGGGCAACGTGCAATACCGTGGCAGGATCGGCGACGTTCCGCGCCTCGGCCAGATGGGCACGCTGCAGCCGGTCGAACATGTCCCAGTGGGCGGCCTGTCCGCCAAGCCGTTCGGCTGCCTTGCACCCCAGCGCGGCGGTCATGCCGTGCGGATAGTCGAACGGGGCCGCACGCATGGCGTCGATATCGACGCGCTCCGGCTGGTCGCTGTTCTCACGGCAGACCGCCCAGTGGCCGAGGATGGTCTCCCGGGCGTCTGCGGGGCTGCCCCAGCGCGCGGCCATCTCGGCGGTGTTCGCCTGCAGGACAAAGGTCCGGTGCCGGATGTCGAGATCGAACTCATCGCCAAGACTGCGCATGCGCGACGAGATGTTGAAGCACCAGCAGCAGACCACGTCGTGGAAGAAATCGATGGTGAGGGCGGTCATCACGCAGCCGCCTCGCCCAGGCCTGCCCCGGAGAGGCGCGCGGCAATCCGCGCCACATGGGCGCCCTGGAAGCGCGCACCGGCGAGGTCGGTCCCGGTGGGCACGCGCGAGCCGTCGGCACCGGCAATCGTTCCCGCGCCATAGGGCGCGCCGCCGACGATGCCCTCGGCCGTCGTCTGACCGGCAAAGGTGTAGGGCATGCCGACGATTAGCATCCCGAAGTGCTGGAGAGGGATCTGGGTGGAGAGCAGTGTCGCCTCATGCCCCCCGTGTTGCGAACCGGTGGAGGCAAAGACGGCGGCGACCTTGCCCACCAGCGCGTTCCTCGCCCAGAGACCGCCAGCCTGGTCGAGGAAGGACTTCATCTGCCCGGCCATCATGCCAAACAGCGTCGGCGTGCCGAAGATGATGGCGTCATAGGACGCCAGGTCGGCAGGGCTGGCAACGGGCGTGTCGTCGCCAAAAAAGCCGGCCTTCTGCCGGATGTCCTCAGGGACGGTCTCGGGCACCCGGCGAAGGTCGACATGGGTGCCGGGCACGCTGCGGGCACCTTCGGCCTCGGCCTGCGCTAGCGCGCGGACATGGCCGTAGCTGGAATAGTAGAGAACGAGAATGCGGGTCATGGTATCCTCTCAAGGCTTCGGGTTTCGTTGCCTGAGAGGATCGGGGAATGGCCGGGCCGGAATAACCGGCCGGCTGTCACTTCATTCTTTACGTGGGCTGAAGAATGTCAGGGCTATAGCGCGGCACGCAGGTGGTCGAGAAATGCCGTGACCTTGGCGTCCATGCCCAGCCGGGAGGCCGTCACCGCGAAGATGTCGGGGGCCGGGAGATCCCAGCCGGGCAAGACGCGCACAAGCTCGCCCCGCCGCTCGGCCTCGTTGGAGACGAAGTCCGGGAGCGTGCCGATGCCCTGGCCGGTGATCAGCAGATCGCGCAGCACGAGACTGTTTCCGACACGAACCGGTGGATCGAGCTCGATGGTGGTCTTGCCTGCGGGACCTTGCAGGCTCCAGCTTGTCAGGTGGTCCGCGAGCAGGAAACCGATGACCCTGTGCCGCGCAATGTCCTGCGGGGCCTTTGGAACGCCCGCCCTTTCGAGATAGGCGGGCGCTGCGAAGATCCGTTGCCGCATCGTCCCGATCTTGCGCGCCACCAGTGCCGAGTCCGGCATGGCGGGGCGGATGCGGATCGAGACGTCGAACCCGCCCTCGACCATGTCCACGACCCGGTCGTCCATCGAAAGCGTGAGCCGCAAGTCGGGATGGGCGTCAAGGAAACCTGGCAGGATTGGCGCGATCACCGTCTGCCCGAATGAACTGGAGGCATTGACCTTCAGGTGACCGCGCACCGCCCCGGCCCCCTCTCGGATGCGGGTCTCGACCTCGTTCACCGCATCGAGGATGCCGCTCGACTCGTCGTAGTAGAGCCGCCCGGCATCGGTGAGCGACATGGAGCGTGTCGTGCGTGTGAGCAGCGTTGTGCCAAGGCTCTCTTCGAGCAGCTTGATCTCCCGGCTCAGAAGCGCAGGTGAGACGCCAAGATCCTCTGCCGCGCGCGCAAAGCTGTGGCGTTCGACAATCCGGCGAAAGGCGTGCATGACGGAAAGCTTGTCCATGTCCTTATACAATTCCCTGCACCGCCGGACGCTGGCGGGCTGGTGGCGCCATCGGAATCGATCGACGAGATCGCCGTCCTGTGACCGATAGCGCCCTATGGGCGCTACTCTTTGTATATCCTTGTTGATCCTCCAACTTTTGACCCGCTTCGGCAAGAGTCGGGAACCAGTGGGCATTCGGCCCTCGGGAGCGGGCATTGACACGCTAGACGAAACCGTCTGGATCAGCTTGCCTGACCCGATGGATTACCATTGCGATCCGGGGCTTGGACAACCATCGCAGGGTGGCGTTACTGGTCAGTTCGGCCCCGTTGTCGCGGCGCGGCACTCCTGTTCAGCGCCGGATTCCGTCATGGTGGCAAGTCGAAGTCCCAGGAAAACCCGCACGGGCCATGGGGATGCGTTCCGGCGCCGCCGACATGACGGATTGGAACCACCTGTTTGACCGGGAGGAACCCGGCGTAGGCCCGCCGAGGCACGAGACCTTCATTGTCCGCGATCACACCCGGTTATCGGGAGCGTCTTCAGAAGCCGCGATAGCCGACCTGGATGTCCCGCTTCAAGGTGGAGACGGGGTCNGCATTCCGGCGCCAGCCCGCCTCTTCGTTGGACAGGCGTGCGCCCGCTCGCTCCTATGGCTCCAGACACGGCAGCCATTGCCGGCCGCCATCTACATGGCAACTGGTCTGCTGCTCACCATCGGCTTCGAATATTACTACACCGAGGTGAGCCTGCGCTGGACCTATTCGGATCTCATGCCGCGTGTGGCACCCCCTGCCACCGGTCTTGACCCGCTCATACAGTGGCTGCTGATCCTCCTCCTTGTCCTGCTGGCGATTGCCGCCCTGATCAAATACCTGCGCAGTTGAGGACCGGCCGATCTAGCTGACCGTGAACTGGCCCATCATGCCGGCATCCTCATGTTCAAGGATATGGCAATGGAACATGTANGGCGTCTCACGGCTGGCGGATTGCGTGAAGCGGACGAACAGTTCCGATTCGCCGCCGGCCGGCACAACCACGGTGTCCTTCCAGCCCCTGCTCTCGGGCCGAGGTGCGACACCGTTTTCCCGGACGACCTGGAATGAAACGCCGTGAACATGAAAGGGATGTGACAGCATAGGGCTTGAAACCACCCAGCGCTCCACCGTATCGCGCTTCACCTCAAGGTCGATCCGGTTCATGTCGAAGGGTCGGCCGTTGATCGCGAAACCGCCCATCATTCCGCCACGGCCCATCATTCCGCCCATCATGCCACCCATACCCATGTCGAGCGAGAAGCGGCGCGTCGCCACGACCTGGTCCGTCAGGTCCGGATGCGTGTCGGCAAGGCGGTCGGGGACGGTGCTGATGCGGGTCGGCAGGGTTTCGTCCACCAGCAGCGGCAGGACCGGAAACGAGCCGGGGATCACGGCATCCATCATAGCGCCGAAGCGCCCCATCATGCCTGCGGGGCCCTGGTTGGGGTCGTCCCGGCTCATCAGTGTAGTCGGCTGTCCTCCGGTAAAATCGACAAGCACCTCCGCCCGCTCCCCCGGCCCGAGACGCAGCGCGTCAAGGGCAACTGGCTCCGGCAGGAACCCGCCATCGCTCGCGGCAAGATGGAGCGGCCGCCCGTCCTCGGCGAACAGTGTGTAGATCCGGGCATTGGACCCGTTGATCAGGCGAAGGCGGACCACGGCGCGCGGAATGACGGCAACAGCCGAAGCCTGACCGTTGACCAGCATCATGTCGCCGGTGAAGCCGTGCATCACGTCCATCATCGACAGATCATAGACCATCCGGCCCCGTTCATCGAAACGCCGGTCCTGAAGGACGAGTGTGAGGTCATCGATGCCGTAGGAGACCGGCAGGCCGCGTTCATCATCACGGNCATCTTCCAGGTGGATGACTCCGGCCAGTCCGCGGTAGACATGGCTGGCGGTCTGGCCATGAACATGCGTATGGTAGAACGGTGTTCCGGGCGGCTGGTCCAGTTGCATGTCCGGCGACCAGACGCCGCCTGGACGGATTGGCGAATGCGGGCCGCCATCATGCTCGCCCGGCACGATCAGCCCGTGCCAGTGCACCGTCACCGGATCGTCCAGCGCATTCTGCACCCGCGCCGCGAGCGGTCCGTTGCGCATGCGGATGGTGGGGCCGAGATAGGCTTGGTTGTAACCGAAGGTGACGGACGGGGCGCCGCCGAGGAAACGCGTTTCTCCGGCAAGGGCCGTCAGGTCGAGCCTGCCGGTTCCAGTCGTATCGAGCAGCGGCGGCATCGCCAGCCGGGTCCTCCCGTCTGCCAGCGCCTCGGCACTGACCCGGCTGCGCGTGAGACCATAGCCACCGGCTGCGGCAAGCGCCAGCGCACCTGTTCCGGCGAGAAGGGTTCTGCGATTGATCGTCTTCATGATGTCACCTCGAACCAGCAGGTCATTCCGGCCGCCGCGTGCTCCAGCATGTGACAGTGATAAAGCCACTTGCCGGGATTGTCCGCGACGAAGGCGATGGAGACGGTTTGACCGGGCGCCACGAGAAACGTGTCACGCCAGGGCTGGCGGCCGTCCATCCCTGAACCGTTGACGGAAATGACGCGGAAATGATGTCCGTGGGTGTGCATGGCGTGATCGAACGCCGTGTTGTTGGCTGTTTCGATGATCACGGTCTCGCCGCGCTTCACCGAAGCGATCGGCTTGTCCATGGCGTTCGCAACGCCGTTGAGGGCCCAGACCTGCCCGGTCCTGCGATAATCCTCGCCGTCAAGAACCTTGCCCTTGTGGGTGATGGAGACAGGCCCGCCCATGGCGCCGCCCCGCATGTCCACCTTGATGACCTCCGCGCCGGCAAGATCGGGTTCCGGCAGCGTGTTCGGCGGTAGCGGTGCCGGCATCGTGCCGGTGCCGGACACCGCCTCGCCCCGGACCCGGAATTCGGCGAGCGGAAACGGCTGGTCGCCCGAAACCTCGTCGAGCATGAAATCGTCCCTCGGGATGACCAGAAGGTCGACGCGCTGGCCGGGCCCGAGCGGCAGGGGGCCGCCACCTGGCACCACCGCCTCGCCGAGCGGCTGACCGTCCCATGCCAGGATGCGCGCGCCGAGGCGCGCGGGATCGAGCGCCAGGATACGGGAATTGCAGACGTTGATGAGCCGGAGGCGCGAGGGCTCTCCCCTTGCAAGCGCGAGAACCGGCCGGTTNTCGCCATTCACCGTGGCATGGTTGCCAAGCCTTCCGCCATGGCTCCAGTCCATCAGAGATCCGAAGCTGGCCGTTTCCAGCACGCCCTCGCGGGTCAGCCGCCAGTCGTCCAGCACGAGCACCAGATCGCTTGCCCTCGGATAGACCGGTTCCGGCTCCTCGACGATCAGCGCGCCGTNAAGCCCGCGCCCCACCTGGCTCCAGCTTCGCGTATGGGCGTGATACCAGTAGGTGCCGGCATCCGGCACGACGAAATCGTAGTCGAACGTGCCGCCCGGCGGAACCGCCTCCTGCGTCAGGCCGGCGACGCCATCCATGGCGTTGTCGATCCGNATGCCGTGCCAGTGGATCGATGTCGGCTCCTCCAGAGCATTGACCAGGCGCACCCTCACCCGGTCACCCTGCCTGACACGGATTTCCGGCCCCGGACAAACGCCGTTATAGGTCCAGAGGCTGGAGACCGGCCCGTCCGGACCCGCCAGCCGGCCATCCGCCGGCATGGCCTTAAGTTCGATGACGCGGTCACCGGCGGCTCCGGCTACGGTGCCGGGGAAAAGCAGAAACGCGGCGGCGGCGGACGTGGCGGCGAGAAAACCGCGGCGGTCAATGGTCATGACGGGTGTTCCTTAACGGTAGGGAAATGCGCGGTGCGGCAGCGAGGCANAGGATCACCATGTCCGGCTCACCCGGCAAAGCGTGCAACCAAAGGCAAGGTTCCCTCCCGCCCGCGGATCATCGGCGCCGGCGACCGCCGCAAACCCCGCCAGCACGAACCGCCTGCTCATTCGATACCTTCCCCGGCAAGGCTTTCGATGATCGGGCAATCCGGCCGGTCATCGCCGTGGCAATGCTCCACCAGCACGGAAAGCGTTTCGCGCAGCGATTTGAGCTCCTCCATCTTGCGCTCGATCTCGGTTATCTTCTGCCGTGCCAGTGCCTTTACATCCGCGCTCGCGCGGTGCTTGTCCTCGTAGAGCGAGAGCAGCGTGCGGCATTCCTCGATGGTGAAGCCGAGGCTGCGGGACCGCTGGAGAAAGCGCAGCCGGTGAACGTCAGCGTCCGAATAGTCCCGATAGCCGTTCTCGGCGCGATCCGGCTTGATGAGCGCGATGTCCTCGTAATAGCGGATGGTCTTGGGCGGAAGGTTGGCGTGTTGCGCCGCCTGGCCGATATTCATGGTGGTATCCTCTTGTCATGCCGAACGGACAATCGTCCGTCGTTCAATTCCGGTGATCGCGGCCTGCCCTGCCAATGGCAGACGGCCGGGCGGATCAGGCGGGCATGGGAGGATGAAGGATCGCCCCGGGTTCCGCCGCCTGGAGCCGGAGGGCAGCCGGCGGCACCTGGAAGCAGGCGCCCCGCGACGCAAGGCCCGCCGGATGCGAGGCGATGAACCCGCCATCAAGGCTGCAATGGCTGGCCTTGCCCTGGCTGACGGCTCCGGCAGCCATGCCCGGACAGCAAGGGTGCCCGTCATCTGTCAGGACAAGGTGACCTTCGTCATGGGCATGGACGTCCGTCCCGGCAGAGGTGGTGACGGCCGCCGCCTCCGCCTGCCGCGCAAGGGCAGGTCCTGTCGGCACGCCCGGATGGGCGAGCACGAATACGAAGGCCAGGCAGATCGCGAGAAACATGCGCATGGCCTTCAAATAGACCTTCTACTCGCTGGAAGGTCAAGTATCGAGGTCGATGCGGCGCAATCGCAGCGAATTGGAAATCACCGAAACCGAGGAGAGACTCATGGCCGCCGCCGCGATCATGGGTGACAACAGGGTTCCGGTCAGCGGGTAGAGAATGCCGGCGGCCACCGGGATTCCCGCCCCGTTGTAGACGAAGGCGAAGAACAGGTTCTGCCGGATGTTCCGCAGCGTCGCCCGCGCCAGGTTGCGTGCCCGCACGATGCCGCTCAGGTCGCCGCGCAGCAGCGTGATGCCCGCGCTTTCCACGGCCACGTCGGCCCCCGTGCCCATGGC
>PAPF01000010.1 GCA_002708825.1 Phyllobacteriaceae bacterium | reverse complement strand
CTCGTGGTTCAATTCGCCGAATTCATAAGTCATTGAAGACACGCTACTTTCGATGCGATACGGAAGTTATCATAACTTTCATTTCCGTCACATCAGTATTTGTCCGGCACCTCTTTATATAAATGAGCGCTGCGGCCTTCATGATTGAACAGAGGCCCGCCAATTGATGCTCAGCTCCACGAGAGAGCCTGTCTTTCCGGGTTTTTCGGCGTTCCGCACGGTCCGATATGGACCTAAGAGACGTTTACAAACGATCGATTATCCGTATCTTCTATGTTTGTAAATTCGCCTTCAACACGGCTCTCAGGTGTCATTTGTCACAGTGGACTGCACTGGCGGGACAAAGCTGACTTCAGTAGGGGTGCCCGGAGCGATGAGGCGTCCCGGCAACGAGAAGCGGCGCCAACACCGGAATTCCCAAGCTTTCGAGGGTTTCGTCAGTCTGAGCGACGAACCGTGCGCTGCGTGGCTGATGATTGAGCATCCGGCGCAGATCGATCGCAACGTCGTCGTTTTCACGGGCCAGCATGGTGATGTTCTCGATTTCGATCGGCATCAACTCGAAATCCAGCGCGAGAACGGGAGCTGAAGCAGCGCGTGAGGCGTCGGCCTCCAATGGGCGCGTGGACATCTTCAATGGCTGGAGCCCCGCCCTGATCAGCGGCTGCATGACTAAGGCGGCTACTTTCAGTACGTTGGCCCGCTCCAGACGACCCAACTTCTCGAAAATGCCCCAGCGCCCCAGGGCATGGCGATAGGGCAGCCCTGCAACTTCCCACGCCGCCTCAACCGGCGAGCGTGCTGGATCCTTCATGCGGCGCGGCCGGCAGATCTCATCGATCACGCCCCGGAGGACGCGAAGCCAAAGCCCTCCATGAACAATGCGGCCACCGGGCAATCGCACCCTGCCCTTGGTGACGGCCTGCAAGGTCAACCCGTCGAGCACGACGAGAATCTCATCTGCCTCTTTGGGGGCTGGATATTCGGATTGTTCGGCGGGGCTGGCAGCTTGCAGCAAAACGCCATGCTCCGAGCAGCTCGCCATCCAGTTCGCTCGCCAGTGCAGCCTGCCAAACCGGCGCAGATCACTACGCAGGCAGTGAATGCACCCGACCATCCTGCCGCCGGCAAGATGGCCGGAAAGCCATGGGAGCCACCACGGAGCCCGCACGGGCCGGATGCGCAGGGCAGGATTCTCGAAAGCACCAAACTGACAGCAATAGTTGGAAAAGATGTCGTTCTGCGGCGTCAGGCTGTCCAGCAGATAGGGAACGTAGGCCGCCATTGTCATTGCCCGGATTCGACCGGAAGGAACACCGGTGCGTTCCGCTAGCTTCTCGATCAAAATGGCAGACGGCCAGAAATCCACCAGCCCGATATCCAGTCTCTTGATGCCCAAGGCAGCTTCAGCGAATTCCCCGGCGCCCATGTCGTACTCGGCTGCGAGCCGCCACAGCCATGACGACAGAGCTTCTTGCGCCAATGGCCGAGGATGAATTGGCAACCTCATCGCCATCGTCAGGTCAGCAGCTTCTCGGTGAGCCGCCGCCGCTCCGCCGGGCCGTGATATTTCATCAGGTGAAGGGACCGCTGATTGATCGCCTCCTCTCCACTTTCCACCGCAGCGACGGCGGCCGAACGCAGAAGAGCCGCGATTTCGCCGATCGTCCTGCCGGTGCGAGCCAAAACCCAGCGCTGCAGGTCGGCCGAGTTGAGAAATGAGGGCTT
Source organism: Phyllobacteriaceae bacterium (assembly GCA_002708825.1). Classification (GTDB taxonomy): domain Bacteria; phylum Pseudomonadota; class Alphaproteobacteria; order Rhizobiales; family Rhizobiaceae; genus Zhengella. Next base: position 30,614 of record PAPF01000010.1, on the reverse strand, counting down.
CCGAAGCGGAAACGTTGCCACAAAGCTCTGGATCAGCCGGCCGAGCTCGTCACCCTCCTCCCATACCGGCAGGATGATCGGATGGAACCGGTTCTCAAGCTGCGGATCGGTACGGATGGCGAGGTAGGCGTCGCGCGTGCCCGCTCCCACGACCGGGATCCGCAATTCGTTGCCGAGGAAACGCAGCAAATTGAGGAACTCACGCTGCGCCGGCGACGAACCGGCGAGAATATTGTGCAGCTCGTCAATGATGAGAACCTTGGTGCCCACCCTCTTGAGGGTGGATAGGGCCTGCGCCTCGAGATCATGCTTGCGGGCGGTTCTCCGGACCGGAGCTCCCAGGACCTCCAGGAGATGCTGGTAGAACCGCGCAACACCCGGATCGGTAAGCATCTGCACCACGACAACGGGGATGTTTTCCTCGTCACGGCCGGGCAAGGCCGCTGGCGTATGATCCCGTCGAAACTTCTCGACAATCATCGATTTTCCGTTGTTGGTCGGCCCCAGCAGGAGAAAGCATTGCGGTCGAACGCGTCCGGGCTCGTTCTCCATGGCCGTGCGAAGGAGATCGAGTGCGGCTTGTGCCTGAGGATAGCCAATCCACCACTGCCCCCGGATGAACGCAATTCTTTGGGAGTCGTCTCCCGCAGCAACCGTTTGCAGGTCTGGAGCAAGGTGGTTGAGATCCGTTGTCACCATTTTTCCACCGGAAATGGCGGTAGGACGGTAGCCGGATCATCACCGTCGCCCTCGTTTTCGATGGTCGGCATCGGCACGGCAACCACACGATCCACCGGCGCCTCGGCGGTTGGAGTTTGTCGCGCCAACTGCCGCCGCGCCGCTCTGGATTTCCGTGCCGCGGCTTTCACCAACCCGCGCTGCTGCTCTACCGTCCTGAAGATGACCTCTTCATCGACCTGGGCTCGGCCGCCAGCCTTGATCATTCGGACGGCCTGGCGATGCTCAAAAAGCGAGATTCCGGGCCGCTCCAGACGCCGGCAGGGCACTGTCACATAGCTGCGGCCGTCTGGCTCGAGCACGAAAATCTGCGACAGGGCGCGGGGATCGCGGCGGATCAGGAAGGATCGGCAGCGATCCCGGTTTGCGATCCATGGACGCAGAACGTCGGAATAGTAGGTGATGTAGTCGAGCGTGAAGCCATCCCGTTGGATCGTTCGTCGCACTACAGGCAGGAAATCGACCAGAAATTCCCGGCTGTTGCCGACTGCTCGTGGGCTTCCATGCTCGGCAATACCGCGCTTCCACCGTGCCAGCGGCGGCTCCATGATCCCTTCATGGACCTCTTGATGGTATCGACCGGTGATCGCCAGAGCCAGCCAATGCTCCAGTTCGGACAGGGTCAGGATTGCCGCAGCGTCGCTGTCATAGGTCCCACGTTCGACCGGATTCGAGAACGTCGTGCCCGGCAGATCGTGCACCAGGCCCATCAATGTGCCGATCAGGCGTTCGATCACGCCGCCGAAATGTGGTTGGCCCTTCGGACGGTACTCCAGGTCGATCCCATGCTGCTGACAACCGCGTGCAAGAGCTTCGCCATGAAACTCCGCCGCGTTGTCGAGATGCAGGAGACGCGGAATACCGGCGATGGGCCACTCGGTATCCAGACCGAGACCTTCGAGATAAGCTCGCTTCTCGACGCCGGTGTGAGCGAGGCACAATCCAACGCTGGTGGCCGACGGCGCTTCGAACGAGACCAGAAAGCCGGTGATGCAACGGCTATAGACGTCAATCGCCACCGTCAGCCATGGCCGCCCGACCGGCAAGCGGCTGACTTCGTCCACCAGGATGATATCGATCGGCGTGTGGTCGATTTGAACGACATCAAGAGGTGCGTGTGATATCGGTCCATGTCCGGCCGCCGAGGTCAACCGTCGTGCGGAAACGCTGCCTGGGCCCTCACGGCGACGTGCAACCTCTTCGGCGCGAATAGTCTCAAGACGGCGGCGGATGGTTTTGGCCGACGGAGCCACCAAACCGGCCTTCTTGCAGCGAAGTTGAACTTCCTCGACGAGCCGAATGATCCGACGCTTTTGCCGCGTCAGGTAGGTTTCGTAGATTGCCGCGGTGACAATGTCGTCCACCCGCGCCGGCATTCTCGATCGACCGCGACCGCCAGACGGCTTTCGGGGAGCCAGCGAGTTCATCACTCCACCGGAGGCCCGGAAACGAGCGACAAGTGCGTATATCGTTCGAGAGCTGATCCCCAGAAGATCGGCTGCGGCTCGCGCATCAACGGCTGAGACCACTTCCTGGGCCGCCAGGGTCGTTATCACGGGATAGCGACGTTGCGCCTCCTGCCGCGCCTGGGCGGACAGCAAAAGCGTACCGCGTTCGGCAATCCGATCAGGATCTTCCTCCAGCTCTGCCAAGGCTCTCTCTCACGCCTCATCCGAATCGCAGACATTGAAGGGAAGTATGGGCAATTTATGCTACATAGTGAAGACAACTATAGGGAATCAGGGACCGACGGGTGTGACCATGGTCATCGCTAAGGTATTGATTTTCTGCGTTCCGCATCGAAGCTAACTTTGACAAATGACACCAGGCGCTGCAAATGGCCACTGACACACGAAATCGCACGTCTCGTCGACCACAGGGACGGCTTATCGGCTATGCGCGCGTCTCCACGGACGAGCAGGCGACACAGGCGCAGGAAATGGAGTTGCGGTCGGCCGGCTGCGATACAATCATCCAGGAACACGGTTCCGGCGCCTCTCGCGCCCGCCCTGCCCTATCGCGGCTCGTCCAACAGATCAGTGCCGGCGAGACGCTTGTCGTGGTGCGGCTCGATCGCCTGGCGCGGTCCGTGAGCCATCTTCTCGATGTTATCGAGGACCTGACCGCCAAGGGTGCGCATTTCCGGTCGCTGAGCGATCCGATCGACACGAGTACGCCCCAGGGCATGTTCTCGCTGCAGGTGCTCGGCGCCGTGGCCCAGCTCGAGCGTGCCTTGATCTCCGAGCGGACCAAGGCCGGGATAGCAGCGGCAAAGGCCAAGGGACGCCTACCTGGCAATCCGGGGATCCGCGAGCGGCGGCCGGAGATGCTTTCGAAGATGAAGCTGGCGCAACAAGCGGCCTATGGCGAACGCCTTCAGTCAACAGCCTCACAATGGCTTCCGACTGTGAAGCGTATGCGTCCGGACCACGCATGGGACGACATTGCACGGGTTCTCAAACAGCGCGGTTTCGACTGGACGCCGGAACGGCTGCGGCGGGCGGTCAAATGGATGGTCTCGGAAGGCATGGCCGATGCGTCGCTGCTGCGAAAGTCGCCGCCGCGACCGCCGGAGCATCGTCTCATGACGCTCGTGGCCGGAATCCATTCGTCCAATCCGGAGCTCACACTGCGCGAAATCGCGAACCAGCTCGAGCGATTGCATGAGCGCACGCCGCGCGGCGGAACCAAATGGGCGCCCTCTTCCGTCAAGAACCTGATCGACCGTGCAAAACGCAGCGGCCTGATCGACGATGCTGAGACAGAAATGCCGGGGTGAACAATGGGCGCGAACGCAGTACAAATCGCGCGGCCTGGACCCTACTGGAAACATGGCAAACAAACCGTAAAGCCCGGAGCACAGAAGCATGGACACCCTAGTCATCAACAACCGCGAGGAGTTCGCGCAGTGGGCTATCGAGCGCGGCCAATTCCGTCATCAGTGAACAGGGCTCTGCACTCGCCACGGCTGCCCGGTCCGGTGACGAAGCGCAACTCGCCAATGTCGCGAACGCTCTCGGCCAGACGATCGTCGACACCCTCCTCGATGCCTTCGACTGCCTAGTCGACGACGAGTGATGAGCGGGCTGGACGAAACCCAGCTCTCCGGCCCCGATCCGCGTCATGAATCCCATTTCTTCATCGATTGGCGAAGAGCATCAGACACTTCGAAGCCCCCTTCCCGGCCCTCACCCGTCGCCGGCGCCTTCGCAGCAGCTTTGTCCGCTTCGAGCTTGGCGTTCAGCAGCGCCATGATCATCGGCCAGGCCGAGAATTTGCCTTCCCGCGCTTTGTCGGTCAGGCTGCGCAGATAGCCGCCGGGACTGTTGATCTGATCGGCTCGCTGATAGATCGCAGCGAGCGTAATCGTCGCGTGCTTATCGCCGAGAACCTCGCAGGCCTCGCGCCAGGCGCTTGGACTGACCCCCAGCATTACGCGACCGACCTCCGCGGCCGCCAAAAAGTCCCGCCAGTTTCGGATTTCTCCGTCTTTGGCCAGATCGCGCCAGCCCTTGCACGCATCCAGCACAATACCCAATGGCAACTCCCGCTTCGGCAAGCTCCGCAGGTTGTCGTTTTCTGTGGGCGTGCCGCTCGCTTCATTTTCTTTTCGAGAGCCTTTTTCAGATTCAGATATGGAGTCTGGGTTTGAATTTTGTATGTGGCGCTCAGAATGAGACTCATTGGCGCTCATATTTTCTGATTTCGTGAATGATTCCAGCACCTCATGCACTTCCGCCCAGAGCAAGTCGAGATCTTCGCAGATGTCCTCAAGAACCTGGCGCGGCGCCGTCCGGGGAAGCTTGGACATGATTTCCTGATAGGTCCGCGTCATCAGGCCCCAATTACCCGGTACGCCCTCCTCGATGCCGGCGTCGATCATCTTGACGATATCCCGGCGCAACAGGGTCAGTCGCTCTCTAACGGCCTTGTAGGCGCGTTTCTCCGCCTGGACGGCCACTGCTAGTTCCGCAAACTCGTCGGCGCGAGCGACGATCGGCGAAAGATCGAAGCCATAGGCCTGTTCGACCTGGCCGCCCCTGCCCTTGCGCGCGAACCGCTTTCCGTTCGGGCTGTCGCGGCGGATGATCAGCCCGCAGTCGACCAGGCAGGCCAGATGACGTCTAAGGGTCGCCGGCGACATGCCGTTGGCTCGAGCGGTCAGTTGCTCGTTGGAAGGCCAAACGATCAGTTCACCCTCAGATGTCAGTTCGCTCTCCGGATGGAACGACAACAGCGCGTTGAGGATCGCCAAAGCACGATCTGTGGCGCCAAGCGGCTCCTTGGCATCCCGGATCGCGTGGAAGGTCTTCCACTTTTCAACCCTGGCGCCTTGCGGCATGGATTTCGCGGCGACTTGGCTTGCCATCAGGCCAAGCGTCATCGGCCGCCGCCCAAAGGGCGTCGTTGTGATATGCGTCTGCATTTTCTTTCACCTATCGCTAGGCAATAGAAAACTGCTCGCCGAAATGGCGCTCTCGGCTCAAAAGAGCCTTGACTGTGATTCCGGGAAGTGCGATTCTCTAGCTGTCACACAAGGAATGGGCTTCCGGAAGCGATTTCGGTGGCCTTTTTCTTTGCCAAATTTCCTAATGGCCGTGAATTCCGGCCGTTGATTCAGTCGCCGCCCTCCTCTCCGTTTTCCTGAAATTCTTGATAAAGGCGCTCTAGCCTGCTCGACAGGTAAGCGCCAAACCGCGAAACATCCTTGGCCTTCAAGGCCAAGGTGAAAGCCTTCCCGGTGTCTTTGGTAGAGACCTTCACCGCGTCGTCGTAAAGGCTCCAGGCCTTTTCAGCGGGAGGCTGCTTCTTAGCCTTCCGTGTGCCGGACACCTTGAGCTTTTCAACGAGGAAGCCAAACCGAGTGCCTTCCTCAAGCGCGGAAAACGCGTCCGACTGAACCAACTCCAGTGCCTGCGCAGATTTCGCCGGGACCTGTACGATCTTCTTGAGATCTTCCCAGCGATCACGTCCCACGCCCTTTGCAGCGCCTAGTGCGTCGAGCACCGGCGCCGGGACCGTTTCGGCAACCGAGAGCATCCTGGACAGCAAAGTGTCATCAATGGTGAGAGCGCTCTTGATCGTGCCTTTGTCGATTCCGGATTCCTGTAGCCGCCTTGCGTAGAGCGACTTTTCGATGAAGCTGAGATCGTCTCGGGCCGAGTTCTCCTGGCCCTGCGCGATCACGTGGGCGATCTCTTCGAGAGGCTTGATGACTGCTCTGACTTTTTGGCCAAGCTTTTTGGCAACGCGCACCCTGCGATGTCCGAACACAATGATATGACGGGCGCTATCGCTGGGATTCGGTCGGACCAGTACAGGCTGATGTTGCCCCGCTTCCTTGATCGCTTCGAGGAGCTCCTGATCCTTGACCGGATCCTCACCAATTCGGTCCTGATAAGGGGAGGGGTCCAGTGTTTCAGGATCCAGTGAAACCACCACGTCACCTTCAAGAACCCGCATTGAGCTCTCTGCCAGGTCATCGAGTGATTGCATCATCGAGCGTGATGCGCCGCGCCGCGCATAATCGACACGTGACTCGCCTTTGTCAGTGGATTCTGCCGGCGTTGTTGACTGCCCGCCAATATTTACGAGAAGATGCTTTCTAGCCATTCGTCTTACCCGAAATCGAAGATATCTTGTTGAACTGCCTCTGTTTTTTGGCGATCTGCACGGCTGTCAATTTCCGGGTCATTTTCGACCCCACGCCTTGTGAATGAGAGCCGTGATTTCGCTGTTTACCGCGTTCATGGACTCAACCGCGCGATCATAGGTCGCTCGGACGAATTGCGCGCGCTCGACCTCATAGATTGTCTGCTTCGTAATGCCGGCATCGGAGATGGCTGTGGACTTCACCATCTGATTATTCAGCATTCTCTTGCTGAACATGGCCTGCATGAAGCCAACCATCTGCGCCTGGGGGCCATCAGTCGCCTCATATCTCGTCACGAGGAAACGAAACCAGTCGAGTTTGACTTTGGCTCCGGCGCCTTTGATGGATTGCAGGATCCCGCCCAGCATCAGCAGGAACTGACTCATGCTCATGATGTCCAGCATTTGGGGATGCACGGTGATGAGCACCGCGGTGGAGGCGGTCAAGGCTGTCAGCGTCAAGTAGCCGAGCTGCGGAGGGCAATCGATGACGACTACATCGTATTCGTCGTCAACTTCCTTCAGCGCTTTCGAAATCCGCGTAAAGAAGAGACGGCCCTCATGCGAATTGGCTGCAGCGAGCGGGGTCTCGTACTCGTACTCCTGGAGCTCCAGATTCGCAGGAACAATGTCCAGTCCCGGGAAGTTTGTGGCTTGGATTATGTCCTTGATTGATCGCCGCTCATCGTCATAGCGCAGTGCTTCGAACAACGATGGATTCTTGTCGAGCTCTGGTTGAACACCGTGGAGTGCCGTCAGTGACGCTTGCGGATCAAGGTCGATGGCTAGTACGCGGTGTCCCGTTAGAGCAAGATACTGAGCGAGATGAGCTGTCGTCGTTGTCTTTCCGCTGCCACCCTTGAAGTTGACAACCGAGATCACCTGCAGGGGCTCGCCGTCACGTCGGCGCGGCACGTAGTTCTTCACGTCGCTGCGGCCATGTTTGTCGAGGTACTGCCGAAGCTCGAGCATTTGCTCGGCCGTGTAAGAGCGCCTGCCCGAAGATGACACCGCGGGAGCGGGGCCTTTTCCATCGAGGTGAAGTTTCTTAACGTGGTTCTGCGTTACACCGATGAAATCAGCCACCTCGGCAAGCGAGAATAATCGCAGTCCTTTTTGCGCGTCAGGCGGGTACTGCTCCAAACGAAGCATGTTCAACCGGTCAGAGATCAACTCACCCTGCTGGATGATCTCTTCGTCGAAATCCAACTCGTCTTGCTCTATGACCGGAACCACCGAATTCTCTCTTTTCTTGAAATAACGCTTTTTCCAAGACAACCCACGGGAAAGCGTTATTACTATGTGCGATTCCGGATTAGGCGCAAGCGGTTTTTGGTTAATGAAACCTTAATGCGAGTCGGGGCGAGATGGCGACGGCTGTGGGTGGTGGGTCGATTCTCCCCGTATTTTCTGTGACTTAACTGACGTGTCCCCCAGCCACCGGTCAGAATCTTATCCCCGCAGTTTTGACGGGGCAGGGCGCATCGGCTGTAGCAATAGGCCCCGGCTCGTCCTGAAACCGCAGAAATCAGCCAATTTCACCGCCGACTCAGCAAAGTGAGTCGGCCCAAAGCCCCTGCCAAGAGCGCTTCCAGCGTCCCCTCGGAGGACAACCCCGGCAGAACTGCCGGGATGACCGATTCCGCCTGGTGCGGCAAAAGCCGCATCTCACCTTGGAGTAGTGGCGGCGGATGTGATGCAAACCCTGTTTGGTCGTAGCGATGGTGCTCAGGTTGCACCGAGAGGAGGAACGCTATGACTGCGTCGTCCTCCCGGTCACGGCTAATCCGCAAGCTGCGCGATGCGCTTGGCGAGACGATTTGCGCTGCGCTTGAGGATGCCGACGTCGTCGAGGTGATGCTCAACCCAGATGGCCGCCTGTTCGTGGAGCGGTTGGGGAAGGGGATCGAAAGCATCGGAGAGCTGGCGCCGGGCGCGGCCGAGATCATCATCGGCAGCGTTGCCCATGCGTTGCAGACCGAGGCCGATGAAGACCGGCCGATCATCTCTGGCGAACTGCCGATCGGCGGGCACCGCTTCGAGGGCCTATTGCCACCGGTGGTCAGTGCTCCGAGCTTTACGATCCGGCGCCGGGCATCGCGCCTCATCCCGTTAGCCGACTATGTGTCCAACGGTGTGATGACGAAGCTGCAGGCTTCCATCGTGCGCCAGGCAGTTCGCAACCGCCTCAACATCGTCGTGTCGGGCGGGACCGGTTCGGGCAAGACCACGCTCGCAAACGCGGTCATCGCCGAGATCGTCGCCGACACGCCGGCGCACCGCCTCCTGATCCTCGAGGACACGGCCGAAATCCAATGTGCGGCCGAGAACGCCGTGGCGCTGCATACGACCGATACCGTCGACATGGCGAGGCTTCTTAAAAGCACCATGCGCCTCCGGCCGGATCGCATCATTGTCGGCGAGGTCCGCGACGGCGCCGCGCTGACGCTGCTCAAGGCCTGGAATACGGGACACCCGGGCGGCATCACGACGATCCACGCAAACAACGCTCATTCCGCCTTGCGCCGGCTCGAGCAGCTGACCGCAGAGGTCAGCCAGCAGTCCATGCGCGAAGTCATAGGGGAGGCCGTCGACCTCGTCATCTCAATCGAGAGGACCTCGACCGGCCGCCGCGTGCGCGATGTCATGCGCGTCAGGCGGTTCGCCGGCGACCGCTACGAGACCGATCATCATTCCCAAATCGACGAGGACAGCCATGCCGCATAACGTTCGCCGCGCTCCAATCGCGCGATATCTGATCGCTTTGATCTTCATCGCCGTGGCGACACCGGCGCTCGCCAGTTCGGGCGGCGGCCTGCCGTGGGAAGGGCCGCTGCAGCAGATCCAGGAATCCATCACCGGGCCGGTGGCCGGTTTCATCGCGCTGGCCGCGGTGGCTGTCGCCGGCGGTATGCTGATCTTCGGCGGCGAGCTGAACGATTTCGCGCGGCGCCTGATGTATGTCGTGCTCGTTGCCGGCATCCTGCTCGGCGCGACACAGATTGTCGGCCTGTTCGGCGCCTCGGGTGCCTCGATTGCCCTCCCTGGTCAGGCGGACCTGAGTGCGGCGGGGGAGGGGAGCGATGGCTGACTCTGTCGCTCCCCTCGTTCACTCGCGCATCCATCGCGCACTGTCGCGGCCGAACCATCTGATGGGGGCCGATCGAGAGCTGGTGCTTCTCACGGGATTGGCAACAGTCATCCTGATGTTCGTGGTGCTGACCTGGTACTCGGTGCTCCTGGGGCTTGCCATCTGGATCGCCGTGGTCGGGATCCTGCGCATCATGGCAAAGGCCGATCCGATGATGCGCCAGGTCTATCTGCGCCACATCGGTTACCGGCCGAGCTACCGGCCGACCACGTCGCCCTGGCGGAGGTACTGATCCGTCATGGTCGCGCTTAGCCAGTTCCGGGATTCCAAACCGTCCTTCTCCGACCTGCTGCCCTATGCGGGCCTGGTCGATGACGGCGTGATCCTCCTGAAGGACGGCTCGCTGATGGCGGGCTGGTATTTCGCGGGGCCGGACAGCGAAAGCTCAACCAATTTCGAGCGCAACGAGGTGTCGCGCCAGATCAATGCCATCCTCGGACGGCTAGGATCGGGCTGGATGATCCAGGTCGAGGCGGTTCGCGTTCCGACGACGGCCTATCCCGCCCAGGAAGACTGCCACTTCCCCGATCCAGTGACATGGGCGATCGACGAGCAGCGCCGCGCGCATTTCATGGCGGAGAGGGGACACTTTGAGAGCCAACATGCATTGATCCTGACCTATCGGCCGCCGGAGCCCCGGCGTTCGGCCATGGCACGTTATGTCTATTCGGACGAGGCGAGCCGGACGGAGACCTATGCCGACGGCGTGCTCACTTCCTTCCAGACCTCGATCCGCGAGGTCGAGCAATATCTCGGCAACGTCCTGATGATCCGCCGCATGGTGACACGCACCGTCACCGATCCGGAAACAGGCGATGTAGCGCGCTATGACGAGCTCTTCCAGTTCATTCGCTTCTGCATCGTCGGCGAAAGCCACCCGGTGCGCCTGCCGGCGATCCCGATGTATCTGGACTGGCTGGCGACGGCCGAGTTCCATCACGGCCTGTCGCCGATGGTCGATGGGCGGTTCCTCGCCGTGGTCGGGATCGACGGGTTTCCGGCCGAGAGCTGGCCGGGGATCCTCAACACGCTCGATCTGATGCCGCTGACCTATCGGTGGTCTAGCCGATTCGTCTTCCTCGATGATCAGGAGGCCCGGCAGAAGCTCGAGCGCACGCGAAAGAAATGGCAGCAAAAGGTCAGGCCATTTTTCGATCAGCTCTTCCAGACGCAAAGCCGCGCGGTCGACCAGGACGCGCTGACTATGGTTGCCGAAACGGAAGATGCGATCGCGGAGGCGTCGTCGCAATTGGTCGCCTATGGCTACTACACGCCGGTCATCATCATGTTCGACACGGACGACGCCCGGCTGCAGGACCAGGCGGAGGCCGTCAGGCGCCTGATCCAGGCCGAGGGCTTTGGCGCCCGCATCGAGACGCTCAACGCCACCGAGGCCTATCTCGGCAGCCTTCCGGGCAACTGGTACGCCAATGTCCGCGAACCGCTGATCAACACCCGCAATCTCGCCGACCTCATCCCGGTCAATTCCGTCTGGGCCGGCAGCGCGACCGCGCCTTGCCCGTTCTACCCGCCCAACGCTCCTCCTCTCATGCAGGTCGCCAGCGGCTCCTCTCCATTCCGTTTGAACCTGCATGTCGACGACGTCGGCCACACGCTGATCTTCGGACCGACGGGGTCAGGCAAATCGACCTTGCTTGCTCTGATCGCGGCCCAGTTCCGGCGCTATGAGCACGCTCAGATCTTCGCCTTCGACAAGGGCAAGTCGCTCTACCCGCTGACGGTTGCTGCCGGCGGCGACCATTACGAGATCGGGGCAGGGGAGGGGGAAGCGGCCCTTGCCTTCTGCCCGCTCGCCGATCTCACCACGGAGGCGGATCGGGCATGGGCGAGCGAATGGATTGAAACGCTGATTGCTATCCAGGGTGTGACGATCACGCCGGATCATCGCAACGCAATTGCGCGCCAGATCGGGCTGATGGGTTCGGCGCGTGGGCGCTCTCTTTCGGATTTCGTCAGCGGCGTCCAGATGCGCGACATCAAGGATGCCCTCCAGCATTACACGGTCGATGGTCCCATGGGACAGCTCCTAGATGCCGAAGAGGACGGGCTGCGGCTCGGAACCTTCCAGACCTTTGAGGTCGAGGAACTAATGAATATGGGTGAGCGGAATCTCGTTCCCGTTCTCCTCTATCTGTTCCGCAGGATCGAGAAGCGCCTGACCGGGGCGCCGAGCCTGATCATCCTCGATGAGGCCTGGCTCATGCTCGACCATCCGATGTTCCGCGACAAGATCAGGGAATGGCTGAAGGTGCTGCGCAAGGCGAACTGCGCCGTCATCATGGCGACGCAATCCATTTCCGATGCCGAGCAGTCCGGCATTATCGACGTCCTGAAGGAAAGCTGCCCGACCAAAATCTGCTTGCCCAATGGCGCGGCCCGCGAACCGGGCACGCGGGAATTCTATGAGCGCATCGGCTTCAACGAGCGGCAGATCGAGATCGTCGCGACCGCGATCCCGAAGCGCGAATATTACGTCGCCTCGCCGGAAGGGCGACGGCTGTTCGACATGGCGCTTGGCCCGGTCGCGCTCGCCTTCGTCGGCGCCTCTTCCAAGGACAATCTCAAACGCATTGACCAGCTGCGACAGGCCCATGGCGCCGAATGGCCGGCTCATTGGCTCGAAGAAAGGGGAGTGGATAATGCCACACACATTCTCACGGACAGCTAGGATTGCAGTTGCCGCATTGCTTTCGGTCTCGACGTTCTCGAATGCACAGGCCGGCGTTGGTGGACTCGGCGGCGCGACCGAGTGGACGCAGATCCTCAACAATACCGAGCTTGTCAGCCTGGTCGGGGCGTCAGCCGAGCAGGTGCAGAACCAGGTCACACAGATCACGCAGCTGGCCGAGCAGATCCAGAACCAGCTCAGGATCTACGAGAACATGCTGCAGAACACGCTGACGCTGCCCGATCACATCTGGGGTCAGGTCCAAAGCGATCTGATGCGGCTGCAAAGCCTCGTCAATCAGGGGCAGGGGATCGCTTTTTCCATGGGCAATGTCGACGACGTGCTCCGGCAGCGCTTCAAGAGCTTTGCCGATTTCAAATCCGGTCTCGCCAATGGGCAGACCTTTTCCTCAAGCTACCAGGACTGGTCGGACACCAATCGCGACACCATCGCCTCGACACTGCGGGCGGCCGGCCTGACGGCCGAGCAGTTCAGCTCGGAAGAAGCGACAATGAGCCAGTTGCGGTCCATGTCGGAGAGTTCTGTGGGCCAGATGCAGGCGCTGCAAGTGGGCCATGAGATCGCGGCCCAACAGGTCGCCCAGGCCCAGAAGCTGCGCGGTCTTGTCTCCCAGCAGGTGGCGATGATGGGCACCTGGTATCAGTCGGAGCAGGCGGCGAAGGACCTCGCGCAGAACCGCCGGGAGGAATTCTTCAACTCGAACGCACCGTCGACCTCGGGCGGCCAGACAATGGAGCCGCGCTGGTGAATAGAACCCTGATCATGATTGCCACTGCCGTTGTGGTGGTGATCGCCGCCGTCACGGTCTGGATCGCCATTCGCCCGTCTGACGATATCGGTCAGGCAGCAACGCCGGCGCCCGCGCCGCAGAAATTCGACACGACGTCGGGACAGGAAATGAAGCCCCGCTGGAATGTCCCGGAAGACCGGCAGGACGGGCAGGGGAACGGGGGAGCCGATGGCGCGGCCGACAACTAGAGTTGCCCTCTCTGCGGTCGCCTTCATTGCCTTTGCCGGTCCCGCGCTGGCGCAGGACGGGTCGCTGCTGACGACGCTTGAAAACGAGATCGCCAGTGCGGCGCAGGGCTGGCAGACGACGATCCTGAACGCGGCGCGGTCTTTGTTCTGGATCCTCGCCGGCATCGAGGTCGGGATCGCCGCGGTCTGGCTGGCGATTGCCGCGGCATCGCTCGATACCTGGTTCGCCGAGCTCGTGCGCCGGATCATGTTCATCGGGCTCTTCGTCTTCATCCTCGAGCAGGGCCCGGACCTGACCAAGGCCGTGGTCGACAGTCTTTTCCAGATCGGCGCGGGCGGCGGTTCGGCTTCGCCGGCCAATGTCTTCAATGCCGGGCTGCAGGTCGCCAGCGAAATGTCGAACAAGGCCCAGTTCGGCCTGTTCGAGGACAATGCGCTGGCGATCGCGGCCGTCTTCGCCATGGTTATCGTCGTGGTCTCCTTCAGCCTGGTCGCCGCGATCTTCGTGGCTGTGATGGCGGAGATGTATGTGGGCTTGCTCGCCGGCATGATCATGCTGGGGCTTGGAGGCAGCTCCTTCACCAAGGACTTCTCGGTCCGATATCTGGTCTATGCGTTTTCGGTCGGCATGAAGCTGATGGCGCTGGTGATGATCGCCCGTATTGGCTCCGAGGTTCTGATCGATCTCGCCAATGCGCCGACGGGCGGGGACGAGTTCCTGGCGACTCTCGCCATCGCCGGCATTTCGGTCATTGTGTTTGTGATCGCCATGTACGTCCCCAACATCATTCAGGGCATGGTGCAGGGCGTCTCCGTGACCGGTGGCATGGAAGTCATTCGCCACGGCGGTCAGGCGGCGAGCTTTGCCGCCGGCGGCGCCGCGCTTGCGGTGGGCGGCGCAAGGGCAGGGGGTGCGGCCTATTCCGACGCCAGGGCGTCGGGCAGTTCATTCGGCGCGGCAGCGCTCAAGGGCATGGCGACGGGTGTCGGCGCCGCCGGTGGCGCGGCCGCATCGGCCGCGCGCGACAAGGCGATTGGCGTCCCAGGGACCTGGGGCGCGTCAACGCTCGGTCTCGCCAACGCGAAACTCGATCAGTCTCAAGGCCGGCCGACCCGCCGCCCCTCGAGCGACGACAAGGCTTGAGGTGAGGCATGGCCAGACGCGACAAGATCGACAATCCCTATATCGCCGCGCGCATGGAGTGGAACGAACGCTACGGATCCTATGTGAAGGCGGCGGCGTCGTGGCGCATCGTGGGCATCACCGGCATGCTGATGGCGGTGATCGGCTTCTCCTACGCGCTCTATCAGAGCACGCAGGTCAAGCTCGTCCCGTACATTGTCGAGGTCGACAAGCTCGGCACGGCCGCAACGGCCGGATATCCGCAACAGATCGAATATGCCGATCCCCGCGTGGTGCGAGCCACGCTCGGCAGCTTCGTGACGAACTTCCGCTCAGTCACCCCCGATACCGTCGTCCAGAAGCAATATATCGACCGCGCCTATGCACATCTGAGGTCATCGGACCCGGCAACCGAGAAGGTCAATGCCTGGTTCCGGAGCAACTCGCCCTTCGATCGGGCGCGCGAAAAGACAGTGGCGATCGAAGTCAACAATATCGTTCCGCTCTCCAACCAGAGCTACCAGATCGACTGGACGGAATATGAGCGCGACCGGCAGGGCAAGGAGATCGCCACACGGCGGTTCCGCGGTATCGCGACCGTCACCCTGACGCCGCCCCAGGACGAGGCGGTCATCCGCCTCAACCCCATCGGCCTCTACCTGAAGGATTTTGACTGGACGGCGCAATTGTGAGTGCCCCGGAGGGAATTGAATGAAGAAGAACACGAACCGCGGACCCATCCTGTGCGCAGCTCTGTTGGTTTCGCTGGTCGCTATGCCGGCGTTTGCACAACAGTTGAGCGGGAATGAAACCCGCGGCACGCAACTCTCGGCGCAATGGCAGCACGGACCGGGCGTCGTTGCGCGCGGGCCTGATGGCAAGGTGATCTTCCTGTTCGGTGAGATACAGCCTTCCGTGGTCTGCTCGCCGCTGCAGGTCTGCGACATCGAACTGCAGCCAGGCGAAATCGTCCGCGACGTCCTTTTGGGTGACACGGTGCGCTGGAAGGTCGAGCCGGCGACATCGGGCGCACCGAATGCCCAGGCCGTCCATCTGATCGTCAAACCGTCCGAAGCGGGCCTCGTGACTTCGATGGTCGTCACGACGTCGCGGCGGACCTACCACATCCAGCTCAAGTCCCATCATCGCGA
This sequence comes from Phyllobacteriaceae bacterium, assembly GCA_002708825.1. Classification (GTDB taxonomy): domain Bacteria; phylum Pseudomonadota; class Alphaproteobacteria; order Rhizobiales; family Rhizobiaceae; genus Zhengella. The sequence goes on along the minus strand of PAPF01000010.1, from coordinate 15,111 downwards.
TTACATGGCACGGGTTGGGTTCGAATATCCCGAGGACATCAATGCACGCTTCGCGGAGATCAATGCCAGGATTGAAGCGAGCGTGGTGCCAGGGGCAGGGGTGCCGGCCGAGCAACTGGATTTTGCGTTCCATATGAGCGGGTCGGCCCGCTGGCGGCCGACGCGGATCTATAGCGACGGGACGAAGACCTACATCCAGTTTCCTTCATCATTGGCCGGACAGGACGCGCCGGTGCTGTTCGTTGTTTCGGGTGGTGAGAACAGGATCGTCAACTACCGCATGAACGGCTCGATGATAGTGGTCGATTTCAACATCGACCGCGCGATCCTCGTGTCCGGGGTGGGCATGCGCCAACAAAAGATCACGATCAGGCGAGGAGGGTAACAGGGATGTCGAACCTCCGTTCCTTCATCCGGTCGATGGTTCTGGTGGCAGGGATGAGCACGCTCGGCGCGTGCCAGACCATGACCGGCGCGGGTCTCTCCACCAGCGAGGTCACTGCCGAGCTGACACCGGAGAGCGCCGGCGCCATAAGCGAGGATATGGTGGCAAAGCTCGCCGAACAGATCGGGCCGGGCAGCACGACGATCGCGTTGCGGTCCGACGGATCCGTGTTCGGCGCGGCGCTCGAGGCGTCGCTTAGAAGCTGGGGCTTTGCGGTTGTCACTGACCAGGAAACGGGAGAGGCGATCACGGAACCGCTCGCCTATGTCGCCGATCCGTTCGAAGGCGGCGTTCTGGTGCGGCTCTCGACCCGGAAGGCCGAACTGACGCGCATGTATACGGTTACTGCCGGGGGTGCGACACCGGCCAGCCCGCTTTCGGTGATGCAGCGCGGACCGGGTGAGACGACATGACGGAATCGCTCAAACTTGGCGGGACGTCGCAGGGGCCGAAGATCAGGCGGTTGAACCGTGTCCCCATCATCGTGGCGATCGCGCTCGTGGTTATCTTCCTCGCCGTGATCTTCTACGGCTTGTCGTCGCGGGGTCTGCGCTTCGGCGACGGTCAGATCGAGCCCTCATCGGCGCAGCCGGCCTCCAATGATGCGGAACGGCTCAAACAGGGTGTTCCTGACGGGATCATCGGTGAACCGCAGCCGGCCGTGCAGTTGCAGCCCGTTCCAGCTGCCGAACCTGAACCGGCCCGCAATCCGTTCGAGCCGGTTGAAGAGGAAGCCGTAGTCCCGCCGGAGCCGGCGCTTGAATCCGAAGAAGTCTGGCGGGCGAGGCTGCAGCGTGAATTCGATGAGCAGATGCTTCGCGAGTACAACCGGCAGCAAATGGCGAGCCTTCAGGCGGACGAAGCGGCCGCAAACTCGCCGATCGCCATCAACCTGAAGGGACTTGAGACCGGCAGCGACACGACGCCGGCGGCAACACCGCAGCCAGGTGCCACGATCAATCGCGGGACGAGTGCTCTCGATCTCTACAGTGCCGCGCTGCAGGCAGGGATTGGTCAGCAGAACGCCGATCCGAACGGCCAGACGGCGAAACGCGAGTTCTTCAATCAGGACATCGCCGATCTCGGCTACCTGCCGAATTCGGTGGTTCCACAAATGTCGCCGTTCGAGCTCAAACGCGGGTCGGTAATCCCGGCCACGCTCGTGACCGGCATCAACTCCGACCTTCCCGGACGCATCACCGCGCAGGTCTCGCAGAACGTCTATGACAGCGCCACAGGCCACAGGCTTCTTATCCCGCAAGGCGCGAAGCTCTTCGGCCGCTATGATTCCGAAGTGTCGTTCGGCCAGAACCGGGTGCTGGTGATCTGGACCGACATCATCTTCCCGAACGGATCGACGCTGCAGATCGGCGGCATGGCTGGCACCGATGCCGCCGGGTACGGCGGCTTCCGGGACAAGGTCGACAATCACTATTTGCAGACATTCGGCTCCGCGATCCTGGTCGCCCTGATCGGCGCCGGCACGGAAATGCTACTGCCGCAGGACCAGGGCAATACCTTGAACGGCAACAGCTCCACCGACGCGGCCCGCAGATCATTCGCCGAGACGTTTGGCCAGATTTCGGAACAAACCGTATCGAGAAATCTCAACGTCCAGCCGACCCTCGAAATCCGGCCGGGCTATCGATTCAACGTTCTGGTGGATCAGGACATCGTGTTTCCGAAGGCATATCCATGAGTTTGAGGTCGGAGGTCCTCGCCCCAGCAAATCGCGGAGGTTGCTTTCGCAGCGCCTTACAATGTCGGACTTTGATCATATTGAACGAGTTACTTTTGCATTTGATCGACACGCTGTCGTTGCCCCTCGAGGAGCGGGCGGCGCGGCGTGCTTTGCGGAATTTCTCGGAGGACGCCGGATTCGAATTCTTCGCCTACCTGCATCTCAGGGGGCATGAGAGCTTCGCCGTATCGAATTACCCTCAGGAATGGCAGGAACGATACATCCAGATGAACTATTTGCTGGTCGACCCGGTGGTGACAAAAGCAAAGCACGGACCTCCAATCTTCCTTTGGTCTGCTGAAGAGGCCAGGCGACTCGGCCGGCGGGACGTGACACGGTTCTTCAAGGATGCGGAACGATTTGGCATTCGATCGGGGTTGTCCGTTTCAGTTCCAGTGGGGTTCAAGGATCGCATGGTCTTCACGCTTGCCTCGAACCAACCAAGCGTTTGCATCGACGAGGACCCTGACCCGGTTACGGCGGCTATCGCGGTCGCATTCGTCCACTCTCGTCTTGCCTCGGCGACACGCGATGCTACGCTTTCGACCGACATTCAGCTGTCGCCGCGAGAGGCGGAGTGTCTTAGATGGTTTGCCGATGGCATGTCGATGCCGGACATCGCAGATACGCTCGGGATTGGCTACAGATCCGTGCGATCCTATCTCGATGAAGCGACACGGAAACTTGGCGCAGCCAACAGTCGCCAAGCAGCCACTATTGCCACCCGCCTGGGTTTGATCTGAGCGCGATCAGAGGGGCTCGGAAGGTGATGGCGACTTAGAATGTCGCATAAGTTTCGTTATGGAACTGAAGACAGTCAGTGAAGCCCGGAGTCCGGCGGCACCTCCGGCACGTGGCCAAGCGTATCGACGACGATCCGGACCAGTTCGTGATACAGCTTCAACTCGAGCAACGCTAGACGGTAGCTGTGCCTCAGATCTTCGTTATCGCAGCCCCTCGAAGTCGGCTTCTCGAGCTGCTCGAACAGCGATTGCGCATGATCGACAAGCCGGCGATTCTTGACGATGACATCAACCGCGAGGCGCGAGAGTTCGTCATTTGACAACCCTTCGAGGATGGTCACGATCGGTCGGTCATTGACCTGACCAGGTTGAAAACTACTGATCGACGCTCGGTTCGGCATTCACGGCCCGCGGCTTGCGCCGCGGGGCGCCCCCGCGACAAGATAAGATCTCGACCCCAAGCCGGGGGTTGGAAAACCGCCACAGACGGTCCTGCGACCTTTAGCACCGAGGCACCTGGACATGCGTCACAGGCCCCCGGCCGTTGGCCAGAGGATCCTCGGTGCCGCATCGGCCGGCACCAAACCGCTGTGGTGGGGTTTCCAAGCCCCGGAACGGCGCGTACCGTCCCGAGGCCTTAATATTCCATCCGGTCGCCGCTTACCAGCCATGCGAACCGAATTGCAACATCATCGTGTCAAGCGACGTGCCGTTCCGCTAATCCTTCTTCCGGTTGCCTTGACGGGCCGGCAAGGACAGTCGAAGGAAGATCGCCCACGGCGCCAAGTCGGCTGCGCATCGTATCCGTCATCTCGAAGACGCCGGCATAAGTCATGGTCTTGCCGATGCGCGTCGGCGTCCCGATGACCTCATACGGACAGTCCGCGGCCCGGAAAATCCTTGCCATGCGGGCGTCGAACACCGAAACGACATGGTCGATGCCCGCACTCCGGCAGACCTCGACGATGCCGCAGAGCAGCTCCAGGGTCGTCTTGTGAACGATGTGGTTGGCTTCCGCTCGTTCGGCCACTGAGAAGACACGCGGATTGATGGCGAAGCGCGAGCTTTCCCAGATCAGCGGGCTCTCCGGCGCACCGCCGGGAACCAGAACCGAAAACACGTCGCGCAGCATGTAAGGTCCGGTTGTCGGCAGCAGGCGGACAGCACCCTGGAGTACGCCGGTTTCGTCGTTGACTGACATAAGATATAGGGGATCTTCGTCGTCGAAGCGGTCGGTTTCGCGGCCGTCATTGACGCTCACCTCCCATCCGAGCCGGCTGGAAAACACCTCCGCGCGCATGCGGAACATCTGATCGATAAGGACAGGATGCTTTTGCCGGTCGATACTTTCGATAGTCATGATCATTTATGGTCTCCGTTGGTGTGTTCACAACGGAAGACCAAGTATCGGCTGACGGGTAGCCTTGTTATCCGGTCAAACGGCCGGATTTACACGATTTGCGAGAACAAACCGGTCTGATAAGCGATAGAGACAGCATGGGTGTTACTGCTCGCATTGAGCTTGTAGCGGCAGCTCTCAAGATAACAGCGCACAGTATGTTCGGAGAGACCAAGAATGACCGAACATTCCCAGGCTGTCTTGCCATCGGATATCCACTGCAGGCATTCAAGCTCACGTGGTGTGAGCTTCGCACGCAAGACCGGCTCCCCCTCAAGCTCCAGCACCTTGTCATGCAAATGCACCGCAAGGAGTTGGAAGTCGCGCATGTATTCGATTTTCTCTTGCTCCCATTCCCGTTCGGACAGATCCGATGTGACGCTAAACAAAGCGCGGTCGCCTCGTCGACCATGGACTGGAATGGTCAAACCGCGTCGACCAAGGCCGAATTCAGCGGCCTCTCCAAAGAAGGTCTTGAGCGCCCCTTCCAGTTTTCCGAACTCGTCCCAGTCCAGCGGCAGCAGCCGGCGCATTCCCGTCTGGATGACGGGATCAATTTTCACATAGCCCCGGTCTTTGTAGTGTTCCACCCAATTCGGGGAGTAGGTTACAGCAAGGTAAGGTTCTCTATTCGAAGCGCCGGACATACCAGCCCCCAGATAGGCGGCAGACCGGACGCCATGGCGGGAAGCCAGGCTTGCCATGACGGCATTCAGAGCCGCGCTAGTTGCAGCGTTGGTGATTTCACATAGGGAATTGACCAGATTGTTGTTTTCAATGAGTTTCATATGGACAGCAAATCCTTTTCACTACCGAGAGTGACTTAACAGCCGGCTCCGGGTTTCGCCCCGAGTTGGCGTCCGCAAACCCGCCCCCCCCGGTCATTCGGGACGGTTAGCTTGTGCGGTAGCGGGCGACACCGTCACCGACAATGACTTTGGCCAGTTCCGCACGACGCAGCATGCGATTGACATGCGCGAGCGTTTCGGAAAACGCGAATCCGAATTGGTGCAAGTCCAGTTCGCGATGAAAGATCACAGGCACCAGTTCATTGGCCGTCATGGGCCGATCCAGCGTCGCCTCGCGGATCAGATCGCAACGCCGTTCGTGATGCTCGAGCAGTTCGTTACAACGCGCATGCAGGCCACGAAACAGCAGTTGGTGGCCGGGCAGGACGAGAGCGTTGTCCGGCACGTTGTCGCGGATCTCCCGCGCAGTTCGCAGGAAATGGCCGAGAGGGTCTCCATCGGGCTCGCTCGGCCAGACGGCGACATTCGGCGAAATCTTTGCAATCACCTGATCTGCGCAGAAGAACAGCCGATCCTCGTCGCAATAGAGCATGACTTGCTCGGGCGCGTGCCCGTCGCCCGTAAAGATCCGAAATCGCCGTTTACCCACCAACAGCGTATCGCCCGAGACCAGACGCAGGAAGCTATTCGGAAGCGCCGAGACCATCCGCAGGTAGTTGAGGCCATTGGTGCCCATCAGGTCGGCAACTTCGTTGGAAACACCGTGATTGGTGTAGAAATCGTGGAACTGCCGGTTCTTCACCGATTCCGGATCGAGCGCCAGATTGGCGCAGGCGAGATAGGCGGTCTGGCTTGTGAGCAGCGGAACGCCGGTTTCGCGACACAGCCAGCCTGCCATCCCGATGTGGTCCGGATGATGGTGCGTAACGATCAGTCGGGTCAATCGGGTTCCGGCGAGCGGTCCCGCAAGCAGCGCTTTCCACAATTCGATCGTGCGGTCGTCATGGATACCCGCATCCAACACGCACCAGCCGTCGCCATCCGCGATCAGGTAGATGTTGATATGATCGAGACGATATGGCAGCGGCATGCGCAACCAGAGAACGCCGGGGGCTACTTCCAGAAGCGCACCATTGGCCGGCGGCTCCGGATATGGAAAACGATAGTTTGTCATCACGTTCCCTATTCCCGGGATTTTTCTGCACCGGTCCGGCAAGTTCGATACCCGCACGGTATTCACTGGACGAACCTAAAGCTTCCTGAGGAGGACTTCCTCGACGAGGTGGTTCGCGCCCTTCTTGAGGATCAGGTCGGCGCGCGGCCGCGTCGGCTGGATGTTTTCTTTCAGGTTCTTCAGGTTGATATTGGTCCACAATCCTTCCGCGATGCCGAGCGCGGCGTCCTCCGACAGTTCCGAATAGCGATGGAAGAAGGATTTCGGGTCGCGGAATGCCGTCTGGCGCAGCCGCATGAAGCGGGTCACGTACCAGTCGTGTATCTGCTCCTCGTCGGCGTCGATATAGATCGAAAAATCGAAATAATCCGAGACGAAAGGCACCATCTTGCCGTCTTCCGGCAGATCGCGAACCTGCAGAACGTTGATCCCTTCGAATATCAGGATGTCGGGGCGGTCAATCGTGACATATTCGTCCGGCAGCACGTCATAGACCATGTGCGAATAAAGCGGCGCACGCACCGAGTGTTCACCTGCCTTGATCGCCGAGAGGAAGCGCAGCACCGCGCCGACATCGTAGCTCTCGGGAAAACCCTTGCGCTCCATCAGCCCCTGTTCGCCCAACACGGCGTTGGGCAGCAGAAAGCCGTCTGTGGTGACTAGATCGACCTTCGGGCTCGACGGCCAGCGTCCCAGCAACTCCTTAAGGAAACGCGCTGTGGTCGACTTGCCGACGGAGACCGAGCCGGCGATGCCAATGATAAAGGGCGTCTTGATCGCCCCGTCGATGTTGAGGAACTGCTGGCGCTGCTCGAACAGGCTTTGCGAGGCCTCGACAGGCGAATAGAGCAGCCGCGACATGGACAGATAGATGCGCCGCACCTCGTCGAGATCGACCGGGTCGTCGAGCGAGCGCAGCCGCATGACCTCATCCTCGTAAAGCGTTAGCGGCGTGTCAGCTCGGAGTTCCGCCCACATCGCCGCTGGGAAGCGGCGGTACGGCGATAACTCCAAGCCGGAAAGCTGGTCAGATGGGCGCGATTGCGTCGGGATTCCGCTTCTCTTGTCGACCCGGTCCATCAACATCGCCGATTACTCCCTTGAGCATTCACATAACGCTGTAAACCGGCCCCTCGCCGCCCTGCGGCACCGTCCAGTTGATGTTCTGGTTCGGATCCTTGATGTCGCAGGTCTTGCAGTGCACGCAGTTCTGCGCGTTGATCTGGAAGCGGACATTGTCGCCCGGCTTGCGGTCAGCGTCGGCGGGAACCGAGTTGCCGTCGGCATCGATCCACTCGTAAACGCCGGCCGGGCAGTAGCGAGCCGAAAGTCCTGCGAAATCAACATATTCCGAAGATTTCTGAAGGTTCTCGTCCTTGACCTTGAGATGGACCGGCTGATCCTCCTCGTGGTTGGTGTTCGACAGGAACACCGAGGACAGGCGGTCGAAGGTGAGCACGCCGTCGGGCTTGGGATAGGCGATCGGCTTGAAGTGCGACGCCTTTTCGGTTGCGGCATAGTCCGGCTTGCCGTGTTTCAACGTGCCGAGCGGCGACCAGCCGCCGGTCAGCTGGGCGATCCACATGTCGATGCCGCCGATGCCGACGCCGAGCACGGTTCCGAGACGCGACCAGAGCGGCTTGACGTTGCGGACCCGCTTCAGGTCCTTGCCGATCTCGCTGCCGCGCCATTCGTTCTCGTAGGCATCAAGCGCGTCGTCATTGGCCTTGCCGGCGGCAAGCGCCTCGGCGACCTTGTCGGCGGCGAGGATGCCGGAGAGCACCGCGTTGTGCGAGCCCTTGATGCGCGGCACGTTGAGGAAACCGGCCGAGCAGCCGATCAGAGCGCCGCCCGGGAAGGAAACCTTCGGCACCGACTGCCATCCGCCCTCGGTGATGGCGCGCGCGCCGTAGGCGATGCGCTTGCCGCCCTCGAAGGTGCCGCGGATCGCCGGATGCGTCTTGAAGCGCTGGAATTCCTCGAACGGGTAGAGATACGGGTTCTTGTAGTTCAAATGGACGACGAAACCGACCGCGACGAGATTGTCCTCCAGGTGATAGAGGAACGAGCCGCCCCCGGTCGTCATGCCGAGCGGCCAGCCGAAGGAGTGCTGCACCAGCCCCTGGCGGTGGTTCTCCGGCTTGACCTCCCAGAGTTCCTTGATGCCGATGCCGAACTTGGCGTAGTCGCTCTCGGCATCCAGCTTGAAATTGGCGATCAGCTGCTTGGCGAGCGAACCGCGCACGCCCTCGCCGATCAGCGTGTACTTGCCATGCAGCTCCATGCCGCGGGCATACATCGGGCCCGGCGTGCCGTCGCGCTGGACGCCCATGTCGCCGGTGGCGACGCCCTTCACCGAGCCGTCCTCGTTATAGAGCACCTCGGCGGCGGCGAAGCCCGGATAGATCTCGACGCCGAGCGCCTCCGCCCGGCCCGCCAGCCAGCGGCAGACATTGCCGAGCGAGACGATGTAGTTGCCGTGATTGTTCATCAGCGGCGGCATGGCGAAATTCGGCAGGCGGATCGAGACGGCGGGGCCGAGGAACAGGAACTGGTCGTCCTTCACCTCGGTCTTGAAGGGATGATCCGGGTCGTCGCGCCAGTCGGTGATGAGCTTGTCGATGCCGACTGGATCGACGACTGCGCCCGACAGGATATGCGCGCCGACCTCGGCGCCCTTTTCCAGCACCACGACGGACAGATCGGCATTGGCCTGTTTCAACCGGATCGCGGCGGCAAGACCGGCCGGTCCGGCACCGACGATCACCACGTCGAATTCCATGCTTTCGCGCGGTTCGGTTTTCATTTCGGTCTCTCCACTAGCTTGCTCTGCTGAATCCCTCCCCGCGGGTTCCAAGAATTATCCCAACCCAATACAGGAATGAAGTATGTAATAATAAAAATCTTCTATCTCTACTTTGATGCCTCCGTTTTTGTGACTATGACATTGTCAATTAACCTTATTCCGCCAAGCCAAACCGCCGATAGTATCCGAGTAGGCTGATCAGCTTTTACCAATGGAATAAGTTTATATTCATCGCATAGCTCTAAATATTCGACAGATTGAAACCCTTGCGCAAGAATACACGAGCGCGCACGGTTTAAACATTGTGCAATCGGCTCGCCTGCAACAATCTTGTCTGCTGCTTGAAAGAGCTGTCTGGCGAGAATCGGCGCAATTGCCCTTTCGCTAGCCGATAAACGTAAGTTCCTGGACGACATCGCTAGCCCATCTTCTTCGCGCACGGTCGGACAGCCAATGATCGCGACAGGTATGTCGAGATCGGCGACGAGCCGCCGCACCACCTGCAACTGCTGGAAGTCCTTCTCGCCGAAGAAGGCGAAATCCGCGTCCGTCTGCATAAGCAGCTTTGCAACGACCGTCGCGACGCCGTCGAAATGGCCCGGACGATACGCGCCGCACAGGCCCTCACTGACACCGGAGACTGAGACCGTCGTCGCGAAACCCGCTGGATACATCTCTTCACCGTCGGGACAATAGAGGAGATGCGCGCCGAGCGGCGTAAGCTTCGCTGCGTCTTCCTTTTCGGTGCGCGGATAGGCCGCGAGATCTGCCGCGCTGTTGAACTGCTTCGGGTTAACGAAAAGCGTCACGATCACCCGGTCGGCGGTGTCCAGCGCCGCCTGTACCAGGCTCAAATGCCCCGCGTGCAACGCCCCCATCGTCGGCACGACGGCAATGCTCTCTCCTTTGGAGCGCCACTCGGCCACGGTTCGCTTCAACTCGTCGACCGTTCTGGCGATCGGTACGCTCATCTGTTTCCTCCCACTGACGCGCCCGGCGCGGCCTCCACGAACACGTGCTCCCCGCCCGGAAACCGCCGCGCGGCCACCTCCTCGGCGTAGGACCCGATCGCCGCATCCGCTTCACTCCCCAGTTCGGCGTAGCGCTTGACGAACTTCGGCCGGAAGTCGCTGAACATGCCGAGCATGTCGTCAACGACCAGCACCTGTCCGTCGCAGGCCGGCGACGCGCCGATGCCGATCGTCGGCACGGGAATTTCCTGCGTGATCGAGCGGGCAAGGGGTTCCGTCACCTTTTCCAGCACCACGGCGAACGCGCCGGCCTCAGCGACCGCACGGGCATCGCGCCGGATACGTTCGGCGCCCTCGCCGCGTCCCTGCACCTTGTAGCCACCGAAGGCGTTGACCGCCTGCGGCGTCAGCCCCACGTGCCCCATCACAGGGATGCCGCGCGCGGTGAGAAAGCGGATCGTTTCGCGCATGCTCTCCCCGCCCTCCAGCTTGACCGCCGCGCAGCCGGTTTCGGCCATCAGCCGCGCCGCGTTGCGGAACGCCTGCTCGGGGGTTTCCTCGTAGGAACCGAACGGCATGTCTATGACCAGCAGCGCTGTCTCCACGCCGCGCCGCGCTGCCTTGCCGTGCAACACCATCATCTCCATGGTCACGCCGAGCGTCGACGGGAGCCCGTGCAGAACCATGCCGACGCTGTCGCCGACCAGGACGATGTCGCAATGCGCGTCGCAAAGCTTCGCGACCGGGGTCGTGTATGCCGTCAGACACACCAGCGGCGCTCCACCCTTGCGCGCGATGATGTTAGGCACCGAGATGGGCCTCGACTTACCTGGAACGCTCATATGTCAAATACAAACAGGATTGAATTGATGATTCTCCGCCCATCGCCATGCCCACAGAGAGAACGAGGCTCTCGTTGAAGGTATGAAATATAGCGCTCTGATGTTATTCTTAAGATAACAGGTCCTAAGTTCAAGAACGATCGATTTTTTGCCCTGATCGGAGTCTGATAAGTAATTTATATTTCATATTTACATCGCATGTTTAATGGTTTTCTGTCTATCTGGATCATTGAGCGCGGTCGGACCCGAGATTTCGCTGAGAAGCTCTCCCACCCCCGAATGGCACATCCAATCGCCTACAGGTGAAAATCGCGAGGAGCTCGGTACATCACTGACTCTCTCTGGTGTACTCCTGCGGTGCCTAAGAAAAGAGCGCGGTTCAGATGAATTCATATACCCAGCCCTTGACATTCCTCTCTGCAGGCTCGCTGCTTCCATAGCAAATCCTCCTTGCTATCCTTGTTGGCTGCTTACGACATGGCGTATTTATTCTAGCCATATCCTTTTGTAAGCTTCGACGATAACATTATTTCCGCTCCACGGTCGCAAGAACGGTTCGGGCCCGGGCGCGCGCAGGTTCGTCCACCATGATACCGTCAATAGAGACAGCACCATCGCCGGTAGCTATTACCCGATGCGCCCAGTCAATTTCTGACTCTGTTGGCGCGAATGCGCGTTTTACTTCCGCTATTTGGCTCGGATGAATACAGAGCTTTCCGGTCATACCAAGATTGCGCGCGTGCGCTGCGTCGTCATAGGCAAGTGCTCTATCATTCAACTGCATCGTTACTCCATCGATTGGCGCCATGATTCCGGCAAGACGCGATGCCAGAACCAACTCGGACCTTGCCGGCAAGAGGACTTCGCGCAGGTGTCCGCACCCCATATCAGCGCAGAAATCGATCGACCCGAATGCGAGACGAACCACCCCTTTCTGCGCCGCAATGGCGCGAGCCTGCGCCACACCCCGCGCCGTCTCGATAAGTGCTATTAGTGGATTGCCGTTCAATTTGGAAACAACGCCTGCCACTTCCTCGGGATACTCCGATTTGGGCAGCATGACTGCCACTCCACGCAAGTTGCTCACTGCGGCAATATCGGCCTCGTGCCATTTCGTGCCTCTGCCGTTTATCCGGACGATGACCGGAAGACTGGTGAAATCGCAGCCAATGTTCGCCCGCGCGACCTCCTTGTGATGTTCCGCCACGGCGTCCTCAAGATCAAGGATTACCGCGTCTGGACGCGAAAGCACTGCTTTGGGAAATAGCGTGGGCCGTGACGCGGGGACAAACAGCGGCGCTTGTATAAAGCCTACCATTCAGCGAACGCCTCCATTGCTATTGGACCATCGCGACGTGAGGTCCACAATCGTAGTCCTTTGAAATCCTCCTGTGCATTGGTCGCGAAATCCGTGTCATTGAAAATCGGAGACTGACTACGGAAACGGAACATCCGGGGCGTTCTTCCTTTGAGATCCGCCGCCATCTGGCAAAGCAGGGTGGCCTGCAATGGACCGTGAATGACGAGACCTGGATAACCCTCCGTCTCAATGGCATATGGCTTGTCATAGTGAATACGATGGCTATTGAATGTAATCGCCGAATATCGGAACAACATTGGTGCCGAAGGGACGACTCGCCGACTATACGAACCAGCAGGCGCTATTTGGGACGCAAAGGCCGTCACACCTGCAGCTGTGTCGCCATCGCGATAGACAATGTCCTGGCACTCACTCACAACCAAATGTCCTCTACAGGATATTTCGTGCTCAACGGTGACAAAACACAGCCGTCCGCTCCGGCCCTGCTTCAACTCTGCGTTCTTGACAGTCGCTCGACGATGCAAGAGATCACCGACATTGATTTCCCCGTGGAACGTTATCGAACTGCCAGCCCACATCCTTCGCGGGAGTGGCACCGGGGGCAGAAAGTCGCCGCGTTCGGGATGACCGTCAGGACCGAGACTCGCACACGGTGCACTTGGCTGGGTCAGACAATAGTGTATGAGCATCGGCGCACGATCGCCGATCTCGGTAGGCGCATCCCGATCGAACGTGGCGTTGAATCGCCTTACAAATGCTGGAGTCAACACTTCTGTATCGGTTTGTTCCCTGCCAATCCATTTTCGCAATTGTTCAATTTCGACAGGAATGATCATCGCTACAACATTGAATCCGCGCATATCGTATGAAGTTCTCGCGCTTCGCAGGATAAATACGGGCAGGACACCGAACGCGACATGTTTCTTCTGATGTTACAACTCGCATCGCGTCACCTGCCACGACTGCTGTCCCCGACATCGGGTGGTTCTCCGCATATGAAAACCTGTATCACATTTACGCCCTGATCAGGTCTTAGTGCTGAGCCAGCCTTGAGCTTTAACATTACAGTCCTGTATGGCGAAGTCTGCGCCATCAACCATCCTTCTGGTTGACGATTAGTGGAGCGTTTTCCGGCAGCGACTGAACAACAGCGACGTCGTCGGCGCGAATGCGGGCATGCAACTTAAACGCTTCGTTGGCGGCCTCACGGCCGGCTTGCTCGTCCGCGCACTCTTCCAGCACTAGGGACAGGCGGACCGTGTCGCGGTCGTTCTCGCGGGTCACGATGGCTTGAGCCGCCTTGGCACCCGGCGTGGCGATGACAACCTCCTCGACCACGCGCGGATAGACGAAGATCTCGCGCACCTTCACCGCCGCTCCGACCCGACCCTGCAACGCCGACAGGCGGCTGACACTGCCATCCGCGTTGCTGTCCAGCGCATAGGCGCTGTCGCCGGTGCCAAACCGGATCATCGGCCAGGTTGCGTGTCGTGCGGTCACAACGATCTCGCCCCGCGCGCCCTGAGGCAGCTGTTCGCCGCTGACCGGATCGCAGATCTGCACCACGCAATCCGGATGCACGACATAGCCCTCGCCCCCATCTTCATAGGCCACCAAACCGAGATCCGCGGTAGCATAGGCCGCCCAGGTTGACACGCCATAATCGGCCTCGATCCGGCGGCGCTTGGCCATCCAGTCGCCCATTTCGCCGCCAAGAAAGGCGGTCTTCACCTTCCAGGCATCGCGGCCATAGGTTTCGATCACCTTGTCCGCCAGGGTTAGAAAGAACGCGGTCGAGGCACAGATCGAGGTCACGCCGGTTTCAACGACGATCTGCGCCTGAAGCTCGGTGTTGCCAACCCCGCCGGGGATCACCGTGGCGCCCGCGGCCTGCGCCGCCTCATCAAAGAGCAGACCCGCCGGTACCAGGTGATACATCCAGGTATTCAGGATGATGTCGCCCGCCCCGACCCCGGCGGATTTAAACAGCAGGTCCAGCCCATGGCCGCCACCGCCCGGCAGCGCCGGCTCAAAGATTGGACCGGGAGAAACATAGATCCGCCCGATATCCTTCATGTCCGCGGCCAGGAACCCGCCAAAAGGCGGGTTGTCCCGCTGAAGCTTCAGAAGCTCCTCCTTCGTCATCACCGGCAGACGCGACAGGTCCTCCAGCGATGTCATGGCTGCCGGATCGAACCCGGCCGCTGCAAATCGCGATTTCAGGCCCGGGGCCTTTTCGGCCGCGGCGGCATAGGCTTGCGCGATGTCTTGATAGATGCTCTCGGACATGACCATACCTCCTCGACCCTGCGCCCCTTAAAGCGGACAGTCCTTGCGAAAGTTCGGCGCTCGCTTCTCGCGGTGCGACAGAACGCCTTCCTTGACGTCCTCGCTCATGAAGCCAAGCATTTCAAGCGCGGTCGAGGCATCGAAGATCGGCCCGGCCTGACGAAGCCAGTTGTTCAGCGAATACTTGGTCCAGCGGATCGCGCTTTGCGACCCGTTGGCCAGTTCGACAGCCGTATCCAGGGCGATCTGCTGCAGCTCGTCATCCTCGACGCACATCGAGACCAGCCCGATGCGTTCGGCCTCTTCGCCCGAAACCGGCTTGCAGGTCATCAGATAGTATTTGGCCTTGGCCATCGAGGTCAGCAGCGGCCAGATGATCGCCGCGACGTCGCCCGCGGCCACGCCCAGCCGCGGGTGTCCGTCGACGATCTTGGCCCGTTTGCCCGCGATCGAGATGTCGGCCAAAATTGCGACCACCAGACCCGCACCGGCGGCCGGGCCGTTGATGGCGGAGATGATCGGCTTATTGCAATTGATGATGTTGTAGACGAGGTCCTTGGCCTCTTTCCACGTCTTCATGATCTCGTGCGAATTGCCGATCATGCTTTCGATCAGGCTGAAATCGCCGCCG
>PAPF01000009.1 GCA_002708825.1 Phyllobacteriaceae bacterium | reverse complement strand
TTGTCAGATCGCCGCGCGCCAAGAATGCCTCCCGAAAAGCATTCTTGAATCAGAACCACGCTGAATTGGGAATCCCTTTTGTCAACGGGGCCTAGGTCAAGGCCGGCGGATTTCAGCCATGTCGATTTCCACGGTCCGGGAGAGGTTTTCAAGGCTGTCGTGGAGGAGTTGCAGCAGATAGGCCGGATTGTGAACGTAGCCGCCGGCATCCTTGGCGACGAACTGGTAGTTGTAAGCTGCCTTCAGCAGCCGCGGGGTCCAGCTTGCATACCTGTTTGCCATCACCGCGTCTTCCGGATCGATCTGCCCATCCCCGTCGGTGTCGTTGAAGAAGTAGGGAAAGCTGCCGTCCGCATAGACGATCGGGGTTCCCGCGACCTCGGCGGCGTATTTCCTTATCGCCTCGATCAGTCGTGCATGGAGGCCGGATATCTCCTGATGAATACCGCCCGATGCATCCCCGTCGCCGTCGAAGTCCGTGTGGCGGGTCCGGATCGAGCGGGTGTCGGTGACGCCTCCATGGCATGCGAAGCAGCTTTCGGTGGCAACGCTGGTTGAGTGGGCGTCGTGGCAGGATGTGCATGTGCCTGCACTGGGAACATGCATGAAGCGCCCGGCATAGGCCTTGTCCGGGTATTGATAGCCGCCTTGCACATCGGACCCATGCATGACTGCTGCGGCAATTCCGTAATGGACGTTGAGGAAGGAAAGTGCCGGCTGGACCGTATCGTCGTCCAGGCCTGCGACGGCCTTGTCCACCGCCCCGGCGGATTGGCGCCCCTGGTGACAAACCGAGCAGAGAGCGGAACTGCCAAGCCCGTCGACCACCGTGCCGGACGGGAAGGAAACGCTGTCGAGATCATGCGCAGCGCCGGTATGGCACGAGGCGCAACCGATCGGGGAGTTGATGGCGGAAGGTTTGTCCACGACACCGGCAGGACTTCCATCCACGCCGAGGTAGTCCAAGAACCCCTGTTCGGAGTGACATGCGGCGCACGCCACGGGCACCTCGCCATCCTTGTTCCAGTAGGTGAACGAGCGGGAATGGTAATCGCCATGGGGCGCGGCCAGCCACGCCTCGACAATTGCGGAAAGCGCCTGGTTGTAATCCGCGGCAGCCGGAACGGTTGCTCCCGCAATCCCTGCAAGGAATGCGAGGGTGAAACGGTTCAGTTTGCCGAAAAGCATTGCCTTCCTCCCATTGCCCAAGCCAGTCTTTTTGAACTCTGTCACGGTGCGCGATGAATACGTTGATCGCGATCAAGACAGGATGCCCATGTTTGCAGATAAGTTAAACATCAACCTGGAAGGAACCGGATGGCGGAGAACGATTTGGGCAGGGTTCAGGCGGGTGGAAGGCCGCAACCGGCACGGCAATTTCGCCTGCATGGCGGGATCTTGGCGCTGCTTTATGCAGGGGCGTGCTTCATGGTCCTGCTGCTGGCCAGCAGCCAGCAAACCGCACCTTTGCCGCGCCTGGAGCTTGCGGGCGCCGCGCTGGGCATGGCCGGTCTCGCCGCCATGGCGATGCAGTTCGTGACCTCGGGGCGCTTCAACTTTGTTTCGGGACATCTGGGCATCGACAAGATCATGACCTTTCACAAGGTCTCGGCACTGTGGGTCCTCACCGCCATCGTCCTGCATCCGCTGTTCTACGTGCTGCCGACCGCCTTGCATGATCCGGTGTTGGGGCTGGAAAGGCTGCAGGCTTATCTGACCCTTCCTCATTACCGGAGCGGACTGGTTTCTCTTGCCGCGCTGGCCCTCCTCGTTTCGACGTCGTTTTTGCGCGACCGTCTTCCGTGGCGCTACGAAACTTGGCGGGCAAGCCATGTGATCCTGGGTCTGACGGCTGTCGTTGCGGGGATCCATCATGCGTTGGAGGCTGGCCGGTTCAGTTCTGCCTGGCCAGTCCACATTGTGTGGTGGCTGACGGGCCTGGCCGTGCTGACGATTCTGCTTGTCCTCTACGGATGGCGCTGGTTCAGGCTTCATCAAAGGCCATGGACCGTTTCGTCGGTCGTTCAACGCGCTGACCGCCTGTGGGAGGTCGACATCCAGCCGCGACCGGGAAATCCCGGCTTGCGTTATCGCGCCGGACAGTTCGTCTGGATAACGGTCGGCCGCCGCAGAATGCCTCTTTTCGACCATCCGTTTTCGATAGCCGACAGTCCCGGCCGGCCCGGATTGAGCCTCATCATCAAGGAGGTTGGCGATTTCACCAGAAGGATCGGATCACTGGAGCCGGGCACGCCCGTTGGAATCGACGGGCCTTACGGGGACTTTACCCTTGATGACAAGGAATGCGGATGCGTCCTTCTCCTGGCCGGCGGCGTCGGTATCGCTCCGATCATGGGCCTGTTGAGGGACATGGTTGCCAGGCACGAGAAAAGACCCGTGCGCATGGCCTATGCCGTTGGCCGGCCGAGCAATCTTGCGTGCCTGGAGGAAATCGAAGCAGCAAAGGGAGCGCTCGATTTCAAGGTTACGCTGGTCAGTGAGGAAAGCGCTCCCGACTGGCGTGGCGATATTGGCCGGATCGACTCGGCATGTCTGGCGCAACTGCTCGGTTCACTGGATCGGACGCAGGCCTGTGCGTATATCTGCGGTCCGGGACCCATGGTCACCGCCACATCCGATGCGCTGCTCGACCTCGGTCTCAAGATGGACAGCATACGATACGAGCGCTTCGACTATGGCGGCGCCGCATCGTCCCGCCAGGATCGCCGTGATCTGCTTCGATACCTGAGCGTTGGCGCGGCCATTGCCGCCGGGGTCGCCGTTTTCGCGCGCTATCTTTGAGGTCCGTCCTGATGAGCCCGGCCGCCAGCCATTCGATCGGCAGTCAGAACAATTGCGATTGTTTCGGCCGATACCCATCTCCCTATTCAAGTGTAACCGGAAGGATTTCCATCTCAGCCGTCGATGCGGGGAATTCATGAAGAACCTTTTGCTTGCAACCAACCTCAGCCCGAATTCGCAGCATGCGCTGGAAAGAGCTCTTCTGGTTGCCCGATTGCACCGGGCAGACCTGCATGTCGTCCATGTCGCGCCCGGTGGAGGGCAGGGCGCGGAAGAAGAGCTGGGACGCCAGGTGGCGGCAGCCGTCGATTACCTTGAGTCGGCGCTTTCGGACGACTTCGGTGCAGGGTTTTCTCCGGCCTCTTTCAAGAGCGTCACGGGGGATCCCGTGCAGTCCATCGTGGAAGAAGCCGCTGCCTGCAACGCGGACCTGATCGTCACCGGCCTCAGTGAAAGAGCCCCGGGTGCAGGATTCGTCGACGGGACAATCCTGGAAGGCGTACTCATGAGCAGCGCGCGGCCGGCGATTGTCGTCAAGGCACGCCCCACCCGGCACTACGAGAACGTGATGGTGGGCCTCGACCTGTCACCATCCTCGCGTCATGCCTATGCCATGGCACTCAGGATCGCGCCGACAGCCGACTTCACCATCGCGCATGCGAACGAGGGCGGTTCGGACCTCGCGGTCTTGCGAAAGGAACTCCTTCAGGTCGCAAGGCAATGCGTCGCAGAGGTGCGAAGGGATGTCGGGATGCATGAGGGTGCAATCGACGTCCGGATTGAAGATGGATCCGTTGCCGAGGTTCTCGACCGTTGTGCGCGGAATTGTGCACCTGACCTGGTCGCCTTTGGCAAGCACAACAGGGCGTCGTCACACCGGCCCTATATCGGCAGCGGCGCGCGCAGCGTCCTCGAGATGCTCGATGCCGACATGCTTGTCGTTCCGCCCGGGTCTGCACAAGACGACCGACACCGGCGCGATCCAACCGCGCTGCCATGACACAACCGACGAACAGGTCGAAGGTGAGATAGTGCACTGAGCCAGCCAGCAGCCCGTGGCGGCCGGGCATCGGCGTGGCCGCGATTGAAGGCGGCACGCGCGGCGGAGCCTTGATCCGTCCCGCTTTACGGCCTATTCAATTGCCAGCTTGTCGACATTTTCATGATGGAGCCATCAATGGCATTGTTGTCGTTTCGGTCATCGGGAACCGGGAAACCCGTGCTATTGCTCCATCCGGTCGGTCTGGACGGGCGTTTCTGGGACCCGCTATCGGCGCGCTTGAGCGATTCGTTCCGCGTCGTCGCCGTCGATCTGGCCGGCCATGGGGATTCGCCACCCGCCGCACGGCCCGGCCGCATGGCGGATCGCGTCGCCGATGTTGTCGCATTGATCGAACATCTGGGTGACGGGCCAGCCATCCTGGTCGGGCTTTCCTTTGGCGGCATGATCGCGCAGCAGGTGGCGCTTGCACGGCCGGATCTTGTCTCGGCCCTGGTGGTGGCCGGATGTGGCGGGCGTATTGGCGCGGACGCACGTGGCGCCATTCTCAAGCGCGGCGAAGACGCGGAGGCCGGCGGCATGGAAGCCGTTGTCGACACCACCCTGGAGCGTTGGTTCAACCAGTCCTATCTGTCGACACCCGAGGTCGCCCGTGTCCGCGAGCGCCTGCTGTCGGATTCTCCCTCCGGATGGGCTGCCGCCTGGGAGGCCATCGCGGAGCATGACGCCCTCGACCGGCTTGGCGAACTGGACATGCCGGCGCTGGTGGTGGCAGGCGAGAACGACCTCGCGATTCCGCTGGATGCCATGCGTGCGCTGGCCGCAGCGATTCCGGGCAGCCAATTGCTGATCCTGTCCGGCGCGCCACACATGATGCAGATCGAGTCCGCCGTGGATTTCACCGCAGGCGTCGCAGGTTTCCTCGAGCAACTGCCAGGGCGCCCGGATTGAAGGCTTAGGATCTTCCCGAAGTCCGTTGGGCCGGTCACGCCCGCCGGTTTGAACGACCGGCGGTTTCGGTTTTTCCGATGCCGGGGCCCTTCACAGGCGGCCCCTGTTTCCAGTGCCTGACGGCGTATGGCGGGTTCGCGGCGCCGCCTTGCGGTCACGCATTTGTCCAGACATTCAAGGGACGGGTGCCGGGTTTCCTGCACGGGTGCCCGAAGTTCGTATAAGGGCCCATTGTGTCGACATGCCGGAGCGCGGCCGCATTCGCGCTCCGTTCGCCGGATCTCGACATGGAGCGGTTCATCCGTTCGGAACATCGGAAATACCGCGTTGATGCGCGTTTCAGGGTCGGGAAAGGGGATTTCCGGAAAACGCATTTCTGCTTTTCATTTTTCGTAGTGTCGACACAAGTTGACGTTGGGCAGATGTCGTGAGAGTCTTTTTCCGGTAACAGCGGATGTGACGGCGCCCAATGGCCGGTGCCGGATCTGGGAGGATCGAATGACTGGCAACGCCCTCGTGACCGGCAGCATGGAGTATCTGAGAAGACCGCTGGTGCGGAACATCAAGGCGGGTGACCGGGCGCTGATCCTGACCGACACGGCGCATGATCCACGGGTGTGGCAGGTGGTCATGAGCATCCTGCAGGAAATCGGCGCCGACGTGACCGTGGCGCTGTTCGAGCGCCGTCCGGCGGACTATTACGATCCGCCGGCCGCCGTCTGCGAAGCCATGATGAAATCCGACGTGAACATCCTGCTTGCCTCGACCGGCATGCTGCATTCGCCGGCGAGTTTCAGGGCCATGGAGGCACGTATCCCGTCGATCTGCATGGATGGGGGAATGACGCTGGAATGGTTCCAGTCCGGCGCGGTGACAGAGGACATGCGGCAGGTCATGGTGCGCAAGCACTATGTTGCCAAGGACATATTCGGCGAGAACGCCAGGGAATGCCGCGTCACGTCCAAATACGGTACGGATTTCACCTACAGCGTGGAGAACCGCATCTTCGTTCCCCCATTGCCCGGTCCGGATTTCGATCCCTACAAGATCGTCGATTTCGACAAGGACGAGAACCGCAAGGGCGGGAACCTCTACTACTACCTGTTCCCGACCGGCGAGTTCAACGTCGCGCCGGTTGAGGGTTCGGCCAACGGAAAGCTGGTCATCGACCTGACGATGCATCACATCGGACGCCTGGAAGACCCCATCGAGCTGCATGTCGAGAATGGCCGGGTGGTGAGGATCGAAGGCGGCGCATCCGCGCGGGTGTTGCGCGACTACCTCGACGTCTATGGCGACGAGAACGCCTTCATGTGTCCTGCCGAGGCCTCGATTGGCGTGAATGCAAAGGCACTCATTCGCGGCATCCAGCGCGAGGACAAGAATGTCATGGGCACGATGCATTTCGGCCTGGGCACCAACATCGATGTCGGCGGCTCGGTCCGCTCCAAGATCCACATGGATGGCGTGATCCTGGAGCCCACCCTTTATGTGGACGGCGACATGCGGCTGGAACACGGACGGTTCCTGCGTCCGATCGAGGGAAACGACCAGCCGGCCTGACCGGGAGGACATGGCGATGGCGCGGTCCCGCTCCATCGCAACGACAGGACGCGGGAAAGACCAACGGGAGGAAATACCTATGTTCAAGCAGATCAGAAACGTGATTCTTGCGCTTGGCGCATCCAGTGCACTGACCGCTGCGGCAAGCGCCGAGACAGTCCTGAAATGGGGCGAGCATCTGCCGCAGTGCTGCTCGATGTATGCAGCGGCGGCGCAGTGGGCGGTCGACGAGACGGCCAAGCGGTCCAACGGCGAACTGAAGATCGACATCAACTATGGCGGCGTGCTTGCCACGGTCGGCGAGATCCCGAGCGCGATCGAGAATGGCGTCATCGACATGGGCAACCTTGTGACGCCCTATTTCCCGGACCAGTTCAAGATCAACAACGCCATTCCCTTCTTCTGGCCGCAGCCGAAAAGCCAGCAGGAACTCGGCGAACTGATGCTGAAGTGGCACGAGGAAATCCCGGCTTTCGGTGAGGAACTGGCAAGGTTCAAGCTCAAGCTTGTGGCCGTCCGTCCGCTGCCGCCATACGGCTTCATCTGCAACAAGCCGATCCGGACCCTGGAGGACTTCAAGGGCAAGCGCATCCGCTCCTATGGCGTGGCCCTGCCGGCAACGCTCGAGGCGCTCGGCGCCGTCTCCGTGGGCATGCCCGACGTGGAAGCCTATGAAGCGCTCAGCAACAACATCCTCGATTGTTCTGCCGCCGATATCGCGCTGGTCGATGCCTTCAAGCTGCAGGAAGTGGCCAAGTACTTCGTCGACGTGCCGATGGGTGCATCCTGGGGGCACATCATCGTCATGAATACCGACAAGTATGCCTCGCTCTCCGATGCGGAAAAGCAGGTCATCGACTCGCTGAAGGGCGATCACCTGACCGAGTTGCTGCGGCTCTTCCGGGCCAAGGAAGAAGAGCTCAAGGCCAAGTGGCAGGCCGATGGCACCGTCGAGATCATCAGCTCGATCCCGGCCGAGGATTTCCTCAAGGTGACGCTCGGCTCGGAAAAGGTGCAGGCCGTGCGCAACAGCTGGAAGCAGCGGGCGATGGACTCCGGCATGCCGGAAGCCGACGCTGACCGCGTCGTCTCCGAACTCACGAACTGAAACGGTCCGGACGGGCGCTGTCCCGGCGTCCGTCCGTCCTTTCCCGGGACGGAAGGCCTGCAATGCGCAGCATATTCCTGAAGGTTCACCGGTTCTACGGGAAGGCTCTGTGGGCAGCTGCCATGCTTGCCGGCTTCCTGACCTTCGCCATCATGTGCGTCATCGATCTCAACGCGGTGCTCAGAAAGCTGGTCAACTGGCCGTTGCCGGCCGCGCTGGAGATCACACAGTCGCTTCTGGTCGGCGCGATCATGCTTCCCTTTGCCTATACGTTGCTGAAGCGCCAGCATGTCAACACGGTGTTCTTCACCTCCATGCTGCCCAAGAGCGCGCGCCGCTGGCTCCACCTGTTCTGGGCGGTCGTGGGTTTCCTGCTGTTTGCCGCGGTCACCTACGGGACGTTCGAATACGCGCTGCGGTCCTACCGGCTGAACGAGCAGACCTGGGGCGCCAGCATCCAGTTCGCGATCTGGCCTTCCAAGATGGCGGTGAGCCTGGGAACGCTGCTCATTTCAATCCAGTTCCTTCTCGATGCCATCGGGACAGCGCTGATCCCGGATTTTCACAATCCGGAAGTCGAGGACGCGGAGATCCATGGCGATGTCTAGCCTGACAATCGGGTTCGCGGGGATATTTTTCCTGCTGGCCTCCATCGTGCTGGGTGCGCCGATCATGATGGCGCTGACCGCGGTCGGTTTTGCCGGCCTGATCCTGCTAACCAATTTCGCCGGCGCAATCTCCATCCTCGGCACGATCTACTATTCGGTCGTCTCCAGTTTCCATTTCAGCGTCATCCCCATGTTCCTGCTGATGGGTTTCTTCGCGATGCGGGCAGGGATCGGAAACGACCTGTTCGATGCGTGCTCGAAATGGTTCGGCCGGTTGCCGGGCGGGCTCGCGGTCGCGAGCACCGGTGCCGCGGCGGCATTCGGCGCCGCATCGGGATCGAGCGTCGGCACGGCCACGCTGTTCACCAAGCTCGCCCTGCCGGAGATGATCGAACGCGGTTACGATCGCGGCTTTGCCGCCGCGTCGATCGCGATCGCGGGCACGCTTGCCGTTCTTATTCCACCGAGCGCCCTCATGGTCGTTTACGGCATCCTGACGAATGCGGCCATCGGCAAGCTGCTTATCGCGGGCATCATACCGGGCATGATCTTCGCAAGCCTGATTGGACTGACCATCCTGCTCATCGCAATGACCAGTCCCCGGAAAGCCCCGCCGGACGACCGGCGCTATCCGCTTTCCGAGCGGCTCTGGTCGCTGCGCATGGTCGGGCCGTTGTTCCTGGTCATCGCTCTCATGCTGGGCGGTCTTTACGGCGGCGTGTTCACCCCGACGGAGGCCGGCGGCATCGGGGCTTTCGTCACCTTCGTCATGGCCGTCATCCGCCAGCGCGGCTTTCGCGGGATCGGGTTCGTCCGGGTGCTGCTGGATACCGTCGTACTGACCGCGATGATCTTCGCGATCATCATCGGCGGCCTGCTGTTTGCCCGCTTCCTGGCGCTGAGCGGTGTCTCCGGCGCCATCCAGACCGTTCTTGTCGACGGCGGCTATGGTGTGTGGACCGTCGTGGCGCTGGTCACGCTGATCTATCTCGTGCTCGGCATGTTGATGGATGCGCCATCGCTTCTGGCGATTTCCCTGCCGATCACCCATCCGGTCATGATGGGCCTGGGCTTCGACCCGCTGTGGTTCGGCGTCTATGTCATCGTCCTTGCCGAAATCGGCGCCATAACGCCGCCGGTCGGCATCAACTGTTTCGTCGTGAAAGGCGCGGCGGGCAATCTCGTTTCGCTCGAACAGATTTTCGGCGCGCTATGGCCGTTCATCGTGACCTGCGCGCTCATGCTGGGGCTGCTTCTCGCATTCCCCGAACTTGTCCTCTATCTGCCCGGCAAGATGTGATGTCACACGTTTCCGACAACGATCAGAACGCGGCGCTCCATCCCTATCACGGGGTCCGTATCCTCGACATGACCTACCGCTATGGCAGCTATGCGGGACGGCTGTTTGCCGATCTTGGCGCGGAGGTCATCCGGATCGAACCGCCCGGCGGTCTGCCCGACAGGATCGAGGCGGAACGTGGCGGTACGGGTGCGCTTGCGCGGTTCATGTTCTTCAATGCCAGCAAGAAGAGCCTGGTGCTCGACCTCGCCACGCAAGGCGGCATCGACGCGTTCGATGAACTCGCACGCGGCGCGCTCGCCATTTTCGTGGAGCGCGGCGGGCCGATGTATGACCGGATCGCACATCTGCGCGCCGTTGCGCCGCAGGCGGTCGTCACCGCCGTCTCGCCCTTCGGCATGACGGGGCCGCTCGCGGATGCGCCTGCATCCGATCTCGTCATCCAGGCGGCCGGCGGTATCGCGTGGATGTCGGGACGCATCGAGGAAGCGCCGCTCAGCCTGCCCTTCGACCAGGCGACGATGGTGGCCTCGATCTATGCCGCGACCGTGACGGCCATCGCGCTCGTGGACACGGAAGCGACAGGGGCAGGGCACCTGATTGACGTTTCGGCGCAGGAATGCATCGCACATTCGCTTCAAAATGCAATCCAGGTCTGGGATCTCGAACAGCGGGTTTCCATGCGTGGCGGTGAAGGCACCCGCGACGCCTCCGAGGACATCTTTCCCTGCAAGGACGGTTTCGTCTTTCTGGCCGCGCCCCTGGCGCTGGGCAGTTCGTTCAAGTCGCTGGTGGGCTTCATGCAGGATCGCGGCCATCCCTCCGGCGCGAAATTCGCAGAACCGTGCTGGCAGGACCGCGAATGGCGGCTGACGCGCGAGGCGCGTGACGCCTTCCGTGCGATCTTCACCGATTTTACGCGGGATTTCGACCGCGAAACGCTGACCCGGGAAGCGATCGCACGGCGCATCGTGATGGGCCCCGTCAGCCGCGTCTCGGACATCTTCGACGACCCGCAGCTTGCCCATCGCGGCTTTTTCCGCACCATGACCGTAGCAGGCCGCGAGATCGCCTTTCCCGGTCCGCCCTACAAGATCACGCCGGAGCTGTGGTCGGTTTCACCGCCTCCGCTGCGCAACGGGGAGCAGGGCGAATGAAGCCGCAGTTTCTGAAAGGCATCCGCTTCACCGACCTGACATGGGCCGGGGCGGGACCGTTCTGCACCAAGATCTTTTCCGATTTCGGCGCCGATGTGATCAAGATCGAGAGCACGACGCGGCTGGATTCCGTCCGCACCGGCGGTCCGTTCAAGGACCGCAAGTTCGGCCTGAACCGGAGCGGCTATTTCGCCTCGCGCAACAGCGGCAAGAAGAGCGTGGTGCTTGATGTCAAGTCACCCATGGGCCGGGAGCAGGTCCATGACCTGATCCGCAATTCCGATGTCGTTTCCAACAATTTCGGTCCCGGCGCGATGGATCGCATGGGGCTGAGCTATGAGGACGTGCGCGCGATCAAACCCGACATCGTGTATCTTTCGATGCCCATGTATGGCGAAAGTGGTCCACGCGCGGAATTGCTTGGCGTCGGCATGACCATCAGTGCGGTGACCGGCCTCATGTGGTCGACGGGTTACTGCCCCGGCGATCCGGTCGGCCCTGGCACGCATTATCCCGACCATGCCGCCAATCCCTATCACGCGGCCTTTGCCGTGCTGGCTGCCCTGCGGCGCCGGCGACTGACCGGGCTTGGCGCGAAGATCGACCTTTCGCAGGTCGAATCGACCATCAACTTCATCGGTGCGGAGGTCGTTCGCTGCGCGATGGAAGGCAGCGACCGCCCGCAGACGGGCAATGCCTCGGACGAAGCCGCGCCGCACGGCATCTACCGCTGCGCCGGCGAGGACGACTGGATCGCGGTCACCGCCACGACGGACGACGAGTGGAGCCGACTTGCCCGGATTCTCGGCGCGGGCGGGCTGGTGGGTTTTGTCACCGCGGCGGAACGCGTCTCCCGGCGCGAAGAACTCGACCGCATGGTGTCTGACTGGACCGCGGCCCGCGATGCGCAATCGGCGGTGGCTATCCTGCGGTCCGAGGGCGTGCCGGCCGCTGTCGTCGCCAGTTCCCGCTACCTGGTCGAGCAGGATGCGCAGCTTGCCGCGAGGGATTACTGGCAGCGCGTGGAGCATCCCGAACTCGGCAACAGCCTCTATGCCTCGCCGCCCTACCGGATCGACGGCGAGCGCGTCGACCTGGCGCGTCCGCCCCTTCTAGGCGAACATACGCGGGAGGTGCTCTCGACCCTGCTCGGCCGGACGGAGCAGGAACTCGACGACATGGAACGGGCAGGAGTTTTCACATGAGCAAGCGCAACCGCGTTGCCGCCGTCGTCGGTGTCGGCCATACGGACTGGGTCGGCGACTGGAAACGGGTGCGCGCCGGCGAGCGCCCCGATGACTGCTATGGTTATGCCGCCGGCGCCTTTCGCAACGCGCTGGCCGACGCCGAAATGACGCGCGACCAGATCGACGGGCTGATCGTCGGCCCGACCACGGCCTATGAGCGCATGGCCGAGGTCCTGAACATGAACGTGCGCTGGGGCGATCAGGCCGACGCGGTGCTGTCGGTGGCGCAGGCCTGCATGGCGATCGAGACCGGCATGGCCGATGTGGTCGCGCTGGTCTACGGGAACGACCAGCGTTCGGTCGGCACGCAGTATGGCGGGCCGCAGGCGATGGGCGGCGACATGTTCCTGTCCTATGTCTACCACGCACCGTGGGGCATGACCTCGCAGGGCGCGCTCTACGCCCTGATGTTCCAGCGTTTCGCCGAACTCTACGGCGTCAGCGAACGCGATCTCGGCCATGTGGCGGTTGCACAGCGGGAGGGTTCGTCGCTCAATCCGAATGCCATCCAGCGCAAGCGGATCACCATCGACGACTACATGGCGGCTCCCTATATCACCGAGCCGCTGCGCCTGTTCGACTACTGCCTCATCAATGACGGAGGCGTGGCGCTGATCATCGCCGAGGCGGAGATGGCCAGGAAGCTCTCGCGCAAACCCGTCTATATCGAGGCGATTGGCCGCTACGACCTCAATGCCGGTGCGACAAGCCTGGAACCGAGGCTCACCGATTTCTATCGTCCGGCACAGCAGGCCGTGGCCGAGCAGATATTCGGGCAATCCGGTCTCGATCCGTCCGACATCGACGTCCTCCAGGTCTATGACAGCTTCTCGGTCCACGTTCCGCTGGCGCTTGAAGGCTATGGCTATTGCAAGGTGGGCGAATCCGGCAAGTTCATGCGCGAGCAGGGCATCGGGCTGGCCGGCAGGCTTCCGACCAACACCAGCGGCGGGCATCTTTCCGAAAGCTACATGCAGGGCTGGAACCACCAGATCGAATGTGTCCGCCAGGCACGCGGCGAATGCGGCGACCGCCAGATCGGGAATTGCCGGCGGGTCCACTATACCTCCGATGTGGCCGGCAAGGCCGTGTCCATCATCTACGGGGCATGACAATGGAAACGCAGACGTCGACCACGCCACCCCGGGTCATGGGTCTTTACGATGCCCCGATGTGGCAGTTGCTCAAGGAAACGGGCAAGCTGCATCTCCAGTGCTGTTCGGATTGCGGGACGTGGCGCTATCCGCCCGGTCCGGCCTGCCAGGCATGCCTTTCGCCGGGCAGCGAATGGAAGCCCGTATCGGGCGGGGGCGAACTCCTGTCCTGGATCGTCTTTCACAAACAGTATCTTCCCGCCTATCCGGCACCCTACAACGTCATCGCGGTCAGGCTGGACGAAGGTCCGACCGTCATCAGCAACCTCATCGGCGATCCGCGCGACGAGAGACCGGTCGGGCGCCGCGTGAAGCTGGCGGTTGCCGCCATGGAAGATGGCGTCGCCTTGCCCCGCTTCGAACTTGCCGAATGACGCACCGCCAGAAACCAGGAGCATAACCATGGTGAAAGCCGTACGAATCCACGAATATGGCGGGCCCGAGAACCTGCGCTACGAGGATGTGGAGATCGGGGATCCCGGTCCGGGGCAGGCCTATGTCCGCCATACGGCAATCGGGCTGAACTTCGCCGATACCCACAATCGCGAGGGCCGCTACCCGATGCCAAGCCTGCCGCATGTGCTGGGTGGCGAGGCAGCGGGCGTGGTGGAAAAGGTCGGGCCGGGCGTCACCGAGGTGAAGCCCGGCGACCGTGTCGCCTATGCCGCGGGCGGGCCGGCTTTCCCGCCAGGGTCCTATTCGGAGGCGCGCCTGTTCGACGCCAGCCGCCTGATCCTGCTGCCCGACGAAATCGACGACAAGACCGCGGCCGGAATGATCGTGAAGGGACTGACCGCGCAATATCTGCTGAAAAGCGTTTACCCGGTGAGGGCAGGGGAAACGATCCTCGTCCATGCGGCTGCCGGCGGCGTCGGCACGGTGATGACCCAATGGGCAAACCATCTGGGCGCGCGGGTCATCGGTGTCGTCAGTTCCGACGAGAAGGCGAGGACGGCGAGGGAGCACGGCTGCCATCACGTGCTGATATCGGGCCGGGACAACATCGCGGAACGGGTGAGGCAACTGACCGGCGGAGAGGGCGTTCCGGTCGTCTATGACAGCGTCGGGCGCGACACGTTCGAGAGTTCGCTGACGAGCCTGCGCCCGCACGGGCTGCTGGTCAGCTTCGGCACGGCCTCCGGTCCGGTTCCCCCGGTCAACATCTTCGATCTCAACCGGCTGGGTTCGCTGAGCATCACCGGCGCGGCATTCGCATGGTTCGTGCGCAGCCGGGGCGAACTCCTGTCGCGGGCCAACGATCTCATGGATGTCGTCCTGCGCGGCGCGGTGCAAATCCGGGTGAACCAGACATTCCGCCTCGCCGACGCTGCCGACGCGCACCGGGCGCTGGAATCGCGCATGACACAGGGCGCCAGCGTCCTCATTCCCTGACCGGTGAGCCTCATGACCGCTGACCCGAAGCCAAAGCACATTCCGGTCCGGGAGGAATGGCTCAGCCAGCGCCAGGAGGCCGTGATCGACCCGGACCTTCCGATCATCGACGCGCACCATCATCTCTGGGACAAGCCGGGCAGCCGGTATCTGCTTGCCGATATCCAAGACGACATATCGAGCGGCCACAACGTGGTTGCGACGGTCTTTGCAGAAGGAAAGGAAGGCTACTGCACGGATGGTCCGCCCGCGTTGCGTTCGCTGGGCGAGACAGAAATGGTCGCGGCCATCGCCGGGGAAAGCGCGCTTGTTCCGGGCGGCCCAAGGGTCGCGGCCGGCATCATCGGCTTTGTCGACATGATGCTGGGCGAAGCGGCCGGACCGGTACTCGACGCCCATGTGGAGGCGGGGCAGGGCCGGTTTTGCGGCATCCGCTACACCACCGCCTGGCATGGCGACCCGCACGCGCGGGGCTCGGTGACGTCGCAGCCCGCCGGCCTGCTTTACGAGTCGGCTGTACGCCTGGGCCTTCGTGAAGTCTCGCGGCGCGGGCTCGTCTTCGACGCCTGGATGTATCATACCCAGCTCAATGATCTCGTCGATCTCGCCCATGCCATGCCGGACCTGGAGATCGTCCTGAACCACCAGGGCGGGCCAATCGGCATGGGGCCCTATGCGGGCCGCCGTGACGAGGTGTTCGGCGACTGGCGCCATTGGATGCGCCGCCTCGCAGGTTTTGCGAACATCCGGGTGAAACTCGGCGGCTTCGGCATGCGGATGTCCGGTTTCGATTTCGACGAGCGGCCGTTGCCGCCTTCATCGGACGACCTGGCTGCTGCCTGGGGTCCCTATATGCGCGAATGCATGGAGACTTTCTCGCCCCGGCGATGCATGTTCGAAAGCAATTTCCCGGTCGACAAGGGGTCGGTTTCCTATCCGGTGCTGTGGAACGCCTTCAAGAAGATCGCCGGGGATTGTTCCCCTGATGAACGGCTTGACCTTTTCTTCAGAACCGCAAACACGACATATGGTCTTGAACTGGAATCGCTGCCCGGCCGTGCAGGCACGTTCGAGCGCGTGTGACCATGAAAGGTGAAACGGGATGCGAGGTTCCTCGCCGGATATCGTGACCACGGGCGCAAGGGCCTCTCAAGGCGAGCAGCCCGGAAGCGGCCGGGGGCTTTCCTGGTGGCGTGGCGGCGAAGGAAAGATGACGCGCGAGGAATCCCTGGCGCAGGCCCAGCAGGTCATCCGGTCGATTGTTGCGAGCCGTCATGACAGGCCTTCGCTCGTGGCCCAGATTGCCTGCGAGATCGGCGCCGAGATCGTTGAAGCGGTGATCCTGCCGGGTCACGATCTCAACACGGTCGAACTGTCGCGCCGGTACCATACCAGCCGCACACCGGTGCGCGAGGCCCTCATCCTGCTTGAAAACGAAGGCCTGGTCGAGATTCCGCCGCGCCGCCGCCCGCGCGCCCATGTCCATACCCTCACCGAGGTCTCGGAGATCTACCGGACGCGGACGGCGCTGTTCGAACTCATGGCGGCCGATCTGGCGACAAAGGTCACGGAAGATCACATCGCACTTCTGAACGGCATCCTCGGGCGGATGCAACAGGCGGCCGAAATTGGCGACGTGGCGGCCTTTTCCTGGCTGAGCGTGGAATTCCACGACAATGACACGCGTGCCTCCGGCAACCAGACGGCCAAGCGCATCCATGACTCCCTGCTGCTGCGCACGCTCGCCATACGCCGTATCAGCCTTTCGCTCCCGAACCGGATGGCGAAGTCGCTGGAGGATCACATCCAGCTGGTCAAGGCTTACGAAAACCACGATTCCAATCTTGCCGGCGCGATCCTGCGGGCGAACCATACCGCCGCGCTTGCCGCGCTCCAGCGCTATTTCCAGGAAACCGGCTCCTTCAATCCGCGCATCGCGGGGGACGCGCCGGCAGGCAGCGACCATGCCGTGACGGCAACCTGACACGTCCGGGAGTGCGGCGAGAACGTCACGCCGGAACGGCTCCGGTCAGGGGATCAGACGACAATCGGGTTCGTCGCGCCATCCATGACGATCGAGACGCCGGTCAGATAACTGGCCTTGCCGCTTGCCGCGAACACCACCATGCTGGCGATCTCGCCGGGATCGGCCGCGCGGCCCATCGGTATCCTGGCGACCGCGCGTGTTCGCGCTTCCTCCATGGAAATGCCGGACGCCGCTGCCTCGGCCCTGAACCCTTCCTCGACGCGGGTGGTTTCGGTGAGACCGGGACTGATTGCCACCACCCGGATGCCGCGCCCCGCATAGGCCGTTGCGAGACCTGCTGTCGCAAGCTGAAGCGCCGCATTGGCCGACCCGCCTGCGATATGCGTCGGGGCGGCGACCTTGCCGCCCGCTCCGATCACGTTGATCACGACACCGGTTCCGCGTGCCGCCATGCGCTTGATGGCGGGATCGATCATGTTGACGTAGCTGAAGAACTTGGAGTCCATCGCTGCCCGCCAGACGGCCGGCCGCAAGTCGTCGGGCGGCGTGCGACGCGCGGCGCCGGCACTGTTGACGAGAATGTCGACCGGTCCGAGCGCCGCCTCGATCTCGTCCAGCGCGCGTTCGGCGGCTTCGGGATCGACGAGATCGGCCGTGGCGCCGATGGCGCCGGGAAGGTCGCGCAACGCGCTGGCAATGTTGTCCGGCGAGCGCGATACGATGGCGACCCTGGCCCCCTCGGCCAGAAACGCCTTCGCGCAGGACAGGCCGATGCCCTTCGAGCCGCCGGTGACGATGACGACCTTGTTTTCAAGACCGAGATCCATGTCGTTTTCCTTTCAGGCGTTGCGGCTATCTTGCGTTCTCATTGACAAAACGCAGGACATCATGGGCGAAACGGTCCGGTTGCTGGTAGGGGATGAAGTGGGCGCCGTCCTCATAGCGGACCAGCCTGGAAGCCGGCATGGCAGCATGGATCGCCTCGGCATGGAAGATGGGCAGGAGCCGGTCGCGTCCACCGCCGACGATCAGGGTCGGGCAGGCGATGGATGGGAGGTCCCCGGAAATGTCGGCATCCAGCATGCCCTCGATCTGCAAGGCATAGGCTTGCGGGTCCTGCGCGGCGAAACGGGCGACGTAGGCGCGCTGGCGGTCATCGTCGGGGCAGCCCTCGAAGGCGGCCGCCGTTGCCGCCGGCATGATGGCCGACATGCCGCCCTCCCGCGCCGTTTCCGCACGCCGGGCGAGAAGCGAGCGCGCCGGATCGGCGATCCTGTGGCCCGGATTGGAGAGGACAAGCATGTTGACGAGGTCCGGATGGCGCGCCGCGAAAACGGCTGCCGCCATGGCACCGACCGCGCAGCCGACCGCGCCGACCTGTGTGAGATTTTCGCGCTTGCAGAATGCTGCGAGGTCTGCCGCATGGTCGGCGGGGGAGAGCGGGACCGGTGATGCCGGAGACCTGCCGGCTCCGCGCTGATCGATGGCGATGCAATCGAGGTGCGGCTCCCAGATCGACCGGCAGGCCGACCAGAACGAAAGATCGGCGCCCATGGCGTGAATGAGCAGCAGGGTGGGTCCGTTCCGATTGCCGCCGCGTTCGAAATTGAGATTGCCGTCGAGCTGCATCGCGCTCCCCCTAGTAAAGATAGGGCCGGTAGGAGGCCGCGAGGGTTGCCGTCAATCCGGTCGAGGCCGTGTCGATCTGCGGCATCGCGGTCGTCGAGCATTCCACGACGACAAGCGCGAAATCGGGCTTCGGGGCAACGCCGGCGAACACCCTCCATCGCGTCACGCCTTTCGTGCCGTCGAGCAGGGCCGGCAGGGCGCTGGCCAGGCGGTCGATATCGGCCGGTGCGTCGACGGCGAATTTCATGACCGCCAGGCGAATGCAATCGCTCGTCATGTCGGGCGTGCCGGTATGGAGCCGGGCTGCGATCCGCTGGAGTGGAATGCGCGCCATGATGCGCCTGGACCACGGGCTGTAATTGTCGCCGCTGATGGCCTGGTAGGGCGGCTCGTCCAGGATGCCGAGGCTTGAAAGATCATAGAGTGCCATGTGGCTGGGGCCGTCGCCCAGGCCGACATAACGCCGTGCCGTCCGGAAACCTTCTATGCAGGCGCGCTCCGGCAGGTGTTCGGTATCATACCAGGCGTTGAACTCTTCTTCATAGGCTGCGGGCGGTTGCCACAGCACCATGAGCAGGGCTTCTTCCTTCATGGATTCCTCTCCGCTCCAACCATTTCCAAATAAAGCATAGAAGCAATGCAGCGTCTCGTCCGGGCTGCTTGGTGCATAGCTGATTTGTCACGGATTGCGGCGAGCGCTCCACGCCGCTGCGCGCCGGCATGATAGTTTCATCCATCAAGTTCTTGTCCATCCGCCTGTGATGGACCTTGGAAGGAGGAGAAACGATTGTGAAACTGTCGATTGCTGAAGCCCATGCGCTTGCGGAAGACGTTCTGGTCAAGCTCGGTTACCGGAAGGACGAAGCGAGGATTGCGGCAGGCCACCTGATGGACTGCGAATTGCGCGGCCTCGAATATGCAGGGTTCGCACGGATGCTGTCGATCGCCGACCGTATCGACCGGACCGGCCATTCCGGCCGCGAAATCACGATCACGAAGGAGACCCCGGTCTCGGCCGCCATCGATGGCGCCGACAAGCTGGGTTATCTCGTCGGACAGCGCGCCACCGAGGTTGCCATCGAGAAAGCCAGGGCAAGCGGAATCTCGATCGTCGGGGCAAACGAGACCTGGTACACGGGCATGTTGTCCTACTATGCCGAACAGGCGACGGCACAGGACCTCGTCATCATGATCGCCTCCAATGCCTCGGCCTGGGTCGCCCCCCATGGCGGCACCGAAGGACGGTTTGGCACCAATCCGATCTGTTTCGGGTTCCCGAGCGCCAGCGACCCGGTGATCTGGGACATCGGCACGTCGAGCATCATTCATGCACAGGTCGTGCTGGCAAGGCGCCTCGGCCAGACGATCCCCGAAGGGGTGGCGTTCGATGCCGACGGCAAGCCGACGACCGATCCTGCCTCGGCCCTCGGCGGCGCATTCACCGCCTGGGGCGGGCCGCGCGGATCAGGTCTTGCCATCGTCGTGCAGCTTTTCGGCATGCTCGCGGGTTCGCCGATGATTCCGGGCGAACTGACATCGTTCGGCATGGTGGTGATGGCCATGCGCCCGGACCTTCTGACATCGCTCGACGATTTCAAGAAGGAGGTCGCCGCCTATTCGGACGCCATCCGTTCGACCCGTCCGGTCGAAGGCGGCGGTCCGGTGCGCATGCCGTTCGACCGCTCCCGCGCCTTGCGCGAACAACGGACGAAGGAAGGCTTCATCGAAGTGCCCGACACCATCCACGAGCAGATCGTGCGGATCGCCCAGCGCGCCTGATCCCTTCTGCCGGTCCTGCCCGGGAATGACCGGGCCAGCGGATCGCAAACGATGACAAGACAGCAAAAGGCCGCCTTACGGGCGGCCTTTTTTCGAAGCAGGAAAGAAAAGCGGCGCCCGAAGGCGCCGCTTCCAGTCTTAGCAATGGAACCGCGGATCAGTTGGTCGGCCAGATCGGCTTTGCCTGGGCGGTTTCCGGCGGGAACACGCTGTAGGGGACACCGCCCTGCCACTGCACGATCACGAGGCTGGCGCCGACGTTCAGACCGGCTTCGTTGAACTTGATCTGACCACCCGGATAGTAGATCGCGGGTCCGTCGGTGATATCAAGCGAACGCAGCGTCTCGGCAACGGCCGAACGGCTGGCTTCGCCGGCCTTTTCAAGCGCATAGGCCATCAGCTGGATATCGCCATAGGTGGAGATGGAATCCTGCGTCATCCAGGGTTCGCCGGAGGCTTCCTTGAAGCGTGCGACCAGTTCTTCCTGGCCCTTGCCCGGCCAGTTGCCGACGACGGTCATGACGCCTTCGACAAGGTCGGCGCCGACGTTTTTCAGAAGCTCTGGCGTTCCGAGGTGGGCGCCCGAACCAATGATCGGCATGCGGCCGCCGCCGAGATTGAACTCGTTGACCTTCTCCAGCAGGAGCTTGTTGTCCGGCACCGCTGTCGAGGCCATGATCATGAAGTCCGGCCGCGTGGAGCGAGCGCGCTGGATGAGCGCGGTGGCGTCTGCGAGCGGGGGCGTCCACGTCTCGTCAAACAGGATCTCGATGCCCATCTCCTTCATCAGGCCTTCGCGCAGCGGGGTGACGAAGCTGACCGATGAGGCCGTGTTGTCACCGATCATGCCGGCCTTGGTCGGCTTGCTGCCGGTCGTGATTTCCGCCAGTTCCACCAGCGACGGCACAGCCTCGCGCGCCTGCGCGCCCCCGGTCTTCGGCATCTGGAAGATGTACTTGAAGCCGCGTCCGGTGATCTGGTCGGAATAGGACAGCGAGATCATCGGCAATTCGGCGCGTTCGGTCACTTCGGACACGGCCAGCGTGAAGGACGAGAGCCAGGCTCCGGTCACGGCGACGAGATCGGGATGCTGCGAGACCATGCGCTGGGCCGCGTTTTTCGCGGTCTCCACGGATTCGCCGGCATCGAAGACGACGAGTTCGAGCTTGCGGCCTCCGAGCGAGGAGATGCCGCCCGCATCGTTGATGTCCTTGATGGCAAGTTCAGCGCCCTTGAGCATGAGTTCGCCCTGGCGGGCCCAGGGACCGGACAGCGGCCCGATGAGGCCGACCTGGATGGGGCCGTCCTGCGCCATTGCGGGCAGGGGTGCGGCGGCGATCATGGCCGCGGTTCCCGCCGCGGCTGTCGCCTTCAGGATGGTTCTGCGCGTAAACATGTTGTTCCTCCCTAGAACAGGTTGATCGAAAGGTCCCGGCTACATGCCGAGATAGGCCTGCCGGACACGGTCGTCCGACAGGAGTTCGGTAGGCGTACCTTCCAGCACGACACGTCCCGTTTCGAGCACGTAACCTCTCTCACAGGATTCGAGCGCTTCCATTGCCCGCTGCTCGACAAGCAGGACGGTCAGCTTTTTCAAGCGGCGGATCTCCACGATTGCCTCGAAGATCGAATCGGCGACCGTGGGGGCAAGCCCCATCGACGGCTCATCAAGCATGATGAGCTTGGGCGAGGAGGCGAGGCCGCGGGCAATCGCCACCATCTGCTGCTGCCCGCCCGACAGCGTGCCCGCCATCTGCTCGGCGCGCTCCTTGAGGATCGGAAACAGCGTGTAGATGAAATCGAGATTCTCTTTCCACTGCTTCTGGCCCGCATCGGTGAAAGCGCCCATTTCGAGGTTTTCCAGCACCGACATGTTGGGGAAGACCTGACGGCCTTCCGGGATATGGGCAATGCCGAGATGGGCGCGTTCGTGGGCCGATGTCGCCAGCAGGTCCCGGCCTTCGAACTTGATGCCCCCGGAACGGGCAGGCACCGTGCCGGCGATTACCTTGAACAGCGTCGTCTTGCCGGCTCCATTGGGGCCGACGATGGAGACGAACTGCCCTTCGTCGACGTTAAGCGAGATATGGTCGAGCGCCGTGACGCCGCCATAGGATGCGTGAAGGTTGCTGATCTCAAGCACGTTGACGCCACCTCTTGCCCAGATATGCCTCGATGACCTCGTCCTCCTGCACGACATCGCGCGGCTTGCCTTCGGTCAGCAGCGCGCCGTGATCGAGAACGATGAAGTGATCTGCGAGGCGCAGCATCGCCTGCATCGTATGTTCGATGATCACGATGGTGATGCCGGTATCGGAAAGCCGGCGGATGACGCTGATCATCTCGTTGACCTCGACGCCGCCGAGACCGGCAAGCGTCTCGTCGAGGAAGAGCATCTTCGGCTTGCCGGCAAGTGCGCGGGCAAGTTCCATCAGACGCTGCTCCATCGAGGTCAGGCCACCGGCGAGGCGGTCGGCCTTGCTTTCGAGGCCGACCAGCGCCACCGCCTCGCGGGCGTGCTGCAGCGCGATCTCGTCGGTTTCGGCGCCGACATAGGCGCCGATGAGGACATTGTCGAGGACCGACAGGCGCTTGAAGGGGCGGGCGACCTGGAACGTGCGGCCGATGCCCCGCCGGCACACGCCCGAAGGCGCCAGCCCGAGCAGGCTCTTGCCCTCGAAGATGACCTCGCCCTCGTCCGGCTTCTGGAACCCGTTGAGCAGGTTGAAGAGCGTCGTCTTGCCGGCCCCGTTCGGACCGATGATGCCGATGACGGCGCCCTCGGGGACCGAGAAGGAAACGTTCTGGACCGCCCTGAGGCCGCCGAACGACTTGGAGAGATTCCGGACCTCCAGCATGGTGCGGCCCGACATGGCATGCGGGCGTTCCTCATGCATCGACTCGGGGCTTGCGGCCATGTCGGCGGCAGCGGCTTCGGCTTCGCCTTCCGCTTCGCCAGACTTGCTGCGCGCTTGCATCAGGTCCCGGATCTTCCACATCAGGCCTTCGGGTGCGACGAGGATGATGACGATGATGGCAACGCCATAGACCACGCCCTGGATGCCGTGCAGGAGATTACCCACTTCGGCGTGAAGGGTTTCGGCGAGCGGGATCAGGATGGCGGCGCCAATGATCGGCCCCCACACGGTTCCCACCCCGCCGAAGAGCGTGACGATGAGCGCCTGCGCCGAGGTCAGCATTCCGAACACGGTGTCGGGCGTGATGACCAGAAGGACGATGGCGTAGAACCCGCCGATCGTGCCGGCAATGGCGCCGGAAACGGCGATTGCCCGCAGCTTCCACTTGCGCGTCTCGATGCCGGCTGCCTCGGCGGCCAGTTCGTTCTGCTTGATGGCAAGCAGGGACATGCCGAAACGCGATGTCTCGATAAGCCGCGACACGATGATTGCCGCGATCAGCAGCCCCAGCGCAATCAGCGCATAGATGCGTTGGTTGTCGAACTGCATCCATGCAACGGGATTTTCGCGCTCCATCGGAATGGCGACTTCCTGGTAGCCGAGCCATTCGAAGATGTAGAGAAGGGCGAGGGGATAGGCGAGCATGGCCAGCGCGAAATAGTGGCCGCGCAGACGGAATGTCGGCAGACCGATAAGGATGCCGGCCGCCGCGCCGATGATGCCGGCGAGCGGAATTCCGATCCATGGCGTGATGCCGAGATAAATCTGGCCGAGGACGACGGTGAAGGCGCCAAGGCCGAAGAACGAGGCGTGACCGAACGAGATCAGGCCCGAATAACCCGACAGCACGTTCCACGAGATACCCATCACGGCCCAGACCGCGACCAGGATGAGCATCAACTGGTAATACTGGGACTGCACCGCGAAAAGCAGGACGAGATAGACGGCGCAGAAAATGCCCAGCGGCAGCAGTGACGAAAGGAAACCGGTTCTCTTGCCCATCAGACGCGCTCCACGTTGCGACCAAACAGGCCTTGCGGACGGAACAGCACGACCAGCAGGAAGACGACGAAGATCGCCGTGTTCTGAAGCTGGAAGGGCAGGATGAGCGTTGAAAGCTGCTGGACAAGGCCGATCACCAGCCCGCCCCAGAAGGCGCCGATGATGGAGCCGAAGCCGCCCAGCACGACACCGGCATACATGATGATGACGAACTCGATGCCGACATAGGGCTGGAACGGATAGTAGGTTGCCACGAGGCCGCCGGCGATGGCGGTCACGCCGGTGCCGATGCCGAAGGCGATGCGGTGCGCCTTGTCGACGTTGATGCCCATGTAAAGGGCGGCTTCGGCATTGTCTGCCGATGCCCGCATCGACTTGCCCAGCCGCGAACGGTTGACGAAGAAGAACAGGGCGATCGCGACGCCGACCGAGACGATGGCGCCGACCGCCCGTGCCTGGTTGATGAAAACCGATACGAAATCACCCCAGAACGGACCGATTTCCCATGCGCGGGAGGACATCGGCGTGCGGACCGAAATCGGCTCCGAGCCGAAGATGATCAGGCCGCCATTGGTCATCACGAGGGCGACGCCCAGCGTCAGGATCAGCTGTGCGTAATGGCCCTCGCCCTCCGCGTCGGCCATCTTGAACCCGGTCACCCGGGAGATCAGGACCTGATGGACGTAGTATCCGACGACGAAAAGGATCGGGCCGGCAAGCAGTGCCGCCGCGATCGGGCCGGCATAGCCGCCAAGGAACGACAACATGCCGAAGCCGATGAACAGGTACCAGGCGGCATACATGCCGAGCATCATCATGTCGCCCTGGGCGAAGTTGATGACCCGCATGATGCCGAAGATCATGCCGAGGCCGACGCACATGAGGCCATAAAGACAACCGACCATGATGCCGGCTGCCAGCGCCTGGAGAAAATTCTCCATGAGGATCATGCCGTCCGTCATGTCTTTGCCACCTGTTCCGTGAATCCCGGAAAGTCCGTCGATGACAGGATCCGGTGCCGACAATGGCAGACCGAGCGTAATATGGCCATTTCTCCTCCCCAAGCATGAACGCCAAGCGGGCGGCGCGGAATGAAGCGCACAGACCCAGTTTCGTGTCCGTACGCTATTGGTCCGGGAGTTGGGCCCAAGGTCAATTCCGTGGGCTGCATAGCTGCTATAGTAGCGGTCCCAACGGCTTCAGGGATAGTCTGCCGGCCATCCGGAAAAGGTCACCAGGAGGCATCATGACTGTCCGTCTCTCAGAACCCCGTCTCGTTCTCCAGACCGAGGATGTGATCGGTGAGGTGCCCTTGTGGGACAAGGCTTCCGGCCGGCTGAGCTGGATCGACATCTTCAAGCCGGCGCTGCATCTCTTCGATCCGGCGGCCGGACGGCTCGAAAGTTTCACCCCGCCGGAGAAGCTGGGCTCTTACGGGCTGGCCGGAAAGGGGCGTTACATCGTTGCCGGGCGGGGCGGCATCGCCATGTGGGAGCCTGCGACCGGGCAGTTCGACCGGCTTTCGACACCGGAGGCGGACCGTCCCGACAACATCCTGAATGACGGGCGCGTGGATCATGCAGGCCGCTTCGTTGTCGGCAGCATGGACAGGAACCTGAGCGGTCCGAAGGGTCGGCTCTGGCAAGTGACCCGGGACCAGACCCGCCTGCTGCAGGGCGAGGACGTGACGCTCCCCAACTCTGTCTGCTGGAGTCCGGACGGCGACACCTTCTATTTCGGGGATGGACGCTCCAACCTGATCTACGCCTATGATTACGACCAGGAGACCGGCGACATTTCGGGCCGCCGCGTCTTTGCCGATACCAGCGCCATGCCCGGCGAGTGCGACGGTTCGAGCGTCGACTGCGAAGGGTATGTCTGGAACGCCCGCTTTGGCGGAAGCTGCATCCTGCGCTTCGCTCCCGACGGTTCGCTCGACCGCAAGATCGACCTGCCGGTCTCGCGTATTGCGCACCTGGCCTTTGGCGGCCCGGACCTGAAGACCATCTATGTCACGACCGGGCGTTTCCGGATGAAGCCGGAGGAACTGGCCGCCGAGCCCTGGGCAGGCGGCCTGCTGGCGATGGACAGTGACATCGCCGGCGTGCCCGAAGCATCCTATCGCCCGGGCTGAAACCGGACGGGCATCATGCCGGCTTGAAGCAGGGCATGGTCAGTTCGTCGTCGATGCGTTCAAAGGCGACCTGGACGGGCAGGCCGACCTTGAGCACCGAATTGTCGGCGCCGACCAGCCTGGCCGTCAACCGGGGGCCTTCCTCCAGCTCCACCTGCACCACATTGTAGGGGATCTCCCTGGCAAAGGCGGGAAACCAGGCCTTGTGGACGACGACCCATGTCGAGATCGTTCCGCGGCCGCTGGCTTGCCGCCAGGCAAGCCTGTCGGACAGGCAGAAGGGGCAGACCGGGCCGGGAACGAGATGCGGCTTTCCGCATTCCTCGCACCACGGCAACATCAGCCGGTGTTCCTTGCAGCCTTCCCAGAAGGGCGCGCTGTCCGGGCTGATGCGCGGGCGCGGGCGTGACGTAATTCCCTGATGGCTCATGACCGTCTCCTCATGCCGCCGTCATGATGACGGAATCGCCCCAGACCGTGCCCCATTGGAGAACATCGGCGCCGGGGATCTGGCGTTCACCGGCTGTCCCGCGCAACTGCCGCGTCATTTCGCGGATGTGGTTCCAGCCGGCCACATGCGCCTCCGACAGCAGCCCGCCATTGGTATTGACCGGCAAGGAACCGCCAGGTCCGATCGTGCCGTCCTGCACGAAATCGGCGGCCTCGCCGGTGCCGCAGAACCCGAAGCGTTCCAGCGTGAAGAGCGGGAGCGGAGAGAAGGCATCGTAAGTGTAGAGGCCCTTCACGTCCGAGCGTTCCACGCCGGCCGCCCGATACACCTCCTGGTCCTTCGCCCGTGCATGATTGCCATCGGATGGCTGCTGCGAAATGCCGAGGCCAGGCGGGGCGAATATGAACTCCTCGCGGCCCGAACGAATGCCCTGCATTCCGGCAATGCGGACCGGTTTCTGCTTCATGTCGCGGGCCCGCTCCATTGTGGTGACGAAGGTGACAACCGCCCCGTCCGTGATCAGGCAGCAATCAAAGAGATGAAGCGGATCGACAACCATGCGCGAGGCCTGGTGCGCTTCGAGCGTCAGTTCCTGCTTCATGATCGCATCGGGGTTGCCGAGCGCATGGCGGCGGATCGACATGGGAACGGCCGCGAGTTTCTCGCTGGTCGCGCCATAAAGCGCCATGTAGCGCTGCATGGACAGTGCCGCGCCGCCGGCCGGTGCCGTCAGGCCATAGGGCGGGCTTTCACCATGGGTGCCGCCTTCCTCGCGGTTGCCCTCGATATCGCCAGGGCCGCCAAGAATGTCGCGCTCGCGGGTGAACGATATGCCGGTCACGCAGGCAACGACATTGGCCAGACCCGCTGACACGGCAAGAGCGGCATGTTGCAGGGCATTCGTGACAAAGCGGCCATGCAGCCAGGACTGGTTCACGTAGCGGATGTCGAGGCCGAGACCTTCGGCCACACGGTCGTAGTCGAGACCCACCGGCGAACCCATATGGATCGACAGGCCGTCGATATCCTCGCGTTTCAGCCCTGAATCGGCCAGGGCTGCCTTGAAGGCCTTTGCGGCAAGGCCAAGCTGGCTGTCCGGCAGGTGGCGGCCGAATTCGGACGCGCCGATGCCAACGATCGCTGCGTTGATCTTCATCATCCCAATCCCGGCTGGAGGAGAATTCGCCCGGAGACGGAGCCCGCCTCGACAAGCTCGTGGGCAAGGCGGGCCTGCGAAAGCGGAATGCGCTGCGACACGATGGGGCGGATATCGCCGCGCGCGACCATTTCGAGGCAGTGGCGCAACTGGTCGCGCGTGGTCGAGGTGGCCGCCAGCATCGAGATGTTCTTGAGAAACAGCTGTGCGGGATTGAAGGGCACGAAATCGCCCGTGAGCTGGCCGATCATCAACCATCGACCGCCGACCGCGATGGATTTCCGGATCGGATTGAAGAGCAGGTTGCCGACATTGTCGACGGCCACGTCCACGCCGCGTCCGCCGGTCAGCCGGCGTACCTCGCCAGAGAAATCCTCTCCCCGCGCATGGGCAACGACTTCGTCGGCGCCCAGTTCGCGCAGTTGTTCGGCCTTGGCGGGGGACGTCGTCTGCGCGATGACACGCGCGCCCTGTGCCTTGGCAAACTGCACCGCGGACATGCCGAGCCCGCCTCCCGAG
This sequence comes from Phyllobacteriaceae bacterium, assembly GCA_002708825.1. Lineage (GTDB taxonomy): Bacteria > Pseudomonadota > Alphaproteobacteria > Rhizobiales > Rhizobiaceae > Zhengella. The sequence continues at coordinate 291,865 of PAPF01000009.1, read as the reverse complement.
CCGGTGATGAGAACCGTCTCGCCGGCCTTGACGTTGCCGACATCGCGCATGGCATTGAAGATGGTGCCGATGGTGCAGGCCACGATCGAGGCCTCGTCGAGCGCGACGCCATCGGGCACGAGGGCGATGTTGTCATGTTCCACCGCGACATATTCGGCATAGCCGCCGACCATGCCGTAGTCGCCAAGGAACTTCCGGTCCTCGCAAAGGGGCTCGTGGCCGCCCCGGCAATGGGAGCAGTGGCCGCAGATGTGGTAGCGCTGGGCGGTCGCCACCCGGTCGCCCGGCTTGAAGCCGGTCACATCCTCGCCAACCTCGACAACGGTGCCTGAAATCTCGTGTCCGAGGATCAGCGGCATCTTCACGCCCTGCTTGAGCGTGCCGTTGCGGGTCACGATGTCATGGTAGCAGACCCCGCAGGAATCGACCTTGATGATGACATCCTTGCGATTGGCGACGGGGTCCTCGACGTCGCGGTACTGGAGCACATCGACGCCGCCCGGCGCCTCGACAACCATCGCCTTCATCGCTCATCTCCTTCGGGTCTGAACTTGAGCAGGGCAATCCCCGGCGCCGCCGTTTCGAACACGGCCCTGACGCGCATGCCGGTCCTGATCTCGTCGTTGCCGATACCGGCCATGTTGGAGAAGAACCGCACGCCGCAATCCAGCCGGACCTGGACAACCGCATAGGGCATCTCGGGGACGAAGCCGGGGAAATAGGCCTTGTGGAAGACGCAGTAGGTTTCGATCTCGCCGAAAGGATCGACCGCGCGCCACTCGCTTTCAGGGCTGTGGCAATGCGGGCAGTAGCGGCTGGCGGGAAAACGCGGCCTGCCGCAGGAAAGGCAGTGCTGGACGCGGATCACGCCCTCCAGAAGTCCTTCCCAGAAGGGGCGCTCGGGACCGTCGATCCGGGGCAGCGGCTTGGCGGGCAGTGGCGTGGGGGCTAGGCTCATGACGGGTCCCTCGAATAGACGATGGACGCACAGACCGGGGAGGCGGCCGCATAGTGGATGTTGGTGGCGTCCTTGACCTGGCGCTCGCCGCATTCGCCGCGAAGCTGGCGCACGGCTTCCACGTTCAATGCCCATCCCTGCATGTAGCTTTCCGACAGGTGTCCGCCGGAGGTATTGGTCGGGAAGCGGTTTCCCAGTTGCAGGGTTCCGCCCTCGACGAAGCCGCCGCTTTCGCCCACGCCGCAATAGCCCAGGCCTTCCAGCGAGAAGAGCACGGTCGCGGAAAAATTGTCGTAGATCATCAAGGCGTTCATGTCGTCGTGAGAGAGCCCCGCGTCGCCGAAGCTGCGTTCGCGAACCGAGCCGAGCGGACCGGCCCAGAAATCGTCGGGCGGGAAGGTGGATTCGGCAAAGGCCGTCTGCAGCGCCGAGCCGCGGACATAGACCGGGGGCTTTCTCAGATCCCTGGCGCGCTCCGGCGTGGTGACGATGATCGCCACACCGCCATCATTGATCAGGCAGTAATCGAGCAGGCGCAGCGGTTCCGCGATCATGCGTGCGTTCAGGTAGCCTTCAAGGTCGAAGCGTTCCCGCATGACGGCCTGCGGGTTCAGGGAGGCATGCTTGCGGAAGGCGATGGGCACTTCCGCCAGTTGCTCCGGCTTCGTGCCGTAAAGTTCCATGTGCCGGCGCATCATCATGGCATGGAAGGCGCCGGGCGAGGTCATGCCATAGGGAAACCAGATGGCGCCGCCGCCCGAACCGTAGCTGTCATCCGCCCCGCCATAGGCCACGCCCGCCGAGCGGCCATTGTTGCCATAGACGAGCGCCACCACTTCGTGGCGCCCGCTCATGACCAGGGACACGGCGGTATCGATCAGAATGCCCGAATAGCGGCCATGGCCCGGCGTGATGTTGACCAGTTGCGGGTCAATCCCTGCGATCTCGCAGAAGCGCTGATAGTCGGGAATGCGGTTGACGAGGATCGCGTCGATGTCGGCAAAGCCGAGCCCCGCATCGTCAAGGGCATTCGTGAGCGCCCACATGCCCAGATCATAGGCGTCGTGGTCAGGCATCCGGCCGTAATCGGTGGTGCCCACGCCTGCTATGGCGGCCTTCAGCCTCGTCATGACGGTATCCCCGTGTCAAACGCGCGCCGCGTCGCGCCGGTGATCGCGGATGCGCTGCCTCTCTTCCCGATGGCGTCGATGGCGGCCAGAAGCTCCTGTGTCTTCATCGGCCCGATTTCCGCCGTTGCCACATCCGCCAGGCGCTGGAAGACCTCGGCGTTGTCAAAGGATCGCACGTCGGCGAGGCGTTTAGAGTGGACGGTGCCGTCACGCATCGTGACGGTGACGCCGGCACCCTGCCTGCCCGGATAGGCGGCTTCGAACTCCGGATCGACCGACAACGTCACCAGACGCGCAAGCCGGAGCACGTCCGGATCGTCGAGCATGCGGTAATTGGCTTCGCTGATGCCGCCGCTCGCCAGCACGGCGGCGACCGCGTACTGGATGCTCATCTTGGCCTCGAACACGCCCGGGAAAGGGCCCGGATGGTTGCAGCCCGGATATTCGATGGCCGATCCGAAGCTGGCGACATCGATTGCCGCGATATCGCCGGCCCTTGCGCCTTTCTCGACGACGGAAAGCGCGGCCTGGATCGGGGTCTGCACGTAATTGCAGGCGGGCGCCGGCTTGAAATAGACCGACATGATCTCCCAAACGCCACCGTCGAGCGGGACGATCCCCGCGGCCCGTTCCCGGCGCCCGAAGGCTGCAAAGAGGCCGGCCCGGCCATCGACGGCCGAAGGCGAGGCGAATACGCCGGTCCTTGCCAGAAGGGCCGCGGTGACAGCGCTTCGGGCAGCCGTTGCGGCATGGAAGACCATTTCATGGCCTCCGGCCCATGGCCATTCGTTGACGCCGCCCGCCATGTTGGCGGCAAGGCCGATGGCGGCAATCGTCTGCTCGCGTGACAGGCCGAGCAGGCGGGCGCAGGCCGCCGCTGCGCCAATCGCGCCGACTGTCCCTGTCGGCCTGATCCGGGATTGAAGGTCGGCATCGAAGAGGGCCCGCCCGACGCGCGCGCTGACCTCGTAGCCGATGGCGCCGCAGACGAGGAAATCGTCGCCGGGCAGGTCTTCCAGTTCCGAGAGCGCGAACAGAGCCGGCCAGACAACGACGCCAAGATGCGTGCAACTGGCCACGTGCATGTCCTCGCGCACCAGCCCATGACCCAGCGCGCCGTTGACGAAGGCGGCCTCGCCGGCTCCGAGACGCTCTTGCGTGCCGATGACGCGGCACGGGCCTTCCGGCCCGATGGCACCATAGGCTATGGCCTGCCGCCCCCAGGAAAGATGCGCGGCCTCCAATGCGCAGGCGACATGGTCTGCGACACAGGCCCGCGCCTTGTCGATCACCTCCGGCGGAACCGCCGAACGCGGCGTGCCGATGGTGAAGTCGGCGAGGCGGGCGGCCACCAGACCGCCTTGCGTGCCCGACCCGGCACTTTCCATGCGTTGCGCAACACCCATCAAAGTCTCCCTTGCAGAACGAACGGCCACCGGGCACGGCTGCCTGCTGCGATGCGCGTTCGGCCGGCCGGTTCGCCATCTGTCGGTTTGTGGGGAAGGCAGGCCAAACCAAATACGGCAACACTCAAGATGAGCGCTGCATCATTTCGCCGATCATGAGTCATCCGGCCGCACTTGTTGAGGGCAGAGGCTGTCATAACAGCTTTCGACCGTTTGAAGGTCGCCTTCCGGCATCCGATCAGTGTTGAATTGCACCAACAAGCAAAGCGGGCGCGGGCCTGAAATGCCAGCCGGAAAGGGCGCGCCGGGATCAAGGAGGGTCAACAACCGATGTATCGGCTGCTTGCCGACATGAGGATCGTCGAGGGTGCCGCCTTTGTCGCCGCGCCCATGTGTGCCTTGCATCTCGCGCAACTGGGCGCCGAGGTGATCCGCATCGACGCGATTGGCGGCGGACCGGACTTCCTGCGCTGGCCGCGCGCGCCGGGCGGCGGCGCCAGCCTCTACTGGGAAGGTCTCAACAAGGGAAAGAAGTCTATCGCGCTCAACCTTTCCTCACCGGAAGGCCGTGAACTGGCGGTGGCGCTCGCAACGGCTCCGGGCGAGGGGGCCGGGATCTTCGTGACCAACTATCCCGTGAACGGATTCCTGGCCCATGAGAAGCTGGCCGCGCGGCGCGCCGACATGATTACCGTTCGCGTCATGGGGTGGGCCGATGGCGGGACCGCGGTCGACTACACGGTCAACGCGGCGCTCGGCATTCCCGTGATGACGGGGCCGGAAAGCCTCGGCGACGAACCAGTCAACCATGTGCTGCCGGCCTGGGACATCGCAACGGGCAACTACGCCGCCTTCGCGCTGCTGGCCGCGGAGCGCAGGCGCAGCCGCACGGGGCTTGGCACCGAGGTTCGGGTTCCGCTGGGCGATGTCGCCATGGCCACGATTGCCAATCTCGGCCAGGTCGCGGAAGTGACGGTGTCAGGCGAAGATCGTCCGCGCATGGGCAACAACCTGTTTGGCGCCTTCGGCCGGGATTTCGAAACCCGCGACGGAAACCGCGTGATGATCGTCGCCCTGACATCGCGCCACTGGTCCGACCTGGTCAGGACGCTGGACCTGGCAGATGCTGTCGGTTCGCTGGAAGCCGAGCGCGGCGTGGACCTGTCGTCAGACGAGGGACTGCGGTTCGAACATCGCGACCGGCTGAACCCGATCGTTGCGGAGGCCGTCGGCAAGAGGACGCTCGGTGAGCTTGAGGCGGCGTTTGCCGGCAGCGGCGTTTGCTGGGGGCCCTACCGTTCGCTGGCGGGCGCCATGGGGGAGGGTGGCGCACTCAATGGTGCCAATCCGCTTTTTCACACGCTGAGCCATCCTTCCGGCCATTCCTATCTCACGCCGGGCGCAGCGGGCACGATCAGCGATCTCACACGCGAGATTCCCGGCGTCGCGCCGCGCCTCGGAGAGCATACGGACGAGGTTCTGGCCTCGGTTCTCGGTCTTTCCGACTCTCAAATCGGGGCGCTTCACGACGCAAGCGTGGTTGCCAGCGCTTCCAAGGCTCCGGGGTGAACCGAATGAACGTGCCACGGCTTTCCACAGGGGTTCTGCCGGACATGGAACTGATCGAGGCCGGCCGGTCGGCCGTGTCAGCGGCAGAGAAGTATCTTTCCGCCGTTCGGTCCGCAGTCGATGCCCGCATCCGCATCAATGGAAAGCTCGATCCGGTCCTTGCCGATACCGAACAGCGCGCCCTGCACGGCATGGCGTGGGTGGCGACCATCGTCCAGGCGCTTAAGGCCTCCCTGGGGTGGGCGGAGCATCTCTACGGCCTCAACAAGTTTTCCGATCCCGAGCAGATGCTCTTCCGGATCGGTTTCACCGAGTATCTGGGCCAATTGATCGGCGGTGTCCCGATCAGCCAGAGCGAAATCGTGCGGCCGCAGGATTTCGGAACCATGGCCGCGGCGGCAACGCTTGCAGAGGATTGCGCAGGGTTCCTGGAAGACAGTCAGGGTCCGGCCATCCGCGCGGCCCTCATCAGCCATCTTTGCAATGGCGGAACGATCGACGAAACGCTGGATGACGACACGCTCGACATCATCCGCGACCAGTTCCGCCGCTTCGCCGAGGCCAAGGTGGCTCCCCATGCGCATCGCTGGCACCTGGCGGACAGCCTCATACCGCTCAATGTCGTGCGTGAACTCGCCGATCTCGGGGTTTTCGGCATCTGCGTCGACGAGGCCTATGGCGGGTTGGGGCTTGGCAAGCTGGCCATGTGCGTCGTCACCGAGGAGCTGAGCCGCGGCTGGATCGCGGCCGGATCGCTTGGCACGCGCACCGAGATTGCGGCCGAACTGATCGCCATTGCGGGCACCAGGGAGCAGAAGGATTACTGGCTGCCGAAGCTTGCGTCGGGCGAGGTGTTCCCGACCGCCGTCTTCACCGAACCCGATACCGGCTCGGACCTTGGCAGCCTGCGCACCCGCGCGACGCGGCAGGAGGACGGCTCCTGGCGCATCGACGGCGCCAAGACCTGGATCACCCATGCCGCCCGGTCCGACCTGATGACGCTGCTGGCGCGCACGGCGCCCGACGATACCGGATATTCTGGCCTGTCGATGTTCCTGGCCCCGAAACAGCGCGGCACCGAGAACGAGCCCTTTCCCGACGAGGGCATACGCGGCAGCGATATCGAGGTGCTCGGATATCGCGGGATGCGGGAATACGACATCGCCTTCGAGAATTTCAGGGTGCCGGCCGAAGGGCTGCTTGGCGGCGTCGAAGGGCAGGGCTTCAAGCAGTTGATGCAGACGTTCGAGGGCGCGCGCATCCAGACCGCAGCGCGTGCCATCGGTGTTGCGCGCAATGCCTTCGACCTCGGTTTGCGCTACGCGATGGACCGCAAGCAGTTCGGCCGGCCGATCGTCGCCTTTCCGCGTGTTTCCGACAAGCTGGCCCTGCTGATGGCCGAAATCATCATGGCGCGCGAACTGACCTATTTTGCCGCGCGCGAGAAGGACAAGGGGCGCCGCTGCGACATCGAGGCGGGCATGGCCAAGCTCCTGGCCGCGCGCGTGGCATGGTCGGGCGCCGACAACAGCCTGCAGATCCATGGCGGCACGGGCTATGCCATCGAGACCGAGATCAGCCGCGTGCTGTGCGATGCGCGCATTCTCAACATTTTCGAAGGGGCGGCGGAGATCCAGGCTCAGGTGATCGGGCGCGGATTGCTCGCCCGCAAGAACTAGATCCCATGCCGGCCAAGGGAGGAAGACGGTGAAGACTTACGGACTGTATATCGACGGCGCCTATTGTGATGCCGAGGGCGGACGCACGTTCGAGACGCAAAACCCCTATAACGGAGAGGTCTGGGCGCATATCGCCCATGGCAGCGCGAACGATGTCGACCGTGCGGTCAAGGCCGCCAAGGCGGCCCGGCGTGGCGAATGGGGCGAGATGTCCGCCTCGGCGCGCGGCCGGCTGATGATGAAGCTCGCCGACCTCATCGAGGAGAATTCCGCCCGTCTCGGCGAGATCGAGGTGCGCGACAATGGCAAGCTGCTGGCCGAGATGGCGACCCAGACCCACTATCTTGCCGGGTGGTATCGCTACTATGGGGGCCTGGCCGACAAGATCGAAGGCACGGTCATCCCGACCGACAAGAAGAACATCTTCAATTTCACACGGCGCGAACCGCTTGGCGTCGTCGCCATGATCACGCCGTGGAATTCGCCGCTCCTGCTGCTCGCCTGGAAGCTTGCACCCGCGCTTGCGGCCGGCAACACGGCGGTCATCAAGCCGTCCGAGTTCACGTCCGCCTCGACGCTCGAATTCATGGACCTGTTCACGCAGGCCGGTTTCCCGAAGGGTGTCGTGAACACGGTCACGGGCTTCGGCAAGGATGTCGGCGCCGCCCTTGTCGGCCACAAGGACATCGCCAAGATAGCCTTCACCGGTTCCGACCTTTCCGGCCAGAAGATCTATGAGGCGGCAGCCCGCGATCTCAAGCATGTCACGCTGGAACTGGGTGGAAAGTCGCCCAACATCGTGTTTGACGATGCCGATATCGAAGCCGCTGTCATGGGTGCCATCTCCGGCATCTTTGCCGCTTCCGGACAGACCTGCATCGCCGGTTCGCGCCTGCTGCTGCAGCGCTCCATCCATGACGCCTTCGTCAAGCGGCTGGTCGAGGTGGCGGGCGCGGCGAGGATCGGCGATCCGATGAGCCCGGAGACCAATGTGGGTCCGGTCACCACGCCGCCGCAATACGACAAGGTTCTCGACTATATCGCCATCGCCAAGGGCGAAGGCGCGCGCTGCGTGCTGGGCGGCAAGCCCTATACCGGGCCGGGCGTCAGCGGGTCGCAGTTCGTCGAGCCGACGATCTTCACCGATGTGCGCAACGACATGCGCATCGCGCAGGAGGAGGTGTTCGGCCCTGTCCTGGCGGTGATCTCGTTCGATGACGAGGAGGACGCCCTGCGCATCGCCAACGATATCGACTTCGGCCTTGCCGCCGGTGTCTGGACCAGCGACATCGGCCGGGCGATCCGGATGTCGGAGAAACTGGAAGTCGGCACCGTCTGGGTGAATACCTATCGCGCGGTCAGCTACACCTCGCCTTTCGGCGGCTACAAGCGCTCCGGCATCGGCCGGGAAAGCGGCATCGACGCGATCCGCGAGTTCCTCCAGACCAAGTCCGTCTGGATCGCGACGGAGACAAGCGCCAGCAATCCGTTCGTGATCCGCTGACCTGTGGCGCGGCGGTCCGGCGTTGTGCGGTACGGCTGACCCGGGCGCGCGCTTGGCCGGACGCATCCGGCCGGGGCAGGACTATGCGCCGCCGGCAGGAATAGCAGCTATGAGGGTGCGCACCCTCATCATCGCTGCGCACTCATGTTCATAATGTTGCGTATCCGCCCCCGGTCAGGGGGCCCAATCGATGAGGACAGGAAGCATGGACAAGGATATGTACGACAAGGGACTTGCCATCCGCAGCGCGGTTCTGGGCAAGGACTATGTCGACAACGCGATCAAGACCGCCGACGACTTCAACCGGCCGCTGCAGGAACTGGTGACCGAGTATTGCTGGGGTGCGGTGTGGGGACGTCCGGGCCTTGACCGCAAGACCCGCAGTTTCCTCAACCTGGGCATGCTCTCGGCGCTGAACCGTCCGCACGAGATCGAGGTCCATATCAAGGGCGCGCTCAACAACGGCCTGACGCGCGAGGAGATCTGCGAGGTGTTCCTCCAGGTCGCGATCTATTGCGGCGTTCCGGCGGCGGTCGATTCCTTCCGCATTGCACGGCGGGTCTTCGCCGAAATCGACGCCAAGAAATGACCTCCAGCCAAAGAGCATGAACATGAGCCAGGAAATCGGCTTTATCGGACTTGGCAACATGGGAGCGCCCATGGCGCGCAGGCTCATCGATGCCGGGAACAAACTGGTCGTCCACGATGTGAGCGAGGAGGCCCGCGCGACCTTCGTCAAGCTCGGCGCCCGCGCGGTCGCGTCGCCGAAGGAGGTCGCCGATTCCGCCGAGACGGTTTTCGCAAGCCTTCCCACCCCGCCCATCGTCGAGGCCGTGGCCACGGGTCCGGGCGGCGTCGTGGAAGGTGCCAAGGTACGCCGCTTCATCGATCTTTCGACAACGGGCGCAACCACCTCTGTGCGCATCGCCGCCAAGCTGGGCGAGAAGCAGATCGCGCATCTGGATTCGCCGGTTTCCGGCGGCAAGGCCGGGGCCGAGAAGGGAACGCTGGCCGTGATGGTCTCGGGCCCGCGCCACCATTACGACGAGGTCGAGCCCCTGCTGAAGAACATCGGCAAGCTGTTCTTCATCGGCGAGACGCCCGGCGTCGGCCAGACGATGAAACTCGTCAACAACCTGTTGTCGGCAACCGCGCTGGCCGCGACCTCGGAAGCCGTTGTCATGGCGGTCAAGGCGGGGATCGATCCGGGCATCGCGGTGGATGTCATCAATGTCGGTTCCGGCCGCAACAGCGCATCGCAGGACAAGTTTCCCAATGCGATCATTCCGCGCAAGTTCGATTACGGGTTTGCGACCGGGCTGATGTACAAGGACTTGCGCCTTTGCATGGATGAGGCGGAGGCGCTCGGCGTACAGATGTGGGTCGGCAATTCGGTCAAGCAGCTCTGGCAACTGGTCAACAGCCAGATCGGCCCGCAGTCCGACTTCACGCAGATCGTCGAGGTTCCGGAGCGGTGGGCCGGTGTCCAGGTCGGCGAGAAAAAGGACTGAAGATGGACGACACATACCGGATCATCATGCTTCGCTATGCCAGGTCGGACCGGCGCCGGCCGGAAAACTTCCACGGTGGCGATCCCCATGACGGCCCCATGCCGATCGAGTATTTCAACTGGGTGATCCAGAACGACAAGCGCACCTTCCTCGTTGATACCGGCTTCAGCGAGGAGGTCGGCGCGCGGCGCGGGCGCCAGACACTCAAGCCTGTCGGGCTCGGCCTGAAAGCCGTGGGCGTCGATCCCGATACCGTTTCGGACGTCATCATCACCCACATGCATTACGACCACGCCGGCAATCACGACCTGCTGCCGCGCGCGCGCTACCATGTCCAGGCCTGCGAGATGGCCTTCGCCACCGGGCCCTGCATGTGCCATGAACTCATGCGCCACCCCTTCGAGGAGGAGGATGTGGTCGCCATGGTGCGCAAGGTCTTCGCCAACCGCGTCGAGTTCTATGATGGCGAGGCGACGGTGGCGCCGGGCATCACCGTGCACAAGGTAGGCGGGCATTCCAAGGGCCTGCAGATCGTGCGCGTCAACACCGAACGCGGGCCGGTGGTCCTCGCCGGCGATGCCTCGCATTACTACGAGCATATCGAGACGGACCGGGCCTTTGCCGTTTTCGAGAATCTCGGCGACCTTCTGGAAGGCTACCGGACGGTCAAGCGCCTGGCGCCCTCGATGAAACACATCGTGCCGGGCCATGATCCCAAGGTTTTCGAGCGCTATCCGGCGGTCGACAACATGGAGGGCTGGGCGGTGCGGCTCGATCTCGAACCGTCCGAATGAGGGACATTCGTTCCGGCCTTGATCCGTCTAACTGATATGCCTCATGTGGAGGATGCCGGACGCTGGTCCGGTCGCCCGGTTCTTGCTTTTATTCAGAACAATCCAAAGAACCCGCACGAAAAGCGGGCAGCGGTTTGCCGTCGAGTGTCTGGCTGGGGAGCGTGAGACATTGTGTCGCGGCAAAAGGAGTGCAATCATGCGCGTCGGGAGGATCGCAGCGTGGAGATCAAGCAGCTCAAGTATTTTCTCGCCGTAACCGAGCTCGGAGCCTTTTCGAAGGCTGCCGTCGTTCTGTCGGTTGCCCAACCCGTTCTTTCGCGGCAGATCCGCAGCCTGGAGGAGGAGCTTGGCATCGAGCTTCTCTACCGCAACGGCCGCGGCATTGTGCTCACCGAGGCAGGGGAGCTTCTTCTCGAACGGGCCAGGGCGATCCTCAGCGAAGCCAGCGCAATCACGAGCGACATCGACTCGATGCGGGCCAGTCCGAGCGGGAAACTGATCCTGGGGCTTCCGCCGACGGCCAATGCCATCCTTTCCGTGCCGCTCATCGAGCGGTTCCGGGAGAACTATCCGCGCGTCAAGCTCAAGGTACAGGAAGGCTATAGCGGCCATGTTCTCGAATGGCTTTCGACGGGGCGCATCGACGTGGCCGTACTCTACGACGCGCCGAAGACATCGACCCTCCTGACCCAGCCGCTGATCGAGGAGGAACTCCTGCTCATCGGTCCGGCCAACACCCCGGCATCGCTGCGCGAGAAGCCCATCCATGGCGCGATGCTCGGCGAACTCCCGCTCATCCTGCCCTCGCATCCGCACGGGTTGCGCAACCTTGTGGAAACGCTGCTTGGCAGGATCAAGGTGATCCCGGAAGTCGAATGCGAAATCGACAGCCTGTCGGCGACCCTCGATCTCGTGGAGCGCGGCGTCGGATACGGCATTCTTCCCTATGCCAGCGTGATCAAGCAGGTGCGCGCGGGCACTCACGTCGTCATGCCCATTGTCGAACCACGCATGAGCCGCCAGCTTGTGCTTGCAACATCCACGCAACTTCCCACAACGATCGCCACCCGTTCGCTTGCGCAAACGGTCAAGGAGCTTGTCCGCGATCTTGTCGCCGAAGGCATGTGGATACCGCGCATCGGCGCGGACGGTGTGGCCAAGCTCCCCGCTGCTTCGCGTGAGGCAAAGCTTTCAGACGCCGTGCATGGCGCCTCACTGGGCAATCTCTCCGGCAAGGAAAGCGTTCACTAGCTACCGGACGGCGAATGCACGGTCCTATACCTGCTATGCCGGAAATTTCCTCGATTGATCATTGCGAGCGCAGTGCATTTCCCGAAAAATCCGGGGATCGGAAATGCAGGCGGGACCGCAATGCCAGTAATCGATTCTCATGCCCATATCTGGGGGGCGGGCTTCCTGCCGCCAGCCTTCTTCCGCCGTGCCGCGGAGGGATGGGCAGCCAAGGACGCCACCCGCACACCCGACATGATCATGCCCAAACTGCTCGAAGGGCTGGTCGATCCGGACGGGGACGATTTCATCGCCAACATGGATGCGGCCGGGATCGACGCCACCATGGTCATGATGCTGGATGTCGGCGCGCCGGTTTTCGGCGAGGAACCGCCGACGCCGCTGGAGGAGCAGATCGAGTTCTATTCCGGCCTCCAGAAGCGGCATCCGGGACGGCTTCACTGCCATGTCTCGGTTGACTTCCGCCGCGACAACCATCTCGACCTCATCCGCGACGCCATCGTCAACAAGGGCCTTGCCGGCATCGGCGAAATCACGCCGGACGGGTTCTCCGCCGCCGATGACGGGATCAGGCCGATGATGAAGCTGGCAGCCGATCTCGGCGTGCCGGTCCAGATCCATACCCGGACCGGGGTCTGGACGGATTTCGCGGGAACCGATTTCTCGGAGGGCAACCCGGTTCATCCGGTCCATGTCGCCCGGCTGGCCCGGGAACTGCCCGATCTCAAGATCATCCTGTGCCATGCAGGCTTTCCGCACTGGTGGCAGCGGGCAGCCGAACTGATCGCCGACCTGCCCAATTGCGTGATCGACATTTCCAACTGGAACGAACACTTCACGGAAGACGAGGGCGAACTGGTCGCGCGTCTTGCCACATGGCGTGGCCTGATCGGCGCCGAGCGCATCCTGTTCGCCTCCGACCAGGCTTCCGGCCCCCGGTTCACCGGTTCCCGCTCGACATTGCCCGACTGGGCCGGGTTCATTCGCAATCTCCCGGCGATGGCTGCGAAATGGGGCTACGGATTCACCAGTGGCGAGGCCGCCGCGATTGCTGGCGGCAATGCCGCACGTTTTTACGGGATTGATCGGACATGACACTACAAATGCCCCAAAGCCGGACCATTCCCGCGCTGCTGGCGGAGCAGGCCGAACGCTTCGGCGACCGTGAAGTGCTTGTCGGCGGAGGCCAGCGCTACACCTATTCCTCGTTGCAGGAGACCGTGCGCGCCTTCGCGAAAGGTCTTTCCGCCCTGGGGATCGGCCGCGGGAGCCGCGTTGCGATCCTGATGGGCAACAAGCCCGAATGGATCATCGCCGACCTCGCCATCTGCAGCCTTGGCGGGGTGATGATCGCCGTCAACACCTGGGTCACGACGCGCGAACTGGCCTATATCCTCAAGCACTCGGATGCGGACGCCCTGATCTTCGCCGACAGCTTCCTGAAATACGATTACGTGGCGATGCTGGGCGAACTTGAACCGCATGAGCAACAGGTGCCGAAGCTCAAGACGCTGATCCACCACGGCTCGCGCGGCTATCGCGACAGCATCGCCTTCGAGACCATTCCGGAACTGGGGCGCGACGTGCCGGACAAGGTCCTTGACGACGCGGCGGCCGCCATCGATCCGCAGGACGTGACGTATCTTCTCTACACATCCGGCTCGACCTCCACACCCAAGGGCGTCCAACTCCAGCACTATGCGCTGATCGAGAACATGTGGAATCTCGGCAACCGGATGCATGTGACCCATGAAGACCGGCTATGGCTCGCTGTTTCGCTCTACTGGGGGCTGGGCTGCGAGAACGCCCTGTTCAACCTGCTCACCCATGGCGGCTGCGTGGTGCTGCAGGAACATTTCGATGCGGGCGAAGCGCTGCGCATCATCGAGGAGGAGCGGTGCACGCTGTTCTACGGAACGCCCAACATGGCGCAGGCGATGCACGAACACCCTGACCGGCCCAAGCGCGATCTCACCTGCCTGCGCTCTGGCGGTGCGACGGGTTCGGTCGAACAATTCAAGCGCATCGTCGAACTCGGCGCGACGGAAATCTGCCACATCTACGGGCTGACCGAGAGTTACGGAAACTGCAATGTCAGCGATGGCAAGCTCGATCCGCGCGAGAAGGTCCATGCCTCTGTCGGCAGGCCGCTCGACGGCGTCATCCAGCGCATCGCCGATCCGGAGACGAATGAGGAGCTTCCGCGCGGCAGCATCGGGGAAATCCAGATCAAGCGTTATGTCACGATCGGATACTACAAGGACGAGGACAAGAACCGCGAGGCGTTCACGCCGGACGGCTATTTCCGCACCGGCGACTTCGGTTTCGTGGACGAAGAAGGGTTCCTCTATTTCCGCGGACGCATCAAGGAAATGATCAAGACCGGCGGCATCAACGTGTCGCCCGCCGAGGTCGAGGACCTGCTGATGAGCCAGCCAGGTGTCAAGCTCGCTTTCGTCGTCGGGGTGCCGGACGAGGTTCGCGACGAGATCATCGGCGCCGTCGTGGTGCCGAGCGGGCCCGTTCCCCAAGACTTCACAAAGACCCTCGATGCGGCCATGCGCAAGGAACTCGCCGCCTACAAGGTTCCGCGCCTCTATCGCTTCGTCGAGGAGAAGGACTTGCCCCTGACCACCACCGGCAAGGTTCAGAAGAACCGCTTTGCCGACTATTTCAAGAGGACCTGACCGGATGGATCTGCAACTCAAGGGACGCACCGCCCTGGTAACGGGCGCAAGCGCCGGCATCGGCGCGGGCATCGTCGAAGTCCTTGCACGCGAAGGCGCGGTCGTTGTCGCGACCGCACGGCGCGCGGATCTTCTGGAGGCCCTGGCCGAAAAGGTGGCCGCCGCCGGCCACGGGCGCCTCGTTCTGATCCCCGGAGACATCACCGACAAGGCCGACGTCGCGAGGATCGCGCGCGAGGCGGAGGAGGCGGTCGGTCCGATCCAGATCCTTGTCAATTGCGCGGGCGGGTCGAGGCCCTTGCCTGTCGATGCCCCGGATGAAGACTGGGACGAGGCCTTCGCGCTGAACTTCACCGCTGTCCGCCGGATGACGCAGGAACTGTTGCCGGCCATGCGGGCCGCCCGGTGGGGCCGGATCATCAACCTGAGCGGCACCATGGAACCGCGCAGCGTCAATGCGGCGAGTGCGGCTAAGGCAGCGGTTCATCTCTGGGCAAAGGGGCTGGCCTGCGACATCGCCACGGAGGGCATCACCGTCAACACCATCCCGCCGGGCCGGATCGTGAGCGAGCAGATATTGAACCGGCTGCACCCGACCGAGGAAGCGCGGCAGGCCTTCATCGAGCGGAACATTCCGATCGGATATTTCGGCAAGCCGGAGGATATCGGCAACCTGGTCGCCTTCCTCGCTTCGCCGCTGGCAAGCTACATCACCGGGAATGTGATCCCGGTGGATGGTGGCATGCACAATTTCGCGCATTGAGCCGACCGGACCGCTGCCGGACCCCGTTTCGTTCAGGACCGGGACGGGCATGTGTCCGGTTCAGAATGCGGAGACCGTTTCTTGGCAGGGGGTGAGGGACGCCGCGCAAGGCAAGGCGTCCCTTGCCGTCAGTAGCGGCGGATCAGCCCGACAAGACGGCCCTGCACCTTGACGCGATGGGGCGGGAAGATCCGTGTCTCGAAGGAGGGATTGGCCGCTTCGAGCGCAATCGAGGCGCCCTTGCGGCGGAAGCGCTTCAACGTCGCTTCCTCCTCGTCCACCAGGGCGACGACGATGTCACCGGGATTGGCGGTCTGACCGTTGCGTATGATCACCGTGTCGCCGTCGAAGATGCCCGCCTCGATCATGGAATCGCCGCGTACCTCAAGCGCATAGTGCTCGCCGCCGCCCAGCATGTCCGGCGGAACGGCAATGGTGTGGGTCTGGTGCTGGATGGCATCGATGGGCACGCCCGCGGCAATGCGCCCCATCACGGGAATGGCAATCAATTGCGCCGCATCGCCTTCGGGTGCCGCCGGCTTTGGCGCGGCTGGTTGCCCACGGCCGCCCTCGATGACGCTCGGCGAAAATCCGCGCGCCTGCGGTCCGTTCGCCATGGCCTCGGGAAGGCGGATCACCTCCAGCGCGCGCGCCCGGTTGGGCAGGCGGCGGATGAAGCCCCGTTCCTCCAGCGCCGTGATCAGGCGGTGAATGCCCGATTTCGATGCCAGGTCCAGCGCATCCTTCATTTCGTCGAAGGAAGGCGGAATGCCTGTCTCCTTCAGACGCTGATGGATGAAGAGCAATAGTTCATGCTGTTTGCGGGTGAGCACCGGCCATCTCCAGACGAGTCGCAATACAAAACCGGAACAAACATATCTGTTCCCGTCCTGTTCCGCAAGGGGCTGCCTGTCTGGCGCCGAAGAGAAGGGTTCCGGGCGGCTGTCAGGTGCCCGGATTGCGAAGGATGAGGCAGGGAACCGCGTCGCCTGTTCCGGCTTGCGGGGCGGCAACGGGCCTGATCACGAGGCAATTGGCCTCGGCGAGTGTGGAAAGCATGGAGGAATCCTGGCGCTCGAAGGGCGTGACGCTGAGCGCGCCGTTGCCATCAGCGGAGCAAACCGCCCGCACGTGATCCTGCCGGTCGCCATTGGCCTTCATGGGCACGGTCAGCCGGGCCATGCGGATATCGGGGACGTGGCGGGCGCCGCACATCGCGGCGATCAGCGGCAGCAGGAACAGATGGGCGCAGACCATGCTGGAGACCGGATTTCCCGGCAGGCCAAGCACGCGTGTTTCCCCGAAGCGTCCGACCATGAGGGGCTTGCCGGGCCGCATGGCGATCTTCCAGAAATCGAGGTCCATGCCCATGTCGGTCAGGACCGACTGGACCAGGTCATGATCGCCGACGGAAGCGCCGCCCAATGTGACGATGATGTCGGCGCCGGCGTCGCGCGCGCGCCCAACCGCGGCTGCGATGACGGCGCGGTCGTCCCGCGCGATCCCCAGGTCGATCACGGCTGCACCGGCCTCACCGGCCAGGGCGGCAATACCGAAGGAATTGGAGGCGATGATCTGGTCCGGGCCGGGCAGGGTGCCGGGCGGCACGAGTTCGTCACCGGTCGCCAGGATCGCGACCAGGGGTCGGCGTGCGACGGGCAGGCGGTCGTGATTGGCCGCGGCAGCCAGCGACAGCGCAGCGGAGTCCAGCTTTCGTCCGGCCTTCAGGATCGTCCTGCCCTGGCGGAAGTCCAGGCCCTCGACGCGGATGTTGCGGCCTTCCGGCTCCGCCTGTCCGGCGCTAATGCGGCCGTCGCCCAGGACCGTCACGTCTTCCTGGAGGATGACGGTGTCGGCGCCGGGCGGAACGGGTGCGCCCGTGAAGATGCGGACGCATTCGCCGGCGCCGACCTTGCCGGAGAAACGGTGGCCTGCGGCGGATTCGCCGATCACGGCCAGTTCGGCCGGCACGGTGGCGATATCGGCTGCCCGCACGGCATAACCGTCCATGGCGGAAGCCGGGAAGGGCGGCTGTGTTCTGCGCGCGGACAGGTCTCCGGCCAGGTAGCGGCCTGCCGCGTCGGCGATGTGCACATCCTGCGTGCCCAGCAGTCCGGCGCCTTCAAGCAGGCGCGAAAGCGCCTCTTCGACGGGAAGCAATGCCATTGTTCTCGTTCCTCAGTCTTCTGCGCGCCAATGGCCAGACTTTCCGCCCTGTTTCTCTATCAGGCGGATATCGGTCAGCACCATGCCGCGGTCCACGGCCTTGGCCATGTCGTAGATCGTCAGGCATGCCACCGAGACCGCAGAAAGCGCTTCCATTTCCACACCGGTCTGGCCGTTGACGCGCGCCAGGGCGCGTACGCGCAGGCCGGGCAGGGCATCGTCAGGCTCGATGTCGACGGTCACCTTCGTCAGCAGCAGCGGATGACACAGCGGCACCAGTTCGTGCGTCTTTTTGGCCGCCATGATGCCGGCAATGCGCGCGGTGGCAATCACGTCGCCCTTCTTGGCATTGCCCGCCAGGATCATGGCCAGCGTTTCGGCATTCATTCGCACCGCGCCTTCCGCAACGGCCGTGCGGGTGGTCGCTGCCTTGTCGCCGACATCGACCATGTGGGCTTCGCCGGACTCGGCAATATGCGTGAGACGCTCCGCCATGGCTCAGCCGGCAGCCCGGCGGGCGGTGCCGCCTTCGATGAGGGCGCGGGTTGCGGCCGTCACATCGTCCTGGCGCATCAGGCTCTCGCCCACCAGGAAGGTCGTCACGCCACAGCCGGCAAGCCGCGTGCAATCGTCATGGGTGAAGATGCCGCTCTCGCCGACGAGCAGGCGGTCGTCCGGCGCCATCGCGGCCAGGCGCTCGGTCGTCGCGAGGCTGACCTCGAAGGTGCGCAGGTTGCGGTTGTTTACCCCGAGCAGGCGGGACGACAGGGTCAGCGCGCGCTCCATTTCGGCCTCGTCATGGACCTCGATGAGCGCATCCATGCCCGCTTCGAAAGCCGTCTCTTCGAGGGCGCGGGCCTCGCCGTCGGAAAGGCTTGCCATGATGATGAGGATGCAGTCGGCGCCCCATGACCGGGCTTCCCAGACCTGGTAGGGCTCGAACATGAAATCCTTGCGCAGGGCGGGCAGGGTGACGGCGTCACGCGCGGCAGGCAGGAATTCGGGCGCACCCTGAAAGCTCGGCCTGTCGGTGAGCACAGAAAGGCATGCGGCACCACCAGCCTCGTAGGCACGCGCCAGCGCCGGAGGATCGAAATCGGCCCGGATCAGACCCTTGGACGGGCTGGCCTTCTTGATCTCGGCGATCAGGCCGAACCGGCCTTCGGCCTTGCGGTCCTCAAGGGCCTTGAGGAAGCCGCGCGGCGCATCCGTATCGCGGGCCTTGGCCTTTACCTCCGCAAGCGGCAGGGCGGCCTTGGCGGCGGCGATCTCCTCTCGCTTGTAGGCTTCGATCTTCTTCAGGATATCGGCCATAGTCAGGCTTCCTTGCCGGCGTTGGACACCGCGACAAGACGTTCCAGCGCGGCGAAGGCGCGGCCTTCGTCGATGGAGGCCGCTGCCATGGCAACGCCTTCGGCGACAGTTTCCGCCTTGTCCGCCACGACGAGCGATGCGCCGGCATTCAACAGCGCAATGTCGCGATAGGCGTTCTTGTCGCCCTGAAGCACGCCGCGCAGGGCCTTCGCATTGTGGGCGCCGTCGCCGCCCTTCAGATCGGCGAGCGAAGCACGCGACAGGCCGGCATCCTCAGGCGTCACGTCGAAACGGCGCACCGTGCCTTCGTTCAGTTCCACGACATGGGTAACACCCGTCGTTGTCATCTCGTCGAGGCCGTCGCCATGGACCATCCAGACCCGTTGCGAGCCCAGGTCCCTGAGGACATGGGCCAGCGGCTCCAGCCATTGCGGCGCGAACACGCCGACAAGCTGCCGCTTCACACCGGCCGGATTTGAAAGGGGGCCGAGCAGGTTGAAGATCGTGCGCGTGCCAAGTTCCACGCGGGTGGGGCCAACGAAGCGCATGGCGGAATGGTGGGCGGGCGCGAACATGAAGCCGAGACCTGCCTCGCGGATGCAACGCGCGATTCCCGCGGGATCGAGTTCCAGGTTGATGCCAAGCGCCGCGAGGGCATCCGCCGCGCCGGATTTCGAGGACAGCGCGCGGTTGCCATGCTTTGCGACGGGCACACCGCAGCCCGCAACGATGAAGGCGGCGCATGTGGAGACGTTATAGGTGCCGGAACCGTCGCCCCCGGTGCCGACGATGTCGATGGCATCGGCGGGCGCCCCGACCGGCACCATCTTGGCGCGCATGGTCGACACAGCACCGGAAATCTCGTCCACCGTTTCGCCGCGCACCCGCAGCGCCATGAGGAATCCGCCCATCTGGCTGGGGGTCGCATTGCCCGACATCATGATGTCGAAGGCGTTGCGCGCTTCCTCGAAGCTCAGCGGCGCGCCTGCCGCCACCTTGGCTATCGCGCTTTTCAGTTCACTCATCGCCCCCTCCGCGATACGGGATCGGTTGCGGCCGTCCTTCCCCTCAGAAGGACAAGGCCCGTTGCAGCGCGCCGCGGTCCATGGTCACGGCGTACTTGTCGCGCAGCACGGCGACAAGCTGTTCCAGCAGATCGTCCGAGAACGCACCTGTCAGTTGCTGGCGCTCGGCATCGGGAATCGACTCGGCCGATGCACCGGCCGGTTCGAACACCTCCGTGACCCGGAACAGGATCTGCGTCTGCGACGAGGGACCCGGTACAAGGCCAGTTCCGCCCTGCCTGACCGAGAAAGCGGCGGTGACACCTGCCTTGCCGATATCGGCATCGTCGGCGCCGCGCTTCAGTCCGCGCTTGATCTGCTTTTCCAGATCGAGTTCGGCGGCGATGGCGTCGAGCGTCTCGCCATCGGCAAGGCGCTTTTCCAGTTCACCAGCCCTGGCAGCCAGCCGCTCAGCGCGCTCGTCGGCGGTCCATGCGGCCAGCACCGCATCGCGCACCTCGTCCAGCGTGCGGTCGCGCGCCGGCGTCACGCCGTCCACTTCGTACCAGACGAAACCGGATCGGCCGTGATTGAGCGGCGGGTTCTCGATGCCCGTGTCGGCCTCGAACGCTGCCTTGAGCAGTTCGGCCTGCTCGGGAATGTCCGCCACAGCGCTACCGTCGGGAGCCAACCCGGTCCGGTCCACCGCCTCTACCGTGGTCATAGGCAGGTTCAGCTGCCGGGCTGCTTCCGCCATCGTCGCACCGCCGGCGCGGGCGTCCTCGTAGGAATCGTGGACGTCAAGCAGGATGCGGTCGGCCTCGGCGAGCGCGAGTTCGTTGCGGATCTCGCCGGCAACGGCTTCCAGCGGCTTCGTGTCGGCCGGATTGATCTCCCGCACACGCAGGATCACCGGGCCGAAGGTGCCGTCGATCACGCCCGAAACCTGGTTCTCGCCCAGCGAGAAGGCGGCCTCGGCAATGCGTTCGTCGGGGATGGCGGAACGCTCCACGGTGCCCAGGTCGGTATCCGTCGCGCTCTTTCCTTCCGCTGCCGCGACCTCATCGAAGGTGGCGCCACCGGTGATGCGCATGCGCGCGGCGTCGGCTTCCTCCCGCGATTTGAACACCAACTGGTCCACGGCGCGGGTTTCCGCTGTCGTATAGCGGTCCTTGCGGGCCTCGTAGTCGGCGCGGACCTGTTCGTCGGTGATGGCGGCCGGATCGGCAATCGCCTGCGGTTCGAGGACGACATGATTGATCCGGCGGTACTCGGGCGCGCGCCAGTTGGCCTTGTTCTCCTCGAAATAGGCCTGCAATGCCGCCTCGTCCGGCGGTTCGACCGGTTCGACCAGCGCACCGGGCAGCTTGATGAACTCGACCGTGCGGTCCTCGCCGCGATAGAGGGCGGCAGCCTTGAGGAAGGTATCCGGAATGCGCAGGCCGTCCGAAACCGCCTCCACGATCTGCTGGCGCACGGCAACCTGCTGGCGGCTGCGCAGGTAGTCCTCAGGCCGCATGCCCACCTCGCGCAAAACGTAATCGAAGGCGCGCCGGTCGAAGCGTCCGTCCGGGCCCTGGAAGGCCGGATCCTCGCCGGTCAGCGCGGCAAGGCGGTCCTTCGAAAGGCCAAGGTCCATTTCGCGGGCCTGTTCGTCGAGCACGGCGCCTGCGACCAGTTGCGACAGAACCTGCTGATCCAGCCCCAGTGCCTGGGCCTGTTCGCGCGTGATTCGCTGGCCGAAGCGCTGTGACAGCAGCCGAAGTTCGCGATCATAGGCCAGACGGTATTCGGTGACGGAAACCGAGGTGTCGCCGGCCTCGATCACCGAATTGCTGTTGAATCCGCTCGTGATCTGACCGGAAATTCCCCAGACCGCGAAGCTCAGCACCAGCAGGATGAGCAGGGCCTTCGCGACCCATGTACCGGCGGCATTTCGAAGGGAGTTGAGCATGAACTGGTCCGTATTCCTTGGTTGCGGTTCGCGCGCAATGGTTTTAGGTGAGGCTGATAGCCCTGATCAAGGGCGCTGTATAGGGCGAATGCGGCGGCGGCCGGGATTCCGGCGCCCCTGACCGGCACACCAGGAGGATATCGGAACCATGACCCCGGGGATCAAGCCGCTTGTGGCAGGAAACTGGAAGATGAACGGCACCGGCAGTGAGTTGCCGGAGATAAGAGCCATTGCCAACGGCTTCAACACCACGCTCGATGCCGAGTGCGACGGCTTGCTGTGCGTGCCGGCCACCCTTCTGTCACGGGCCGCCGATATCCTGTCCACGTCCTCCGTGGCGACCGGCGGAGAGGACTGCCATCCCAACGTGTCCGGTGCCCATACCGGCGACATTTCCGCCGAGATGATCAAGGATGCCGGCGGGCGTTTCGTCATCGTCGGTCACTCGGAGCGGCGCAGCGACCATGGCGAGAGCGACGCGCTGGTCGCGGCGAAGGCAAAGGCCGCCTGGCGGGCCGGTCTGACCGCCATCATCTGCATCGGCGAGACCGAGGACGAGCGGCGGACCGGCAAGACGCTCGACGTCCTGACGCGCCAGATCGAGGGATCGGTTCCGGCTGGCGCCGATGCGGCCAGCACCGTCATTGCCTATGAGCCGGTCTGGGCCATCGGCACTGGCCTGACCCCCACGGTGCAGGACGTGGAGGATGCCCATGCCCACATCCGCGAACGGCTGGAGGACCTGCTGGGCGACGGCGCGCGCCGGATGCGCATCCTCTATGGCGGATCGGTGAAGCCGGGAAATGCGCGCGAACTGCTCGGCGTGGCCAATGTCGACGGCGCGCTGGTGGGAGGCGCAAGCCTCAAGGCAGCCGATTTCCTCGGGATCGCGGAAGTCTACATGAGCATGTAGCCGGACCTTGCAAAACCCGCCGGCCGATCCGATATGGGTTTTTGACCGGTCGTGACCCTTTCCTTGCGGCGCAATCCCGTGTATTGAGCCGCAACTTTCAATGCAGAACCATGAAGAGCCCGCTTCCGTGCGGGCCGGAAATCCCCGATGGAAACCGTCCTCATCGTCATTCATCTCATCATCGTGCTGGCGCTTGTCGGCGTCGTGCTGCTGCAGCGTTCGGAAGGCGGCGGCCTCGGCATCGGCGGCGGTTCGGGCTTCATGACGGCGCGCGGCGCTGCCAATGCGCTGACGCGGACCACGGCCATTCTCGCCGCGGCTTTCTTCGCCACTTCGCTCGGCCTGTCGCTGATCGCACGATACGGCGAGCGTCCGACCGATATCCTCGACCGTGTGCCCCAGCAGGGTGAGCAGGGAACCGGCAACGGCATTCTCGACCAGTTGGGCGGTGAACTGGATACGCAGCCAGCCGACGGCGGACAGCCGGCCGGCGGAACGGCGCCGGAACCCTCCCAGGTTCCCACCGGCCAGTAAGGCCCGCAGCGAAGACCTTTCACACGGGCGGCCCGGAACTGGCCGCCTGTTTCATTTTGTCTCGCGTTTTGGTCATTGGCGCGTGAAGTGTGGTGGCGCTATAGGTGCGCCGTCTGGACAGAAACGGGGCAACGGCATGGACTACGGATATCTCAGCGCACTGGGGGCAGGTGCATTGTCGTTTCTTTCGCCCTGTGTGCTGCCGCTCGTGCCGCCATACCTTTGCTACATGGCCGGCGTTTCCGTGGACGATTTCCGTGCCGATGGAGCCGCAGCGGCGCGGCCGCGCCAGGCGCTGATTGCCGCCTCGCTTGCCTTCGTGGCCGGCTTCTCCACCGTGTTCATCGCGCTCGGCGCCTCGGCCTATGCCATCGGGCGGCTGCTCAGGCTGTGGCAGGAACCGCTGGCCATTGCCGCGGGTATCGTCATCATCATCATGGGGCTCAACTTCCTCGGCATCATCCGCATTCCCTTCCTGTCGCGGGAGGCGCGTTTCCAGGCCGAGGGAAAGCCGGCCAGCCTGGCGGCGGCCTATGTCATGGGACTGGCCTTCGCATTCGGGTGGACGCCCTGCATCGGGCCGGTGCTCGGCTCGATCCTCACGCTCGCCGGCGCACGCGACACGGCCGGTGAGGGCGCAGTCATGTTGGCCGTCTATTCCGCCGGACTCGGCATTCCCTTCCTGCTCGCGGCGGTGTTTTCGGGCGCCTTCATGCGGTTCCTTTCGCGGTTCCGCGTGCATCTCGGGAAGGTCGAGAAGGGCATGGGCGCGCTGCTGGTGGTGGCCGGAATTCTCTTCATGACAGGCGGCATGCAGGCGATGAGCTTCTGGCTGCTCGAAACCTTCCCCGTGTTCCAGCAGATCGGCTGACCGCTCAGGCGCGTTTCTGCGCCGGCCGGGACAGTTTGCCGGCCAGCCATCGGGCAGGGAAGGTGGCGAGGATGATGCCGCCCATGACCATGACGATGCCCGCGGCATGGAAGGGCCGGAAGCTTTCGCCCAGCAGCAGGACGGCGAGCGTCACGCCGTAGGGCGGCAGCAGGTACATGAAGACGGCGGCTAGCGACGGGCCCAGGACACGCACCCCGAACTGGAAACCGCCGAAGGCGATCAGCGAGGCGAACAGAACAATGCCGGCAATGCTGCCCCACGCGGTCAGCGTCACGGGCATGGCCGCGCCCGAGGCGAATTCAACCAGGGCGAAGGGCGCCAGGCAAAGAGCGCCAAATGCTGCGACAATGCCGAGGGATGCGATGTTGCCGACGGCCTTGAACTCGTCGCGGCGCATCAGGACGGAATAGATCGCCCAGGCGATGGCCGCGAGAATGAACAGGATATCGCCGGGATTGAACGTCAGGGTCGCCAGCGTGGCGAGGTCGCCCTTGAGCACGATCACGGCGACGCCGGCAAAGGCGATCAGGCTTCCCAGGGCCTCGCGCCAGCCGATGGCGCGTCCGAAGAAGATTGCCTCCAGGATGATGATGATGACCGGCGAGGTCGTGTAGATGAGGGTCCCGTTGGTCGCCGTCGTCATGGTGAGCGCGACATAGACGATGGCGCCGCAGATCCACATGCCGAGAAATCCCTCCACCAGGAGCAGCGGCGAATGGGAGCGAAACATGCCGGCCACCGCTTCACGCTGCCGGTAGAGAACGGGCGCCAGGGCGAGCGCCACGAAGAGCCAGCGCAGGAAGGCGAGCGTGAACGGCGCCACCTCGCCGATCACGCCGCGGCCGAAGATCAGGTTGGACGAGAAGAAGAGCGGCGTGACGGCCATGACCGCGAATGCGATGGCCATGCGGGCGGGCGAGGGGGCTTCCAAGACTGAGCTTTCCTGAACGGACGGCCGGGTGGCCGGACTGCGAAAAAGGCGGCGTCTGAACGGATTGTTGACCCTCGGGCCAATTCCTTGCAGGAAACCGTTCCAGCCGGACGCGGAACATCTTAAAACCATGGCCGGGCGAAGCATGCAACGGGGTCCTGGGCAGGTGCTGCCCGGCGCGGCCCAGCGAGGGATGAGACATGAGCGAAAGAACCTGCCTTTCGGTGATCCTGGCTGCCGGCGAAGGCACGCGGATGAAGAGCAGCCGCTCCAAGGTGCTGCACGAGATCGCCGGACTGCCCATGGCCGCCCATGTCGTGCGCGCGGCGAGCGAATCGGGTTCTGGCGATGTGGCGCTGGTGG
Organism: Phyllobacteriaceae bacterium; assembly: GCA_002708825.1. Classification (GTDB taxonomy): domain Bacteria; phylum Pseudomonadota; class Alphaproteobacteria; order Rhizobiales; family Rhizobiaceae; genus Zhengella. The sequence goes on along the minus strand of PAPF01000009.1, from coordinate 266,542 downwards.
TCGGACGCGATGCCGATACGGTGCGCGCCGCAGTCGCGCCATTCGCTCCTCATGCCGAGACCTATCTCCAGGCCGAGCGCCTCGGCACCGCCCACGCGGTGCTCGCCGCGCGCGCCGCGCTGGAAAAGGGACATGACGACGTGCTTGTCATGTTCGGGGATACGCCCCTGATCGATCCTGCCGACCTTTCGGCAGCGCGTCAGAAACTTGCAGACGGCGCCCATGTGGTGGTGATGGGTTTCCGTGCCGCCGATCCGGCCGGCTACGGGCGGCTGATCGTGGACGACGGGGAACTTGTCGCGATTCGCGAGGACAGGGACGCAAGCGACGCCGAGCGCGCCATCGACTTCTGCAATGGCGGGCTGATGGCGATTTCCGGCGCACACGCGCTGGCGCTGCTCGACGCGGTGGGCAATGACAATGCCAAGGGCGAGTATTACCTCACCGACATCGTGGCGATCGCGCGCCAACAGGGGCTGTCCGTCGTGGCAACGGAGGTCGCCTTCGAATCGGTGCTCGGCATCAACAACCGGGTGGAACTGGCGGAAGCGGAAAAGATCTGGCAGCAGCGCCGCCGCCGCCAGGCCATGCTCGACGGCGTGACGCTGCAGGCGCCGGACACCGTGTTCTTCTGCTGGGATACCGAGATCGCAGCCGAGACGGTGATCGAACCGAATGTCGTGTTCGGGCCGGGCGTCGCCATCACCGGGCCGGCTGTCATCCATGCCTTCAGCCATCTGGAGGGTGCCGAAATCGGCGCCGGCGCGTCGGTTGGTCCGTTCGCGCGGTTGCGGCCGGGCGCCGAACTGCAGGCGAAATCGAAGGTCGGCAATTTCTGCGAGATCAAGAAGGCGGTGATCGGCGAAGGTGCGAAGGTCAATCACCTGACCTATATCGGCGATGCCGAGATCGGGCCGGGCGCGAATATCGGCGCGGGCACGATCACCTGCAATTATGACGGATACAACAAGCACGTCACGCGCATCGGCGCCGGCGCCTTCATCGGCTCCAATTCGGCGCTGGTGGCGCCCGTTGCCATCGGTGACAATGCCTATGTGGCATCGGGGTCGGTCGTCACCGACGACGTGCCGGACGATGCGGTAGCGTTCGCCCGCGGCCGCCAGCAAAACAAGCCGGGAATGGCGACGCGGCCGCGCGAGCGGTTCGCGGCCGAGAAGGCGGCGAAAAAGAAGCCGTGACGGTGCGGGCCGGATAGATCGCAAAGGCCGGGGGCGTTGTCCATTTGGTAATGGGAAATGTGCTCTACTGCCAAGGAAGGAAACGTTTCAACCGGGATGAAACCCGCTGAAACGCATTGTGATTTTGGCTTCAGTGTTCCGTCCTGCTATCGACCCGCGAGGGGTGACGGAACTCTCCGGATACAGGAAGGCGCGGAATCGGCATGTGCGGAATCGTCGGCATAGTGGGCAGGGAATCTGTGGCGCCGCTCCTGGTGGATGCCCTGAAGCGGCTGGAATATCGCGGTTATGATTCCGCAGGTGTCGCCACGCTGGAAAGCGGCGTGCTGCAGCGCCGGCGCGCCGAGGGCAAGCTGGTCAACCTGGAGAACCGGCTGAAGGCCGAGCCGCTGGCCGGTCATATCGGCATCGGCCACACCCGCTGGGCCACCCATGGCGCACCGAACGAAAAGAACGCGCATCCCCATGCCACGGGGCGCGTTGCCGTCGTCCACAACGGCATCATCGAGAACTTCTGGGAACTGCGCAACGAACTGGAGGCCGATGGCTACCGCTTCGAGACCGACACGGACACCGAGGCCGTGGCGCAACTGATCACCCGGTCGCTCGACAAGGGCCTTGCGCCGGTCGATGCCGTGCGCGAATGCCTGCCGCGGCTGCGCGGCGCCTTTGCGCTGGCGATCATGTTCAACGGCGAAGAAGACCTTCTCGTGGCTGCGCGGCGCGGCTCGCCGCTGGCCATCGGATTTGGCGAGGGGGACATGTATATCGGGTCGGACGCCATCGCGCTCGCCCCGTTCACCGATGTCATCACCTATCTGGAAGACGGCGACTGGGCGGTTCTGACCTCGCGCAGCCTGGAAATCTTCGACGAGAGCGGGGCGAAGGTGGAGCGCCCGCGGCAGAAATCTGTCGGCACCGCCTTCCTGGTGGACAAGGGCAACCACCGGCACTTCATGCAGAAGGAAATCTACGAGCAGCCGGAAGTCATCGCCCACACGCTGTCCAACTATATCGATTTTTCCACCCATTCGGCACGGCCGCTGAATTCGGCCATCGATTTCGCGGCGACGAAACGGCTGACCATCTCTGCCTGCGGCACCGCATTCTATGCCGGCCTCGTCGCGAAATACTGGTTCGAGCGCCATGCTCGCCTGCCGGTCGACATCGATATTGCCTCGGAGTTCCGCTATCGCGAAATGCCGCTGGGTGCCGGTGACGCGGCGATCTTCGTCTCCCAGTCCGGCGAAACCGCCGACACGCTGGCGTCACTGCGCTACTGCAAGGCGCAAGGCATGACCATCGGCTCGGTCGTCAACGTGCGGGAATCCACCATCGCCCGCGAATCCGACGCCGTGTTTCCGACCTTCGCGGGCCCCGAGATCGGCGTCGCCTCAACGAAGGCCTTCACATGCCAGTTGTCGGTGCTGGCCGCCCTGGTGGTGCGCGCGGCCGCCAAGCGCGGCGCGATCACGGCAGACCGCGAAGCCGAACTCGTGCGCGATCTGGCAGAAGCCCCGCGCCTCGCCTCGCAGGTGCTGCACCTGGAAGGCCAGATCGAGCGTGTCGCCCGGGACCTCGCCAGCTACAAGCACGTGCTCTATCTGGGCCGTGACACCAATTTCCCGCTGGCCATGGAAGGGGCGCTGAAGCTCAAGGAGATTTCCTACATCCACGCGGAAGGCTATGCGGCGGGCGAACTGAAGCACGGGCCCATCGCGCTGATCGACGAGGACATGCCGGTCATCGTCATCGCGCCGCATGACCGCATCTTCGAGAAAACGGTGTCCAACATGCAGGAAGTGGCCGCGCGCGGCGGCAAGATCATCCTGATCACCGACCGGAAGGGCGCCGCGGCCTCCACCGTCAAGACGATGGACACCATTGTGTTGCCGGATGTTCCGGAGTTTATCGAACCCATCATCTACGCCCTGCCGATCCAGATGCTGGCCTATCACACCGCCGTTTTCATGGGCACCGACGTGGACCAGCCGCGCAACCTGGCCAAATCGGTCACCGTCGAATAGGCATAGCGGAAAGACTGTATTCTTCGCTCTTTCAATCGATGTTGCGGCGCACTAGATTAGGTGCGTCGTCGGCCTCCCGTGAGCAGGACCAGGAATGAGCGAAACACCGCACAAGCGGTCAGCCATGATGCGGCTGCGCAATTACTTTTTGACCGGTTTCGTCGTGCTCGCCCCGCTGGCTGTGACAGCGTGGCTCGCCTGGACCTTCATCGGCTGGGTGGACGGGTGGGTGAAGCCCTATATCCCGGCGCGTTACAATCCCGATTTCTACCTGCCGTTCCCGGTTCCCGGGTTCGGGCTGATCGTCGCGCTGGTCTCGATCACGCTGATCGGGTTCCTGACGGCCAATTTCATCGGGCGTTCGATCATCAATTTCGGTGAGGACCTGCTTGGCCAGATGCCGCTGGTGCGATCCATCTATCGCGGGCTCAAGCAGATCATCGAGACAGTGCTTTCGGACAAGTCGGACACGTTCAAACAGGTCGCGCTGGTCGAGTATCCGCGCAAGGGACTTTGGGCGCTGGTCTTCATCGCGACGGAAGCGCAGGGGGAGGTCCGCCAGATCCTGCAACGCGAAAGCGGCGACACCATCGCCGTCTTCCTGCCCACGACACCGAACCCGACATCAGGCTTTCTCCTGTTCGTTCCCCGCAAGGATGTCCACGTGCTGGACATGACTGTGGAGGAAGCGGCCAAGCTGATCATTTCAGCGGGTCTCGTGACGCCCGAATACCAGGCGAAAACCAAGGAACTCGCCCAGAAGGAAGGCCTTGTGACACCGCCGGAGCTTTCTTCCGGAGAACCTTCGCAACACAGCAAACCCGCGGCCGAGTAGACAGTTCAACCGGCGCGCAGGAGCCGGATCGCCTCGTCCCGGCCGAACAGGTAGAGCAGGATGCGCAGCGCCTGTCCGCGTGGCGTTTCCAGTTCGGGGTCTTTTGCCAGGATGAACCGTGCATCGTCGCGCGCAATGGCCAGCAGGTCGCCATGCGCGTCGATGCGCGCAACGCGGAAGCCCGGCGTGCCGGACTGCCGTGTGCCGAGCAATTCGCCTTCGCCGCGCAGCTTGAGATCCTCTTCCGCGATGACGAAGCCGTCCTCGGTTTCGCGCATCACTTCCAGCCGGCGGTGGGCCGTTTCCCCCAGCGGGCCCTTGTAGACGAGCACACAGGACGATTCGGCCGAACCGCGACCGACGCGCCCGCGCAACTGGTGCAGTTGCGCGAGTCCGAACCGCTCTGCATGTTCGATCACGATGATGGTGGCGTCCGGCACGTCGACGCCGACCTCGATCACCGTCGTGCCAACAAGCAGGCGGGTGCGACCCTCCTTGAAGGCGCTCATGGCGGCATCCTTTTCCGGCCCGCTCATGCGCCCGTGAACAAGGCCGACCCGGTCGCCGAAGACCGGCTGGAGCGAGCGGAAGCGGTCTTCGGCAGCGGTCAGTTCCACTTCCTCCGATTCCTCCACAAGCGGACAGATCCAGTAGACCTTCTGACCTTCTGCGACTGCCGCGCGCATGCGTTCCACCAGTTCATCAAGGCGCTCGGCGGGCAGCGTCACGGTGCGGACAGGTTTGCGGCCGGCAGGCTTTTCGTCGAGGCGCGAAACATCCATGTCGCCGAAGGCCGAGAGGACCAGGGTACGCGGAATGGGCGTGGCGGTCATGACCAGCATGTCCGGTGCCGTGCCCTTGGCGGTCATCGCAAGACGTTGGTGCACGCCGAAGCGGTGTTGCTCGTCGACAACGGCAAGGCCGAGGTCGTGAAAGGCGACGCCTTCCTGAAAAAGCGCATGGGTGCCGACGGCCAGGTGGATGGAGCCATCGGCAAGTCCGGCGAGAATCGCTGCGCGGTCGCGGCCCTTTTCCCGCCCGGTCAGGATGGCAGCCCTCAATCCGGCGGCTTCGGCCAGCGGGGCAATGGTCGCGAAATGCTGGCGTGCGAGGATTTCCGTCGGCGCCAGCAAGGCCGATTGCGCGCCGGATTCGGCGGCCTGCATCATGGCCATGAGGCCGACCACGGTCTTGCCGGCTCCGACATCGCCCTGGAGGAGGCGCAGCATCCGATCCGGGGCAGCGAGATCGGCGGAAATGTCCGCGATGGCGCGTTCCTGGGCGCCGGTCAGGCCATAGGGCAAGGCCGCGCGCAGTTTCTCTTTCAATACTCCGGTGCCGGGCAAGGGCCGCCCGGACAAGCGTTTCATCCGGGCGCGGACCATGGCGAGTGACAGTTGCCCGGCCAGGAACTCGTCATAGGCAAGGCGCCGCCGGGCAACCGATTCCGCACTCACATCGAGAGCATCGCGCGGTTCGTGGAGGCGATTCAATGAGTCGGCGAAGGTCGGAAAATTTTGCCGGCGCATGACTTCTGCGTCCAGCCATTCGGGAAGGTCCGGCAGGCGGGCGAGGGCACCAACGACGGCCTTGCGGAGCACGCGGCCGGACAGGCCGGCGGTCAGCGGATAGACCGGCTCGACATCGGGAAACGTCTCGCCCGGCCGGGCAATATGGTCTGGATGAACCATTGAGGCACGGCCATTGAACCATTCCACCTTGCCGGAGACCGTGACTTCACCGCCTTCCGGCAGGAGCTTTTCCAGCCAGGCGGGCTTGGCATGGAAAAAGGTCAGCGCGATCTCGCCCGTCGCGTCATGCGCGATGACACGATAGGGCAGGTTGGCGCGGCCGCGTGGCGGCGGCTGGTGCTGGTCTATGGAAAGATCGAGCGTGACGATTGTCCCCTCCGGCGCATTGGCCACCCCGGGCCTGAAACGGCGGTCGATGACGGAATGGGGCAGGGTGAAGACCAGGTCGGCTATGCGCGCCTCGCGTCCGGCCAGATCGCCTGGCACGATCTTCGCGATCAGCGCGGCCAGCTTCGGGCCGACGCCATCGATGGACGTGACCGGTGCAAACAGGGGATCGAGGACGGATGGTCTCATGGCTGGCACATTAGGAGCGTGCTTGCGTGCGGGAAAGGCTGACAGGACGGCTTTTCACCTCTATATGCTTCGGCGACACACAGGAACCATGGCAAGGCTATGAGCGGACCCACGCATACATCGGCAGATCTCGACACGCGCAGGCGCAAGATCATGTTCCGCGCCTGGCATCGTGGCATGCGGGAGATGGACCTGGTGTTCGGCGGCTTTTGCGACGCCATGATTCGCAGCCTTTCCGACGAGGAACTCGACCAGCTCGAAACGCTGATGGCCGAGAACGACCAGGACCTGTTCAAATGGATCATGGGCGAGAAACCGGTTCCGCGCGAGCATGACACCGCGATCTACCGCAAGATCCTTGCCCATCGCGACCAGATGACGTTCTGAACGACGCAGGACGGACCGACATGACATTGCTTGCCCCGATCGGCGTGAGGCCGGACCTGCATCGCGCCGTCATCATAGACGGCGTTGCGGACGGCTACGAGGCCTTCGCGCTGGCGCGGCTGTCGGCTGAGGCGGCGGCGAAACGTCCGCTCGTCTTCGTGGCACGTGACGGCGCGCGGATTCCGCAACTGGCACAGGCGCTGGCCTATGCCGCTCCCGGCGTCCCCGTTCTCGAACTGCCCGCCTGGGACTGCCTGCCCTATGACCGCGTGTCACCGGGTTCGGACGCCGCCGCGCGCCGGCTCGATTCGCTTGCCGCGCTGATCGCGCTGGCTGAAAGGCCGCACCGCGCCATCGTGCTGATGTCTGCCAATGCGCTGCTGCAGCGCATTCCGCCGCGCGAGGTGATCGCGGCACAGAGCCTGACGCTCAAGCCGGGCAACCAGATCGCCATGGAAGCGCTGATCCGCCGGTTGGAAACGAGCGGTTTCGAGCGCACGGGCACTGTGCGCGATGTCGGCGAGTATGCGGTTCGCGGCGGTATCCTCGATCTTTTCGTGCCGGGTGCGGATGAGCCGCTGCGTCTCGATTTCTTCGGCGACACGCTGGAATCGATCCGCGCCTTCGATCCTGCCACGCAACGCACCACCGGCCAGCACAAGCAGATGCGGCTGGAAGCCATGAGCGAGGTGGCGCTGACGCCGGAGACGATCAGCCGGTTCCGGCGCGCCTATATCGAGGCCTTCGGCGCGCCGCAGCGTGACGACGCGCTTTACCAGTCGGTGACGGAGGGACGGCGCTTCGCCGGCATGGAGCACTGGCTGCCGCTGTTCTACGAAGGGCTGGAAACGGTCTTCGACCTGCTGCCGCATGCCCCCTTCGTCTTCGACCACCTGGCCCATGAGGCGCTGGACGGGCGCGTGGCGCAGATCCGCGAGCATTACGAAGCGCGCCGCAACCAGGGTGAAAGCGCCGGTGGCGTTCCCTATCGCCCGGTTCCGCCGGAAAGCCTCTACCTGACGCGCGAGGAAGCGGAACGGCGCGCAAGCGAGCGGCTCAACATCGCGCTGACCCCCTTTGACCAGCCTTTCACCGAAGGCCGCTACATCCTTCACGCCCAGGCGCAGCAGGCGCGCAATTTCGCCGAGGAGCGCGCGGACCCCGGCGCCAACGTGTTCGACCATGTGGTCCGGCATGTTTCTGGACTCAGATCGGCGGGCAACCGGGTCATCATTGCAGGCTGGACGGAAGGTTCGCTTGACCGGCTGTCACAAATCCTTGCCGAACACGGGCTCGGCGGCATGGAGCCCGCAGCGACGCTTGAGGAGGCGGAGCGGCTGAAGGGGCAGGCGATCGCGCTTTCCGTCCTGCCCATCGAGCATGGCTTCACCGCTCCGGGCCTTGCGGTCATCGCCGAACAGGACATGCTGGGCGACCGCCTGGTGCGCCGCTCGAAGCGCCGGGGGAAAGGCGCCGATTTCATTTCCGAGGTCTCCTCGCTCGCCGCCGGCGATGTGGTCGTCCATGCCGAGCACGGGATCGGCCGGTTCATGGGGCTGCGGACCATCGAGGCCGCCGGTGCGCCACATGATTGCCTCGAACTGCATTATGCGGGCGATGGCAAGCTGTTCCTCCCGGTGGAGAATATCGACCTCCTGTCGCGCTACGGCTCGGAGGCTTCCGAAGCTGTCCTGGACCGGCTGGGCGGTGTGGCCTGGCAGGCGCGCAAGGCCAAGCTGAAGAAGAAGCTGCTGGAAATGGCCGGCCAGCTCATCCGCATCGCCGCCGAGCGCGAGATGCGCGGCGCGCCGAAACTGGCGCCGCCCGAAGGTCTCTATGGCGAGTTCGCGGCCCGTTTCCCCTACGAGGAGACGGAGGACCAGCAGACCGCCATCGATGCAATCATCGAGGATCTCGGCAAGGGCAAGCCCATGGACAGGCTGGTCTGCGGCGATGTCGGCTTCGGCAAGACCGAAGTGGCGCTGCGCGCGGCCTTCGTGGCGGCCATGGAGGGCCTTCAGGTCGCCGTCGTCGCGCCGACGACATTGCTGTCGCGCCAGCATTTCAAGACCTTCTCGCAACGCTTTGCCGGACTGCCCGTGACGGTGCGCCAGGCATCGCGCTTCGTTGGGGCAAAGGAACTGGCGGAGACCAAGAAAGGCATTTCCGACGGCACGGTCGACATCGTGGTCGGCACCCATGCGCTGCTCGGCGCCAGCGTCAAATTCGCCCGGCTCGGCCTTCTGATCATCGACGAGGAGCAGCATTTCGGCGTCAAGCACAAGGAGCGGCTCAAGGAACTGAAAAGCGATGTCCACGTGCTCACTTTGTCGGCGACGCCGATTCCGCGCACGCTGCAACTGTCGCTGTCGGGCGTGCGCGAACTCTCGCTCATCACCACGCCTCCCGTCGACCGCATGGCGGTGCGCACCTTCATCTCGCCTTTCGATCCGGTGGTGATCCGCGAGACATTGCTTCGCGAGCGCTATCGCGGCGGGCAGAGCTTCTATGTCGTGCCGCGCATCGCCGATCTGGACGAGATCCGGACCTTCCTTGCCGAGCAGGTGCCGGAACTGAAGGTGGCCGTGGCGCACGGGCAGATCGCGGCCGGTGAACTCGACGACATCATGAACGCCTTCTATGACGGCCAGTATGACGTGCTGCTGTCGACGACGATCGTCGAATCCGGTCTCGACATCCCGACGGCGAACACACTGATCGTGCACCGCGCCGACATGTTCGGCCTGGCCCAACTCTACCAGTTGCGCGGCCGGGTGGGGCGGTCGAAGCTGCGCGCCTACGCACTGTTCACCCTGCCGGCGCGCAAGAGCCTGACGACGACCGCGGAACGCCGGCTCAAGGTGCTGCAATCGCTCGACACGCTCGGCGCGGGCTTCCAGCTTGCCAGCCACGATCTCGATATTCGCGGCGCCGGCAACCTGCTCGGTGAGGAGCAGTCCGGCCATATCCGCGAGGTGGGCTACGAGCTTTACCAGCAGATGCTGGAAGAGGCGGTACAGGAAATCCGTGGCGAGGAGATCGCCAGCGACAGCGGCTGGTCGCCGCAGATTTCGGTGGGCACGTCTGTCATGATCCCGGAACATTACGTACCGGACCTGCAGTTGCGCATGGGGCTCTACCGCCGTCTGGCGGACCTCACCACGCCGCAGGAGATCGACGGTTTCGGCGCCGAACTCATCGACCGTTTCGGACCGCTGCCCGACGAAGTTCAGCACCTGCTCAAGATCGTCTACATCAAGGCGCTTTGCCGCAAGGCCAACGTGGAGAAGCTGGACGCCGGACCTAAGGGCGTGGTCATCCAGTTCCGCGACAAGCAATTCCCCAACCCGGCCGCGCTTGTGCAGTACATTGCCGGCCAGGGTTCGCTTGCCAAGATCCGGCCTGACCAGAGCGTATTCCTGATGCGAGACCTGCCCAGCCAGGAAAAGCGACTCGCGGGCGCGGCTGTGGTCATGACGCAACTGGCGAAGCTGGCGGAGGCGGCATAACGCCGGCCCGGCGACTGGCGGACAGGCGCGCGCAGGCCTATGTACAGGTTTCGACGTTCACCCCCGATACCATTCAGGATACCGCATGGCTCCCATCGATGACATCGCCCGCAATACCGCCCGTCTGACCGAATGGCGGCGCGACCTGCATGCCCATCCGGAACTCCTTTACGATGTTCACAGGACTGCCGGGTTCGTAGCCGACCGCTTGCGCGATTTCGGCTGCGATGAGGTCGTGACCGGTATCGGGCGAACCGGCGTCGTCGGCGTCCTGAAGGGGCGGAGCGACACGAAGGGACAGGTGATAGCCTTGCGCGCCGACATGGACGCGCTTCCCATCACCGAAATCACCGGCAAGCCGTGGGCATCGAAGACAGCCGGCAAGATGCATGCCTGCGGCCATGACGGGCATACGGCGATGCTGCTGGGGGCGGCGGAGTGGCTGGCGAAAACGCGGTCCTTCGACGGGACGGTTGTCTTCATCTTCCAGCCGGCCGAAGAGGGCGGGGCGGGCGGCAAGGCCATGGTCGAGGACGGCCTCATGGAACGCTTCGGCATCCAGCGCGTATTCGGGATGCACAACCTGCCGGGCCTGCCCGTCGGCCACTTCGCCATGCGGACGGGTCCGATCATGGCGGCGGCGGACCATTTCTCGGTTCAACTGGAGGGCAAGGGCGGCCATGCGGCCATGCCCCATACCACGGTGGACACGACACTGGTTGCTGCCCACCTCATCACCAGCCTGCAATCCATCGTCTCGCGCACGGTCGATCCGGTGGAAAGCGCGGTGTTGTCGGTGACGTCGATGCGCACCGATACGGACGCCTACAATGTCATCCCGCAGACGGTGGCCCTGAAGGGCACGGTGCGCACCCTGTCGGAAAGCGTCCGGCAGGATGTGGAAGCGCGCATGGCGGCCATGATCGAGACCGTTGCCGCGGCTTTCGGCGCAAGGGCGACGCTTTCCTACCGGACCGGCTATCCCGTCACCGTGAACCATGCCGGCGAAACCGCGCTGGCGCTGGAAACCGCGCGCGAGATCGCCGGCCATGACAAGGTTGCGGCCGATTGCGCGCCGATGATGGGCGCGGAGGATTTTTCCTTCATGCTGAACGCCCGGCCCGGTGCCTTCATCTTCATGGGCAACGGTGACAGCGCGTCGCTGCATCATCCGGCCTATGATTTCAACGATGACGGCATACCCCACGGCGTCAGCTACTGGGTTCGCCTGACCGAACGGCTCCTGCCGCTGACGAACTGAAGGTTCACCGGCTTCTGACAAGACCGCTGACGGCCACGAACAGCCAGCCCGTGATCAGGGTCGTGCCGCCCGCCGGGGCCGCCATGGGGAACAGGCGGCTGCCGAGGAATTCACGCGCCAGAAGGTCGCCGCAGAACAGCGCAAGCCCGAGGGTCAACGCCAGAAGGGCCAGACTGCGCAGCAGACCGGCCGGAAAGAAGCCCAGAGCCAGGAAAGCCGGTGCATGAAACAGCAGCATCTGCGCCGCGGTGCCGGCATTGCCGCCGCCGGCATGGGCAGCATAGGCGGAGAGCCCGACGCCTGCCGCGCCGCACAAGCCGCCGATCAGGATCGCGAGACGCATGTTCGTTTCCTGGACATTCTCACCGGGTTCGTGCGCCACTGCGGCATATCGCCGTTCATTCCGCCTTCTGGAAGATCAGCGCGACGTTATGCCCGCCGAAGGCAAAGGAATTCGACAGGGCGAATTCCATGGAGAGCGCCCGGCTGGCATTGGGTACCACGTCGAGCGGACACTCCGGGTCCGGCTCATCGAAGTTCATCGTGGGCGGGGCAAACTGGCCGAGCAGGGCCAGCAGTGTCGCGGTTCCCTCGATCGCGCCAGCAGCGGCGATGGTGTGGCCATGGATCGACTTGGTGCTGGAGACCGGCGGCGGTTCGTCGCCGAAAACCTCGCGGATGGTCGCCGATTCGACGATATCGTTCTGACGGGTACCGGTGCCATGCGCGTTGATGTAGCCGATGTCGCGGGGCCCGATGCCGGCCCGCTTCAATGCACGGCGGATGGCTTCCACCTGGCCTTCCTGGCTGGGCTTGACGAGGTCAGCGGCATCCGATGTCGCCCCGGTTCCGGCTACATAGCCGAGGATCCGCGCGCCACGTGCGCGTGCATGATCCTCTGCTTCCAGGATGACAACAGCCGCGCCTTCACCCAGCACCATGCCCTTGCGGGTGGCGCTGAACGGGCGGCAGGTGTCGGAACTGACCACCTTGAGCTGCTCCCATGCCAGGAGGATCGTCTCTGTCAGCGCCGATTCCGTGCCGCCGGACACGACAATGTCGGCCTCTCCGGAAAGGATGGCGCTGCATCCGGCCGCAATGGCGGCTGACGACGAGGAACAGGCGCTGGAAACCGTGCTGGAGGGGCCCTTTATGCCCCAGGCCATGGAGAGTGCGGCAGCCGGCGCGCTCGGCATCATCTTCGGAACGGAGAAGGGATGCGGCTTGCGGCCATCCTTGAAATAGCGGGTATAGCCTTCCTCAAGCGTGTTGCCGCCGCCGAGGGCGGTGCCGAACAGGATGGTTGCTTCCGCCAGTTCCGCCGAGCCTTTCTCCAGGCCGGCGGTTGCCATCGCTTCCCTGGCAGCAATGAGCGCCAGATGCGCAAGCCGGTCGAAGCGCGGCGACAGTTCCACGCCGCTCGCCGCCATCACCGCGTCATCGATACAGGCCAGCGGCATGTCGCGTCCGACGAGGCCACCGATGGGCCGGGGCGCGATGCCGACGCGTCCTTCCAGCAGTGTATCGCGAAATTCGGCAATGCTCGACGCATTCGCCGTGAGAACGCCGAGTCCGGTGATTGCTACGCGCCGCATTGTCAGGAATGTTCTTTGATCAATGTGAAGATATGGCCGACGGTGATTTCGTCGTCGATGTTGAGTTCGTTGATGTCGAGGCTGTATTCGGCGCCGAACTTGTCCTCCATCTTGAAGACGATGTCGGCGAGGTCGAGCGAATCGATGCCCGTCTCTGCGACTTTCGTATCCGCCCCGATTCCCTTGCCGGGAAATTCCTCGTTCAGAAGCTGCAGGAAATCGTCAAGACTGACCTTCATGCGAAACTGTCCCCCGTCGCCGTGCGACTGCTGTGTTTGACCCTGATTTTGATCTCCCATATATCACCGCTGCCAAATATGGTAGCCCATCGGCGCGAATCCGTTCTTCGCGGATTGTCCGGCCGGGCATGGTGTTGGTTCCAAGGGGGCGGGGGCCGGGTAAGGCGCATGGCAACGTTTCGCAATCTGAGAAAGCGTGTGTTCCGGTCGCGCGCCGTGAACACGGTCCTGGCCGCAATCGCGCATGGATGGCTTGCCTTCGTCTTCCGGACAAACCGTCTTGTTGCCTCGTCCGACAGCCTCGAGAAGCCGGATGACATCGAATTCCCGGTCATCATCGCGCTCTGGCATGGCCAGCATTTCATGGTGCCGTTCCTGCGACCGCCGGGGATGGAATTCGCCACCATGCTGTCGACGAGCGCGGACGCCGAACTGAATGCCCGGCTTGTCGAGCGGATGGGGATGCATGTCATCCGTGGGTCCGGCGGCCGCGCGGGCGATGGCGTCAGGCTGGAGAAGGGCGGCGCCCAGGCGCTGATCGACCTTGTACGATGCCTGCGCAAGGGGATGAACGTTGCCACCATCGCGGACATTTCCAAGGGCAGGCCACGTGACGCCGGCGAGGGCATCGTGCGCCTTGCCATGGCATCCGGACGCCCCGTTGTGCCGCTGGCCTATGCCACAAGCCGCCATATCCGTTTCGAGAAGGCCTGGGACAAGGCCGTGCTCAACCTTCCCTTCGGCCGCGCCTGCATCAAGACCGGCGCTCCGGTTTTCATCGGCCGCAAGGCCGATGCCGCCGAGATCGAGGCGGCCCGGCGGGCCATCACGGATTCGTTGAATCAGGCGACTGACGCGGCATATGCCGCCGTGGCATGACACGGCCGCGAAACCGGCCCGGTCCGCTGCGAAAGAAAAGGCCGGCAGACAGCCTTGCGGCGTGCCTGCCGGCCCGGATGGTCCCGCTTGCGGTCAGAGGATGAAATCGCTTGCGTCGATTCCGAGACCGGTGCCGAGCAGTTCGATGCGGAAATCGGCCGATCCGTTGCCGTCCACGTCACCTTCGATGAAGGTCAGGCCGCCGAATTCCCAGGACCGCAACTGGCCCGCGACGCCGGTGAAGGCGCCGTTGATGTAGGTGAAGGCCTGGTCGCCCGCCACACTCGTGTTGGCGTCGAGTGCCGAGAGGTCGATCGTGTCCTCACCGTCGGTGAAGTCCTGGATGCGGTCGCGATTGGCGAACAGCAGACCGGAATCGGACAGGTCCAGATAAACGAAGGTGTCGTTCTGGTTGCCGCCATACATGATATCCCGGCCTTCGCGGCCGCGCAGCGTGTCGTTGCCATTGTTGCCGAGCATGATGTCGCTGCCTGCGCCGCCATCGAGCAGGTTCACCTGTGCGGAGCCGAACAGGCGGTCATTGTAGGCAGAGCCGACGACGTTCTCGAAACCGGAAATCGTATCTCCCTCGGCATCGCCGCCGGAAGCCGTGTTCCCGCCCAGAAAGACCTGAACGGCGGCGCCGGAGCTTGCGTAGCTGAGCGTATCGAAGCCCGCTCCTCCGGAGAGTATGTCGGCGCCGGCGCCGCCGATGACCACGTCATTGCCGTCGCCGCCGTCGATCGTGTCGTTCCCGCCAAGGCCGGAGAGCACGTCGTTGCCGGATCCGCCATCGAAACGCTCGCCAGCATCCGAACCGGTGACCACGTCGTTGTGGACGGAACCGCGAATCCATTCGATGTTGGAAAGTGTCTTGGTGTAGGCCACGCCGTTCCATTCACCGGTCGCGGTGCCGGCCGTCAGGTTCACGACGACGCCAACATTGTTCTGTGGCCGGTCAAAGCGTACCCGGTCGAAGCCGCCTCCGCCATTGATGATGTCGTCGCCGCCGCTGCCGTCGAACTGGTCATCGCCGGACGAACCGGTGAACGTGTCTGCGAAGTCGGTGCCGCGCAACTGCTTGAAGGTGCCGCTGAAGGTTTCCGCATTGCCGAAACCGTCATTGGCGATCACGCCGTTGCTGAGGTTGACGACAGCGCCCTGGTTGCCGCCGCGCAGGTCCAGGCGCACCGAGCCATTCCCTGAAATCGTGTAGGAATCGACACCGTCGCCGCTGCGGATGGCCATCCACTGGTCCGTGTCGAGGGTTATGTTGAATGTGTCGCCCAGGGCCGTGCCCCGGATTGCGAAACCGCCGTTCACGAAACCGGCATCCAGCGGATTGGCAATGTCGGTGAAGGTGTCGGTGCCGGAACCACCCTTGACGATGCTGGCCGTGTTGGTGACGCCGTTGATCGTGGCGACGATCGCGCCCGGAATCGACCGGTAGTCCACTTCCTGGTAGCCATTGACATTGGCGGTATAGATGATGGCGTCATTGCCCGTCGAGCCGCGGATGGTGTCACCGAAACCGTCATTGTCACCGGGGTTCAGCACATCGTTTCCGGCGCCGCCATCGAGGTAGTCGGAGCCGCCGCCAGTCGCAATGACGTCGTTGCCCGTACCGGTTTCGTAGAAGTCATCTCCCGCGGTGCCGATAACCGTGTCGCTGGTGCTGGCTGCAATGTTCGGCACGCTGATCAGTGAGATGTTTTCGCCGGGGCCGAAACCCGATCCACCCGGCGCGGACCCGAACGAAATGACATCATTGTTGAGAAAATTGTTGAAGGCGGTTGCCGAGGCGAACGCGGGCAATGGTGTGCCGCCGACGGTGAAGATGTAGCTCGTTCCTGTGGCCGTATCCTCCAGGTTGAGGATGTAGCTGATGCGCAGGGTGCCATTGTCGTCCCAGATGATCCGGCCGAACTGGCCGTCCGGTCCGGCACCCCCGGAAAAAGTGTCGACCGATGTTCCGTCGATGCGCTCATTGTAGGAAAACGGATTGACCGTGACGTCGTCCAGTTCTCCGGGATTTGTAGCGTCCGTCACATAGCTGAAGGTCGTGACGGAGTCATTGACGACAATCTCGAACTGGACGCCCGATGTGAGACTTGTTGCAAGGCCGGTCACGTCGTTGAAAGTCGCCGAAAACCCTGTCACCGTGTATGTTGTCATTGATCTGTTTATCCTCTTTCCAGACTGCTCTCCCGGAACCGCCACGCCCCAAAAAGGTGTCGCTGAATCCAACATTATTTGCTTACCAATGAATGCAGGTAAAAAGCAATCTCCGGTGGCAGCAAGCCGGGCCTGGCTGTGTGCGGAAATCCACAGGTGCATTTTCTTTGCAGATGATGATGCGAAACCGTTCAGCGGAAGAAAGGAGACCGATGTTCGTCAAATGACTGCGAGTGAAAAAATTAAGTATTTCGAGTTGACTTATATTTGTATCGCTGTCTATTTTGATCAAAAGCAGTCACGGTGCGCAGTTCCGGCGGTTTTCCAGGGCTTTCATCGTGCCGTTATCAAAAAGAATCTGCCTTGGAGGGATTGTCCTGCCGCAGGTGTGGCGGGGCTATTCATTCCCGTGTGCGCGAGATCCGGACGATTGTCCCGTTTTGCCGGCGGTTCTCCTCCCTCCTGAATGACGATTACACGCACCGCCCGATGCCGGCGGCGGCCCTTTCAGGGGTCCGGGCAAAGGGCGGCGGTGCAACGGCCGGTTTTGTCCGCCAATGCGGGGCCTGGCAACGGGGTGGCGTTCGCGGCATCCGGGTTTCAGGGGCACCACATTGACCGTGCAGGAAGGAACAGTGCGGGCCAACCCGCACCGATGAAATCGACACCATGTCCATGCCCCCCCGGATATTGGCCCGGCGGAGACAGGGTGAAGGCTCAACAGAGGGAAGGGGTCCGGACATGACGATTTTCACGGGGACGGCAGGCGCCGACACGGCAAATGCCTCGAACGGAACGCTGACCGGTTTCACGGGCGGGACCTTGGCCGACCTCCAGGATGGCAACGGTGACGAATTCGTGCTTGGCGGCGGCGCCGACACGGTCGTCGCCGGAAGCGGTGGCGACATCTTCGAGATCGCTGGTTCCGTTGTCGTGACCGGGTCAACGCTGAACGGGGGCGGCGGTCTCGATACTGTCCGCTTTACCGGGTTTGGAAACTTCGTTCATGACCTGACAGGCGTGACACTGACCTCCATCGAGCGCCTCGAACTGAATGACAGCGAATTCGGCAATAGCCGTACGGTCATGCTCGATGCCGACCAGTTCGGTGGCGGGTTCTCGCTGACCGGCGTTGTTTCCTTCGATATCTGGGATGACAATTTCGAGATCATCCAGATCTCGATGGGTGCCGACACTTCGCTTGACCTTTCCGGACTGACATTTACCGGCAGCACCACGAACGCCTCGTTCGAGATCACCGGTGACAACAGTGCCGAGACCATTTCTGGCTCGTCGATCGACGATGAAATCTATGGTGGTGGCGGCAACGACACCATCATCGCCGGATCGGGAAACGACATCGTGGATGCCGGTTCGGGCGATGATTTCCTCCGGTTTTCCACCGGCGCACCAGCGGTCTACAACGGCACATGGGATGGAGGCGACGGACTCAACGACAGGATCTTCGTGACGGGATCCGATGGCATCGTTGATGTCCGTTCCGTTACATTCCTGAGTGTCGAGGAAGTGCAATTCTTCTTCGACGGTACCTCAAACGAGCGGACCCTGCTGATGAATGCCGGCCAGTTCGGCGCCGGTGAGGTCAGCCTTTCGGCTACGATCGACGGAAACGAACAGGCCGGATCGATCAACCGGATAGACGTTTTCATGGGGCTGGATACCGTTCTGGACCTGTCCGGGCTGTCCTTCATCGACTGGGATGGCAATGACGTGTTCAGGATTGTCGGTGACGGGGATGATGAGACCATCACGGGCACCACGCAGAATGACACGATCGAGGGTGGGGCGGGCGCCGACTCGCTGAATGGCGGCAACGGAACCGACACGGCGAGTTACGCGGACTCGGCTGCCGGGGTGACGATCGATCTCGTGATCAATTCGGCCAGTGGCGGCGATGCGGAGGGCGACACTTTCTCCAGCATCGAGAACCTGACGGGGTCGGCCCATGGCGATGTCCTGATCGGCAACGGCGACGCAAACGTGATCGAGGGCGGCGACGGTGCTGACTTCCTGTTCGGCTTTACGGGCATCGACAGGCTCTACGGTGGCGACGGCGACGATTTCCTGGTCGTTCAGGACGGCTACGACGAGGCAGGCGAAACCTATGATGGCGGCGCAGATACCGATACGCTCAACGTCCGCAGTTTCACTTCAGCGACCTACAACTTCAGGGATGACACGGTTTCGTCGGTCGAAGCCCTGCACTATGACAGTTCCACGGGTGGCAGCGTCGAGGCGCAGTTCAATGCGGACCAGTTTGCCGGTTTCGATGCGGTCTCTGCGGATGCTCATTCCGGACAGACCTATCGTCTCACCCTGTACATGGACACGGCGACCATCCTGGACCTGTCGGGCGTCAGCTTTACCGGCTTCAACGAACCGGGCGACGGCGTGACAATCATCGGCGACGTGGACGCCGAGACCATCACGGGTTCTTCGGTCGCCGACTTCATCAACGGCGGGGTCGGCAACGACACGATCTACGGCGGCGACGGCAATGACACGATCACCGACAGCGGTCGGAATTCCGTCTATGGTGGCGGCGGTGACGATGTCATCGTCCTCACCTTCATCAGCCAGGGCCTGTATGATGGCGGCACGGAGACTGACACGCTGGATGCAAGCCAGGATTTGTTCTCCGGTCTCCACTACGATCTGTCCGCATCCTCATTCTTCATCTTCGGGGCTGAATTCACGAATTTCGAGAATGTCATCGACAATGACGGCAGCAACACCCTGACCGGCAATGATTCCGCCAACATCCTGACCGGCAACGGCGGAAACGACCAGATCTTCGGCGGCATCGGCGACGACACGCTTTCGGGCGGGGACGGCAACGACACTGTCCGAGGCGGCGCCGGGGCCGATACGCTTTCAGGCGGGGCGGGTTTCGATACGCTGAACTATGCGGATTCAAATGACGCGGTGCAGGTTTTCCTCGGGGGCAACACGGCAACCGGCGGGCATGCCACCGGCGACACGATCTCCGGGTTCGAGAATGCCGTCGGCAGCAATTTCGATGACCGCCTGTTCGGTTCCGCACAGGTCAACCTGCTCGATGGCGGCGCAGGCAGCGACATCCTTCTCGGCAACAACGGCAACGATACCTTGCGCGGACGGGAGGGCAGGGACATTATCTATGGCGGCAATGACAACGATACGTTCGTGTACCTGTCGCTGACCGATAGCGGCCTGCTGTTCGCCGACCGCGACCGCATCCAGGACTTCACTGACGGCGAAGACCTGTTCAACCTTTCGGCGCTCGATGCCGACAGTGGAACGGCGGGCAACCAGGCCTTCAGTTTCGTCGGACGTTTCTTCTCCGGCAATGCGGGAGAACTCCGCTCCTTCGAGCTTTCCGGCCTGACCTTCATCGAGGGCGACGTGGACGGGGATGGCGTGGCCGATTTCCGCATCGAATTGCTCGGCACCGGGCTTGGCATCGACGCAGGCGATTTCGTGCTGTAGGGACTGGCGCGTACCCCTGCGGATGCCGCGCTCGTGCGTTCATCCGCGCACAGGCGTCAGAGGGGCCCGCCGGATCCTTCGAGTGCTTCACTCCACATTGGCCCTGGACAGGCCCTCGCGGAACTGCCTTTCGAAGGCTTCGCACTCGGCCTTTTCGATCTCGTCAGCCGTGCCGGCACCGAAAGCGGCCGCGAAGAGAAATGCTTCATCTGTCCCGAACAGGCGCACCAATCCCTGATAGGAGATCATGGACTGGCGTTCGATCTCTGTCTGGACTTCCGGTTCGGCGCATTGCCAGGCCACGCCGCCGGCATAACCGAAGTCCTTTACCGCTTCCGTGAATTGCCGGGCTTCCAGAATTTCGTCTTCGGCCATGGCTGCCCCTGACAATACCAAGACGGCCGTGAGGGCGAGAGTGGCAACGTGGACTACGGGTTTGCGCATTGGATCATGTCCCGGTTTTCGTGTGTCTTAAGAAGGCTGCGGCGTCAGTAGCAGTAGTTCCAGTAGCCGCGCGTGCGGGAACCATCCGTCCATACCCAGCACAGGTCGTTCGAGGGACGGGGAGGGACAGTGTTGGCCGCCGTCGCGATGATTGCGCCGATGACAACGGTTCCGATCACCGCGCGTCCGAAGTCGCGCCGCCGCTTCCACCTCTCATACTTGCCGAAATTGTATCCGGGGCGGCAGAAGGCTGCCCGGCATCCCGGTTTCAGGCGATTGTATCGGCGTTCCGCGACGGGGGTGTAGTCGACGACTCCGGTGACCGGACCATTGATCGACCTTGTCGCGTTGACGGCGGGACTTGAATGCGCCGCGCCGGTCAGGACGGAGGCAAACAGGAGGCTCGCCACGAGGGCGAGTGAGCGTTTTTTCATCGACGTTCCCTTCGGGCGTATTGAAATTGTTGATCGTGCTGCCTGCGGCTTCGGGCACTGGTCGTATCGTGGCACTTGCAGGCGTCCGTTAGCCGGCTCAAAGCATCTTCCAGGCATCCAGGATGAACTCGAGCCCGAGCGACAACTGCAAAAGGCCGAAAACGGCGCCGAACAGCTGCAACGGGACGGGGCCGATCGCCCGCAGGATCGCCTTGGAATGGCGCATCAGCAGCCAGTTGACGAAGATGACGCCGAAGCCCAGCCCGAGAATGCCCAGCTTCGTGTCCCATCCGGGAAAGGGCGCGGCAAAGATGAGGGGGACAGCAACTGCAATGGGAGGAAAGAGGCCAGGAAAGGCGATGGATGCCGCAGGGACCTTCTCGGCGTTGATCACAGCCGCAGGTGGCGCGGGCGTCATCAGTGCCTGGAGCGAAAGTGCCATGAGAACAAGTCCGGCCGCGGCGATGAGTGCCGGGAAGGATACGCCCCAGGCTTGCAGCACCGCGCTGCCGACAAGGACGGTCATCACGAACGCCGCCGCGACCATTGCGGCGGAGCGAAAGGCAAGGGCCTGCACGCCCGGCGCATCGTCCGTTTCCCCGACATGGGAATAGACGGCAATGGCCCGGATCGGCCCCATCGTCATGAAGAGCAGGCCGAACAGCGAGCCCCAGGGCAGTTCAGTCATGACTTTTCCTCCAAGCTGTTTTTTGATTGCCATTGCACGGGCAGGAGAACCGGGGATCGCGCGGGTCGTGGGCGGCGGCGGACATCCAGCGTGTTTCCATTGCTAGTAGGACCAGAAGAGCTGTGCCTGAAGCGTGGTCCAGGGCTTCGCATTGCCACCCGCCGCGATCTTCAGTGCATCTCCGGGCAAGGCAACGCTTGCCACGCCGAGGAAGTAGAGTTTCTCGGAAACCGCCCAGCGAGCGGTCATCTGGAATTCCTGCCCGAGGTCCTTCGAGGCGAGCGCCGCGATAGCCGGATTGGCACCGATATTGTTCAGCTCGTCGGCCTGGTGGAGAAACCAGTCGAAGGTCAGGTTGAGGCGCTTCGTCGGCGCGACATTCAGGCGAACCCTATGGCTCAGCCGGTTTTCGGGCCGGAGAACCTTTCCGAGCGAAATCCCCTGCAGCCATTCCGACAGGCCGCCGGAATAGAGGGCATCGAAGCGCTCGTAGCGCGCCGTCGCCGGATCGTCGCCGGAAAAGCCGGAGAAGCGGTACGAAAGGCTCGGCGTCCAGGGCAGATCCTGCGCAAGGTAGCCGACCGTCGCATAGCCCGCCCAGGCGCTCATGTCGAAATCGGAGTGGCGCTGATGTGCCAGTTCGCCTTCCAGCCAGAGCCCCGGCACGATCCCCGGATCGGCCCACCGGATATGCCCGGCATAGGTCACGAGCCCGTCGCGCGTCCCGACCGGCCCGGTGGGTGCGGCATAGCGCGACCTGGACCCGAGGGCCTTGATGATGGAGCCATCGGCATAGAACCGGTCGGTGAAGTTGTAGCGAAGGTTGAACCCGGCAAGCCGGGTATCGCTCTCCAGCGGTTCGTATTCGTTCGGATCGAGGTAGAAGGCCGTGGCGGTCCAGTTGTCGAACTTGAAGGTTCCGACGGCCGCCAGGTCATGGGTGGTGCGCGGCGCGAGATAGACGCCCGGGCGCGGGCCCGCATTCCACTGGGAGCCGAACTGCGAGATGAGAAAGCCGTCGTTCAGCGAGAAATTCAGACGCCCCGCCGAGATGTTCGCGCTGCGGCTGCGGTCGTCGGACGCCCAGAGCAGGCCAAGATAGGCTTTTTCCAGGTTCAGGGTCTGGCGAGGATCGTCGCGGAATATGTCCTGCCCGCGTGAGGCAACGCCGATTCCGGTCACCGCGCCGTATAGCGCCATGTTGGAGTCACCCAGTTGCGTGACGCCGCCAAGGCCAACTTCGATCCACGATTCACCCCATGTCGCACGCCGGCCTGTATTCGCGCCGATGGCCGGGTTCTGCACGAGGGGATTTCCGACCGTGAATGCAGCCGCATTGCCGAACCAGGGGTTGCCGTCGGAGAAGATGCCGTGCCCGCCGCCCAGGATCAGGCGCAATGCGCCATGTTCGCTTCGCCACAGGTAGGGGAGGCCGGCAAAGCCGCCGGCGTCCGGTCGAGGCCTTGCCGTGCCGGTCGCGTCAGCCGGTTCGACCTCGAAGACGACCCGCGCCCGCGCGCTGCTTGCGCCATCCTGAACCAGTCGCGGCGTCACACGCGATACCCCGTCGAGCCTGGCGATCCGCGTGACAGTGGCATCAAGGACGGCCGATGACAGCCGGTCGCCGGCAACAAGTCCGGTGCGGGCCTTGGCCTTGCCCAGGATCTCCGCATCCCGCGCCGGATCGCCGCTGGTGCCGGCAAGTTCAACCGCGACACCCCCGACTGTCAGGGTGTCGGCAGCGGATGCCAGTTCGACGGCGCCGGGGCCGCCCAATCCGCTGCCGTCCTGGGCTGCAACGGCACCCGTCAGCGCCAGGGCAAAAAGGAAGCCGGCGCCCGATGCCCGGCAGGCTTTGCAGAGCGCTGCCGCATGCCGTCTCATGGATGGTTCCTTCACCTTCCGAAAAGCCGCACGACCGTGCCGCCACCATGAATGTTGATCGTCTGCCCGCTCACCCAGCCTGAAGCCGGCGAGCAGAGCCAGAGCATGGCATTGGCCACGTCCTCGGGACGTCCGGGCCGCCCGGTCAGCGTGTCGGGATGCATCATGCGTTCCTGCATCTCCGGCGTGATGCCGGCGTCCGCATATCCCGCGGTGATCACGGTGCCGATGAGGACCGAGTTCACGCGCACCCGCTTGTTGAGCAGATGTGCGAGCGAAACCATCATCTGGTTCAGCGCCGCCTTGGCGGTGGCATAGGGCAGGATGTCATATGCGGGGACCGCCGAGGAGAACGAACCTGAATTGGTGATCGAGGCATTCTCTGCCTTTTCCAGCCAGGGCAGGCAGGCCATGCTCATCCGGTAGGCGCTGATCGTGTTCAGCTTGTAGGAGGCGATGAATTCCTCCTCCGGAATGGCTGCCGGATCGTCCTGCCGTCCGCCCCAGCCGACATTGTTGACCAGGGTGGAAATGCCTCCGAAAGCGTCCGCCGTGGCCTTGACGACCTTGTCGATGGCCGCCTTGTCGGTCACGTCGCAGGCCATGCCGCGGCATTCGTTGCCTGTTTCCTTCGCGATCTGCGAAGCCGTGTCGGCCGCCATTTCGCCGTTGAGATCGGCAATCATCACCTTTGCGCCGGCGCCCGAAAGCGTCTTGGCGATCGCGGCGCCGATATTCTGCGCGCCACCGGTAATGATGACATTGTGGCCGTTGAGGCGGAATTCCTTGAAAGCGTCGAAAGTCATGATCGTTTTCCCGTGTTTCAGGCCGGCAAGGCGGCGTCAGTCCAGTTCCTGCACGCCGCCGCCTGACACCGTCAGGACCTGGCCGCTGATCCAGGACGAGGCCGGGGAGCAGAGAAAGAGCGCGGCGTAGGCGATGTCGTCGGCCTCGCCGAGACGGCCAAGAGGGGTATGCTTGAGCATTGCCTTCTCGATATCCGGGTTGAGCACGGACGCCAGGGCGTCGGTCTTGATCGCGCCCGGCGCGATGGCGTTGACCCGCACACCCATGAGTCCGAGGTCGAAGGCGATGTTGCGCGTGAGGTGGTTCACGGCCGCCTTGGAAGACCCGTAAGACGCCATGCGCTGGTTCTTGTTCTCGCCTGCCATGGACGAGATGTTCAGCACGGCGCCATGACCGGCCGCGGCCATGTGAGGTGCGGCAAGCTGCGTCAGGCGGAAGAGCGAGAAGACGTTCAGTTCATAGGCCCAGCGGAAATCGTCCATCGGCATGTCAAAGGGCTTCGGACCACCGCCGCCGGCATTGTTGACCAGGATGGACAGTTTTCCGAACCGGTCGAGTGCCGTGGCAACCGCCGATTCCAGATCGGCTTCCTTCGTGACATTGCAGGCAATGCCGGCAGCCTGTCCGCCCTGGGAAACGATGTCGGCGGCCACCGCTTCGGCGGTTTCGGCCTTCAGGTCACTGACGACTACGGATGCGCCGGCGCCTGCAAACAACCGCGCAATGTCCCTGCCAATCCCGGCGCCCGCGCCGGTGACCAGGGCCACCTGACCATCGAGGCGGAACCTGTCCGGATCAAACATATTTCCCTCCAAACCGAATGAGCTTGGCGGGAACTATAGGCAGAGGTTCTTACGTGCCGGCAGGTTCATCCTGCCCATTCTGGGCACCTTGGTTCCGGGCCCCGACATCTCCGACGTTTGTGGACACCAGGATTTCCAGATCCCGGAACAGTCTGGCAACCCGCTCAAGCGCACGCGCGTCGAGACCCTGCAGATCGCTTCTCGCGGTTGCCTCGCCTTGGACAATCGCGATGCGGAAACTGCTGTCGGGATTGCGCAGCAGCCAGCCGCGCTCGACAAGCCGGTCGAGTTTCCGGCGCACCGTCTCGCGGGGAATGCCGGTGACCTCGGCAATGCTCGATGCATTGACGCTGAGCCGTTCCGGCGACAGATCCGCGGGATCCAGTCCAGCCCGGAGTGCATTGCGCGTTGCCCGGAGTTGCACCTGTCCCACGATCGCCAGCACGATCATCGCCTGGAGATCGCCCCGGAATACGCGGCTGATGTCCGCCAGGTGTTCAATGAAGAACTCGACAAAGCGATACTGGTAAGCCCGGTACTCTGTCATGAACACGGAACGAACCTCTTCCAGCCGCCGGCTTGCCGGGCTTTCCGGTTGGTCTACCTTCATCACGGGCCGGGCACCTGCCAACAAGATGTTCGTATTTCTAAAATAGAATACAATATCTACTTGCACAAGCGGTGCCGACACTTCGAGCCGCGGGCGGCCACGGGTTTGCCGGGCCGACGCACATGTTTGGCGCCCCGGCAAGCAAGGCGCTGTTCTTCAATATCTACCCGGCACGGTCGAGCAGTTCGACCTCAACGAAGGTGATATCGCTTTCCGTATCGTTGGCGATATTGTGTGATACACCAGTGTTGCGGGCATAACTCACGCCCTTTTCGATCGGGTAAGGCCGCGATCCTTCCGCATCCTCGACGGTCAGCGTGCCGCCCGTTACCGGGATCACGACATAATCGTAACCGTGACGGTGCCATCCCGTCTCGGTGCCCGGCGGAAAGTGCCATCTCGTCACCCGGACAAAGTCCGTGTCGACCTGGACCTCCGATTGCGCCTGCTTGCGATCGCCCATCGCTCCCTCCTGTTCGTGTGCAAGGCCCGGATCACGGGCGGTCAGACATTGCCGTCCAGCGTTGCCAGCAGCGCGGCCATCAGCCGGGCGCGCTCGGCCAGGCTTTCGGTGATGATATGTTCCTCCAGCGTGTGCGGTCCGTCGCCGCGCGCGCCGAGACCGTCCAGCGTGGCTATTCCCATGGCGCCGGTGAAATTGCCGTCGGAACCGCCGCCGGAATCCTGGTGCGGGATCTCGAATCCCAGATCCCTTGCCAGGCCGGCCGCATGTTCATAGAGCGACCAGGAGGCGGGGCTGGCCTTCCAGACCGGCCGCGTCACGTCGCGGGTCACCTCGACCTGCACTTCGTCGCCGACAGGACGCAGCGCCTCCATGCGGGCGATGGCTTGCGCCAGTTTCCCGTCCGTAGTCGCCGAAACGAGCGCCTTGGCATTGCAGGTCGTTGAGACGCAGTTCGACCATTGGCCGCCATTCACCACGCCGACACTGTAGCCCGTCTCCGCATCGGTCATCGCCTCGACCGCAATGATCTGGTGGGCCATCTCCCGGATGGCCGACACGCCTTCTCCCAGGCGCAGGCCGGCATGGCTCGGCCGGCCACGGGTCTCGATGTCGAAACGCGCGATGGCATAGCGCCCGGTCACGACGCCGCCGTTGCGGCGCGCCGGTTCGGGCACAAGGACATAGCGGTGACGGGCAGCCTCCGCCTCGATCAATGCGCGTGTGCTCGGGCTGCCGACTTCCTCGTCACTGGTGAACAGGACCGTCACCGGCAGCGGCGTTTGGAAGCCGGCCAAGCCAAGCTGCCGTATCGCCTCCAGCGAAAGATAGTTGCCGGCCTTCATGTCGAGCACGCCCGGCCCGTAGATGCGCTCGCCTTCCTCGCGCCAGGGCAAATCCGCCAGCGTGCCGACCGGATGCACCGTGTCCATGTGGCCGAGAACGAGAATGCCGGGCTCGGACATGCGCGGATGCGGGAAACGGGCCTTCACGCAATCGCCGTAGCCGAGCGTGCCTGGAATCCGCTGGATATCGGCACCCATGATGAAAAGGTCACGGGCGGCCAGGTCCATCATCCTGTTGACCGCGGCGGCATCATAGGTCGGGCTTTCGCACTCGACCCACTGGCGCAAACCGGCTGCCATCCGGCTGCTGTCAAAGCCAAGACGGAAAAAGTCCAGATCGCTTGTCGAGGTTTTTTTCATTGCTAGCGTATCGCTCCGCAATATGGTTACATTACATCAGAGCATAGAATGAAATGTTCGCGGCGGTCAAACCTCATCCTCGACAGGTGGTGCCGGACGCTGTGAACGGAATGCCGGGAGGACGACGTGAACGAACCAAAACGCAAGGCCGCGAATGCGGCAAAGGCCCAGGAGGCAACGCAACGGACGGACCGGTTGTTCGTGGAGGCTCTGGCACGCGGCTTCCGGGTGATGGAGGCATTTGCCGACAAGCCCGTGGCGATGTCGTTGTCGGAAATTGCCGCCGCAAGCGGCATGGACAAGAGTGCTGCCCAGCGGATCGTGCATACCCTTGTCCAGATCGGCTACCTGGAAAAGACGCCGGACGGCATTGTTCCGGGGCGGCGCGTGCTGGAGCGGTCCTTCGACTATCTTCGCTCCAACCCGCTGGTCAACAGTGCGATTCCCGTGCTCGCCGATCTCCGCCGCACGGTCAAGGAGCGCGTGGATCTCAGTCTTTTCGACGATCTTACAATGCTTTACCTCGTTCGGATGCAGAGCAAGCGGGATACTTTCTATGCTCACCTGATCGGCCGCCGCGTGCCGACCTATTGCACCTCGGGCGGGCGGGCGGTGCTCAGTCATCTGGGTGACGACGAGGTCCTCGACATCCTGGAGCGTTCAGACCGGAGAAAGATCACGCCGCGGACCACGGTGGAAATCGACCAGATCCTGCGTCAGGTCGAGGCGGTCCGGGAAACGGGTTACTCGCTGGCGATCGAGGAGGTGCTTGTCGGAGAAGTCGCGGTCGCCGCAGCCATTCTCGACCGGACCGGACGGCCGGTCGGCGCCATCCATGTGGCAGGTTCGCTTGCCGAGTGGCAGCCGGAAGAGTTCGTCGCCCGCTGCGGCCCGCTCGTCACAGCCGCGGCCGCCGGCCTTCGCCCTGCATGATGGCGGCGCGGGCGCCCGTCGCCTGTGAACAGGCATGCCCGACATGCCTTGACACGGGTGAGGACCGGTGCATAGACTTTAGTTACGGTGCGAACGTATCGCTACGCAATACGCTCTTGGGAGAAAGCATGTCTGCCTTACCGGAACGGAAAACTCAAGCGGATGCCTCCGGCCAGGCCTTGCTGAAGGTGACCGGCCTTGCATACGACTATTCCGGCGTCACGGCGGTCAATGACTGCTCCCTCGAACTGCCCAGGGGCGAAATCGCGGCGCTGATCGGCGGGAACGGCGCGGGCAAGTCGACCAGCGTGAAGATGATCGCCGGTGCACTGCGGCCGCGTGCCGGAAAGATCATCTTTGACGGGCAGGACATTACCGGCCTGCCGGCGCACCAGGTCGTCGAACTGGGGATCGCGCTGGTCCCGGAAGGCCGCCTTGTCTTCCAGCACATGACCGTGCGCGAGAACCTCCTGCTCAGCGGCCATGTCCGCCGGGCCCGTGCCCATTGCCAGCAGAATCTCGAACACGTCTTCGCGCTTTTCCCCCGGCTCCGTGACAGGCAGGGCCAGAATGCAGGCTCGCTGTCGGGCGGAGAGCAGCAGATGCTCGCCATCGGGCGCGGCCTCATGACCCGGCCGCGCGTCCTGATCCTGGACGAACCGTCGCTCGGGCTGAGCCCGATCCTGGTCGCGCAGATATTCTCGCTGGTGCGCAAGCTCAACGAGGAAGGCATCAGCGTCCTGCTGGTCGAGCAGAATGTCCATCACACGCTGATGATCGCCAATCACGCCTATGTCCTGGAAAAGGGCAGGGTGGTGCAAACCGGGGAAGGTCGGGCGCTGCTCAACGATCCCAAGGTCAAGGAAGTCTATCTGGGGCTGGCGTGACGCCGGCAAACCCGAAAGGAGAGAGAAGATGAAGAGAAGGACATTCCTACAAGGCTCGGGCGCCCTGGTGCTGGCCGGCGCCGCGCCTTCAATCGCGTTCGGTCAGGAGAACACCATCACCTTCGGCGGCTCCGTTCCGATGAGCGGCGCGGCGGCCGAAACCGGCCTGAACGTGCTTCAGGGTTACCAGTGCGCGGTGAAATACATCAACGAGGAGAAGGGTGGCATCGAGGTCGGCGGCAATACCTACAAGCTCGCCCTGAACCTGTTCGACGATGCCTCCGATCCGTCGCGCGCAACCACGCTCATCCAGCGTCAGGTCGATGAAGGCGTCGATTTCTTCCTCGGCTCCTTCGGCTCCAACATCGTCCTGCCGACCTGCTCGATCACGGAAGCGGCCGGGCGCATCATGGTCCAGGCCGGCGGCGGCTCCGACCTGATCTTCACCCAGGGGCGCAAGCGCGTCTTCGGCATCTTCCCGCGCGCCTCGCGCCAGTTCGTGTCCTCGGTCAACATGTTCACCAGCCTCGAGCCGAAGGTGAAGAGCGTCTCGATCATGTACACCAACGACGCCTTCTCCGAATTCCAGGCCAAGGGCGCGCGCGCCAGCCTTGAGGAAGCCGGGATCAAGGTGCTCGACTACATCGCGCTTCCCGTCGGGGTCAGCGACGTTTCGAACGTGCTGACCACGATCCGCGAGAACACGCCCGACATCCTGGTGTGCACGACGCATGACCAGACGTCGATCCTGATCGCAAGGCAGATGGTTTCGAGCGATACCAACGTGCCGATGCTCTACCAGACGCTCGGGCCGCAGACGACCGCCTACAAGGACGCGCTCGGAAATTACGCCAACGGTGTGGTCACGCAGGCCTACTGGACGGAACTGGCACCCTATTCCGGTGACTATTTCGGATCGGCCGGTGATTTCGCCAAGTATTTCCGCGCGAATTTCGACCGTGAACTGACCTATCACATGGCCAGCGGCGCGGCATGCATCGTCACCTATGTCGAGGCAGTGCGGCGCGCCGGCTCGCTCGACCGTGACGCGGTGCGCGATGCCCTGGCGGCCATCGACTTCGAATGCTTCTACGGACGGATCCGCTTCACCGATGATGGTGACGGCGATGCCGCGCTGCTCGGTCCGCTGCTGATCCAGCGTCAGAACGGCGAACTGGAAGTGATCGCCCCGCCCGATGGAGCTTCGGCAGCGCCGGTTTATCCGGCTCCGACCTGGAAAGAGCGGGCCTGACCCCTCCTTCCAATCGTTCCCTGACATGAAACCCGGTCCGGCCTGACAGCCGGGCCGGCGAGCCTGACGCGTCATTTCGCAACCAGACCGGAGTCACTAATGGCAGCCCTTCCGCTTCTCGAACTCGGCCCCGACCCGCGGGAGCGCGGGACGGTTCACGGCACGACGCTGGCGGAGGCGATCCGGGACAACATCGAGACCTATCTCGCCCGCTTCGAGGCTGCCGGCGCGGACCGCAGCACCGTTCTTGCACAAAGCGAAGGCTGGCTTGATTTCATCCGGCACGACAACGGCGAATATGCCGAGGAAATGGCGGCGATAGCCAGTGCGGCGGGCGTATCGGCCACCGAGATCGCGATGCTGAACGCCCGCTACGAGATCACCTACCTGGCGTTCGGCACCGAGGCAAAGGCGGCCAATACGCGTCTCGAACAGGAAGGTTGCACCTCGTTCGGGGTGATGCCGGAGGCCAGTGCGAACGGCCATACGCTGCTTTGCCAGAACTGGGACTGGCTTGAGAAGGTCCGCGGACGGACCTTTGTCCAGCGGGTGCGGCGCGCTTCCTCGCCTGATGAGGGCAAGCCCGATTTCATCGGTTTCAGCGAAGCGGGAATCGTCGGCTCCAAGATGGGGGTCAACGCCGCCGGAATCGGGCTCTGCGTCAACGGCCTCGTCACGCCGCGCGACGGCACGACGGGGATGCGCAAGCCGTTTCACGTGCGCTGCAAGGAAATCCTCGACGCCTGGCGTTTCGACCAGGCGCTCATGCCGGTCGTCCAGACCGACCGCACCGCATCCAGCAACTTCCTGCTCGGCCACAGCGACGGCGAAATCCTGGATATAGAGGCGACCCCGGAATATTGCTCGTATCTCTCGCCGGTGGACGGGCTTGTCGTGCATGCCAACCACCTTGTGAAGGAAACGCGCACCACCTCGCAAATGGAGCGGATCGCGCCGAACACGCTCTATCGCGGGCCACGCATGGAGCGTTTCCTGCGCCGGCACAACGGCCGGATCGACCGTGGCGTGATCGAGGAAGGGCTGCGCGACCACTTTTCCGCTCCGGCAGCGATCTGCCGCCATGCCGACTCGGCCTTGCCGGCAGAGAAGCGGGTCATCACGGTGGCGGCCATTCTCATCGACCTGGACGACCGTGTGCTCCATGTCACGGACGGCCCGCCCTGCGAGGCGCCGTTCCAGTCGTTTCCGCTCTATGCCGGCGGCAGCCGGTCCGGCACGCATTGAAGGAGAACCAGATGGACGACATGACCCCGGTGAAATGGCAGGATGGCGCGCGTTGCGCCGTGATGCTGACCTTCGATTTCGACGCCGAGACTCTCTGGCTGTCGCGCAATCCAGACAACGCGCGCCGTCCCGGTGTTCTTTCGCAGGGAATCTACGGCGCAAAGACGGGTGTTCCCAAGATCCTGGAACTGCTGCGCGAGGAGGACCTGAAGGCCACCTTCTTCGTCCCCGGATGGACGGCGGAGAAGTATACCGACCGCATGGAGGCCATTGCCGCGGACGGCCACGAGATCGGCCATCACGGCTATCTGCACGAGTGGATCGACCCGGATTATCCCGACAAGGAGCGCGAGGCGCTTGAAAAGGGGCTGGAGGCGCTGAAGAAAACCGTCGGTGTCAAGCCGAAGGGCTATCGCTCGCCCGCTGGCGAGACGTCGGAAAACATGATCGGCCTGCTGCAGGAATACGGCTTCGACTACGACAGTTCGCTCATGGACCAGATCAGCCCCTACCGCCATGTGCTTGCCGATGGCGGGCGCGGCCCGGTGGAACTGCCCTGGCACTGGAGCCTCGACGATGCGCCCTATGCGCTGTTCGCCATCCAGTCGCCGCGGCCGATCCACACCAACCAGCATATCCTGAGCATATGGAAAGAGGAATTCAGCGAGATCTACCGCTGGGGCGGTCTCGTCAACATCGTCATGCATCCGCAGATCACCGGACGGCCGTCGCGGCTGGCCATGCTGCGGGAATACATCGCCTTCATCCGCCGCCATCCCGGCGTCTGGTTCGCGACAGGCGAAGAGGTGGCCCGGGTCTGGGCTGCCGGCGAAAAAGGCTAGCAGAGAGCGCGCCGCGATGAACCTTTTCTTGCAGACGACCCTGAACGGCCTTGTGCTTGGCGGGATCTACTCACTTGCCGCCGTCGGTTTCTCGCTGGTGTTCGGCGTGCTCGGCATCGTCAACCTGACGCATGGCATCTTCGTCATCGCTGGGGCCTATGGCGCTCTCGTCCTGTTCACCAAGCTCGGCATCGATCCGCTGCTCGCCATAATCCCGATCGGCGCTGTCCTGTTTGCCGTCGGCTATGCCTATCAGCGCACGATCATCCAGTGGGCCATTTCGCGTGCCTCGCTTGTTGCCTCGCTGGTCGTCACCTTCGGCGTGGCGATGATGGCGCGCAACGTGTTGCAGATCGTGTTCGGCCCGGATGTGCATACGATCACGCCCACTTACAGCTTTTCGAGCCTGACGCTTGGCGACCTGCGCATCGACCTGGTGAGGATCGTGGCGCTGGGAGCAAGCCTGGTGCTGCTGTCGGTCCTGGCCCTGGTGCTTGCCCGCACCCATTTCGGACGGGCGATCCGCGCCACGGCGCAGCAGCCGCTCGCAGCGGAACTGTCGGGCTTGAACACGCGCAACCTGCACGGGCTGACATTCGGCCTTGGCGCGGCGATGGCGGGCGCATCGGGCGCCATCATCGGCATCGTCCAGCCCTTCACAGCCACCAGCGAGGTGGCCTGGACGCTCAATGCGTTCATCGTCGTCGTGCTGGGCGGTATCGGAAGTCCGGCCGGCGCGCTGGTCGGCGGCCTGCTGCTTGGCCTCATCAACGCCTATACGGCGCAATATGTCGGCCCGGCGCTGACACAGGCGGCGATGTTCCTCGTCCTGGTGCTGATGCTCCTGGTGCGGCCGAACGGGCTGCTTGGAAACGCATTTGGAGAAAGCCGATGAAGCAGGGAGCAGCCCTTGCCGCCGCGGCGGCGGTCGTGATCGCCGCGCTCGTCCTGCCGATGTGGATCGGACCGTTCTATACCCGCGTCCTGCAACTGTTCTTCTTCTCCGCCGCACTGGCCGTGGCGTGGAACATCCTGGGCGGGTTTTCAGGCTACTGGAGCTTCGGTCATACCGTCTTCATCGGCATGGGAGCCTTTGCCGCCGCCCACTTCGTCCAGCAGGCAGGGCCGTTCGGTTCCGGGCCATGGGCGATCCTGGTTCCGGTTCTCTTCGCAGGCGTCCTGTGCGGCGTTTTCGCCGCGATCATTGCCTATCCGATCCTGCGCCTGCGCGGCATCTATTTCGCCATTGCCATGCTGGGCGTCAGCCAGGTCGTGGGCGAACTCGTGAACAATGTAAGCTGGTTCCAGGGCGGTGTCGGCGTGTTCCTGCCGCCTCCGGCGCTCGACGGCATGGCGCCGGAGGACTTCTTCTACTACGTTTTCGGCGGGCTTCTCCTGCTCTGCGTCATCATCGCGATGATGGTTCGCAAATCGCGCTTCGGCCATGCGCTGCTTTCCATCCGCGAGGACGAGGAGACAGCGATGATGCTGGGCGTGGCGACCGAACGCTACAAGATCGCCGCCTTCGTGCTTTCGGCCATGCTGGTGGGCGTTCTTGGTGCCGTCTATGCCTACAGCGTGGGCTATTTCACCACCTACACCGTGTTCCGGCTCGACTTCTCGCTGAACATGATCGTCTTCTGCCTGATCGGCGGCATCGGAACCCTTTTCGGTCCCATCATTGGCACAGCGATCATGCTGTTCATAACCCAAGTTCTCCTGTCGCGCTTCCTCGACATCCATCTGCTGATCACCGGAGCCATGGTCGTGGTCATCATCCTGCTCATGCCCGGCGGTGTCATCGGAGCATTGCGGGCGTGGCGTCAGTCCCGGGCGACCGGCAAGGATCGTGAAGCGGAGGCGCGCACATGAGCGGGATCATCCTGTCCGGGCGGGGCGTGACGAAATCGTTCGCCGGCCTTACCGCCATCCAGAATGTCGATTTCGAGATTCCGGAGAACGCCATTTTCGGCCTCATCGGTCCGAACGGCGCGGGGAAGTCGACACTGTTCAACCTGATAACCGGGTATTACCCGCTCACGGCCGGCGAGATCCGGTTCAAGGGCGAGGACATTTCCGGGCTGCCCACTTACAAGCGCAACCAGGCGGGCATCGCGCGTGCCTTCCAGATATCGAAGCCATTCCCGGCGCTGACGGTTCGCGAGAACGTGGCGATCGGCGCGATGTTCGGGCGGCCGGAAACCCATGACGCGGAGGCGACCGTCGAGGATGCGCTGGCCATTGCCGGCCTTGGCGAACTTGCCGACCGCACCGCCGAGGGCCTGACCATGGGTGCACTGCGCAAGCTTGAGGTCGCGCGCGCCTTCGCCACGCGGCCGTCCCTGCTGCTGGCCGACGAGCCCTGCGCGGGGCTCAATCCGACCGAGACCGCGGAGATGGTCAACTGCCTGCGCAAGGTGCGTGACCGTGGCACGACGGTGTGGCTCGTCGAACACGACATGAAGGCTGTCACCAGCATCTGCGACCGCATCCTTGTCATCGATGCCGGCAACAAGATCGCCGAGGGTACACCGCAGGAAGTCGTGTCGGATCCGAAGGTCGTGGCTGCCTACCTGGGTGAGCCGCTTGAAAACACGGACAACTGATCCCTTGCCGCGGGCCTGCGAAACCATGCCTGTCCATCGCCATCGAGGGCGAGCGCAATGAACCGGGAAGCGGGCACATCGGGCGGCGCGAGCCGCATCGGTGTGGAAATCGGCGGAACATTCACCGATCTCGTCTGGGCGGATGGCGAGGGACGCCTGCATACGGGCAAGACGCCCTCGACGCCGGCGGCCATCCACGAGGCCGTCCTGACCGTGATCGGCGAGGCGGGGCTCCCGCTCGAACAGGCCGGCGGGATCACGCATGGCTCGACGGTAGCCACCAATGCGCTGATCACGCGCAAGGGTGCGGCGGTCGGGCTTCTGACGACGGCGGGTTTCCGGGATGTCGTCATCGTCGGGCGCGGCGACCGCGACCACGGCATTTATGACATGCAGTACCGCCGCAATCCGCCACCGATCCGGCGCAGCATGATCGGCGAAGTGCTGGAGCGGATGGGCGCCGACGGCCATGTGATCGTGCCGCTTGATCTTGAAGCCGCATGGCGCGAGACCGAGGTCCTGCTCGAAAAGGGGGCTGCGGCAATCGCGGTCAGCTTGCTTCATGCCTACCGCAATCCGGCCCATGAAAAGGCGGTGGCGCAGATGATCCGGGAGCGGGCGCCGCATGTCGCGGTTTCGGCCAGCCACGAGGTTTCGCCCGAGTTCCGCGAGTATGAGCGCACGGTCACGACGGTCGCCAACGCCTTTCTGGAACCCGTCGTCGAATCCTACCTCAAGCGGCTCGATGGCAGCCTCAAGGCGCGCGGCTATCGCGGCGTCCTCAACATCATGCAATCCAACGGTGGCGTCATGCCGACCGAGGCGGCGGGCGCCAATGCCGTGCGGATGCTGATGTCGGGGCCGGCGGCCGGGGTGCGGGCAGCGGTCTGGTTCGCGGAACGCAACGGTATCGGCGACATCATCACGCTCGACATGGGCGGCACCAGCACCGATATCGCGATGGCGCCGGGACTGGTGCCGCGCATGGTTCCCGAACTCAGGATCGACGGCCTGCCGCTTCGCACCGCCTCGATCGACATGACGACCATCGGCGCAGGCGGCGGCTCCATCGCTCGGATCGATGAGGGCGGATTGCTTGCGGTCGGACCGGAAAGCGCGGGCTCCGAGCCCGGACCGGTCTGTTACGGACGCGGCGGCGTGGAGCCGACCGTAACCGACGCGCAGGTCGTGGCCGGGCTTCTCCAGCCCGACCAGTTCTTCTCGGGGCGGATCCGCTTGTCGCGCGCGGCGGCGGAGGCGGCGCTGGCCCCGCTGGATGCCAATGCGGACGCCCGAAAAGCCGCGGACGCGGTCCTGAGGCTGGTGAACAGCAACATGGCGGCAGCCGTGCGCCTGGTTTCCACCAGCCGTGGCATCGATCCGCGCGACTTCACCCTGGTGGCCTATGGCGGTGGCGGACCGCTCCATGCCGCGATGGTGGCGGACCTGCTGGGCATGAAGCAGGTTCTCGTTCCGTGGGCACCCGGATTGGCAAGCGCATTCGGCCTGCTGATCGCCGATACGCTCATCGACGCGACGCACAGCGACCGGCACAAGCTGGATGAAACGAGCCTGGATGCCGCGCGCCTTTCGCACCTGTTGAAACTCGCCGACACGCTGGCTGAAAAGCACGGCATCGGCGCTGCCGACCGCGAGACGGCGATCGGGCTGGACATGCGCTATGCCGGGCAGGCCTTCGAACTCACAGTGTGGACGGACGCCGGAACCGCTTCCGCGGCTTCATTGCGGCAACTCTTCGAGGACGAGCACCGGAACCACTACGGCTATGCGCGCGCCAGTCTCGACGTCGAAGTCGTTTCCTACCGCGTCCGCGTCACAGCACGCCTGGGCGCCAGCATCTCGACACCCCTGCCTGAAGGCAGCGGCCCGGCGCCCGCAACGGCTGAAATCCTCATCGACGGCAGGACGGCACAGGCCACCGTGCTAACACGGGACGGGTTTGCCGCAGGCCAGAGGCTCAGCGGGCCGGCGATCCTGACGGAGCCGACATCGACCACGGTCGTACCGTCCGGCTGGGAGGCGGAGTGCCTTTCCACCGGCGACCTGATGCTGCGGAGGACCCGATGACTGCCGATCCGACGCTCACCGTCATCCTCATCCAGGCCTTGCAGTCGGCCGCAGACGAAATGGCGACCAACCTGATCCGTTCGGCCTTCTCGGCGGTCGTGCGCGAGGCGCGCGACTGTTCGACAGCGCTTCTCGATGCCGAGGGGCGGGTCGTTGCCCAGGCCGACATGATCCCCATGCAGACGGCCGCGATGAGCGCATCCTTCGCGGCGGCGGCGGAGCAACTCGACCTGTCCACGGTTGGTCCGCGCAGTTTCATACTGCTGAACGATCCCTATAGCGGCGGCCAGCACCTCAACGACCTCATTCTCTTCACGCCGGTCTTTCATGGCAAGGAACTTCTGGGATGGAGCGGCAGCACCGCCCACCATCTCGACATCGGCGGCGGCGCGGCAGGTGTCAACACGGGCGCGCGCGAACTCATCCAGGAGGGAATCGTCGTCCCGCCGCTGCTTCTCGACATCGACCGCGACTGGCATGGCGGCATGGCCGAGCGGCTGATCTTCGCCAATATCCGCACGCCCGAGATCGGAATGGGCGACATGGACGCGCAGTTCGCGGCCAATCATGTCGGCGCCCGGCGCCTGTGCGAACTTGCCGACAAGTATGGAGCGCAGACTGTGCGCCACGCCATGGCGGAGGCGCTGG
The DNA here is from genome assembly GCA_002708825.1 of Phyllobacteriaceae bacterium. Taxonomy (GTDB): domain Bacteria; phylum Pseudomonadota; class Alphaproteobacteria; order Rhizobiales; family Rhizobiaceae; genus Zhengella. The sequence continues at coordinate 229,000 of PAPF01000009.1, read as the reverse complement.
ACTATTCGGAACGCCGGATGCGCGCAGCAATCCGCGCCATTCCGGACGGATGCTGGACCGGCGAGGCCTTTCTTGACGGCGACGGCATCGACCCCCAGGGCAAGCCGATCCGCATTGTCGCAACCGTCACGGTGGCCGGCGACGAGGCGACGATCGATTTCACGGGCACCGACCCGCAGGTGCGAACCATGTTCAACTCGCCGCTGGCCAGCAGCATTGCCGGCGCGGTCACCGCTCTCCGGAGCGTGCTGAACGATACCGGGATGCCCGCCAATGACGGTTGCAACCGGCCGCTGACGCTCGTGTTTCCGGAAGGCTCGGTGCTCAACCCGAGGCCGGGCGCCCCGGTGCGTGCCCGGGCGACAACCTGCTGCCGTGCGCTCGATGCGGTTCACGATGCGCTTGCCCAGGTCTTGCCGGATCGGGTTCCGGGCGAGGGGGCGAATTCCACGACCGGCTTCTTCCTGGCCCATTCGGACCCGGAAGGGGGCATCTCCATCCATCTCGACGTTCTGGGTGGCGGATGGGGGGCTGCGCGCGGATATGACGCGATCCACGCCACCGACCATGTGCTTTCCTCCTGCCGGCTGACGCCCGTCGAGGCCATCGAGCAACTGAATTCCCATATCCGCATCGAGGGGTTCGGCCTCATTCCCGATTCCTGGGGCGAGGGGCAGTTCAATGGCGGGCAGGGGATGTTGCGCAGGTTCCGCATCCTGAAGGACGATGTGACACTCAGCCTCTATTCCGACCGCTTCCGCCTTGCACCGCGCGGGCGCGCCGGCGGACGCGACGGCATCAGCGCCAGCCTGACGGTCGAGCGCGGCGGCGTCATCACCGAACTGGGCGCCACGAGCACATTCGCACTGAAAGCAGGCGACCTCGTGGAGATCCGGCTGCCAGGCGGTGGCGGCTGGGGCGACCCGCTCGCGCGGGACCGGGATGGCGTGAAGCGTGATCTCGAGGACGGGTTCATCTCGCCGGAAGCGGCACACGCCATCTACGGCATCGAAACGGAAACCGGGCGGACGCCGCCCGGCGGGGAGCACGCATGACAAACACGACAGGGGCCAGACGATGATTGCGCAGTTCGAAGCGGACCTGCCCCGCGCAGGCGACATCGACACGGAAACCCTCGTTGCCGGGATCATCCGTTGGGTCGAGATGGAAACTCCCTCGGACCGCCCCGACCTCATCGACCGGCTGCTCGACATGATCGAGGCGGATTTCCGGGACCTTCCCGTCAAGCTGCGCCGTGTGCCCGGCCGCGAAGGGCGTGGCGGGCAGTTGCTCATCGAATACGCGCCGGAGGGATGCCACGGGGCGCCTGCCTTGCTCATGGGCCATATCGACACCGTCTGGGATACGGGCACGCTGTCGGCGCGGCCCGTGCTGCGCGATGGCGACCGGTTGCACGGCCCCGGTATCTTCGACATGAAGGCGGGCTCCTACCTGGCAGCCGAGACGCTCCGGCGCATCGCTGCGCAAGGCCTGGTGCCGCCACGTCCGGTCCAGGTCTATCTCAACAGCGACGAGGAGGTGGGCAGCCCGACCTCGCGTTCGCTGATCGAGGAACTTGCGGGCAGGGCCGCCTTCGTTCTCGTGCCGGAGCCTGCCTTCGAGGCACCCGGAACCGTGGTCACCGCGCGCAAGGGCTGGGCGTGCTTCACGATGACGGCACACGGCATCTCCTCCCATGCCGGTGGCAACCGCACGGACGGGCGCAGCGCCATCCTCGAAATCGCCCGGCACATCGTGGATATCGAGGCGATGAATGAAACCGAAACGAAAGCGACCTTCAATGTCGGGACCGTGCAGGGCGGAACGCGCGCGAACGTGGTGCCCGACCTTGCCCGTATCGAGATCGACATGCGGGTGGAGGACATGGCTACAGCAGAGCGCCTTGTGGACGCCATCCTGTCGCGCAAACCGCTTGGGCAGGATATCCGCCTCGAGGTGGAGGGCGGGCTGAACCGGCCGCCCTTCGTTCGCTCCGATGCGGTGGCCGGGCTTTACGAAGCAACCGTGGCGCTGGCACGCCATCTCGATCTTCCCATGGCCGAAACGACGCGCGGCGGCGTTTCGGACGGCAATTTCGCCGCCGCGCTCGGCCGTCCGGTTCTCGACGGGCTCGGTTGCAACGGGGCCGGCGCCCATGCCGTGCATGAACACATTCTTGTCTCCACGGTGGCTCCGCGCGCCGCGCTGATGCACGCAATGCTCATGTCGGCGCATTTCCAGCAGCAGGCGCTCGGCTGATCCCTGACAACCGCGCGTGATCGAACCGAAATCCATGTGAATGAAAGGTCCGTGTCTTGAGTGCCCTCTTTTCGCCCATAACCCTGAGCGGTCTCACCCTTGAGAACCGGATTGTCGTATCGCCGATGTGCCAATACTCCGCCGACGACGGTTCGGCCAATGACTGGCACCTGGCCCACCTGGGAACGCTCAGCGCAGGCGGGGCGGGCCTGCTTGTCGTCGAGGCGACGGCGGTAAGCCGCGAAGGGCGCATCACCCATGGCGATCTCGGCCTCTACGGTGACGCCAACGAGAAGGCGCTTGAACGGGTCGTCGCGTTCTGCCGCGCCCATGGAACCGCGAAACTCGGCATCCAGATCAGCCATGCCGGGCGAAAGGCGTCGGCGCAGCGACCATGGGAGGGCGGCAGGGCGCTCGCTGACGACGCGGGATCGTGGGAAACGATCGCGCCTTCGGCGTTGGCATTCGGCGACAACTGGCACGTTCCCCGCGCGATGGACGAGGCGGACATGGCCCGCGTGGCCGGCGCCCATGCCGAAACCGCGCGCCGGGCGGCCCGGCTGGGCTTCGATCTTCTCGAAATCCATGCCGCACACGGTTATCTGTTGCACCAGTTCCTTTCGCCCGTCTCCAACACGCGCACCGATGCCTATGGCGGTTCGCTGGAGAACCGGATGCGCTTTCCGCTGGAAGTCGTGCGCGCCGTGCGCGCAGCATGGCCGAAGGAGCGTCCCCTCGGGGTGCGCATCACGGGCCATGACTGGGTCGAGGGCGGCATCGACACGGGCGAGGCGGTTGCCTTTGCGGCACGGTTGAAGACCGAAGGCGTCGATTTCGTCTGCGTCACCAGTGGTGCGATTTCGGCCAGCGCCATCCCCACGACAGGACCGGGCTATCAGGTCGGTTTCGCCGAAGAGGTGCGCCGGCAAACCGGCTTGCCGACCCGCGCCGTGGGCCTGATCGTCACGCCGGAACAGGCCGAGCAGGTTGTCGCCGAAGGCAAGGCGGACATGGTCGCGCTGGCGCGTGCCTTCCTCGACAATCCGCACTGGGGCTGGACGGCGGCCCGCGCGCTGGGCGCCGATATCAAACGGCCTGTTCAGTACCAGCGGTCCGGCGATGCCGTGTGGCCGGGCGCGAACTACGCGAAACAGGGACTTTAGCAAGGCCGGGAAGGCGAGACAGTCACCGCCTGCCATCGCCTGTTTGCAACGATCACTGACGCAGGCTTGCCAGCACTTGAGCAGTAATCTCGAAGGAGCGGACCCGCGCCGCGTGATCGTGAATCCAGCTTGTGACGATGAGTTCGTCCGGGGCATGTTTCGCGATGATCGCGCTGAAAGCGTTGCGCAGTGTTTCAGGGGCGCCGAAAGCCGATACCGCCAGGTCTTCATTGACCCGCGCCATGATGTGAGGCGGGATCGTGGCCGCCACGTTCTCCATCGGCCTTGGCAGTTTTCCGCGCTGCCCTGTCAGGCGCCTGGCAAAGGACAGGATCTGGGACGAGCGCAGGAATTCCGCTTCCTCATCGGTGTCCGCGGCACAGGTGCTGGCTGCAATCATGACACGGGGTTTCTGTAGCCACTCCGAGGGACGGAAATTGCCGCGATAGACCGCCAGGGCATCTGCAAGCGCCTGAGGCGCGAAATGCGAGGCAAAGGCATATGGCAGGCCCAGATGGGCCGCCAGTTGCGCGCCGTACAGGCTGGATCCGAGAATCCAGACCGGAACATGCGTGCCGGTGCCAGGGATCGCACGGACCGGGGCGTCTTCCGGCATATCCCCCAGATATGACAGCACTTCCATGACGTCATGGGGAAAACTGTCGGCCTGTTCCATGTAGCGCCGCAGCGCGCGCACGGTGTTGGCATCGCCGCCGGGCGCACGCCCCAGGCCAAGATCGATGCGGTCCGGAAACAGGGTTGCCAGGGTCCCGAATTGCTCGGCGACGATGAGCGGGGCATGGTTGGGCAGCATGATCCCGCCGGACCCGACACGCATTGTCCGGGTTGCGGCCGCGATCCTGCCGATCAGGACGGCAGTCGCCGTGCTTGCAATACCGGCGATGTTGTGATGCTCGGCCAGCCAGAACCGGTCATAGCCGAAGGCCTCCGCCTTGATGGCAAGATCGATCGTATTGGCGATTGCATCTGCCGCCTCCAGGCCTTCCGGGATTGGCGAAAGCTCGAGCAGCGAAAATCCGTCCATGGCGAGGCTCCTGTCTGGATTGATTGGCGGCGCGGGTGCCGGCCCGAAAGAATCCCGAAGGAAACGCGGGTTTCCTGTGAAGGAGGGCAAACTGCCCCGGAAACCCTGCAGGGATCAAGGTGCCCCGGCAGGCGGCTGGATTATCGCGTATCTGTAACCGGCGCAATGGTACGCCGGACGCGGCGCCATCCGCCAGTCCCGAGCGCCCTCGCGGAAAAGGGCCAGCATGCACAATCACAGCGCCAGCGGCGGCGTCATGCCGCTTTTTTCAAGATCCCAACGGGCGTTCCATTGTCCGCCGGTTCGTTCGAGGATGAGATAATTCCGCTCGGCGACGTAGCGGTTGGCTTGGCCGGGGAGGCGCTCGATGCGAATCGGATATTCCGGCAGCGGGTCTTCGCCCAGCCACGAAAGCGCACCGAGAAAGCGTGCCCAACCCCTTGGCGGAGCACGATGCGCGATACCGGAGGCGACCAACTGGTTGAGGTGCAGTCCGTCCCCGAATTCCATCACGGCGCGGGTCGCCAGGTGAATTTCGCCGGATATGGATGTGATGTCGTGGCCGTCCTTTCCCGCAAGGTTGCCGACCAGCCGCAGCATGCGCCGCCACTCGTCGCGATGGGCGCGGCTCTGCCACTGGTCGCGCAGATCGTCTTCGTATTTCTGCATCCGCGGGATCAGGACCATGACCGTCTCGAGCAGCGACAACCGGGGTCCAAGCAAGGGCACGCTGGACATCAGCAAGGTCCGGCCGTGCACTTCGCGCTTCGCCTCGGCCTCCATCATCGCCCAACCACCTGTTCCCATGATCTGGCGCCGCGTGCGTTCGGACCGCATGTCGGGTGCAAGGATGCGCAGACCGGGTCCATGAATTGCCCAGCCAAGATGTTGGCCTGCCAGGTTGGAGAACCGGGCGGGCAGGTCGCCATCGCTCGCGGCATGCTGAAAAACGAGGCAACTCTCGCGCGCGACGGCGAACAATTTCTGTCCCACCGGGGAACAGGTGCGTGTACGGCGAAGCGACCCCCAGCCGTCGCAGATATCATGGTCGTCCCACTGCATGAGCGACGGTACGCGCGCCGCAAGCCATGCGAATTGCGGTGCCGAATAGAGCGCGCAATAGCGTTCGAAGAACCGTTCACGCAGATGATGACCCAGATCGGCCAGCGCTGCGCGTGAAGGATCGCGCGGGATGCGCTCCGGCCAGTCGCGGCTGAGTTCATGGCCCTCGGTGAGTTCGTCGGCATAGATCTGGTCTCCGCCGTGCAGCATGAGTGCAAAAGGCCGGCGCCGGTGTTCGTCGCGCAACCGGTTCCACATGGCGTTCCGTTCGGAGCCTTCACGGTCCATGTCCCCCGTCTCTTCGCCGTTGCAGGACACGTAGGCCAGCCTCAGGTCGCCGCCAATGTCGCTGGCGACCTCGTAGGTCGTGTCGTTCCAGGAATAGGCCGAAGGCCGGTCAGCCGGGAGCGTGAACCGGGCACGCCAGACGGCCGCATGGTCGTAACCGGAGAGGAGAACGGCGGGTGCTTCGCCATCGGGCGCGACGACCGGTGGCGGCTGTTCATCCTTCGCGATGACGAACAAGGCCGAAAGATGCAGGGCGCCGTCCGACACATCGTCGAGGACCAGGACGGGACCGACCGGGGTTCTGAATTCCAATGCCATGCGCGGTGACGTAGTGCCGAAGGCCTCGATCTTCAATTCCGGCGGTGCGAGGGGCCGCAGCCCGCATGCGCGGGCCTGGAGCAAGACGATGGCGGCTGACACGGCAGGTTCCCCGTTGTCAAACACCAACGGTTAAAGCGGCTATGCATGAATCACGGTTCCGCGACGAAACATTCTGTGGCGAGATCATCCGCCTGCTTCATGCAGCGCAAATCCGGATCGAACCATGGAGGGAATTGCCATTCAGTGCATAGCGCTACCACCCACCGGTTCCCGTGACCCATGGTCGCGAGCGAGCATCGTGCGGCCTGTGTCGCTCGGGTGGGCTGATCGATCACATTGTTTCTGCAAGCGATCGCAAACGACTGAACTGCGCGTTCCCGGTTCAAGGAGGATCACATGAAGATTACCGATATCCGCACCTATACCGCCGAAGTGCCGATGCGTTACCCCTATATCACCGCCCTGGTGAACAGGAAGGTGACGACCTCGGTCATCACGGTTGTCGAGACCGACGAGGGGATCACCGGCTACGGACAAAGTTCAACCAGTGCCGCGTTGTACTCGCCCTACGAAGAGTACCTGGAGACGATCTCACAGGTCGTGGAGCGCAAGCTCAAACCGGTTCTCGTCGGCACGAACCCGTTTGACCTGGAAGCCATGCATGAGCGCATGCAGCGCGCCGCGCGCGGGCATCTTTATGCCCATGCGACAGTCGACCTGGCCTGCCACGATCTCATAGGCAAGATGATTGGCCGCCCCGTCATGGAAGTGATCGGCGGTGCCGCCCGCGAGCGCATACCGCTATGCGCACCGCACCTTGGAATCCTGCCGCCGGACGAGTTGGCAGGACAGGCAAGGGGTTTTGTCGAGAATGGATTCAAATACATCAACCTGCGCGTCGGCGGCACGCTCGACCAGGACATCGCAAACATTTCCGCGGTGCGCGATGCGGTTGGCAAGGACGTTTTCATCGGTGTCGATTTCAGCCAGTCGCTGCATATGGCGGGCTTCCGGGCCGATACCGCGATCGTTCACATTCGCGCGCTGGAAAAGGCCGGTGCGAACGCCTTCGAGCAACCGGTTGCCGATTGGGATGTCGAGGGTCTGGCGCGCATATCGGCCGCAATCGATTCCCCGATCATTGCCGATGAAGCGGTGCGCACACCGCAGGACGCCTTGCGGATCGTGGAACGCCGCGCTGCCGATGCGATCAAGATCAAGCTGATGAAAGTCGGCGGGATTTTTCCCGCACGCAAGATCGCCGCGATTGTGCAGGCGGCGGGGATGCCGATGACCATCGGCAACGGGCTGGCCGGCATGGTCGCCAATTCCGCCGAAGCCCATTTCGCTTTCTCGCTGCCCAACCTTAAATTGCCAGGTGAAATGAACGGCTTCCTGCGACTCGATGATCCGCTGATGCAAGGCGATCTGGCGGTCGAGAACTGCGAACTCCTCAAGCCCACCAGGCCGGGTTTGGGCGTCGATATTTCGCCGGAGGTCTTTCAGGACGCCTGAGTTCAGGGACTATCTCAACTTGCAGGCGCGTTGATGCAATCGGGTGAGGAGGAGATCAACATGGCGGGCGGTTTGAAAACGGAAACGTCGGGCGGCGTGTTTCATGTCACGATTGACGGCCAGGACGAGGGGAACCGGTTGAGCCGTGAGGTGCTGCATGGACTGCGCGACATCTGCCGCCGGTTGAAGGACGATCCCACCGTCCATGTCGTGACGGTCACCGGGGCGGGGCGGGAATTCTTCTCGACCGGCCTGCTCACCCCGTCCTTGAAGGAGGCATTGGGCAAGGAAGGCGTGCTGGACCTGGTGCGTACGGCCAATGACGTGTTCGATGCCATCGAGGCGCTGCCGCAGATCGTCGTCGCGGGGTTCAACGGCGAGGTGCGTGCCGGGGCCGCGGAAATGGCGCTGGCCTGTGACATGCGCATCGCGGCAAGCCACAGTTCCCTTTCCTGGCCTGAAGCGAAATGGGGATGCTTTCCGGGCGCCGGCGCGCCCTTTCGTCTTCCCGCGATTGTCGGCGACGCGAAGGCATTGGAACTGATCTGTTCTGCCCGGCCCGTCGATAGCTCCGAGATGGAAAGGATCGGCCTTGTCAATCGTGTGGTTCCGTCCGACGAACTTCTTGACGCATTGCGCGATCTTGCCGGGACCCTGGCGGGAAACGGACCCTTTGCTCTGCGTGGAGCGAAACGGATTGTCCGGCTGAGGCGGGAAAGCGGCGAAGTGGCGGCCCGGAAACTGGCCTTCGAACTACGCGAGGCGTTCGAGTGGACCGCCGATGCCGATGAGGGCGTGGCAGCGAGCCTGCAAGGGCGAAAGCCGGTCTTCACCGGGCAGTGATTCCAGCCTGCTTCAACAGGGTCTTCAGCCGGAAAACCGGCATTTTGCCTGGCCGTAATACATGCGGGAATGATGTCGGGGAGCCATGCTTCCCTGTTGTGTCCGATGTACGCAGTCCGCGAAATCACCGAACCCGCAGCAAAACGCAGATCCCCTCAGCATTCTCACGCTTGACCTGTCTATGGCTTCACACCTTATGACAACATGGTGTTCATGGCTCACTCAAGGTCTGGCGTGGCAGATGTATCGGATTTCGCAATTGGCGGAGAGCGTGGGCCTGTCGCGCGCAACGCTGCTCTACTACGAGAAACTCGGACTGCTGAAGGGCAAGCGGCAGGCAAACGGCTATCGCTTGTACACCGAGGCTGATCGCCAGCGGCTGCAGCTGCTGCAACAGCTTCAGGCAGGCGGTCTGAGCCCGATTGCGCAATGGAGGATCGCAACATGGACTTTATCGAGGATTTCATCCCCCACGCCGAGGCCATTGCGGCGCTCTTCGAGGCGACTTTCACGGCCTCGGAAGGGGCAGGGGAAGGGGCCCTGATCGGCGATCTCGTTCGCCGCCTGATGACCGGGACGCCGCCTGATGCGTTGCGCGTTGTCACCGCGTGGGACGACGGCGTGCTGGCCGGCGCGATCCTCTTCACACGGCTTGCCTTCGACGACACCCGCACTGTCTTCATGCTTTCGCCCGTGGCCGTCGCGACGGATCGCCAGGGCGAGGGCATCGGGCAGGCTCTGATCACCCACGGCCTGGACCTCCTGCGCGGCGAGGGCGTCGACATTGCCGTGACCTATGGCGACCCGGCCTTCTACGGGCGTGTGGGGTTCAAGCCGGTGACCGAGGCCACCATCCCCGCACCCCACAAGTTGCAGCATCCCGAAGGCTGGCTGGGCCAGTCGCTGCGCGACGCCCCCCTGACGCCGCTCAAGGGCCCTTCGGCCTGCGTCGCCGGCTTCGATGATCCAAGGCTCTGGTGATGGTCAGCGACTACGCTGCCTTTCTGCCCGGCACGCCTCCATGGCGCACATCGTGTTCGCGAGGTCGACCACCGGCGGCTTCCTCGTCCTCGACACGCCGGGCATGGGCGAATTGCAGCGTCCCTGCATTCCCTTGTAGCGAACCCCGCCGATGACATGTTCGGTGGCGGTTATCTCAAGTTTCGCGACACAAAGGTGCGCCGGCTTGTACAATGCCCAAAGGATACCTTCGGCGATTTCATCGGCGCTCAAGCAATGCACACGGCGATTGACTTCCATTCAATCATTGCCATAACATTCACGATATTGATTCAAATAGAAAATATTCGCATTCTGTATTTTTCCCGAATCCGGTTGAAACGGTATTGCTTGTGAGAAGGAATTTTCTGATTGCATGGCTGCATCGTGAATGGCTTCGATCTTGTTGAGGGCAAGAAACAGCTGGATTCGATTTTCCGGCTCATTGCGAGCGCGGTCTTCTATTGACCTGCATGCCTCTTCGAGAATCTGGGACAGGAGTGTGCGTGTCGCAGGATCAAGGCCCTGCAATCTGGCAATCATTGCGACGATAATCGCCTCGATTGCTTCAATATCGGCCTTGCACCTGGTTTTGTTCGCTTGATCTTCCATCGCTGGAACCCTTCTTTCACTCCACGCTCTAGCTGTCGTTGCCGGCGGAGCCCAGTTAAAAAGGGTAAACGAACCCGTCGGCGCCCATGCCGGAGCGCCAATGCGAACCCGGGGTGGGAATTTCGTTTCAGCTACAGAGGGCTATCGAGGACCTGGCGTACCGTTCTTGCGAGGGTCCGCCGGCTATAGGGTTTGCTGAGGAGTTCGGCGCGGTCGCTGATTTTCTCCCGTGGCGTCAAATATCTCTCCGTGTAGCCCGAGGTAAGCAGGATTTTCAGGTCCGGCTGCATCTTGCGCGCGCTTTCAGCAAGCCCCTGCCCATTTCCGCCCGGCATGACGACATCCGTGAACAGGAGATCGAAACCGGGGCCTTCAGACAGTCTTCTCATGGCCTCGTCAGAAGAGCCTGCTGCTTCCACCTCGTAACCGAGTGATGACAATTGCGAGCACACGAAGTGGCGCACGAGATGGTCGTCCTCAACAACGAGTATCCGCTCCTTTCCATTCTCCTCCAATTCTTCGTCGACGACGCGGCGCCTGCCCGGCGACCCCTCGGTACGGGGAAAATACAGCTTTATCGCCGTACCTTTCTCGACCTCGGAGTAGATGTCTATGTGGCCGCCGGACTGCTTCACAAATCCATACACCATGCTGAGGCCAAGGCCGCTTCCCCGTCCTTCCGGCTTCGTCGTGAAGAACGGCTCGAATGCTCGGGATATCGTTTCATACGACATGCCCTTGCCATCATCGGACACGCAGATCATGACGTAGTCACCGGGGACCACCTCGCGGTGGTCGAGAGCATATCCCGGGTCCAGTTCGGTATTTCCCGTTTCGATGACGATGCGCCCGTCCCGGGGAATCGCGTCTCTGGCATTGAGGACAAGATTGAGGAGCGCCACTTCCAATTGACCCGGATCGATCAGTGCCATCCAGGGGTCATCACAGAGCGCAGTCGAAACCACGATATCCTCTCGGATCGATCGCCTGATCAGAGGCAGCATTCCCTCGATGGTCTCGTTGACGTTGGTCACCGTCGGCTGAAGTTCCTGCCGCCTTGCAAACGAGAGAAGCCGGTCCGTCAATTCGGCAGCACGCTGGCCGGCCGTCATGACGACCTCGGAGAGGCTGCGGATCTGCTCGTCCTCCTGGCCGATTTCCAGCAGAACCTCCGCATTGCCCAGGATGACCGTGAGCAGGTTGTTGAAGTCGTGCGCAATGCCGCCGGTGAGTTGGCCCAGTGCCGCGAGCTTCTGCGCCTGTGCCGCGTTTTCCGAGAATTTGCGATCGGCTGTCACATCCGACGTGCTGCCGATCACACGGATGGCAAGACCCTTCGAATCGCGAATGATGAATGCCTCCTCCCGAACGACCAGAACGGATCCGTCTGCCTTGAGAAAGCGATACTCGTTCCTGTACTGGTTGCCGTCACTCGCGAGGATCTGGTTGAACTCCTGCCTTACACGTTCGCGATCATCCGGATGAATGTGCTGAAACCAGAATTCCGGATCATTGTGGACAACGTCCGGGTTGAACCCGAAGTGATTCTTGAGGCCTTCATTCCACCAGACGTATCCGCTCGCGATATCCCAATCCCATATGAGATCGCTCGTCGCGCGCGAAAGCAGTTCGAATCGCTCCTCACTGATCCTTCTTGCCTCTTCAGCTTCCTTCCGGTCCGTGATCACACGCTGGACGGCAACGAAGTGGGTCAGGCGGCCATCCTCGTCGCAGACAGGCGCGATATCGATTTCCAGCCAGTATTCCTTCCCGTCCTTGGTATAATTGATGACCTCGACGCGAACATCCTGACCCTTTTCAAGGGCGGCCCGCATTCTTTCCAGTTCCGCTTTCTGGGTCTTGGGTCCTTGCAGAATCCTGGGCGTATTCCCGATGACCTCATCTCTCGTGTATCCGGTAACCCGTTCAAATGCCTCATTGACGTAGACAATTCGCGGTCCGTAGGGGTGATCGATCGGATGCGCTTGCGTGATCACCAGCAAGTCGTTCTGTCGTGCGGATGCGGCCTCAAGCAAACGTCTTTCCTGGTCTCCCGGCTCGACCCGACCGTTTCGCTTCCCAAGCCGAAACATCGTTCCTCTCCTCGTATCCCAACCCTTGTCAACAGTTCATCACCGGTGAATGTTCCCCACCCTGATCTGCTGGAGCAACCAAGGCGATCACCGGATGGGGATCTCCGTCGCGGCTCGGGCAACCAGATTTCGGCGAGTGCCATTTGCATGTGCGAAACGGGCAGGTATTGTGCCTCGAATCGGGGTTGGCGGCCGCACTTTCGAACTGCGAGAACTGGGAGTGATGGACTTTCTCATCATCGAAGACGATCGCCTCGTTGCTGAAACAATTCGCAAGAACTGGCCGGTAGCGGGTGACTCGTTTCGGATCGTCACCAGCTATTCACAATCGCTGCAAATCATTCAAACGACGGAAGTAGACGCGTTTGACGGGGTTATCCTCGACATCCATCTTCCCGACGGAGACGGGATCACGATCCTCAGGACAATCCGTTCAAACACCAATCTTCCGGTCATCCTGATATCCGGTTCCGGATCGGCGAATACGAGAGCCGAGGCGATCGACCTGGGCGCGGATGACTATGTCATGAAACCGTTCTCCGTGAGAGAGCTGCAAGCCCGTGTTTCAAGGCAGGTCAATAGCAGGACAAGTTCCCTGGCGGCCGCGAAAGCGCGATCGCGCTTCACGATCAGGGAAATCGACTGTGACCTTTCGAGACGCAGAATGAGAAATTCTGCAAACGAGCAGCCGCTTACCGATGCCGAAGCGCGTATTCTGGAAACGCTGTACAACTTCAGAAACCGGATATGCTCAAAGACGACCCTTTACAAGACAGCACTGTTCCGTGAGTTCAACCCCGAAGACAAGACTCTGGACGTATATATCAGCCGGCTCCGCAAGAAGATGAACGAGCTGGACATGGATAGCGCGGAGTGCCTTCAAACCGTCAGGGGGATGGGTTACCGGCTGGAACTTTGAACCGGCCGAAGACGGGCTGCATCCTGGGCCACTGTAGCGTTTTCTGATTGCGTTCTGCCAATTGCCGGAGAGACATGGGCGATCCGATGAGAAACCCCTGTGCCTCATCACATTTCGCAGCGCGAAGCCACTCCAGATCCTCCAGGCTCTCGACGCCTTCTGCCACCACGCGCGACTTGAGATCATGCGCAAGATTGATCACGGCGCGCAGGATGAACTGTTTCTTCGGACTGCGTCCGCAGCCGTTGACCAATGATCTGTCGATCTTCACTTCTTCAAATGCAATGCGGAAGAGCCGTCCGAAATTGGAGTGACTGGTGCCGAAGTCATCCATGGAAAGCTTGACTTTCTTGAGCTTCAACTTGCACAGCGTCTTCAAGTGCTCGGCCCTGAAATCCTGAAAGGAGCCTTCCGTGATCTCGAGCGTGATATGCTCGAGGCACCCGGGCGCATTGCTCATGAGATCGAGCAGTTCCGACTGGGCACAGGAAAGCGTTGCAAGGTCGACATTCACGCTCACCTGCATGGCCCGGCTCGCAAACCAGGGCGATTGCCGGACCACGAATGCCATGTTTTCGAGAAACAGGTCCCGGAGTTGATCGGCGCTGGCCTCATTCACGAAGTCCTGGATCGATATCGGTTCCATGTCCGGACAAGCAATGCGCGTAAGCATTTCGGCGCCCGTGAACCGGTTGTTTTGCAGGCACAGCTTGGGCTGGAAGGCAGGATAGACCCAACCTTCGCGGATGCCTTTGCGGATGTCTATGCCGACAACGTCGCGGTTTTCGGTCCGTGCACTCTGCAATGCCTCGAGTAACTGGTTGCCGGAGAATGGCTTCTTTAGTCTCCCGCTGATCGCGATACCGCGTTCTTCCGCGTAGAGCACCGCAGAGGCGATCGAGTTCGGGTCGCCGCTTGCCAGCAGGACCGTGGGTGAGCCTCCGGTCTTCGCGAGGTGATCGATCACGTCCGTGGCGTCTTGCGAGCCGAGATGGACATCCAGGACTATGTATCCGTCGACCACCGGGTCATAGGCTGTTGCCAGATCTGCCAGGCTCTTGTGGAAAACGGTCTCGAATCCTGATTTTTCGAGCGCAAAGCGGATGAAGAGGAAGTCCTCTATCTGATCGTCCACAATATGGACGATCCTCGATTTCCGGCACGGAGCAATCTTGCTGACCGTGGACTCTCTTGAAGGAAAGCTCCGCTGATGAGTGGGCACCGACACCTCCTGTCAAATTCAGCCTAATCTCGTCAGCGGTGCTTTCCCGAGTCTGGACGAAAAGTAAAAAAGGGTGAACGGCAGCCTGATGGCGTTGCTCGAAGAGGCCCGCATAACCCTCGAAAACAACGGGAAAATCCGGCCGCAGCCTAGTCGGGAGAACGGTTTCGCGAGGGCAAGTGGCGGAGGGAAGGGACCGGGATCGAACGTTCGCTGCGACCGATGCCTACGGTCTTTGCGGAGTCAAACCCGGCGTTGCCGACTGGTTCAGGCACCTCCAATTGTATGGCCAATCGTCAGAGTGCCGGGCTTGCCACCGTTGGCCTGCAAAGGGCGCAATCGCGAAGGGAATGCCATGCTTCTTCCTTCTCGCGAATGCCTCATTCAGGCGATTGGCGAGAATGCCAGGGGGCGGATGAGGGCATGGGCGATCAGGCCGCCGGTGTCTTCCGTCAGGTTGTCGAAAGAACCGGTGCGCAGCGTGACATGCCGGCCGGGTTCATCCCCCGAAACGATCCGGAACGCGCCCAGGAGGCTGTCGCCGTCAAGCGGGTCTGCCGACTGGGAAAGCGCATTGAGCGTGGACGCAAACATGGGCCCGCTGGCCGCCTCGTTCGCATGGGCCTCGCGCCGCGATTCGATGACGGCGTCGAGCGCGGCGGATGAACGCTCCAGCGCCATGAACCTGTTGGCCTGGCCGGTGACATCGGCGAAGGCCCTGGGGATGAACTCCTCCATCCATGCACGATCCTTCGCCAGCGAAGCCCGGCAGGCATCCCTCTCGGCGAAATCCTCATAGATCCAGAGATGCTCGATCCGGTTCAGCCGGCCGGTTTCCGCCATCCAGTAGCCGCCCATCGGCAGGTGGCGCGTGACGAGCGACAGCCCGAAGGTCCGGAAGAACTCCAGATAGACCGGCGCCTTGCCCGGTTTCAGGTCATAGGTTCTCAGTTCGAAGATCATGCCGCGCCATTCCTCCTTCGCATGGTGCCATGGTGACGATTTCGCGCAGCAGGAAAATGGACGAAAACGCTTTTCCCTTGGACGATCCTCCCGCTCAGACGCGGTGCGTCGTGGCGGCATCGGCGCGGAACGTGCCGGGCGGCACGCCGACCCGTTGCGAGAAGAAGCGGTTGAAATAGGCCGGATCGTCATAGCCGATGGCGTGCCCGATCTCGGCGACGGTCATTTCGGTGTAGAGCAGGTTGCGCTTGGCCTCGATGATCACCCGTTCATGCAACAGTTCCGAGGCCGTGCGTCCCGCCCTTGCCTTGCAGGCCGTGTTGAGGCGCTGTGTCGATATGCCAAGCGACCGGGCATAGAAGGTGAGGCCCTTCTGGCTGCGGAAATGCGCCTCCAGGGCGCCGCGATAGCGGGTGACGATCTCGAAGTCCCGGTCACGGCGCGCTTGTGTGCCCGATAGCCGGGTTTCGCTCAGCCGCAGCAGGGCGACCAGCACCAGGAGCATGTGGGCACGGATGGCCATCCGCCGGCCGACCTCTTCCCAGCGCGCCTCGTTCTGGATTTCCCCGAACGCGGCGCCGAGCTTTTCCACCAGCGGACTGCCTGCGGGAAGCGTATGCGCGGCAGGCTGCCGGGTGATATCGACAAGCCGCTGGTCGCCGCCGGCCACGGCTTCCACGAAGCTGACCGCGGCCGTTATGACGCGGCCTTCCGTTCCGGGCCTGAAACGGATTTCATGAAGCGAACCGGCTGGCTGGACAACCAGCGCCGGGCTTTGCGCGGAATAGTCCGCCCCTTCGATGGAAAAGGCGCCGTGTCCATCCGCGATCCACAGGAACTGCACGTGGTCGGGATGGACATGGGGATGAATTATCCAATCGTGGCGCATGGAGCGTTCGCGGATCGGTTCGACGTGCAGCGTGTCGAGATCCTGGTCGCGTTGTTCGTCCCCGTAGAGGAAAAAGCTGGGGACCGGCCCCCTGGCATGTGTGTTCACGGTGCTGCACCATCCTTTCTGCCGGTCATTGCGCATCGGCATCTTGCGTTGAATTGTCCAATATAAATCCTGTCCTGTCCATTGGCTGCGGCGCCTGGCTCGGGCGTTATCACGCAGGTTCGAAACGGAGGAGGCGATGGCCATGGGTCCTGAAAGGGATGAGACATATGATGTGGTTGTTGTCGGCTCCGGCGCCGGCGGCATGTCAACGGCAATCACCGCCAGGAAGAACGGGCTTTCGGTCTGCATCATCGAAAAGGAACCGGTCTTCGGCGGCACGACGGCCTTTTCCGGCGGTGTCCTGTGGATTCCGCTCAACCGCCATGCCCGAGAAGCCGGGATCGCCGACAGCCGCGACGATGCCATCACCTACATGAAGGAAGAGACCGGCAATTTCTATTCGGCGGAAGCCGTCGAGGCCTTCATCGATGCGGGGCCGGAGATGGTCGACTTCTTCGAGCGCGAGACGGCGGTTCAGTTCGTCCCCACGCTCTATCCCGACTATCACCCGGACGTGCCGGGCGGGGTCGATGTCGGCCGCTCCATCCTGGCCGCGCCGTTCGACACTTCGGCGCTGGGCGACAACCTCAAGCGCCTGCGTCCGCCGCTGTCGACGATCACCTTCATGGGCATGATGTTCAATTCCTCCAATGCCGACATCAGGCACTTCTTCAACGCCACGAAGAATCTCGGCAGCTTCGCTTATGTCACCAGGCGCATGGTCAAGCACTTTTCGGAAGTCGCGCGTTATGGCCGCGGCGTGCAGGTGACGAGCGGCAACGCCCTGGCCGCCCGGCTTGCCAAGTCGGTGTTCGATCTCGACATCCCGCTCTACACGGAAACGCCGGCCGAGGAACTGATTGTCGAGGACGGCCGCGTGACGGGCGTTCGCGTGCCCGGCGCCCGCCTGACGGCGCGCAAGGGGGTCGTCATTGCCACGGGCGGTTTCGCGCACGACATGGAGAAGCTGAACAAGGCCTATCCGCATCTGGCGCGCGGCGGCGAACACGTCTCGCCCGTGCCGGACTCCAACACCGGCGACGGAATACGCCTGGCCGAGGCCGTGGGCGGCCATGCCCCGATCGAGTTCAACGACACGTCCGCCTGGATGCCGGTCTCGAAGGTGCCGCAGCGCGACGGCAGCACCCGTCCGTTCCCGCATCTGCTCGACCGCTACAAGCCCGGCATCATCGCCGTTCTGAAGAATGGCAAACGCTTTACCAATGAAAGCGAGAGCTATCACGATGTTGGCGCAGCCCTGATGCGCGCCTGCGAGGGGCAGGCCGAAACGGCCGCCTGGCTGATCTGCGACCATCCGACGATCCGCAAATACGGGCTCGGGTTCGCCAAGCCGGCGCCGGTGCCGCTCGGCCCGCATGTGGCCAGCGGCTATCTGCGGAAGGGCAGGACGCTGGCCGAACTGGCAGAGGCTGCCGGCATCGATGCTGCAGGACTGGAGGCGACGGTCGCCGAATACAACAGCCATGCCGTCAACGGCGAGGACCCGGCCTTCGGGCGCGGGCGGACCAGCTTCAACCGCTACCTGGCCGATCCCGGACACAAGCCGAACCCCTGCGTCGGGCCGATCCTGCAGGGTCCGTTCTACGCCCTGAAGATCATCATGGGTGACCTCGGCACGTTTGACGGCCTGCGCACGACCGTGACAGGGCAGGTGCTGCGCGCCGACGGCTCGGCCATCGGCGGGCTTTACGCGGTGGGCAATGATCGCGCCTCCATCATGGGCGGCAACTATCCGGGTGCGGGCATCACGCTGGGGCCCGCCATGACCTTCGGCTACATCACGGGCCGTCATCTGGCAGGAGTTGACGCATGAGCTGGCTCGGGCTGGAAGGCAAGGTCGCCGTTGTGACGGGCGCGGGCGGTGGTATCGGCAAGGCGATTGCCGCGGCATTCCGCGACGCGGGCGCGAGGGTTGCGCTGCTGGACCTGAATGCCGCGACGCTGGAGGCGGCGGCAAGGGAGACCGGCGGCAAAGCCATCGTCTGCGACGTGACAAGCGACGACAGCGTGGGTCAGGCCGTGGAAGCGGTGAAGGGCGCATTCGGCGCGGCCGACATCCTGGTCAACAATGCCGCCTTCCTGAAACCCGGCAATCTCGACACGGTGGAAATCGCGGACTGGCAACGCATGCTCGATGTCAACCTCACCGGCTATCTGCGCTGTGCGCAGCGCTTCGGGGCGGCCATGCTGGAGCGCGGCTCCGGTTCGCTGGTGCATGTCGGCTCGATATCGGGCCAGCATCAGCAGGCCCATTCCAATGCCTATTCCGCCTCGAAGGCGGCCGTTTCCATGCTGTCACGCCAGCTTGCCCATGAATGGGGGCCGCGCGGGGTGCGCTCCAACGTGGTGGCGCCCGGCCTCGTGCGCACGCCGCTGTCGGAGGCTTTCTATGCCCACGAGCCCACCAGGATCGCGCGCGAGGCGGTCGTTCCGCTGCGCCGCATCGGCCATGTCAGCGACATCGCCGATGCCGTGCTCTACTTCGCGTCCGGCCGGGCGGGCTATGTCACCGGGCAGGAAATCATTGTCGACGGCGGCTATTCCCAGACGCTGATGAGCCACGTTCCACGGCCCGGCTATTCAAACGATTGACCGGGAAAGCCGGCCTCTCAATATATCCCCTCTATCAGATGCCCCAGATCAGGCGGCGTTCCTTCTAGGCCAAAGCCACATCGAGATTCAGCATGAACGGATCGGCATCGGAACCGAGTTCGGCGACGATGAACGGAACGCGCCTGGCCAACAGCCCGGAGATGAATGCGACGTCACGGGACAGGCGATCCAGCTTGGCGACGATGACTGAGCAGCCGACCTTGCGCGCCGTGTCGAGGGCCTCAGCGAGGCGAGGGCGCCCGTCCAGTGCATCGCAACCCTTGCCTGTTTCGAGGTTGCGCTTTTCACCAAGTTCGATGCCGAGCAGTTCCTCGTCCCAGCCGGCGTTCAGGGCGAACTTGTCGTCGGCAATCACGAGAACGCTTTCGCGGGGCCAGGTGGCGGATGGGGTGGGATTCGAACCCACGGTACGTTCTCACGCACGCCGGTTTTCAAGACCGGTGCCTTAAACCGCTCGGCCACCCATCCACGCCGAACCCTATGGGCCAAGGCGCTTTTCTTTTCAAGGGGCGGTTCAATGGTCCGGCATGATCCGCCGGACGGAATTCCGCGTAGCAGACGCATTCGATGATCTGACAGGAGGTTCCCAATGCGTCGTGCCGTTTCCGCAGGAATGCTGGTCCTTGCGCTTTGCCTGCCGGCCAGTGCCACCAAGCTGTCGGGACCGGAAGTCCGCGACATGGTCGTCACGGGCACTGTTTTCCTGGAAACCGGTTTCGGCGACTTCCCCCTGCGTTACGACCAGGCCGGCCGCGTGACAGGGGATGGCACCGCGCTCGGTCTCGCCCGCTTCTTCGCGCCGCGCGAAACAGGACGCTGGTGGGTCGATGGCGACCAGTTGTGCCAGCAATGGCCAAGCTGGTATCGTGGTCGCACGTTCTGCTTCAACATCATCCTGACCGGGGCCGACAAGTTCCGCTGGGTCCGTGATGACGGGTATGCGGGAAATGGCCGCATCATGCGCTAGGACGAAAACACCCCGTCTGCCTTATTCCTGCCCCGATGGCGACACATTGGATTAATCGACTACTAAAACTTTTCGGCTAGTGTTCCCGGTTGACGAGACCGGGCCAACCGGCGGAAAAGGGCGAGTGTCAGGAGAGGGCAGACATCATGGTACCGGGCTTCAAGCGCGCCATAGCAATTTGTGCTGCGGGAACGGCGTTGATCGTACTCGCCGCTTGTGCAGGTCCGGGCGCCAAGATCTCCTACAAGTCAGCACGCGCGCCGGAGGCGTCCGGGAAGGAATATTTCCCGGAAGCCAAGTACGGTGTGAAGGCCAGCCCGCGCGTCACCGAAAAGCGGTCGCGGCTCAAGCGCGGCGGCGGACGCGAACAGATCGGCAAGCCGTATCGCGTCGCCGGCAAGTGGTATCATCCCAAGAAAGATCCGAACTACAGCAAGGTCGGCAAGGCAAGCTGGTACGGCAATGCCTTCCACGGCCGGTTGACCGCCAATGGCGAAATCTATGACATGACGCACCTGTCGGCCGCGCACCCGACCATGCCGCTGCCCAGCTATGCCCGCGTGACGAACATGTCCAACGGGGCGTCCGTCATCGTCCGCGTCAACGATCGCGGACCCTTCGCGCACAACCGCATCATCGACCTGTCGCGGCGCGCCGCCGAGTTGCTCGACTACAAGAATTCCGGCGTCGCCACCGTCCGGGTGGATTATGTCGGGCCGGCTCCCGTCGAAGGTGAGAATACCGAAACGCTGATGGCATCCTACAATCCCGGCAACGCATCGCCCGCAACCGGCATGTCCGGTGTCATGCTGGCAATGGCGGATACCGGCCCGTCCGTGGTCGGCGCGCGCCGGCCGGAAGGCAATCTGCCAGGCGTCAGCGCCGTCAATGCCTATGCGGGCGCAACATCCACTCCGTCGGCAATGCCGGTGGGCTCGATTGTCCCGGCAGCCTACGCGCCGGCCGGCGAGCCCTTGTTCCGCCTGCCGGATATCGCGCCGGTTCCGGTCTCCCGCCCCGGCTCGGGCGTTGCCTCGGCTCAGCCGGTCCAGGCGCTCTCCTATGCTTCCGAACGCGTTTCGGCCGCTGCATCGGCCTTTGCATCGCATGACCTGCGCCGCGACCTGAATGCGGAGACGCTGAAGGCGTCATGGCGCCGTTCCGGCGTGGATGTCACGGGTCCGTCGCTTCATCTCGGCACCTTTGAAGACCGGCGGCAGGCGCTGGCCGTTGCCGAGGCCCTGAAGGGCGAGGGACGAACCGAACTGCAGACATTCTCCTCGCAAAACGGCATGTCGCATGTCCTGACGCTGCATGTGCGCCAGGGCCGCGACGAGAATGCCGTGCTGCGCGCCGCCTGGAATGCCGGTGCGTCCGACGCGTTCTTCGTTCGCGACTGACATTTCGGTCAAGCCACGCTGCAACGCGGTTGATCCCGTCCGCCACATCTTGCTAGCTTGGGGTGGGCGCAATGAACAGGGCGGACAGGCTTTCCGATGATCATCATGACGGCGATCCGCCGCTCCATGCTGCTGGGATGGGCGGTCATCCTGCTGGCCGTGACACCTGCCAGCGCGCAACTGTTCGAAACGACGGCTGACACCGCTTACATGATCGACGCGGGCACAGGGTCCATCCTGTTTGCCAAGAACGAGGAGAAGCTCGTTCCGCCCGCCTCGCTTGCCAAGATGATGACCATGGAAGTGGTCTTTCATGCGCTGAGCACCGGGCGCCTGAGCATGGACGACACGTTCTATGTGTCGGAAAACGCCTGGCGCACCGGCGGCGCAGTGTCGGGCGGTTCGACCATGTTCGCGGAGGTGAAGTCGGAAATCCGGCTGGAGGACCTGATCCAGGCCGTCATCGTGCAATCGGCCAATGACGGCTGCATCATCATTGCCGAGGGCATGGCAGGATCGGAAGAGAATTTCGCGCGCCTGATGACCGAACGCGCGCGCAAGATCGGGCTGGAGAAATCGGTTTTCAGGAATTCCACCGGACTGCCCGCGGACGGCCAGGTCGTCACCATGAAGGATCTGGCGAAACTCGCGCTGCACATCTGGAAGACCTATCCCGAATACTACCGGTATTACAGCCAGACCGAATTCACCTGGAACAAGATCCTGCAGCGCAACCGCAATCCGCTGCTGCGCATGGATATCGGTGCCGACGGCATGAAGACCGGTTTCACGGAGGAAAGCGGTTACGCCATCGTCGGCTCGGTCAATCGGGAGGGACGGCGCATCTTCGTCGCCATGTCGGGCATGGAGACGGACCGCCAGCGCGCGGAGGAAG
The DNA here is from genome assembly GCA_002708825.1 of Phyllobacteriaceae bacterium. Classification (GTDB taxonomy): domain Bacteria; phylum Pseudomonadota; class Alphaproteobacteria; order Rhizobiales; family Rhizobiaceae; genus Zhengella. Next base: position 206,803 of record PAPF01000009.1, on the reverse strand, counting down.
CCCGCAAGATCCTGGACTGGGGCATCCGGGCCTTTGAAAGCAGGCAGATCTTCAAGGAAGGCGAGATCATTGGCGAGGCCGATCTCTATGGAGGCGCGAAATCCGGCGTCGCCCTGCGTGCCGACGGTCCCGTCTCCATTCTCGTGCCGATCACGAACCGTGACAGGCTCATTGCCCGTATCGTCTATGAAGGCCCGGTTGATGTGCCGGTGGAAGAGGGCACGCGGATCGGCGCGCTGAAGGTGTGGATCGGCGATACGCTCAGCCAGGAAACGCCGCTTTATGCCGCCGAATCGGTGGGCAAGGGCACGCTTCAGCAACGGGCGCTGGACGCCGTCGAGGAACTCATGCTGGGCTGGCTGCGCGGATAGCACTCTGGACGCCTCCAACCCGGCGCACTAAGACAAGCCTGTGCAATGAAGATGAGCGAAAGGCGGGATCTGTTGCCGCGAGGGCTATTCATCACGTTCGAGGGGGGCGAGGGGGCCGGCAAGACCACCCAGATCGAACGGCTGGCCGGATGGCTGCGCGCCCGGGGGCACCGTGTCCTTCTGACACGCGAGCCGGGCGGTTCTCCTGGCGCGGAGGCCGTGCGCCATGTGCTGCTGTCCGGTGCGGCGGAGCAGTACGGTCCGGCGATGGAGGCGATCCTCTTTTCGACAGCGCGGTCGGACCATGTCGAGCAGGTGATCCGGCCGGCCGTTGAAGCGGGCATGATCGTGCTGTGCGACCGGTTCATGGATTCCTCTCGGGTCTATCAGGGCGTGTCCGGCAAGCTCGATCCGGCGTTCATGGAGCGGCTCGAGGAAGTCGCCGTCAACGGCATGGTTCCCGATCTGACCCTCATCCTCGATCTGCCGGCCGAGACGGGCCTGGAACGTGCCCGCGCCCGGCGTGGAAACGGCGATGCGGACCGCTTTGAAAAGGAAGAGGCCGATATTCACGAGGAACGCCGCCAGGCCTTCCTCTCCATTGCAGCGGCGGAGCCGGAACGCTGCCGCGTGATCGACGCCGCACGCGATACGGATGCCGTGGCCGGCGCCATCCGCGGCCAGGTCGAAGCGTTGCTGGCGCGGACAGGGGCCGACGAACCGGCGGAAGCCGATGCGTGACCGGTCATGAGCGAGCGACTTGCGCCGGAACAGGCCGACAGCCTGCCGGACATCCCGGAACCGGCCGAGAACATCCACCTCGCCGGGCATGACGACGCCGCCCTGTGGTTTGCAACCGCGTGGCGCACTGGAAAGATGCATCACGCCGCGCTGCTCACCGGGCCGCAGGGCATCGGCAAGGCAACCTTGGCCTACCACCTTGCATTTCACATGCTGACCGAGCGCGACAGGCCCAATGCGCCGGCTTCGCTCGTCCGGCCGGATCCGTCGCATCCCGTCTGGCGGCAGCTTGCCAGCGGCGCCCATCCCGCTGTCCTGCACCTGACCAGGCCGCCGCGCGAAACGGGTGCCGGTTACAAGAATTTCATTACCGTCGACGAAATCCGCCGCCTTGGCCATTTCCTGTCGATGACCACCCATGACGGAAGCTGGCGCATTGTCATCGTCGATGCGGCGGAACAGATGAATGCGGCTGCGGCGAATGCGCTGCTCAAGAACCTTGAGGAACCGCCGCGGGACACGCTCTTCATCCTCGTCAGCCATTCGCCCGGCCGGCTGCTGCCCACGATCCGTTCACGATGCCAGGTGCATCGCCTTCGTCCGCTTGGCGAGCGCGACCTCATGGCTGCGCTTTCCGACCTTGGTGAAGAGGCTCCGGACGAACCGGCCGCGCGCCGGAGGCTCGCCGCGCTCGCCGAGGGAAGCGTGCGCAACGCCCTGCTCCTGACCCGTCACGGCGGCCTGGAAGTGGCCGAGGCGGTCGACCGCATTCTTGACCAGCCGCGTTTCGACACGGGCGAGGCGATCCGCATTGCCCAGGCCCTTGCCGGGCGGGATGCGGAAATCGCGCTCGACCTGTTCAACCGCCACGTGGCTGACCGCCTCGGCCGCGACGCTACGGAAGCGGCACGGGCCGGGAACACCGCGGCGGCGAACCGCCTTGCCGGATTATGGGAGGAAACGCGCCAGACCATCGTGGAGCGCGAGACCTACAATCTGGACAAGCGGCAGCATGTCAGCGGACTGTTGCACCGGTTGCACGCGGCCGTCCACCGCTGATCCCGAAACAGGGGCAGCGCACTGGCAATCGCGGCGCAATTGCGCTATCCCGCGCCAGACAATCAATCGCCCAGTGCGGGAGCGTTTCATCCATCATGTCCACGTCCAGTTATTACATCACCACGCCGATCTTCTATCCCAACGGTGTCCCGCATATCGGCCACGCCTACACGGCCATCGCGACGGATGTCCTGGCCCGTTTTGCCCGCCTTGACGGCAAGGACGTCTTCTTCCTGACAGGCACCGACGAGCATGGGCAGAAGATGCAACAGACGGCCCAGAAGGAAGGGATCGCGCCCATCGAACTGGCCGACCGCAATTCCGCTGTTTTCCGCCGCATGGTCGAGGTGCTGGGCTGTTCCAACGACGATTTCATCCGCACCACCGAGGAACGCCACCGCATTTCCTGCCAGGAACTCTGGCGGCGCATGGAAGCCAATGGCGACATCTACCTCGACACCTATGGCGGCTGGTATTCGGTGCGCCAGGAAGCCTTCTTCGACGAGAGCGAGACAACGGTCGGCGAGGACGGCGTGCGCCGGGAGCCGCTGGGCTCGCCCGTGGAATGGGTGGAGGAGGAAAGCTACTATTTCCGCCTGTCCGCCTACGGCGACAAGCTTCTCGAACTCTACACCGACAACCCGGATTTCGTGGCGCCGGCGGAACGGCGCAACGAGGTGATGAGCTTCGTCAAGGGCGGCCTGAAGGATCTTTCCATCTCGCGCACCAGCTTCGACTGGGGCATTCCCGTGCCTGGAAACGACAAGCATGTCATGTATGTCTGGGTGGACGCGCTGACCAATTACATCACCGCCGCCGGCTTCCCGGATGCCGATGCGGCGCGCTGGAAATACTGGCCGGCGCTGCACATCATCGGCAAGGATATCGTGCGCTTCCATGCCGTCTACTGGCCGGCCTTCCTGATGAGCGCCGGCGTGCCGTTGCCCGCCCGCGTCTATGCCCACGGCTTCCTGTTCAACAAGGGCGAGAAGATGTCGAAGTCGGTCGGCAACGTGGTCGACCCGTTCGCGCTGGTCGAAGAATACGGCCTCGACCAGGTGCGCTACTTCTTCATGCGCGAAGTGCCCTTCGGCAATGACGGGTCCTACAGCCACGAAGCCATCGTCCAGCGCACCAATGCGGATCTCGCCAACGGACTGGGCAACCTGGCGCAACGCTCGCTTTCGATGATCGCGAAGAATTTCGGCGGGCTGGTTCCCGGCAATGACGACCTGAAGCCGGAGGACGAGGCATTGATCGCGTCGGCGGCAAGGGCGCTGGAGGCCGCGCGCGAAGCGATGGACCGCCAGGCCATCCACAAGGCGGTGGAAGCGATCTTCGCCATCGTCACCGAGGCCGACAAGTATATCGACACCCAGGCGCCCTGGGTGCTGCGCAAGACCGATCCGGACCGCATGGCGACGGTTCTCTACACCGTGGCCGAGACCGTGCGGCGTATCGCGATCCTGGCCCAGCCGGTCATGCCGGCGGCCTGTTCGCGCCTGCTCGACCTGGTGGCCGTGCCGGAAGGCGCGCGCTCCTTCGCCAACCTTGAAGACCGGCTCGTGCCCGGCACCGAACTGCCGGCTCCGCAGGGCGTCTTCCCCCGCTACGTGGACAAGGAGCAGGCCTGACATGGCGCAAATGCCGGTCCTCATCGACAGCCATTGCCATCTGGACTTTCCCGATTTCGAGGAAGAGCGGGCGGCAGTGGTCCAGCGGGCGCTGGATGCCGGCGTGAAGCGCATGGTGACGATCTCGACCCGCGTGCGCCGTTTCGATGCCATCAAGGCCATCGCCGAGGCCCACGACCCGGTGTTCTGCTCGGTCGGTACCCATCCGCACAATGCCGACGAGGAAACCGGCGTGACCGCTGCCGATCTGGTTGCGCTGGCGGAGCATCCCAAATGCGTGGCCATCGGCGAGGCAGGGCTCGACTATTTCTACGACAAGTCGCCGCGTGGCGCGCAGGCCGCCGGTTTTCGCCAGCACATCGCGGCGGCGCGCGAAACCGGCCTGCCGCTGGTCATCCACTCGCGCGATGCCGACGACGACATGGCGGCGATCCTGCGCGAGGAAACGGGGAAGGGGACCTTTCCTTTCATCCTGCACTGCTTTTCCTCCGGCCGTGCACTGGCTGAGACCGGCATCGAACTGGGCGGCCATGTCTCCTTTTCCGGTATCCTGACCTTCAGGAACAGCCAGGAAATCCGCGACATCGCCCGCGACCTGCCGCTGGAACGGCTGCTGGTGGAGACAGACGCGCCTTACCTCGCACCGCCGCCGCACCGGGGAAAACGCAACGAACCCTCCTTCGTCGTGAACACGGCGCGGGTCCTGGCCGAGTGCAAGGGCATCAGCGAGGAAGCACTGGCCGATGCCACAACGGCCAATTGCCTGCGCCTCTTCTCCAAGATGCCTGCGCTCTGAGGACATCATGGCCGATATCCTGCGCTTCACGATCCTGGGATGCGGTTCGTCGCCCGGCGTGCCCCGCATCTCCGGCGACTGGGGCGCCTGCGATCCGGACAATCCGCGAAACCGGCGCACCCGCGCCTCGGCGCTGGTGGAACGGATCGGTGTGAACGGCGTCACGCGGGTCGTCATCGATACCGGGCCCGATTTCCGTGAACAGATGGTGCGCGCCGGTGCGCATACGCTCGACGGGGCGGTCTATACCCATCCCCATGCCGACCACATCCACGGCATCGACGACCTGCGGGGCTATGTCATCACGCAGCGCCGGCTGATGAACGTCTGGGCCGACGACGCGACCATGGACCGCCTGATCGAGGCCTTTGGCTACTGCTTTCACACGCCGGCCGGATCGTCCTATCCGCCGATCCTGCGTGGCCACTAGATCCGCCACTACGAACCGTTCGTGATCGAGGGCGAGGGCGGTCCGATCACCTTCGAACCTCTTCGCCAGGTCCATGGCGACATCCATTCTCTTGCATTCCGGATCGGACCGCTCGCCTATTGTTCCGATGTATCAGCATTTCCTGAAAAGACATTGGAACGATTGGAAAATCTCGACCTGCTGATCATCGATGCCTTGCAATACCGGCGCCATCCAAGTCATTTCTCGCTTGGCGAGGCGCTGGAGTGGATCGAACAATTGAGGCCGAAACACGCGGTGCTGACTCACATGCATGTGCCGCTGGATTATGCGACGGTCATGGCTGAAACACCGCACAATGTCGAACCGGCCCATGACGGGCTTGTTCTGGAGTTGCCGGCAAGCGGCGACGGGCTGGAAGGAAATCGGGAATGAGCAAGAGCATAGCGCGCGTCGAGGCGGCCGCGTCGAGCGCGGGCATGGATATCACCGTGCGGCGCATGGGCGAATCCACGCGCACGGCGGCCGAAGCTGCGCAGCAATGCGGCTGTGATGTCGCGCAGATCGTCAAGTCGCTGATTTTCCAGGGACAGGATAGCCAGCGGCTTTATCTGTTTCTCGTCGCCGGAGACAATTCGCTCGATCTTGCCAAGGCCGCGGCACTGGCTGGCGAAAGCCTTGGCCGTGCCGATCCGCGCCTGATCCGCGAACAGACCGGCTTTGCCATTGGCGGCGTTTCACCGATTGGCCACAAGATCGAGATTCCGTGCTTCGCGGACGAGACCCTGCGGCGTTTCGAGACCGTCTGGGCTGCTGCCGGTGCGCATGACGCGGTGTTCGAGGCGCAGACCGGAGCCTTGCTGGAAGCCGCGAATGCGGTGGTCGCCGACCTGAAGGGCTGATTGCTTCCGGGCCTGCGGTTCCTCGCTATCCGGACATCATTAAGTTCCATAATCCATCTTATGCGACTTTGATGTTTGGGTTGGCTTGAGCCTGTCACAGCCCCTGGCGCCGGATCGGCCTACAGCGCGAAACGGTCGATGAGATAGTCCGGCCGCGCGCCGTGCCCTGCGAACAGAGCCTCGAGTTCATCGGCGCCCATTCCCGCCAGTATGCCCGAACGCACCAGCGCCGTTGACAGGCCGAGACCGGCCCCTCCGGCGATGTCGTGTTCCACGCTGTCGCCGATGCAGCAGATGGCGCGCGACGGTTCCGTGCCGATCATCTCAAGCGCGAAACGGTACATCTCGGGATATGGCTTTCCGATCCAGCGCACGGTACCGCCCATCGCTTCATAGGCGTCGGCGATGGCACCGGCACCGAAATGCGGTCCCGTTGGCGTCAGCATGATCTTGTCGGGATTTGTGCACAGGCACGGCACGCCACGCCTGGCGGCCGGTTCCATGAGCCTGCGGTAGTCGTCCATCGCCATGCTGTCGCCCCGGCTGCCGGACAGCAGGATCACGCCGGCATCGCCGCCATTGTCCGTTTCCCTGAAGCCGAGGCCATCGATGGCCGACCGGTCGTCGTCGCGTGCAAGAAGAAGACAGCGCGCACCTTTCTGCATCTCACCGTTTTCGAGTTCCCGCTTGAGGAGATGCCACGCCACTTCGCCGGAACTGACGAAAGCGCTGTAGCTATCCGGGGAAAAGCCAAGTGAATTCAGCCGCTTGATGTTCTGTGCCGCGCGCTTGCCGGAATTGGATAGAAGCAGGACCGTGCGCCCTTCCTTCGTCATCCGTGCAAGCGCCTCGATGGCGCCGGGATAGGCGTTCGTCCCGTCATGCAGGACGCCGAACTGGTCGACCAGAAACGTCTCATGACGCGCCATGAGATCGCGCAGACTGACAGTTTGTGTGGCCGTGTTACCGGTCATCGTCATGCCTGCCCCTGCCCGGCGCTCTGCAAGGCGAGCAGCGCTGTCCCGAAGGCCGCCTCCAGCGACAGGACAGGGCGCGCGGGAACCTCCAGCTTGCGCTGGCGCATGGCCGACCAGACGGGATTGGACGCGCCGCCGCCGACCGTCCGGATGGACGCCAGCGCCGGTGCGCCAAGCTCCGAAAGCCGCTCATAGGCCATTGCCTCGACATTCGCGATGCCTTCGAGGATTGCCTTCAGGAACAGCGCATCGTCGGCGGGGCGCGGTTCCATGCGGGGCTGCATGGCCGGATCATTGACCGGAAAGCGTTCGCCGGGCTTGGACAGAGGATAATAATCGAAGCCGGTATCCGTTTCCGGGTCGATGCGCTGCGACAACGCGGCAATCTCGTCGCTGGCGAAATGGGCCGCAAGCACGTTGCCGCCGGTGTTCGACGCACCGCCGGCCAGCCAGCCGCCAGCCAGGCGGTGGCTGTAGATGCCGAATTGCGGAGCGAAAACCGGCTTGTCGCTGAACAGCTTGATGGTGAGCGTCGTGCCGAGCGCGGTCACGCCGTCGCCTGGCATGCTTGCGCCTGTGGCGAGGAAGGATGCACAGCCATCCGTGGTTCCCGCGACGACCAGGGCCTGCGGGTCGAGGCCGAATTGGCGGGCGAGCGTGCCCCCTGCCCGCGCCATCACGGTGCCCGGCTCCAGGACCGCCGGCAATCGCTCCATGGCCATGCCGGTCCTGACGATCCAGTCCGGCCATTGGCGGGCCACCGGGTCATAGCCGGTCTTCAGCGCGTTGTTCTCGTCGCTCAGGTCGAAGCGACCCGACAGCAGGCTGGCCAGCCAGTCGGCCTGGTGGATGACGCGCACGGCGCCCGGCGCGCGCTGGAGCACGATTGCGCGCGCCAGCGCGGAGTTGACACCGTGGGCCGCACTCGTGTCCGGAGCAGCGTGCGCGATAGCATCGACAATTGCCCCGTCGGCCACCGGATCGTTGTACATCATCGGTTGGCGGACGGGCTGTCCGCCGGCGTCCACGGGCAGCATGGTGCCCGACGTGCCGTCGACGCTGAGCGCCGTGACCGATGACGGATCAACCGTGGCGAACAGGTCTCCAAGCGCTGCTTCCAATGCCGATTGCCAGATTCTTGGCGAGCGGTGGTCGGTGCCGAAGGCTTCCATGCGCGCCGCGCCTTGCGCAACCACCTGCCGTTCGGCGTCGATGGCGATGGCGCGCACGCCCGAGGTTCCGGCATCAATGCCGACGAAGAGCGGTTCGCGCGCCATTGTCACGCCCCTGCCCGGTCGCGATTGAGCGCCTGCCGGTATTTTTCAGCATCCCAGTCAAGCAGTTCGGCGTCTTCGGCGGCGCTGAGATAGTTCAGCGCGCTGCCTTCGGGAATGCGTGTCGTCACATCGGCGAGACAGCGCGCAAGGGCCTGGGCACCCGCATTGGCGCTGCCATGCATCAGCACGCCCTTGCCGGGAAACAGGATGGAAACCGGCTCGGGAAGACCGGCCCTGGTGAAGCGCACAGCGACATCGGCCGCGTTTTCGTCTTCACCGGCCACGACCGAACCGGCGCCCAGGAAGATGACATGATCGGGATAAAGGCTCCCCTGCCCGGCCATGGCCGCCGCCGCGGCGTCAGTCGCAGCGCCATGGCTCACCGGGTCCGCCGGAAGGGCATAGTCGCTCCCCTGGCGCGCTGCCTCCAGCGCCGCGACGTCGGGCGCGCCGGACTGGCGAGGCGCATCGGTCAGGCGCCCGTGCACCTCGTCCAGCAATGCTTGCGTTTGGACCACGCTGTCGCCGCAGACAACAAGGCCATGATTGCCGAGAATGATGACCCGCGTTTCGGGCTTCAGCACGGCCTCGATCGATTTCGACAGAGTCAGGCCCGGTTTCACATAGGGCACGAAGGCCCAGTGCAGGCCGGCGAGCCGTTCCTCCAGAATTGCTTGCGCGTCGGCCCGCACTGCATGGGCAATGGTACCCACGCAATGGACGTGGATGACAACGTCCTGCGGCAGCGCCGAATGAACCGTTGTCTCGATGGAGGGGCGAAGGCCTGAGGGATTCAGGTCGGCAACGACGAAGTCCTGCGCCTTCTCCGCCGAACCGTCATCACGCCGCACCGCCTCGCGCAGTCTTTCCAGGTCGACCGGGACGAAGATGTCGTCCTTGAGCGCATTCATCAGCCAGGTGCCGGAAGCCTTGATCCAGAGGATGCCGTCCCGCTTGATCGAGGTATTGCCTCCAGCGGCCTGCACCAGCAACGGATCCGCCCCGGCGCGGGCGGATACGGCGCGCAGCGCCTGGAATTCCGGATCTGTGGCAATCGCAGTCATGGCAGACATCCTGTTGCGCGTATGGAGCGGGCTGCGACCATCAGCAGCGGTTCAGCGGACCTTCGCCGGCGATGTAGCGGCGCACTTCTTCCGCCGCCTGCTCCGCCGCGAAGGTGACCGTGCGAACGGAAGCGCCGGCTATGTGCGGCGTCAGCGTCACATTCGGCAGTTGCAGCAGCGGCCAGTCCTCCGGCACCGGTTCGACGGCGAATGTCTCCAGCATGGCGCCGGCCAGATGGCCGGAGTCGAGCGCCTCGTAAAGCGCATCATAGTCGACTAGCGGCCCGCGCGCCGTATTGACGAAGATCGTGCCCGGACGCATCAGTTTCAGCGTCTCGGCATTGATCATCCGGCGCGTTTCCTCGGTCACCCGCGGATGCATGGAGACGACGTCGGAGCGCTCCAGCAGTTCGTGGAGGCCGACATGCTCAACCCCGCCCATGCGGTCTTCCTGCGAAAGCTGGACATAGGGGTCGCAGACCAGCACGCGCGTTCCGAAGGCGCGAAGCAGCCGGACCACCTTGGTACCGATATTGCCGTAGCCGATGACGCCGACGGTCAGTTCGTTCAGTTCGCGGCCCGTCACGTCGGCGCGGTAGAGATCGCCGCGCCAGACCCCCTTGCGCAACGCCTCGTGGCCTTCGCGGATCTTGCGTGTCTCGGCCAGGATGGCCCCGATGGTGAACTCCGCCACGGCTGTCGAATTGCGCCCGGGCGTATTGACAACGGTGATGCCGCGATCGCGCGCTGCGCCCATGTCGATGTTCACCGGCCCGCCGCGTGACACGGCGACGAGCTTGAGGTTCGGCAAGCGGTCCATCATCCCCGCCGACAGCGGCGCAAGCTGCGTCACCATGATTTCCGCATCGCCGACAAATTCCACCACGCCATCGGCGGTGCCGAAATACTCCTTCAGCCCGTCCATGCCTTCCACCGCATAGCCGTGTTCCATCGGTTCATCGGGCCAGTTGTCCTTGCGGGTGCGGATCGACACCTTGTCGCCGCAGGCAGCGAGGATCTTTTCCTCGAAGACCTCCGGCAGCATGAAATGGTCGCCGATGATCGCGACGTTCCTGGACATCATTCGTCTCCTGTCTCGGAAAGCTGGGCCCAGACGGGCGCCAGCGCCTCGCGCGATGCGCGATAGGCGGGGGAGGTGCGCGCATAGACCGAGGCCAGCGCGGAATCGGGCGCCTCGGCCTCGCCCAGAAGCGGCGTGACCCATTCGGCGATGCAGGCGTCCATTGTCTCATGGACGCCATTGGCGACGGCGGCCATCATGGCTGCGCCGGCTGCACCGGCTTCCTCGCGTGCCGATGTCCGCACGGCGGCATTGACGGAGGCCGAGAAGATGGCGCGCAGGGCTTTCGAGCGCGCCGCCCCGCCGGTCAGGCGTATTTCGCCAGGCATGGCGCCCATGGCGTCGTAGCAGTCGCGGGCAGCAAGGCCCAAACCCTCGATGACGGCGCGCACCAGATCGGGGAAGCGGTGCGACGAGGAAAGCCCGATGAAGCTTGCGCGGGCCGCATTGTCCACGAAGGGTCCGCGCTCGCCAGCTTCGGAAATGTAGGGGTGGTAAAGGCCCCTTCCCGGCTCCGCAGCCGCGATCCATGTGTCGATATGGGCGATGAGATCGCGGTGATCGACCGGTTTGCCCATGTCCGCCATGAGGTCGGAGGCCACCTTCAGCAGCCAGTCGATGTTGAGCGTCGCGGCCATGTTGGACTGGATCTGCGCGACCAGGCCCGGGACCGGCAGGCACATGACATAGCCTGTCCGCCCGGCATTGAGATGGACGCGGTCCGGTGTCGTCGCGCGCATGTGCATGCCGGTCGAGCCGATGATCGTGCAGCCGGCTTCGGCCCCGGCGGTATAGATGCCGCCGCCCAGCGCGGTGCAGGCGACGTCCACATAGCCGAGCGAAACGGGGGTGCCTGCCTTCAGACCCGTGGCCTTGGCCGCCGCCTCGCTCAGCGGATGGGTGACCTGCGACCCGTCGACGATTTCGGGAAGCAGACGGCGCTCGCCGGAAAGGCCGAGCGCCTCGATGACCTCGTCGTCATAGCGGCGCGTGCGAAAATCGCCGAAGGTGAAATTGGCTTCCGACGGGTCGCAGGCGCGTATGCCGGTGAAATTGAGATAAAGCCAGTCCTTGCAGTGCAGCGCCACTTCGGCCCGGTCCACGGCTTCGGGCATGATCTCCTTCATGCGCACAAGCTGGGTGCCCATCTGGCAGGCATTCAGCCCGCTGCCGGTCTTCGCGAAACGCGCTGCATCGGCATCGGTCTGGCGCAGGCGCCGGACGACCGGCGCGGCGCGCGCGTCGAGCCAGAGCCAGCCGTCGGCAACCGGTTCATTGTCCTTGCCGACGAGCCAGGTCCCGTCACCCTGGGCGGTGACCGCCAGACCCACGGTGCGGCTGGCCAGGTCCGGCACCTTCGCGCCCAGTTCGCGCAATGTGCGGGCGCAATCGTCCCACGTGTCGGCCAGAGGCTGGAAGGCCGCCCCATCCGGGCGCACCGTGTAGCGGTTCGGCGTCGAGGCCACGGCGACCTGACGGCCCGACAGGTCGAAGGCGATCGACTTGATGACCGACGTTCCGGCATCGATGCCGATGATGAGATCGCCGCCCATGGTCATCACGCCAGTTCCGCTCCGTGGGCGATGGCCTTCCCGCTTTCGGGATCGAAGACGTGCAGGTCCGCCGGATCGAGGGCAACGCGGATTTCCGCGCCGATATCGACGTTGGCCCGGTCATGCTCCACCAGCACAAGCGTCCCGTTGGCGAAGGCGGCGGCAATGTGGCTCTGGTCGCCGAGCCACTGGTTGGCAAGCACGCGCGCGGCAGGCCCCTCGCCTGACCGGCGCACCGCGTAGGGCCGCACGCCGAGGACAACACGGCCACGTTTCACGATGGCCTCGCGGACCTGTGGGGCGAAGGCCGATTGCGGATAGACGAGGTCGAGCCCGCCTTCCAGGTCGAGATGAAGCTGGTCACCCACCACCGATCCGGTGACCGGAAAAACGTTCATGGGCGGTTCGCCGACGAAGGTTCCGGTAAACAGGTTGGCCGGCCGCTCCTTGATCTCCGCCGGGCTGCCATATTGCTGGAGGACACCGCCTTCCATGACCGCTATGCGGTCGGCAAGCGCGTTCGCCTCGGTCTGGTCATGGGTGACGAGGATGGCTGTCAGTCCGCGTTGCTTGATATAATGCTTGATGCGCCCGCGCAGCAGGGTGCGCAACTGCGGCTCAAGCTGGCCCATCGGCTCGTCGAGCAGGTAGAGGTCGGCGTCGCGGATCAGTGCGCGCGCCAGCGACGCGCGTTGCTGCTGACCGCCAGAAATTGAGCCCGGCATCCGGCCGAGAATGTCGCCGATTTCAAGCATTTCTGCGACTTCGTTGACGCGCGCATCCACGTCAGCCTGCGGCAGCCTCGCCGCCTTCAGCGCAAAGGCGATGTTGTCGCGCACATTGACCGTGGGATAGAGCGAATAGCCTTCGAAGGCCATGGCGACATGGCGCTTGACCGGCGGCAGCCTGTGCACCTCGCGCCCGGCAAGATGTATCTTGCCACGACTGGTCTCCTCGAACCCGGCGATCATGCGCAGTGTCGAGGTCTTGCCACAGCCCGACGATCCCAGCAGCGCGATGATCTCGCCGCGCGCCACATCCATGTTGATGTTCCTGACCGCGTGGACGCCCTTGCCGACCGCTCCGTAGAACTTGTCGACATTCTCAAGTCTGAGCATGGTCTCGCTCATGCCGGTTCTCCCTTGGCGGCGGCACTGGCCGGCGCGATGCGGTTGCCCGTGGCCCGGTCGAACAGCAGCGCGGCGCCCGCGTCGATGGCAACATGGGCCTGGCCGCGATCCGGTCCGGGCGTCCCGCTTGGCCGCGAAATCAGGATCTCGCGCTTCTTTTCGGTGATTGCCAGTGTCACGGTCTTCTCGTTGAGCGGCGTCTCCGCCTCGATCGTCACCGGGAAGGATCCAGGCGCGTCAGCGTCGACGAAACGGATTGCCTCCGGCCGCACACCCAGGACGCAATCGTGACCGATGGAGGCGGCATGGCCCTGATGCAGCGGCACCGGGGTTCCCGAAAGCCTCACCTGCACGCCTTCGGCGCCGCGTTCGGGCACCACGTCGAGAAGGTTGATGACCGGATCACCGAACAGGCGGGCAATCGCGGTGTTCTGTGGCGCAAGATAGATGTCCTCTGGCGTGCCGATCTGCGCGATGCCCTGGCCGCTCATCACCGCAATGCGGTGGCCAAGCGCCATGGCTTCCTTGTAGTCCTGCGTCACGTAGATCACGGTCGCCTGCTGGTCCTTCAGCAGGCGCGGCAGTTCCAGCCGCATCTCGAAGCGCAGCTTGGCATCCACGTTGCGCAGCGGATCGTCGAGCAACAGGATCTTCGGTTCGCCCGCCAGCGCCCGGCCGAGCGCCGTTCGCTGCTTCTGGCCGTTGGACAGTTCCTTGGGCTTGTGATGGAGCACATGGTCGATCTTGAGCAGCTTCGCCACCTCCTCCACGCGGCGCTTCATGCCGGTCTGGCTCTCGCGCCGCGCCGTCAGCGGACTGGCGATGTTGGCGCGCGCATCCATGTGCGGAAACAGCGCGAAATTCTGGAACGCCATGCCGATGCCACGGTCCTCCGGCTCCACGCCGTCCATGTTTTCGCCATTGATGAGAATGGATCCCTCGTCCGGTTCAATAACGCCCGCGATCAGGCGCAGCAACACGGTCTTGCCCGCGCCGGACGGTCCGAACAGGACCAGCGTCTCGCCGCTGGCGACCTCCAGCGACACACCGTCGAGGACCACGTCGTCCTTGAAGGATTTGACGATGTCGATGAGTTGAAGCGACATTGAATTATCCTTTCACCGCGCCGAGCGACAGGCCCTCGACGAGGTAGCGCTGTGCGTAGAGCGCCAGGGCGAAGGTCGGCAGGATCGACAGCACGATCCCGGCCGCCACCTGGCCGTACTGGATTCCGGAAGCGGTGACGAAGGCGAGCGCGCCGACCGTCACCGGCTGCTTGTCGGCCGACGCCAGCACCAGGGCGAAGATGAAGTTGTTCCAGGCGAAGATGAAGGCGAGCAGGCCCGCCGCCGCGATTCCCGGCCCGGCCAGCGGCAGTGCGATCTTGCGGAAGGTCGCGCCCCAGCTATGGCCGGCGATACGGTAGGCATATTCCACGTCTGCCGGGATATCCTCGAAATAGCCGCGCACGATCCAAAGGATCAGCGGCAGCACGATCAACTGGTAGACCCAGATGAGCCCGATATAGGTATCAGCCAGGCCGATCTGCTGGAAATAGATGGTCAGCGGCAGCAGCACGAGCAACGGCGGCGCAAAGCGGAAGCTGAGCAGCGTGAAGGCGATGTCCTCCGAGCCGCGGAACTTCAGCCGCGCGAACGCATAGGCCGCGGGCACGCCAAGGACCAGGCCGACCGCCACGGAGGCCGTGGAGAGGAACAGCGAGTTCCACAGGTTCTTCATGAAGCTGATTTCCAGCGTGCCGGCGGCGGTGTCCAGCTTGCCTGTGATCAGCGCGGTGTAGTTCGACAGCGTCGGCTCGAAGACGATCGACGGCGGCACGCGCAGGATGGTCTCGTTCGTCTGGAAGCTCATCAGGAAGATCCAGAAGATCGGGAACATGAAGAACAGGATCACGAGCGTGATGGCCGTGCCCCGCAGGATCTTTTCCAGGGTGCTGGTGTGTTCCATGGGTTTGTCCTCACGCCTCGCCGCGCTGGCGTTCGCGCAGCCGCAGCCAATTCTTGATGAAGATGTTCGACAGGATGTAGGTGATCGCCCACAGGATCATCAGCAGCGCGGCGGACCGCCCCACATTGGTCGACTGGAAGAAGTTGAGGTAGGCCTCGACCTGGAAGACGGTCAGCTTGTCGCCGGGGCCGCCCTGGGTCATGGCGTAGATGATGTCGAACTGCTGGATGCTCTCGATGACGCGGAACAGCGTCGCCGTCAGCAGGAACGGGGTCAGCATCGGCAACGTGATGCGCCAGAAGACGAACAGGCGCGGCACGCCATCCAGCGCGGCAGCCTCGAACGGCTGTTGCGGCAGCGAGCGCAGCCCGGCGAGCAAGAGGATCATGATGAAGGGCGTGTAGACCCAGATGTCCACGAGCACGACGGTGAGCATGGCGGTCGACGGATCGGAAGCCCAGCGGAAGTCCTCCAGCCCGATCAGGGAAGCGAAATAGCTCAGGATGCCGAAGCCCGGATTGGTCATCAGCTTCCACATCAGCGAGGCGAGCGCTGGCGCCGTCATCAGCGGCATCAGCAGCATGATCGAGACGAAATTGTTGAAGCGCGTCCGCTTCTGAAGGAGAAGCGCGATGCCGAGGCCGAGAAGGAGTTCCAGGCCCACTGTCAGGAAGGCATAGGTCAGCGAAACCTTGAGCGTGTTCCAGAAGGCCGGATCGGACAGGAAATTGAGGTAGTTCTCGCCCCAGTTCCATTTGCGCGCCCAGGGCTGGGACAACCGGTAGCGCTGCAGCGAATAGGCGACCGCGGTGAAGAACGGGATGAGGATCCCGATACAGGTCAACAGGGCGGGAAGGCTCAGCAGATAGGGCAAGGCGCCCCGGCTGACGCGAAAGCCGCGCCTCGGTTTCTGGTTCATCGTGGCGTCGCTCATTACAAAATCCTTCTGCCAGCAGTACACGGGAGTACTGCCGTCGCGCGGGGTCGCCAATGGAAAAGAAGAGGTGCGGGGCGCCCTTTTCAGGCGGGCGCCCCATGACCGGCGGGCTTAGCCCAGCCCGGCATCCTTGAGCTGGCGGTTCACGCTTGCGGCCAGCTGGTCGAGACCTTCGTCGACAGGCACTTCCTTGGCGACCATCTTCTGCAGCATGGCGGCCCATTCGGTCGTCAGGTCGAAGAACAGCGGCTGCGGGGTGAACTTGATCGAGGCGCCCGGCGCGGAAGCGTCATGCATCTCGACATAGCCCGGATAGGAGGCCGACAGCTTGTTGCGGAACATCTCGTCGGCCCACACGCTGGAGCGAGCGGGGTTGACGAGGTCCATCTCGCGGGCGCCGAACAGGTCGTGCTCGGGACCGGTGACCCACTGCAGGAAATACCAGGTGGCGTCCTTCTTGCCGGAGAAGGTCGACATGGCCATCGCCCAGATCCAGATGTTCGGGGTCGCCGCCTTGGCGTCCGGGTTCGCGGCAAAGGCGGAGAAGGCCAGGTTGCCGGCCTCGGCATTGTCGCCGCCATTCATGAAGTAGCCGAGGATGTCGGCGTCGAACATCATGGCCGACTTGCCGGCGCCCAGGTCCGTGCCGACCTGGTACCAGGTGTGGGTCGACCAGTCCGGCGCACCGGAATCCTGGATCATCTTGACCCACTTGGCGTGGTATTCCTTCGACACGTCCGTGTTCATGGCCGCCGACAGCATGCCGTCATCGCTGACGTTGAGGTCCTTCTGGCCGAAGTTGGCATAGCCGGACAGGAAGCCCGGGTGGATCGTCGCCCAGGAGCGCGAACCACGCACGCCGACACCGTAGCCGCCGCTCATCGCGGCCTTGCCCTTGGCGGCTGCTTCCAGCAGTTCATCAATGTTGGTCGGCACCGCGATGCCGGCGGAATCGAAGACGCGCTTGTTGTAGGTCAGGTTGTTCTGCTCATAGGCGAGCGGGATGCACCACTGCTTGGCGTCATCGGACCCGAGCGCGCCGCCCGGCTTGCCGTTCCATGCGCAGGACTTCACCACGCCCGGCAGCATGTCGCCCCAGTTGTAGTCGGGGTTGGTCTTGCTGTCGTCCTTGATCCACTGGTTGAGATCCTCGATCCAGCCGGCCGGACCGTAGGTCCAGGTCATGTAGGCGCCGCTCATGAAGGCGTCGTATTCGGTGGAGCCGGAGGACAGCGCCGCCGTCACCTTGTCGAAATAGACGTCTTCCGGGAACACGTCATACTGGACATCCATGCCCGTCAGTTCCTTGAAGTTCTCAAGGTTGGCCAGCATGGCGTCGGTATAGGGGTGCTTGTTCAAGAGAAGCTTGATCGTGGTGCCTGCGTGCTTCTTCCAGTCGAAGCCGTTCTGCGCCAGGGCTTTCGTGGCAGCGGCGTTGACGAGAACGCTGGCCGTTGCGGCCGTGACGCCGAGGGCGCCAAGCCCGCGGATCAGGTCGCGGCGGCTGACCGAACCGCGCACGAAGCCGTCGACAAGCTGCTTTTCCTTTTCATGCATTTGGGTTTTCCTCCCGTTGATGTCCCGATCAGGACGGTTCAAGGTTGACGAGAGCACGCGCCGTGCGCTCATCGGTAATGAGGCCGCTGAGCAGACGGCTCTCAAGCACGGAGTGGATGGCGCGGACCTTCAGCGTCCCGCCAGCCAGGGCTATGATCCTGCGGTCCCGCAACTCGTCGAGCCTGAGCGCGAGCGTGCGTTCCGTCAGCGTGGTGTCGACCGGATTGCCCTTGTCGTCGAAGAAGTGGCCGAGGATTTCACCGGCGCCGCCTTTCGCGTTCACCTCCGCGATTTCCGCCGGTTCGATCATGCCTGTCGCCACCAGCGAAGCGCCGGGCTCTGCCGTGCCGATGCCGACAATGAACAGGCTTGCCGAACGGGCCAGGTCGAGCACGTCGGAAATGCCGCGCTGCGACAACAGGACATCACGGTCTTCGACGGTGTTGGCGAAGAAGGGAACGGGCATGACATAGGCATCCGCACCGGTGCGCTCGGCCAGGCGGTGGATCACGTCATGCGGGTTGGCGGAGAACTTGCGCGTCAGGCCGCCGAGCAGCGAGACAAAGCGCGTCTTGCCGGCACTCATGCGCGGCAGGAACTCGACGCTGGCGGCCAGCGTCCGGCCATGGCCGATGCCGATCAGCAGGTTTTCCTCCCGCTCGATCTCGCGCTTGAGGAACTGCGCCCCTGCCCGGCCCAGGGCGCGAAGCGGCAGGTCGTCGGAATCGATGTCGGGAACGACCTCGCAGTAGTCCAGTCCGTGACGTTCGCATAGCCGGGCTTCCAGGGCCACGCATTCGGCCACCTCGCCGTCGATGAACACCTTCACCAGACCCGCCTGGTTGGCCCGGGTGATGAGGCGGTGCGCCTTCATGGAGGTCAGGCCGAGACGCTTGGCCACCTCCGCCTGGGTCAACCCGCCGGCATAGTGCAGCCACGCTGCACGCGCGGCCATGGATGCTTCGTTGTCCAGCGAAAGGGACGAACCGTTGACAGCCAATTGAAAACCTCCCGGATGATAAAAATATCATCGTATGAAATTTTTTTCATGCCGGTCCGTTTTTGTCAAGTGGATGACGAGAGGATTCGCTGCCCGCGAGGCGAAACATGACTCGGGAAACAGGTGTACCGGGCGGGTGGCCGCACACCGCGACCGTCCCCCCGATGGTTGGTTTCCGGTTGGTTCAGCAGTGATTTCTAGAGATCGATCCGGCGAAGCTCGTCGAGCAGGTCGAGAAGCTGCTTCAGGTTGCGGGCACCGAAGCGCTCCTCCAGCCTGGAGAATATGGCCGCGCTGTCCGGCAGATGCGCCAGAATCAGCGCCCTGCCCTTGTCGGTGATACGGACAAGGGTGCGGCGCCGGTCCGCTTCGTCAGTCCGGCGCGCGATCAGGCCATCCGCCTCCATGGTCCGCAGCATGCGGGTCAGGCTTGGCAATTGGAGACAGGCGCCGGTCGCAATGGCGCTCTGCTCGATCTCGCCCAACTCGTCGAGCACGCGCAGGACACGCCATTGCTGTTCGGAGATGCCGCTTTGCTGCAGCATGACGCGGATCGGTCCCATGACCGTCTCGCGGGCACGCAAGAGGGCAATGGGCAGGGAGCGGGCTGTCGGCGCGAAGCGCGCGGACTGCGCATGGTCCGTATCGTCTGTCATGTGTCCTCTATCGGCTGTTTTGAAGTCCATGCCAAGCGCCGCATTGACATCATGCCGATAATACTTAACATAGCAACCATTAGGGAGGACTGAACCGGTGCCGCATATCCAGATCGATTATTCCGTCAATCTGGAGGAACGCCTCGACGTGGCGGGCCTGTGCCGCGCGCTGCGCGATGCGGCGGTTGAAACGGGCGTCTTTCCGCTGGCTGGCGTGCGCGTGCGGGCGACCGCGTGCACCCATTGGGTGATCGCAGACGGTGATCCGCAACATGCTTTCCTCGACATTTCCGTCCGGCTGCGCGGCGGGCGTTCACCGGAAGACAAGAAGCGCGCCACTGCGCATGTCTTTGCCGCCGCCGAGCGTTACTGCTCGAAGGTCATGGAGACATCCTCCTTCATGCTGTCACTGGAAATGCGTGACATCGACCCGGAACTGAGCCCGAAGGCGAGTTCCATCCGCAAGTATCTTCCCGGAGATCATTCATGAGTGACCTCGATACCCGCCTTGCAGCGCTTGCGCCTCACCTGGAGCGATACCGCGCAACAGGTATTGCAAACCTGATCGGCGGCGAGACCCGGCCCGCCGTATCAGGTGAAACCTTCGAGACCCGCTCACCCGTGGACGAGAGCCTGATCGCCAGCGTTGCCAGCAGCGGTGCGGCCGATGTCGACGCGGCAGCGCAGGCCGCGAAGGCCGCGTTTCCCGAATGGCGTGCGATGAAGGGCGCTGAGCGCAAGAAGCTTCTCCACCGGGTTGCCGATGCCATCGTCGCGCGCGCCGAGGAGATCGCGCTGTGCGAATGCTGGGATACGGGCCAGGCCTACCGGTTCATGTCCAAGGCGGCGCTGCGGGGCGCGGAGAATTTCCGCTTTTTTGCCGACATGGCGCCCTCGGCGCGTGACGGCAAGTCCCTGCCCTCGCCCGATCATCTCAACGTCACGTCGCGCACCCCGATCGGCCCGGTGGGCGTCATCACGCCGTGGAACACGCCCTTCATGCTGTCGACATGGAAGATCGCGCCGGCGCTCGCGGCCGGCTGCACGGTGGTTCACAAGCCGGCGGAATTCTCGCCGTTGACCGCGCGCCTGCTGGCGGAAATCTGCCACGAAGCCGGCCTGCCCGACGGCGTCCTGAACCTCGTCAACGGTCTTGGCGAGACGGCCGGCAAGGCATTGACCGAACATCCCGACATCAAGGCGATCGCCTTTGTGGGCGAAAGCCGGACCGGATCGATGATCATGGCGCAGGGCGCGCCGACCCTCAAGCGGGTGCATTTCGAACTGGGCGGCAAGAATCCCGTCATCGTGTTCGACGATGCCGACATCGAGCGTGCGCTCGACGCCGTGATCTTCATGATCTATTCGCTGAACGGCGAGCGCTGCACCTCCTCGTCACGCCTCCTTGTGCAGGATACGATCGCGGAGGAATTCCATGCCCGGCTTGCCGAAAGGGTACGCCGCATCACGGTCGGCCATCCGCTCGATCCGGCCACGGAAATCGGCCCACTCATCCACAGGACGCATTTCGAGAAGGTGACCTCCTATGTCGCGACGGGCAAGCAGGACGGTGCCCATCTGGCGGCCGGCGGCGGTCGCGTTGGCGATACCGGCTGGTTCGTGGAACCGACGCTCTTCACCCATGCCCGGCCGGACATGCGCATTGCCCGCGAGGAGGTCTTCGGTCCCTTCCTTACCTCGATCACCTTCAGTGACGAGGACGAGGCGCTCGCCATTGCCAACGATGTCGATTACGGCCTGACAGGCTATGTCTGGACCAATGACATCACCCGGGCGCTGCGCGTTTCGGACGGTCTTGAAGCCGGCATGATCTGGGTGAATTCGGAGAATGTCCGTCACCTGCCCACGCCGTTCGGCGGCATGAAGGCAAGCGGTATCGGCCGCGACGGCGGCGACTGGTCGTTCGAATTCTACATGGAACAGAAGAACGTCGCATTTGCCACCGGCCGACACACGATCACACGGCTGGGCGCCTGAGCGAAGCGCGCCGCGTCCGGATATCCCTATCGTCCTGCCTGCCCAGATTTCAGGAGCCCATGCCATGCCGGTCCCCCTCCCCAACCTCTACCCGCCCTTCAACATCGTGCGCCTGAGCCATGTGGAACTGATCGTGACCGATCTGGCGGCCAGCCGCGCTTTCTATGTCGACACGCTCGGCCTGCAGGTGACCGACGAGACCGACCGGACCATCTGGCTGCGCGCCATGGAAGAGCGCGGCCATCATTGCCTGGTGCTTCACAAGGGCGAGACGCCTTCGGTGAACTACCTTGCCTACAAGGTCTTCTCCGAGGAAGACCTCGACCTGGCGCATGACTGGTTCAACGCGCGCGGCCACGCGGTGGAGTGGGTCAACCGCGACCATCAGGGCCGGACGCTGCGCACCCATGACTGTTTCGGCGCGCCGATGGAATTCTATTTCAGGATGGAACGGCTGGAGCCGATCCATCAGAAATACGCGCTCTATCATGGCGTGAAGCCGCTGAGGATCGACCATTTCAACTGCTTCGCGCCCAATGTCGACGAAGCCGTGGCCTTCTACAACGAACTGGGTTTCCGGGTCACCGAATATACCGAGGACGAGGAGACCGGCCGTCTCTGGGCTGCCTGGACGCATCGCAAGGGCGGCGTGCACGACATCGCGTTCACCAATGGAACCGGCCCGCGCCTGCACCATACGGCTTTCTGGGTGCCCACGCCGCTCAACATCATCGACCTGTGCGACCTGATGTCGACCACCGGCTACCTGAAGAACATGGAGCGCGGACCGGGCCGGCATGGCATTTCCAACGCCTTCTTCCTCTATGTCCGCGACCCCGACGGCCACCGCATCGAGATCTACTGCTCGGACTACCAGACGGTGGACCCGGACCTGGAGCCGATCCGCTGGGACCTGAAGGACCCGCAGCGCCAGACGCTGTGGGGCGCGCCGGCGCCGAGAAGCTGGTTCGAGGAAGGCAGCGCCTTTACCGGTGTCGCCCAGAGCGAGAGCGACATGAAGGCCCAGCCGATCATCGCGCCGTGACGGCTGGCGCTTGCATCCGACGCTGCAGACGCGCACACAGGCCACACTCCATTCCGCAAAATCCCGTCCGCAAAGAGGGTCAATGCCATGACACCCGAAGATTTCCGCAAATGGTCGCGCAAGGCCGCTGACTGGGGCGTGGATTACCGGGAAGGCCTGCGCGAGCGCCCGGTGCGGGCACAGACGGCGCCGGGTGACATTGCCGCGCAATTGCCCGCCGCACCGCCCGAGGCCGCCGAAGCCATGGACGCGATCATGGCCGATTTCGAGCGGTTCGTGCTGCCCGGCATGACCCACTGGCAGCATCCGCGCTTCTTCGCCTATTTCCCGGCCAACGCCGCGGACATATCGGTCGTGGCCGAATATCTCGTCACCGCCATGGCCGCGCAATGCATGCTGTGGCAGACAAGCCCGGCGGCGACCGAGATGGAAACCCGGATGATGGACTGGCTGCGCCAGGCCATCGGTCTGCCGGACCGCTTCACGGGCGTCATCCAGGACAGCGCATCGTCCGCGACGCTGGCCGCCGTTCTGACCATGCGCGAACGCGCCCTCTCCTGGGCCGGGAACCAACAGGGCCTGTCGGGCCAGCCACGCCTGCGCGTCTATGCCAGCGCCGAGGTGCATACGTCCATCGACCGCGCCATCTGGATTGCCGGCATCGGCCAGGACAACCTCGTTCGCGTTCCCGTCAAAGGAGAGCGGCGTGGCCTCGACCCGGCCGCGCTGGAAGCTGCCATTCGCGCCGACCGCGACGCGGGCTTTGTGCCAGCCGGCCTGATTGCCTGCACGGGCGGCACCAGCGTGGGCGCCTGCGATGACCTGGCGGCAGTGATCAAGGTCGCGAAAGAGCATGGCCTCTATACCCATGTCGATGCGGCATGGGCCGGTTCGGCCATGATCTGCCCGGAGTTCAGGACACTGTGGACCGGTGTCGAGGGCGCCGATTCCATCGTCTTCAACCCGCACAAGTGGCTCGGCGCGCAATTCGACTGCTCGGCCCATTTCATCGCCGATCCGGCGAGCCTGGTGAAGACGCTCGCCATCCAGCCGGAATTCCTGAAAACCCACGGTCACGACGGTCTCATCAACTATTCTGAATGGTCGGTGCCGCTCGGCCGCCGTTTCCGCGCATTGAAGCTCTGGTTCCTGATGCGCGGCTACGGCCTTGAAGGTTTGCGCCAGCGCATCCGCAACCATGTCGCCTGGTCTGAAGCCCTGGCCGAACGCCTGCGCGTGACGCCGGGCTTCGAGATCGTCACCGAGCCGGTGCTGTCGCTTTTCACCTTCCGCCTTGCCGGGCGCGACGACGCGGCCCAGCTTGCATTCGTCAACCGGATCAATGACGACGGGCGCATCTACATCACCCAGACACGCGTGGACGGCGCCATCGCCATCCGCTTCCAGGCCGGGCAGTTCGACGCGAAAGAAGCCGACGTGGCGATGGCCGGAGACGTCCTGATCGAACTGGCGGAGGGCGCATGAGACTGGCAAGTTTCTCATCGGGCGGACAGGCCTTCTGGGGCGTGGTTGCCGAGGACGGACTGATCGCCCTTTCGCCGGAGTTCCCGCAATACCGCACGCTCCGGAACGTCATCGAGGCCGGCGCGCTTGACGCCGTCGCCAAGGCCGCGAAAGGCCGGGCCACAACGCATCCCGATGGGTCCTTCCGATGGGAAATCCCGGTTCCGGATCCCGAGAAGATCATCTGCGTGGGCGTCAACTTCCCTGACAGGAACGCCGAGTACAAGGACGGGCAGGATGCACCGCCCAACATGAGCCTGTTCATCCGCTTCGCGCGCTCCTTTGTCGGTCATGAAACGCCCCTGACCCGGCCGCCGGAAACGCATCAGCTTGATTACGAGGGCGAGATCGCCATCGTCATCGGCAAGGGTGGCCGGCGCATTGCCGAAACGCAGGCGCTGGACCACATCGCCGCGCTCACGCTGTGCAACGAGGGGACGCTGCGCGACTGGGTGCGCCATGCGAAATTCAACGTGACACAGGGCAAGAACTGGGACGGTTCCGGCGCCATGGGTCCCTGGCTCGTGCCCTTCACGGACGCGTCGCAGATCACCGATGTCGGCCTGCGGACACGCGTCAACGGCGAGACGCGCCAGGAGGACCGGACCGGGCGCATGCTGTTTCCCGTGGCCCGCCAGATCGCCTATATCTCGACATTCACCACGCTTGTTCCCGGCGACATCATCGTGACCGGAACGCCGACGGGGGCCGGCGCCCGGTTCGATCCGCCGCGCTATCTCAAGCCCGGCGACGTCGTCGAGGTCGAGGCCGACGGCATCGGCCTGTTGCGCAACGGCGTGGTGGACGAATGACGCCCGGCGAGATCCAGGACGCTGCAAGGAGGCTGTTCGACGCCGAACGGTCCGGCGTCCAATGCGGATTGCTGAGCCTGGCCCATCCGGGCATGACGCTGGACGATGCCTATGCGGTTCAGGCCGCGCTGGTGGCGCGCAAGGTGGCGGAAGGCCGGCGCGCGATCGGCTGGAAGATCGGTCTGACCTCGCGCGCCATGCAGCAGGCGCTGAACATCACCACGCCGGATTCCGGGGTCCTGCTGGACGACATGCTGTTCGACACGGGCGCAACCGTGCCCGAGGGCCGGTTCATCCAGCCGCGCATCGAGGCTGAAATCGCCTTCATCATGAACCGGGACCTCCGGGGTACGAGCGTGACGCGGGACGATGTGCTGGCCGCCACGCAAGCCGTAGCGCCGGCGCTCGAAATCCTCGACACGCGCATCCTGCGTGCCGATCCGCAAACCGGCCAGGCCCGGATCATCACCGATACGGTGTCCGACAATGCGGCCAATGCGGGCATCGTGCTTGGCCATGAACGCCATGCCCCCGGCGCCTTCGACCTGCGCTGGACCGGATGCATTCTCAAGCGTGATGGCATCGTGGAAGAAACGGGCCTGGGCGCCGGCGTCCTCGACGATCCGGTCACCGGCATTGTATGGCTGGTGCATCGGCTGGCCGGTTATGGGCATGGTTTGTCAGCCGGCGACATCGTCCTGTCCGGATCCTTCATCCGTCCGGTCGAAGCCCCGCCGGGGAGCCGCTTCATGGCCGATTTCGGGCCGTTCGGCAGCGTCGCCATTGCTTTTGGCTGACCTGCGCGGCCGGTCTGCCTTGCTCTCGACACCGATCCGGTCTATGCGCCTCACCGATCGCGGCCCGATGCATGCCTTCGCGTGCCCGCCGCCTGCCCCCTGAAGCACGGAAAGAGCAACCATGTCCGCACCGCGTGTCAGTTTCGTTTCCCTCGGCTGCCCCAAGGCGCTGGTCGATTCCGAGCGCATCATCACGCGCCTGCGCGCCGAAGGCTACGAGATCGCCCGCAAGCATGACGGTGCCGATCTTGTCGTCGTCAATACCTGCGGCTTCCTTGATTCCGCCCGCGACGAATCCCTTGGTGCCATCGGCCAGGCGCTGAACGAGAACGGCAAGGTGATCGTGACCGGCTGTCTCGGAGCGGAACCGGATGTCATCCGCGAACGCCATCCCGGCGTGCTCGCCATTACCGGCCCGCAAGCCTATGAAAGCGTGATGGCGGCGGTTCACGAGGCCGCCCCGCCGGTCCACGATCCGTTTCTGGACCTGGTGCCGGAACAGGGCGTGAAACTGACGCCGCGCCACTATGCCTATCTCAAGATTTCGGAGGGCTGCTCGAACCGCTGTTCCTTCTGCATCATCCCGGCGCTGCGCGGCGATCTCGTTTCGCGGCCTGTCGGGGACGTGCTGCGCGAGGCCGAAAAGCTGGTCAAGGCCGGCGTGAAGGAAATCCTCGTCATCAGCCAGGATACCAGTGCCTATGGCCTGGACCTGAAATATGCCAAAAGCCCCTGGCAGGACCGGCAGGTGCGCACGCGTTTCCTCGATCTTGCGCGGGAACTGGGCGAGATGGGGGTCTGGGTGCGCATGCACTATGTCTACCCCTATCCCCATGTTGACGAAGTCATTCCGCTGATGGCGGAAGGCAAGATCCTGCCCTACCTCGACATTCCCTTCCAGCACGCCAGCCCGGCCGTGCTGAAGAACATGCGCCGCCCGGCGCACCAGGAAAAGACGCTGGAGCGCATCCGCCGCTGGCGCGAGATCTGTCCTGACCTTGCGGTCCGTTCCACCTTCATCGCCGGTTTCCCGGGAGAGACGGAGGAGGATTTCGAGATGCTTCTCGACTGGCTTGACGAAGCAAAGATCGACCGCGCCGGCTGCTTCAAGTATGAGCCGGTCAAGGGAGCGCGCTCGAACGACCTCGGCCTTGAGGACGTGCCCGACGAGATCAAGGACGCCCGGTGGAAACGCTTCATGGAACGCCAGCAGCGTGTTTCGGCCAGGCTTCTGAAGCAGCGCGTCGGCAAGCGTCTGCCCGTCATCATCGACAAGGCGGACGGCACATCGGGAACGGGGCGTACGAAATACGATGCGCCGGAGATCGACGGCGTGGTGCATGTGCAGTCGCGCCGGCCGCTGCGTGTCGGCGACATCGTGACCGTCAAGATCGAGGCGGCGGATGCCTACGATCTTCAAGGCACGGCCGTCTGAATTAACCCTGCCGGTTCACCCTGTCCGCAGGCTCTGGTTTCGTTAACAAATCCTTGACGCTAGGGTCGCGTCTCTGATGGAGGCGTTGACGAATGGCCATTCAAGACGGCACGCGGCTGGCCCGCGCGGAGCGCATGGGTTCGCTCGACCTGTTGCGGCTTGCTTCGGCGCTGGCGGTCGTGGCCTTCCACTACCTGTTCCGGGGCGCGCAAGGCGATGCCCCCCTCCTGGACACCGCCTATCCTGCTGCCGAGGCGGTGGCGATCTTCGGCTATCTCGGACTCAACCTGTTCTTCCTGATTTCAGGCTACGTCATCGCCTGGTCTGCCGATGGACGCAGCTTTACCGGTTTCGCGATCGCGCGGTTCTCCCGGCTCTACCCCGGTTTCGTCGCCTGCATGTCGATCACCTTCCTTGTGCTGACCGTCGCCGGCGATCCGCGTTTGCCCGCAAGCGCAGTGCAATACGTGGCCAATTTCGCGATGGTGGCCCCGGCATTCGGCCAGCCCTTCATGGACGGCGTCTACTGGACGATCGTGCTTGAACTGGTCTTCTATTTCTGGGTCTCGGTGGCGATCCTCACCGGCGTTTTCTCAAACGCACGGCTGACAGTGATCGCGCTCTGGCTCGCCGTTTCGATGATCAACGAGTACTGGCTTGGCAGCGGCGTCCTGCGCATGGTGCTGATCACGGAATATGCACCGTTCTTTGCCGGCGGCGTCCTGGCGCATCATGTCGTGTCCCGGGGGCGCAACATCGAGGCCGTACTGCTCTGTGCGGCAGCGTTCCTGATGGCGCTCGCCCACATGAAGGGCATGCAGGGATGGATGCTTGCCCACTACGGAAAGGCGCTGTCCGACGGGCAATTGCTCGCAGGCGGACTGGCGTTGCATACCCTCTTCTGGACCTCCATCGCCATGCGCGGCCTGATCCCGGCGGCACCGCTCGTCATGATGCTTGGCGGGCTCACCTATCCGCTATACCTGCTGCACCAGAACATAGGCTACGTGCTGATCAATGCATTGGCGCCCCATGCCGGTCATGCCCTGGCACCGGTTGCCGCCCTCCTGATCGTCACCGCGCTCGCATGGGCTGTCTGGCGCCATGTCGAGACACCCGGCCGGCGCGCCGTCTCAACACTTCTTCATGGCATCGTGCGGCTTGCCGACCGTTTGCCGGATTTCGGGGCCGCGCTTCGCCGGAACTGAAAACGCGGGACCTCTCGGCCCCGCGTTGTCCGGTTCAAGAAGTTCTGCCAGCCTTACTGCGGCAGCTTGTCGTCCACGCCCTGGACGTAGAAGTTCATGCCGAGCAGCGTGCCGTCATCGGCCACTTCGCCCTCGGCCAGCCAGTCGGAACCGTCCTGCTTCTTCACCGGACCGGTGAAGGGATGGAACGTGCCGTCCTTGATCTTGCCTTCGATTTCCTCGGCCTTGGCCTTCAGGTCGTCCGGCATGTTGGTGTAGGGCGCCATCAGGACTTCGCCTTCCGGCATGCCGGCCCAGACGTCGACCTGTTCCCAGGTGCCGTCAAGCACGGCCTTGACCCGCTTGATGTAGTAGGGCGCCCAGTTGTCGACGATGGAGGTGAGCTGGGTTTCAGGCCCGAACTTGATCATGTCGGAAGCCTGGCCGAAGGCCTTGATGCCACGCTCGGACGCCACCTGCATCGGCGCGGTGGAATCGGTGTGCTGGGTGATGATGTCGGCACCCTGGTCGATCAGCGCCTTGGCGGCGTCGGCTTCCTTGCCGGGGTCGAACCAGGTGTTCGCCCAGACCACCTTGACCTTGAAATCCGGGTTGACCGACTGCGCGCCGAGCATGAAGGCATTGATGCCCATCACCACTTCCGGGATCGGGAAGGAAGCGATGTAGCCTGCCGTGCCCGCCTCGGACATCGTGGCAGCGATCACGCCCTGCACGTAGCGGCCCTCATAGAAGCGGGCATTGTAGGTGGCAACGTTGGGATGTTCACGCTTGTAGCCGGTAGCATGCTCGAACTTGATGTCCGGGAACTTGGCGGCGACCTTGTTGGTGGCGTCCATGTAGCCGAAGGATGTCGTGAAGATGATGTTGCAGCCGGACCGGGCGAAGCGCTCGATGGCGCGCTCGGCATCGGCACCTTCCGGCACGCTTTCCAGATAGGCGGTTTCCACCTTGTCGCCGAGCGCTTCCTCGACGGCGAGCAGGCCCTGGTGATGCTGGTAGGACCAGCCGAAATCGCCGATGGGACCGACATAGATGAAGCACGCCTTCACCTTGTCCATCTGCGCCATCGCGCCACTGGAGGCTGCAAGCGTCATCGCGGTCGCCGCAGCAAGGGAGAGGATCAGTTTTTTCATGTGTTCAACCTCTTGAGTGTGTTTGTCGAGGGGCTTTCCCGGTTCTTGTCATATTTAGCGGTCTGGCACAAACGGCCGCCCCAGCGAGGCCGGTGTGTTCATCATCGTGAGCCGCCGGTTCCTTGAGATAAGCACAAGCACCACCACCGTTGCCAGATAGGGCAAGGCAGAAAGGAACTGCGACGGCACCGATTTCACCATTTCCGCCAGCCAGAACAACGGCGCCGGCAGGAAGCCGAGTTCGTTCAGGCTGATTGCCTGGATGTGCAGCTGGAGGATTGTGATTGCGCCGAACAGGTAGGCACCTGCCAGCACGCGCCATGGACGCCACGACGCGAACACGACCAGGGCCAGCGCGATCCATCCCCGTCCGGCCGTCATGTTTTCCACCCATTGCGGGGTGTAGGCGAGTGACAGGTAGGCGCCGGCAAGGCCGGCGCAGGCGCCGCCGAACATCACGGCAAGATAACGGATGAGGATCACCTTGATGCCCAGCGCGTGTGCCGAGCCGTGGCTGTCTCCCACCGCGCGCAGCGTGAGGCCCGCACGCGTGCGGAACAGGAACCAGGCCGTTGCGGCGGTCAGCGCGATGGAAACATAGAACAGCGGGTCCTGGCCGAACAGCAGGCGCCCGACGACAGGAAGCCCGGTCAGGCCCGGAATGACGATGGCCTCCATGCGCACGCCGGGCGTGCCGACGAAGGCTTCGCCAAGCTGCCCGGAAAGGCCGATGCCGAGCAGGGTCAGCGCCAGGCCGGTCGCCACCTGGTTGGTGACGAGGGTCAGTGTCAGGAAGCCGAACAGCAGCGAGAAGGCCGCGCCGGCGATGACGGCGGCGATGGCGCCGAGCCAGGGCGAGCCCGTGCTGAGAGCCACGCCGAATCCGGTCACGGCGCCGATCAGCATCATGCCTTCCACGCCGAGGTTCAGGACGCCGGAACGTTCCACCACCAGTTCGCCGATGGCCGCCAGCAGGAGCGGTGTCGCGGCTGTCGCGACGGTCAGAAGGATGGCCTCAAGCACGGCTTGCCTCCCCTGCACCGCGCACGATGCGCACGCGGTAATGAATGAGCGTGTCGCTCGCCAGCACGAAGAACAGCAGCATGCCCTGGAAGACGCGCGCGGTCTTGTCGGAGATCTGCAGCGATATCTGCGCCGCCTCACCGCCCAGATAGGTCAGCGCCAGCACGAAACCCGCCACGATGACACCGAGCGGATTGAGGCGGCCGAGAAACGCCACGATGATGGCGGTGAAACCGTAGCCGACCGAGAGCTTCTCGTTGAGGCTCTGCACCGCGCCGGCGACTTCCGTGATGCCGGCAATGCCGGCGAGCGCTCCCGAGACAACAAAGGCGAACAGCGTCATCCGCTTCGGCGAAAAGCCCGCGAACCGTCCCGCGCGCGGGCTCTGGCCGAGAACCTTCACCTCGAAGCCCTTCAGCGTGCGCGACAGGAGGAACCAGACCAGAACCGCCGCGACGATGGCCAGCACGATGCCGAGATTGGCTCGCCCGGAGGCCGGCAGGATTTCAGGCAACAGCGCATCGGCATGAAAGGAGATCGTGCCCGGAAAGCTGAACCCTTCCGGATTGCGCCATGGCCCGCGCACCAGCCAGTCGTTGAAAAGCTGGGCGACATAGACCAGCATGAGGCTGGTCAGGATTTCATTGGTGCCGAAGCGCACTTTCAGCAGCGCCGGTATGCCCGCATAGGCGGCCCCGCCGACCATGGCCATGACGATCATCATCGGCAGCACGAGCGGACCCGTGAAGCCTGGAAAGATCACCGGGATGAGCGATCCGAGCATGGCGCCGGTGATGAACTGGCCCTCCGCCCCGATGTTCCAGTTGTTCGACAGGTAGCAGACGCACAGGCCGGTTGCGATGAGGATCAGCGGCGCGGCCTTGATCGCCAGTTCGTGCAGCGACCAGGTTTCGGTCAATGGCTCGATGAAATAGGAATAAAGCCCGACCGCCGGGTTCTTGCCCAGAAGGGCGAACATGATCGCACCGGCGATGATGGTCAGCCCCAGCGCCACGAAGGGTGACAGGGCGCTGAACAGGACCGAATGGCCCGGCCGCTTGACGAGTTCGATCCGCATCATGCCCCCTCTGCGTGCGGCGTGGCCTTGTGGCCGGGTTCGGCGCCGCCCATGAGCAGTCCGATGTTTTCGAATGTCGCCTCGCCGATCGGGAGGGGATCGGACAGGCGGCCATTGTGCATCACGGCAATCGCGTCGGACATTTCGAAGAGTTCGTCGAGGTCCTGGCTGATGACAAGCACCGCCGAGCCGTTGCGCGCCAGTTCGATCAACGCCTGGCGGATGCGTGCCGCTGCACCGGCATCCACGCCCCATGTCGGCTGGTTGACGACCATGACCGAGGGCTGGCGGTCCATCTCGCGGCCGATGATGAATTTCTGGAGATTGCCGCCGGAAAGCGCTGAGGCTTCGGGATCGTCACCGCTCTTGCGCACGTCCATCGCCTTGGAGATCCGGCGCGCGCCATCGGCCAGGGCCGTCGAATTCACCGTGCCCAGCGCACCGAGATAGGTCTCGCGGTCCGTCGCGTGGCGCGACAGCAGCAGGTTCTGCGACAGCGGCAATCCCGGTGCCGCGCCATGCCCGAGGCGTTCCTCCGGCACGAAACCCGCGCCGAGCCTGCGCCGGGCGGAAATGTCGAGATATCCGGCGTCTGTCCCGCGAATGCGCACCGATGCCGGTTCGTCCTGGCGGACCTCGCCCGACACCGCCTCGAAGAACTCGCCCTGTCCGTTTCCGGCGACGCCTGCAATGCCGATCACGTGCCCTGCGCGCACCGTCAGTGTGATGTCGCGCAGCGGAACCGAGAAGGGTGTCGCCGCAGGGCGCGATAGGCTGTTGATCTCCAGAAGGGCCTCGCCCTCGTCGCCCGCAGGCGCTGGCCGCGAGACGGTCTGGATTTCCTCGCCCACCATCATGCGCGCCAGCGATGCGGCGGTCTCCTCGCGCGGATTGCAATGCTCCACGACCTTGCCATGCCGCAAGACGGTTGCGCGGTCGCACAGCCGTTTCACCTCTTCCAGGCGGTGCGAGATGTAGAGGATCGACTTGCCCTCCTCGCGCAGGCGCTCCAGCGTCTCGAACAGCTTGTCGGCTTCCTGCGGCGTCAGAACCGAGGTCGGCTCGTCGAGGATGATCAGTTCCGGTTTCTGAAGCAGGCAGCGGATGATCTCGATGCGCTGCCGTTCGCCGACGGACAGGTCACCGACCAGCGCATGCGGGTCCAGCGGCAGGCCATACTCGACAGAAAGCTTGCGGGCACTGTCGGCGATCTGTGCGAGCGGCGTCGAGCGGTCCAGCGCAAGCGCGATGTTCTCGGCGGCCGAAAGGGCCTCGAACAGCGAGAAATGCTGGAAGACCATGCCAATGCCCAATTGGCGCGCCATGTTCGGCGAGGTGATGGCCTGCGGCACACCCTTCCAGCGGATCACGCCCTCGTTCGGCTCCAGCGAGCCGAACAGCATTTTCACGAACGTGGACTTGCCGGCGCCGTTCTCGCCGAGAAGCGCATGGATTTCGCCCGGCGCGATGGACAGGTCGACATGGTCATTGGCGACCAGGGTGCCGAAGACCTTCGTCAGTCCCTCGACGTCGAGAAGACGTCCATTTCTGTCTGCTGACACTGCGCTCAACCGGCCCTACCCCCCACTCCGATGACACGCCGGCAGTCTATCGGCTGTTCCCGAAGGCTTTAGCCATCCCTGCCTTGAAACAGCTTCAATCATTTTCCCGGCAAATCACGGAACCAGAACCGTGGTGCCGGTCGTCCTGCGCCCCTCCAGGTCGCGATGGGCCTGCGCGGCGTCCTTCAATGCATAGCGCTGGTTGATGTTGATCGTCACGATCCCGCGCGAGACCAGATCAAAGAGTTCGCCGGCCGCCTGTACGAGGTCTTCGCGCGCCGCGACATAGGTGAACAGCGTCGGCCGTGTGGCGAAGAGCGAGCCCTTCTGGCTCAGATGCGCCAGGTTGAAGCCCTCGATGGGGCCGGACGATTGACCGAAGGAAACGAAGAGGCCGAACGGCTTCAGGCAGTCCAGCGATCCCGGATAGGTGTCCTTGCCGACCGAATCGTAGACGACCTCGCATTTCTTGCCACCGGTCAGGCGGGCCACTTCCGCCACGAAATCCTGGTCGCGATAGTTGATCACCTCGTCATAGCCATGTGCGAGCGCCAGTTCGATCTTGTCCGGGGAACCCGCCGTGCCGATGACGTTTGCGCCAAGGTGCTCGGCCCATTGACCCGCGATCAGGCCGACACCGCCGGCGGCGGCATGGAAAAGGATCGTCTCGCCCGGCTTCACCGCATGGGTCCGGCGCAGCAGGTACCACGCGGTCATGCCCTTGAGCATCATGCCGGCGGCCTGCTCGTCACTGACACCGTCCGGAATCTTCACCAGCCGGTCGGCCGGGATGACGCGCTTCTCCGCATAGGCACCCAGGCCCGCCGCATAGGCCACGCGATCGCCAACGGCGAGGTCCGTTACCCCTTCGCCGACGGCCTCGACGACCCCGGCGCCTTCGTTGCCGGGAATGAAGGGCAGCCCCGCCGGCGCGGGATAGAGCCCGGTGCGGAAATAGGTGTCGATGAAATTCAGCCCGATGGCCGTGTGCCTCACCAGCGCCTCACCGCTGGCGGGTGTCGGCGTCTCCACATCCTCGTAGCGCAGGACGTCGGGTCCGCCGGTTTCATGAACGCGAACAGCCTTGTGCATTGTCACGGGCTCCTTTTGCCGAGATTGGGAAACAGCTGCATGATGGCGCCGATCCAGTAGAGATAGAGGCCGGTGATCGATATGCCCACCTTGACCCAGAAACTGGCCTGCAAGCCTTCGACAAGCGCGACGACACCCAGCGCGCACCATGCCAGGAAGACCGGCAGGTTGATCTCGCGTAGCCGCTTGACGCGGACGGGGTGCAGGAAATTGACCGGCAGGAAGGTCAGGACAGCCGAGAAGACCACGGCCGCGAACGAGGTCCATTCGCCCGGTTCGATCACGAACAGCGTGAAGACGAGCATGTTCCAGACGACTGGAAACCCCTTGAAGAAGTTCTCCTTCGTCTTCATCGAGGTATCGGCGTAGTAGATGGCGCTGGACACGACGATGATGGCGGCCGAGAGGAAGGACAGCCCCTCCCCCATGAAGCCGCGATTGTAGAGCGCGAAAGCGGGGATCAGCACGTAGGTGACGTAGTCGATGATGTTGTCGAGCATGTCGCCCGACCAGGTCGGCAGGACTTCCTTGACCTGGAGCTTGCGGGCTATGGGCCCGTCGATCCCGTCGACGAAAAGGGCAAGCCCCAGCCAGAGGAACATGGCCGTCCACTGCTCCTCCGCGCAGGCGACAAGGGAAAGGAAGGCCAGGAATGACCCGGACGCCGTCAGCAGGTGAACGGAAAAGGCCTTGGCCTGCGGCCATGTGACCTTCTTGCCGGTCGGCCTGGAGAACAGGGGACGCTTCACCTTCCCGCTCCCGCGGAGGAATTCGTCATCGCCGCCATTTTCCCTCCCTTGTTCCGGTCCCGGAAAGCCCTGTGCGCGCATTTGCCCCTTCACAAGACGCAGGCCGCCCGCCGGCTCCCATTGCCGCAGGCCCTTGTGCTGCCATATACGAGCCCTCAAGACCAGAGATTACCAGCCTTTGGCTGATCGTTTTTCACGGGAGATCGCATGGCGCAGACCGATATCGTCATCGTGGGGGCCGGGCCGGCCGGCATGGCGGCGGCGCTGGCGCTTGCCGATGGAGGCTGGACCGTCTCACTTGCCGGCCCGCCTGCCAATACCGGCGATCTGCGAACGACCGCCGTCATGATGCCCGGCATCGCTTTTCTGCGCGGCCTGGGCGTTGATATCGCAGACGCCGACGCGGCGCCCCTGCGCACCATGCGGATCATCGACGCGACGCGGCGGCTGATCCGCAGCCCCGCCGTGACGTTCAGGGCGGGCGAGATCGCAGAGGATGCCTTCGGCTACAACATCGCCAATCGCCGGCTCAACGAACTGCTCGCGGAGGCGGTGGCGAGCAGTGGTTCCATCCTGCGTCATGAACAGGCGGTCACGTCGTGGATGCCGGAGGAGGACGGAGTCAGCGTGTCGCTTGGCGACGGCCATGTGCTGCGGGGAAGGCTTGCCGTCGCCGCGGACGGGCGCGCTTCGCCGGGCCGCGAGGCTGCCGGCATTCACGTGCGAAGCCGCCCGTTGCCGCAGGTCGCCCTCGTCACGACGTTTCGGCATGAACGGCCGCACGAGGACACCTCCACCGAATTGCATACGGAGCATGGTCCCTTCACGCAGGTTCCTCTAGCCGATCCGCACCGCTCCAGCCTCGTCTGGGTCAGCGCGCCGGATGAGGCCGAGCGCCTGGGCGCCCTGACCGGCGACGCCTTCTGCCTTGCTGTGGAGCAGCGCATGGATTCCATGCTTGGCAAGATATCGGAACCAGGACCGCGCCAGGCATGGCCGCTGAGCGCAACCCTTCCCTCGGCATTCGCCGCGCGGCGCATCGCGCTTGTCGGCGAGGCCGCCCACGTCTTTCCGCCGATCGGCGCGCAGGGCCTGAACCTCGGCCTTCGCGACGTGATGGACCTTGCATCCGTGCTGGAAGGCGTTGGCGATCCCGGCACGCCGGACGTGCTGGCCCGTTATACCGCTCGCCGTCGTCCAGACATCCTGGCGCGTGCCGGCGCGGTCAACGCGCTGAACGGGACGCTCCTGTCGGATTTCCTGCCAGCCCAGATCGCGCGCAGCGCCGGGCTGTCCCTGTTGCGCTCGCTGCCCCCCTTGCGCGGCTTTTTCATGCGCGAGGGAATGGCACCGGGAACCGGTTTCGGCCGGTTTGCCGATGACATCCGCGGCCTAGGGAAAGAGGTCGGCCGGAAGATGACCGCCCGTCACCAGCAGCAGTAGCCCGGTCACCGAAAGGACCGACAACGTCGTCGTCACGAGGATCGTCGCCGAGGCGCGCTCCACCCAGACCCCGTATTGCTGGGCAATGACAAAGACATTGGTGGCGGTCGGAAGGCCGGCCAGCAAGACAGCGGACCAGACCCAGACCGGATCGAAATTGCCGACCCAGCTCAGCGTCACCCAGCAGATCAGCGGATGGACGAGCAGCTTCAACGGCACGATGACGCCGATCTCCGCCGGCATCCGCGTCAATGGCCGCAGCGCAAGTGTCACGCCCATGACGAAGAGCGCACAGGGCGCAGCCGCGTTCGCCAGATATTGCAACAGGCGCTCCAGCGGCAGCGGCGGGCTGACATCAAGCGCAGCGGCGCCGACGCCGGCCACGGTTGCCAGGATGAAGGGATGCAGCGCGATCTTGCGCACGACGCCGAGGGCGATGCGCAAAGGCGGTTCATCCGTGCCGCCGGCCAGCCCCATCATCAGCGGTGCGATCGCGAAATGGAGGATGTTCTCGAAACAGAAGATCAGGGCGACCGGAACGGCCGCGTCCTGTCCCAGAGCCAGAAGCGCAAGGCCGGGGCCCATGTAGCCGATATTGCCATAGGCCGCGGCGAGGCCCTTGATCGTGCTCTGGGCGATCTCGCCGCGCGAGCGGATCGCCGACCAGACGAACATCAGCGCGAAGACGACATAGGTGGAGAAGACGGACCCGAAGATGTAACCCCATTCGGTCAGCTTCTCGATCGGCGTCTTGGAGAGAAGCTGGAAGAACAGGGCCGGCAGCGCGATATAGATGATGAAGGTGTTCATCCAGCCGGTTTCGATCAGCGGCTTGCGGGTGATTCGCGCAACAACGAAGCCGAGGAGGATCAGCCCGAAGAATGGCAGGACAAGGCCAATGACATTGCTCATGGAGGGACAGGACGGGCTGTTGCGACAGGAAAGGCGGCGAATGCCCGGCGGACACGGCCGGACCATCGCTTCCCCATACACCGGGACGCCTGTTCCGTCACGCCTGGCCGGTTGGAAAAACCTTCACTGCCGGATCAGTCCGGCCGAGCACCGCCCGCAATCAGGCTCCGGTTCATGGCCGGTTCATTTCCCTGTGCCAAGGTGAGCCGGCAAAGTGGACATGCGGCCTTTCGGGGTATTGATCCAACCGGTGCCAACCCCACATAAAGACGGGGAGTTTGAAGCAGATGACGATGATCAACCAAGCCAAGTTCCAGATCGGACAGGTTGTCCGGCACCGCCTTTTTCCGTTCCGCGGGGTCGTGTTCGATGTCGATCCCGTCTTCGCCAACACAGAGGAATGGTATCAGGCCATTCCGCCGGAAATCCGGCCCCGGAAGGACCAGCCCTACTACCACCTCTTCGCCGAGAACGCCGAAACCGAATACGTGGCGTATGTGTCGGAGCAGAACCTGCTGCCCGACGAAAGCGGCGAACCGGTGCGCCATCCCCAGGTGCGCGAATATTTCACCGGAATGAGCAATGGCCGCTATGTGCCACGCGAGGCCAGCATGCACTGACCGGCATCCCGCCTATCCGGGTGCCTGAACGACAAACGGGGCCTTGCGGCCCCGTTTTCATTTGATCCGATGCTGGCGGGAATCGCTCAGTTGGATTTCGCCTTATCCTGCTCTGCCTGGAGTTTCTTCTGGAACTCCTCCTGGCGCTTGGCGATCTCTTCCTGCAACTTCTTCTGCCGTTCCTCGTAGTCCGACTGCTGGATCGGCTCGCCATCATAGGCTTCGGTGAAGCCCTTCAGCGTGATCTTCACCGGGGTGGGCTGGTTCTGGAAGTTCACCGCCGTGATCGTCAGTTCGCCGCCCTTCTTGAAGGAGTTGATGATCTCGTCGGTCAGCGGCGCCTCGGCGATGCAGCTTGGCGACGGCTGGA
This sequence comes from Phyllobacteriaceae bacterium, assembly GCA_002708825.1. Taxonomy (GTDB): domain Bacteria; phylum Pseudomonadota; class Alphaproteobacteria; order Rhizobiales; family Rhizobiaceae; genus Zhengella. The sequence goes on along the minus strand of PAPF01000009.1, from coordinate 168,890 downwards.
TCGGGCAGATCACGTATTCCAGCTTCGCGGTCTTGCCGCCATCGATCTGGAGACCGATGCCGGGCGGCAGGATGCGCATGGGCGGCACCGTGATCTGCATGATCCGGCGCTGGGCCTTGCCGGTGATCTCGATGAGCGAGATGCCCACCAGCAGTTGGCCGGTCTCCTTGGCCGCCTTGATGAACTGCACGTTGCAGACATCGCTGTCCTTCTGCTTCTGGCAAAGCTTGAACCAGCCTTCCGGGATCTGGTTCTGCTGGGCGGATGCAGGGGTGCTGAACGCCATTCCGGCGGCGGCCAGGGCGAAAGCTGCAAGAGTCAGCTTCTTCATCATGTCTATCCTCTTAAATCCTTGGCGGCTGTCAGCCGCCGCCAGCAGGTCTCGTGTTGCCAAAATGAGGCAATTGAATGTCGCCGGCGCCAACGCGGCGAGCATTAGCCGTTCGCGCGGGTGTTACACCGCGACGCGGTGAAGGGCAAGCATGCATGAAGGCCGCGCGCCCGCAAAACCCGTGGCCTGCAAGCCCGGCCTTGGCCATTGAGCCGCCTACCATGCATGTTACCTTCAACGCCGAATCACGCTCATGAACGCTAACGGGGACGGCCCATGCATCGCCTGCGCATCGTTTTTGCTCTCATTGCCGCAGCGTTTATGACCGGTGCGAGCCAAGGCGAACCTGTCCACGCGATATCCATGCATGGCGAACCCGCGCTACCGGCCGGATATGAACACTTTCCCTATGCCAATCCGCAGGCGCCGAAGGGCGGGCGGATCGTCTATGCCGTGCGCGGCACCTTCAACTCCGTCAATCCGTTCATCGTGCAGGGCGATGCCGCGCGTGGCCTGTTCGACCAGGAATTCGGCTACAATGTCTTCGAAAGCCTGATGGCGCGTTCGCGTGACGAGGCCTTCACGCTTTATCCGCTGATCGCGCGTTCGGTCGAGACCGACGAGGAGCGGACGTTCATCGAATTCACACTGGATGAACGCGCGCGATTTTCCGACGGCGCACCGATCCGCGTGGAGGACGTTCTCTTTTCCATGAAACTCATGAAGGAGAAGGCGCGCCCTCTCTACCGGCGATGGCTCGACGGCGTGGAGTCGATCGAAAAGACCGGCGAGCGCGGTGTCCGTTTCACCTTCAACGAGAAGGCGGATCGCGAACTGCCCCTGCTGCTCGCGCTTCTGCCCATCCTGCCCGAACACGCCACCGCCTTCGATACGTTCGACCGCTCGACGCTCGAACCCATGGTCGCGTCCGGACCCTACGTGATGGCGCAGATCGATCCCGGCCAGTCGATCACGCTCACGCGGAATCCGGACTACTGGGCGAAGGACCATCCCTCAAAGCGCGGCTTCGACAATTACGACGAGATCCGGATCGATTATTTCCGCGACGAGGCGACCATGTTCGAGGCGTTCAAGAAGGGACTTGTCGATGTCTTCGTCGACAAGGACCCGGTGCGCTGGAAGAACGAATACGGATTTCCCGGCGTTGCCGACGGCCGCATCGTGAAATCCGAGTTCGAGGAAGGGCTGCCGTCCGGGATGCTCGGCTTCGTGTTCAACACGCGCCGCCCCCTGCTGTCAGACAAGGCGCTGCGCAAGGCGCTCGCCGCGCTCATGGATTTCGAATGGATCAACCGCAACCTCTATGACGGCTCCTATACCCGGACAAAAAGCTTCTTCGACGGCTCCGAACTCGCCTCGCATGGCCGCCCGGCGAGCGATGCGGAGAAGGCGCTCCTGGCTCCCTTTCCCCAGGCGGTCGAGCCGGCGGCGATGGCCGGAACCCTCGAGCCGCCCTCGTCCGACGGCTCAGGCCGCGACCGCACCTTCCTGCGCCATGCCTTCAACATCCTGAAGGAAGCGGGCTACACGCTGGAAAACCAGGTAATGACAACCCCCGACGGACAACCCGTGCAATTCGAGATCCTGCTGAAGGGCAAGTCCGGGGAAGCGCTGGCGTCAGCCTGGCAACGCACGCTGGCCGCGCTCGGAATCCGGGTCGAGTTGCGCAGTGTCGATGACGCGCAATACCAGCAGCGCCTGCAAACCTATGACTATGACGTCATGATGCAGTTCTATTATTCGTCGCTGTCGCCCGGCGCCGAACAGATCGGGCGGTGGGGGTCGGCGGCGCGCGACCTGGAAGGGACCTACAACTTCGCCGGCGTCGCGAACCCGGCCGTTGATGCCATGATCGATGCCCTTCTCAAGGCGCGCGACAAGGACGATTTCGTCACCGCCGTGCGGGCCTATGACCGCGTGCTCCTCTCCGGGCACTACCTTGTGCAGCTTTATCACCTGGAAGGGCAACGGGTGGCCCATTCCAGCGCGATCCGCCATCCCGCTGCCACGCCGGTCTACGGCTACCAGTTGCAAACCTGGTGGCGCGAAGAATGAGCGGCGGCAAGACGGTGCCATCGCGCCATATCGAGGGCCTGCTGGAGATCATGGCGGCGTTGCGCACGCCGGTAACGGGATGCCCCTGGGACCTGGAGCAGGACTTTGCCTCGATCGCGCCCTACACGATCGAGGAAGCCTACGAGGTGGCAGACGCGATCCAGCGCGGTGACTTGGTCGACCTGCGCGACGAACTGGGCGACCTGCTGCTGCAGGTCGTCTTTCACGCCCGGATGGCGGAGGAATGCGGCGCCTTCGCCTTTCCGGACGTGGTCGAGGCGATCACGGCCAAGATGATCCGCAGGCATCCGCATGTCTTTGGTGACGGCGATGCCGCCGATCCGGCCGCGGTCAAGAAGACATGGGACGAGATCAAGGCGGCGGAGCGGGCGGCAAAACGGGCCGAACGGATTTCCCTCGGCCTCGATCCCGAAGCCGGCGGCAAGGGCTACCTCGATTCGGTTCCCACCGCCCTGCCCGCTCTCACACGGGCGCTGAAACTCCAGCAGCGCGCCGCCGAGGTCGGGTTCGACTGGAAGGATGCCGCGCCCGTCCTCGACAAGATCGAGGAGGAAATCGGCGAACTGCGCGAGGCCCTGGCCTCCGGCGACACGGCCCACGCGCGCGAGGAATATGGGGACGTCCTGTTCGCGCTCGTCAATCTCGGCCGGCATCTGGGTCTCGACAGCGAAGATGCCCTGCGGAGAACGAATGACAAGTTCGCGCACAGGTTTCACAAGGTTGAACAGGCCCTTGACAGGCAAGGACGTTCGCTTGAAGAAGCGGGTCTGGACGAGATGGAGGCGCTCTGGCAGGCAGCAAAGCGTCAGCCCTGAGCCTCACCCATCCCAGGGATCGCGCGAACGCTTGCCGTAGACCCGTTCGAGGATTTCACCGGCCGCAGCTTCCGGAGCCTGCAATTCCAGGCTGACGCCCCCATCGTCATGGTCGGTCCGTCTGAGGACCGAGGCATGGCGGTAGATCCAGTCGACCAGCGCCATCTGATCCGGCTTGAGCGTGACAGAAAGTGGCCGCAATGTGCCAGATATGCGGGTCTCGATGGCCGCCATCAGCGTGTCGACCCCCTCTCCCGTGATCGCCGACACGGCGATGGGGCGGTTGCCATCCGGCAATTGCGCCGCATCCTCGGCGATCCGCAAACGGTCGTTTCCGGCGAGGTTGTCGATCTTGTTCCAGACCTCCAGAACCTTGCTCCGGTCCTCCGGATCCACACCCAGGCTGGCGAGGATGCCTTCCACATCCTCTGCCTGCGCGGCCGTGTCAGGATCGGAGATATCGCGCAGGTGTATGACGAGATCAGCTTCCACGACCTCCTCCAGCGTCGCTCGGAAGGCAGCCACCAGGTGCGTCGGAAGGTCGGAAATGAAACCGACCGTATCGGACAGGATGATGGTGGCACCATGGGGCAACTTGACCCGGCGCAACGTGGGGTCCAGCGTCGCGAACAGCATGTCCTCGGCCATGACCGAGGCGCCGGTCAGGCGGTTGAACAATGTCGACTTGCCGGCATTCGTGTATCCGACGATGGCGACGACCGGATAAGGCACCTTCTTGCGCTTGGCGCGGTGCAGGTCGCGCGTGCGCCGCACGGTTTCCAGTTCGCGCTTCAGCTTGGTGATCTTGTCCTGGAGGATGCGCCGGTCCGCCTCGATCTGCGTTTCACCGGGACCGCCCAGGAAACCGGCGCCGCCGCGCTGGCGCTCCAGGTGGGTCCAGCTGCGGACCAACCGCCCGCGCTGGTATTCCAGATGGGCCAGTTCCACCTGCAGCACGCCTTCCTTGGTGCGCGCCCGCCGGCCGAAGATTTCAAGGATCAGGCCAGTGCGGTCGAGCACCTTGGCGGCCAGTTCCCTTTCGAGGTTGCGCTGCTGGACCGGCGTCAGCGGATGATCGACAACGACGAGTTCGGCACCGGTCTCGCGCACGATTTCGGCGAACCCCTCGATCCGGCCTGTGCCGAACAGGGTTGCCGGGCGCGGCTGCGCGACGGTAACGACCTCCGCATGGACGATGTCCTGGTCGATGGCGCGGACGAGGCCGCAGGCTTCTTCCAGGCGCGCTTCAGGGGATCGCGTCAGCTTGCGCCGCGCGCCGCCATCGCTTTCGCGGCGATCCTGCAGGCGTGTGAGAACAGGCACGAGAACGAGCGCCCGCACACCCAGGCGCAGGCCTTCGCCGTCATTGCCGCCCCCACCGTCTGTGCGGTCAGGGCCCAATCAGGACGCGCTCTCTTCGCTCTCGAACATCTGCACGGGCTGACTCGGCATGATCGTCGAGATCGCATGCTTGTAGACGAGTTGCGAATGACCGTCCCGGCGCAGGAGAACGCAGAAATTATCGAATGACGTAACAACACCCGTAAGCTTCACGCCGTTGATGAGAAAAATCGTGAGCGGGTTCTTGTTCTTTCGGACGGTGTTGAGAAAGAGATCTTGTAAATTTTGTGAGCGTTCAGCCATTTTTTTTCTTTCACCGTGTCATTCTTGTTTGACAATCCGGGGGCATTGTCACCGGCGACCGGCAGCAATCCGGCGAAGGCAGACGGCCTGACACAGCAACACAAAAGAAACAGTCCGCCCTCTCCGTGTCCTGCGGTTATCAAACCATGGTCTTTTCTGCAATGTCAAAGAAGGCCTTGCGCAGCGAAAGTGCAATCGAGCCGGGAATTCCGTTGGCGACGGTCCGGTCATCGATGCGCACCACCGGCATGACGAGCATGGTCGCCGCAGTGATGAAGACCTCGCGTGCCGCCATCGCCTCCTCCACGCTGAAAGGCCGTTCCTCGATTGCCAGGCCCAGCGATGACGCCACATCGAACACGCCCGTCCGGGTCACGCCGCGCAGGATACCGAACTCCGCCGGCCGCGTGACGAGGATGCCGTCGCCGGTCACGATCCAGGCATTGGTCGCCGCGCCCTCGGTGACAAACCCGTCATCGTCGACGAACCAGGCTTCCGATGCGCCGGCTTCCTTGGCCACCTGGCGGGCCATGACATTGGGCAGCAGGCCTGTGGTCTTGATATCGACGCGCTCCCAGCGGTTTTCAGGCACGGTGACGACCGCGATGCCCCTCTCCGCCCGTGCCGCCGCTACCGCGGGGTCGGCCCGTCGAGACGTGATGACAAGCGAAGGCCGGACCGGCGGGTTGGGGAAGACGTGATCGCGCGGGGCAACACCGCGCGTGACCTGCAGGTAGACCAGGCCGTTGGAAACGCGGTTGCGCCGCACCACCTCGCGGATCACCACTTCGAGCGCATCGCGGTGCATCGGCCAGGCCATGTCCAGTTCACGCAGCGAGCGTGCCAGCCGGTCCAGATGACGGCTCATGTCGATGATGTAGCCGCGCGCCACTTCGCAGACCTCGTAGACGCCGTCGGCGAACTGGTAGCCGCGATCCTCGACATGGACGACCGCTTCCCTGTGGGGAACGTAGCGGCCATTGACATAGGCGATGCGGGGCATGGGGTCAGGTCTCCATAAGGGCAAGTATCCTGCTGCGGGGCGCGGCGGTCAGAAGAATTCGAGGCTGACCCGGAACATCTGCTCCACCTGTTTCACGGCCCCCTGCATGGCGAAGATCACCACCCTGTCGCCAGGCCTGATCTTCACCGAGCCTCCGGGCTTGGTCATCTTTCCGTCGCGCCAGATGGCGCCTATGCGCATCCCGTCCGGCAGGTCCAGTTCGCGCAGTTCCGCGCCGACAAGCGAGGACGTCTCGAGCGCCTCGGCCTCGATGATCTCGGCAGCACCGCGCTGGATGGTGTGGACCGCGCGGATACGGCCGCGGCGTACATGCTGTAGGACGCGCGAGATGGTGATGTTGCGCGGGTTCACATAGGCATCGATGCCGAGCGTGCGGGCGAACTCGTGGAAGCCCGGATTGTTGATGAGGACGAGATTCGACTTGCAGCCCAGACGCTTGGCCATGGCGGAGGCCAGGATGTTGACCTGGTCGTCATTGGTCAGGCCCACCATGAGATCGGCGTCGGCAATGTCGGCCTCCATGAGCAGCCGCTGTTCGAGCGCATCGCCGTGCAGCACGACGGTCCGGTTCAGCTGGTCGGCGATGTCGATGGCGCGCTCGCGGTTGCTCTCGATGATCTTGACCTTGGCGTGGGCCTGGCGGCCTTCCAGCGTGCGGGCGACGAACAGGCCGATATTGCCGCCGCCGACAATCACGATGCGCTTGGCTTCCGGCTCCTCGTGCCCGAACAGGCCGAGCGTGCGCTTCACCTGGCCCTTTTCGGTGACGACATAGGCGAGGTCGCCGGCGGCAAGCTGGTCGGCGGAATGGGGAATGAACACCTTGCCGTCGCGCGACACGCCGACCACGGTGGACGGCAGGTCGGGAAACAGTTCCGTCAACTGCGCCAGCGGCGTGTTGATGACCGGGCATTCCTCCATGCACTCGATGGCCACCATGACGACATTGCCTTCCGCGAAACGCACGATATCCGTGGCGCCGGGCAATGCGATGCGCCGCAGCACCATCTCGCCCACCTCGACTTCCGGCGAGATGATCACGTCGATGGGCATGTGGTCGCGCGAGAACAGGTCCTGGTAGTGCTTGCGGAGATAGGATTGCGAGCGGATGCGCGCGATCTTGGTGGGCACGTTGAACAGCGAATGGGCAACCTGGCAGGCCACCATGTTCACCTCGTCATGCAGCGTGACCGCCACGATCATGTCGGCCTGTTCGGCGCCGGCGGCCTGGAGCACTTCCGGGTGCGAACCGTGTCCGACGAAACCGCGCACGTCGAGCGTGTCGCGGATGGCACGGATCAGTTCGGGCGACGTGTCGATGACCGTCACGTCGTTTTCTTCCGCCGCCAGGCGCTCGGCTATGCCGTAACCCACCCGGCCGGCTCCGCAGATGATGACACGCATGGCAGGTCCCCGCCCCTCTTCAGACGCCCAGCGACTTCAGCTTGCGGTGAAGCGCCGACCTCTCCATACCAATGAATTCCGCCGTGCGCGAGATATTGCCGCCAAAGCGGTTGATCTGGGCGACGAGGTAGTCGCGTTCGAACATCTCGCGGGCCTCGCGAAGCGGCAGGGCCATGATGTGCTGGTCAGTCTGGCTCGGCGTGCGCGGCATCATTTCGCCGATCTCGGCGGGCAGGAGGTCGGCGGTAATCGGCGATTCGGGGTTGTCGCCACGCGCCAGGATCATCAACCGCTCCACATTGTTGCGCAACTGGCGCACATTGCCCGGCCAGTTGTGTGCCTGCAGGACGGCCATCGCGTCGTCGCCGATCTGGCGTGGCTTGATGCCGGACTGGCGGGCGATCTGGCTGACGAAATAGTCCGCCAGGTAGGGGATGTCCTCGCGCCGGTCGGCCAGCGGCGGAACGACGACCGGCACCACGGCGAGCCTGTGATAGAGGTCCTCGCGGAACGCGCCTTCGGCGATCATCGCTTCCAGGTTGCGCGCCGTCGACGAGATGATGCGCACATCCACCTTCACCCGGCGCGTACCGCCCACCCGCTCGAACTGCTGGTCGACCAGGACCCGCATGATCTTGTTCTGGGTCTCGCGGGGCATGTCGGCCACCTCGTCGAGATAGAGGATGCCGCGATGGGCCTCCTCCAGCGCGCCGACCTTGCGCTCCGCGCCGTTCGATTCGGTTCCGAAGAGTTCGATCTCCATGCGCTCGGGCGTGATCGCAGCCGCGTTGATCGTCACGAACGGTGCCGTGGCCCGGGCGGACTGGGCATGGATCGCGCGTGCCACGGCTTCCTTGCCCGACCCTGACGGCCCGACGATCATGATGCGGCTGTTGGTCGGCGCCACGCGCTCGATTGTCTGGCGCAGGTGCATCATCACGTTGGAATTGCCGATGAGGTCGAAGGAGTCGCTGGACCGCTTCTTCAGTTCCGAAACCTCGCGCTTGAGCTTGGAAGTTTCCAGCGCCCGTTCCGCGATCAGGATCAGCCGGTCGGACTTGAACGGCTTCTCGATGAAATCATAGGCGCCGCGCCGGATGGCCGAAACCGCCGTCTCTATCGTGCCATGGCCGGAAATCATGACCACGGGAAGGTCGGGATGCATCTTCTTGATCGTGTCGAGCAGGGCGAGCCCGTCCAGCCTGGACCCCTGGAGCCAGATGTCGAGAAACACAAGCCGCGGGACGCGCTCGGTGATCGCCGCCAGCGCGCTGTCGCTGTCATGGGCGGTGCGCGTCTCGTGTCCCTCGTCCTCGAGGATACCCGCCACAAGCTCGCGAATGTCGGTTTCGTCGTCGACGATGAGAATGTCAGACGCCATGGTCCACCTTCCGGTCTTCTTCTTGTTGCGTTTGCGCCCCTTCCCGAGTCCGGGCGCCGCTGGCGCCGGCTGCGGGCAAAATGATGCGGATCATCGCGCCGCGTCCGCCATGAAACGATGCCGGCGCATCGTGCAGGCTGAGCGTGCCGCCGTGGTCCTCAATGATCTTGCGGACGATGGCCAGCCCGAGGCCCGTGCCCTTCTCCCGCGTTGTCATGTAGGGTTCCAGCAGGCGCTGGCGGTTGTCCCGCGGCAGGCCGCGGCCATTGTCGATCACATCGACGACGATCCGCCCGTTCTCCACCTTCGCGGCGATGCGGATCACGCCCTTGAGCGAGGGATCGTCCACCATCGCCCCGTCGATGGATTCGGCCGCGTTCTTGACGAGATTGCCGACAGCCTGCGCCATGAGGCGATTATCGAAGCGGCCAGGCAGCGGCGTGTCCATGAACGCCCGCTCGAAGGCGATCTCGCTGCGGGACACCTCGACGAGGAAGGATCCCTCGCGCAATGCCTCGCGCAGGTCGGTTTCCTCCATTGACGGCTTCGGCATCCGCGCGAAAGCCGAGAATTCATCCACCATGCGCCCGATGTCGCCCACCTGACGGATGATCGTGTCGGTGCACTGGTCGAACACCTCGCGGTCCTCGGTGATGACCTTGCCATAGCGCCTGCGGATACGCTCCGCCGACAACTGGATCGGCGTCAGCGGGTTCTTGATCTCATGGGCGATGCGGCGCGCCACATCCGCCCAGGCGGACGTGCGCTGCGCCGTGACCAGGTCCGTGATGTCGTCAACGGTGACAACGTAGGCGTGGTCCTCGTCGTCGGAGTCCTCCACCGTGATCTGCACGTTGAAGGTCCGCTCCATCCCGTTCCGGTAGAAGGCGGTCTGCTCGCGCCAGACCGGACGCCCTGAGTTGCGCGCGATCTCGAAGACCTGGCCGATATGCGGCAGGATTTCCGACAGGTTCTTGCCTTCCACATCGGCGGAAAGGACGCCCAGCATCTGCTCACCGGACCGGTTGACGAGCGAAATCGACCCGTCGAACTGAACGCCGATCACGCCCGCTGTCACGCCCGACAGGACGGCTTCGGAGAAGCGGCGGCGTTCATCGATCTGGTCCTTTGCGGAGAGCAGTTCGTTGCGCTGGCTTTTCAGCTGCGCCAGCATCTTGTTGAAGGTGTCGCCGAGGGAAGCCACGTCACCGTCCGAAAGCCGCACGGGCACGCGAACGTCAAGATTGCCGGTGGAAACCTCATCGGCGGCGCCGATGAGCTGGCGGATCGGACGCACAAGACGGTCGGCAACCGCGATGCCGGTCCAGATTGCCGACAGCACCACGACAAGCGTCACACCCAGGTAGAGCAATGCAAAGGCGACCTGCGTTGACGTGCGGTTGTTGGCAAGCCCCTGGTATTCGGCCACGTTCGCCGCCACGATCTGGCGCGCCTTGATGACCTCGGGATCAACAACGCGCACCGTATAGAGAAACAGGTCGCCGTCCTCCAGTTCGCGCAGCTTCACCACACAGCCGACAAGGTTGCGGAAGCGCGGCGGAATGAGCACGGGACGGCCGTCCTGTGCCTGGTCGATGACCTCCGGAAACGGTTCCGGCATGGGAAAATCGGCCGCTGTCTCAGCCGTCATCACGAAGGCGCCCTGCGCGTTGATGAGGGCGGCATGGGCAAGCGCGCGGCCATTGGCCTGATCGGAGAGGTACTTTCGGAAGCCACCCTTGTCGAGACTGAACAGGAGGCGGTTCTGATCGAGGTCGCCGGCCATCGAGAGGGTCGTTCCCTGAAGGCTTCCGGCGTTCTCGCGGATATAGGCTTCGGCGATGGAAAGCGAGGAATTGATGATGGCGCGCGTGCGGATCTCGAACCAGCGGTCGAGGCCTGCGTCCAGGGTGATCGAGGCGACGATCGCGACCATGATCGCCGGAACCGCGGCGACGAGCGAGAACAGGGCCACGATGCGCACGTGCAGGCGCGAGGCCGCCTTTCCGACGCGGCGCGCCTGGATGATCCGGCGCGCCTCGCGCAGGATCAGCACGATCAGCGTCAGCACGAGCGCGGCATTGATGCCGATCAGCACGAGTGTCGTCGTTTCGTCTGGACGGATGGGCGTGAGCCCCATCAGGATCACGAAGGAAACGACGGCGACCAGCAGGGCGGCAACGACGGTCAGGACGCCCGGAAGGGCAAGCAGCCTGCGCCCCTCGCCCGGCGTCATGCCGTCCCTGTCCTTCGTCATGCGATCCAGCACGAGAAACCGTCCACCCGTTTCGGTTTTGGCGGGTCAATCGAGCGTGACCCTATTGCAACGCATTGTGACGATTCTGCAACAAAACACGCGCGAACGGAAGCTCTATGGGCGGCCAATGGTGAAAATGAGGCAGAAATCCGTTCAGCCCGTTTTTGCCGTCCGGTAGACGTTGACGCCCAGTTCCCGGATTTTCTTGCGCAGCGTGTTGCGGTTGAGGCCGAGCAGTTCGGCGGCCTTGATCTGGTTGCCGCGCGTCGCCGTCATGCAGGCCAGCACGAGGGGGTACTCAACCTCCTGAAGCACGCGCTGGTATAGGCCCGGCGGCGGCAGGTCGTCACCAAACGAGCGGAAATAGCGCTGCAGGTAGTGTTCGACGGCCTGGGAAATGGTGATTTCGTCCGGCAGGCCCGCCATGGCAGCGGGAGCGGTACCGGCGGACACGCCGGAGAGTTCGCTATCCACGATCTCGGCCGTGATCTCGTCCTGCGGATAGAGGGCGGCCAGACGCCGCACCAGGTTCTCCAGTTCGCGCACGTTGCCCGGCCAGGGATAGCGCTTCATGATCTCCAGCGCGTCCTGGGCCATACGCTTGGCAGGCAGGCCTTCCTTCTCGCCGGCTTTGAAGAAATGGCGCACAAGGTCCGGGACGTCCTCGGCGCGTTCGCGTAGCGGCGGCAGGCGCAGCGGCACCACGTTCAGACGGTAGAACAGGTCCTCGCGGAAGAGGCCCTGGTTGATCGCCACGCGCAAGTCCTTGTTGGTGGCGGCGACGATGCGCACATCGGTCTTGATCGGCGTGCGCCCGCCGACGGTGGTGTATTCACCCTGCTGGAGCACGCGCAGGAGCCGGGTCTGCGCCTCCATCGGCATGTCGCCGATCTCGTCGAGAAACAGTGTTCCGCCCTCGGCCTGCTCGAAACGGCCGGTGGAGCGGTGCTGGGCGCCGGTAAAGGCGCCACGCTCGTGCCCGAACAGTTCCGATTCGATCAGGTCGCGCGGGATGGCGGCCATGTTGATGGCGACGAAGGGGCCGTTGCGCCGCCGGCCATATTCGTGCAGGGCGCGCGCGACCAGTTCCTTGCCGGTGCCGGACTCGCCGGTGATCATCACCGTGAGGTCGGTCTGCATCATGCGCGCAAGCATGCGGTAGATTTCCTGCATGGCGGGCGAGCGGCCAACCAGCGGCATGGAATCGGGCTGCTCCTCGGCATTGCGGTCCACGACCGGGCGCTTCGGCTCGGCCATGGCACGCCCGACGATGTTCAGCAGTTCGGTCAGGTCGAACGGCTTGGGCAGGTATTCGTAGGCACCGCGCTCCGATGCCCTGATCGCCGTCATGAAGGTGTTCTGCGCGCTCATCACGATGACCGGAAGTTCCGGCCTTATCTTCTTGATGCGGGGCAGCAGGTCGAAGGCGTTCTCGTCGGGCATGACAACATCGGTAACGACGATATCGCCCTCGCCGGCCGCGACCCAGCGCCACAGCGTCCCGGCATTGGAGGTCACCCGAACATCGTAGCCGGCGCGCGCAAGCGCCTGGTTGAGCACGGTCCGGATTGCCGCGTCGTCATCGGCGACCAGAACGGTTCCGTTGGCCATGGGTCAGATCTCCGTTGCCGGCGGCATGTCGCCGGTCTCGTTGGTGCCGGGTTTGAAGGCGGGCATGAGAATGCGGAAGGTGGTCCCGCGGACCGACGTGTCGCATTCGATCACGCCGCCATGTTCGCCAACGATCTTGGCGACAAGGGCAAGGCCCAGGCCCGAGCCATTGGTCTTGGTGGAAATGAAGGGATCGAAGATATAGGGCAGGATGTCCTCGGGAACGCCGGGGCCGTTGTCGCGCACGCAGAATTCCAGCGGCAGCGACACGCGTTCGGCGGTGCCCGGAACCGAAAGGCGGATGCCTGGCCGGAAGGCCGTCGACAGCGTGATCTCGCCGTCGCCGCGCTCGCCGAGCGCCTCGGCCGCGTTCTTCACCAGGTTCAGGAAGATCTGCACGAGCTGGTCGCGGTTGGCATAGACCGGCGGCAGCGACGGATCGTAATCCTCGTTGATCCGGAACTTGCGTGCAAAGCCGTTGAGCGCCAATGCCTTCACATGGTCGAGGACCACGTGGATGTTGACGGGCGCGCGGTCGACCGGCCGTTCGTCAGAGAAGATTTCCATGCGGTCGACGAGCGCGACGATCCGGTCGGTCTCGTCCGTGATCAGCCGTGTCAGTGCGCGATCCTCGTCGGAGGCCGACAGTTCCAGCAATTGCGCTGCACCCCGAATGCCCGACAGCGGGTTCTTGATCTCGTGCGCCAGCATGGCCGCCAGCCCGGTGACGGAGCGCGCCGCACCGCGATGGGTCATCTGGCGGTCGATCTTGTCGGCCATGGTGCGTTCCTGGAACATCACGACGACCGAACCGGGGATCTCGATCACCGGCGCGACATAGATGTCCACCACCTTGTCCGGCCCGAGACGCGGCGAGGAAATGTCCACCCGGTATTCGTTGACCGGCGCGCGGCGTTCGCGCACCTGCTCCACCAGCGTCGCCAGCGGGGAGCCAAAGGGGATGAACTGGTCCAGCCGGTTGCGCGCGAGGATGGCGGAGGACGAGCGGAAAAACGATTCCGCATCGGCATTCGCGAAGGTGATGTAGCCCTTCTCATCGACCATGATGACGGGATGGCGGATCGTGTTGAGGACAAGCTGCGCCGGGTCGGCCGTGCTTGTCAGGGTCTGCGCGGCCGGCTTCATGCGGCTCTCCGTGTCTGGGTGAAGGTCGTATCGGTCAGGACCTCGGCAAGCGCATCGATCACGGCGGACGGATCGGTGCCGGTCATGATTGCGGCGCGCCGGTCGCCCGGACAGGCCGGGGCATGGCGGTCGATGTACCAGCCCAGGTGCTTGCGCGCCTGGCGCAGGCCGGACTGCTCGCCGTAAAGCGAAAGCATGTCCCGGTAGTGATCGATGACATAGGCGGCAAGTGCTTGCCCGCCGGCCGGCACGCGCGATTCCGCATTCCCGGCGCCAGCGGCCCGCGCGATGGAACCGGCAAGCCAGGGCTGACCGTAATGGCCACGCCCGATCATCACGGCGTCGGCACCGGATTGCGCCAGTATGGCGGCCGCGTCTGCCGCGGTTTCCACATCGCCATTGGCCACCAGCGGCACGCTCACCGCCTCGCGCACGGCATGGATGGCGCGCCAGTCCGCCCTGCCCTTGTAGAACTGCATGCGCGTGCGGCCATGCACCGTGATCATGGCGACACCGGCATCCTGCGCCATGCGCGCGATCAGCGGCGCGTTCATGTTGTCCCCGTCCCAGCCGAGACGCATCTTCAGCGTGACGGGGACCGAAACCGCGGCAACGACGGCGCGCACCAGCGACAGCGCATGATCGGGATCGCGCATCAGGGCGGAGCCGCAATAGCCGCCAGTCACCTTTTTCGCCGGACAGCCCATGTTGATGTCGATGATGTCGGCGCCACCCTCCTCGGCAATGCGCGCGCCCTCGGCCATGGCGGATGCTTCCCGCCCGGCAAGCTGAACCGACTGGACGGGAACGCCGGCCAGCCGGATGCGCCGGACCGATTCGGCGCGGCCCTTCGCAAGCTCGCCGGAAGCGACCATCTCGGAGACGGTCAGACCGGCGCCCGCCTGGTGGGCGCGCAGGCGGAACGGCTGATCGGTCACGCCCGACATGGGCGCCAGGAATACCCGGTTCGGAACGGTTACATTGCCGATCGCAAGGGGCTCGGCCAATGCTGCGATATCATGCATGATTAATTTTCGTGCACTTGTAAGACTGCCTTTTTTCTAGACAGTTTCAAACCCCAATGCAATTGCCTTTCGCATTGCGGCAAAGAAAACAATCCCTCCGGACTGGCGTGACGGCCACTCGGCGATTAAGGCTTTGGCCCGGACAGTGCAAGGACAAGGTCTCCAACAGGTCAAACATGGCGGAAACACGGTACGATGCCATCATCGTTGCTGCGGGCCGGGGCGAACGGGCCGGCCAGGACGGCGGACCGAAACAGTATCGCCGGATCGGCGGCAAGGCGGTGCTGCGTCATGCGCTGGAGTGCTACCTGGACCATCCGCGCATTCGCCGCGTTGTCGCGGTCGTCCATGCCGATGACCGGAACCGTTTCGACGAGGCCGCGGCGGGGCTCGATCCCGCGCGCGTAACCGCGGTGACGGGCGCGGCGGACCGCCAGGGTTCCGTTCTGGCCGGCCTGGAAGCGCTGGCCGGCGATCCGCCCGGCTTCGTCCTGATCCATGACGGCGTGCGGCCCTTCTGTGAAGCAGCGATCATCGACAGGGCCATCCAGGCGCTGTCGCCCGGCAATGGCGTGCTGGCCGCGGTGCCGGTTTCCGACACCCTGAAGAAGGGCGACGCGGACGGCCTCGTCGCCGGCACGGTCGGCCGCGAGGGCCTGTTTGGCGCGCAGACGCCCCAGGGCTTTCCCTTTGCCGCTATCCTGGAAGCCCATCGCAAGGCGGACCGGGAAGGGTTGCGCAGCTTCACCGACGACGCGGCCATTGCCGAATGGGCCGGCCTGCCGGTCCGCCTCATCGCCGGGTCGCCCGGCAACTTCAAGATCACCTGGCCGAGGGACATTGCCATGGCAGACCGCATTCTGGCCCCGGCCTTTCCCGATGTGCGCACCGGGAACGGCTATGACGTGCACAGCTTCGGGCCGGGCGACCATGTCTGGCTGTGCGGCGTGAAGATCGCCCATGACAGGACATTGTCCGGCCATTCGGATGCCGATGTCGGCCTGCACGCCCTGACAGATGCGCTGCTGGCGACGATTGGCGCAGGCGACATCGGAACGCATTTCCCGCCTTCCGATCCGCAATGGAAAGGCGCTTCCTCGCATATCTTCGTGGAACACGCCGTGCGACTGGTGAAGGCGAAGGGCGGGCGCATTGCCAATGCCGACATCACGCTGATAGCCGAAGCACCGAAGGTGGGGCCGCATCGCACAGCCATGACCGCGGCACTCGGCGCCATGCTCGGCATCGGGGCCGAGCGGATTTCGGTCAAGGCGACGACAAACGAGAAGATGGGCTTTGTCGGCCGGCACGAAGGCATCGCGGCCATCGCCACGGCGAGTGTCATCTATCCCGGCGAGGTACCGGAATGAGCGCTTCGACACGGGAATTCGCCAGCACGGTGCTCGACATCGCCCGAACGAAGGGCGTGATGATCGCCACGGCGGAAAGCTGCACCGGGGGCCTGATCGCAGCCGCCCTCACCGACATTGCCGGTTCGTCCGACGTGATCGATCGCGGTTTCATCACCTATTCCAACGATGCCAAGCGGGACATGCTGGGTGTCAGCGACGATACTCTGGCCGCCCATGGCGCGGTTTCGGCAGAAACGGCTGGCGAAATGGCCGCCGGTGCGCTTGCCCGCTCGCATGCGGCTCTCGCCGTCTCGGTGACGGGCGTCGCGGGGCCGGGCGGCGGCAGTGCGGAAAAGCCGGTCGGACTTGTCTGGTTCGGCCTTGCGCAAACCGGCAGGCCGGTCGTGACCGAGGCCCGTGTCTTTGCCGGACTGGACCGAGACGGCGTACGCCGTGCCACCGTGCTGCACGCACTTGCCATGCTCAAGACGGCGCTGGAGGCGTGATCAGGCGCTGCCCGCTCGTCCGTAGATCGCGTCGGCACGCTTCTCGAAGGCTTCCGCGAACATGCGGAAGGCACGGTCGAACACCGCACCCATCATCGCCCCGAGGATTCGGCTCCTGAATTCGTAGTCAATATAGAAATGCACCGTGCAGGCGCCCTCGCCGCGCGGCTCGAAGGACCACTCGTTGGTGAGGTACCGGAACGGGCCGTCGATGTATTTCACCGAAATCGTCTGTGCCTCGTGGTCGAGCAGCACCTGGCTGGTGAAGGTCTCGCGGATGGCCTTGTAGCCGACCGTCATGTCGGCGACGATCATCTCGCGATGATCGCGCTCCCGGCGTGAGCGAACTGTCAGCGCCTCGCACATGGGCACGAATTCCGGGTATTTCTCCACGTCGGCGACAAGGGCGAACATGTCGCCGGCAGCGTGATCGACCGGCCGTCTCGTCTCGAACTTGGGCATGGATACGCGATCAGCCCCTTGCCGATGCCTGCCTGGCCTCGCGCGCGGCCTTCAGGCGGGCGAAATCCTCGCCTGCGTGATGGGACGACCGGGTCAGCGGGCTGGCAGAGACCATCAGGAAGCCCTTGGAATAGGCCGCGGTCTCATAGGACTTGAACTCGTCGGGCGTCACGAAGGCCTTGACGGGATGATGCTTGCGCGTGGGAGCGAGATATTGCCCGATGGTGATGAAATCCACGTCGGCGGTGCGCAGGTCGTCCATGAGTTGCAACACCTCGTTGCGCTCCTCACCCAGGCCGACCATGATTCCAGACTTGGTGAAGATCGCGGGATCCATCTCCTTGACCCGTTGCAGCAGCCGGATGGAATGGAAATAGCGCGCGCCGGGGCGCACCGTCAGGTAGTTGGAGGCGACCGTTTCCAGGTTGTGATTGAAGACATCGGGCTTCGCCGCCACGACGATTTCCAGCGCGCCGTCCTTGCGCAGGAAGTCCGG
This sequence comes from Phyllobacteriaceae bacterium, assembly GCA_002708825.1. GTDB lineage: Bacteria > Pseudomonadota > Alphaproteobacteria > Rhizobiales > Rhizobiaceae > Zhengella. Next base: position 151,339 of record PAPF01000009.1, on the reverse strand, counting down.
CGTCAGGATCTCGATCGTCGTTTCCGGCGATGCCGCGCGCACGGCCGCGATCACATCGGCGAAGTGCCGTGCCCCGCCATCGGCCAGGTCGTCCCGGTCGACCGAGGTGATGACGACGTGCTGAAGCCCCATCTGGCGGACAGCCTTTGCCACGTTATCCGGTTCGTTCGGATCGAGCGCGTTGGGCTTGCCGGTGATGACGTTGCAGAAGGCGCAGGCGCGGGTGCAGATCTCGCCCATGATCATGAAGGTGGCGTGCTTCTTGTCCCAGCATTCCCCGATATTCGGGCAGCCGGCCTCCTCGCACACCGTCACGAGGTTGTTGTCCTTCACGATGGCGCGCGTTTCCTGGTAGGTCTTCGACACGGGCGCCTTGACCCGGATCCAGGCCGGCTTGCGCTGGATCTCGTTTTCCGGGTTCTTCTGCTTTTCCGGATGGCGCGGACGCTGTTTTCCGGTGACGGTGTCGAGTATGGTGACCATGTCTTCCTTCGCCTTTCGACGGCCTTTTCAATCAGGAGGCCCGGCTGCTCTTGCCGAAAAGCCAGAGGATGGCAATCGCGCCAAGAGTCGCAACCACGAGGTTTCCGAGGAAACCGTAATAGGTGATGTTCAACAGGCTGGCCAGCGTGCCGCCGACAAACGAGCCCGCTATGCCGACCAGGATGTTGGTCAGCAGGCCGTGATCGCGGTTCATCGCGCGTTCGGCCACGTAGCCGGCCAGGAAACCGATCAGCAGCATGCCGAAGAAACCGACCCCGGCCATGCCCATGATGCCGAATTCAGGTCCGTAGGAATGCATCATCGCCCGGTCCTTTCCCGTTGCGCGCCCTGCCGGACATATGGTGACCGGCAGGGTGTTTGTCATGGGGCGGCTTCAGCCGCAACGCCGTTCAGCACTGGTAGAGATAGGTAAAGACCAGCGTATCCTCGGTGTACCGGCCTGTCGGCCGGCAGCGCTCGTAGATCTCGCGGGTGCCGCGGACCGTGACGCGGGTCTGGGACCGCGCAACCGGGCCTTCCACGAAATATTCGAGCGGTTCGCCCGGGCAATACCGGGAGAAGCGCCGCGCGGTTCCCGAATACCAGTCGCCGGACTTGCGGCCATTGAACAGCAATGTCCCGCGGCGGACGCCCGCCGCGCGCAGCGAGGACTTCGGCCGCTCGTAGTAGAACCACCGGCTGTTGCCCTGCGCCTGCAGGCGCATGACTGATCCGTTGTGGTCCCAGCAACTGTCGGCGCTGGCGCTCGTCGGCATGGTCACGCTGAAGGTTGCCAGCGTGGCAAGGGCGGCAAGGCACTGAATGGCACGTTTCATCATGACAGGCTCCTTTGCGGTCATCTGCATTGGCATCGATGCAAATTTCCCTCGCGTCCGCATGGACCGCAATGACATGGGTCATTTGACCCGTCAGGCGTTCAGCACACGGCCATAGGCGTCGAGGACGCTCTCCTTCATCATCTCCGACAAGGTCGGGTGCGGGAAGATCGTGTGCATCAGTTCCTCTTCCGTCGTCTCCAGGTTCATGGCGACCACGAAGCCCTGGATGAGTTCGGTGACTTCCGCACCGACCATGTGCGCGCCGAGCAGTTCGCCGGTCTTGCGGTCAAAAATCGTCTTGACCAGCCCCTGGTCCTCGCCGAGCGCGATGGCCTTGCCGTTGGCTCCGAAGGAGAAGCGGCCGACGCGGATGTCGCGTCCCTGCTCCTTTGCCTTCGCTTCCGTCAGGCCGACCGATGCCACCTGCGGATGGCAATAGGTGCAGCCCGGGATCTTGCCCTTGTCGGTCGGGTGCACGTTGGGCAGGCCAGCGATCTTCTCGATGCAGACGACGCCTTCATGCTCGGCCTTGTGCGCCAGCATGGGCGGACCGGCCACGTCGCCGATGGCGTAGATGCCGTCAACACTGGTGCGGCCGTACCCATCGATTACGATGCAGCCGCGCTCGGTCTTCACGCCAAGCGTTTCAAGCCCCAGGTTCTCGATATTGCCCTGCACGCCGACGGCTGAAATCATGCGGTCGGCCTCGATGACCTCACTCTTGCCGCCCTTCAGTTCCACCGTGGCCTTCACCGAGTTGGAACCCTTTTCCACCTTCGTGACCTTGGCCTCCGTGTGGATCTTGAGCCCGGCCTTCTCCAGTTGCTTGCGGGCAATGCCGGAAATCTCGGCATCCTCCACCGGCATGATGGTGGGCATGACCTCGACCACCGTCACGTCGCAGCCCATGGCATTGTAGAAGGATGCGAACTCGATGCCGATGGCGCCGGAACCCATGACGAGCAGCTTCTTCGGCAGTTCCTGCGGCACCATGGCCTCGAAATAGGTCCAGATCAGCTTGCCGTCGGGCTCGATGCCGGGCAGTGCGCGCGGCCGGGCGCCCGTCGCCACGATGATATGCTTGGCCGTGTACTCGCCTTCGCCCTTCGTACCCTTGGGCGCGGGATGTTGCGGCTGCATGGCGGCCTTCGACGGCTTGCCGACGGTGACCTTGCCCTTGCCGGCCAGCTTGGCCTCGCCCCAGATCACGTCGACCTTGTTCTTCTTCATCAGGAAGCCGACACCGCCGTTGAGGCGCCCGGAAACGCCGCGCGAGCGGTCCACGACCGCCTTGACGTCGGCGGTCACCTTGCCTTCCAGCTTGAGGCCGTAATTCTTGAAATGATCGGCATAGTGCATGATCTCGGCGGAACGCAGCAATGCCTTGGTCGGGATGCAGCCCCAGTTCAGGCAGATGCCGCCCAGGTGTTCGCGCTCGACAATCGCGGTCTTGAAACCAAGCTGGGCGGAGCGGATGGCGGTCACATAGCCGCCCGGTCCCGAACCGATGATGATCACGTCGTAAGTTTCGGCCACGCGCCCTCTCCTTTCTTCGAGCCTTCCGGCTCTCTGGGGGATGGCGCGCGGCCTCAGTTGGCAGGCTCAGCCCGCGAGCATCCCGTAGATTTCGTCCTTCAACCGCAGGCGCTGCTTGCGCATGTCTTCCATGTGGAAGTCATCGGTCGGTTCGACATTCGTCTCGGCGCGATGAATCGCGCGGTTGATATCGTGGTACTCGTCGAAAAGCCTTGAGAAATGAGCATTTGACGTTTTCATCTCATGCATCTTCTCGACGTGTTCCGGGAATTCCTCCGCCAGTTCGTGCGGCACATGGGACATCGGCGAACCTCCTGTTTTGTCCGTTCGCTGCTACCCTATGGCCTGCCTCCTTCCAATCCCTTGACCCGGATCAAAGCCCAAGCATCACGTGAACCATCGGCGCCAGCGCCTTGCCGAGCGCGCGGGTGTTCTCCCCATCCATGTGCACGCCGTCCGCCGGTGCGGTCCGGGCGACGCTGCCTGCATCGAAGAAGCCGCAATCGGCTTCGTCCGCCAGGTCGGCGTAAAGCGAGGCCGTCATGGCCGATTGCTCCACGCCACCCGCGAACATGGCGGCATAGAAGGGATCTGCCGTTTCGCACAGCGGCGGCGGCGCCACGATCAGCACGCCCGGCGGTTCTGCGCCCTCAATGCCCGGCACATGGTTCCTGACGATCGTCACCAGGCGGCGCATGCCCTGAAGCGCGGCCACGGCCGTGCCCGCGATGTGCGGCTTCATGTCGTTGCTGCCGAGCATCAGGATGACAAGATCGACCGGGGCATGGGTATAGAGGACCGTCGGCAGGATGCGCGCGCCGTTGCGGTCGCAATCGGCCAGATGCTCGTCATAGGCGGTGGTGCGCCCGCGCAGGCCATCTGCAATGACCCGCGCGCGGCCATCCAGCGCCTTTTCAAGCACGACGGGCCAGCGCACGGCCTCGGGATGCCGCCCGCCGGTGGCGGGATCGGATCCCCAGGTCAGCGAATCGCCGAAGACCAGAACCGTCTTCATGGCTCAGACCAGCATGCTCATCGGGTTCTCGATATAGCCCCTGAAGGCGCCCAGCAGTTCGGCGCCGAGCGCGCCATCGACACAGCGATGGTCGGTCGACAGCGTCACCGTCATCATGGTGGCGATGGCAATGGCATCGTCCTTGACGATGGCCCGCTTCTCGCCCGCACCCACGGCCAGGATGGTGGCATGGGGCGGATTGACCACGGCGGAGAAGTTCGACACGCCCATCATGCCCATGTTGGACACGGCGGTCGTGCCGCCCTGGTATTCCTCGGGCTTGAGCTTGCGTTCCTTCGCCCTCGCGCCCATGTCCTTCATCTCGTTGGAGATGGTGGACAGGCTCTTCTCCTCCGCGCGGCGCACGATCGGCGTGATCAGCCCGCCCGGAATGGACACCGCGACGCCGACATCGGCATGCTTGTGCATGACCATGGCCTCGTCGGTCCACGACACATTGGCGTCCGGGACGTCGCGTAGCGCCAGTGCCAGCGCCTTGATGATCATGTCATTGACCGACAGCTTGTAGGCCGGCTTGCCATCCTTCTGCGGCGCAGAGGCATTGAGCTGACCGCGCAGCGCCAGCAACGCATCCAGTTCGCAATCCATCGATACATAGAAATGCGGGATGGTCTGCTTTGCCTCGGTCAGGCGCTTGGCGATGGTCTTGCGCATGTTGTCATGCTTGACCAGTTCGTAGCTGCCTTCGGCGAAATTGCGCAAGACGGCATCCGTCGACGGTCCGGTTGCCAGGGCCGGTGCAGCGGCGGGAGCGGCCTTCTGCGGCTCACCCTTGGGCGCCCCGGCCTTGGCCGTGCCGCCCTTCATGGCAGCCTCGACATCGGCCTTGACCACGCGGCCCTTCGGACCGGAGCCGGAAACCTTCGCGATGTCGATGCCGGCCTCCCTGGCGATGCGCCGCGCCAGCGGCGAGGAGAACACTCGATCCCCGCCCGAAGCCGGCGCGGCTCCTGCCTGGGGCGACTTCGGTGCGGCATCGGTGGCCGGTCCGAGCAGGTCGGCCGTATCCTTTGCCGGACCCTGGCCGGAGGGCGCAGGCTTTTCGTCTCCAGACGACTTCCCGGCACTGTCCTTGCTGGCGCCGCCGCCACCCTTCGCAGCCTCGTCCACATCCTCGCCTTCCTCGGCGAGGATGGCGATGACGGCATTGACCTTGACGCCCTCGGTGCCCTCGGGAACGACGATCTTCGCAATCGTTCCCTCGTCCACGGCTTCCACTTCCATGGTCGCCTTGTCGGTCTCGATCTCGGCGATCACGTCGCCGGCGGAAATGCTGTCGCCTTCCTTGACCAGCCACTTGGCCAGGTTGCCTTCCTCCATGGTCGGGGAAAGCGCGGGCATGGTGATTTCAATCGGCATGGCGCTCTCCTCAGGCCTTGTAGGTGACGGCCTTCACCGCCTCGACGACCTCCGCCACGCTGGGCAGGGCGAGTTTCTCAAGGTTCGCCGCGTAGGGCATCGGCACATCCTTGCCGCAGACCGTGACCACCGGCGCGTCCAGCCAGTCGAAGGCGCGCTGCATCACCTGGCTGGCGATGTGGTCGCCGACCGAGGATTGCGGGAAGCCTTCCTCGACGGTTACGAGGCGATTGGTCTTCTTCACGCTCTCGATCACCGTGTCGAGATCCATCGGGCGGATGGTGCGCAAGTCGATGACCTCGGCGTCGATACCCTGGTCCGCCAGTTCCTCGGCCGCCTTGACAGCATAGGTCATGCCGATACCGAAGGAGACGATGGTGACATCCTTGCCGGTCCTGTGAATACGCGCCTTGCCGATGGGCAGGACGAAATCGTCCATCTCCGGCACCTCGAAGGACTGGCCGTAGAGGATTTCGTTCTCGAGGAAGATGACCGGGTTGGGATCGCGGATCGCCGCCTTCAGCAGGCCCTTCGCATCGGCCGCGGTGTAGGGCTGGATCACCTTCAGGCCCGGAATGTGGCTGTACCACGCCGCATAGCATTGCGAGTGCTGCGCCGCCACGCGCGCCGCCGCGCCGTTCGGACCACGGAAGACGATGGGCGCGCCCATCTGGCCGCCGGACATGTAGAGCGTCTTGGCGGCGGAATTGATGATCTGGTCGATGGCCTGCATGGCGAAGTTGAAGGTCATGAACTCGACGATGGGCTTCAGTCCGGCCATCGCCGCACCGACGCCGACGCCGGCAAAGCCGTGCTCGGTGATCGGAGTGTCGACCACGCGCTTCGGGCCGAATTCCTCCAGCAGGTTCTGGGTGATCTTGTAGGCGCCCTGGTATTCGGCCACCTCCTCGCCCATGATGAACACGTCGCCGTCGCGGCGCATCTCCTCGGCCATGGCCGAATTGAGCGCCTCGCGCACGGTCATCTTCACCATCTTCGTGCCATCCGGAATGTCCGGGTCGGCGCCGGCGTCCGGCTTCTTCGGCTCGGGATGAACCTTGCCCTCGCCCGGCACGCGGCGTGCCTCCATGTCGGAGACAGGGTCGCCACCTTCCTCGCCGCCATCACCGGCCGGCTTGCCGGATCCGCCAGACGATTCCGATGCATCGGACCCGCCACCGCCGGAAGCGGCTTCATCGAGCGCGGATTCATCCTCGCCTTCGGCCAGCAGCAGGGCAATCGGTGTATTCACCTTCACGCCCTCGGTGCCTTCCGCGACGAGGATCCTGCCGAGAACGCCCTCGTCGACGGCCTCGACTTCCATGGTCGCCTTGTCTGTTTCGATCTCCGCGATCACGTCGCCGGCGGCAACGCTGTCGCCTTCCTTCTTGACCCACTTGGCCAGGTTGCCCTCCTCCATGGTCGGGGAAAGGGCGGGCATGAGAATCTCTATCGGCATGGTCGTCTTCCCCTCAGAGCAGGATGTCGGTGTAAAGCTCGGACGTGTCCGGCTCCGGGTCGTTCTGGGCGAATTCGGCGGAGTCGGCGACCACGTCGCGCACCTCCTTGTCGATCTTCTTCAGTTCGTCCTCCTTGGCCCATTCCTTCTCCAGAAGCCGCGCCTTGACCTGCTCGATGGGGTCCTGCTCGGTACGCATCTTCTGCACCTCGTCCTTGGTGCGGTACTTGGCCGGATCGGACATGGAGTGGCCGCGATAGCGGTAGGTCATCATTTCAAGGATGATCGGCCCGTTGCCGCCGCGGCACCACTCGAAGGCTTCCTCGGAAGCCGCCTTGACGGCGCGCACATCCATGCCGTCCACCTGCATGCCGGGGATTTTGAAGGAAACGCCGCGCATGGAGAAATCGGTCTCGGCGGACGCCCGGCTGACCGACGTGCCCATGGCGTAGCGGTTGTTCTCGATGACGAAGATGACAGGAAGCTTCCACAGCGCGGCCATGTTGAAGCTTTCGTAGACCTGGCCCTGGTTGGCCGCGCCGTCACCGAAAAAGGTGACCGAGACGCTGCCGTTCTCCCGGTAGCGGTTGGCGAAAGCCAGGCCGGTGCCCAGCGACACCTGCGCCCCGACGATGCCATGGCCGCCGTAAAAGTGCTTTTCCTTGGAGAACATGTGCATGGAACCGCCCTTCCCCTTGGAATAGCCGCCCCTGCGCCCGGTCAGTTCCGCCATGACGCCGCGCGCGCTCATGCCGGCCGCCAGCATGTGGCCGTGATCGCGATAGCCGGTGATGAACTGGTCACCATCCTTCTTGGCCATCTCGATGCCGGTGACCACGGCCTCCTGGCCGATGTAGAGGTGGCAGAAGCCGCCGATGAATCCCATGCCGTAAAGCTGGCCGGCCTTCTCCTCGAAGCGGCGTATCATCAGCATGTCGCGATAGGCGCGGAACTCCTGGTCCTTGTCGAATTCCTCGGGCGCGGGCGCCTTGCGGACGAGGTCCGGCGAACCGGTCGCGCCCTTGCGGGATGAGGACTTCCTTGCTGCTGCGGCCATGCTGCACTCCCTGTCTGGGTTTTCTCCGGGGACGGAAGCGCAAGGCTCTATGGCCGAACGGCCTCCCACCCGTTCATTGAAAACACGCTAGCAGGTTTCATCCATGCGGCAAGTGCATTTCTCGCATGGGAGCCATGCATTCAAATGCCTCAAAAGGTTGAGGAAAACAAGAGTGAACTGATATTCAGTTAATTCGCAGAACGCATCAACCGCGCGGGTCAACCAGGATCACGATCTCGTCCGGCCCGACCCGCCCCAACTGCCTGCGCACCTGCTCATCCAGCATGTCCTTCTCGATGGAGCCATCATGAAGCAGGTTGTTGCGGGCTTCAAGTCTCAGGCGCAAAGCGGTGGCCTCGGCCAGTTGCTGCTCCAGATGATCGACCTGTTGCTCAAGCCGCGCCTTGTTCTCAAGGCCGTATTCGCCCTGGAAGGCATGATGCCCGAAATAGCCCAGGAATGCGGCCGCGATCACGGGGAGGATCAATCGGCCGGTCTTGCGGCGCTTGTGCTGGCGGGTCCACATGGGCAGGCTGCTACTCGATACCAAGGACAGGCCCGCATCATGGGCACTCATGCTTAAGGCTTGGTTACGTCACCCGCTAAAATGAAAAGAAAACGGCCGCATCCCGCCGGATGCGGCCGCTTTATGGAACCGGAGCGAAGCGCTGTCAGGCCTTCAGGATGCCGCGCCCGGCATAGCGGCCCTGGCTGCCCAGTTCCTCCTCGATACGGATGAGCTGGTTGTACTTGGCAAGCCGGTCCGAACGCGCGAGCGAGCCGGTCTTGATCTGCCCGCAACTGGTGGCAACAGCGAGATCGGCAATCGTGGCGTCCTCGGTTTCGCCGGAGCGGTGAGACATGACAGCCGTGTAGGACGCCTTGTGCGCCGTTTCCACCGCGTCCAGCGTTTCGGTCAGCGAACCGATCTGGTTGACCTTGACGAGGATCGAGTTGGCCGCGCCGATGCGGATGCCGTCGCGCAGGCGCGCAGAATTGGTCACGAACAGGTCGTCGCCGACAAGCTGCACCTTGTCGCCCACGGCCTTTGTGAGGGCCACCCAGCCATCCCAGTCATCCTCGGCCATGCCATCCTCGATGGAAATGATCGGATAGGCCTCGCAGAGCTTGGCGAGATAGGCGGCCTGCTCATCACCCGAGCGGGTCACGCCCTCGCCCTCATAGGCATATTTTCCGTCCTTGAAGAATTCGGTAGAGGCGCAGTCGAGCGCGAGCGCCACGTCGTCACCGGGCTTGTAGCCTGCCTTTTCCACCGACTTCATGATGAAATCGAGCGCATCCTCGGCGCTCTTCAGGTTCGGCGCGAAGCCGCCCTCGTCGCCGACGGAGGTGTTGTGGCCTGCCGCCGACAGGTCCTTCTTCAGCGTGTGGAAGATCTCGGCTCCCATGCGCACGGCTTCGGCTATGCTGGACGCACCGACCGGCATCACCATGAATTCCTGGAAATCGATCGGATTGTCGGCGTGGGCACCGCCGTTGATGATGTTCATCATCGGCACGGGAAGCACGCGGGCATTCGGGCCGCCGACATAGCGGTAGAGCGGCAGGCCGCAGGCCGAGGCTGCCGCCTTGGCGACGGCCAGCGAGACGCCGAGGATGGCGTTGGCGCCGAGGCGGGCCTTGTTCGGCGTTCCGTCGAGGTCGATCAGGACCTGGTCGACATGGATCTGGTCCTCGGCTTCCATGCCGCCAATGGCCTCGAAAATCTCGCCATTGACCGCATCGACCGCCTTTTGCACGCCCTTGCCGAGATAACGCGGGCCGCCGTCGCGCAATTCCACCGCCTCATGGGCACCGGTCGAGGCACCGGAGGGGACGGCGGCGCGGCCGAACGAGCCGTCTTCCAGGCGCACATCCACTTCGACCGTGGGGTTGCCGCGGCTGTCGAGGATTTCCCGAGCCACAATGTCGATGATTGCAGTCATTGAATCGGTCCTTTGCAAGGCAGGAAAGGGAGGGTCCGCGGCTTCCATAGCGGAAAGCGCGCCCGCCCGAAAGGCCCGGAAGGGCCACCGGGGGACCTGCAATCGTTTGAAACCACGAACCGGCGTCGCCGGATTACGGCCCGTCATCATTCTTGATGGCGGCGGCCATGTTTTCGCCCCCTCTCGGTACCATCGTGCCCAGGTGGCGGCGGGCCTCCGGCCTGAAGGGAATGACGTCATGCCCAACCTGACAGCCCTTGCGCTTCTCGCGCTGTTCGGCGCGGCAATCCTGACCAGTTGCCAGGAACCGTCAGACGGCGGGCAACAAAGCCAGATCCTGCCAGCGGGTATCGTCGCGGCGGGTTAACAATATACCGGTTAATTGCCGCGGTTCTTCACGATCGCGTCGATTGCCAGCAACTGCTCGAGAAGCCCCGGCATGTCGGCAAGCTTCATCATGTTCGGCGCATCCGAGGATGTCGTGTTCTCCGGATCGTCATGGGTCTCGATGAAAACGCCGGCGACGCCGGTCGCGACAGCCGCGCGGGCGAGGTAGGGCACCATGCGCCGGTCTCCACCGGATGAGGCACCCTGCCCGCCTGGCTGCTGCACCGAATGGGTGGCATCGAAGATCACCGGCGCGCCGGTCTCGGCCATGATCGGAAGCGCGCGCATGTCGGAGACGAGCGTGTTGTAGCCGAAGGACGCGCCGCGTTCGGTGATCAGCACGTCCGGATTGCCGCTGTCGGTCACCTTCCCGACCACGTTTTTCATGTCCCAGGGCGCAAGGAACTGGCCCTTCTTGACATTGACGACCTTGCCGGTGCGCGCGGCGGCCACCAGCAGGTCCGTTTGCCGGCAAAGAAATGCCGGGATCTGCAGCACATCGACATGCGGTGCGACGATGGCGCATTGTTCCTCGGTATGCACATCGGTCAGCACCGGCACGCCGAATTCGCGGCGCAGGTCGTCGAAGACCGGCATGGCCGCATCCAGTCCGGCACCACGGGTCGCACCGATGCTTGTCCGGTTGGCCTTGTCGTAGGACGACTTGTAGACGAGGCCGATGCCAAGGCCGTCGCAAATCTCCTTCAGGCTGCCGGCCATGTCAAAGGCATGCTGACGGCTTTCAAGCTGGCACGGTCCGGCGATCAGCGCCAGCCTGGCCGCGTTGGAAAAGGTGACTGCGCCCACTTTGACGCTCGTGTTGGGTGCGGTCATCGGTTCATTCCTCGATAATGAAGGTAGCGCCCTGCCCCGGCGCGGGCGGAACGATAACATTACCATCCGCCGACTTGCTGACGATGCCGGCTTCATCGAGCCGTGTGCGCAACAAGGAAAGGTCGCGGCAGGCAAAACGGACGGCATGGCAGACCAGCCCCTGTGCAGCGGCATCCCTGCCGGTCACGATGGTTGCATTCGCCAAGGCCACCCGGATGCAAGCGTCATCGCCGGTTGCAGCGCCTCCGGTGAATCGTTCAAGAAAGCCGCGATGGCGCGAGGGATTGCCGGCGCGCAACTCCACGCCGCGGATACCGGTCACCCCGTTGACATGGCTTTCCAGGGCGGAACGGTCCACAGCCGGCACGTTGACACGCTGGCAGGTGAAGAAAAAGGCTGCGTTGTCCGGTTGCGGCGCGGCGAATGCCAGCCGGAACGAGGCTTCGCCTCCAGCACCATCGGGGGTGCGGAATGCGCGCGAGAAATCCAGCCGTGATCCGCCGCCAAAACCTGCGGCGCGAAAGGACGCATCGTCGGCATCGGCATCGCCACTGCCCAGCACGAGGGCCGAGAAACCATTGTCCCCGACCGTGGTCCGGAACCGGGCATCCCCGGCGGTAAAGGCATTGCCCTCACGGGCGGTCTGCTCCGCCACAACCGCGTCGCCGATGGCAAGCGGCTCCAGAAAAGTGCCGTCGGAAAAAAAGACACAGGCATTGACCGTGCCGAAGGGGTGGATGCCGTCCGGCGCGCAGGTGAACCCGAGCGCGGCAAGCCGTGCGCGCGCGACGTCGAGCGACAGGACCGGCAATACGAGATGATCGAGGGAGCGAGGCGCGTTTGTCATGACGCGGGTTTGCCTGAAATCATCGGTCCGTTCAAGCGGCGCTTCCATGCGAAAGGGCGGCCATCAAAGGATGACCGCCCCGCGGCTTCTTCCATACCGCCGCGCGGCTTATTCGACGACTCGCACCGCGCCCTTGGCCGCCGAAGTCGTCAGGGCGGCATAGGCCTTGAGCGCCGTCGTGATCTTGCGCTTGCGCTTTTCCGCCGGCTGCCAGCCCTTTTCGGCCTGCTCCTCGCGGCGGCGCGCCAGTTCGGCATCGTCGACCGCCAGATGGATGGTGCGGTTGGGGATGTCGATCTCGATCAGGTCGCCCTCGCGCACAAGGCCGATCGTGCCGCCCTCGGCGGCTTCCGGCGACACATGGCCGATGGACAGGCCCGACGTTCCGCCCGAAAAGCGCCCGTCGGTGATCAGCGCGCAGGCCTTGCCGAGCCCCTTCGACTTCAGGTAGCTGGTCGGGTAGAGCATCTCCTGCATGCCGGGGCCGCCGCGCGGACCCTCGTAGCGGATCACAACCACGTCACCCGCCTTCACCTCGTTGGAAAGGATGGCCTTCACCGAGGCGTCCTGGCTTTCGAACAGGCGTGCCGGACCGGAGAACTTGAGGATGGATTCGTCCACGCCCGCCGTCTTCACGATGCAGCCGTCCTCGGCGAGATTGCCGAAGAGGACGGCAAGGCCGCCATCCTGGCTGTAGGCGTGTTCCTTCGAACGGATGACGCCCTTTTCGCGGTCCATGTCGAGATCGGGATAGCGCCGCGACTGCGAGAAGGCGACCTGGGTGGGCACGCCGCCAGGTGCCGCACTGTAGAACTCGTGCACATTGCCGGCCTGGCTGCGCATGATATCCCAGCGATCCAGCGCTTCGCCCATCGTGGCCGAATGCACCGTGGGCAGGCTCGTGTCGATGAGCCCGGCACGATCCAGTTCGCCCAGGATGGCCATGATGCCGCCGGCGCGATGAACGTCCTCCATGTGCACATGGCTGACGGCGGGCGCGACCTTGCACAGGACAGGCACCTTGCGCGACAGCTTGTCGATGTCGGACATGGTGAAATCGACCTCGCCCTCGTGCGCGGCTGCCAGCAGGTGCAGGACCGTGTTCGTTGATCCGCCCATGGCGATGTCCAGCGTCATGGCGTTGGCGAAGGCATCGTAATTGGCGATGTTTCGCGGCAGCACGCTCTCGTCGTCCTGCTCGTAATACCGGCGCGCCAGGTCCACGACCAGGTGTCCCGCCTCGATGAACAGGCGCTTGCGGTCGGCATGGGTGGCCAGCGTGGAGCCGTTGCCCGGCAGCGCCAGGCCCAGCGCCTCGGTCAGACAGTTCATGGAATTGGCGGTGAACATGCCCGAGCAGGAACCGCAGGTCGGACAGGCGGAGCGCTCGATCACCTCGACCTGCGCATCCGTCACCTTGTCATCGGCAGCCGCCACCATGGCGTCGACCAGGTCCAGTGCCTGCTCCCGGCCATCCTCCCAGACCACCTTGCCGGCCTCCATCGGTCCGCCGGAGACGAAGACGACGGGAATGTTGAGCCGCAGCGCCGCCATCAGCATGCCGGGCGTGATCTTGTCGCAGTTGGAAATGCAGACCATGGCGTCGGCGCAATGCGCGTTGACCATGTATTCCACGCTGTCGGCGATGATCTCGCGGCTGGGCAGCGAATAGAGCATGCCGTCATGGCCCATGGCGATGCCGTCATCCACGGCGATGGTGTTGAATTCCTTGGCGATGCCGCCGGCCGCCTCGATCTCGCGCGCGACGAGCTGGCCCAGATCCTTCAGGTGGACATGGCCCGGCACGAACTGTGTGAAGGAATTGACCACGGCGATGATCGGCTTGCCGAAATCGGAATCCTTCACGCCGGTGGCGCGCCAGAGTCCGCGGGCGCCGGCCATGTTGCGGCCGTGGGTGGTCGTGCGGGAACGATAGGCAGGCATGGTTCATCCCTCTTCTGATATGACCCTGCGTTTTGGCGGTTCCAGGCCGGTTTTTCAACCGGAATCGGTTCATCCGTCGGTGAAAACCGTCGATCGAACTTCAATGGTTCCTTGAAAACATCCTGCCCGCCGGGCCGTCAGGCCGGCTGGGTGACAGCGGCGCGGGCGCCGGGTGCGATGGTGGGGCCGGACGAATTGAGCTTCTCGATGGCGAATCCGGCCGCGGCCTTGTACTTCGCCATGAATTCGGCCCGCTCGGCTGCCGGGATCACGTCGTCGATATCGTCGAACTCCCCGCCACAGCGCTCGTCCACCATGTTCAGCAGTCCGAACGGCCCTGCCCCGCGATTGCGCAGGATCAGTTCGGAGACGGGTCCGCACAGCTTCGCGTCGTAGGCAGAAAGGGCATCCCGCGTCACCCCCTGCTTTACCATGGCCGCACCCATCACGCGCGCGTCGATGATCGCCTGGCTCGCGCCGTTGGAACCGGTCGGATACATGGCGTGGGCGGCGTCTCCCATCAGGGCGACACTCCCGTCCACCCAGGTTGGAATTGGATCGCGGTCGATCATCGGATTCTCGTAGGCGATGTCGGCCTTGCGCAGCATCTCCGGCACGTCCAGCCAGTCGTAGCGGAAGCCCTCGAAATTATGGACGAATTCGTCGATCTCGACAGGCCGGAACCAGCCGCTTGACTGCCAGCCCTCCGAATTGTCCAGCGTCATCTCGGCAATCCAGTTGATCGTTGCCATACCCGTATCCGGGTCCGGATGGGAAATCGGATAGATCACCATGCGATGCCGGTGCGTTCCCAGCCCGACGAAGGAGGAGCCGGTGCGGATCGGCCTGGCTTGGGTGGTGCCCCGCCACATGATCGCGCCACCCCAGTGGATCGGTGGCTGGCCGGGATGCATCTGTGCGCGGATGGCGGAATGGATGCCGTCGGCCCCGATCAGCAGCGAGCCGGTTTCGCGGGTCGTGGAGCCGTCGCCCTGTTCGATGTGAGCCGTCACGGTTCCGTCGGCATTGTTTTCGTAGCCGGTGACCCTGGCGCCCAGACGCAAGGCACCGGCGCCCGCCCGCGCCATGAACGCCTCGGCCAGCATCATGTGGAACTGGCCGCGATGCACCGCATATTGAGGCCAGTTGTAGCCGGCCAGCAGGCCGCGCGGTTCCGAATAAATGTCGTTGCCGTTCAGCCCCACCAGCGCCCATTCCTTCGCCGGCAGGCCCACACGGTCCAGATCGTCGGCGGTAAAGCCCAGATCGTAGAGTTCCCGCACGGCATTGGGCTGGATATTGATGCCGACACCGAGCGGTTTGAGGTCGCGCACCTGTTCGAAGACGGTGCAGGACACGCCGATCTGGTTGAGCGTCAGGGCGGCGGCGAGGCCGCCAATGCCGCCGCCGGCAATCAGGACATGGGGCTTTGTCATGGAACGGTTCCGGTCAATGCGCGCTTTTGTCCGCGTCCGTATAGGCAAGTGCCGCGGGTGGCGCAACGCCTTCACGCATCGCGCGGCGCAGCTTGGCAGTCGCCGCCGTGTCGACGGAAACCGGATCGCCGGTCAGCACCACGCCGAACAGGCGATGGGCCTGGTCGGCGGTATAGCGCTGCAGCCGCACATCCTCGGCCACAGCCTGTGGGTCGCGCGTCAGGGGATCGCCGAATCCCCCGCCGCCGGGCGTGCGCACATGCACCCGGTCGCCGGGCGAAAGCGGAATATCCTGCTCCTTCGATAGGTGGACCGGCGTGTAGGGCTTGCCGGACCGCCAGACCGTCACCTCGTTCACCGCGCCATCGGCGCCGCCAAGCGCACCCTGGGGACCGAAGCGGCCATGGTCCATGACGAAGGAGGCACGCGCCGACCCGCGCCTGAGTTCCAGTTCATAGTCGAGGCCGAAGCCGCCTCGATGGCGCCCGGCTCCGCCCGATCCCTCGCGCAACGCATAGCGGCGGTAGAGCACCGGGAAGGCCTGCTCCATGATCTCGACGGGCGGCGCCTTGGAAATGCCGATGGTCGAACAGCCATTGGCAAGCCCGTCATGGTCGCCATTGCCGCCATAGCCGCCACCGGACAATTGATACATGACGAAATCGCGCCCCTTTGCCGGGTCGTGACCGCCAAGCGCGAAATTTCCCGACGTGCCGGCAGGTGCAGCGGTCACCCGGTCCGGCAAGGCTTCGACGAGCGCCGCGAAGACCGCCTCGGCGATGCGCTGCGACACCTCTGCCGCGCAGCCCGAGACCGGCCGTGGATAACGGGCATCGAGGAAGGTGCCCGTATAGCCGGTGACATGCAGCGGCTCGAACGCCCCTGCCGAGATCGGCACTTCCGGAAAGATATGCCGCATGGCGAGGTAGACCGAGGACAATGTCGTCGCCAGCACCGAGTTCATCGGTCCGGCACAGGGTGGCGAGGAACCGGAAAAATCGAAGTTCAGGGTGTCACCCGCCTTCGTGACCGCGAGGCGGATGGCCAGAGGTTCGTTGACCACGCCGTCGCTGTCCACCCAGGCGACGGAACGGTAGCAGCCATCCGGGATTGCCGAGACGAGCGCGCGCATCTGCTCGGCAGCGCGTGACCGCAACTCGCCGATGGCCTGGCGCACGGTCGCGTCACCATAGCGGTCGAGCAGTTCCGACAGCCGGTCGGCGCCCACCTGAAGGGCAGCGGCCTGCGCCTTCACGTCGCCGATGCGCTGGTCAGCCACGCGGATGTTGGAGCAGATGATCGCGTAGATTTCCGGGTCCAGAACGCCCTGCTTGAAGAGCCGCACCGGTGGCAGGCGCAGTCCCTCCTGCTCGACCGCCGTGGCGGATGCAGAAAATCCGCCGGGGACCGCCCCGCCCGTATCGGGCCAGTGGCCTGTGTTGGAAAGCCAGCAGAAGATTTCCCCGTCGCGGTAGAAGGGCATGGCGAAGCGCACGTCCATGAGATGGGTGCCGCCGAGATAGGGATCGTTGACGATGTAGATGTCGCCGGGGGCGGGTGCCGCGGCCCTGCCCTCGCCGATCATGGCGATCAGCGTGCGCGTGGAATATTGCATCGTGCCGACGAAGACCGGCAGGCCGCCCGCGCCTTGCGCGATGAGTGAGCCGTCCTCGGCGGAATAGATGCCGTCGGAGCGGTCGTTTGCTTCAGCGATGACGGGCGAGAAGGCGGCGCGCGAGAAAGTCAGGTCCATCTCGTCGCAGACCTGCTGCAGGCCCGCCTGAATGACCGACAGTGTCACCGGGTCAAGTGCCATGACCGCCTCCCACCGCGACGATAATATTGCCATGGACATCGCCAACGGCGCGGTCGCCCGGCTCGACCAAGATGGTCGTGTCCATCTGCTGGATCACCGCCGGGCCTTCGAGATCGAAGGTGAGCGGCAGGAAATCACGCCAGTAGACCGGCGTCTCGCACCAGCCGCTGTCGAACCAGACCGGCCGCGTGCCGGTCTGTGCCTCGGGCAGGGATGCCTTCCGGCCAGCCGGGTCGATCAGGGCGGAGAGGTCCAGGGCCGGGCGTTCGCCGATCACCGAGACGTTGATGTTGACGAGGACGGCGCGGATGTCCGGCAACTGCACCTTGAAGCGCGCGAAATAGGCTTTCTCGAACAGGGACTGGAGCATCTCCCGGTCCGGCCATGCATCCGGCATTGGGACCCGCAACAGGTGGGTCTGGCCGGCGAACTGCATGTCGGCGGAGACGAGGTAACGGATGGTCCGGGTCTCCACCTTCTCCTTGCGGATCAATGCCTCACCCTCGCCCATGCGTTCCGCGATCAGGCGGTGCAGGGCATCGATATCGAGCGAAGCGACGGGACTGTTGATCGTATTGACGAAATCATGGCGAAGATCGGCCACGACGCAGCCCAGCGCATTGGTGATGCCCGGACGTGGCGGAACGAGAACACGCGGGATGGCCAGTTCGCGCGCCAGGGCGCAGGCATGGAGCGGTCCCGCCCCGCCGAAGGCGAACAGCGCGAAATCGCGCGGATCGGCGCCCATCGAAACCGATACCATGCGGATCGCGCCGGCCATCTTCGTATTGGCCATGCGGATGACGGCCGCCGCCGCACCCGTCGCATCGAGGCCGAGCGGCCTGCCGATCCGTTCCTCGAAAATCGCGGCGACATGATCCACAGACACGCCGCCTTCCACCGATTTCAGGCGCGAGGGATCGAGCCGTCCGAGAAGCAGGTTTGCGTCCGAGATGGTCGGTTCCGTCCCGCCACGGCCATAGCAGACGGGTCCCGGCACGGCGCCCGCGCTCATCGGCCCGACGTCCAGCAGGCCGGCGGCATTGACCCGCGCGATGGACCCGCCGCCAGCGCCGACCGTACGCACGTCCACCATCGGCACGTGGATCGGCATGGCATATTCGATCTCGATCTCCGACGAGACCGGCGGCACACCGCCACGGATCAGCGCGACATCGGTCGAGGTCCCCCCCATGTCGTAGGTCACGAGATTGGAGATGCCGGCCAGCAGGCCGGTATGGGCCGCGGCCTTCACACCCGATGCCGGGCCGGACATCACCGTCTTGGCAGCCTCGCGGGCCACCAGCCGCGATGAGACCATGCCGCCATTGCCGTTCATGACCAGGACTTCGCCGCCATAGCCGCGCGCTTCCAGTTCCTCGCGCAATCGCCGGACATAGCGTTCGAGCAGGGGCTGAACGGATGCATTCACGGCGGCAGTCACGCCGCGTTCGAACTCGCGCGCTTCCGACAGGATTTCGTGACCGAGCGTCACATGACCGTTTGGCCAGAGCGCGCGCACGATCTCGCCCGCCCGTTGCTCATGCGCCGGATTGGCATAGGCGTGGAGGAAGTGGACGACGACGGATTCGCATCCCGCCTCCAGCAATTGCCGTGCCGCCGCTTCCACCGCCGCCTCGTCGAGGGGGACGACGACCGCGCCATCAGCATCCATGCGCTCGCTGACTTCCAGGCGCAAGTCACGCGGGATTATGGGCCGAAATTCGCCTTTCATGCCATAGGCTTGCGGTCGTGTCCTGCGACCGAGCTCGAGGACATCACGAAAGCCTTGCGTCGTGATCAGGCCAGTGCGTGACAGCTTGCGTTCGAGCACGGCATTGGTCGTTGTGGTGGTCCCGTGGATGATGAGGCCGAGGTGTGCCAAATCGGCGCCCGCCTCCTCCAGCGCCGCCAGGACGCCGAAAGCCTGGTTCTCCAGCGTGCTCGGTACCTTGGCCAGACGGACCCCGCCGCTTGCCTGGTCGAGCAGGACCAGGTCGGTGAAGGTGCCGCCCACGTCGATCCCGGCTATGCGGACGCCCGCCTCATCCATGCTCGCTCCCGCGAATTCTTCGTATGCAAATGAACGCGCAAACCTCTTGCCTTGTCAACGCGGACGCGGTCGAATGCCGGGGCCGCATGACGGCAGGGATTTCTGGGGGGCCGCATGAGGGACGGCTTGGCATGGCGGACAGGCACAGGCGCTTCGCTTATGCTGCTTTGTGGCGTATCGCCCGCCATGGCGCATGTGTCCGAAGGCGGGCTTGTCCTCCTTCTGCCGACGGGCATCTACATCGCCTCCGGCGTCACCGTCGTCGTGGTCACCATACTGGCCATGCTGGTTCTTCCACGCAGTGTCACGGCCCGGCTGTTTTCATCGCTGCGCCTGCCCCTGCCGGGACTGGACGGCCTGCGCCATGCCAGCCAGTCCGGCGCGCTTGTCCTGCTTCTGGTGCTGATTGGCGCCGGATTTCTCGGCACACGCGACCCGCTGGAAAATCCGCTGCCCCTTGCCGTCTGGACGGTCTGGTGGATCGTGCTGGTCTTCCTGCAGGCCCTGATCGGGGACATATGGCGCTGGCTCAACCCGTTTGCCGCAATGACTTGGCTGCTGGAGCGCGCCGGCCGCGCCACCGCCCTCGTACCACTGCCGGAGGCCGTCGGATCCCTGCCCGCCATCCTGCTCTACCTTGCCTTCGGCTTTTTTTATCTCGCCGATATCGCCCCGGACGATCCGGACCGCCTGGCGGCGATCCTGTCCGGCTATCTCGGCTTCACGCTCGCCGCCATGGTGCTGTTCGGCCCAAGGGCCTGGCTGGCGCGCGGCGAATTCGTCACCGTCATCATGGGATTGATGGCGAGGGCCGGCCCGATCGCGCGCCATGGCGGCGGGTGGCGGATCGGGCTCTGGGGTCACGCCATCGCAAACGGCAACCCCCTGACGGCTTCGCTCGCCCTGCTCGTCCTGATGATGATGGCGACCGGTTCCTTCGACGGCATCAACGAGACGTTCGCGTGGCTTGCCTTCATCGGCGTCAACCCGCTGGAATTCCCTGGCCGTTCGGCGGTCTGGCTGCAGACCGTGCTCGGCCTGCTCACGACAATGGCGGCGTTTGCCACCATCTTCGCCGCCGCGATATGGGCGGGCCTGAAACTGGCCGGCGAACCGGGCCGCTTTGGCGAAACCTTCTGCAGGCAGGCAGGCGCGATCCTGCCCATCGCGGCTGGCTACCATCTCGCCCATTACCTGACCGTCCTCCTCGTCAACGGGCAATACGTGCTGGAAGTCCTCACCCATGCCTTTCACGAGCACGGCGAGCACAACGAGGTCACCACCGGTTTCCTGAACACGACCGAGAGCGTGCGCATCCTCTTCCTGACGCAGGCCGGCGGCGTGGTGGCCGGCCACGTGATCGCGATCTGTGCGGCCCATGCCATCGCGCTCGCCATGTTCGCGTCCAACCGCAAGGCGCTGCTCTCGCAGGTCCCGCTGGTCGCCGTGATGATCGTTTTCACGCTGTTCGGCCTCTGGCTTCTGGCTGCGCCGCGCGGGGCCTGATGCGAAGCGTTTGAAAACGCTGGACTCAACGCCTGACCTTGCGCAAGGTTACGATCCGAAGGGGCACGCCGCCCGACTTCCAGAGGAGAACGTCATGAAGACCAATGACAGGAAAGACCTTGGAACAACCCGCCGCGACATCCTGAAGGGCGCAGCCGCCGGTGCGGGCGCCCTTGCCGCCACCGCGGCGTTGCCGGGCTTCGTGCGCTATGCGCAGGCGCAGTCCTCCGAACCGATCAAGATCGGCTTCCAGGTTCACCGCACGGGCATCGGCGCGGCCTACGGGCGCTGGTACGACCGGGTGACGACAGCGGCGGCCAAGCTCATCAACGAAGGCGGCGGCATCAACGGACGGCCGGTCGAGATCATCGCGGAAGACGACGGAACCGATCCCAAGCGGGGCGCGGAAGTGGTCGAGAAATTCGCCAGCCAGCACAATTGCGACATCGCCTATGGCACGCTGTTTTCGCACGTGGTGATGGGCTCGGCGCCCCGCGCCGGCGAACTGAAAATCCCCTATTTCGTGGTTTCCGAAGGCCATCACGTCGCCTCGGGCGCGCTCAACCGCTATACGCTCCAGCCGGGCATCTGCGACGTGAAGAGCCAGGTGAAGTCCATGGCGCCTTTCGTCACGCAGAACCTCGGCAAGAAGGTCACGATGATCTTCCCCGACTATGCCTTCGGCCACGATCACCGCGACTTCTTCTCCGAGGCCGTCGAGGCCAATGGCGGCCAGATCATCGAGAAGATCGCCATTCCGCCGACGGAAACCTCCTTCACCAGGTACTTCCCGAAGATCCCGCGCGACACCGAGGTCATCTACCACGTCATGGTCGGGCCGGCCGTGCTGACCTTCGTCAAGGAACTGGGCGAGTTCTACGGCCCGAACAAGCCGCAGATCTTCGGCTTCATCGACAGTCTCGAAGCCGTCGATCTCAACAGCCCGGGGCTGGAATTCCTCGACGGCACCTATTTCTGGGAAGGCATGCCGCGCTATGCCCAGGCCGACCAGAGCGAATACGACAAATTCTACCGCGAGCATGTCGGCGTGGACGAGAATGGCGCCTCGGTCTCCGATCCCAAGGATGTGTCCACCTACGCCCACATGTTCGGCTGCTGGGAAACGCTGTTCGTCATCAAGGCTGGCATGGAGGCCGCGGGCTACCAGGGGCCCGGCGACCGCGCGAAGCTGATCGAGGCCGTCGAGGCAATGACCACGATGCAGCGCTCCAACGAGCATCCGCAGGGCGACAAGCTGTTCAACGGCAAGACGCACCAGGTCTTCGGCCCGCAATACATTTCGAAGGTCGAGAACAACAAGCTGGTCGTCCAGCACACGACCTCCATCGAGGACGGGCTTTATCCCGACGAGGTCGACTACACCACGCAGGCGCTCTGACACGCACAAACGGGGGATGCAAACGGGGACAATCACCGCGCCGGCCTGATCTGCCGCGCCGGCGCGGTCCACCTTCGCCATCATGGATTTCGGACCCTATCTCTTCCTGGCCTCGCTCGAGGGGGCGGTCACCGCGGCAGTCCTGGCGCTGACGGCGGCCGGCCTGTCGCTGGTCTTCGGCATCATGCGCGTCGTCAACGTCGCCCATGGCGAGTTCTTCATGCTGGGTGCGGTCATCGCCTGGTGGGTGGCGTCCATGGCCGGAGGGCACCCCGCCATCGGCTTCGTGCTGGCGCTGGTCATCGCGCCGCTGATCGTCGCGGCCATCGCATCGGCGGCCGATTTCCTGGTGCTCAAGCGCGTGCAATACGATCCCGAGCGCACCATCGTCGCCACGATCGGCCTGCTTTACATCATCCAGCAGATGGTGCTGATGACCTATGGCCCGGAGGCCCGGCCTGTCGAGGCGCCGTTCAACCACCGCATCTATTTCCCCTGGTTCGGCTATTCCACCTACAAGCTCTTCGTGATCGGAGCGGCCATCGTGCTGCTGCTCGGGCTATGGCTGGTCATGACGCGCACGCGCCTCGGCATCGTGCTGCGTGCCACCCAGCTTGACCGGGAAACCGCGCTGGCCTTCGCCATTCCCGTAGACCGCGTCTATGCCCTGACCTTCGGCCTTGGCGCGGGCCTGGCCGCACTCGGCGCGGTGCTGATCGTGCCCATCCAGCAGGCCCATTACCTGATGGGCGGCGACCCGCTGCTGCTTTCCTTCATCGTCGTTATCATCGGTGGCCTTGGAAGCCTGGCCGGAACCGTGGTCGCGGCGGTGCTGATCGGCATGAGCGACGGCATCATCTCGGTCTTCTTCTCGCCAACACTGGCCAAGATCATCGCCACGCTGGCCGTCGCGCTCGTGCTGGTGTTCCGCCCGCAGGGCCTGTTCGGAAAGGTGGCGCGATGAGCCCGGCGGCCAAGGCCTTCCTGCTGCATGGCGGGCTTGTCGGCGCGCTCGTCCTGGCGCATTTCGCCTTGCCCGACTACCACCAGGGCAACCTGGCACGCATCATGGTGCTGGCCGTCTACGCCATGGGCTACAACGTGCTTTTCGGCTATTCCGGCCTGCTCAGCCTCGGCCATGCCATGTTCTTTGCGGCCGGCATGTACGGCACGGGCCTGACGATCCAGCATCTGGACTTCTCCGCAGCGCCGGCCCTTGCCTTCGGGCTTCTGGCCGGTATCGCGCTGTCGGCGGCCGTCGGCTTCCTCGCCTTGCGGACCACCGGCGTCGCATTCATGATCGTGACGCTGATGTTCTCGCAGGCGCTCTTGCTCACCATCCTCTATTTCACGCCGTGGACACGCGGCGACGAGGGTTTCGTGATCCAGCCTGCCGACCGCATCCTGTTCGGCATCGACCTGTCGGATGCCGACAACCGCTATTTCGCCGCGCTGATCCTGTTCGCCGTGGTCCTGCTGGCCACGTCGCGCCTTGTCCAGTCGCCGTTCGGGCGCGTGCTCGTTGCCATACGCGAGAACGAGGAACGCACGCGGATGCTCGGTTACGACGTGTTTGCCCACAAGCTCGGCGCCGTCATCGTTTCGGGCACGATCTCGGCTGCGTCCGGCGCGGCCTACGGCCTTCTGTTCGGCTATGCCGGCGCCAGTTTCGCCGGCGTGCAATATTCCATCCTTCCCCTGCTCTGGGTGCTGCTTGGCGGCGCCGGCACCATTGTCGGCCCCTTCATCGGCACGCTGTTCATGTTCTATCTCATCGACCTGACGAGCAGCGTCACCACCGCCTACATGCTGCTGGCCGGGGCGGCGCTGGTGCTGCTCACGCTGTTTGCACCGCTTGGTCTTGCAGGCACCGTTCGCAGGAGGTTTGCGCCATGGCTGCCGTGACGCCGCTCCTGTCAACGCGTGGCGTCTCGAAGAGCTTCGGCGGGCTGCGCGCCGTGCATGCCGTCGATTTCGACCTGCCGGAAGGACAGGTCCGCGCGCTGATCGGCCCGAATGGCGCCGGCAAGACGACCTTCGTGTCGCTGCTCTGCGGCCGCATTCCGGGAGACGAGGGCAGCGTGCACTTCGACGGGCGGGACATCACCGCCCTGCCCGCGCACAAGCGCATCCAGGCCGGCATGGCCTACACGTTCCAGATCACGTCGGTTTTTCCGAAACTGACGCTGTACGAGAACATCGCACTGGCCGCCCGCAGGCGGCTTGCCAGGGATCGCGCGGCCGTGCAGGACGCCGTGAATGACGCGCTGGCCCGCGTCGGCCTCGGCGAACGCGCTGGCCAGCTTGCCGGCGACCTGTCCTACGGCCACCAGCGGCTGACCGAGATAGCGATGGGCCTGGCCCAGGCGCCGCGCCTGCTGATCCTTGACGAACCGACGCAGGGTCTTTCCGACAGCGAGATCGCGGAGTTCAACGCGCTGATCCGCGCCATCGCGTCACAGACCACGATCCTGCTGATCGAGCACAACATGCGTGTGGTGATGGAACTGGCCGATTTCATCACGGTGATGAACTTCGGCGAGGTGCTGGCGGAAGGCGAACCCGCCGCCATCCGTGCGAACCGGGCGGTGCAGGAAGCCTATCTGGGGACCGCGCATGCTTGAACTGGACGCCATCCACGCCGCCTATGGCGCCGCACCTGTCCTGCATGGCGTCTCGCTTTCGCTGGAACGCGGCGAGATCCTCTGCCTGCTGGGCCGCAACGGCGCAGGCAAGACATCGACCATGAAAGCCATCATGGGTCTCTTGCCGCTCAACGGCGGCGCCGTCCGGTTGGACGGCCAGGTATTGTCCAGCCTGCCACCGCACGAGGTGCCCAAACGCGGCATCGGCTACATCCCGCAGGGGCGGCGGCTGTT
This sequence comes from Phyllobacteriaceae bacterium, assembly GCA_002708825.1. Taxonomy (GTDB): domain Bacteria; phylum Pseudomonadota; class Alphaproteobacteria; order Rhizobiales; family Rhizobiaceae; genus Zhengella. Next base: position 126,523 of record PAPF01000009.1, on the reverse strand, counting down.
CTCCGAACTGACGGTGGCGGAAAATCTCGAAGTCGGGCTGATGGTGCGCGGCCATGGCGCGCAAACCCGCGACCGGGTGCTCGCCATGTTCCCGCGCCTGCGTGAACGCTACCGCCAGCGGGCGGGCACATTGTCGGGCGGCGAACAGCAGATGCTGGCCACGGCCCGGGCGCTTTGCATCGAGCCTTCGGTCCTTCTGCTGGATGAGCCGACCGAGGGGCTCCAGCCCTCCATGATCGACCTGATCCGGGACGTCATCGTGGGCATGAAGGCTGAAGGCGTGGCCATCCTGCTGGTCGAGCAGCGCGTCGATGCGGTTCTCGCCATCGCCGACCGGGTCGCCTTTCTTGAAAACGGGCGCATCCGTGACGTGATCGCGGCCGACGTGCTTCGCGCCGACCACAGCCTTGTCGAACGCTATGTGGGCGTCGGATGACGCCTACAATTCACCGCTGGTCGTCATGCGGACGCCCTTTGCCCGCATGTCGTCCATGGCGGCTGCGAGCGATCCGTCCATGTCGATGGCCCGGCAGGCGTCGGTGACCAGCGTGGCGGAAAACCCGTCGCGCACCGCGTCTATGGCCGAGTAGTAGACGCAGAAATCGGTCGCCAGACCGGTCAGTACCACGTGGGATACACCCCTGTCGCGCAGGTAGCCGCTGAGGCCCGTGCGGGTGGTCTTGTCGTTCTCGTAGAAGGCGGAATAGCTGTCGATGGCGGCGCGAAAGCCCTTGCGGATGACGAGGTCGGCGGTGTCTGTCTCAAGGCCCGGATGAAACGCCGCTCCATCGCTGCCCTGCACGCAATGCACAGGCCAGAGCACCTGCGGCCCGTAGGGCATCTCGGTCATCGAAAACGGTTCGGCGCCCTCGTGATTGGCCGCGAAGGAGGCGTGATCCGCAGGGTGCCAGTCCTGCGTCAGCACACGCACGCTGAACCGGTCCTGCAGCGCATTGACCACGGGAACCACCGCGTCGCCATTGCCGACGGCGAGCGCGCCACCGGGGCAAAAATCGTTCTGAATATCGATCATCAGCAAGGCTGTGTCCGGCATTTTCATAGTCATGACAGTCCCTTGTATCGCTTTGTTCACTGGATGCCCGAACTCTCCGCGATTCGCACGAGCAAATCGAGCAGTACACGGCGTTCTTCCTCGTCGAGGGGGGCAAGCGTCTCTCGGGATATGGCGGCCGCTCGAACCACGCGATCCTCGAAAACGGACTTTCCCTCATCGGTCAGGCTGACGATGAGGCGCCGGCGGTCCCGGGCGTCGGCCCTGCTCTCCACGAGGCCGCGCTCGCGAAGCCGGTCGATCACGCCCTTGATCGTCGCCGCGTCCATCGCCGTTTGCCGCCCAAGGTCGATCTGGGAAAGCGGTCCGCATTCGTGCAGCTTGGCGAGCGCCGCGAATTGCATCGGGGTGAGATCGGCGATGCCGGCGGCAAAGATGGCCAGATGGCGCTGGTTTGCCTTGCGCAGCAGGAAGCCGATCTGATCGTCCAGCCTGTAGGCGCCATCAGTCACGCGCATGTCCTCTTCCATCGCCAGGCCACGGCCGATCATTGCGGTTGACACCTCTCCGGTGCAAGCGCAAAATCCGTTTGCATACAAAGAATAAGGGGCGCAGCGAGAGGAGAGGCTGACGGTCCGTGACGTATGTGAGACCCGATACGCTTGGCGAGGCGCTGGACAGGCTTGCGGCACAGGATGCCCGCATTGCCGCTGGCTGCACCGATCTCTTCACCCTCACGCAAGACCAGGCCCTGCCCTGGCCGGTGGTCGATGTTACCGGCATTGCCGAACTCAAGACCATCCGCCGCACCGATGACGGCTGGCGCATCGGCGCGGCGGCAAGCTGGCGCGCGATTGCCGCAGCCGACCTGCCCACTGCCTTCGATGCACTGAAACTCGCCGCCCGGGAAGTGGGCTCGACGCAGATCCAGACCGCAGCCACCATTGGCGGAAACCTTTGCAATGCTTCGCCCGCCGCCGATGGCGTGCCGCCGCTCCTCATCCTTGAAGCCGAGGTCGAGATTGCTTCTTCCACCGGCACCCGTTGCCTGCCGCTGACAGAATTCATTACCGGTCCCCGGCAAACGGCATTGCGACCCGGCGAGATGGTCACCGCCATTCTGGTTCCCGATCACGGCGCGGCAGGCAACGCGCATTTCCTCAAGCTCGGCGCACGCAAGCACCTGCTCATCTCGGTCGCCATGGTCGCGACGCGGCTGGAAATCGACGGCGACACGATCCGGCGGGCGGCGCTGGCCGTCGGCGCATGCGGGCCTGTCGCCACGCGCCTGCCGGCACTGGAGTCCGTGCTCGAAGGCATGTCAGCGGCCGAAGCGCCGGCCATGGTGACCAACGAACTGGTCTTCCCGGCCCTTGCACCGATCGACGACATTCGCGCCGACCGGGCCTACCGGCTGGAGGCGGCTACCGAATTGCTGCGCCGGGCAGTTGCCGCATTGGCCAACGGGGCGCAGTCATGAGCGGTGCCATCGCTTTCACCCTCAACGGGCTGGCCTGCAAGGCGGATACACCGCCCGGCGCCCGGCTGAGCCATCTGCTTCGCGAGGAACTGGGGCTGCGCGGCACGAAATCGGGCTGCGATGCGGGCGATTGCGGGGCCTGCACCGTTCTCATCGACGGGGCTCCGGCCTGCGCCTGCCTTACGCCCGCCGCGCAGGTTGCCGGACGGTCCATCCTGACCGTGGAAGGGCTTTCCCGCGATGGCTCCCCGGACCGGCTTCAGGCTTCCTTCCTGCGCCACGGCGCGGCACAATGCGGCATCTGCACCCCCGGCATGCTCATGGCGGCGAAGGCGTTGCTCGACACGACGCCACGGCCGACGCGGCAGGAGGCCGAGGATGCCATTGGCGGCGTCCTGTGCCGCTGTACCGGTTATGCCAAGATCGTCGATGCGATCTGCGATGCCTGGCGCGAGGCGGGCGACGGAGCGCAGCATCCGGTTGCGGGCAAGGCCGTGGGCGCGCCCCTGCCCCGCCTGGACGGATTGCAGAAGGTCGCGGGGACGGAAGTGTTCGGCGCCGACGCATGGCCGGACGAGGCGCTTGTCGTGCGCGCCATCCGCGCGCCGCATCACCGGGCCCGGTTCCGCCTCGGCGACATCGAGGCCTGGCAGGCGAGCAGGCCCGGGATCGCCGCCGTTTTCACGGCTGCCGACATTCCCGGACAGAACCGGTTCGGCGTGATCCCGCCCTTTGCCGACCAGCCCGTGCTGGCCGTGCATGAGACCCGTTTTCGCGGTGAAGCCATCGCGCTGGTCGCCGGTGAGGCTGAGGCGATCCGGGCGATCGACCTTGCGGATTTCCCCGTTGCATGGGAGCCGCTGCCCCCGATGCTCGAGCCGCAGGAGGCAAGGCGCGACGGCGCGGTGTGCCTGCACGAGACGCGGCCAGGCAATGTCCTGATCACCGGCAAGGTGAAATGTGGCGACGCCCATGGCGCCCTCGCCGCTTCGGTCCACCGGGCGACAATCTCGGTTGAAACCGGTTACGTGGAACATGCCTATATCGAGCCGGAGGCAGGTTTCGCCCGCATGAACGGCGACGTGCTGGAAATCCAGGCCTGCACCCAGGCCCCGGTCATGGACCAGGAAGAGACCGCCCTCGTGCTTGGCCTGCCAAAGGAACGGGTCCGCATTCTTCCCGTGAGCGCGGGCGGCGGCTTCGGCTCCAAGCTCGACGTTTCGCTGCAACCCCTGATCGGACTGGTGGCGCTGAAGACCGGCCGCCCGGCGCGCATGGTCTTCACCCGCAGCGAATCCATGATGGCCACGACGAAACGCCATCCGGCGCGCATGACGGCCAGCATCGGTGCGGATGCCGAAGGCCGCATCACCGGCATGATCTTCGACGGCGATTTCAACACCGGCGCCTATGCAAGCTGGGGACCGACCGTCGCCACGCGGGTGCCGGTTCACGCATCCGGGCCCTACCGGACGCCCAACTATCATGCCGAGGCCAGGGCCGTTCACACCAACGGGCCAATCTCGGGCGCCTTTCGCGGCTTCGGCGTTCCGCAGGCCGCGATCGTGCAGGAAAGCCTTTATGACGACCTGGCGAACAGCCTTGGCATGGACAGGCTCGCCTTCCGCCGGCTCAACGCGCTCGCGGATGGCGACCGGTCCGTCTGCGGCCAGGTCATGGACGGGGCCGGCATCGCCGAATGCCTGGATGCGCTGCAAGGCGACTGGCAACGGGCGCTGGACGAAGCGGCCTCGTTCAATGCCACGAACACGGGGCGCAAGCGTGGGGTCGGCGTGGCGTCCTGCTGGTATGGCTGTGGCAATACCGCGCTGCCCAATCCCTCCACCATGCGCGCCGGCATCACGCCTGACGGGCGCCTCGTGCTGCACCAGGGCGCGACCGATATCGGCCAGGGCGCCAACACGGTCATCAGCCAGATCTTCGCCGACGCGCTGGGCGTGCCGCTTTCCACGGTGGAGCGGATCGGGCCGGATACCGCGCTGACGCCGGACTGCGGCAAGACCTCGGCCTCGCGCCAGACGGTCGTCTCGGGAAAGGCCGCGCTCCTGGCCGGCAAGGCCTTGCGCGAGGCGATCCTTCGCCAGGGCAACATGGGACCCGGCGCCGAAATCACCCTTGACGGATGCTCGCTTGTGCTCACCGAGGGGCCGGCTGTTCGCCGTGTCGACCTTAGCGCCCTGCCCGCCGATGCGCATGGCTATGTCCTCACCGCCGAAGAAACCTACGATCCGCCGACCGAGCCGCTCGACGAAAACGGCCAGGGCAAGCCCTATGCGGTTTACGGTTATGGCGCGCAACTGGCGGAAGTGGACGTTGACCTTGCGCTTGGCACCGTGCGCGTCGCGCGGATCGTCGCGGCGCATGATCTCGGCCGCGTGATCAATCCGCAACTGGCGGAAGGCCAGATCGAGGGAGGCATCGCCCAGGGCCTCGGCATGGCGCTGATGGAGGAATATATCCCCGGCCGCACCGAGAACCTGCACGACTACCTGATCCCGACATCGGGCGACATGCCGGAGATCCGCTCCATCCTGATCGAAAAACCGGACCCGGAAGGACCGATGGGCGCCAAGGGCCTGGGCGAACACGTGCTCATCCCCACCGCGCCGGCCATTCTCAACGCCATCGCCCATGCCACCGGCATCCGCCTGACGAATGTTCCGGCCCTGCCGCATCGCCTGCGGGCGGAATTGCGGGCGAAGGAGGCAGGCGCATGACCGTGGAGCGCCCAACCGTCAGCACCGCCCAGGGCGACAAGATCCGCTGCGATGCCTGCCCGGTCATGTGCTACATCGCCGAGGGGCGCGCGGGCGCCTGCGACCGCTATGCCAACGAGGCCGGGCGCATTGTCCGCGTCGACCCGGTCACGATCCTGGACCGCCGCCTTGCCGCTGGCGACGAGGTCATCCCGTTCCAGGGACAGGACTGGAACGGCGAACTGTTTTCCGATGACGCCGGTTTCCTGACCGCCATCGGGGCGGGCACGACCTATCCCGATTTCAAGCCCGCCCCTTTCATCGTCTCGCGCGAGATCGAGGGCGCGGACGTGGTCACGGTGGTGACCGAAGCCATCTTTTCCTATTGCGGGCTGAAAGTGAAAATCGACACGGACCGTCATATCGGTCCGGAAGCCGCGACCGTGCGCGCCGGCGGCGAGGCCATCGGCCATGTCATGACATCGGAATACTGCTCGCAGATGCTCTCTCTCGGCGGCGTCCACCATCTCACCGGCGGCTCCAAGTCCGAAGGCCGGGTGACCTGCGAGACGCTGCTGACACTTGCCAATGGCGAAGCGGCGGAACTCGCCATCGACGGCGGTTCCACGGTGATCGTCCAGGCCGGTGCCGCGCCGGTCGTCGACGGCAAGCCCGAAACACGCATGCGCGTGGGCTGCGGATCGGCCACCATCGGCATGTTCGCCTCGCAATGGCAGGGGCTGGTCGACGAGGTCGTCGTGGTTGACGACCACATCACCGGCGTCGTTTCCGAACACCAGGCCGGCAAGGTGATCGGCTGGGCGGATACGGGCATCCGCATCAAAGGCCGCAAGTCCACGCCCGGGCGTTATTTCCGCGTTGCAGAACCGGGCCTCGGCTGGGGCGGCACGGACATCGAGGACCCGCTGGTCATTCTGGGCGAATGGAAGCGGGAAAAGGGCGCGCGTCCGGGCCTGACATTGCTCATGGTTTCGACGACCGGCGAGCAGTCCGCCTATTACGTGCTCGACGATGATCTCAAGCCGGTTCGCCGCCCCATGCCGGAGACATTGCAACCCTCGGTGCGGCTGATCGAGGAGAATTGCGAACCGGCGCTCTGCTCGGTGCTGTTCATGGGCGGGGCCGGCGGCTCGCTGCGCTCCGGCGTCACCCGCAATCCCGTGCGCCTGACGCGCTCTGTCCATGAAGGGCGGACGCGGGTGACCTTTGGCGGAGCGGCCACCTGCCTCTGGCCGGGTGGCGGCATCACCGTGATGGCCGATGTGCTGGACCTGCCGGCCCGTTCCTTCGGCTCCGTTCCGACGCCCGCGCTTGTCGCGCCGCTGGAATTCACGATGACGCGCGATGAATTCCGGGCGCTCGGCGGCCATGACGAGGCGGTACGCGACTTCGCCGACATCCTGCGCGCCGGCGGCGAATACGGCTCGGCCTTTCGCGGGTTGGCCCATGTCCGGCGCGGCCCCGGACCATGACCTTCGCGCCTCCCCAGTTCCGCCGCCTGCCCGACGGCCGCCGGATGCATTTCCACCACGGTCCCATCGATCTCGTGCTTGATGCCGACGGTCCGGGCGCGGAAGATGCATTTCGCTTCGCCGCGAGGCGCTTCAACGGGTTGTTGCAGGAACTGGCCAACGAATTACCGCTGCTGCGCAGTCCCGTGACCGCGACCGAACGCTGCGTCGGTCCAGTGGCAAGGGCGATGGAGAATGCCGTGCGACCGCATCTGCCCGGTTTCATCACCCCCATGGCCGCGGTGGCCGGGGCCGTGGCGGACGAGGTTCTCGCGGCAATGGAGCAGGCTGGAGGTCTGGGCAAGGCGAGCGTGAACAATGGCGGCGACATCGCTTTCCGGCTTTGCCCCGGAGACAGCCTGACGGCGGCCATCGCCGGTGTGCCGGGCGGGCGCCTGATCCTGTCCCATGACAATCCCTGGCGCGGCATCGCAACCTCGGGCTGGCGCGGGCGGAGCCATTCGCTGGGCATTGCCGACAGCGTCACCGTCTTCGCCCGAACGGCCGCCGATGCCGACGCCGCGGCAACGGTCATCGCCAACGCGGTGGACCTGCCCGGCCATCCCGCCATCACGCGGGAGGCGGCCTGCGCGCTCGCCCCCGATTCCGACCTCGGCGCACGGCTTGTGACCACCGGTGTCGGCGCCCTTCACGCTTCGGATGTCCGTACGGCGCTGGATCGCGGCCGGGCCTGTGCCGATGATCTGGCCGCGCGCGGCGTGATCGGCGGCGCACTTCTTTCGCTGAACGGCGAAGTGATGACTGCCGGGAATTGTCCCGCCCACCTCACGGGCGGTCAACGCATGGAGACCCGATATGCCTGAATTCCGCTTGCGCAAGATCGTCGTCCATTCGGAGGAAATCCTGCACGACAACGGCCCGGAGGGACCTGCCCCGCGCCTACGCGCCGCCGCCATCGCCATCGTCGCGAACCCCTTTGCCGGCCGCTACGAGCCCGATCTTCAATCGGCCATGGAGGACCTGAAACCGCTCGGCCGCGACCTGACCGAACGCCTGATCGTCGAACTCGGCGGGCTTGAGGGCATAGACGGCTACGGCAAGGGCGCCATCGTGGGCGAAGCCGGCGAGATCGAGCACGGCGCGCTGTGGCATGTGCCGGGCGGCTATGCGATGCGCGAGCGCCTTGGCGAGGCGAAGGCCATCGTGCCGTCAGCGATGAAACTGGCCGGCATGGGCGCATCGCTGGACGTGCCGCTCGGGCATATCAATGCGGCCTATGTGCGCAGCCATTTCGATGCCATGGAAATTCGCGTGTCCGACGCCCCGCGCGCCGGCGAAATCGCCTTCGTTCTGGCCATGGCCAAGGGACCGCGCATCCATTCGCGCATGGGCGGGCTGGAAGCATGGGATGTGAAAGGCGAGGACGGCCTGCGCTGACCGCCTGCGCGTGCACGGGAAAATGAAAAAGGCGGGATCAACCCGCCTTTTCGTTTGCGCCATGCGGTGCATTGCTCAATCGACGAAAGCCCGCTCGACGACATAGTCGCCCGGCTTGGAATTGGCGCCCTCGACGAAGCCGCGCGCTTCAAGGATGGCTTTCAGGTCCTTGTTCAGCCCCATCGAGCCGCAGATCATGACACGGTCCGTTGCCGGATCCAAAGGCGGCTGGCCGAGTTTCTCGAACAGTTCCCCGCTTTCGATCAACGTGGTGATGCGGCCCATCTGCGGGCTCTGCTCACGCGTCGTGGTCGGGAAATGGATGAGCTTGGCGCTGGCCTCCTCGCCGACAAGGATGTCTTCCTTCGCCTGCGCCACGAGGTCATGGCCATATTGCAGTTCGGCCGCGAGGCGGCAGGTATGGGTGAGGATCACCTGCTCGAATTTCTCGTAGACCTCGGGCTCGCGGATCAGCGAGGCAAAAGGCGCGATGCCGGTGCCGGTCGAGAGCATGAACAGGCGCTTGCCCGGCAGAAGTGCGTCAACCACAAGCGTGCCTGTCGCCTTCGGCTTCATCAGAACGGTGTCGCCCGGCTGGATCTTCTGGAGATGTTCGGTGAGCGGGCCGCCGGGCACCTTGATGGAAAAGAACTCCAGTTCCTCGTCCCAGGCCGGGCAGGCCACGGAGTAGGCACGGAAGACCGGGCGCGCGGCATTCGGAAGGCCGATCATGACGAATTCGCCGGAGCGGAAACGGAAGGTTTTCGGCCGCGTGATCCGGAAACGGAAGAGCCGGTCCGTGTAGTGCTGCACCATCGTCACGGTCTCGGCGTGGCAATTGGCCGGGACCGGATATTCGCCCGTCTTCTCCATCGTCTGCGCCGCTTCCACGCCTGCCATCCTGTCCATCCTCTCCTGATCTGCCGTCAGTCCCGCAGGGGAACCGACCGGCGGAAACTAGACGAAAACCGCCGGTTCCGCATAGCATTTCCACCCGCGTAGTGCACGTCCGGGGAAAAAGAATTCGGCAAAGCCTGCCAAGCGAAAACCGAAATTCCCGCTGCACCTTATGCCATGGCCAGTCAGGCCGCGACCTGATGCAGATCAAACCAGTAGCGGATGCGCGCAAGACAGAGGCGCCGCGCGCACTTTGCCAGGCGTTCGATGCGGGCCGGATCGCCATGGTGACCGCCTGCCGCCGCGATGCGGTTCCACATGGCCAGCAGCGCCAGTTGGCCCGTCAGTTCCATGAATGCCTCGGCGTTTTCCGCCGGATTGTCCGCCTGCAAGGTGAGGCTGCGCGCCGCGCGCCAGGTTTCAAGACCCTCGGCGACCGCCGGTCCGAGCGGGCCCGATGCCGCGCCTTCGCCTATGAAAGCGTCGAAGGCGGAGGCCGCCGCTCCGTTGCGGTTGCGCAGCATGCGCGTGGCAATCGTGAGCGCGTGAATGCCGTTGGTGCCCTCGTAGATGGCGGCAATGCGGGAATCCCTGAACGTCTGTTCCACCCGGTATTCGCGCAAGTATCCGTAACCGCCGAGAACCTGGATGCCGAGATTGGCCGCGCGTATGCCGGCTTCCGTGCAGACGTGCTTGCAGACCGGCGTCAGGAAGTCGACAAGGTCCGGATTTCCGCCCTCTTCCAGCGCCACCAGCGCGACATGGCACAGCGCGCGCAGGCCGACCGCCAGCATGTCCTGCTCGTCAAGCTTGGCCGCGATATCGGGATGGCGGTCGATCGTCACCGTTTCACCGGTCAGCGCATCGCGGCCCTGCCTGCGCTCCCGTGCATGGGAACGCGCAATGTCGGCGGCGCGCGCACTGTGGGCAACGCCCTGCAGCGACACGTCGATGCGCGCGTGGTTCATCATGGTGAACATGGCCTTGAGGCCCTCACCTGGCTTGCCGATGATTTCGGCATGCGCGCCGTCGAAAATCATCTGGCAGGTCGGCGAGGCATGCAGGCCCATCTTTTCCTCGATGCGGGCGACTGTGACCGCATTGCGGGTGCCATCGGCCCTGGTGTCGAGGCAGACAAACAGGCTGAGCCCGCGCGTGCCCTCCTCCATGCTGCCGGTGCGCGCCAGCACGAGGTGGAGTATGCCGTCGCTCATGTCCTGGTCGCCGCCGGAAATGAAGATCTTGTCGCCCGTGATGCGCCAAACCCCGTCTTCTTCCACGGCGCGGGTGCGAAGGGTGGAAAGATCGGAGCCCGATGACGGTTCTGTCAGGCACATGGTGGACAGCCACCGGCCGGAGACGAGCGGTGGCAGCAGCCGGGCCTTCTGCTCCGCGGTGCCGAAGTGCAGGATCGTGGAAATCGCGCCGGGCACAAGAGCGGTGACCATCTGCAGCGACTGGTTCGCGCCGGAAAATATCTCGCTGGCCGCGGCCAGGACCGGCGCCGGCAAACCCTGCCCGCCATACGCCACCGGCGCGGTGAGGCCCGTCCAGCCCTGTCCGGCATAGGCACGGTAAAGCGCGGCAAAGCCGTCCGGCATCACCACGCGGCCGTCGACAAGGCGTGCGCCCTGCCGGTCGCCAACCTCGTCCAGCGGCGCGATTTCTCCCTCCGCAAAGGCGGCGAAATGGCGGATGACCTCGGCGGCCAGGTCGCTGTCCCAACCGGGCAGCCCCGATGCACCGGCGACGTGTTCGAGCGAAAAGAGAATATCCTCGACGGGAGCCTGGAACGCCTTCATTTCCGGCCGCCCCGTTCAGAGAAGGCCGAGCAGCTTGCCGGCGTTTTCCTTGAGGATCTTCGGCCGGATCTCGTCCTTGATGTCGATCTTCTCGAAATCGGCAAGCCAGCGTTCCGGCGTGATCATCGGCCAGTCGGACCCGAACAGGACCTTGTTCTTCAGGATCGAGTTGCAGTAGCGCACCAGGATCGGCGGGAAGTATTTCGGGCTCCAGCCCGACAGGTCGATATAGACGTTGGGCTTGTGCTGGGCGACGGCCAGTGCCTCTTCCTGCCAGGGGAAGGAGGGATGCGCCATGATGATCTTCATGCCGGGAAAATCGACCGCCACGTCATCGAGATACATGGGGTTGGAATATTTCAGCCGCATGCCGTTGCCACCGGGCATGCCGGAGCCGACGCCCGTCTGGCCGGTGTGGAACAGCGCGATGCAACCGGCCTCCTCGATCACCTCGTAGAGTTCGTAGGCCATGCGGTCGTTGGGATAGAACCCTTGGAAGGTGGGGTGGAACTTGAAGCCCTTGATGCCGAAATCGTCGATCAGGCGGCGCGCCTCGCGCACACCCATCTTGCCTTTCCACGGATCGATGGAGGCGAAGGGAATGAGGATGTCGTCGTTTTTCGCCGCGATCTCGGCGACTTCCTCGTTCCTGTAGCGCCGGTAACCGGTCTCGCGCTCGGCATCGACGGGAAAGATGACGGCCGCGATGTTCTGCTCGCGGAAATGGGCAGCGGTCTGCTCGATGGTTGGCGGGTGGCTCCACGGCGCGCCGAAGTATTTGGCCATGGTCGCCTGGAGGTCATCATAGCCGTCATCGGGATGGCAGCCGCAGGGCTCCTCCGCATGGGTGTGGATGTCGATTGCGCGGACCTTGGTGATGTCGACCATGACGGGCCTCCCTGCCCTGGATGGAAATGTGAAAGCGGATCAGCGGAAGCTCGGATCGCGCTTCTGCAGGAAGGCCTGGAGGCCTTCGACGGCATGCGGGCTGGTCTGGGTCAGCGCCGCGCACAGGCTTTCGGTGAAAAGACCGCCGGCCTTGTCCATGTCCTCGATGCGCGCCAGCGCCTGGATCATGACGTAGTTCGACAGGGGCGCATTGTCGGCGATCTTGCGGGCCAGGTCCATCGCCATGGGCAGGGCCTCGCCCTCGCCGACGCTGTAATGGGTCAGACCCAGCGCAAGGCCCTCGGCGGCATCGTACTTGCGGCCCGTGAGCATCATCTCGGTCATGCGGTCGGCCCCGATGATCCGGCTGACCCGCACCGACGCGCCGCCGCCGACATAGATGCCGCGCCGGCCTTCGGGAAGCTGGAAGATGACGGAAGGCTCGGCGATGCGCACATGGGTTGCGGTGGCCAGTTCCAGTCCGCCGCCGATGACGGCACCCGTCATGGCGGAGACGACCGGCAGGCCGCCGAACTGGATGGTGTCCATGATCGCATGCCAGTTGCGGGAATGGCGCATGGTGCCTTCCGCATCGCGCTGGACGTGTTCCGAAAGGTCGAGGCCGGAACAGAAATGTCCGCCTCGCCCGCACAGGACCGCCACCTTGACGCCATCGGGAACGTGGCGGAAAAATCCGTCGATCCGCTCCAGCAACTCGTCGCATATGGCGTTGCGTTTTTCAGGCCGGTTCATTGCGAGGACCGCAATGTCGCCCTGGATATCGATGTCGAGCATGGATTCTCCCGTCATTCCCGCACCATCGTGCGCTTGTTGCCCAAATGATTGCCAATCGAAACTATTATGTCAATAAACTATATGCGCCGCCGGCGTTTGCGGTTTCCCTTTCCGGCGTATAGTCAGTCGATCCGGCAACACGAACAGGCAGGGATGTGTGCGCATGTTGGATTTCCAGGAGATGCCGGGCTTCCTGATCCGGCGCCTGCACCAGATTTCCGTCGCGATCTTCGCGGAGGATCTCGCGGCGGAGGGGTTCGACCTCACCCCCGTCCAGTTCGCCGCCCTCAACGCGCTGCAAGCCCATCCGGGTATCGACCAGGTGACGCTGGCGGGCCTCATCGCCCATGACCGCGTCACCCTTGGCGGCGTCGTTGACCGCCTTGTCCAGAAAGGCCTCGTGCTCCGGTCGGTCAATCCGCAGGACCGGCGGGCGCGCCGGCTGCATCTGGCGCCTGCCGGAAAGGCAAGGCTGGAAGCCGTGACGCCTGTCGTCGGCAAGGTACAGGAACGCATCCTTTGCGGCCTCGAAGAAAACGAGCGTGCGCTCCTTCTGGCACTTCTCAAGAAGGCAGCCGGGAGCGCGAACGGATTGAGCCGGGCACCCTTGCGCAGCGATCCGGCCAGGCAATGATGCGCGCGGCCGGCGTCAGCGGTGGTCCGCAGGGTCGACGGGATTGTAGCAGGCCACGCGGTGGGCACCGGAACCTTCCAGGGGCGGTTCCACCTTGCGGCATTCATCCAGCACCCGCCAGCAGCGCGGATTGAACGGACAGCCAGGCGGAGGATTGAGCGGTGACGGCAATTCGCCTTCCAGCTTGATCCGCTTGCGCGCAGCCGCCGGATCCGCCGAAGGTGTCGCCGACAGAAGCGCGACGGTGTAGGGGTGTTTCGGATTGGCGAAGACATCCTCGGCCGGTCCTGTTTCCACCGGCTTGCCAAGATACATCACCATGATGTCGTCGGCGATGTGGCGCACCACCGACAGGTCATGGCTGATGAAGAGGTAGGCCAGGCCGAATTCCTTCTGCAGGTCCATCAGGATGTTGAGGACCTGCGCCTGGATGGACACGTCAAGCGCCGAGACCGGTTCGTCCAGCACCAGCAGTTTCGGATTGAGCATCAGCGCGCGGGCAATGGCGATGCGCTGGCGCTGGCCGCCGGAGAACATGTGCGGATAGCGCTCGTAATGCTCGGGCCGCAGGCCGACGCGCTGCATCATCGCGAGCGCCTTGCCGCGGCGCGTTTCAGCCGAATCGCCGGTATTGATCTTCAGCGGCTCTTCCAGGATCGCGCCGATCTTCTGGCGCGGGTTGAGCGAGCCATAGGGATTCTGGAAAACGATCTGCACCTTGCGCCTGAGATCCGGGTCACCCGCCTGAACGGGCTTGCCGTCGATGAGCAGGGTGCCCTCCGTCGGCTCCTCGATCATGGTGACGAGGCGCGCAAGCGTTGACTTGCCGCAACCGGATTCCCCGACCACGGCCAGGGTCTTGCCCGCTTCCAGCGAGAAGGACGCGCCATTGAGCGCCTTGACCGTGGCGGCATCGCGAAACAGGCCCCGGTTGACCGTGTAGTGGCGTTTCAGTCCTGACGCTTCGGCTACGACCGCGTTCATGCCTTCACCTCCGCCGTCTTGTCCGGATGGCCTTGCGGGACGCCCTTGACGAGCGGGTAGTTGCACAGCGCCAGGCCGAGTTCGCGGCCCTGCCGTTTCGCACCGCGCCGGCAGGCTTCGGTGGCGAACGCGCAGCGCGGTTCGAACAGGCAGCCGGGCGGCCGGTCGCCCTGCCCCGGCACGACGCCGGGAATGGAGGGCAGCCGCCCGCGGCGCAGGGCCCGCTCGGGCAGTGCCGAAAGCAAGGCGGCGGTATAGGGATGGTGCGGGTCGTCGAACAGGCCCTTCACGTCCTGCTCCTCAACCTTCTGCCCCGCATACTGCACCTGCACGCGCTCGGCGGTTTCGGCCACCACGCCCATGTCGTGGGTGATGAGGATGAGGCCCATGCCCTGCTCGCGCTGGAGACGGACGAGCAGATCCAGGATCTGCGCCTGGATCGTCACGTCGAGCGCGGTCGTCGGTTCGTCCGCGATCAGCAGTTTCGGGTTGCAGGCCAGCGCCATGGCGATCATCACACGCTGGCTCATGCCGCCGGAAAGCTGGTGCGGAAACTGCGAAAGCCGGTCCTCCGGTGCCGGGATGCCGACCAGTTCAAGCAATTCGATGGAGCGTGCGCGCCGCTCGGCGCGGCCCATGCCGAGATGCAGCCGGAGTGTCTCGCCAATCTGGAATCCGACCGTGAAGCACGGATTGAGGCTGGACATCGGCTCCTGGAAGATCATCGAGATGTCCTTGCCGACGATCTTGCGCCGTTCGCGCGCGGAAAGCTTCAGCATGTCGCGGCCGTCGAAGCGCATGGCGTCCGCCGTCACCGTCGCCGTCCAGGGCAGCAGGCCCATCAGGGCCAGCATGGCGACCGACTTGCCGGAACCCGATTCGCCGACCACCGACAGGATCTCGCCCTTGTCACAGGTCAGGCTCACCCCGTCGACGGCCTTGAACGGACCGGATGAGGTCTTGAAGGTGACGGTCAGGTTTTCGATCTCGAGAAGGGCCATGGCGTCAGCTCTGCTTGAGTTTCGGGTCGAGCGCGTCGCGCAGGCCGTCGCCCATCAGGTTGATGGCGAGCACGGTGACGAGGATGGCAAGGCCGGGAAATGTGACGACCCACCAGGCACGCAGGATGAACTCGCGCGCGTCGGCGAGCATGGTGCCCCATTCGGGCGTGGGCGGTTGGGCGCCCATGCCGAGGAAGCCGAGCGCGGCGGCATCGAGAATGGCCGAGGAGAAGGACAGCGTTGCCTGCACGATCAGCGGCGCAAGACAGTTGGGCAGGATGGTCACGAACATGAGGCGCAGGCGCGAGGCCCCGGCCACGCGGGCGGAGACGACATATTCGCGCTCGCGCTCCGACAGCACCGCGGCGCGGGTCAGGCGCACGAAATGGGGTTGCAGGATCAGCGCGATGGCGATCATGGCATTCATCAGGCCCGGACCGAGAATGGCGACGAGCACGAGCGCCAATAGCAGCGACGGGAAAGCCAGGATCACGTCCATGACGCGCATGATGGCCGTGTCGATCCAGCCGCGGAAGAAACCCGCGATCAGGCCGATCAGGACGCCCACGCTGACCGACAGCGTCACGACCACCAGACCGATGAACAGCGAATAGCGAGCGCCGTAGATCAGCCGGGAAAGGACGTCGCGGCCCCCCGCATCGGTTCCCAGGAGATAGGTCAGTTGCCCCCCGTCCTGCCAGAACGGAGGCATCAGGAGCGCCTCGCGGTTCTGCAGCGACGGGCTGTGCGGCGCAAAGACCGGTGCGAAGATCGCGATGATGGCGATGATGGCGAAGACGTAGAGGCCGATCACCGCGCCCTTGTTCTGAGAGAAATAGTACCAGAACTCCTTGAGCATGGCGCGCCGCATGGCGCCGGCGGTCACGGTCGCAGGGGTATCCTGCATGGCTTCGGTATGGACCATGAGCCTGTCCTCCTAGCGCCGGATGCGCGGATTGATGAGCCCGTAGAGCACATCGACCAGCAGGTTGACGATCATGATGATGGCGGCGATCAGCAGCAGGCCGCCCTGCACCACCGAGTAATCGCGCTTGAAGACCGAATCGACCATCCACTTGCCGATACCGGGCCAGGAGAAGATCGTTTCGGTGAGGATGGCGCCGGCGAGCAGCACGCCGACCTGGAGGCCGATGGTGGTGACGACGGGGATCAGCGCATTGCGCAGCGCGTGCAGCCCGATGACACGCATTGGCGGCAGGCCCTTGGAACGGGCGGTGCGCACATAGTCCTCGCCGAGCACTTCCAGCATGGCAGAGCGCGTCTGGCGGGCGATGACGGCCAGCGGGATCGTCGCCAGCACGATGGTCGGCAGGATGAGATGGCTCACCGCGGAAGTAAAAGCGCCCTTCTGCCCCGACAGGAGGCTGTCGATCAGCATGAAGCCGGTGACCGGCGGGAAGAAGTAGAGCAGCGAGATGCGGCCCGAGACGGGGGTCCATTGCAGCACGCCGGAAAAGAAGATGATCAGCAGCAGGCCCCACCAGAAGATCGGCATGGAATAGCCGACAAGCGCCACGCCCATGATCGACTGGTCGAACCACGAGCCGCGCTTGACCGCGGCGAAAACGCCGGCGGGAATGCCGATGGCGGTGGCCACGATGATGGCGCACAGCGACAGTTCGATGGTCGCCGGAAACAGCGTGAAGAACTCTTCCAGAACCGGCCGCTTGGTGACGATGGAGGTGCCGAAATCGCCGCTCAGGATGTCGCCGACATAGTTGAAGTACTGGACGATGATCGGCTGGTCGAAGCCGTAGAGCTGCTGTAGCTCGCGGTAGCGCTCCTCCGACATCCCCCGCTCGCCGGCCAGCAGCATGATGGGGTCGCCCGGCAACATGCGGATGAAGGCGAAGGCCACGATGGAGACACCGACAAATGTCGGAACCAGCAGGGCGAGACGGTAGAGGAAGAAACGAAGCATGGGTCAGAACGCCGTCACGTGAGCCATGAAATGATCCGGACAGCCGGGGCGGTTTTGCGCCCCGGCTGTCCGGTGGTTCAGGTCCGAACGATTATTCGGCGATGTCGACGCCGTCGAACCAGTGCCCGCCGAGCGGATCCATGACGTAGCCGGTCACGTTGGAGCGCATCGGCATGAACACCACGGAATGGGCGATCGTGGCCCACGGCGCTTCCTGCTTGAAGAGCTCCTGCATCTTCATGTAGATCGCCGCGCGTTCTTCCTGGGTGCCGGACTTGGCCTCGATGAGCATCTTGTTGAACTCTTCGTTGCACCACTGCGCGCGGTTGGCACCGCCCACGCCGTCACAGCCGAGAAGGCCCAGGAAGTTGTCCGGGTCGCCGTTGTCGCCGGTCCATCCGAGCAGCACCGCACCGTCGCGGTCGGTCGCCTTCGAACGCTCCAGATACTCGGCCCATTCATAGGAAACGATCTCGACATCGACGCCGATCTTGGAGAAATCCTCCTGCATCAGCTCCGCCATGCGACGGGCATTCGGGTTGTAGGGACGCTGCACCGGCATGGCCCAGATCTTGAGGCTGAGGTCGGAGACCCCGGCTTCCTCAAGTGCCTTTTTCGCTGCTTCCGGATCGTAGGGATCATCCTTGAGACCATCGTTGTAGCCCCAGATCGTCGGCGGAAGCGGCGCCTTGGCAATCGAGCCGGAGCCCTGGAAGACGGCATCCATGATTGCCTGCTTGTTGATGGCCATGTTGAGCGCGCGGCGGACTTCCGCACGGTCGAACGGCGCCTGCTGGGTGTTGTAGGCCAGATAGCCGACGTTGAAGCCCTGCTGCTCCATGACCGTCACGTCCGGATTGTCCTTGAGCGACTGGACGTCGGCCGGGTTCGGATAGGGCATGACGTGACACTCGCCGGCGAGAAGCTTCTGCTGGCGGACGGAGGCCTCGGTCGTGATCGCGAAGACGAGATCGTCGATCGGCTGCTTGCCGTTCCAGTAGTCGGCGAACGCCTTGTAGCGGATGACCGCGTCCGGCTGATAGGCAACGAAGCTGAAGGGTCCGGTGCCGACCGGCTTCTGGTTCAGGTCGGAAAGCGCGCCGCCGTCCTGCAGCTTGTCGGCGTATTCCTTCGACACGATGGAGGCGAAATCCATCGCCATGTTCGCCATGAACGGCGCCTCGGCGCGGTTCAGCACGAACTTGACCGTCATGTCGTCCACCTTCTCGATGGATTTGATCAGGTCAGGCATGGACATGTAGGAGAAGTATTCCCAGCTCGCGCCTTCGACATAGGCGTGGAAGGGGTTGTCCTTGTTGAGCTGCCGCTCGAAGGAGAAGATCACGTCATCGGCGTTGAGTTCGCGCGACGGCGTGAAATAGTCGGTCGTGTGGAACTTCACGCCCGGCCGGATCTTGAAGGTATATTCCATGCCGTCGTCGGACACGTCCCAGCTTTCCGCCAGGCCGGGCACGACTTCGGTCGTTCCGCGCTTGAATTCGACCAGGCGGTTGTAGACCGGCTTGGACGAGGCGTCGAACGTCGTTCCGGCGGTGTACAGCGCCGGATCGAAACCTTCCGGAGAGCCTTCAGAGCAGTAGACGAGCGTCTTGGCGGACGCCGCCGTGGCAAAACCCGCGGCAAGGATGGTCGCGGCGAGCAAGGTCTTCATCGGTTTCATGGGATCGAGTGCTCCTCTGTTGCATGTTCGTTATGGCCCGTTGCCAGGCTTTCCCGTCATTGAGATGCGGGCATGTTGCACGAGTGTCGTGCAACGATAGTCGCAGGGAAACCTATTCTCGCTGATAAAGCAATCGCCTTGCTGATGACCGAGCGGAAGCAGCGCCTGGCCGCCGCCCCGCCCTGCATGCGCGTAGTGGCTGCCTGGCGCTCCGGCAGCCGGAAAAGCGCGGGGATGGCCGGCGGGTTTCCCGGCTTGGCAAGGCGCCCGGGCCGTTGCCTGCACCCGGCTTGCGGCGCCGGATTCGCCATTCAGGAAACATTGATCTATCCTCCTGACAAACCCCTACCATGGCGTCCGCCGGTGCCGGTTTCCAATGAAAAGACGAGAAGGAGAGGACATGACCAAGCGTAACAACACGGGACTTCTGCTGCCGAACCGCCGCCGGTTCCTGGGATCGAGTGCGGCCGTTGCCGGCCTGGCGATGGCCGGTACCGCCCTTTTGCCGGGGCTGGTCCGGGCCCAGCAGAAAAAGGGCGGGACGCTGCGTGTCGCCAAGGGGCATGGCGCGACAACCGACAAGCTCGATCCGGCGACCTTCGAAAACGGTTTCATGACCGCGCTGTCCTATGGCACGCACGGCTTCCTGACAGGCTTTGCCCGGGACGGCTCCATCGAGCCGCAGGTGGCGGAAAGCTGGGAGCCTTCCCCGGACGCCAAGACCTGGCGCTTCCGCATCCGCAAGGGCGTGACATTCCATGACGGCAAGACCGTGACGCCCGACGATGTGGCCGCGTCGATCAACTACCATCGCGGCGAAAAATCAACGTCGGCGGCAAAGCCGCTGCTGAGCGCGATCACCGACATCAAGGTCGACGGGGATGACGTCGTGTTCACGCTGGATGCCGGCAGCGCCGACTTCCCGGCCGTCTTCGCCGACTATCACCTGGCGATCCTGCCGCCCGGCGACGACCGCGGCGTGGACTGGAAATCCGGTATCGGCTGCGGACCCTACAGGCTCGCCAATTTCGATCCAGGCGTTTCGGCCAGTTTCGAGCGCAACAAGGACGACTGGAACCAGGATCGCGGCTACTTCGACGCGATCGAATTGCTGTCGATCATTGACGTGAACGCCCGCACGACCGCGCTCATCTCGGGCGACGTGCACGCCGCCGACCGGCTCGATCTCAAGACGATCGGCCTGCTGGAGCGCAATCCGAAGCTGACGATCCATTCGGTGGCCGGCAACCAGCATTACACCTTTGCCATGTCCACCAACAAGGATCCCTTCACCGACGTCCATGTCCGCCGCGCCATGAAATACGCGGTCAACCGGGAGGAACTGGTCGAGAAGATCCTGTTCGGCTACGGATCGGTCGGCAACGATCATCCCATCGGGCGCGGCCAGCGCTATTTCAACGACGAGATGGAGCAGACCGCCTATGATCCCGACAAGGCGAAGTTCCACCTCAAGCAGGCCGGTCTCGACAGCCTCGACGTGACGCTGTCGGCAGCCGAGGCCGCCTTTGCAGGCGCCGTCGACGCCGCTGTCCTCTACCAGAATTCCGCCAAGCCCGCCGGGATCAACCTCAAGGTCAACCGGATGCCAAATGACGGTTACTGGGCGGATGTGTGGATGAAGCATCCCTTCAGCGCCGTCTACTGGAGCGGCCGCGCCGTCGAGGATGCCATGTTCAGCACGGCCTATGCCTCGGGCGTCGCCTGGAACGATACGTTCTGGGACAATGCGCGCTTCAACGAACTGCTGGTGAAGGCGCGCGCCGAACTGGACGAGGAAAAGCGCCGCCAGATGTATTACGAGATGCAGGTCATCCTGAACGAGGACGGCGGCGCCATCATCCCCATGTTCGCCAACTGGGTCTTCGCCACCGGTCCCGAAGTGGTCACCGGCGACGAATTCTCGTCCGTCTGGGACATGGACGGCGAACGCTGGATGGAGCGCTGGTCCTTCGCCTGAGTTCTGCATCCTAACCAGAACAACAACGGGCATCGCGCGCTGGCGCGGTGCCTTCCCGCCTGCCCTTCATCCGCCGTCATCGGGTTTCCATTCGTCGAGGCCCCGTGCGGCCCGTGACCATTGCCGGTGGCTGTGCCAGGGCCGGTACGGCCGCGAAATCGCGTATTCGACGGTCACGCCCCTGCCCTTGCGGTTAAGCCGGAACGCCGCCGACCCGGACAGCGCGAGGTCGCGCGCTGTCACGACCAGGGCCGCGCGCCGGTCGGAACATCGCGGTGCGCCGGACGGCTTGCTGTAGAGGATGAGGCGGGCGCTTGCGCAGGCCTGGCGCACGACATCGGGATCGCCGGTCTGGACGATCCATCCGCCCTTCACCGCCGCCATGCAGAGCCGCTCATCGCAGGTGAAGCCGGCTCGCTCTCCTTTCGGCGCCTTCTCCAGCAGTTGCATGAGGCTGCCGCCTGAATGACTTTTTGCGGAAAGGACCGCCTTGGCCCCTGCCGCCCGGCTCCAGTTTTCCCGAAGGAAGCCGGAAATGCGATTGCGGTTGAAGGAAAGCGACGCATCGGCCCCACGCAGCGCCAGTGTCTTGCCGTCATCGGCGATCCAACCGTCCGGTACGTCCGCGCCCTTGTAAGTCAGGCCGGCGGCCAGGAAGAACGGCAAGGCGACAAGACGCAACCGGGTCGTGAGAACCGTCAGCAGGATCAGCCCGGCCGTGGCGAGGAGGAGCGTTGCAGCGGGCAGCATGCCGGTGCCGTCGTCGGTTGTCCGCGCCGACACTGTGCGGGCGATCTGCAGGACAAGGCCGATGCCCTCGCCCATCAGCCGGAAAAAGATACCGTCCAGATCGAACGGGATCAGCAGATGGGCAACAAGTGCCGAAGGCATGACAACGAGCGAGACCACGGGCATGGCCAGCAGGTTCGCCACGGGCCCGAGCGGCGCATAGCGCTGGAAATGAAATGCGCCGTAGAGACCCGTCGCCGCACCGGCAATCGCGGAAGTGAAAAGCAGGGCGGCCACGACACGCAAGGCCCACCCCGCCGGACCTGGCAGTCGGCCAGCCGGCAGGGCCATGCGGTGTTGCTGGACAGCGGCATAGGCGGCGACCAGCGCGGCTGTCGCCGCAAAGGACATCTGGAACCCCGGTCCGACGATCTCGTGCGGATTCAGCGCCAGGATGACCAGTGCCGCGATGGCGATGTTGCGCATCGTCAGCGCCATGCGGTCGGCGTAAAGCGCGACGAGCATCACAGCGAGCATGACATAGCTTCGGCGCGTGGCGACGGCGCCGCCGGAAATCAGGAGGTACCCGGTCACGGCCAGCAGCGCGGCAAGCGCGGCGTGCTTGCGGACGGGATGGCGGGCCGCGAATCCTGGAAAGGCGGCCATGATGGCACGCAATCCGCCGGCGACGGTGCCAGCGACCAGGGCCATGTGCAACCCCGATATGGCCAGGATATGGGCCAGTCCGCTGGTCCGCAAAGCCTCCGCATTGGTCTCGGAGATGCTGCCCTTGTGGCCGGTCACGAGGGCCACTGCGATTTCCCCGTTCTGGCCAGGAATGCGGGCGCGGATCCGTTCGGCCAGCGCATGGCGCAGCCGTCCAATCATCGCCGGCAGCCCGTCCGCGCCGGCCTGCCGGATGATCTCGGGCTTGCCAAGGACGAAGCCCGTTGCGCCAACGCCGTCGAAATGGCTCTCGAAGGAAAAATCATAACCGCCGGGCCGGACGGGTCCGGGCGGTGGCATCAACCGGACGCGGGCGCGGAAACCGTCGCCTGCCTCCGGGAGCCTGTCCGTGACGCGTGTGGTGATGCGAACCTTCTCCGGAAGGTATCGCAGGCCTGGCCGGCTTGAACCGGCCGTCTCGACAATGAGCCGCATGCGTTTGCCGCTCAACCGCTCCGCCGCGGCAACGCGCCCGGTCAGCGTGGTCGTGACGGCGCTGCCCAGGGTGACCGCGGCGCCGCGTCCCGCTTCCAGCTTTGCGGCCGTGATCCCGCAGATCACCGTCAGCACGGCGGCAAGGAGCAGCTTCAGCCGTGCCCGCCCGCGGGCCAGCCAAAGGAAGAGCGCCAGGACGGCACCCCCCGACAGGAGAGCGGAGAGGTCGGGCTCCACCTTGAGAGCGAAATAGACGGCCGCGCCTGCCCCGAAGCCCAGCGGAAGGCCGAGAAACAGCAGTCCGCGGTCGATCTCCAGCGCAAGGTCACGGCGCAGCGCACGGACGACAGCCGGACCGGCGGGACGGACCTGCCACCACCGTGGCCGGGCATGGACCGGCAGGCTTGCAGGCAGGACGGACGGCATGGCCGTTGGCAAGGTATCGGGGAGACTTGCCCCCTCGGTTTTTTCCGGCGCCGCCACGGGCGGAGAAAGTCCGGTGCCATGCCAAGCGGGACGGACCGCATACATGGCCCGTTCGTCATTCACCCCTTTGTCCGCCCCCGTGGCCAACCGCCCGCGCCTTCCGGCCAGCACTTGCGCCCCACGGCCCCTATGCTACATGGGGCGCACGTTTTTTCCAGCCCGCTTGTCCCCGGCATCCGGGCTCCCAATCCAACGGACCGGCCTGTCATGACCAAACCCGTCGTCACCCGCTTTGCGCCCTCGCCCACCGGCTACCTGCACATCGGCGGCGCGCGCACAGCGCTTTTCAACTGGCTTTATGCCCGCCATACCGGCGGCACGATGCTGCTTCGCATCGAGGACACCGACCGGGAACGCTCCACCGAGGCGGCCACGGCGGCGATCCTCGACGGACTTTCCTGGCTGGGTCTCGGCTGGGATGGCGAACCGGTGTCGCAGGCCGCACGCGCCGCACGCCATGCCGAAGTGGCCCATGCACTCGTCGAGGCGGGCAAGGCCTATTATTGCTATTGCTCGCAGGAAGAACTGGCGGAAATGCGCGAGAAGGCCCGGGCCGAAGGCCGGCCGCCGCGCTATGACGGCACCTGGCGCGACCGCGATGCCGCGCAAGCCCCGGAGGGTATAGCGCCGGTGGTGCGTATCAAGGCGCCGCTGTCCGGCGAGACGCTGGTCGCCGACAAGGTGCAGGGCGATGTGCGCTTCCCCAACAAGGATCTGGACGACTTCATCATCCTGCGTTCCGACGGCACACCCACCTACATGCTGGCGGTGGTGGTGGACGATCACGACATGGGCGTCACCCATATCATCCGCGGCGACGACCACCTGACCAACGCCGCACGTCAGACCATCATCTACGATGCCATGGGCTGGGACGTGCCGGTGATGGCGCATATCCCGCTCATTCACGGCCCGGACGGTGCCAAGCTGTCCAAGCGCCATGGCGCGCTGGGCGTGGAGGCCTATCGCGAGATGGGCTACCTGCCGTCCGCCATGCGCAACTACCTTGTCCGACTCGGCTGGAGCCATGGCGATGACGAGGTGATGAGCCTGGAGGACATGATCGCCTGGTTCGACATCGCCGACATCAACAAGGGCGCGGCCCGCTTCGACTTCAAGAAACTGGAAGCGCTGAACGGCGTCCACATGCGGAACATGGACGCCGGCGACCTCATGGCCATCTTCCTTGAACCCCTGCCGCACCTGCCTGCCGGGCAGGCACTGGCGGCAAAACTGGACGAGAAGCGCAAGGGCCAGATTCTCGCGGCCATGCCGGGGCTCAAGGAACGCGCGAAGACGCTCAACGAACTGGCCGACGGCGCCGGCTTCATCCTTGACGAGCGGCCATTGGCGCTCGACGAAAAGGCTGCCGGCATCCTCGACGCAGATGCGCGCGTCCTGCTCACGGGAATCCTGCCCCTGCTGGAACAGGCCGATCCGTGGTCGGCGGAAACCACAGAAGCCGCGGTGCGCGCCTTCGCCGAGAAAAAGGACCTCAAGCTCGGCAAGGTGGCCCAGCCGCTGCGCGCGGCGCTGACCGGACGGGCAACGTCGCCCGGCGTGTTCGACGTGCTCGCGGTTCTGGGACGGGAGGAAAGCCTGGCCCGAATCGCAGACCAGATGGCCTGAATGCCCTGTTTTTCATCATCTTGAGGCCGATTACGGTGCTACGCCGCAAGACAAAAGGCTTACGCCGGGAAGGCCCGAAACGGGGGCCGTCGTGCTTGGCAGACCGGCTAAAATGGGATAGCTACTCAGCCAACATTTTTGCAATGCAAAATCGTCCGTTGGCGTCGATCGTCACGAAAGGAGACCTGAATGAACGATAAAACCGCAAAACTCGAGGTAGGCGGCGAAACGATCGAACTGCCGGTCCATTCAGGGACAATCGGGCCGGATGTCATCGACATCACCGCACTTTACGCAAAGACCGGCAATTTCACTTACGATCCGGGCTACACGTCGACCGGAAGCTGCGAATCCAAGATCACCTATATCGACGGTGACGAGGGCATCCTGCTGCATCGCGGCTACCCGATCGAGCAACTCGCCGAGCACGGCGATTTCATGGAAACCTGCTACCTGCTGCTTTACGGCGAACTGCCGACCCAGGAGCAGAACGACGACTTCCACTACCGCATCACGCGCCACACCATGGTGCACGAGCAGATGAGCCGTTTCTTCACCGGCTTCCGCCGCGATGCGCACCCCATGGCCATCATGTGCGGCGTGATCGGCGCCATGTCGGCCTTCTATCATGACTCGACGGACATTTCCGATCCGCACCAGCGCATGGTCGCTTCCATGCGCATGATCGCCAAGATGCCGACGATCGCGGCCATGGCCTACAAGTACCACATCGGCCAGCCCTTCGTTTATCCGCGCAACGACCTGGATTACGCTTCCAACTTCCTGCACATGTGCTTCGCGGTTCCGTGCGAGGAGTACAAGATCGACCCGGTTCTAGCGCGCGCCATGGACCGCATCTTCATCCTTCACGCCGACCACGAGCAGAATGCGTCCACCTCCACGGTGCGCCTTGCCGGTTCGTCGGGCGCCAATCCCTTTGCCTGCATCGCTGCAGGCATCGCCTGCCTGTGGGGCCCTGCCCACGGCGGGGCCAACGAGGCGGCCCTGAACATGCTCTCCGAAATCGGTTCGGTGGACCGCATTCCGGAATTCATCGCACGGGCGAAGGACAAGAACGATCCGTTCCGGCTGATGGGCTTCGGTCACCGCGTCTACAAGAACTACGATCCGCGCGCCAAGATCATGCAGAAGACCTGCCACGAGGTGCTTGAGACGCTTGGCATCAAGGACGATCCGCTGCTCGACGTGGCCATGGAACTGGAGCGCATCGCGCTGACGGACGAGTATTTCATCGAGAAGAAGCTCTATCCGAACATTGACTTCTATTCCGGTATCACGCTGAAGGCGCTGGGCTTCCCCACCAACATGTTCACCGTGTTGTTCGCGGTCGCCCGCACCGTCGGCTGGATCGCCCAGTGGAAGGAAATGATCGAGGATCCGCGCCAGAAGATCGGCCGCCCGCGCCAGCTCTATACCGGTTCCCCGCAGCGCGACTACGTGGCTGTGACCGACCGCTGAGGCTGCGGTTGAGGATGACACGGAAAGAAGCGCCTTTCGGGGCGCTTTTTTCTTGGCCGCAGGAAAGGGAGGCGTGCCCTCAGCGATCCAGCAGGGAGACGACGACGCCGGCGGCGATCTCGCCGGAAGGCCGCTCGGTTGCCATGAGATCACGGATCGCCTCGAAGCCCGCGACCTGGGCACTGCGCGAAGGCGTTTCGCTCAACAGCGCGGACAGGTGACGCGCCGTATAGTTCGGCCGCAGCATGAACTCATACAGTTCCGGCACCACGGGATAGCCCGCGATCAGGTTCGGCAAGGAAGCCGACCAGGCGGTGATGAGACGCCGCAGAAGCCGGGCGATCATGTCGGTCTGGTAGCAGGAGACCAGCGGAATGCCCGCGAGGGCCAGTTCCAGCGTCACCGTTCCCGATGCCGCCAGCGCCGCGTCGGCACGGGCGAACATGGCGCGCCGGGCTTGCTCTCCCGTCGCGATTTCCGGCCGGATATCCCAATCGCGCGTCATGTCGCGCACCATGGCCTCGACATGGGGAACGGTCGGCAGGAGCAGATCCGGGGCCGGTCCCAGTTTCGCCAGTTCGTCGACGGTCTCACCGAAGAAGGGAAGCAGTGACTTCACTTCCGAACGGCGCGAGCCCGGCAGCAGGCAAAGCACCGGGCTGCGCGGGTCGAATGGTCTCTCAAGCCGGGCCTGCCAGGCCTGCTCCAGGCCTTCATCGCGCACCAGCTTGTGTCCGACATAGGTTGCCGCTGGTCCGCCCAGCCGTTCCAGCGTTTCCGGTTCGAAGGGCAAGAGGCACAGGACATGGTCGACATAGGCCGTCATGGCGGGCGCGCGGCCGGGCCGCCATGCCCAGACCGACGGGCAGACATAATCCACAACCGGCACGTCCGGACAGGCCGCACGCACCTTGCTTGCAACCCTATGGGTAAAGTCGGGACTGTCCACGATAAGCAGCAGGTCCGGTTTCGCGGCAACCAGATGGTCAGTGGTCTGGCGGATGCGCCGGATGAGACCGGGCAGCCGCGTGATAACCGCGGTAAAGCCCATCAACGCGATTTCACCCGGATCGAAAAGGCTTTTCAGCCCGCGTGCGGCGAGATGCTCTCCGCCAACCCCGGTCAGTTCGACATCGCGTCCGGTCAAGCGGCGCAAGGCATCGACAAGATCGGCGGCCAGCAGATCGCCGGATTCCTCACCGGCGACGACGCCCAGGCGGATCGGCCCGCTCACAGCATGTCCTCCCGCACACCGACGACGTAGAGGCCCAGCCGGTCGGCTTCCGCGCGGATGCGCTCGGTCTCCAGCAGAAGCGAGCGCCCGGCCTCCACCGCGATGCCGGAAAGCCCGGCAGCATGGGCGCTGATCACCGTCTGCGGCCCGATGGACGGCAGGTCGGCGCGCTCGTCCTGGCCGGGCTTGGCGCATTTGACCAGAACTCCGCGGCGCGTTGACGTGAGACGGCCATGGTTGCGCATGTCGCGGGTGCGTTCCAGCAGGCCTTCGGTTCCCTCGATCCCTTCAAGCGCAATGGCGCGGCGGCCAAAGACGACAGCCGCCTGGCCGATATCCAGCGCGCCGATGGCGCGTGCTGCCTTGAACCCGGCACCAATGGCCGTCCAGTCATCCTTTCCAGGCGTCACGGCCCCCAGCGTGCCCTCCGGACACAGCAGGCGCGGCATGATCTCGTGCGCACCGACCACCGTGATTCCCTCGTTTTCCATGAAGGTCGTGACGATGCGCAAAAGCGCGTCATCGCCCGCGCCAAGCGCCCGGATTCCGCGCGGCAGCAGGCGAAGCAGGCCGAAGGTCAGCCGGATCCGGTACCATTTCGGCCGCCGGGACACGCCGCCGGCAAACACGACATGGCGGACACCACGATCCTTCAGGAGTTTCGGCAGTCCGCCAAGCGCCTCAATGTCGAGCACGGCGTCGGCGCGGGCGGGAACGGAGCGATCCGCCTCGCCCTTGATGGCGATGAGGACCGGCTTGTTTCCCTCACGTTCCAGTTCGTCGGCCAAGGCTTCCGGCAAGGCGCCGCTTCCCGCGACGATGGCGATTTTCTGATCCCTCAGGACCGCCGGCCGCTGCGCCTCATGCGTCGTCATCGTCTTCTTCCGGCCGCCCGCGCCCGTTGACCGGAGGCATGACGAACTTGCGCCGCGCGTCACTGGTCATGAAGGCGATGACATCCGATACGGCCGCGCTGCCGGCAAACGCCTGCCGGGCATGTTCGATATTGTCCTGCAAGGGCGTGGCGGGATCGAAGATCATCTTGTATGCGGCGCGCACGGAGCGGATCTCGTCGCGCGCCATGCCGGAGCGGCGCATGCCGACGATGTTGAGCCCCCGCAAGCGGGCGCGATTGCCGGTGACCATGCCGTAGGGGATGAGATCGCGCTCCACCCCGGTCATGCCGCCGACGAAGGCATGATGGCCGATCCGGACAAACTGGTGTACCGCAGCAAGGCCGCCAAGGATGGCAGAATCGCCTACCTGGCAATGGCCGCCCAGGACAGCGCCCTGGGTGAGCGTCACCCGGTTGCCGATATCGCAATCATGGGCCACATGGGAAAAGGCCAGGAAATGGCAATCGTCGCCGACGGTGGTGCGCCCGCGCGCCGTATCCGTGCCCGTATGCATGGTCACGCCTTCGCGGATCGTGGCATTGCGCCCGATCTCCAGCGTTGTCGGCCCGCCCTTGTGGGCATGGTTCTGCGGTTCGCAGCCAAGCACGGCGCCGGGAAAGACCCGGCAGCCCTGCCCCAGCGTGGTATGACCCAGGATGGTGACGCCGCTGACCAGTTCCACATTGTCGCCAAGGGTGACATTCGCACCGACATGGCAAAACGGCCCGACGGTAACGCCCTCTCCGAGCCGGGCGCCTTCTTCGACGACGGCCGAGGGATGAATACGCTTGTCACCCACTGCAGAACCTCACGCGTGTTCCGGAACGGTCATCATGGCGGAAATGACGGCTTCCGCCACCTTGGCGCCATCGACCTTGGCCTCACAGGCGAATTTCCAGATTGCACCGCGCTGCTTCTGCTTGGCTACGTGGATTTCCAAGCGGTCTCCGGGAACCACAGGCTTGCGAAACTTCGCGTTGTCGATGGTCAGGAAATAGACGACGCTGGGTGCGTCACCATCCGCGCCCGTGGCCGAGTTGATGCAGATCGCACCGGCGGTCTGAGCCATCGCCTCGATGATCAGCACACCCGGCATCACCGGCGCTGCCGGGAAATGACCCTGGAAGTGGGGTTCATTGGCGGTCACGTTCTTGATGCCGATGGCCGACCGGTCGCCATCGACCTCAATGACCCGGTCGATGAGCAGGAACGGATAGCGGTGAGGCAGAAGTTTCATCAGCCGCAAGATGTCGAAGGTTTCCAGCGTCGTCGTCTCACTCATCGTCACCATCCTTCTTGCGAGGTCCTTCGGAAAGGGCCTTCAGCGCTGCAATCTGGCGGAAAAAACGCTTGGCCGGCATGGCTGGTGCGCCGACCCACTTGTCGCCGGCAGGCAGGTCATGCATGAGCCCTGAAGCGGCGCCCAGTTGTGCCCCGTCGCCGAGTGTCAGATGATCGGCAATGGCTGCGCGCCCGCCCAGCATGACGTAATTGCCGATCGTCACCGATCCGGAAATGCCACACTGCGCGGCGATGGCACAACAGCGGCCGATCTTCACATTGTGTCCCACCTGGACAAGATTGTCGATCTTGGTACCTTCGCCGATGACGGTATCGCCAAGCGCGCCGCGGTCGATTGTCGTGTTCGCGCCGATCTCGACATCGTCCTGCACGACAACGCGGCCGAGCTGCGGAACCTTTTCCATGCCGGCGGGACCGGGAATGTAGCCGAAGCCGTCCTGGCCGATCCTGACGCCGGGATGCATGATGACGCGGTTGCCGACCAGCGCCGCGATCAGCGAGGCATTCGGACCGACGAAGCAATCCCGGCCAATGCGGCAGCCGGGCCCGACCACGGCACCGGGGCCGATAATTGTCCCGGACCCGATCTGCGCGCCGGCGCCGATGACTGCACCCGCCTCCACGATCACACCCGGTTCGAGAACGGCCTGGGCATGGACGAAGGCCCTGGACGAGATGCCGTTCTCACCGGTCACGGGTTCCGGACGGACTGCGGACGGATAGAGCGCGCGCCCGGCCTGGGCAAAGGCCCGATGCGGCTGCTTCACAACCAGGGCCACCACGCCGGAAGGCACATGCGCCAACAGTTCGTCGGAGACGAGCACGGCGGCGGCGGTCATGCCATCGAGAAGATGACGGTTGCGCCGGCCTTCGACGAAGGCAAGATCGCCGGCGCCGCAACGATCCGCGGAAGCAAACCCGCTGACCGGTGCATCCGCTTTGCCCCCGTTGAGTTCGAGGCGGGCGCCGCACAGGGACGCGACGTCCGATACAGTCAGCGAACGCGCCATGTGAAAGAAGGCGATGTCTGTCATGCCTTTGGCACCCGCGCCGGGTTCAGCTAGGAACCGACAGGCCGGGCCGCGTCAGAAGCGGCCCGAAATGCCGAAATTGAAGTTCTCGATCTCGTCCCCGGTCTGCTTGACGAAGGGAACAGCATAATCGACACGCAGCGGACCGAACGGCGACTGCCAGATAAGCGAGGCGCCCGCCGAAGCGCGCCATTCCATGCTGGTTCCCAGCGCGCCCGCATAGGCCGCCCCGGTCGGCACGCCATAAAGCGTCGCCACATCGGCAAAGACCGCACCGCGAATACCCAGCGACTCCGGCAGGATCGGCATCGGGAACTGCAGTTCCGCCGAACCGTGGAAATAGGTCGTGCCGCCGATATGATCGATCAGGCCGCCGCCGATATTCTGGTAAGGCCCGAAACCGTTATAGGCGAAACCACGGATCATCCGGTCGGAATTCTTGAACAGGTCGAACTGGCGGATCGGATTGTTGCCGATCTGCGCGGTATGGCCGGCGCCCGCGGTCAGCAATCCGACAAGGTCCAGTTCCTCGTTCAACTGCTTGTAATATTGGCCCCGTGCCGTGAACTGCATGTAGTGCGCATCGCCGCCAATGCCCGCATATTCCGCGCTGAACTTGGCATAGATGCCGTCGCGCGGGTTCTTCATGTCGTCGATCGTGTTGTAGAGCAACGCGGCGCTGACAGACGACTTGACCCACGGGCTGTTGGCAATCGCGTCAAGCGTGGCCGTCGGCAGCGGACAGTTTGTCGGTATGGCCGAGCCGCAATCGGTGGGCAGGCCGCGATAGGTCGGCCTGTTGAACAGGGGATCGGTTGCCGGCAGGTTCGCCGTGTTGGCCTGCCTGTCCATCGTGTAACGTTCGCTGGACAGGTTGTAGGCCAGTTGCGTCGTCAGCGCATGGGTGATCGGCAGTCCGAACCGGACCGTGCCCCGTGTCACCTCGGTATCATAGAAGGTGCCGTCCGTCGTTTCGCGCGCGATATCGAAACCCGCCGCAATACGCCGTCCGAGGAAATACGGCTCGGTGAAGGACACGGAATAGTCACGCGAATCCTGTCCGCCACCGGCAGAGAAGCGGATGAACTGGCCACGGCCGAGGAAGTTGCGCTCGGCGATGGAAAGCTCGACCTTGGGACCGGGATTCTCGCCGCCGGTCACATAGCCGCCGCCGATGGAGAATTCACCGGTCGACTTCTCCTTGACGTCGACCACGATGACGACCTGGTCGCCCTCGGAACCCTGCTGGGTCGAGATGTTGACGGAGTCGAAATAGTCCAGGTCCTCGAGGCGGCGCTTGGCGCGCTGAAGAAGCACCTGGTTGAAGGCATCGCCCTCGGCGATGTCGAATTCGCGGCGGATGACGTAATCGCGGGTGCGATCGTTGCCGCGGATCTCGATGCGCTCGACATAGGTCCTGGGACCCTGGTCGACCGTGTAGACGACGGAAATGGTGCGATTGGTAAAATCGCGGTCACCGCGCGGCGTGACCTGCGCAAAGGCATAGCCCTCGCCGGCCACGTTCTCTGTCAGGCCGACGATGCTGTCCTCGACATCCTTGGCGCTGTAGACATCGCCGCTGTCGGTCTCGACGGCGCGCTTGAGCTGCTCGGTGTCAACGCCGGGGATCGTGCTTTCGATCTGCACGTCGCCGAACGTGTAGCGCTCGCCCTCGTCGATGGTGAAGGTGATGCGGTACTCGTTCTCGGTCTCGTCGAGCGTCGCGTCGGCGGAAATGACGCGGAAATCCGCATAGCCGCGATTGTAGTAGAAGCGGCGCAGGGCCTCCTCGTCGGCGCGCAGCTTGTTCTCGTCATAGACGTCGTCGCGCATGAGGAAGGACAGGAAGTTCGACCGCTTGATGGAAACGACATCGCGCAGGCGACGGTCCGAATAGGCATTGTTGCCGACGAAATCGATGTTGGCGATCTTCGTGCGGCCGCCTTCCTGGATGTTGAAGACGACGTTCACGCGATTCTGGCCGACGTCGATCACCTCGGTGGTGACCACAGCATCGGACCGGCCGATCCTCCGGTAGGATTCGCGGACGGTGTCGGCATCGATCTCGAGCGTCGCCGTCGAGAAACCGCTGCGCGGCTGCGTCTGGACGCGCGCGGCCGGCTGCTCGTCCTTGATCTTCTTGTTGCCCTGGAAAAGCACCTGGTTGACGACCTGGTACTCGGCAACCTCGACCACGAGGGTCGATCCGACCTGGTTGATGCGGACATCGGAAAAAAGGCCCGTCGAAAACAGGCGCTTGACGGCCTCGTCGATATCGGCGGCGCCGAAATTGCGGCCCGGCTTGATGTCGATGTAGGAGCGAATCGTGTCGTCATCGACGCGGGTATTTCCACGCACATCGATCGCGCGCACCACGGCCGCGTGAACCTCGGCCACCGTCGCGACCTGCAGTGCGACCGACCCGGTCACAGCAAGACCGGCGGACAGCGCAACCGCGGAAACGGCGCTCTTGAAATGGGATGATGCCTTCATCAGGTTCAATTACCTTGTTTCTCGAAGTCCCCTGGCGAGAATACCGGGCAATTTCCGGCGCTTGCTCCACACCGTAATACCCGGATTTTCAACACAAGCAAGGCTGGCGGTTAAATTGTGTTTACTAAGTCCGCCACCGTGGCTTTAACGCCACGCCCGACTGCAACCATGGTAAACAATCGCTAAATCGCCTTCGCCCGGAAACCTCCCACTCTACATCCTGCACGCGACGAGGTCGTTCCAGAAAACGAACCCCATGAACAAAAGCACGATCAGAAACCCGCCCTTGTAAACCGACTCGAGGGCGGCTTCCGAGACCGGCCGCCCCTTTACCGCCTCGATGGCGTAGAACATCAGGTGGCCGCCATCAAGAGGCGGAATGGGCAACAGATTGAGAATTCCTATTCCCACCGACAGCATGGCGATCAATTGCACCAGCCAGACGAAGCCCTTGGCGGCCGCCTTGCCCGCCATGTCGGCGATCTTCACAGGTCCGCCAAGCTGGCAGCGGTCTTCACGGCCCATGACAAGACGTTTCATGAATTGACCGGTCGCGACGATCACGTAGCCGGTTTCGCTCACCGCATGGCCGAGCGATTCGAGTGGCCCGAGCTCGATATGGCGGGTCGCATTCGGCGAATTGTCGGCCTGGATGCCGATGAGGTAGCGGGTGATCCGGTTGCCCAGCGGATCGGTCTGCTCCACCCGCTCCGGCGTTACGGTCAACTCGACCTCCGTGCCGTTGCGCTCGACAACGAAGCGAATCGGTTCGCCTGCCTGGGTGGGCACATAACGCTGGATATCGGTGAAATCGCCGACCGGAATGCCATCCATCGAGACGAACCGGTCGCCCGGCTCGAAACCGGCAGCGACGGCCGGGCCGTCCGGGACCAGGTCGCCGACGACCGCATCCATCTCGAAACGGCCGCTTGTGGCGAACATGACGGCGAAGACGATGATCGTGAGGATGAAATTGAAAACAGGGCCGGCCAGCACGGTCAGGAAGCGTTTCCATACCGGCTGGAGATGAAAGGCGCGCGCGCGTTCGGCTTGCGTGAGGCTGGCCAGTTCACCCTCGTCGGCGGTGGAACTCGTGACCGTCATGTCGCCAAGAAATTTCACATATCCGCCCAGCGGGATCAGCGAAAGTTTCCAGCGCGTGCCGTGGCGGTCGGTGAAGCCCGCGATCTCCGGTCCGAAGCCGATGGAAAAGGATTTTGCCGCGATACCGCACCAGCGGCCGACGAGATAGTGACCCATCTCATGCACGAAGACGACGATGACAAGAACGAACAGGAACGGGACGATCACGCCCAGCAGGATGCCATCCGTTCCGGCAAGTGAAGTCAGAAGATCCGACACGTAATCTTCCCTACGCTAGGCGTTTCCGATCCCGCACACTCGGCCGCGAGCGAGGCAACACGATGGCTGCGGTTCTAACGCCATCCAAAGGCCGGAAAAACCCCCGATGCCGGAGAATCCGCTCCCCCGGTGACGACGCAGAAGAGGTAGAGAAGGATGGCGGCGATGACAAGAGCGTCAACCCGGTCCATCACGCCGCCGTGACCGGGGATGAGGTTCGAGCTGTCCTTCACGCCGGCCTTGCGCTTGATCGCCGATTCGAACAGGTCGCCTGCCTGCGAAACGACCGACATGGCCAAGGCAAGGAGCGGCACCGTCCATGCGGCGGCGCCCGCCATGGCGCCCGTCATGGCCATGACGCCGACGCCGGCGGCCACACCACCGGCCGCCCCGCCAATCGCACCGGAAATGGTCTTTCCCGGCGAGATGGAAGGCGCAAGCTTCGGCCCGCCCAGCGCCCGGCCGCAGAAATAGGCCGCGATGTCGGTGCCCCAGACCACGGCGAAGAGGAACAGCATGGCCGTCAGCCCGGAAGGGTCGGCACCGCGCAGCTTGGCAAGCACAAGGGCGGGTGCCGCCGCATAGACAAAGCCGAGCGCCCCGAGACCGCCCTGACCGCGCAGGATGCCGAGCGAAAGCAGTGCGAAACCGGCGCCCGCGATCAGAAGGCCGGCCCAGGCGGCCGGAAGGTCGGCGAGGATTGCCGCCGCCACCGCCGCGATGGCGGCCCAGGCCGTGGCGCGAACCGCCGGGTTCAGCCTGTCGCGATGCATGGAAAGCCATTCGTGCATCACCGCCACGCCGATGACCGCTGCCACGAAGCGGAACCAGATTCCGCCCAGCCAGGTCAGCGTCAGGACGATGACCGCCAGGACGAGTGCCGAGATGACGCGCTGACGCAGATTGCTCACTAGGCGATATCCTGTTGCCGCAAGCCGCCGAAGCGGCGGTCACGCGCCGCGAATGCCTCGACGGCCTCGCGCAGGTGGCGCTCCGAAAAATCCGGCCAGTAGCAGTCGGGAAACAGGAACTCGGCGTAGGCGGCCTGCCAAAGCATGAAATTGGAAAGGCGCAGTTCGCCGCTCGTGCGGATGACGAGGTCCGGGTCCGGGATGCCCGCGGTATCGAGATGGCCGGAAATCATGTCCGTGGTGACGTCACCGGCGGCGATCTCGCCACGCTCCACACGCGCGGCGATCTGCTGCATTGCCCGGGTGAGTTCATCGCGCGCGCCGTAGTTGAACGCGATGACGAGCGTCAAGCCGGTATTGTCGCGGGTCAGCACTTCCGCCTCGTCGATCAGCGCGACCAGATCGCGGGCCAGGCCTTCCCGGTCGCCGATCATGCGAACGCGCACGCCATTGGCGTGAAGTTCCGCCAGGTCGCGGCGCACGAACAGGCGGAAAAGCCCCAGCAGGTCGGTGACCTCGCCCGCCGGGCGGGACCAGTTTTCCGAGGAAAAGGCGTAGACTGTCAGATAGTCCAACCCGATTTCGCCTGCGGCGCGGACGGTCCGGCGCAAGGCGTCCACGCCGGCCTTGTGGCCGGCGCTGCGCGGCAGGTGCCGCTGTTCGGCCCAGCGGCCATTGCCATCCATGATGATCGCCACATGGGCGGGTTGTGACATGACGTGCCCCGGTCCTCGCGATCGGTGGCCGCGCGCGCCGGCGCGGCTCAAACCTGCATGATCTCGGCTTCCTTTTCGTGGCCGAGCTTGTCGATCCGCGCAATGGTGTCGTCGGTCAGTTTCTGGACCCGGTCGGACAATGCGCGGTGCTCATCCTGGCTGATATCGCCATCCTTTTCGGCTTTCTTGAGATGGTCCATGCCATCGCGGCGAACATGCCTGGCGGCGATACGCGCCTGCTCGGCATACTGATGGGAAATCTTTACCAGTTCCTTGCGGCGCTCCTCGTTGAGTTCGGGAACGGGGATACGCAGCGTCGTGCCGTCCATGATCGGATTGAAGCCGAGGTTGGATTCACGGATCGCCCGGTCGACGGCGCCGACCATGGTCTTGTCCCAGACCGACACCGAGATCATGCGCGGTTCGGGAACCGAGACGGTGGCGACCTGGTTGATCGGCATGGCGGCGCCATAGGCTTCGACCGTGATCGCGTCGAGCAGGTTGGAAGAAGCGCGCCCGGTGCGGATGGACCCCAGGTCGTTCTTGAAGGCGTTGACCGCGCCTTCCATGCGGCGCTCAAGATCTTTCATGTCGATGCCGTTGCTCATGCTTTCAATCCTCCAGTTCGGCCAACAGGACGCGCGCCCGCTTCAGGAATCGCGCACGACCGTACAACGGCCATTGCCACGCAGAATTTCGCCGAATCCGCCTTTTTCATGAATGGAATAGACGATTATCGGAATGTTGTTCTCGCGCGCAAGCGCGATTGCCGCGGTGTCCATGACGTTCAGTCCGCGCGAGATCACCTCGTCATGCGTGATCTGATCGAAGCGCTCGGCCGTCGGATCCTTCTTGGGATCGGCCGAATAGATGCCATCGACCTGCGTGCCCTTGAACAGGGCATCGGCCCCGATCTCGGCGGCGCGCAGGGCAGCGGCTGAATCGGTGGTGAAGAAGGGGTTCCCGGTGCCGCCTGCGAAGATGACCACCTTGCCGGCATTCATGTAGGCCGTGGCCTGACGCTGCGAAAAACTCTCGCACAGTTCCGGCATGGCGATGGCCGACAGCACGACGGCGTCAATGCCGAGCTTGACGAGCGAGGTTCTCAGCGCGAGCGAATTGATCACGGTGGCCAGCATGCCCATGTGGTCGCCGGTTACCCGGTCCCCGCCCTTGGAGGCCACGGCAACGCCGCGGAAGATGTTGCCGCCGCCGATCACGACGCCGACCTCGACCCCCATGGCGCGGGCTTCGGCGATGTCGGCGGCGATCCGGTCCGAGACGGAAACGTCAATGCCAAACCCCTGCCCGCCCATCAGCGCCTCGCCCGAGGCCTTGAGAAGTACGCGGCGGTAGAGGGGCTCGGACGTCATGGATTTTCCTTTGCGGAGTCGGGCGGATCGGGGATGCGGATACACGAAGGGCGCCGCGTTGTCACGCAGCGCCCCGTCGCATTTTTCCGGCCCGCCGGCAGGCCGGCTATCAGCCCTTGGCGGCAGCAGCCACTTCGGCGGCGAAATCGGTTTCTTCCTTCTCGACGCCCTCGCCCACGGCGAAGCGCACGAAACCGGTCAGTTTCGCCGGGGCGCCGATTTCCTTGACGGCTTCGGCAAGCGCCTTCTCGACCGTCAGGTCGGGATTCATGACGAAGGCCTGCTTGAGCAGCACGACTTCCTCGTAGAACTTGCGCATGCGGCCTTCCACCATCTTTTCGATGATGTTCTCGGGCTTGCCCGATTCGCGGGCCTGCTCGATGAAGATCGCCTTTTCGCGAGCGGCGACGTCGGCATCCACCTCGGCATCCGTCAGTGCCAGCGGGTTGGTCGCGGCGACGTGCATGGCAACCTGGCGGGCGAAGGCCGCGGCCTTTTCCGCGTCGCCGTCCGTCTCGATGCCGACCAGCACGGCCAGCTTGCCAAGACCATCGGCCACGGAGTTGTGGACATAGGTCGCAACCGCGCCCTTGCCGACGGACAGCTTGGCGGAACGGCGAAGCGTCAGGTTCTCGCCGATCGTGCCGACAGCGTCCTTCACGGTGTCGGCGACAGACTTGCCGGAAGCCGGATAGGAGGCCGCGCCAACCGCATCGACGGAACCGTCGGTCGTCAGCGCCGTCCTGGCAATGCCGGCAACCAGATCCTGGAAGGCCTCGTTGCGCGCCACGAAGTCGGTCTCGGAGTTCACTTCCACCACCACGGCGGACGGGCCGTCGGAAGCGATGCCGACAAGGCCTTCGGCAGCCGTGCGGCCGGCCTTCTTGTCGGCCTTGGCAATGCCCTTGGCGCGCAGCCAGTCGACGGCGGCTTCCATGTCGCCGGCCGTTTCGTTGAGCGCGGTCTTGCAGTCCATCATGCCTGCGCCGGTCTTCTCGCGCAGTTCCTTCACCATTGCAGCGGTAATCGTCATAAGTCGCCTCGTCATGTCGAAATGCGAGGGCGCATCACACCGGCGTCCTTGCCGCCGCGATGCGCCGGAAAATGGACGCGGAGATCGCCCGCGTCCGGCTGGAATACGGTACGTCGCGTGACGGCGGCATGACAGCCGCCCTCACATGACCGCCAATCAGGCTTCGCCTTCGGCGCCCGGGGCGGCTTCCGCAGGCGTGTCGTCGAGAGCCGGTTCGGCCGGTGCCTCTTCCGAAGCGCCCAGGTCGACGCCCATGGAACCCTGCTGGCGCGCAATGCCGTCGATGGCGGCGCGCGCGATCAGGTCGCAATAGAGCGAGATGGCGCGTGCGGCGTCGTCATTGCCGGGGATCGGGTAGTCGACGAGGTCCGGGTCGCAGTTGGAATCGAGGATCGCGACGACCGGGATGCCAAGGCGCTTGGCTTCCTGGATGGCGATCGCTTCCTTGTTGGTGTCGATCACGAACATCAGGTCCGGCGTCGAGCCCATGTCCTTGATGCCGCCGAGCGCGCGGTCGAGCTTGTCGCACTCGCGCTCGAGGTTCAGGCGCTCCTTCTTGGTGAAGCCCTGGGCTTCGCCGGCCAGCAGTTCCTCAAGCTTGCGCAGGCGCTGGATGGAGTTCGAGATCGTCTTCCAGTTGGTCAGCATGCCGCCGAGCCAGCGGGAATTCACGTAATACTGCGCGGACCGCTTGGCGGCGTCGGCGACCAGGTCGGAGGCCTGGCGCTTGGTGCCGACGAACAGGACGCGGCCGCCACCGGCAACGGTGTCGGACACGGCCTTGAGCGCCTGGTGCAGCAGCGGCACCGTCTGCGACAGGTCGATGATGTGGATGTTGTTGCGGGCGCCGAAGATGTAGCTCGACATCTTGGGGTTCCAGCGGTGGGTCTGGTGACCAAAGTGGACGCCGGCTTCCAGAAGCTGGCGCATGGAGAAATCAGGCAGAGACATCTGCATCTATCCTTTCCGGTTGAACCTCCACGGGCAATGACAGCGTGTGCCGCCACCGGAGGACCGGACCGGATTTCTCCCGGTCAGGCCCGAAGCCCGTGTGTGGAATGGTCGCGCCTTAATGCATTGCAGCGCGAAAGGCAAGCCTGCCCTGCCCTCACGGGCGGGGCCGGTCACTCCCAACGCGGCCGGCGTGCCGAAAATACTTCCGTCACCTTCGCGTAATCCATGTAGCCCAACCGTGAGACCGTACCGGCCTTCACGATGTCGACAAGGCCGTCAGTCATGATCGATTCGTCGATATGGACGCCGACCACCTCGCCGAACACCAGGAAGACGCCGGCCACGCGGCCTTCCAGCCCCCGCGGTTCCTGGATGTCGGTCACGCGGCATTCCAGCGCGGCATGGGCCTCGGCCACCCGCGGCGTGCGCACCAGCCGGCAATCGGTTGGTGTCAGGCCGGCATAGTCGAATTCGGACGTGCCGCGTGGTGCATCCACCGAACTCTTGTTCATCTGTTCGAACAGGTCGGCGGAGACCAGGTTGCAGACGAACTCGCCGGTCTCGCGGGCATTGCGCACGCTGTCCTTCTCGCCTTCCGACGAGAAGAACAGGAGATGGGGATGGGTCGAGATGGCATTAAAGAAGGAATAGGGCGCCAGGTTGAGGCTGCCGTCCTTCGAGCGCGTCGAGATCCAACCGATCGGCCTGGGCGCGACGATCGCCTTGAACGGATCATGCGGCAGGCCATGGCCTTTGGCGGGCTGGTAAAACATCACGCGTCCTCCGGTCCGGCATAGTCGCTCATGACATCGGCGGGCTCCGGACGCGGCCGGTCCGCACGGCTTCCCTCGACCGTGCCTATGTGAACGAACCCGGCAACCCTCTCATCAGCCTTCAGGCCCAGAAGGCGCCGCGCCTCTCCGTCCTCCGAATACCAGTTGGTGATCCAGTTGGCACCGTATCCCAGTGCATGGGCAGCATGGACGAGGTTCATGCAGGCCGCGCCGGCGGACAGGAACATTTCCCATTGCGGTATCTTGTCGCTTTCCCGTGGACAGGAAATCACGCCGACGACCAGCGGCGCCCGCGAGAACCGCTCCAGTTCCTTTTCCCGCGCGCCTGCGGTGAGCGGCCCGTCGCGTTCCTCCAGCCGCGCGGCGAGCAGTTCGCCGACGCGGTGGCGCGCCTCGCCCCGGTAGAGAATGAACCGCCAGGGCTGCAGCTTTCCGTGATCGGGAACGCGGGCGGCGATCCGGATCATGGTCTCGATCTCGTCCGGGCCCGGTCCGGGCTCCCTGAGCATGGGGATCGCCGGTGACTGGCGCGTCAGGAGATAGTCTGCAAGTGCATTCAATACCCGGTCCTCACTTGTGCATGGCATTGTCGGCCGGAATGGCCACAGGCTGGAGCCGCAGGCGGCTTTTCGGCCTTGAAATTGCCACCGCCTTGGGCTTGATGGCAAGCCATGAGCGCATGGACACACTGTCTGGACCGGATTCGCGCGGGCTTGCCGGCCCTCGCAGCCCTTGCATGGATGATGCCGGCGGCATCGGCGCAGAACGCGACCGGCCCCGACCTGCCACCGATCAACCTGCCCGGCATCCGTGCCTATGCGCCCGCGCCCGATTCCGGTCCGCTTGCGGTCCGGGCCGGCCGCCTCACACTCGCCGCCACCCTCGTGGAAGGCTCCGAACCGATCCCGCGCGGCATGGTCTGGCGGGTGTTTCTCCCGACTCCCGGCGATGACGGACAGCTGCCTCTCGTTGCCAGCGCCCAGGGCGGCAGCGCCGGGTTCGACCTGGCGCCCGGGTCCTACCTCGTCCATGCGGCGTTCGGGCGCGCCGGAGCGACCAAGCGCGTGACGATCAATCCCGGCGAGACGCGGGCGGAAACGCTCGTACTCGATGCGGGCGGCTTGAAGCTCAACGCCATGCTTTCGGGCGGCGTCCGCATTCCGGCGCAGAAGCTGAAATTCTCCATCTATGACATCAAGGAAGACGAGAACGGTGACCGCGCGCTCATCATTCCCGACGTGAAACCGGGAACGGTGGTGCGCCTGAATGCGGGAACCTATCATGTCGTCTCCACCTATGGCTCCGTCAACGCCGTGATCCGTTCCGACATCCGCGTGGAATCGGGCAAGCTGACCGAGGCCGTGGTGGAACACCGGGCCGCCCAACTCACCCTGAAACTGGTCCGCGAGCGCGGTGGCGAGGCCATTGCCGACACATCCTGGGTCGTGATGACGGAAGCCGGCGACATCGTGCGAGAGAATGTCGGGGCCTTCGCCTCCATGGTCCTGGCGGAGGGCAAGTATGTCATCGTGGCAAAGAACCGCGACCGCATCTACCAGCGGGATTTCACGGTCGTGGCCGGACAGAACCAGGACGTCGAGGTCATGACGGCGGAGTGAGGGCCGGTGCCTGGCAATCATGGCGGAATGCCTCCCAGGCAGTCTCCAGCTTCTCCGCTTCGTTACGATTTTACCTTTTCCGCTCAGGTCGCATACACCACCCGCCTTAGCGGAATTTAGATATTTGTTTTTTATTGTTTTTGGATGATTCAACAATCGTCCAAGGACAGTCCTGCCATGCCAGCGTTTCCCGGTGCCCTTGTCCGTTTTCTCCGTGACCGCAAGGAAGGCAACTTCTCGATGATGTTCGCGGTGATGACCGTGCCCCTGCTAGCCGCGGTGGCTTTCACCGTGGACTACAACAACATGCTGCGCCTGCGCGGAGAGCTTCAGAACGCTTCTGACGCCGCGACGCTTTATGCCGCCCGCTTCTACGAACTGAACAAGGCCTTGCCGCCCTTGTCCGAAATCAACGACTTCCTTGCCGCCAATGGCGATTTCGAGGGCCTTGTCGTCACCGGGTACGGCTTCGAGGACAACGAGGTCAAGCTCGACACGCGGATCACCTATTCGCCCCTCATCATGAGCGCGGTCGTCAACCAGAACTACGACATGGATGTCCGGTCGGCGGCGTTCATCTCGCCTGATACACGCATCGAGGTTGCCCTGGTTCTCGACAATACCGGGTCGATGGCCTCGCAAGGAAAGATCGGCGGGCTGAAGGTCGCGGCGACCAATTTCACCAACACGCTTTTCGATGCGGTCAAGCCGACGGTCTCGGTAAAGGTCGGCGTCGTTCCATTCGCCCAGTATGTCAATGTCGGAACGGGCAATCGCAACGCCGCATGGATGGACGTGCCCGCCGATACGGCAAGCCTGACCTGGCGCGGTTGTGCGGGTTCGCGCGGCAGCGCCAGCGACAAGCTTGCCCTGACCGACGACACGCCGTCGGAGCGTTTCCCGGGCATCATGAATGCCACCTGCCCAAGGCCGCTGCTTCCGCTTTCGGAAAGCCGTGCGGACGTGTTGGCCAAGATCGACGACATGAACGCCAGCGGCATGACCTACATTGCCGACGGGGTCATGTGGGGCCTTCGCGTCCTGTCGCCGGCAGCGCCGTTCACGGAAGGCGTGGATCCCGCCACCACGGAGGCGGTCGTCCGCAAGATCATGGTCGTGATGACCGATGGCGAGAACACGCGCGCACCCAACTTTCCCGTTTCCGCCGACCACAACGGCACCAAAATGTCGCGCGCGGACAGCTGGACCCAGCAGGCCTGCAACTACAGCCGCCAGCAGGGCGTCGAGGTCTTTACGGTCACCTACGGGACGCAGGTGCCGATTTCGGCGAAGAACCTGATGAAGCGTTGCGCGAGCAGCCCGGCCAACTTCTATGACGCAGCCAGCACCGACAAGCTCGACGAGGTCTTCCAGGAAATCGCCCTG
The DNA here is from genome assembly GCA_002708825.1 of Phyllobacteriaceae bacterium. GTDB lineage: Bacteria > Pseudomonadota > Alphaproteobacteria > Rhizobiales > Rhizobiaceae > Zhengella. The sequence goes on along the minus strand of PAPF01000009.1, from coordinate 83,194 downwards.
AACCTGACACGCCTGCGCCTGTCGCAGTAACCCGAAGCGGGCCGCCGCCGAAATGGAAGGCGGCCTCTTCCCGGAACGCCTGAGCGCCCCCGGGGAACCATCCCGAACGCGTGGAATCCGATCCGGCACGAAAGCGGCTTTGGTGAGCGCGCAGGGGCTCGAACCCTGGACCTACTGATTAAAAGGGGCAAATTTCGGAACAAATACGAAACCTAGTAAACGCCCTGAAACAAGATAATTCACTGACTTGATTGATTTTTTCCATTCACGTATGTTTTCCATCGTTCGCATAAGTTTCGCCGTTTCCGAACCCCCTCGGAACCCCGGCGGAAAATCTGATATTTTTATAAGTAGGTCCGGTGATGGCGCGCAAAGTCTTGACTGCCCGGTTTGTCGACTCGGCTAGGGTCGATGTTAGGACTGATTTCTGGGACGATCTTGTCCGCGGTCTTGTGTTCCGGGTCTCGCCAACCGGCGCCAAATCATGGACAGCTGTTTACACACGCGAGAGCGATGGCGCCAAGCGGCGGGTCACACTCGGGAAGTACCCTGCCCTTTCGCTTGAAAAAGCCCGCTCGAAGGCACTGGCTGTCATGTCCCGAGTTGGTGAAGGCGAAGACCCGGCGGCCGGCAAACGCGCACGCCGTGACGCGTTGACCGTTGAAGATCTCGGGAAACTCTACGTCGAGAAATACGCTCAGCGGAATAAGCGCACATGGAAGGAAGATGAGCGCCTTCTGAAGGTGGAAGTCTACCCGGCGATCGGCCGCATGAAATCGATCGCGGTGAAGCGTCGCGACATTCTCGATATCATCGAAGCGAAGGCAGAAGCTGGCTATCCGGCACAATCAACGCAGATTCTCGCGGTAGTGAGGAAGATGTTCAATTGGGCAGTCGACAGCGACTACCTAGAAACCTCCCCTGCAACGGGTATACGGCCACGAGCAAAGCCTGTCAGGCGTGAGCGCGTCCTTTCGGATGCTGAATTGGCCGCGATATGGAATGCGCTACCAGAGGCCCCAATTTCAGCCGTGACGCGCGAAATAATTCGGCTTCTATTTTTGACCGGTCAGAGGTCTGGCGAAGTCTGTGGGATGCGGCGCTCAGAAGTCGAGATCGATAACGCCACTTGGACCATTCCGGGCGACAGGACAAAGAACGGGCGCTCGCACGTGGTCCCACTCTCGGCCCCTGCTCTCCGTATCATTTCGGAGGCGCTGGACTTAGCCGATGATGACCCGGACACCCCGATATTTTCGCGTGTAGGTGCGCCGATAGAAAGCAATGCGATTGCCCAGGCGGTGAGGAAAAACTTCCAATTGTTCACTGAGCGATGGACCCCGCACGACGCACGCAGGACGGTTGCGACAGGCATGGCGACCATCGGGATCCAGCCGCACATCATCGAGGCCACGCTAAACCATATTTCCGGGTTCAGGGCTGGGGTTGCCGGCGTCTACAATCGGGCACTCTACGAGCCTGAAAAGCGGCGGGCGCTGGACATTTGGGCAAACTACGTCAAAGAAACGTGCTCCGGAAAAAACAGAAAAATCATACCTTTGAAAAAAATCTGATACGAACACGAAAAAACGCCCTTGATTATAAAAGGCGTTCTCAACACATCGTAGAATACCGGCGGCCAGTGCCGCACCACTCAAAAGGAAATTCGAGCGCGCGGAGTGCTCAGGGGTTCCTTTTGGTCGCCGGAGCCCTCTGTTCTTCCTGGGGGTTGACCACCCTCGAAACGTGAGGGTGATGATGGAAAACAATCGCCTCCTTTCTACTAAGCAGGTCTGCCAGATAACCTCTGTAAGCCGCACAAGCCTTTGGAAACTGGTGACCTCTGGCGCATTCCCTAAACCCGTGAAGGTGACCCCAAATGGTAATCGCGTGGCATATGTGGAATCCGAAGTACTCGAATGGATTGGCGGCCGCATAGCTGAACGAGATCGGGAGGCGGCAGCATGATCGCCCTTCCCCTCACCCCACCCGAACACGAACACACGGCCGCGGTTGACGAATGCGCGCGCTTCCTGGCGGTGACGCCACCGGTCGCGCGCCCGAAACCGCTCGTCCCGGCCATGCGTGAGATGTTCGGGATCACGGCCTCGGACACATGCGAGGCCATCCGCCTGGCGAACGAAATGCGGCGGGAGGCGGTCGAGTGAGCGCACCATCAACCCGAACCGATGGGAACGTGAAGCTGACCTTCTCACCCGACCAGGAGGAGGATGGATACGATTGGCAAGACGGCAAGCGAAAAGAAATTGAGAAAGTCTCTTCACAACCGTTGCGCTGGCCAACGACTTCAAAGGAACGCTTCGATATCTTTGATGCTTGGCACGATGTCGCAATGCAGTTGATACAGCGTGCGCGAAAGAGCTTTCGGCTTATCGCTGTCACGAAGAAGGTCATCAATTGGCAGTCTGGCACCATCACCGGAAGTAACGCTGACCTCGCAGCACGTGCTGGCGCATGTTCTGAGAAGACGATCAGCCGCGAAGTCAACGATTATGCAGCGCTTGGAATCCTGAGCATAGAAATGGGATGGCGAAGAAGCGGCACCCAAGTTGTACGAACCAGGACGATCAGGCCAGCCTTGCCGGCAACGATTCCAGCCGACATTCACCTTCCTGAGGTCGGTTTCGATCTGGACAACAGTGGTCCAGATGGATGGGCGATCGATCTGGACAACAGTGGTCCAGGCGATCTGGACAACAGTGGTCCCATCACCACTGATAACCATAAGAGGCGGGTATGATGCAGTTTGACCTATTCCTGCCCCGCGAAGCCGCACGCGTCTATCGCTTCCCACTTCACCGGGATGTCAACAGGGTTTCCAAGATCGTTGAAGCCCTGATTACGCGCGAATATCGCGACGGACAAAAGCACTGGAAAAAGACGGTCAACGAGATTCGATGCGAACTTTCGGCCGAAGGGCTTTCACCTGCATCGATCAAGCGGGAAATCGCCCTTCTCTCAAAAGCTGTCACCCGCTCAATTCGACTTCATGAAATGTACTGCATGTCAGCCCGCGCCGCCTCGATCGAAGGCACGCGAAGCGGGCCTACGGGGTCCGGGGGATCATCCCCCGGTCAGGGGTTCGGGGGCGAAGCCCCTGAGATGCGAAGCAAAGGAGATCAACCACTATGACGAACCCTGCATTCTACCAAGACGTTATTGACAAGGCCGTCCGGCATTTGCGCGCGCTGAATGATCCGCACGAGCACGCGAGATATCGCAATGAGATCATGATGGATCACAGGCATCGCCTCGAAGAGATTCATGGTGATGACGAACAAGCCTCCTATCGCATCAAGAAGGATCTCGAAGCATTCAGCGCGGCCATCGATACCGAACTGGAGAAGCAGGAGGAAGAAAACAATGACTGACTCGATCACCGCTACACAAGCCACACAGAGAAACGCGAAAGTATTGCCGAGTTGTTCGCCAATGAGATGGGCCGCAGAATATAAGTCGATAAATCAGTTCCCTTGTTTCGCTGCCCTTTCCTGATTCAGGCGAAATAGGCGAGAGAGGATCTCGTCGTCCGTGAGTTTCCCGGCCCGGTAGTCGTCACCCCATCCGTAGGCTTCGGCTACAGCTTCATCTAGTGCCCGGTGAGCATGGTCGAGCCATGCTGGGCGGGCGTTGTATAGGTTGGTCAGGGTGCGTTTCTTCAGTTCTTTCGCAGCGGCGTCGTCCTTGGGCAGCAGCCGGTCGGGATAGCCCGGAACCACTTCGGGCACTTGCTCCACCAAATCGGGCGGGTTGAGCCAGTTTTCCCGCAACTCATTCAGCCGGGCGGCGGCGGCGGCGATGGCCTGAGCGCGCGGGTCGTGGAAATAGTCGGCGGCGGGGATATTAGGGGTCAAACCCTCGGGGAACGGGAAGGTTTCGAAGCAGCTTTGCGCGTTGTACGTTGGATCGTTGCCGACGCCATGCCAAGAGCATGTCGCAAATGTCCATACCTCATGAATATGGGAGCTTAACGTTCCCCAGGTGGTGTCGTCGTCACGGGCAATTGCGACCAAGCGACTATCGGGCGAGACACCAGCATCTCGCCAAACGAACAGGCGATGTTTGGAAACTCTCGGCGTTAGAATAATTCGGCGGAAGTTTGAGGCGGCCTTAAAAAGTTCGGGCCGAGGTCGCCAATGGCGCCACCAAAACGTCCTCGCATGGATTTCATTGTTCTTCTGGCGTACTGGAAATATTACATCTTGTGCATATTGAAATGGTTTTTCGTATAAAGACGCCTGTGCCTCGCTCATTTCAGAGCCGAAGTCAATAATCCAGTTGTCTTGTGTGCGTCGAACGATGTCGGAGCCATTTATATAGCGTCGAAGGACATCGCTGTTACGTTTTCCATTCGGATTTAAAGGAGAAGTCAGCCAATTCCGCGCCAGCTCAGCTGGGATATCGAAGGGTCCAGTTCTTTGGACGCCAATAAATGCTTTGCCACGGCATTCGGATATCGGCGACACTTGGGTCACGTCCACCGCACGGGCCGTTAAGTTGGCATGGATTTTTCCGACCGCTGCGCCGTCGAGTTTAGCGGTTTCGCGACGGGTATTATCGAAGCATATTAATGATACCCTGACCGCTGCACCTTCTACGGTCCACTCCTGATCAGACCATGCCTCGAAAATGCTGCCGTTGCTCACAATCATGTCCAGTATCTTGCGATTGGAGCCATCTCTTATTGAGTTTGTGGATACCAGGCCCGCGGAGCCTAATCTACCTTTAGAAATCTCCCACCATGCCTTCGCAAACCAATAACAAACAAGGTCGGAGAAGTCCGAAAGCTCTGGTCGATATGCCGCCCGAATTGCAAGTACATAGTCCCTGCCAAGTTCGCCTATGACCCTTTTCCCGCCCAGAAACGGAGGATTGCCAACCACAACATCCGCCTCGGGCCAGTCGGCCCGCGTTCCGTCCGCGTTCAGCACCGCGTCGCGGCATTCAATCGTCCCAAGGGGGCGCAGGATCGGATTGCGGGCGGCGTCAAAACCGTTGCGGCGCATCCACTGGATTTCCCCGATCCAGACCGACACGCGGGCGAGTTCGGCGGCGTAGGGGTTCAGCTCGATTCCCTTCACGCATTCCGGCCCTATGGTCGGGAAACCGCGCGGCAGGCCCAGCGCTTCAGCCTCCAGGTTCACGCGGTGCTCGATGTCCTTCAAAGCCAGCAGCGACAGGTACAGGAAGTTGCCCGAGCCGCAGGCCGGGTCCAGCACGCGAAAACCCTTCAGCCGCTCGATAAAGGCAGAGTGGAGACGCTCCGCCTCTTTCTCGGCGCGCGTCCGTGCCGCGCGATTCCCCGCCCCCTGCGCCTTTCGCAGCGCGGTTTCTATCCTCGTCTTCACCTCCGCCCATTCTGCCAGAAGCGGGTCCACAATTATCGGATTCACGATCATCATGATCTTGTCGCGGTCGGTGTAGTGCGCGCCCAACTGGCTACGTTTGTCTGGGTCCAGCCCGCGTTCGAACAGGGTGCCGAGTATCGAGGGGTCGATTTCCGACCAATCCAGCCGCGCTGCCAGCAGCAGGTCGGCCACGTCCTGCTTTTCCAGCGGCAGGGCGAAGTCGTTGTCGAACAGTCCGCCATTGAACCACTCGACGCGCTCAAAACCCACTACGCCGCCCGTCTGCATCGCCGCAAACAGGGTCCGGGCATAATCGGCAAAATCGTTCGGGGCCTTCTCGCAATGTTGCAACATTCGCTGAAACATCTTGTTGGGCAATAGGTCCACGTCTTCCGCAAACATGCAGAATACCAGCCGGTTGACGAAATGCGCCACCGTCTCGGCATCGTGCCCGCGTTCGCGCAGGCGCTGGGCGAGGCCCGCGAACTTCTGCGCCGCTTCCTCGGTCAGCATCTGCCGCGTCTTTGCGGGGCGCAGGCTTTCGGGATCTTCGAAGCAGGCGCGCAGCAAATCGCGGGTCTTGGCATCGCGCAGATCGTCCAGCGTAAATTCGTGGACGTGCTGCACCGTGTTCGTCCAATTCGTATGGACGCGAAAACGGTCCATGTCCGAGACGATCAGCAGCGGCGGATTTTCCAGCGCGATTGCGTATTGCAGAAGCTGGGCAAATGCCTTGTCGAGGTCTTTGGCCTTGCCCTTGTATTCCCAGGCGAAGCAGCCCTTGCGCCAGACGTCCGCCCAACCCTCGCCGCCCGTAGTCTTGGAGGCACCCTTTTCGAAGGTAAACCACTCGCCTTTTGGGTCCGCTGTAGTCGGATCGTCAATGCCCAAAAGCCGACACAAGTCATTGAAATGTGACTGAGAAGCCGAACGTTCTTTCAGTTCGATAGACTTCCACTTCGCGATAAATTCCTGCGGCGTCAAATTCGCACCTTATCCAGTTCAGGGCACATTATACAGCAAGGTAGTTTGGCTTGGCGTAGCTTGGCCGGTTCCCCGTGATCTCCGAAAGCAACCTGATTGACGATGGAGTCCACCGGGTTTCTGCAACGGTTGTGCGGAATCAATGAACCCGCTGCAATCCAGTCGCGGCGGGCCGTGGTCCTGATCAGACCCAGAAGCACATTCCCGTCCAATTGAAGAACGCGCGCTCAATGCGCCCCATGGGCTTCCCCCGATATTCTTCGACGTCGTTTCGCAACTTGTCGGTGACGGCCCTCATTGTACGCTTGGAAAGATCCGATGGCGCGAATGAGTAGCAGACCTTGAAAACCGCGTCTTTCGTATGCGGGGACATGTATTTCCAAGACTTTGAGGCGTGCTTGATCGCGGTCGCCTTCGCCTCTGGAAATGGAACGCCGCGCGCGACCTCATCGTCAATCCTCCAGAGAACGGACGTTGCGATGTCGCGGATGAACTCGATGTCATGACGCATGGGACAATCCTCCATTGTAAGTAAAATTCTATGCGCGCGTTACTCCTCCCGCAACTACGTATAGACGCAGCTCTCCACCTCATGCGCTGACGTGGGACAGCATGCACGATTCTTGTAGAATATCCGAATATTTGACGTATTCGGTTGATTTTGTGCTTATTTCCGCACATATCGATCATATCGAGAAGGAATTTTGCATGATCGGCTGGATTCAGCGGAAAATGTTTGCGCGTGAGGCGAAGAGCCTGGCGAACCCGACGGCCGATGAGCTTTCGCTGTTCACCGGGATCGTCGGCGGCTCTATCGCGGTCAGCGCTGCCCAGGCGCTGCAGGTGCCGGCCGTGTCCGCTGCCGTGCGCACCATCTCTGAAGCGGCCGCCACACTTTATGTCACCGTGACGGACCGCAAGACCGGCAAGGCGATTCCGGATCATCCCGTAGCGGTGTTCCTTCAGAGTGACGTGAACGACTGGACGAGCGGTTTTGAACTTGTTCGCGATCTTGTTGCGGCCGCGCTGACCAATGACGCCGGCGGACTGGCGTGGGTGAATCGCGTCAACGACAAGCCGGCCGAGATCATCCAGTATCGCCCTGGCCGGATCACGGTGGAGCTTCACCCGGACACCGGCGAACCGTCCTACAAGCTTGCGTCCGCGCCTTTGAACCCGACCGACGTGCTGCACCTACGGGGGCCGTTCGATCGCTGCCCGCTCTCCCTTGCCCGTGAAGCCATCGGACTTGCCCGCACTATGGAACGTCGTGCCGGCAAGCTGTTTCAGCAAGGCGCCCGTCCTGGCGGTGTCATCGAGTTCCCGAACCGTCTAGACGCCGAGGCCTTCGCCCGGATGAAGCAGGCCTGGCGCGAAGTACACGAGAACCCGGACGAGACCGGGCGCACGGCTATTCTCTGGGACGGCGCGAAATTCAACCCGCTCGAGTTCAAGAGCACCGATCAACAGTTCCTCGAAATTCGCCGTTTCCAGGTGGAGGAGATCGGCCGCGCCTTCAACATCCCGGCGACCTTCCTGGGCGACCTGACCCGCGCCACGTGGTCGAACCTGGAGACCAAGAACCGCGAATTCCTTTCATACTGCCTGGAGCCTTGGCTTCGCGCTCTTGAGGCTGCGCTGACCCGCTCCCTCCTCACCGCCGACGAGCGCCGGAGCCTCGCCGTCCGCATCGATCGCGACGACCTGACCCGCGCAAGCCTCACCGAGCGCGCGACCGCCATCAACTCGCTTCGCGCATCCGAAGTCCTGTCCGCCGATGAGGGCCGCGATTGGCTTGGCCTTGGCCCCAGGGCGGACGGGAAGGGCAACACCTACGAAAACCCGAACATCACCGTGAAGCCAACGGGGGTAGCCTGATGGACCGGCTTTTCCTCGAAACGAAATTCGCCACCGGCAACGCCGGCGAGATCGAGGGCCTTGCCTGGCCCTTCGCGACGGCTGACCGCATCGGCGACATGATCGAACCCGGTGCCTTCAAGGGCGCAAAGCTGCCGTTGCCCATGCTGTTCGGGCACGATCAGAACGAGCCTCTTGGCGCATGGACGGCCGCGGCCGAAAGCACCGAAGGCCTGACCCTGAAGGGCAGGCTCCTGGTCGATGATGTCGCCCGCGCCCGCGAAGTGTCCGCGCTGATCAAGGCCGGCGCGGTTCGCGGAATTTCCATCGGCTTCCGCACGATCAAGAGCAATCGCCGCCCGGACGGCGGCCGGACGATCACCGAGCTTGAGCTTCTGGAAGCGTCCATTGTCGCCATCCCGATGCACCCCGGCGCCCGAGTCACGGCCGCCAAAACCGCTATCTCCGCGCTCTCCATTGCCGCGGCGATCAACCGGGCAAGCGCCCAATTCACGAGGTAATCATGAAACATCTCAACGAAAAGGCGTTCGCCCGCGCCATCGAAACCAAGGGCGAAGACGACGATCCGGCCGGCATCGTCACCAAGGCCCTGGACGAGTTCAGGGGCACGGTCGAGGACAGGCTGAAGGCCGTCGAGGAAAAGGCCGCCAAGCCGGAAGGGCTGGCCACGCTCACCGAGCGCATCGACAAGCTCGAAGCCAAGAGCAACCGCCCGGCGACCGGCGACAGCAAGGCCGAGCCGACTGAAGAGCGCAAGGGCTTTGCGATCTATCTGCGTAAGGGCGGACAGGCGACCGACGAGGAACTGAAGGCGCTGACCGTCTCCAATGACGAACAGGGCGGCTACCTGGCACCGGCCGAGATGAGCACCGAGTTCATCCGCGATCTCACCGAATTCTCGCCGATCCGCTCGGTCGCCAGCGTCCGCGCCATCACCTCCGCGTCGGTGAAATACCCCAAGCGTACCGGGATCACGAATGCCCAGTGGGAAGGCGAGAACGAGGACGCCCAGGAATCGAGCGTCACCTTCGGCCAGGTCGAAGTCCCGGCCCGCAAGCTGATGACCTATGTGGACATCTCCAACGAGCTCCTGGCCGACAGTGGCGGCACCGCCGAGCAGGAAGTGCGGCTCGCGCTGGCCGAGGACTTTGGCCAGAAGGAAGGCGCGGCTTTCGTCAACGGTTCGGGTGTCAAGGAGCCGGAAGGCCTGATGACGAATGCGGACATTGCCCACACCGTCAACGGCCATGCGACGACACTGGCGGCCGATCCGCTCATCACGCTCATGTATGCGTTGCCGGCCGCCTACCGCAACAACGGCACTTGGCTGATGAACGGCACCACGCTCGCCACTGTGCGCAAGCTGAAGGATGGCCAGGGCAACTACCTGTGGCAGCCGAGCTACCAGGCCGGCCAGCCTGAGACCCTTCTCGGCCGCCCTGTGGTGGAAGCCGTCGATTTACCCGACATCGAAAGCGGCTCTTTCCCGATCCTCTTCGGCGATTTCTCCGCCTACCGGATCGTGGATCGCATGGCGATGTCCATCCTGGTCAACCCGTACCTCCTGGCCACCAAGGGCCTGACCCGCATCCACGCCACCCGGCGCGTCGGCGGCAAGGTTCTCCAGGCCGCCCGCTTCCGCAAACTCAAGATGTCGATCTGACCGGCGACGAGGAAAGGAAATCGTTATGCGCGATCTCGCCAACAACATCGGGGCAGTGCAGGCCATCACGCCGGCCGTGCTGTCCGCTACCGTCACCGGTTCCGCTCTCGACCTGCAGGGGTACGAGAGTGCGGCCGTGATCATCAACACCGGCGCCATCGTCTCCGCCGGTGACTTCACGGCCAAGCTGCAGGAGAGCGACACAACCACGAGCGGCGATTTCGCCGATGTGGCGGCCGCTGACCTGGTCGGCACCCTCCCGGCCGCGCTCGAGGCCGACAGCGCCTATCGCCAGGGCTATACCGGCAACAAGCGCTACCTGCGCGTGGTCATCACCAAGAACGGCGGAACGTCCATCGCGGCCGGCGCCGTCCTGGTCAAGGGCCACCCGCACGAGGCGCCGGTAGCCTGATCATGAACCGGGCAGACATCCTCCTTCCTTCTGTCTGCCCGCCCGCCGCGGCCGGTCGGCATGGGGCCGCGGCGGCCCTTTCCAGAGGTTCCGAAATGCCCAACCGTCCACCTCGCATTGCCCCTTGCTGCGGCCGGATCGTGCCTGCCGGTGAACGGTGCGCATGCCAACAGACAAAAGACCGCATCGCCAAGGCCCAGGCCGACAAGCGCCGCCCCAGCGCTCGCCAGCGTGGATACGACCACGCCTATCAGGTGATGGCTGCCGAGTTCCTGCGCCGGCATCCAGTTTGCACCTGCGGCGCTCCTGCCACCGTGGTCCGCCACAAGGTCAGCATCGCCAAGCGTCCTGACTTGCGCATGGATCAAACCAACTGGTTGCCCGGCTGCCGATCCTGCAATGCCAAGGACTATCACCGCGAGCGGCGCGAGGCCGGGGGTGGTCGGGAACTTTCGAGCAACGGTGTAGGACCGAGCGGCGGTCCGTCACGCGGGATTTTTCCCATTCCGGCCGTAAAAAAGAGGGCTGATCGATGATCGAAACCATCACACCGGCGACGATTCCAACCGGATTGAAGGGATGCGTTCATGAACACCTCAGGATCGATGATCCAGAGGAAATGAACGCGATGTACTTCGCGCTTGATACCTACATCGCCGCGGCGGTTCAGCGCGTCGAAGCGATGTCTGGACGGCTCTTATTCACCCAGGAATTGCGTGTGACGTTCCGCACGTTCTCGAAAGCCTTACCCCTGCCGGTGTCACCGGTGCAGGAGATCGTGGGGATCACTTACAAGGACGCCGGCAACGCCACGCAGACGTTCGATCCGGGCGCGTATGTACTCAAAGATCGGTTCGAAGCGCCCGCTATCGTTCCGGCGTATCAGACGCAATTTCCTGACGTTGCGCTTACCTGGGATGCCGTGACGGTCACACTTACCGCCGGCTACGGTAGCGACGTCTCAGACGTGCCCGGCGCTCTAATCATGGCCGTTCTGCAAACCGTGACGGATTGGTACCGGTTCGCTGGAAATGTTGCGACATCCGACCTCGCCCAGCTTCCGGATAGTGCTTATCGCGCCTGCCTTTCCTTTCGGAGGAATTGGGCATGACGATTGATCCCGCAACCTTAAACCGGCGCCTGACTATCGAGCGCTATGCGCTGGTCGAAAACGATTGGAACGGAGCGTCCACCTGGTCGGACATCCGCACGGTCTGGGCCTCAATGAAGTATGACAAGGCCGACGAGCAGTTCAATGCAGGACAGCGCTATGCCCAGCGCATCGTAACCTTCACCACGCGGTTTTCCCATGACATCACTGCGCTTGATCGGGTGCGATGCCTCAATGTGACCTACGAGATTCTCGGTGTCACCGAAGTCGGAAACCGGGAGGGCTTGGCTATCAAGGCCCGTGCTCTCGACCCTGGGGGCGCATGATGGCGCCGGGATGCAAACCAAATCTCAGGGCAATTGACGGCGGACTCGCCAAAGTACCGCCGGCGCCCAAGACACTGGGGCCCGAGGCCCGCGAGGAATGGCGCCGGGCGGCTCAAGACTTGGTGGACCGTAAGGTGCTCGCCAAGAGCGATCTACCCGCCCTGGAGGCCTACGCCGTGGCCTATGCGATGATGCGCAAGCTGCAGCCGATCGCGGCCAAGTCCGATCCGGTCATCATCAACGAGAAGACAGGCGCGGTGAAGAAGAACCCGGCCCACGTCATGCTCACCAACTACTTGAACATCTGCCTGCGCTACCAGGGCGAGCTTGGGCTGACCCCGGCGAGCCGCAACCGCCGCGCCGTGTCCGCGCCGACGGCCGGCGACGAATGGGACCAGTATGACCTATGACCGGGCTAGAATGGATTTTCGATGAATCGCCAATCCCTGACCCGCATGGGCGGGGGCAGCGCGCCGTCGATTTCCTGAAGCTCCTGAAGCATCCGAAAAGCCCGCTTCCGGGTAAGGCCTTCCAACTCGATCCACCCTTTGAGCGCATCGTTCGCCGGATCTACGGGCCGAGCGATGAGCACGGCAAGCGCCAGGTCCGCACCGTCTACCTTCAGGTGGGCCGAGGATCGCGAAAGACGAGCCTAGCGGCGGCGTTGGCCCTTCTGCACACCTATGGCCCTGAGCGCGTGCCCAAGGGCGCCAACTACGTCGCCGCGGCGGATCGTGGGCAAGCCCGTGTCGCTTTCGAGGAGGCTTTGGGGATCGTCCAGGAGATCCCACAACTTTCCGGCGCCTCGCGTCCGGTCGACAGCAAGAACCGACTGACACACCCGAAGAGCGGTTCGTTCTTTGAGGCGATGTCGAGCGACGGCCATGGCGCCCATGCACGAACGCCCATGTTCGTCCTAGTGGACGAATTGTGGGCACACCGGAAGGCCGATCTCTGGCAGGCACTTCGCACCGGTGCCGTGAAGGTGCCCGGTTCCCTGGTCATCGTTGCGACCACGGCCGGCCGCGGGAACGAGTCGCCAGATTTCCCCGTCTATGACTACGCCAAGCGCGTCCAGCGTGGCGAAATGGAAGATCCGCACTTCCTGCCCATCATCTTCGAGGCTGAGCTCGAGGCCCCCTGGGATGACGAGAAGACCTGGCACAAGGTCTTGCCTGGTCTGCGCTACGGCTACCCGGACCTACCCAGCCTTCGCCAGTTGGCCCGCGAAGCCAAGGAACGGCCCAGCGATCGGGCAGCCTTTGAACAATTCATTCTCGGCCGCCGGCAGGACAACAGCCTCTCGCCGTTCGTGGAAATGGCCGTCTTCGACCGTGGCAAGGCCAAGATCGATCTCGAAGCCCTGAAGGGGCGCAAGTGCTTCATCGCTTGCGACATGGCGACCACGACCGACCTGGCCGGTGTCCTGGCGTGTTTTCCGGATGACGAGGGCAACTTCGATGCAGCGACTTGGGGATTCGTGCCGGAGGATGCCCTTGCCACCCGCGCGGATCGCGATGGCGTTCCCTATCCTCGCTGGGCTGAGGAAGGCTGGATCGTCCCGACACCCGGCGCCGTGATTGATTACCGGGCGATCGAAAGCCTCATCCGGGATTTCTGTGACCGGTACGACGTGCGCGAAATCGTCTTCGATCCGGCCTATGCAACTCCGGTGATGTCTCCGCTCCTCGAGGATGGCTTGCCAGTGGCGACGATGCGCCAGGGGTGGTTCACCCAGTCTCCGGCACTAAACACGCTTGAGCGGGCCATTCTGGCCGGCCGGCTGCGCTGGGAATCGCCCGTGCTCAGGTGGTGCATGGAAAACGTCGCGATCCATACCGACACCGCCGGCAATCGCACCATGCACAAGGGCAAGTCCAAGGACCGGATCGACCTGGCCGTGTGCCTCTGGATGGCCATGGCCCGCGCTTCTGCCGGCGATGAGGGTTTGAGCTTCTATGCCTCCGAGGCCGCCAAAGAAATCGACATGCACGCTTTCTGAAAACCGAGGAGGAAATGCCCATGCCCAACCGCAAACGAAACGCGGAGCAAGAAGAGGCGCTTCTCATCCAGGCCAGGAAGGCCAACCGCGACGGGTATCTTTCATTCCGATATGGAAGCACTCACAAACCGGTGACACTGCCCTACGTGTCCATGGCACGGCCGAGAGGCGCCCCGAAACGGATTTTCACCGGACAGGCCCGATCGGCCCAGGTCGACAAAATCAAGGCACTTCTGCGCATTTGGGGTCTGTCACCATTCGAGAACGAGGGCACCACGCGCGCCGGTTTCCGGGCTGGGTTATGTGCCAAGGGTTTCCCCTGGGCGAGGGCGGACCAGGAGGCGGCCGAGCTTGTCGCCCAGGCGCTCCATGAACTGGGCGCCAAACGGCCCACATGGAAGGAAGGGCAACGGGAATATACCATTGGCCGGGAAAACTGCCGGTATTGTGCCGGCCGATTGGATGCGGCGGACTTCACCAATGGGCGAAAATTTTGTTCGACAGACTGCGCTAGACGGTTCCTTAGATCCCGAGACGATGAGGCCGGCCTGAGAACCGACGCGATCCGCCTCCATGCCTACTACGTCGCCAGCATGAAGCGATTTCCGGAAATGGCTTGCGAGGCCTGCGGGGCCATGTTCCAGCCCACACGCGAAGGCACCCGGACTTGTTCAAGGGAATGCGCGGGCAAGATCCGAAAGGATGCCGTCCCGGATCTCGAATGCCGCAACTGTGGAACCCGGTTCCATTGTCACCGCGGTGTCATGTTCTGTTCGATCGCATGCGTTCACAAGTACAATCGGCGCACCCTGCCGGAGCGCATGTGCGAGCATTGCGGTGCTGCATTCCGCCCGGCCAAACGTTTCGCGAAGTTCTGTTCTGTCGCCTGCGGGAAGTCCGCGGCCTACTACCGGAAACGGAATACGCTACCGGAACGCTCTTGCAAGGAGTGCAACGAGGCGTTTGCACCGAAGAAGGAAACCCAGGCGTTTTGTTGTGTCGGTTGCGCTAGTCGGCACACCAAGCGACAGAAGCGCGAAGCGAAACAGAACACGGGGTTCACCTGTGAAGAGGTCAGGAGCAAGGCTGCCTGACACGAAAACATGTTTCATATCAACGCGAATTGTGTCAATTAACACATTGAATATCAATAATTTTTTCCTTGACGAACTGAAATTCTCCGCCATGCTCTAGACGGTCGACGGGGCGATGCAGCGCCTCCGCCGACCTGACCGCAACCGATGAAAGGACCATCGATCATGGCTGAAATCATCCATACAACAAACCACCTCGAGGCGATCAAGCGCGGACTGTCTGAAATCCAGCTACAGGCCTACGACACCGCCCGACTGTTGAAGACCGCCCAGGACATGGCCGAGGGATTCGGGCGCACCGCTGACCCTGAATCGTTCGAGAAGATCCATACCCTGTACGCCATACTGAAGGCCGCCGGCGCCATGTTCGACGGGTTGGCGGGAAGGCTCGATGAAATCGACAATGAGGCATCTTGGGCGACGTGCTGACTGGAACGGCAAGGGCCCACCACTTGAAAATGTGGTGGGCCTTGGTCAGGGGCCCTATGTTCTAAGCACCAATTCTCGTCCCGATGACAATTGAACCGGTTTTGAAACAAAACTCTAACTTGCTTCTTGCAAGTGTCGCCGGCGAATAGAACGAAACCCTTTTAGTTTGTTGATCCGCTTCGACGAGAGTTTTGCGTAGTTCTCCCAGTCTTTTGGTGAGGCTTCACCCTGAACAATACGAGCGGCCAGAATCTCACGCTGTCGGTCATTCAGTGAAGACTCAGACCGAGAAATCATCGGCGGAACTGTTTTTTTCATTCTATCCTCCTGCACCCTTTAAGCCCTCAATTCGTTCTTTGTTCCAGACTGAGCGGCTAATGAAGCCCCAGGGCTTTTGTTTTCCGAGGGACCTACCGTTGATCTCTCTATAGCAACCAATAATGCCACAATCGAGGCCAATGCTCTCACCGCTTCCGTACGCCGCACGCCATCCTCCGATTCACCGAGAAAATGGTTCGCTTGGTCGCTAGTAGCCACAACAACGCCCCACGGATTCAAGTCCGGGTCGGAGCCAACAAATATGGGAACCGACACAGCAGATCCAAAATCCGACTCATCGTCATTATGCCGCAACTCATCGGGTAGAGAAAAAACATTGGACGCTAGCGAATGGCGCAGATCTGGGACAATGATTTCATTCTTGGTGGAAAGTGAAATACCGGAAAAACCAATGCCTTCCGGCCATACTCTAGCCGCCTCTTTATCACATGGCTTACTACGGTGATGACCCACGAGTTTTAATACTCGTCGCCCCTTCGCATCCGCTGTTGTGTTCTCAGGCACAGCTTGATAAACGCATATTGTCCAAAATCCCGAAGATGGTAAATCCATTACATCTACTAAATGCGGACCGACGGCTGGAAATACATTATCTAACATATCATCTATATTAAATCTCTTTCCAACAAGTGCATACTGTTCTGCGAGTTCAATAGAATTAATTAGAGCAACATATAGGGATCCCAGCTTCTCCTGCTGATTTTCTCTCTCAATTAACTCATATAAAACCCGATTGTATTCGCCTTTCGCACTCTCCGCTTCTTGCATAGCCATAAAGCCATCGATGATCTTTAATGTTGGATCCTTTTCGTTAACCAACAAAATAATCGAAAACAAACAAATAAGAATTGCTGCCATGACCCCAATTGTGCTAGCAACTCCAAACGTATCTGCAGAGTAAAATTGTGCAAACGCTAAAAATACTGATGCAATAACAATAAATATCTTTAGGCTCTTTATAACGCAAGAAGCGGATTCGCCATGCTCGCGAAACCCGTCCCTTACGCGTTCGGCTGTAGACCTCTGATCTTCTTCCATTGATCATCCCCGCTCTCTGCTTGTTAAGCTACCTCCGGCACTTGATTCTGCCAAGCGACAGGATGAACGCTGGAAAATGAGATAACGCGTATCCTGCTAAGCATTGGAAACAAAGCCTAGATTGAATTGGAACCCCGATGGAACCCTGAGCAATTTTGACGAAAAATGTCAGTAGGTTTTAAACTTTAATTTTTTGATTTTATTGGCTTTTTTTGGTGAGCGCGCAGGGGCTCGAACCCTGGACCTACTGATTAAAAGTCAGTTGCTCTACCAGCTGAGCTACGCGCTCCCGTCGGCGGGCCGAAAAGGCCCCCGCCGAAAGTGGCCGGACCATATTGAGAGCCTGCCGGGCGGTCAACACCAAAAACCGGTATCTGCCAACAAATCCGGGCGCTTCGCGTCCCGGCCCGCTGCCGGCGCGGCTATTTGGCATAGGCGGCGATCAACTGCCGGACGCGGGTGTCGCGTTCGCGGCCGCTGTCCCCGCCCATCACCACCACGATGAAGCGCTTGCCGCCGCGCGTGACCGACGTGACGATGTTGAATCCGGATGCCCGGATATAACCGGTCTTGATCCCGTCAACGCCCGGATCGCCAAGAAGCCTGTTGTGGCCGCGTATGGTGCGGCCGTTGTAGCTGAATTCCTTCAGGTCGAAATAGTGGAAATATTGCGGGAAGCGGCGGCGCAACAGGATGCCGAGGCGGGCCATGTCGCGCGCGGTCGTAACCTGCCCCTCGTCCGGCAGGCCGGAGGCATTGCGAAACCGCGTGCGTGTCAGGCCAAGCGATTGCGCGCGGGCGGTCATCAGTTCGGCGAACCGGCTCTCCGATCCGGCAATGAACTCGCCCACGGCAGCCGCCACGTCGTTTGCCGACTTGACGGCCAGCGCCCTGATGGCGGTATCCACCGGCAATTGCCCGCCTGCCCGGACCCCGAGCTTGGAGGGCGGGCGGCGCGCCGCGTTCGCCGAAACAGGTATCGTGCCGTCGCGTGCGATCCTGCCCTGCTCGATGGCCTCGAACAGCATGTATAGCGTCATCATCTTGGTGAGCGAGGCGGGAAAACGCGGCGAATCGGCGTTCTCGGCATGGATTTCGTTACCGGTGTCGGCATTGACAACCAGCGCGGAATAACGGCCGGACAACGGGGCGAATTCCACGACATCGACGCCCTGACAAGCCGTCAGGAACGCCATCAACAGCAAGACAATGATGACCGGTCCGCGCCGGACCCATTCCCGGATTCTATTCAAGGGCTCCCCCAAAGGTACCCGCTCTGCCTGGTCCGCCCCTGCCCCGGGAGCCATCGACGGTCATTGTTATCTTTTCAGGCCCGGATCTTCAAGGCGGCTACCAGCCACCGCCGCCACCGCCACCACCACCGCCACCGGAAAATCCGCCACCACCCGAAAAGCCAGAAGAGGATGATTTCGGCGCCGGAATGGAGGCAGCAAGACTGCTTTCCAGCCCGGATGTGACGCCGCCGATCGTATCCGAGAAGCGGTCGGCGCTGAAAGTACTGCCGCCATACCAGCGCGGACCGTGATAGCCGGCCGCCGCGGCGACGCCCGCCGCAGCCGCTGTCACCAGCCATGCCTGGAAAGCCTTCGTCCAGGGCTTTTCCAGCCGCAGGGCGACGGCATAGGGCAACAGGCGCTCATAGTGCTCGGGCGACATGGTCGGTGCGCCCTTCAGGTTCATACGGTCCGCCTCGGCGAGCCGGATGTAGGTCTTCAGCCCCTCGATGCCATCCATCATCCGGCGTCCCAGTGGCGTGGGCGCGCCCATCAGCACATAGAAGACGCCGTTCAGCGCGGCGAGCGCGAGCAGGCTGCCACCGAGCAGCGGAAGCCTGTCCTCCGTGATCGAGGAGACGATTCCGCCGCCGAAGGAAAACAGCATGAACAGGACAAAGCCCATCGACCAGACTGCCCTCACCTTGCCCGCGAGGCCGGTGCCGAAATCGCGCGCGGTATTGGCAATGACCACAGTGGCGACAATGGCCGCAATGCCGAGGAACAGCATGAGCGCGATCTCTTCCTCTGCAAGGCTGCCGAACAGCACCGTGGCCAGAAGCACGGCGACGGAGAGGCCGGCCCCGCCGATCACCCATCCCAGATTGCGGACGTAGAAGGCATTGCGATGCTCCTTTTCCATTGCGGATGCGAACGACCTCTGCATGGTCTGCACCTTTGGCCCGTCCGCCTTGGAGAGTTCCAGCCGGCCGCCATTGCGGTTGACCGCCTTCATCAACGCGGCCTCGCCCACCGGCAGTCCAAGCGGTGGCGGAGCGCCTTTCTCCGCGACGATCGCGGTCTTGCTGCCCACGTCGTCCAGGCGCACATGCCCCTTGACGGCAAGGTTGAGGATGCCGGCCGAGATGGCGCCCCAGCCGCTGCCCGAGAGTCCCTTCCGGTCGATATAGCTTGTCAGGGCCGGTGAAATGCCCTCCGGCGGGTCCCAACGGGGCACGATGACGCCTTCGGGGAGATCGCGACCGACACGGAGCCATGCAAACAGGTAGTAGGCCAGGATCAGGAAAAGCCCGGTTCCCAGAACGATGATGTCGCGGTTCTCCCGCAGCCAGTAGCGCATTTCATCGGAAGGATCCGGCGCCGCAACCAGACCCTTGGCAAACCGCACGCCGACGGTCAGGCCTTCGCGCGGTCCAAGCGGTCCGGTCGTGGAAAACGTGGCGGAGCGGCGGTCGTCGAAGACCGATGAGACCGCATTGTTTTCGCGCGATCCGTAGGGCCCGGTAAAGGAAACCGTCCCCTCGATCCGTCCGCCCTCGGGCAAGGTGATGGTGGCCGTGGCCCGGTTGATGGGAAAGGCCCATGCATTGCCCGTTACATTCCAGAACAGTTCGTCATGGCCATCGAAGAAGCGGACCTGACGATCCGTGGTGTAGGCGATGGTGTATTCGTAGACGCCAGGTGACAGGAAAACGCCGGCATCGCCGACATAGACCCGCGCCACCTTGCGGTCCCGTTCGATCCGGTAGGGTTCCGGCTTTCCGTCGCGCGTCACCGAATTGACGGTGAAGCCGACGGTTCGCATCCTTCCGGCGGCGTCCTCGAACTGCAGCGGGAAGTCGCGATAGATGCCGCGGCGGATGTTGCGCCCTTCCGCGCGGACGCGGATGGTTTCCGTGACCGACAGATCGCCGTCGGCTGCCATCCCGACCTGCGAATCGAAGGACAGGATCTGTTCCTGCGCCAGGGCCGGTACAGCAAGCCAGGAAAGAACCGCAAGCAGTGCCGCGGCAAGGATCAGGCCGGGCGGCGACAGGCGAAAACACCCTGGCATCGTCACTGTCCGAAGCTGACTTCCGGAACGGCGCGGTCGGATGCGTCCTCTATCTCGAAATAGTCGGCCTGGGAGAACTTGAACGTGTTGGCGACCAGGTTTGAGGGAAAGCTCTCCACGCGCACGTTCAGGTCGCGCGCCGCGCCGTTGTAGTAACGGCGCGCCATCTGCAACTCACCCTCGATCTTGTCGAGCGTGCCCTGCAGGTCGCGGAAGTTCTCGTTTGCCTTGAGATCGGGATAGGCCTCGGCCACAGCCATGAGGCGCCCGAGCGCCTGGGAAAGCATGGATTCGGCCGCAGCCCTGCCTGCAACATCGCCCGCCGGAACGGCCTGCGCCCGCGTGCGCATCTCGGTGACGCGTTGCAGCGTTTCCTGCTCGTGGGCGGCATAACCCTTCACCGTGTTGACGATGTTGGGGATGAGGTCGGCGCGCCGTTTCAGTTGCACATCGATGCCCGACCAGGCCTCGCGCACCATCTGGCGCGCCTTGACGAGGCCGTTATAGGTGACGACCGCATAGAGCGCGAGCGCCGCGAGAATGCCAATGCCGATGATATCCATGCCCGTCCCCCTTGCCCAGAATCACCGGAAACATTAGCACCAGATGGTCCGGCTGTCGCGTGGCGGACGTCACACGAGGCGGCTCTGGTCCACGGCGGCGGCAATGAAGCTGGCGAACAGTGGATGTGGCTCGAAGGGCCGCGATTTCAGTTCCGGGTGGTACTGCACGCCGATGAACCAGGGATGGTCGGCGTATTCTACCGTTTCCGGCAACACGCCATCCGGCGACAGCCCCGAGAAGACGAGCCCGCAGGATTCCAGCCGCTCCATGTAGTCGACATTGACCTCGAAGCGGTGGCGGTGACGTTCGGAGATCGCGGTCGAGCCATAGATTCCGGCGATCCGCGTCCCTTCCTTCAACTGCGCCGGATAGGCGCCGAGGCGCATCGTGCCGCCAAGGTCTCCGGAGGCCTTGCGCTTTTCGAGCATGTTGCCCTTCAGCCACTCGGTCATCAGGCCGACCACCGGCTCGGGCGTCTCGCCGAATTCCGTCGACGAAGCATTCGCGATCCCCGCCAGCGAACGGGCCGCCTCCAGGCAGGCCATCTGCATGCCGAAGCAGATGCCGAAATAGGGAACCTTGCGTTCGCGGGCGAACTTGGCCGCCAGGATCTTGCCTTCCGCCCCGCGCTCGCCGAAGCCGCCGGGCACGAGGATGCCATGCACCTTTTCAAGCCAGGGCGCAGGGTCTTCCTTCTCGAAGATCTCCGCCTCGATCCATTCCAGCTTCACGCGCACCCGGTTTGCCATGCCGCCATGGGCAAGCGCCTCGATCAGCGACTTGTAGGCATCCTTGAGGCCGGTATACTTGCCGACCACCGCGATGGTCACCTCGCCTTCCGGGTTGTGGATCCGGTCGGAGACCTCCTGCCAGCGCTCCATGCGCGGCTTGGGCGCAGGATCAATGCCGAAGGCCGACAGCACTTCACCATCCAGCCCCTCGGCATGATAGGCGATCGGCACGTCATAGATGTTGGCGACGTCGAGAGCCTGGATGACGGCGCTCTCGCGGACATTGCAGAACAGAGACAGCTTGCGCCGCTCTTCCGACGGGATCGGCCGGTCGGCCCGCACCAGAAGGATGTCCGGCGCGATGCCGATGGAGCGCAGTTCCTTGACCGAATGCTGGGTCGGCTTGGTCTTCAGTTCGCCCGCCGCCGGGATATAGGGCATCAGCGTCAGGTGAATGTAGATCGCCTGGCCGCGCGGCAGGTCGTTGCCAAGCTGGCGGATCGCTTCGAGGAAGGGCATGGCCTCGATGTCGCCCACCGTGCCGCCGATCTCGCACAGGACGAAATCGTAATCGTCATTGCCTTCGATGACGAAGTCCTTGATCTCGTTGGTGACGTGCGGGATGACCTGCACGGTGGCGCCGAGATAGTCGCCACGCCGTTCCTTGTCGATGATGTTCTTGTAGATGCGGCCGGTGGTGATGTTGTCCTGCTGGTTCGCCGACCGCCCGGTGAACCGCTCATAGTGGCCGAGATCGAGATCGGTTTCCGCCCCGTCGTCGGTCACAAAGACTTCGCCATGCTGATAGGGCGACATCGTGCCCGGATCAACGTTGAGATAGGGGTCGAGTTTCCTGATCCGCACACGGTAGCCACGCGCCTGAAGCAGTGCGCCCAGCGCTGCCGCAGCGATGCCTTTGCCGAGGGAGGAAACCACGCCGCCAGTGATGAAAACATATCGCGCCATGGGATTGGAGGGTTAGCGCGCCAAAGCCGATTCCGCCAGTCCTAAATTCTGCCGGAACGCATTTTTCCACCGCCGGAAGTGTCAATCCGGAAACGAAAAAGGCCGGCACGCAGGCCGGCCTCCATCCGTTCCCGATGCCTGCTCTAAAGGACCACCACCTCGGCGCCCATCTCCACCTTCTCGAAGAGTTCGATCACATGGTCGTTGATCATGCGGAAGCAACCGTTCGAGGACGCTGTTCCGATGGTCTGCGGTGCGTTGGTTCCGTGGATGCGGATGCGGGTGTCGTTCTTGCCCTGGTAAAGGTAGATGGCGCGCGCGCCCAGCGGATTGCCCGGACCGCCATCCATGCCATCCTTGTACTTGCCGTATTTCTTCGGCTCGCGCTTGATCATGTCGGGCGTGGGGATCCAGCGCGGCCATTCCTGCATGTCGCCGACCTTGGCCCGGCCCGTGAAGCCGAGACCCTCCTTGCCAACCGCCACGCGATAGCGTGTCGCCCGGAACCAGCTCTCGACAAAGAAGAGTTCCTTCGTCGCCGAGTTGATAACGATCGTGCCGGGCTTGTATCCCTTGAAGGCAACCGTTTCAGGCGCGAATTTCGCGGCATATTTCGCGTCCGGCGAAGCCTTCGCCTTCCTCGCCGTCTGGCTGGCGATCTTCTTGCCGATCGGCTTTGCGGCCTTTTTCTTCGCGGTGTCCCGCTGTCCGGACCGGAGACTGGCCTGCGGGTTCGCGTTGATCTTAGCGGCAGCCTGATCGCGCTTGAATGCGCGCCAATCGCTTTCGGCGGACGCCGGCGCCACTGTCAGCAAGGCTGCGGCGAAAGAAAGGGAAAGAAGAATGTGGAACGGCTTCATGGGCAGACCCGACGTCAAGGGGCGGCCGGCTTGCCGGCTGCCGTGGCTATGAAAGAAGAATGGCATTTTATGACAATACGCGTGAAGCTGCAAGTTGTCACAAAGAACAAAAGCATAACGAAAGACTTTTTCATTCCCGGCACCGTGACTCCGGTCACAATTGCTACCGGGTCAACGAGGAAATGGTAAATCAATTCTTAATATCCTGATCGAACAGGCGGCCGGACAAGAAGAACCGGCGCGGCATGGCCGCGCCGGAATGGAAAGATGCCCTGCGCTTCGGCTCTGAAGCGTCAGTTGACGTTCGCGATGCGGGCCTGCTGGCGGCGGCGCTGGTCTGGTGGTGTCGCCTCTTCCAGCAGGCGATGCATGGCCTGCTCGACCGTCAGGGATTCCTGGTCACGCGATCCCAGGCGGCGCAGGTTCACCGTGCCTTCCTCGGCCTCGCGCTTTCCACAAACGAGGATGACCGGAACCTTGGCAAGGCTGTGCTCGCGGACCTTGTAGTTGATCTTCTCGTTGCGCAGATCGGCCTCGACGATCAGTCCGGCATCCTTCAGTTTCGCCGCCACGTCGCGGGCATAATCGTCCGCGTCCGACGTGATGGTGGCCACCACCACCTGGAGCGGCGCGAACCACAGCGGCATGTGGCCGGCGTAGTTTTCAAGAAGGATGCCGAGGAATCGCTCCATGGAGCCGCAAATGGCGCGGTGAATCATCACCGGCTGCCTCTTCTCTGACTTGTCGTCGATATAGAAGGCGCCGAAACGTTCCGGCAGGTTGAAGTCCACCTGCGTGGTGCCGCACTGCCATTCGCGGCCGATGGCGTCCTTGAGCACATATTCGAATTTCGGGCCGTAGAAGGCCCCCTCGCCCGGGTTGATGCCGGTCTTGATGCGCCCGCCCGATTTCTCCTCGATCTGCTTGAGAACCGCGGTCATCACCTCTTCGGCATGATCCCAGTTCTCGTCCGGACCGACACGCTTTTCCGGCCGCGTGGACAGTAGCACCGTGATCTCGTCAAAGCCGAAATCGGCATAGGTCGACAGGATCAGATCGTTGATGCGCATGCATTCGGACGCAAGCTGCTCCTCGGTGCAGAAGATGTGGGCGTCGTCCTGCGTGAAGCCGCGAACGCGCATGAGCCCGTGCAGGGCACCAGACGGCTCGTAGCGGTGCACATTGCCGAATTCCGCCAGCTTGATCGGCAGTTCCTTGTAGGACTTCAAGCCATGCTTGAATATCTGGACGTGGCCGGGACAGTTCATGGGCTTGATCGCGAAGACGCGGTGATCGGCTTCCTCGTCATCCGGGTTGGTGAAGGCATGGGCGGATTTCACCGCGAACATGTTCTCCTGGTACCAGCCCCAGTGGCCCGACGTCTCCCACAGGCTCTTGTCGAGGATCTGCGGCGCATTGACCTCGTCATAGCCCTGCTCGTCGAGGCGGCGGCGCATGTAGGACACGAGGCTCTGGAACATGCGCCATCCCTTGGCGTGCCAGAAGACGACGCCCGGCCCCTCGTCCTGGAAATGGAACAGATCCATCTCGCGGCCCAGCTTGCGGTGGTCGCGCTTTTCCGCCTCCTCCAGCATGTGGATGTAATCCTCAAGCTGCTGCTGGTCGGCCCAGGCGGTGCCGTAGATGCGGGTCAGCATCTGGTTGCTGGAATCGCCGCGCCAATAGGCGCCGGCCACCTTCATCAGCTTGAACGCGTTGCCGATCTGGCCGGTCGAGACCATGTGCGGCCCGCGGCACAGGTCGAACCAGTCGCCCTGGTGGTAGATCTTGACGTCCTGATCCTCGGGAATCGCATCGACCAGTTCGACCTTGAAATGCTCGCCCTTGTCCGCAAACACATCCTTGGCCTTGTCGCGTGACCAGACCTCCTTGGTGAAGGGGCGGTTGCGCGCGATGATCTCCTTCATCTTCTTCTCGATCTTCGGCAGATCGTCCGGCGTGAAGGGCTCGTTGCGGGCAAAGTCGTAGTAAAAGCCGTTCTCGATCACCGGGCCGATCGTGACCTGCGTGCCGGGCCACAATTCCTGCACGGCCTCGGCCATGACATGGGCAGCGTCGTGGCGGATAAGTTCCAGCGCGCGCGGGTCGTCGCGCGTCACGATCTCAATCTCGCCGTCGGCAACGGGATCGGCGAGATCGCGCAGGTCTCCATCCAGTGCGATGGCGACCGCCTTCTTGGCCAGGGATTTGGAAATGCTCTCGGCAACGTCGCGGCCGGTCGCGCCGGCAGGATATTCGCGCTTGGAGCCATCGGGAAATGTCAGGGAAACGGCTTCAGCCATGGGTCTGTCTCCTGTTGTCCAGTCCCGCCTACGATCGCGGGTGGTTGAAGGCCCGGAGGGCCGGATTTTCGCGGCTTGTCTAGACTCCGCAGCGGCTTGCGTAAAGTGCCCGGCGACGTTTGGCCGCGCCGCCGTGCTGTCAATGCCGGTGAACGTGGCGGCCGTTTCGCCAGAAACGCCATGGCGTCCACCAATGCTGGTCCGGCGCGAGCGCCTCGGGCACGTTGTCGATGCCGCAGGTTCCGCCTGGTCCGCAACGCCCGACCCTAAACAGCGTCAGCCAGCCGCCCTTCCACAATCCGTGGCGGGCGATAGCCTCGTAGCCATATTCCGAACAGGTCGGCATGTGACGGCATGTGTTGCCGATGAAGCCCGACAGCGTGAGCTGGTAAAGGCGGATGATGCCGGTGCCGAACAGACGTCCCGGCGTCTTGCGCCACGGACCGGCCCAGTTGCGCCCCCTTCTTCCGGCAGTGGCAGCCATGGTCAGGCGGCCGCCGCCTTCCGCTCGATCTGGTCGAGGCAATCCACCACCGCATCGAAGGTCAGCATGGTGGAGGCATGGCGGGCCTTGTAGTCGCGCACCGGCTCCAGGTACCTGAAGTCGGCGAAACGGCCTTCCGGGGCGGGTCCGTTTTCCTTCAGCATCCGCCGCATCGTCTCGCGCAGCGCGCGCAGTTCCTCGACAGAGGCGCCGACGATTGTCTGTGCCATGATCGAGGACGATGCCTGGCCGAGCGCACAGGCCTTCACGTCATGGGCGAAATCCGTCACCACGCCATCGGCAACCTTGATGTTCACCGTCACCGTGGAGCCGCACAGCTTGGAATGGGCGGTCGCGGTGGCGTCCGGATTTTCAAGTCTCGGCATGCGCGGGATGTTTCCCGCAAACCCCAGGATCTTCGCATTGTAGACATCGTCGATCATGGTCGTCCCGTCCTCTGGCGCAACCGGAACGGCAAATGCCGCGGGATGCATCTTTGATTTCCGTCTCGTGAGCATATATAAGGTCTGGCAAGGCCATGCGGCAAGCTGTGCCATCGCACAGAGGCTCATCGGCCGGGCTGGAAACGCCGCAGGTCGGCAGGTTTCGGAATTTTCCGGAAAACCGTTGCAGGCAGTGGTCCGTTCAACTCGTTCCTCCGTAAATAGCGAGGAACTACGGGAGACGCCTCGTCATGGATGCCATCGCTACCAATATCTCTTCGCTGACCGAAACGACCATGGAAAGCCCTGCCATCGAGCGGCCGAGCCGCGAGGAAGCCGAAGCGGCCGTTCGCACACTGCTGCGCTGGGTTGGCGACAACCCGGACCGCGAAGGCCTGGTCGACACGCCCGCGCGCGTGGTCAAGGCCTATGAGGAGATGTTCTCCGGCTACGCAGCCAACCCGTCGGAGGAACTGGGCCGCACCTTCGAGGAGGTTGCCGGCTACGACGATCTCGTCCTGGTTCGCGACATCCATTTCCATTCCCATTGCGAGCATCACATGGTGCCGATCATCGGGCGTGCCCATGTCGCCTACCTGCCGGATGGCAAGGTGCTGGGCCTGTCCAAGATCGCCCGCCTGGTGCATGTCTTCGCCCGCCGCCTGCAGACGCAGGAGGCCATGACGGCGCAGATTGCGACCTCCATCCAGGACGTGCTAAATCCGCGCGGCGTCGCGGTGATGATCGAGGCCGAGCACATGTGCATGGCCATGCGCGGCATCCGCCAGCAGGGGTCGACCACCACGACATCCACCTTCACCGGCGCCTTCCGCGACAATCCGGAAGAGCAGGTGCGTTTCTTCACCCTGGCAAGGGACATGGGCCGCCGCTGAACGGCCGGTCCGGTCCCGGCCGGCAGACCATCCGGGACCGGACATGACGGACATTGCCTTCAAGGCCCCCTCCTCCGACAAGATCGCGCTTGAAACAGGCACGGACTTCACGCCACGCTTCGATGCCAACGGGCTTGTGACCGCCGTCGTCACCGATGCGGATGACGGCGAACTGCTCATGGTCGCCTTCATGAACGCGCAGGCTCTGGCGTTGACGCTGGAGACCGGCCTGGCGCATTACTGGTCGCGCTCGCGCAACCGGTTGTGGAAGAAGGGCGAGACCTCGGGCAACATGCAGCGCGTCGTCGAATTGCGTACCGATTGCGACCAGGATGCGGTCTGGCTGAAGGTCCGCGTCGGCGGACATGACGCCACCTGCCATACGGGCAAGCGCTCATGCTTCTACCGGATCGCCAGCCTTGAAGACAGCGTTCCCACGCTTGCCGATGACGGATCGCCGGCGCGGTTCGACGCGGACACGGTCTACAAGCACGATCATTGACACCGCTCAACGCGCGCACTTCCATTCGAATTTACGCATCGTTGAATAAAATGTGCCACAGTGGAGGCTCGAAAGGAGGCTGCCATGCAGCTTTGGGCCATGTCACGGAAGGTAACCGTCCCGGCGCAACTGGATGTGCCGCCTCCGGTTTTGGCTGACGAGGCCCCGCCGCCTGAAACCAAGGTCCGCAAGAAGGGAATTGCGCTCGCCCTTGGCGGTGGCGCGGCCCGTGGCTGGGCCCATATCGGCGTGTTGCGTGCGCTGGAAGAAGCCGGCGTCCCGGTCGGCATGATCGCGGGCACCTCCATCGGCGCGCTGGTCGGCGGTTGCTACCTGGCCGGCAAGCTCGATGAACTGGAGGAGTTCGCGCGCGGCCTGACCCGGCGGCGCCTGCTTGGCCTGCTGGACCTGAACTTCGGCGGCAACGGGCTTCTCGGCGGGATGCGGCTGGATGCGCGCCTGCGCGACCATCTCGAAGGGCTGACCTTCAAGGACCTGCCCGCCCCCTTCGTCTGCGTGGCCACGGAAATCATGACGGGTCACGAGATCTGGTTGCACAGCGGTTCGCTGATCACGGCCATGCGCGCTTCCTACGCGCTTCCGGGCGTGTTCGAACCCGTCATCTCCAACGGCCGTACCCTCGTGGATGGCGCGCTGGTCAACCCGGTCCCCGTTTCCGTCTGCCGTGCCTATGAACAGCGTCTCGTCATCGCGGTGAACCTGCATTACGACCTGTTCGGCCGCGCCGCGGTGGTCAAGCATGCGGCCATGGACCCTTCGGCCGACAATGACGAGGAAGAGATCGCCAAGCCGGACAGCCGTCCGATGCGTCTCGGCATTACCGGCGTGATGGTCGAGGCCTTCAACATCATCCAGGACCGCATCTCGCGCGCCCGGCTTGCGGGCGATCCGCCCGACCTGTCGCTGTTTCCCGCGCTTTCGCAGATCGGGCTGACGGAGTTCCACCGGGCTGCCGAGGCAATCGAACTGGGCTATGCGGAAACCATGCATCGCATGGCCGACATCAAGCGCCTGCAAGCCGTGACCGGCTGATTTTCAGACGATTTCGGCCGCGTCGAGCAGCCGGTACTGGACGCGCATCTGGCCGTTCCAGTGATTCACGCCAAGCGTCCCGGCCGTGTGGATCATCCGGCCCCGGCTCTGCGTGAGGAATTGGCCAAGCGGCGTACCGGCGGCGCGAAAGGCCATGGCGTCGATCCGCCGCCCGGTCTGCGATTGCAGCGTGACGCGCAGATGCGCGCCGGCATTGCCGACGGGCTGGACCCCGCTCACCGTGTGCCGCGGCATGGCAAAGACCGGTTGCGGGTGGCCGGCGCCGTACGGGCCGGCCTGCTCCAGCCTGTCCATCAGCGCCAGGTTGGCACCCTCGGCTGACAGCGCCGCATCCACCTTGATCGACTGCCCGGCCATCAGCGTATCGACCGCCTGGCGCGCGCGTTCCTCAAAGAAAGCGCGCAGATCTCCAAGGCGCGCGCGCTCCACCGTGATGCCGGCCGCCATGGCATGGCCGCCACCCTTGACCAGCAGCCCCTCGCGGACCGCCTCGCCGACCAGGCGGCCGAGATCGAGGCCCGGAATGGACCGGCCGGACCCCGTTCCCCTGCCATTAGCGTCGAAGGCGATGGCGAAGGCGGGCCTGCGGGCCGCATCCTTGAGCCGCGAGGCGATCAGCCCCACAATACCCGGATGCCACTCCGTGCTTTCCGTCACCAGCACGGCCGGGCCGTTGCCATGCATGAGCTCGGCGTCGGCCTGGGCACGCGCTTCCTCCAGCATGGCTTGCTCCATGGCCTGGCGTTCGCGGTTCAGCATGTCGAGCCGGGCCGCAATCTCGCGCGCCTCTGCCGGATCGTCGCTCGCCAACAGCCGGCTGCCGAGCGCCGCATCCCCGATGCGCCCGCCGGCATTGATTCGCGGCCCGAGCGCAAAGCCGAAATGCCAGGGCGCCACCGGCTCGCCGATGCGCGCAACCTCGGCAAGCGCCGCCATGCCAGGCGTTTCCAGCCGCCGCGCCACTTGGACGCCACGGCTCACAAAGGCCCTGTTGATGCCCTTGAGCGGCACGACATCGCAGACCGTCGCCATGGCCACCAGATCGAGCATGGAGAGCAGATCGGGCGGCGGCCGCACCCCTATTCGAGCGCGCAGCATGGCCGAAACACGCACCAGCGCCAGGAAGACAACACCGGCAGCACAAAGATGGCCCTGGCCCGACAGGTCGTCATCCCGGTTGGGGTTGACCACGCCAAGCGCGGCTTCCGGCAAGGCGCCGACGATCTGGTGATGATCGAGCACGACCACATCGGCGCCCGCATCGCTGGCAGCAGCAATGGCCTCGATGCTGTTCGAGCCGCAATCGACCGTGACGATCAGCGACGCACCACGGGCCCGCAGTTCACGCATGGCGGCCGGGTTGGGGCCGTAGCCCTCGAATATCCGGTCGGGAATGTAGATCTCGTGCGGAACCCCGTAATGGCGCAGGTAGCGGCTCATCAAGGCCGATGACGCGGCCCCGTCGACATCGTAGTCGCCGAATATGGCGATCCGCTCGCCTCCAAGGATACCGGCGGCAATGCGCGCCGCCACCTCGTCCATGCCGGTCAGGCTTGACGGATCCGGCATGAGGGCGCGGATGGTCGGCTGGAGGAAGCCTTGCGCCTCCTCCAGCGTGACGCCGCGGCCCGCCATGACGCGAGCGACGAGATCGTCAATGCCATGGGTCTGGGCCATGGCCAGCGCGGCATTTTCCTCCACTGGTCCGAGACGCGAACGCCATGCGAGACCGGAAGCCGATTGCCGGACATTGAGGAAGTAGCTCTCCATGATCCCCGCATGCCCCTGATTCGGTCCAAGGCGCGAGGATGCCCGCCGTCCTGCCCCTGTTGCAAGGCAAACGCGCCGCCTACCGGCAATTCACCGGGTTTCGTTCGGCCGGACGCTGGACCCCGTCCCGGCGTCAGGCGCTCAGAACTTGCTCTGGTCCTGGTGCTTCGCCTTGATCTCGCGAACGGTCTGCGACGAGGACCGCATGACGATGGTGTGAGTGCCGATATAGTCGCGGGCGAATTTCACGCCTGCAAGCAGGTTGCCGTCGGTGACGCCGGTCGCCGCGAAGAGAACGTCGCCGCGCGCCATTTCCTCCATGGTGTAGATCTTGTCGGGATCCTCGATGCCCATGGACTTGGCCCGCGCGATCTTCTCGTCGGAATTGAGCAGAAGGCGGCCTTCCATCTGGCCGCCGATGCAACGCAGGGCGGCTGCCGCGAGCACGCCTTCCGGCGCGCCGCCGATGCCGAGATAGATGTCGATGCCCGTCTCGTCCGGATCGGTGGTGTGGATCACACCGGCAACGTCGCCGTCGCCGATCAGGCGGATCGCCGCGCCCGTCTCGCGCACATCCTCGATCAGGCGGGCATGGCGCGGACGGTCAAGGATGCAGGCCGTGATCTCGTTGACCGGCACGCCCTTGGCCTTGGCGAGGGCGTTGATGTTGTCCCTGGCGCTCGCCTCCAGGCTGACGATGCCCTTGGGATAGCCGGGGCCGACGGCGATCTTGTCCATGTAGACATCCGGTGCGTAGAGCAGGCTGCCCTTTTCCGCGATGGCGATGACGGCCAGCGAGTTGGGCAGGTTCTTGGCGCAGATCGTCGTGCCTTCCAGCGGATCGAGAGCGATGTCGACCTCCGAGCCGCCCATGCCGACTTCCTCGCCGATGTAGAGCATCGGCGCCTCGTCGCGTTCGCCCTCGCCGATCACCACCGTGCCGGAGATCGGCAGGCGATTGAGTTCGTTGCGCATGGCATCGACCGCCACCTGGTCGGCGGCCTTCTCGTCGCCACGCCCGCGCAGCCGCGCCGCCGCGACGGCCGCCGCCTCGGTGACGCGCACCAGTTCGAGGGTGAGGATGCGGTCGAGACCGGAGGATGCGTTCTTGGCCATGGCACGTCCTGACTGGAAAGATCGGATAGAAAGCGGGGCAGACCTTCCGGCACGCCCCTGCTGGCGCGATCTTTTGTCAGAGCATCGGACCGTCCGCAAGGCCCGCGCAGGTCTTTCTGCCGGTTCGGTAAAATTCAAACCGATTGAAAGTCAACGACTTGCCGAGGATGCCCGGAATGGCACGCTCAACCCGCCCTCTCGATGCGGATGACCTGCGGCCGGTCGGTCAGATGGCCGTCCGCCGTGATTCCCTCGACCGCCTTGCGCACCGCAGCTTCCGTGGTCTCGTGGGTGACGAGGATGACGGTCTTGGCCGCGCCGTTGCCGTCTCCGGCCGGGTCGGAGTGCTGGACGATGGACTCCAGCGAAATGGCGTTTTCGGCCATTCGCCGCGCGATATCCGCGAAGACGCCGACCCGGTCGTGGACGGTCAGTCGAATGAAGTAGCCGCCCTCATGACTGCGCATCTGCGCCTTCTCATAGGGCTTGAGGTCGCGCGCAGGCCAGCCGAGCGCCGGGCCGTGCTGGAACCCGGGGCGGCTCTTGGCAATGTCGGCAATGTCGCCGATGACCGCCGAGGCCGTTGCATTGCCGCCGGCGCCGGGACCAGACAGGAGAAGTTCGCCGAGCAGGTCCGTTTCGATGGCGACCGCATTGGTCACCCCATGAACCTGGGCGATGACCGAGCTCTTGGGCACCATCGTCGGATGGACGCGCTGCTCGATGCCGCTATCGGTCTTCTGCGCCACGCCGAGCAGCTTGATACGGTAGCCGAGTTCGCCGGCCGCGCGGATATCGGCCAGGCTGATGTTGGAAATACCCTCGAGGTAGATGTCGTCGGCAGCGATCCGTGTTCCGAAGGCAATGGCCGTGAGAATGGAAAGCTTGTGGGCGGTGTCGTTGCCCTCGATGTCGAAGGTCGGATCGGCCTCGGCATAGCCAAGGCGCTGGGCATCGGCGAGCACCTCGGCAAACGGGATTTCCTCTTCCTCCATCCGGGTCAGGATGTAGTTGCAGGTGCCGTTCATGATGCCGAAGACGCGCTCGACCGTATTGCCGGCAAGCGCCTCGCGCATGGTCTTGATGACCGGTATGCCGCCAGCCACCGCCGCCTCGAAGTTCAGGAGCACGCCGTTTTCCTCGGCGATCGCGGCCAGTTCCACGCCGTGCCTGGCCAGAAGAGCCTTGTTGGCGGTCACGACATGGCGTCCCGCCGCGAGCGCGGCCTTGACCGCATCCAGCGGCGCGCCGGCATCGCCGCCCATCAGTTCGACAAAGACATCGATATCCGCCGAGGTGGCGAGCGCGACCGGATCGTCGTACCAGGCCACGCCGGACAGGTCGACGCCGCGGTCCTTGTTGCGGTCGCGCGCGCTCACGGCGGCGACTTCGATCACCCGGCCGCACTGGCGCGTCAGGACGGCGCTGTGTTCGCCCAGAATGCGCACCACCGATGCGCCCACCGTGCCCAATCCGGCAATTCCTACCCGCAGCGCCTCAGTCATGGTCGCCTGGTCCCCCGATTCGATATCCGGTCCGTGGTTTGAAGGGCCGGCAGGACACCGGCCCGTACGACGTCAGCGCCGCGCTGAAAGCGGCACGACATTTCCGTTGTCCACCGGCGAGGCGGTGGACAGGAACTTCTTGATGTTGCGCGCGGCCTGGCGAATGCGGTGCTCGTTTTCCACCAGCGCCAGGCGCACGTGGTCGTCACCATGTTCGCCGAAACCGATGCCCGGCGCCACGGCCACATGGGCCTTCTCGACCAGCAGCTTGGAGAATTCCAGCGAACCCATTGCCTTGAAGGGTTCGGGGATCGGCGCCCAGGCGAACATGGTCGCCGGCGGTGGCGGAACCTGCCAGCCGGCGCGGCCGAAGGAATCGACCATGACGTCGCGGCGCGCCTTGTAGATCTGGCGGACTTCCTCGATCTCGGTGCCGTCGCCGTTCAGCGCGGCGGTGGCGGCCACCTGGATCGGCGTGAACGCGCCGTAATCCAGATAGGATTTGACCCGCGTCAAGGCCGCGATCAGGCGTTCGTTGCCCACCGCGAAGCCCATGCGCCAGCCGGGCATGGAGAAGGTCTTTGACATGGAGGTGAACTCCACCGCGACGTCCATGGCGCCCGGCACCTCCAGGATGGATGGCGGCGGATTGCCGTCGAAGTAGATCTCCGAATAGGCAAGGTCGGACAGGAGGATGATGTCGTTCTTGCGGGCATAGGCCACGACTTCCTTGTAGAAATCCAGCGATGCCACATGGGCCGTCGGGTTCGACGGATAGTTCAGGATGAGCGCCAGCGGCTTGGGGATCGAATGGCGCACGCCCCGGTCCAGCGCCGCCATGAAGGCATCGTCCGGCTCCACCGGCAGCGCGCGGATCACCCCGCCCGACATGATGAAGCCGAAGGCATGGATCGGGTAGGTCGGGTTCGGGCACAGGATGACATCGCCGGGCGCGGTGATCGCCTGGGCCATGTTCGCAAAGCCTTCCTTTGATCCCAGCGTGGCGACGATCTGGGTGTCTGGATTGAGCTTCACGCCGAAGCGGCGGGCGTAATAATTGGCCTGGGCCTTGCGCAGGCCCGGAATGCCGCGCGAGGAGGAATAGCGGTGGGTGCGCGGATCGCGGACCACGTCGACAAGCTTGTCGACGATGGATTTCGGCGTCGGCAGGTCCGGATTGCCCATGCCGAGATCGATGATGTCGGCACCGGCGGCCCGGGCACTGGCCTTGAGGCGGTTGACCTGCTCGAAGACGTAAGGCGGAAGCCTGCGGACCTTGTGAAATTCTTCCATGTTCGTGACCGTCGAAATCCCTGGAGACGCAAGGCTCCGGGCGCTGGCCGGAACCCCTTCAGTCGTTCGCTATACACCCTCGCCGTAGCCGGGTCGATAGCGTCACTCGCTTTCGATTTCTTCCAGCGCCTCGCGCGTGTGGGTGCGGCCGAGACGGCGCAACTCCCCCTCGCCGCCGACGCGCGCGCCCTGACCCGTCGCCCGCTGGGCATTGCGCGCCGCGTTCAGTTCGGACACCGTGGCCGCCCGCTGTGACGGGCTGATCTGCGCAGTCTCGCCCTTCGGCACGACGTTGATGTTCGGGAACTGGCCGGTATCGCGCGCATTGGACAAGGAGGGCGGAACCGGAGCAGGCCGGTCGGTGTCGGGTTCCGTTGCGGCAACCGATCCGGCCGGCGCCGGTGCGGCAGCCACTCCAGGAGCAGAGGGTGCGGGCAGGAGCGAACGCGGCGCGGCATCCTCGAGGCTGGCGGTCGTGCATCCAGCCGCAAGCAATGCGGACGCCGCGGCTGCCGTCCGCAACGCCGTCATCATGCTGACACCTTGCGGCACGAAAAGCCTCATCGAATTCATCCTGTAGGCTCCCTCCGCAGGATCGCGCGGCCGGGTGAAGGGAAACGGCGACCGACCTTTGTCGCGCTTGTATGGGGCAACGGTTACAGCCTATTGTGTCAACAACAAGCCGGTACACCAGCTTTCGGGAGGAATAGGGCCAATGTCTAAGGACGGCAAGGACAAGAAGGATTCGGGTCCGTCAACCGACCAGCTTGATTCCTACGTCGTCAAGGATCCCGAGGCCTTTGCGCGCAACATGGCCAAAGCCATCGAGGCTGCCGGCAAGGCGGCTTCCAACTGGATCGCGCCGCGCGAGGAGGGCAAGGTCGATCCGATGGCCGAGCCCATGGCCGACATGGTCAAGACCTTCTCGAAGGTCGGCGAATACTGGCTTTCCGATCCGGCGCGCGCCCTCGACGCGCAGACCCGGCTTTTCTCCAACTACATGACGGTGTGGACGAACTCCGTGCGCCGCGCGACCGGAGATGTCGACGAGGATGCGGTCAAGCCGGAAAAGGGCGACAAGCGGTTCGCCGATCCGGAATGGGAGAACAACGCCTTTTTCGACTTCCTCAAGCAGACCTACCTGGTGACGAGCCGGTGGGCGCATGACCTGGTAACGGAAGCCGACGGCCTGGACCCGAAGACGCGTCACAAGGCGGAGTTCTATGTCGACCAGATCTCCAACGCGATCTCGCCATCCAATTTCCTGCTGACCAACCCCGAACTCTACCGCGAGACCATCGCCTCGAATGGCGAGAACATCGTGCGCGGCATGCAGATGCTGGCCGAGGACATCGAGGCCGGCCAGGGCGACCTGAAGATCCGCCAGGTCGACGCCAGTCCGTTCAAGGTCGGCGTCAACATGGCCAACACGCCCGGAAAGGTGATCGCGCGGTCCGAGACCGCCGAGATCATCCAGTACGAGGCGGCGACCGAGACCGTGCTCAAGCGCCCTCTCCTCATCGTTCCGCCGTGGATCAACAAGTTCTACATCCTCGACCTCAACAAGGAGAAATCCTTCATCCGCTGGCTGACGGAACAGGGCCATACCGTCTTCGTCGTCTCCTGGGTCAACCCGGACGAACGCCACCGCAAGAAGACATGGGAGGCCTATATCGAGGAAGGCATCGTGCTGGCGCTCGATTCCATCGAGGCTGCGACCGGCGAGCGCGAGGTCAATGCGATCGGCTATTGCGTTGGCGGGACGCTGCTCGCCGCCGCCCTTGCGATGTTTGCCCGTGACGGCGAGAGGCGCATCCGCAGCGCAACCTTCTTCACCACCCAGGTGGATTTCACCTATGGCGGCGACCTGCTCGTCTTCGTCGACGAGGACCAGGTGAAGGCCGTCGAGCGGCAGATGGAGACAAAGGGCTACCTGGATGGCGGCAAGATGGCGACAGCGTTCAACATGCTGCGCTCGCGCGAACTGATCTGGAACTACGCGGTCAACAACTACATGCGCGGCAAGACGCCCATGGCCTTCGACCTGCTCTACTGGAATTCCGATTCCACACGCATGACGGCGGCCAATCATTCCTTCTACCTGCGCAATTGCTACCTGGAGAACAACCTTTCCAAGGGCACCATGAAACTCGGCGGGGCGCCGGTTCACCTCGAGGACATCAAGATTCCGGTCTACAATCTCGCCACGCGGGAGGACCATATCGCGCCGGCCAAGTCGGTCTTTCACGGCTGCCGCTTCTTCGGCGGCGATGTCCAGTATGTCATGGCGGGATCGGGCCATATCGCAGGCGTCGTCAATCCGCCGGACAAGGTGAAATACCAGTACTGGACCGGCGGCAAGCCGGAGGGCTCGTTCGAGGACTGGGTGGCTTCGGCTCACGAGACGCCCGGTTCCTGGTGGCCGCACTGGCAGGCCTGGATCGAGTCCATGGAGACCGGCGAGCGGGTCAAGGCGCGCAGGATCGGCGGCAAGAAGCTGAAGGCCCTTTGCGATGCGCCCGGCGAATATGTGCTGGCGCGTGTCTGACCGGAGACCGGCGCTCGATGCGTCGCCTTGCCGCAAGATGACCGCCATGCCATCTTCATCTTGTCGCCTCAATTGACGATTAACCGCCGTGCTATAGTCACAAACGCGCGCCAGGGGACTCGATTCGATTGGCGTTGTGAACTTTACCGCGAGCCTGGCCGTGGCTTGAGCCCGAGGGGGCCGGCGGCCAAGGGGGATGATTGTTGAACAAGGCGCGATTGCCCGGATTGAGCGCGTTGGCGGGATGTGTGGCCGTCGCGGCGATTGCAACGGGCCTGTCCGGCTGCAGCACGACAGCAGTCCCGCCGATGGAAATCGCGCTGGCCGACGTGGCATCCCAGGCGTCACTGGGAACCGGACCGGCGCAGGGCGACGCCGCCGCTTTCGAACCGGTCAGCCAAGACGGCGGCGATATCGCCACCGGCCAGCCTGTCGGAGCTGGCAATGAAGCCATCACCGAAACCAGCGCCTCCGGCGATGGCCAGGACGGCGATCAAGGCGAAACCGGAACGGACGTCGAAATGGCGGCAGCCTCCGCGGCACTGCCGGGTTCGGGCGAAACAATCGACGAATCCACATCGCAATCGGCCGAAAGCGCAATCGCATCGGCCCGTGTGGCCCAGGCGGCGGGGCCGGTGCCAAGCGCCGCGCCACGGCCTGGAAGCGGGGCAGTGGCAGAGGCTGCGACACCTTCTGCCGCGGCCCAATCCCGGCCCGTCCAGGTTGCCTCCGCCGCGCCACAGATCGAGAAACGGGGCTTCCTGTCCTCGCTGTTTTCAACGCAACCGCCCCGCCCGGCAATGGCCCTGGCCGATACAGGGCGCGGCCGTGTCCCGGCTGCCGCGCCGAAACCGGCGGTGACGGCGCGCAAGGCCGTGCGGACCGCATCCCTGACCTCCGACCTTCCCGCAGGCGCCACCGGCAGCCTGACGGCACTGCCCGGCGTGCGCGCGGAATCGCTCTTCGAGATCACGCGCAAGTCCGGCGGTTATGACGACAGCGACGTCGATATCAACGAAGCCGATGACCGGCCGGTGCGCGTGGCATCGGTCACGGGCCTGGCGCGCCTCGCACCGAACGGGCTGGCCGTGCAGACCGCCGACGTCGACGTCGCCTGCCTCAAGCCACAGCTCGTCCGCGTCCTGAAGACCCTGGAACGCCACTACGGCCAGAAGGTCGTCGTCACGTCCGGTTACCGCAGTCCGAAGCGCAACAGGCGCGCGCGCGGCGCGAAGAATTCCCTGCACATGTATTGCGCGGCCGCCGACATCCAGGTCGCCGGTGTCTCCAAATGGGATCTGGCAAAATATCTGCGCTCCATGCCGGGGCGCGGCGGTGTCGGCACCTATTGCCACACCCAGTCGGTGCATGTGGATATCGGCCCGGAACGCGACTGGAACTGGCGCTGCCGCCGTTCGTCCCGCAAGCGCAAATAGATCGATCGGCATTGCGCAAGACTTTCCAGGTCCCCGTGGCGTGAACGCGGCTGCCGCGCCTGGCGGCCTTGCTCGAATCGGCATGAGAAAACTGCTGGAAGCACCTGAAATGCAGGCGCGCTGAGGCAATCGAACAGGATCCCCGCCTGCCGCTTTCCATGCCCCGTTCCTGAAACCGCCGCTGGCATCGGCATGCGGGGAACTTTTTTTCGCAATCCGCATCAACAGGGGTTGCCCACCGCCCGGAATCTTTCTATACGCCGTCTCGTCTTGAGCGCGCCCTTCGTCTAGCGGTCTAGGACGCCGCCCTTTCACGGCGGAAACACGGGTTCGAGTCCCGTAGGGCGTACCAT
The DNA here is from genome assembly GCA_002708825.1 of Phyllobacteriaceae bacterium. Taxonomy (GTDB): domain Bacteria; phylum Pseudomonadota; class Alphaproteobacteria; order Rhizobiales; family Rhizobiaceae; genus Zhengella. The sequence continues at coordinate 44,399 of PAPF01000009.1, read as the reverse complement.
CGACATTTATTTCCCCTTTTCTTTCAATGACTTGCGAGAAATAATGTCCACCCTTTTTCCGGGGTTGGACATGCCAAGGCGCTTTGTCAGCGCTGAATCGGCGAGGGTTTGCCTGTTCGCCGCCTTCACATAGGTCCGCGCCTCATCGGGCGTCTTGTGACCAAGGAAAGCCATGATCTCGAATTCCGTTGCCCCCGCATTGGCAAGCCGGGTTGCACCGGCCTTGCGCAAGCCGTGGGTATTGGCGTTCGCTGGCAGTCTGGCCGCCCGGCAAAGATCCTTGAACCAGTTCCCGAAGGTGTTCGGATTGTAGCCCCTGCCCTTGCCGTGGGTTATGAAAAGCATGGCATCGCGCGGCGTCCGGGAAAGCGCCTCGGCAAGCTCGGGCATGAGCTCCAGGCGCAAGGATACATCGCCGCCCGTCTTGTGCCGCCTGTACTCGATCCGGTCGCCCTTCACGTTCTGCCAGCCCATCGCCGCCGCGTCCTGCCGCGCCGCGCCCGTGTAAAGCATGATCCGCATGGCAAGGACGGCCTTGCTGTCCTGCCCATGGTGCGCCTCGAAGCGGGCGATGTCGGCTTCCGTCCAGGTGTAATACCCGTCCGGGTTCGTGGCGTAGGGCTTCACCCCGACAGTGGGATCGGAAGCCAGCCATTGCCTGCGGATGGCGAACCGGCAAAGCCGCCGTATCAGCTTCAGCAGCTTGTTTGCAGCGGCAGGCGTCTCGGCCTTTCGCGCGATGATCTTTTCAACGTGATCCGGCCTCAAGGCCGCGAACGGCAAATGCCCGTAGGCGCGCCGGAATCGCTCGATCTCAAGGGAAAGGCTGCGCTTGTAGACCGGCCCGATCTTCTGGAAATCCGGCGTCGAAAGGTAGTGCATGGCGAGCCATGAAAACGTGCCCCGTTCCGGCAGGCGCGCCGGGTCAACGATGGCAGGCCGCGCATTCATCGCGGCTTCATAGGCTTTGCGAAACTCTGGCGATCCATACTCGCCCGGCAGGTAGCAGGACGGCTTGCCCTTCAGGCGAAATCGGTAGCGCCGCCGCCCGTGCCGATCGGTCGCGACAGTGACACCGGGAAACGGGTTTCGCCGTCTAGCCATCAAGCGCCTCATCCCACGGGTTTGCCTCGGGCTTTTCGGCCTTGCCCTCGCCACAGACAACGCGGATGCTTTCCAGCGTCGTGATGACCTCGCGCACCTTCAGCCCCGCCGCAATCGCGCCCTTTACGGCGCGGGTCACATCGGCCTGTGTAAATGGTGCAGCGCGATTTGCCATCCTGTTGCCTCTTGCCGGTTGGAGGGGTGCCGATTGGCTTGGCCAGTTCACCCCTCCACGGCTGCCGGTTCATCCACGGTCAGCCGGAAACGTGTTGGAGGAAATGGGGGACAGCGGGCGATCATCGCTGCCCCCCAAGCTGCCGGGACCACCCGCCAGAGAAGCCCGGCAAATCCGGCGCGGGTAGGAGACACCCAAGTGTTGACCCCGCGCCGGAACCTGTCAGCCGATGCGGAAGAGCCCGCCGCCAAGGGCGATGCCCGCCCGCATCTTGGTGTTGTCGTTGCTCAGCTTCTTGAGCGCCGGATCGTAGTAGGCAACGTCGCCTGCCGCGAAGGAAACCCCGGTCTTGATGGCCGTCGAGGGGAACCGGAAGACCCCGAAGACAGCCAGTGCGAGCCGTTCACCCGCCAGCGCCGCCCCTGCCGCCACCCCGAAGAGCGCCGCGCCGATGCCCACCGGCGCGCCGGATTCCACGTCATGCGGTGCCGTGACCTCGACCACGTAGCCGTCTTGATGCTTGTTCTTCATCGTCTCATCCTCACTCGGGTATCTGCGTGACCTTCACGGCCCCGCGATGATCGATCCAGCCCGCGCCGAAATAGGCGGTGACGCGGGTGTGCGTTGAATAGGACGTGATCGGTTTTCCGGTTTCCACCTGGGGGGAACCGTCGCCGTAGAGCGAGCCGTATTCGATGCCGGAATGCATGACCGGATCGGAGAATAAATACCAAGAGTCAGGGTCAGACAGCCGGGGTTCAACCACCACTTCCAGCCGCCCGGCAAAGGGGTTCACGTCGCCGGTATTGCCCGCGGTGACACTGGCAACCGCCTTCAGCGCCTCGGCTTCACGTTCAGCCGGAACCAGAAGGTATTTCGGGCGAATGTCGATGATCTGGAGGTTGTCGCCCTCGCCGAATGTCTGCTTGCGCATCTTCAGCGCAGCCTCTTTCAGGTTCCCCTCAAGGACAACCGGAGTCACGACTTCCACAAGGTTGCCATGGTCGGCATGGAAAACAGGCTTGCCGTCCTTCATGGCAGGGTTGTCATCGACCAGCTTTGCCAGCGTGTTGCCCTTGAGGCTTGCCACAGCCGCGCCCGCCGCCGATCCGATGTTCAGAAGGGCCCCGGTCTGGTCATTGACGATGGCATTTTCCGTGACCTCATAGAGCCGCCCGAAGCGGGATACCGCCCATGCCTCGGCCATGGCGTCAATCGCACCGTAGGCCAATTCCTGATGCTCACGGTTCTCAAGGAGCTTGTCCAGGCCCGTGATCCGGACCCGCGTCCGCTCCCGGAAATCGTCGATGTCGAAGACCTCAATGCCGATCTTCAGAATCTCGGGCATGTGAAGCGCATGAGCCGCCAGCGCGGTAATGCTCACGGTTTCCTGAATCAGGTTCCGGAAATCGTCGGTTCCCATCGCCGACATGACGGCATTCCGGGAAAACGTGCCGCCCGGCATCATCGAGGCCATGACATCCCGGATTGAACGGCCTTCATATTGGCGCATGGCCTGTTCGCCCACCAGGGCAGTCATGAGCGCCGGCGCGCCATTTTTCATGAGCGCCCACACTTCCGGCCGGCCTTCCCGCAAGGCGTCCGGTTCGAGAATCGGTTTCATGGTCATTTCATGCCCTCACTGTGTTGATTGTCGATGCGGCTTCGCGAAGCGGGCGGGCATATTCCGCCTGCACCTCTTGCGCAGTGGGAATGGTTTCAGCTTCCGGCCAGAGATCATCTACAGGCGCGCCGATGCGTTCGGCTGCGGCAAGAAACGCCTGGTAGCAGGCCGTCAGGCTGGAAAGCTGGATGTGCAGGCCGCGCCCGGCCTTCTTTTCCATGAGGAAGGCAAGTTCCTCATGCGAGCCGACAAAGGGAACAGCCGGGAAACCGCGAAGCGTGATCCGCCCGAAAAGCAGTTCCTCCCCGGCTTCCAGCCGGTCACGGCTGGCAACGATGTCCAGCGCGCATTCGCGCACCGTCTTGACTGCAACCCCCCGATTCAGCGACAGCCCGTCCGGCGAACCGGCCAGATGCTGCGCCAGCCGGTAGGTAAAGCTGTCCCATGCGCTGTAGTAGTTGAATTGCTTCGTCAGGAAGGGGACAAAGCCGCGCCCCTTGCAAACGTTGATGACATGCATCGTTGTCCCGGCAAGCCGGGCGTATTGGTCTGGCTTCATCGCGGAAAAACCCTCTTCTTTCCCTTGTGCCGCCGCACACTTGCCAGTGAGGGAATCGAATGGGGAACCACTAAATATAGTGTTCTTCGCACCCCATCGCCCCGCACCGGCGATTGAACATACAGTGAGCGTTAGTGCATCTTTTTGAGATCGCAACTGTGAGTTAACAGGTCAGGCTTCGCGATTTCGCCGAGAATTTCATGAGCCCGGGCAGCGCAATTCGGGTTGTCACCCTCCCAGACAATCAACCGGAAACCGTAATCAGCCTTCGCCCGCACATCGGCAGGCGTTTCCATCGGCGCGGCTTCAATCTCCGCTTCCAGAGCCGCCCTCTCTTCATACCTCAGCCGATTAATTTCATGCTCCATTTCCGCGAATCCGGCCCGCCGCCGCGCTTCCGCCGCTGCCGCAGCCTGCCGGTCCAGTTCGTCAAGGATCGCGGCGAACGCGCCGCCTGGCCGCCCGGCACGGCGCATGGAGGAAAGCGACCATTCGGCATCCTCATATATCTGGAAGATATGCCCACCAGCCACGACGCCCGGCATATGTTCGACATCGATAGCCATTTTAAGGAAATTCATTCGAAGCGTGAGCAATCTGATACGCTGGGTAAGCGTTTCCCAGCGATCCACCTTCGCGGCCAATGGCGAAGGCGATTCGATTTCCTCACAGTCCATCACAACCGGATTGGAAAACGTGACTGTGAAGGTTTCAGGTGTCGTAAACATGATCTTGTCTCCTGTTGCTTTTGACACATGCCATGGTGATTGGCGAAAACGGAACCACTAAATATAGTGTTGCCTGCACCCGCGATCCCCGCACCGGCCCGCGAACATTCCATGAACGGTAGTGTATGTTTTTGAGAACGCAACCGGGTGTTAACAGGTCAGGCGGATGCAATTTCCTTCAGGAGCAACCGCGCCCAATCGGTGAAGTCCCAATGCTGCCCGTGGCGTTCGAGGAAACGGCTTCCGAAATCGGCCTTTGCCCTCGCATCGGCCAGCGTTTCCACTGGCGCAGCCGCTATCGCGTCTTCCAGGGCAGTCTCGGCGTCTTGAAGGGCAGTCAGTTCGGCTTCCATTTCCGCGATTCCGGCCCGCTGAAGCGCTTCCGCCTCGGCTGCGTCCTGCCGGTCCAGTTCGGCGAGAATCCCGTCCAGGCGCGCCGCCTGCCCGACATGGCGAAGGGTTCCAAGACCATCCTCGGCCTCATGGCGGAAACGGAACAGCCGCCCGTTTACCTTCACCCCCGGCCGGAATTCGGCGCGGATGGCAAGCTCAATGCGCCCGATCTCTTGCGACAGCGCAAGGACACGATCAGCAAGCCGCTCCCATCGCTCCACCATCGCCGCCACGGGCGAAGGTGCGGCACTGGCAGGCACGGGAAAGGCCGCGACGGACGGAAGGGCAAATGTCAGGGCACGTCTGGTCATGGGCATGGCTTGCCTCCTGTTGCTACATTGGAGCGTTTTTGCTACCGTGTAGCGATATCACTCCAAAATCGCAACGTCAATGCGATTTTGCAACATGGTTGCAATAATGACGCCTGCACAATGCCGGATGGCCCGAGCCGCTATTGAAATTGGAGTTAGGGAGCTAGCCGAAATGGCGAGCGTCTCGACAAACACAATATCGCGTTTTGAAAAAGGCGAACCGTTGAAAGATCGTACCGTTGCCGCGATCCGGTCGGCCCTCGAAGCCGCCGGGGTCCGGTTCATCGAGGAAAACGGAGGAGGTCCCGGCGTCCGCCTGGCAAAACCTCAATCCTGACCGTCGAAGAGGGAAGGATCCTCACGCGGCGCGTTCGCCGCGATCTCCGAAAGCCGGTCGGCAAGCGCCGTCGCAATCGCCAGCACTTCGCCGCGAAGCACGGCCCGAAGCCCGCTCACGCCTTCGCGCGCGACAGCCTCGCAAAACTCATCCGCCTTGTTCGGCAAGCGTTGCAAGGTCGCCAGTGTTTCCTTGCCGATCAGTTCGACGGCATCGGCCAGCTTGTCGGCCCGCACCAGGTTGCCCTCGGCTTCGGCCATTTCCAGTTTCTTCTTGCGCACTTCCAGCCATTGCGCCTGGCGCCGCGCCTCATCGTAGGATTGATCCGCCGAATCGGCATCCGAAGGGGTCGGTTTTTCAGGGGAAAACGGCCTTTTTGCCGCCGTCTGCGCCGGGTTCGCGTAGCGTTCCCTGTATAAATCGTACCCGGCAAGGTCAAATCGCTTTATTCTTCCCCGCGCGTCCCGCTCAACCTCAATATGATTTTGATTAATCATCTTGCGAACCTGCTTTAATACTGCCTCCGGCGTTATGTTGTCACGCGCTGCAATCTCGGCTGCCGTCACCCATACCGCGCCTTGACTATCAATTTCGCTCATTCTGGCAACCTCTTTTATTGGCAACAACTGTGACAACCAAAGGCAAAACGCACTAATACTGGCGGTTTTTCGGGGTCGTCCCGCCCCGATAGCGGCCCTTGCTAAATAAGGTCCCTTTTCATCTGCCCCCGGTCAGACGCCCCAGCCGGAATTCTATCTCGTGAAGATAGCGCGGCAGGATCAGTTCCGCCGCCATCTCCTCGGCCAGCTTCGCGAATTCGCCGTGCCTGTCATTGCCGACAGCATGGGCAGGGTTCGGCCCGAAGACCTCGCCAATCGGCAAACGCTGGTCGCCTTCCAGCCGCCGGAACGCGCCCTTGTGCCCCGTTGAACGCATGGTCGCGATGAATGCCGACTTGTAAGAGCCGTGGAGCTTGGTCTCAACGCCCTCATCGCTCTGGTATGTGCCATCAAGCTTTGTCAGGCTTATCCAGCGGCTCTTGACCTTGACTTCCAGCGCATTGGCCCCGGATGCCGACGATTGCAGCAAAGGCCGCACCGTGCCGTATTTCAGCCGGGTATACTTGGCGAGCTTTCGCCCGACCTGTGTGCGAAGCTTGTTCGCAACGTGTTTTCGCGCCGCGTGAAACGCCTTCACCTTGACTTCATTCGGCACATTGGCAAGCCGCTTCTCAAGGTCGCGAAGTTCGGACGTGTCGATCTTGACTTCAAAGCGTGACATTTACAGATCCCCCGGCCCTGTGACATCGGCACGGCCTGCCGCCGTGCCTGCATGGCGCACCGCCTGGCTTATCCGTTGCGCGGCATAGTCGCCCGCCGCCCGGATTTCCTGCGCCGCCTGTCCTATGGCCTTGCCACCCTCGGCAATGGCCCTGCCACCCTCGGCAATCTCTTCGCGCGCCTTGCGCCCGCCATCGGCAAGCGCGGTATCCAGGTCGCCCGCAAGCCGCGCCTCAAAGCCCCCGAAGGCCCCGCCTTCAACCGGCATGGCCGAAACGATCCCGTCCGGCTCTTCGCGCCGCCGCCGTCCGCCCCGGCTCGATGATCCGCCAAGGCCCATGGCCCCCCGGTCAAACCGCGCCTGTTCTTCCGCCGATGTCGCCGCGTGTCCCCCGATGATCGCCACCCGGTCCTTTTCCGCCTGCGAGGCTGAAAGCGTCCATTTCAGCCGGTCCCACATGCTGCGCCCAAGCTCAGAGTTGCCCCGCATGATCGCGGTGTCATAGGATGCCCGGTCATTGAAGGCTTCCAGCCCGTCGGCCATCCATGGCAACGCGATGCTTCCGGCCTCGACAGCCAGTTCCTGAAAAATGTTCTTCGTCCGCTGAAGCTGGCTGTTGAAGCTCTCCAGCTTCTTTTCGCTAAGAGCCGCTATGGAGCCGTCATAAGCCGCTTCATCCCTCACAAGCTTGATGTTTCGCCGGACCTCATCCAGCCCGCCGACCAGCCGGGCGATTTCATCATCAAAGCCCTCGCCCATGAGCGCCCCGAGCAGGCTTGTCCGCTGTTGTCCGGTCATGCCCTCAAGCTGTTCCAGGAAGTAGAGCAGGCCGCTCTTGGCGTCCTTCTGCATGACGCCTTGGAATTTCTCGATGTCGCCGACAATGCCTTCCAGTGCTTCGCGCGACTTGTCCGACAGGTTTTCCGGCGCGGCAAGTTTGCCAAAGAGCGTATCCGCCGCCCGCGCCGCCACCTCGGCAGGCATTTTCAGGTTGATCATCGCCGTCCCGAGCGCCGCCGCGTCCTTTGCGGTCAGCCCGAAATTCGTTGCCGACGCCCCGACACGGTCCAGAAAGCCGACGATATCGGCCTCATCGGCAATGCCCTTGTCCGCAAGGTAGTTGATCGCGTCGGCGAAGCCTTCCAGGTCCTGCCGCGCGATGCCAAGGCCCGTCCCGAAACCGGCGAAGGCATTGCCGACAGCTTCGGAACTCATGTCCCAGGCATCGGCGACCGCCGATGACAGCTTCGCGAATTCCTTCAGCTCATCCAGCGGCACGCCCGCCGCCGCGCCACGCTCAAAAGCCGCCATGATCTCGTCAATCGACACCGGCAGTTCCTTGGAAAGCTCGAAGATTTCCGCCCGGATCGTCTTCATCTGTTCCGCCGTCGCGCCGGACTTCTTTTCGATCCCGAAGAGCCTGTCTTCAAAACCCGCCGCCTGCCGCGTTGCGCCCGCAAAGCCCGCCGCCAGCGCAGCCGGTCCCGCGAAGCGCCCTATGGCCATCCCCATTTCAGCCGCGCCGCGCGCAATGGCCCCCTGCGTCCGGTTGTATCGCTTCGCCGCCCGGTCAACCTGTTCCATCTTCCGGCTAACGTCGCCAAAGGCTTTCATACGCCCGAGAATGGCTTCCAGCCGGATTGTCGCGGTAATCGTTCGGTTGCTCATGCCCTTTTCCCCCGTGTCCCACCTGTCCCGAATGCGCCCTACCTTGCAGGGTTATTCAGGACGTCACTTTTCAAAGCAATTTCAATTCGTTGTCCTGAATGTCCCATATGTCCCATATAATTATGGGTATCCGTGCACAGGCGCACACGCGCACACATGGACCTTCGGAAAACAGGAGGGACATTTAGGACATTCAGGACAAGCGATTGTTTCGCCTGTCTTTTTAGACGTCCTAAATGTCTCGAATGTCCCACCTTGCGCCTAATCATCGGGCGAATCCCAGTCCCCCGGCTGCTGCAAGGCCGCGTCGAATTCATCGCGGCATTGCTGCAAGGACGGAAGCCAGTAGACGTAAGGCCGCTTCATGGCATCCCCTTGTGCCACACTTGCCCTCTGCCGGGTCAAGCCTGGAATAAAAGCCTTCAGCTTCCGTCCGAATGCCGTCTGCCCGAGCTTCCGGCGAAACCCTGCCCGCTCCGAAGCCGTCAGGTAGTCATCATAAAGATCATCGCACGGCACAAGCTCCGGCCATCCGTCATGCTTGCGCGTTGGCGCGCCCGCCTTCAGCCGGTCCAGCAACCAGGTTTCCAGCGGGTCGAGGTGGTGTATCTTCTGTTCCCGCAATGCTTCGGTCTTCGGCGTTTCCCGAATGTCAACGGCTGAAAGATCAAAGGTCAACAGGTCATGGAGCAAGGCTTCCCGCCCGCCCGCGTCCAGTTCTTCCAGCATTTCCCCGAAATATGCGCTGTTGCGCTGCGCCGAATCGCCGACATCGAGAACGAAATACCTCCGCTCATCTTTCCCGGCAGGCGCAACATAGTCGGAATTGGAGGTCATGAAGACCCGGACCAGATTCGGAAGCCAGACGGGATCGATCCCCTTTGCCTCCACCATCTGCCGCCCGGCAGTGACCAGCCCCTTCAGCCGCCCCTCGGCGTCCTTGTTCCCGGCCCAAACCGCCTCATCGGCCTGCAAAAGCAGGCAATCGCTCAAATGCTGATTGAAATTGCCGGTCACGCCCCGGTCAGTATCAACCAACTTCCAGTGCGGCCCGAGCAAGGATCCGAAGACCTCGCCCACAATCGACTTGCCGACGCCCTGTCCGCCGCGAAGGATCACCGCCGTGCCCGGCTTGTCCCGTGGCCGCTGCACCATCTGGGCAAACCATCCGAAGAGCCAGCGGAAGTGCGCCTCATTGCCCTGGCAGACATTGCTCAACAGGTGATCCCTGAAGATCGCCCATGATCCGCCCGCCTTCGGCTCCACCGCGAAGCCGCGCCAGAGGTTGAGCCAGCCCGCCCGCCCTTCCTCGCCCGTTGGCGAGGGGACGAATTCAAGTCCCCGATAGGTCGCCCGTTCGGGATGCCCGAGCCAGCGCTTTGCCCATGTCACGGTTTTGGGCTTGCCGTCCGCCCCGTCATAGGTGGTCCACCGATGCCCCATGAGCCCCTCGAAGGCCCCGATCTTCAACAGGCGCAAGCTGTCTTCAGGCCGCGCCCCCGGCTCGAACCACGCCACCGCCGCCGATCCGCCGATCACGACGAAGGCGAATTCATCGTTCATGCGGTCGATGATGTCGCCATCGTCAATGTCCGGGTCATGCAACACGCTTTCCCGGTCAGGCGCAGCGCCGGAAAGGACGCGGCTTGGATTCCTCGAAGCCTTCACCATCCTCTTGACAGCGAGGGGAACCACATTCGCGCCGCCGCCGTCCTTGGGCTTGTCCTCGCTCATATCCGTCCCTCCCGGATCATGTCGAGGACATCCGGGAATGTCGCCTTGTGATCCTCCAGGGTCGCGATAAGGTCGCGCCGGGTCAGGCGCGGCATGGTGGCTTGCTCGACAAGCTCACGCATGACGGTCTCGAAGTAGTCGCCGATCTGCTGAAATTTCACATCGGCTTCAATGCGGCGCGCCGCACGGAATGCTTGCATCGCCAAGCAGGAATTGCTAGAGAATGGGCAACCGTTGTCGTGGCGGTTTTTCTGTTGCGCGCTGTCCGAAGCTCCACTTCGGGCAGCGTTTTCTTTTGTGCCCTCCCCCGGCGAATCCCGGTTGGACTTTTCGTGAAAAAGCGTAATGTTTTCAACGACTGACATTGACGCGGTTGGACACGTCAAGTCGTTGATTTTACGGGCTTCTTTGACGCCCGTAGGGCGTACCACTTGCTTCCTGCAGAATTTGCCAGTCCCGACCTTACCGCCGAGTGCCTCGTGGCGGCTTGGGCATGTTGGATGCCATTCGCGAGCGGCGGACCAGCCAAGGTCGGTGCTCGGCGCCCAGATCCCAGCTTCGGGCGTTGCCCGCCGGCATCAATCGACACCGGCCAGCATCAGGACGAGCGGAAGCGTAAACACGACGGCCAGGGTCTGGAAGGTGACGATGCCGGCCATGAACGCGCCGTCGCAGTTCATCTGACGCGTCAGGACATAGGCCGTCGGCGCCGTGGGAACCGCCGAGAACACGACGAGCACCAGCATCTCGACGCCCGAAAGGCCGAACAGCCAGGATGACGTCACTGCCAGCAGTGGCATGAACAGCAGGCGCGCCGCACCGGTGGCAAACAGGCCGGGCAGATCGGCGCGCAGGGTTTCAGGCCTGAGGGCGGCACCGACACAGAGCAGTCCCAGCGGCAGGCTCGCCTGCCCTAGGAGTTTCAGGAAAGCGCCGGTGCCGAAGGGAAGGCCAATGCCGGAAAGGGCCAGGGCAAATCCGGCCAGGCAGGCAAGCACGAGCGGATTGGCGGCAACGTTTCGCAACAGCGCGACCGGCGCACGTGCCGCGCTGCCGCCGCTCAACGCGATGATGGCCAGAACATTGACCAGAGGAACCGAGACCGCGAGATAGACCGCTGCACGCCCGATACCTTCGCTCCCCGCGATCAAGGCAAGAACGGCAAGGGCGAGATAGGTGTTGAAGCGCACAACGCCCTGGAGGACCGGTCCGAAACGGGCAGCCGGCATGGGACGGAGGCATCGCGCCAGGGCCAGCCCGGCACTTGCGAACAGGATGGTTGCCACGGCGGCCGCGCCAAGGCGTGGCACGTGCGGATCATGAACCGGCGCTTCGGCCAGGCTGGACACGAGAAGTGCCGGAAACAGCACGAAGTAGGTGAGGCGCTCTGCCGCCGGCCAGAACCCGGCTGACGGGAACCCTTTTCGCGCAAGCAGATATCCGGCAAAGATCAGGGCAAAGATCGGCCAGATCGTCGTCAGCAGCATGTCCGTTCCGTTTCCTGCTTGTCCGCTTCCCGGACGTAGCCGTGTATCCGCGCTGTCCCCTCCAAAGGCAAGGCGAAACGATTTCAGGCCGAAGCCTAGTGAATTCACCTTGCCGGCAGCTGATTTTCGGATGACCAGTTCCTGCGGATTACCTAATCTGTCTATAAACAAATCATCGGTGTTGCGAGAGAGGCATCATCATGCCGGACGACGTGTTGATGGACCCGGACGACATCCTGCCGGGCCTTCGCCTGGGCGAGGTCGGTGTCTGGCGCTGGCGGATCGACAGCGAGTCGCTGGACTGGACGGACAACCTGGAAGCCATCCACCGGATGGAACCCGGTTCCTTCGACGGAACCCTGAAGAGCTTTCGCCGCGACCTGCACCCGGACGATGCGCAAACGGTCTGGCATGCCATCAACCGGAGCATCGAGACGTCAGAGCCCTATGCGGTGGTCTACCGTTCCGCGCTGGCGCGGGCGGACCGGCCGGTCTGGATCGAGGCAAAGGGCGGTGTCTACCAGGGCCGCAACGGCGAGCGATACCTGACCGGGGTTTGCCGGGATGTGACGGCCAGCATCAACAGCAAGATGGACCTGGAGAAACGCTTCAGGCAGCAGAAGGGCATCCACGAACTGGGCAGTTACGCGCTGGGCGATGTCTCGCTCAACGAGATCATGGACAAGGCCGTCGAGACCGCGGCACAGGTCTTCGATGTTCCATTGGCAAAGATCCTCCAGTTCGTCGACAGCGCCGATGAACTGAAGCTGGTATCCGGCACCGGCTGGGACGGCGGACTGGTCGGCAGGGCAAGCGTCGGCATCGACATGGATTCGCAGGCCGGCTACACGCTCACGTCATCCCGTCCGGTGATCGTGGCGGACCTGACGGTGGAAAGCCGCTTTTCCGGCCCCGCCCTGCTCCGCGATCACGGCGTGCGCAGCGGCATGAGCGTGGTGATCGCCGGGGCGTCGGACCGGCCCTTCGGTGTCTTCGGCATCCATGAACGCGCGTTGCGCACATTCGACGAACATGATGTCGACGCGCTGATCTCCATCGCAAACATCGTCGCGCAGGGTGCCCGGCAGCACGAGGCCAATCAACGCCAGCGCCTGATCCTGCGCGAGATGGCGCATCGCTCGGGCAACCTCCTGCAGGTGGTTGCTTCCCTCGCCTCGCAGACCTTCCGGACCCACTCCGATCCTGCCACTGCGCTGCAATCCTTCACCAGCCGGCTGGAATCGCTCTCGCGCGCCAATCAGCTGATCACCCGGGGCGGCTGGAGCAACATGCGGTTCCGCTCGCTCATCGAGGAAGTGCTCGGCCTGCACATGGACCGCCTGGAAATCCGCGGCCGGGATATCCGGCTGCCTGCGGAACTGGCTTTCGACCTGGCCCTTGTCCTCTACGAACTGGCCACGAATTCGCTCAAATACGGCGCCTTGTCGACCACCAGTGGCAAAGTCAGCCTCAGCTGGCGCATCGAACCGGAGGGCGGGACGAAAACGTTTCACCTGGATTGGTGCGACAGCGAAAAGGTGGTCCGGAAACTCTCCGGGACAGGTTTCGGGTCAAGGCTGAAGCGCGTCCTTGTCGAACAGAAATGGCGCGGCTCCATGAGCGTGGATGCGGAAGGACCCTATCGCTTTTCCTGCGCGATCCCCCTGCCCGCTGAAGCCTGAAAAACCGCGAGTGCCGGACAAGGTGCGGAACGTCACTCGATATCCCGGTAGGCGGCCAGCGCCTCGGCAACGAGCGGGTTGGCAAACCGCCTTTGCAGGGTGACCGCGCAAAAATTCTCGGTGATCCCCTCGAGCCTGGCATATTCCACCAGGGTTCCGGCGGCCAGTTCGTCGCGGACGACGATGGGCGGGATCACCGCAAGGCCGGCCCCGGTTCGCGCGAGAAGCCGGAGCATGGCCATGTCATCGGCCTCCGCCGCCAGCCTGGGAACGACGCCAAGCCGCGCGACGAGCGCGTCGAAGGAGGCCCGCAATGCCGATTCCGGCGTCGGCAATATCAGTGAATGGTCCTCCAGCAACTGCCGGATCGTCCGGTCCGCCATGTCCGCATGCGGCACGCCGATCAGGCTCACGCGCTGTTCCGACAGCTTGTGCACGAGATAGGGGCTGACCGAATCGCGGGCGGGAACCAGATTGGTGAGAACCACGTCGACAGCCATCGCTTCCAGCGCCCGCAGGAGATCGGGCTGAGATCCCGAGCGCAACACGACCTCGACATCCGCGCGACCCAGGACCGGCTCTAGAAAGGCAATCTGGAAATTGCGCGAAAGCGTCGCGAGCGCGCCGATCCTCAAGGCCTGCCGCCTTGCCCCGGCTGCCTTGAGGCTCGCTGCCAGGTCTTCCGCTGCACGGAAGATTTCCTCGGCATGATCCAGCGCAATACGTCCCGCCTCGGTCAGGACCAGGTTGCGCCCGGCGCGTTCGAACAGGTCATGGCCAAGGGATTCCTCCAATGCCCTGATCTGCGTGGAAACGGCCGATTGCGAGATGTTCAGCGCCCGGGCGGCGCCGGTCAGCGTCCCGTCGCGCGCAACCGCCCTGAACAGGCGGAGATGATGGAGATTGATGGTCGACATAGTTCTATTATACAGAACGTTTCTCCATATAATATGAATTTTTCTTGATGGACGCCAGGGAGTAGGAAACGCCACGAGATCACGCCGCCAGAATGCCGGAGATGATACATGGCAGCCTTCCTTCCCCTGACATTCCTGTCGCCCGTCCTCCTTTTCCTCGTGGCGGCCGCCGCCACCATGCGGCCTGGACGAAGGCCCGGCGCCTATCCGCGCCTTTGCGAGGCGGTGGCCATGACGGCCCTTCTCCTCGGCCTTGGCGGGCTTGCGCAGTATCTGGTCTCGGGACCGTCGGCGCTTGTGCTTTTCGGCGGCATGTTTGAGCTTTCGCTGCATTCGGGACCGGTCAGCGTTGCCCTGACACTGCTCGTATCCTTCATCGGCTGGATCGTCGTGCGCTACAGCCGGACCTATCTGGACGGCGAAACGCGGGAAGGCACGTTCCACGGACTGCTGCTGGCAACGCTTGGCGCGGTCCTGCTCGTCATACAGTCCGGAAGCCTTCTCATGCTCGCCGCCGGTACGATCGGTGTGGGCCTGGCGCTCAAGCCTCTCCTCCTGTTCTACGCCGACCGGCCGCAGGCGCGCCGCGCCGCCACCAAGTTCGCCCTGGTCTGGCACGCGGGCGACATCGCGCTCCTTGCCGCTGCCATCCTGCTCACCGCGTCGCTCGGCACCGGCAACCTGTCGGCGATCGCCGGGGGAATCGGTGCACAGGAAGCAGGCTTCCCCGTGAGCCTGGCAATCGCGCTTCTCGTCCTGGCCGCGGTCCTCAAGTCGGCTGCCTTTCCGCTGCATGGCTGGCTGACGGAAGTGATGGAAGCGCCGACGCCGGTTTCCGCACTTCTTCATGCCGGGGTTGTCAATTCCGGCGGCGTTGTCCTGCTCCTCACGGCGGACCTCGTTCAGTCAAGCGCCGGCGCAATGGGGGCACTGGTCATGATCGGCGGATTCACGGCGCTCTTCGGTGCCGCCGTCATGTTGACCCAGAGCGCCGTGAAGACCGCGCTTGCCTGGTCGACGGTTTCGCAAATGGGTTTCCTGCTCCTGCAATGCGGGCTTGGTCTGTGGCCCCTGGCCCTGCTCCACATCATCGCCCATTCGCTCTACAAGGCGCACGCCTTCCTTTCCTCAGGCGGCGCGGTGGCCGCCGTCGCATCGCTGCGGCGTCCCGGGCCGGTTGCGGTTCCCGGCCTTTCGGTGGTGCTCCGGTCCTTCGCGCTGGCCCTGCTTCTCTATGGCGGGATTGCCGCCCTGTTCACCCTCGTTGCCGGCCCCAAGTCGCCGCAGGCGCTTGCCCTGGGCGCAATCCTGATCTTCGGCGTCGCCTATCTCGTGGCGCAGGGACTGGCAGACCGCGCGCCGGCCGACCTGACCCGGCGCACGGTACTCGCGGCGATAGGCGCGGCCATCGCCTATTTCTCCTTCCAGGCGGGCGCCAACGTCCTTTGGGGCAGCGTCCTGCCGGCCGCGCCCGCACCCGGTCCGCTGGAATGGGGACTGATCGTGCTCGCCATCCTGTCCTTCGGCCTCGTGGCCTTCGCACAGGCGCTCTTTCCCCTTTGGGCGCATCATCCGGCAACGGCGGGACTGCGCGTTCATCTGGCCAACGGGCTCTACCTGAATGCGCTGCTCGACCGCGCCATTGGCGGCTTCCGGACGGCCGGAACAAACTGACATGACGGAGAAAACGATGAACGCGAACCATTCCCGGATCGTGCCCGCGCGGCATTCCGACATCCTGAAAGCGGCGGATACGGCCGCGATGGCCATTCCGCCGGCATTTCCCCTCGACGCGACCGTGGCCGTGAACCCGTTCCTCGGCCTGGCAGGCGACGATCTTGCAACAGCGGCTGCACGGCTCAAGCGCGTGGCCGGCGTACGGCCCATGCAATCGCGCGCCAGCTACGCCCTTGCGCTGGGCGATGGCCGCATCACCGATGGCGACCTCGCCGAGGCGCTGGAGGCTTCCACTCACCCCGCCAAGCCTGGCGGCGTCGCGGCGTTGAAGTCCCTTGCCCAAAGCGGTGAGGATGAAGACCGGCCCGCTGCGCTTCCGACAATCGCGGAACTCGCGGCAACAGCGACCGGCACGGATTGGCCGTCGGTGATCGAACGGACCATCGGCCTGTGGGCGGCCGGGCATTTCGACCGTGGGCAGGCGCTGTGGTCGCCCGCACCGGGTCACGATGCCTACGCGGCCTGGCGGGAATGGGCCATCCATGACCTGACGCCCGAGATCGCCGGGCTGGCCGGTTTCTGTGCCCATGTCGCGCGTGCGCCGGATACGGCCGAGCGGGCCATCCTGCGGGCCGCCGAGGGTATCGGGCTGACCGGCGACGCGGCCGAGACCGCGTTCCACCGGCTGTTCATGGATCTTGGCGGCTGGGCGCAGCACGGACGCTGGCTGTCCTGGCAGGCCGGACAGGAAGGTGGCAGCGACCCGACGCTGACCGGCCTCCTGGCCATCCGGCTGATCTGGGAAGAAGCGCTGCTCGCGCATGTCCCCGCGATTGCCGGCGACTGGGCCCTGACGATGGCCGCTCATGCCGAGCCGGTCAGGCCCGCTGCTGTCGACTTGGCACTGGCAATTCTCCAGGACGCAGCGGAACGGGGTTACCAACGCCGGCTTTGCCATGCGCTGCAAGGCGGATCGGGCTCTGGCGAACGGCCCTTCCTGCAGGCGGCCTTCTGCATCGACGTTCGCTCAGAGGTCTTCCGCCGGGCGCTCGAAAGCATCGACCCGTCAATCATGACCACCGGATTTGCCGGTTTCTTCGGCCTGCCCATCAGCCACAAGGCGATGGGTTCGGACGTGGCAGAGGCGCATCTTCCGGTTCTCCTGTCCCCATCCATCGAGACGGTGAGCCATTGCGAACCCGCCTGCGAACACAAGGTACGGATCGGCGCGCGCACGGCCCGCGCATGGGGCCGCTTCCGGCAGGCAGCAGTCTCGTCCTTCGCCTTCGTCGAGGCGGCCGGTCCCTTCTATGCGGCCAAACTCCTGAAGGATGCGCTGGGGCGTGCAGGGACAGGCAAGAAGGCGAAAGCCGAACCGGCGCCAAGGCTGGTCGGCAAGCTGTCGACGGAAGCGAAGGCCGATACGGCGGCGGCCGTGTTGAAGGCAATGAGCCTGAGCAAGGGATTCGCACGGTTCGTGCTGCTCATCGGCCATGGCGGCCGGACAACCAACAACCCGCATGCGAGCGCCTATCACTGCGGCGCATGCGGTGGCCATACCGGCGAGGTCTCGGCGCGCGTCCTGGCGGCGCTCCTCAACGATCAGGACGTCCGGGCCAGCCTTGGCAGGCGCGGCATCGCGATCCCGGCCGACACGCTTTTCGTCGCGGGCCTGCACGACACGACCACCGACACGGTCACGCTCCATCCCGACCATGCCGGCCATGAAAGGAACGGCGATCTGCGGACCATTGCGCGGTGGCTCGACAAGGCCGGACGGCTGGCGCGTGCCGAACGGGCCTCAAAGCTGCCCGGTGCGACGCCGCGCACGGTGGCTGCCCGTGCCCATGACTGGGCACAGGTGCGGCCCGAGTGGGGTCTGGCCGGATGCGCCGCCTTCATCGCCGCGCCGCGCCAAGCGACCGCAGGCCTGGATCTCGGGGGTCGTGCCTTCCTGCACAGCTATGAGTGGCAGGACGACCAGGGCTTCGGCACACTGGAACTGATCATGACGGCCCCCACAGTCGTGGCAAGCTGGATCAGCCTGCAATATTACGGCTCCGCGGTCGCGCCGGGGGTCTTCGGCAGCGGAAACAAGCTGATCCACAACGTGGTGGGCGGCATTGGCGTGATCGAAGGCAATGGCGGGACCATGCGGACCGGCCTGCCCTGGCAGACGATCCATGACGGCGAAAGGCTGGTCCATGAACCGCTGCGCCTGTCGGTGATGATCGAGGCGCCGCGCGAGGCAATCACCGATGTGCTGGAGCGCCATCCGGAGGTTCGCGCCCTGTTCGACAATGGATGGCTCCATCTGTTTGCCTTGCGGGACGGCAAGATGGATGCGCGCTACAGGCCAGGGCTTCGCTGGACCGTGGAGACCCCGGCCTCTCTCGCCGCATGATGGCTCTGGCGGCGTCATGGAGGGGAAAGCCGGGGTGACGGCTTGCAGGAAGACGCGGGTTGCGGCATCAAGCCGGTCATGCAGTATCCAAGTCCCCTCATTCCCGCCAAGCTGATCCGGCGCTACAAGCGTTTCCTGGCCGACGTCACGCTTGCCGACGGGCAGGAAATCACGGTCTCCGTGCCGAATACCGGCTCGATGATGGGGCTGAGCGAACCCGGCATGAGGGTCTGGTTGTCGCAATCCGGCAATCCCAAGCGCAAATATGCCCATACGCTGGAACTCGTGGAAGCGGACGGAACGTTGGTGGGCATCAATACCGGCCTGCCCAACCGGCTTGTCGAGGAAGCAATTCTCGCCGGTTTGGTGCCGGGACTCGACGGCTGGGCCGTCCTGAAGCGCGAACAGCGCTACGGCCTGAATTCGCGTATCGACATCCTGCTCGAGGATCCGGGCAAGGGTCGCGCCTATGTGGAGGTGAAGAACGTACACCTGATGCGTGAGACGGGACTGGCTGAATTCCCGGATACCGTCACCGCGCGGGGCGCCAAACATCTCGGTGAACTGGCCGCCATGGCGCGTGAGGGGCACCGGGCGGTGATGATCTATCTCATCCAGCGCGGCGATTGCGAGCGGTTCCGCCTGTGTGGCGACCTCGATCCGGCCTATGCGGCGGCCTTCAGCGCCGCGCGCGCCGCAGGGGTCGAGGCCCATGCGCTCGGTTGCAGCCTGACCACGCAGGGCATCGTGGCGGACAGGCTGATCGGGATGACCGATCCGGCGGGATGACGTGCCAGGCGGCCCAAGCCTTGAATGCCCCGCCGTTTGATGCCATTTGGAAGCCATCGGCGGGGCGGAATTCACGCGTCAATCCGGATGACGGCCGGCACAGGGAAACGGGATCATGGTCACATATGTGGATGCGGCGTCGGCGCCGCTGAAAAACACGGGGCAGATCCGCCTCTACGGGCCGGATGACTTCGAAGGCATGCGCAAGGCCTGCCAACTCACGGCGCGCTGCCTCGATGAACTGGCCGGCATGGTTCGTCCGGGCCTGCAGACAGAGGAAATCGATCGTTTCGTCTATGAATTCGGGGCCGATCATGGCGCCATCCCGGCAACGCTGAACTATCGCGGCTACACGAAATCCAGTTGCACCTCGATCAACCACGTCGTCTGCCACGGCATACCCAATGAGAAGCCGCTGCGCGAAGGCGATATCGTCAACATCGACGTCACATATATCCTCGATGGCTGGCATGGCGATTCAAGCCGCATGTACCCGGTCGGCCAGATCAAGCGGGCTGCCGAACGGCTGATGGAAGTGACACATGAATCGATGATGCGGGGCATCGCCGCCATCCGGCCAGGCGTGAAGACCGGTGCCATCGGAGCCGCCATCCAGGCCTATGCGGAAGGCGAGCGCTGCTCGGTCGTGCGCGACTTCTGCGGTCACGGAGTCGGACGGCTGTTCCATGATGCTCCGAACATCCTGCACTACGGAACGCCTTCGGACGGCGTGGAAATGCGGGAGGGCATGATCTTCACCGTCGAACCGATGATCAATCTCGGGCGGCCGCATGTGAAGGTGCTGGCCGACGGATGGACCGCCGTGACGCGCGACCGCTCGCTCTCGGCCCAATACGAACACACGGTGGGTGTGACCGCCGACGGTTGCGAAATCTTCACGCTGTCGCCCAGCGGCCTCGACAAGCCGGGCCTGCCTGCCGGCTGAGCCGGCATCCTTGGCCTTCCCTCCATGATCCCGATCCGGTAGCTTCAGGAGCGTGGGGCTTGTGGCTGCCCGCGATTCCCTCGCGGTGCCACGGGGCGGACAGACTGATCCATGGATGAAGACGCCGACGAGCGCGGCATGTTTGCCGATTCCGCGCATGCACCCTCCCCGTTTCGAACGAAATCAGGCCCGGTGGACGTCAAGCCGCACTGGCATGGCCACCGCGAACGGCTGCGGGAAAAATTCGCGACGGCCGGCGAAAGCGCCCTTGCCGATTACGAGTTGCTGGAACTGCTGCTCTACCGCCTGATCCCGCGCCGGGACACCAAACCGGTCGCCAAGGCGCTGATCGGCCGTTTCGGATCCATTGCCGGGGTTCTCGGCGCGCCGGTCAACCTGCTCCAGGAAGTCAGCGGGGTCGGCGCGATCGTCGCGACGGAACTGAAGCTCGTGTCGGCCGTGGGGCAGCGTGCACTGAAATCCGAAATCCGGCACAAGCAGGTGATGGCCTCATGGTCCGCGGTCATCAACTATTGCACCGCAGCGATGGCGCACGAACCACGCGAGCAATTCCGCATCCTGTTCCTGGACAAGAAGAACGCGCTCATCGCCGACGAAGTCCAGCAGACGGGAACGGTCGATCACACGCCGGTCTACACGCGCGAGGTCATTCACCGTGCGCTGGAACTGGCCGCGACCGCGATCATCCTGGTCCACAACCATCCCACTAACCCTACTGAAGTCACGTTTGATCACGCCTGATCCCTGACAATCATTTGTGTTTTCTGGCTTTTCGAGGCTTGCAAGCTGGAGCAAGTTTGCGGATACTGGGGGCGGTATCTGTCGATCATGGACCTTACTGACCCCAGTTCACGAGCCCTTGCCGACCCCAGTTTTGCGCGAGTTCATGTCATGCCCAGCCTCACCGACGGCGCCATCCGCCAGGCCATCAAACAGGTGGAGAAATCCGGAAAGCAGAAAAGCCTCACCGATGGCGAAGGCCGAGGGACCGGCAGGCTCGTCTTGATCCTGAAGCCCATGCCGCGGCGGGTCACCGCCGAATGGATGGCGCAGCAGTGGCGGGACGGCAGGCGCGTAAAGAAAAAGCTCGGCTCCTATCCCTCCATGCCGCTGGCTGGGGCCCGCGACGTGTTCAGGCGCGACTACGCCAACCTGATCCAGAAGGGCCGTTCGATCCGGATCGCGTGTGATACGCGCCCGGGCACAGTCGCCGATCTGTTCGAGGCCTATGTCGGCTATCTCAGGGACAACGGGAAATCCTCTTGGAAGGAGGTGGAGAAGGGACTGAACTCGGTTGCCGACACGTTCGGGCGCAACCGCCCTGCCCGCGACATCGAGCCCGACGAGGTCGTCGAGATCATCCGCCCTATCTACGAGCGCGGCGCCCGCGCCATGGCCGACCATGTCAGAAGCTATATCCGCTCGGCCTATAGCTGGGGCATGAAGTCGGAGCACGATTATCGCACCGCCTCCCCTCGCCGCTTCAACCTTGTCTACAATCCCGCCGCCGGCATCCCTACCGAACCCAAGGTCGCCGGAACGCGCTGGCTCACGGAAGACGAGTTCGTCCGGCTCTATCGCTGGCTGGAATGCCCCGATGTCCCAGTACATCCACCCTATTGCCGTGCGGTGCGCCTCATCATGCTGACCGGACAGCGGGTCGAGGAGATTGCCACGCTGCATGTCGACCAGTGGGATGGGGCGGAGAAGATCATCGACTGGTCGAAGACCAAGAACATGCGCCCGCATGCCATCCCCGTGCCTTCCATTGCGGCCGACCTCGTCGAGCAGATCAAGCCGAACGAACACGGCTGGTTCTTCCCGTCAGCAAAGGACCCTTCCAGGCCGGTCAGTCACGGCACGCTCTATTCCTTCATCTGGCGGCAGCGCGAGCGCAACGTCATCCCGATCGTNACCAACCGCGATCTGCGCCGCACCTGGAAGACGCTTGCCGGCAAGGCGGGCATACCCAAGGAGATCCGCGACCGCATCCAGAACCATGCCCTGCACGACGTCAGCTCCAAGAACTACGACCGCTGGCACTACATGCCGGAAAAGCGTCAGGGCATGGAACAATGGGACCAGTTCGTCAGGGACATGCTCGACAAGAAGGAGAGCACGAAGGCAGCCTGATCAGCCCTCAGCCATGGAAGGCATCTTTACTCAATCATATCAGCACTATGATCAATCGACTTAAAGCATTGATTGAAAAGCGCCGGACCATAAGACGACGCTGGCAGGCGGATGCGCGCGCCCTCGTCGAGGAAGATGAACTCAAAGCCTACTATGCCGCTCAACGCCTGGCGGCACGTAGCCGATTTCGCGGAAACAAGCCGGAGTCCTGGCATTGGGCCAAGGTCGCGTCCGAGGTCGCTCGGATATCGCCGATCGCAGCAATGGACCTTGATGTGGTCCAGGCCATTAACGAGGACGAATGGTCGAAGGCACCCCACTCGCAGTGAAAATCTCCTGCAAACTGCTCCACTGATATCGCCTAATGCCAAGCGTTTGGCGTGCCGTTACGTGCAGTTCGTTTGCCGGCGCATTCACCGCGTTACTGCCCTGCGGTGGCTGTGAGGACGAGCGCTTCGCGGATCTGACTATTGCGCAAAAGCCGGTAGCGGATGGATTGAGTAAGTAGTTTCAATTCTTATCTCCTTATCTGTTGATAGTTCCGAAAAGACGCAGGCAGATAAAGACGGGGAAATGAGCCGCGCGGTCATGGGCTACACGGGAGGCCGCAGGCCGAATGGAGCGGGCTGCCCGTTGACCGGGCGGCGTCACCGTCCAGACAGCGTCAAAGATTTTCGGATAAGGCGACTAAGGAGAGCACCCGGTTTGACCAATCGTCCCGAGTGAGTTTGCTTGTGGGTGATAATGGATACGAAACAATAAGCTGTGGTGGCGGAGCAAAAGGGATGAGACGATCTTGTGTGCTGAATTGGTGGAGATTGAAACGCGTGAACGAACAGGAAGAGAAGATCGTCAGGTTGCTTCTAAACGAAATGGNCTTCGAAGGTGCAATGAAGCACTTCGGCGAAGCGCCGCCTGAAATAGACAGGCAGCTTTTTGACGAGCTCGAAGCGATNGGTATCCCGGAAAGATATGACGGGAACATAGAAAATTACCGGTACTTTGAATTCGAATATAACGACGACAAAAGCGTCTTCGAGAACTGCTATTTCCATCTGCGCATCATCAGGAACAATATCATTCACGCGAACAAGGCATTTCGACCTGACCCTCCTGAGAGGCTGAATGACCTGCTGGATTGGGCGGGAAAGCTGATCGACAGCGTTTACGAAACAGATTCTGAATTTGCAGATCGGGCGCGCGAAATAAAAGCAGTGCTGAATATCGAGTCCTTTTAGGATCGGCATCGTTCCCTTGCGCAAGGAATGGAAGCCGGATGGCCGAGACCGGCCATGACGGGCTCGGTTCATGACAGCCCGGCCTGCCTTTGCCTGTGGCACGGGCAGGAGCGCCCAAAGAGAGGCATACAATATATTGTGGCACAAACTGAATCAGTTAGCTTATATAGTAGGAAAGGAGATTGAACTAAGCGCATGATTCATTTCGAGGTTAATGGGAAGAGGGTCAAACCAGGCGACATTGGCGACGCACTGATGCGGGCCGCGGTCGAGAGTATCGCAGCGCAGATCAGGGATAAGATCAGCACGATCCGGGACCCTGAAACCGGTGAATTTCCCACTGTGGTGATCCGTGGCGACAGCCTCGACAATCTTCAGATGCATGTCGAAGGATCGCCGGAACTGATCGCGCTGGTTCGCCAGCGCATGGGGCAGGACGAAGAATTGGATTTAGAAGAGCAAACACCGGAAGGACCGCCGCGCCTATTCCTTTCATACACATCTGATGATGCCGAACTCNCCGGGCGTATTGCTACGGCGTTGCAGGAAAACGGCATCGATACGTGGTGGGATAGATGGTGCATCAGCACCGGCGACAGCCTGCGCCAGAAGATCGATGAGGGGCTGGGCGATTGCACGCATTTCCTTGTCCTGCTCACCCCGCAGTCCGTTGGTAAGCCGTGGGTTAATCAGGAAATGGATGCCGGACTCGTGCGCAAGCTCGGCAACAAGTGCCGCTTCCTTCCGGTGCGCCACAAACTACCGGCCAGGGACCTCCCGCCATTGCTCTCCGGAATGCATGCCCCCGAGATCAGTGATGATGGGGACATCTCACAGCTCATCACCGATATCCACGGGATCAGCCGCAAGCCAAAGCTTGGGCCTGCGCCGCATTCAAAGGCCTCGGAAGCGAGTGCGGAAACCGGCTATTCGGCTGCTGCCAATACTGTTGCGCGGTTCTTCGTCGAGAACACCAAATATGGCCGCTTCGGTGATCCAATGATCGACGTGGAACCGCTTGCCGAAAAAACCGGCATGACGGTCGATGACGCAAAGGACGCGCTCTACGAGCTATCGGCCTTCTTCAAAGACACGAAAAGACATGCGCTTGTGACGGCTTCGCTGTTTGCAGAGTTCGACCGGTACTGGAAACCTTGGGACCCGCGCGAAGACGCCGTGAAGCTCGCCGCGGATATCATGAACGACCCCGAATTCCCGGCAGACAGCCAAACAATAGCAGAGCTTTATGAATGGGAGCCGCGAAGGCTCAACCCTGCCGCCACTTACCTTTTCGAGCGCGGCATGCTCGTCGAATACAAGGCTTTAAATTCGCGTGAGTTCGAACTGTTTCGCATAGTTGGAAAGCCGGACGAGCTACGCCGCTTCCTGAAAGGCAGGCAGTAGCCTCAGTATTTCGTATCGACGAGAAAGCCTGTTCGCCCGCTGCACTGAAATCCGCCCGGAGCTTTATGCTTGTTCAGGCGCCCGTCCATTGTCTTGCGATTGAATTTCTTGCCGCAAATTCCGCACTGATAAACGTAGGTTGGCCCGAAAGACGGAGCCGCGCGCCGCGCCGGTCGGCGCGATGGCCGGGCTGGTCGCGTGGGTGTCCGCAATGAACCGAAGCCGCTGCTGCGGGAAGGCGAGCGTTCTGTAGGCGGGATTGATACCGGGCCGCTCGGGGTCAGTTCAATCGCGTAGCGCGGGGTGAAGCTGCGGTTGGTGGTCCGTGCGCCCTGTATCCGGTCAACGCGGTAGCTGCGATGCGCGTCGCTCTCGACGTTCCACGCGTGCAGTATGATGTTGTTATCCTGCGTCCGTCTGAGCGAATACGGCTCGATCAGGCGGGTGCTGCGGCGCCCGCGTTCATCGATATAGTCCAGTTCGACACAAAGCCGGTTTGCGGCAGCAAAGCGGATGACTTCAAGATCGGACTGCACCCGCCCGCTGACCGGAAGGCGTAGTGTGCGCTCACGGATGACGGATTCACCCTCGGCCATCCGGTAGGCTGCCGGCATCGTCGGTGCCGCCGTTCCGGCAAGCCAAGCGAAAAACTCCGGCAGCGCGTCCCAGAATGAGGCGACAGGCGGTAGCTCTGGAAGCTGGTGCGCGAGCATGTTTGACCACGAACCTTCAAGGTCGGTCCTATGGCTGTCGAGATCACCTGCCTGCGGCACGGCGATACCCTTGAACTCGCATTTCTGGCGCAGAATATCGAGCAGGACGGCGGGCGCTGGCTGGGCTTCCTCGTTGCGGAAAAGGTTGATGACATCATAGAGATCGCGCGGCCTTGTCCGTTCGGCAAGCGCGCGCACTTTTTCACCGAATGCTTCTTCGTAGGCGTAGGAAAGGACTTCAATGCCGCCGTCCGGCGCATCGCTGTAGGGATGAAAGATCGGCGTCCGCACCGGTGCCAGCACAAGCCGCTCATCGGCTGTCAGGTCGAGCTTGATACGGGGTAACCCGCCCGAACTGGGCGAGACCGGGCCGCGATAACTAAGCTTGCCCTGGCAACTTGGATTGCCGCGCGGGTTGGTGAAGATGTCGAAGTCTTGCGAGTCGGCGGGGAATTCAAGGCCGCTCTGCTCGTAAATCCACTCGGCGATTTCGGCAAAGACGCGCTGTAGGAAATCGGCGTCAAGATGCGAGCCGTCCTGAAGCGTGAAGTCCAAATCTTCAGAAAAACGGTACGTCTCGAAATAGCACTTCTTCAGACATGTGCCGCCCTTGAAGACCCAGCTATCGGCAAGCTCTTCATGGGCGAATATCCCGGCGAGTGCCCAGCCGAGGGCATAGTCCTTTTCAACGACATGCGGGTTAAGCCGCAGTGCCGCGGCGATATCGAGAAGTTCGCGCTTACCGATCATGTGCAGCCCCTTTCAGCCAGCTTTCAGGCACCCGGAGCCGCCAGCGCGTCACCAGCCTGCTGCATGCGAGGGCGGGATCGAGCTTGGCGTGGCCTTTGGTCAGGCGGGCCTTCGCCTCTTTGACCAATGTCTTCCCGTCCGGGTGGCGCTCTGCAAGAAAGCCGAGCCGTTTGAAAATNGCACCGTTGCCGTGCTGCTCGGCATAGGCGACCAGCTTTGCAGGATCGCGATCGCTACGTTTCATGTACTGCGAAAAGCAATCTTCGACATGCTGGATACCGCCGCCGATCGCGGGATCGTCCAGCATATCCACGATGGTGCGGTGAATATCGGAAACGGCAATACGGGTCTGGCCTCGCCATACCGTCTTGGTGCCAAATATCAGCTCTTCGCGGATATGTTTGAGCGTGAAGACGGCGCTTTGCTGCTCGACCGTTTTCTGCCTGACGGCGCGCGCGGTGAAGACAACGATATCGCGGAATATCTGCTCGGTCAGGTCCCAATGCTCGGCTGCGGTCCGCCCGCCGATATAGGCAGGGGCAAACAGGGCCGGAACAAGAATCCACGGATCTTGCACGACCTGCTCTGAATCGAGCAATTCAAGCTGTACCGGGACATATGTGCCGGTACCGACACGCCGGAGCCACCCTTGGTTTGTCCAACGCGACAGCAGCTTTGCCGCCCTGCCGCGCGGAACATCGAGCGCGCGCGCTGCATCTTCGATATGCACGACATCTCCTGCCGCCTGGATTACGGCGGCAAGGCGGGCTCTTCCTCGTGGTAGGTCCGAATCGTTCATAGTATCTCATTGTAGCACTAATTCCCGATTTTCGGGAATTTTTGATATTGCAATATACCGCAATTCTGAGTATATAGAAATAACAATAATTCACATTTTTAGGGAATTAGCGCGGTGCTGATATAGTAGAGGACAACCGTTCCAGCCGGACAGGTCGCAGGCATGTTTGAAGACGAAAAAATACCGCCAACATTTATCCGCTACGCAGCGGACATTCTCGGTGACACCCACCGCGGGCTAAGTGCAAACGAGATCGTCAAGGAGACGACGGCCTACGCTGTCGAATTCGATATCGACCTCCCGCACCCTACCTATCCCTTCGACGTGCCCAGCAAGCGGGCCGCTCTCTACGACAACCTGATGGCTTTCACAGGACCGCAGCAATACAGGATCATCAGCGAGCTCTGCAGGCACCGCTCGTTCGGATTCAAGCGCAGTAAATCACGCGATGAGCTCAAGCTCCGGCTCGCCACCCGGTACGCACAGTTCGCCGGAGATGAGTCAGCCAAGGTCAATGACACGCTGATCGAGGAAACCCGGCACTGGCTCGACGGCTACCCGGAATCGCTATCACTCTATAACGGCGCGCTGGAAAAATACGGACATGGCGTGTTTCACCGCAACCTGCTCGACGACCTGCGCCTTGCGCTCGAAAAGCTCCTGCGTGACGTGCTGGGCAACAGCAAGTCGCTTGAAAACCAGTTCGGCTTTCTCGGCAGTTACATCAAGGAACGCGGCGGCTCGAAAGAGCTGGCGAACATGTTCCAAAAGCTGGTGGAATATTATGCCGGTTATCAGAACACCTACGTCAAGCACAACGATGCGGTGATCGAGGAGGAGATCGAGTTCATATTCGAAATCACCTCCTCGTTCATGAAACACCTTGTGCGGCTGAGTGCGGAGGATGAATGACGGACCGTTTCCTGCTCTATATCGACCTGCTCGGATTCAGCGAGATCGTACGCTCAAAAAGCGAACTGCTCCCGGACCTGTTTCGTATTCTCGATAATTCGAACGCTCATAAGCACGGCGATTTTCGCGTCATACAGTTTTCAGACACGCTGCTGGTTTACAACGATCCGGAAGTGAAATCCGCTCACGACCACAGCTACGTCGCCATGTACCTCTGTGAGTTCGCCCAGGAAATCCAGTACATGCTGCTTGGCCGTGATGTATTCCTGCGAGGACTCGTTACCTACGGCCAGTTCGATGATACAGGTCCCACACCGAATAGTGCGTACAAGAATGTCAGGGCATTTTGGGGCAATGCTCTCATAAAGGCCTATCGCGCCGAAAGCGGCATTCAAGCGGTTGGTCTATTCGTCGATGATACGGTCAGGCCGCACATGGATATTTTTGAAACCCATCCATACGACGCGGATGGTGGCATCTGGTTTGTAGATACGGCAACGATGATGCGCGGCTTGTTCCTTGAAGGCAGCGACTTCACATATGCAAAAATGGACATCACCGCCACGGGCAACGAGTCACTGCTCGCGTATGACTTGGTTTATCTCAAGCGCCTTTATGAGCACGGCCACGACAACACCCTGCCACCGCGTGTGAGGACCAAATATCTGACCACATGGGAAATCTACCGCCGCAAATATCCCGGCCTGTGCCGTGCCCTGGAAGAGCATGAGTTCGCGTTCGACAAGGTGATCGATATCGATTGGAAGCCGTTCATCGACAAGATCGGCACGCCGGAAGGGTTCTTCGGATAGGAACGCATGCAGAAGGGATGGAGGCCGAAACGATAGATCAGGAGCGCATCTCAACTGGCAACGTAACCTTCGATCCCCTCGCGCGTGCGNNCGCCGTGGAGAATCCNGCGATCGCGGAAGTGCTTGATCTCGACACCGGTGAATTCGTGGGTTCGAACGAATTCATCACTGCTCATCGCTACGAGGAAATAATCACCGCGCGGCACACGATCAGGTCGCGGCTTTCGGAAAAACCGGCCTTTGCATGCGCCCTTTGCGCAACGCCGGTCTACCTCGTTTCGAACCAGTTCAAGCATTTCTTTTTCCGTCACATCTGCGAAGACGGTTCTTGCCCGGCACAAACGCACGGCGAGCTTTCACGCACGCAAATATCACGGCCTGCGCGAAANCGAGGCGCACAAGAAAATCAAGGCGCTGATCGAAGCCAGCCTTGTCGCCGATCCGCAATTCTCAGAAGTGAAAAGCGAAAGACAGTGGCGCTCGAAGCGGGACCCGAAATCTCGCAGACAACCTGACGTGCAGGCATCCTCTCCCATCGGCCAGATTGCTTTTGAGGCCCAGCTTTCAACAACCTTTCTCGATGTGGTGGTGGAGCGGCGTTCTTTCTATCGCGATGAGGGAGCTTTGCTCATCTGGGTGATGGGTCGCTTTGATCCTGACTACCGCCGTATGACCACAGACGACCTTCTGTTCTCGAACAATTCGAACATCTTCGTGGTCGATGATGAGANAAGGCAAATATCGGAAGATCAATCCAGGCTTCATTTGCGCTGCCACTACCGGGTGCCTGATCGAAGTGGTGAGAGCCTTACTGACCGATGGGAATCGCGGATAGTCCCCTTCGATGACCTGACCTGCGACCTTGAAAGCCAGCGGGCGTGGTACTTCGACTACGAGGGAAAGGCGGCGGCTATCCGCGCCGAGATCGAAAATGATGTACGAGAACGAAAGCGGGCTGATGATGAGGCATTGCGGGAAGGCTTCATCAAATTCTGGTCAGAGCGCGTACCCCACTATGAGGCTGCCGACCATGAAAGAGCGCAATGGCTTGCGCTACGCGAAGAGCTTGGTGAACGGGAGATCGATATTCCGTCATCTCCCGATGATGACAGCAGCCTTGTTGCATTGCTGAACGGGATTATCAGCGCGAAAGCGGGGCATCCGGTTGGCTGGAATTTCAAAAAGCTAATCGAAGTCGGACATCGCATTGCCGATGCCTATCCGCAGCACATCGCTGCCTACGGTTTTGCTATCAGGGAATACGGCCAGAGCGAACTTCTTGACGATCAGGATGGCAGCGGAAAATGGAAACGCAGAACCCGGACGATCCGTGCGGCCCTGAGAGCGGGAAACGATGAATACAGGCCGGACGCGCGCACGCTGCCTCTAATAATGTTCCTGTTCCCCTCGATTGGGGCAAAACTCAAAATGCTGACGGAACACTCGCCGGGTGGCTAACGGCACTCGAAGCTGTCGGGCTCAATTTCTAGTCATCCGCCTTCCAACTCAGCACTCCCGTGCGAGTTTGTCCTTCATCGACTAAATGTATCTTGTGTAGTCGGTACTGACCGGCTGGCCTTCATCAACATATTTCAGCACTTCCCCGACTTTGCGGGCCGCTCGGATCGGAATAGGAAGCCGCTGGTTCATCTGTGTTGAATTCCAGTTGATTTTGGTCAGTGCAAGGACCTCTTCGGCAATTTGCGAAATCGTACTGTCGCAGCTTTCATGCGGACAGAGCAGAAGCGGACGCGGATCATACTGGCCGGGATACGTGCCGTAATAGGGTATGCTTCCATTCGTGTAGAGAAGGCCTTTACCCGCCAGATTGACGAACGTGCCGCGAAGAACCGGATAGTTACCGTCACGCAGAATTTTCACCGAATAGGACTCTTGTACCCATACCAAGTCCCGAAGCTCGGTACCGGCTTCCTCAAGCGCCTTCAAAATTCCTTCGGCTTCCTCCTCCCTGAAGCGGGACGTTTTCAGCACGATGACACGCGCCGGTTGGTGCTTATGGTGGTTTTTATATGCTGAGAGCACTTGGGACGTTAATTCGTATGCATCGTTGAAAGTCATGTACGGATGACGGCCACGAGTCTCGGTTTGTGCGCGCTTGCCTTTGAGGATGAAGCCGCGCCCTCGTTCATCAAACATCTGGGCCGCGCTTGTAAAAAGCTGCTGACCGCCAACCTCGCGGTAGAAACTGATGCCGACGTAGCAAGCGGCATATTCGCCTTCGCGCGGTAACCGGCGCCAGGGAATACGGCCACTCCCTTTATAATAGAGCGTCGTTATCAGGTTCCACGTTCTATCGGCCTGATCTTGTATGTCCCGATCACGGCTTTCTTTGATCTTTCTGGGGATCGTCGCTTTTTCGTCTATGACATCTTCCCATACGATCTGGATCGGAAAACTCAATCCCATAGTCCGGGCTTTGAGCATTCCCCGGAAATTGGGGGCATCGGAGCCACCGCTATCTTCTTTCTCCGTCGTACTTTTAGAATCCACCTTTGCATTCCAGACACGCACAATCAAAGAGACAGGCAGAGCCACGATCGCCACATTAGGCCTGTGGCTGCTTTCGTCGAGTGTTCTCAGCTCCGAGACTATCTCCTCCACAGCCATCTCCACGGCTTTGGTATGGTCCGGTTCTTTTGTGATCTTATCGATCTTGCTTTGAGACAACGCGGCAGTCGCACCATCCTCTATTTCAAACCGGCACCGAAAAGGGTTCTGATTGCCCAAACCGGGAAAGTCGGGATGCATGTTCGGATGCTTTTCGGTCTTACCCGGGAAGCCAGTCGCGGCCTCGGTCAGAAATGTTTGCGTGTCCTCAACGGTCTTGGCGCTGCCAACGACCGCGATACGGATCACCTCGCCTAGAGGCGGTTGCAGTGGCCCGGCTTCAAAGAGGCCCAATCGAGGGTCCGGATGATGATGCTTGTCACCAAATTCCAGTTCCGGCTCTTCGAATATCTTGCTCTGAAATTCCATCACACCGCGAGCCTTTCCTGACCCGGAGCTTCCTCCGGTCGTTTCTTGGGCGTACCCCAAACATCTTCGGGCACCCGCGTTTCGAGTTGAATCTGCGGCGGCTCACCAAAGCGAAGACCTGGTTCGGTTTCCTCCTGCTGACCGAAAAGTCCTTCGTTCTCCCGGTCTCTCTGCGTAAGAAGGCGGTGCCACATGATCACCTGTCCGCGCATGGTCGTGTCTCGGATCTGGTGGAAATTCCCTGGCGGCGTCCTCCGAGCGTTCTGGGATTTGGGCCTGATCAGGCCGCAAGGTCAAGGTTGATCGGACCGACGGGCTGAGAAAGGGTTTCCCAGCCATCCACTTTCCGCATCTGAATCTGACCCGAGGCCAGCAAGGCCCAGAGCAGCATCGGCACGGTTTGGGCGCAGGGAAGAACGGTCTGCGTCTTGATGCGGCGGCGGAATTCCTCGTTCAGCCGTTCGATCGCGTTGGTTGTCCTGGCGGATTTCCATTGCGATGGGTCCAGGCGGGTGAAGGCGAATAGGCGATCCCCGGCTTCTTCGAGGCTGTCGGCGACAGCGCGGCACTTGAGGCGCCATTTGCGCAGGAACGCCTTGCGGCGGGTTTCGATCTCGGCCGCGGTGCCGGCGTAGATCATGTCGCGATAATCCTCGGTCAGTTCATCATGCATGGTCTTCGGGGCATGGCCGAGCAGGTTACGGTGCTTGTGAACCGTGCATCTCTGGATCGGCAGCGCCTCGCCCCACAGCGCGACCAGCGCAGCTTCCAGCCCGGGGGCGCCGTCGATGATGACGAACTCCGGTCGCTTCAGGCCGCGCGCGTCGAGATCACCGAGGAACGCCCCCCACGCTGCCGTGCTTTCGCCGCCCATGTTTCTGATGGACAGCAACACCTTCTGCCCGTCCCGGCGCACACCGATGGCCGCCAGAACCGAGATGTTCGTGGCCTTGCGGTCGAGCCGGGTCTTGATGACGGTGCCGTCGAGGATCAGGCGGACAATATCCTCGTCGCCCAGGCTTCGGGCGCTCCATGCGTCCCAGTCGACCTTCACCTTGCGCCAGGCCCGGCTGACCACATCCTTGCCGACGGCCCCTTCGAACAGGCCATAAAGTGCCCGTTTCACCCGGCGCGTGTTGGTTCCAGCCAGATAGACAGAGGCGATCAACGCTTCGGCCTTCTTCGTCAAACGCTGATAGCGCTGCAATGCCTTGGAGCGCCATTCGGTGATCTTGCCCTGCGCGTCTTCGATCCGCGCCCGCGGCACGCTCACCGTTTCCGTGCCGAAAGTGCCGACGAGCTGGCGCTCGCGATGCCCGTGCCGGTAGCCTTTCCGCGTTGCGCCGCCGCGGTCATAGCGGCATCGCCCGATGAATTCGGCAAGCTCTTCCTCAAACAGCGCCTCGATCGTCGCGCGGATGTTCTGCCGCAGCCGATCCTCAATCGGATCGGAGCCGGTTGCGCCGAACAGTAGCGCCGGCGTGGTGGTGTCTGTAATCTCGTTCATGGCGTGATCTCCATGGCGGTTGCTGCCGCCGGTTGGGTGGGTTGAAGTCACCCGGAGATTACGCCACCTTCAAATTTCCACCACCTTCGCGACACGACCCCGCGCAAAGAGGCGCTGTTGTCCATCCTCTTCTTTCCAGACAAAAGGGCATGAGGATAAGAGTGCGGCGTAAATCCGTCTGTGGTGAAAAAATACGTCGGCGAGATCACCAGAAACCACTGGTCATCAAGCAGCTCAAATCGGGGGATGAAGGCGTGATGGCGCACGAACTCAACGCGCCCCTCCTCCTTCTTGTTAGTGACGACGTTGACAACATCGGCGCTCGTCTTCTTCTTTGAAGACTCGTAATGATAGGTTCGGGTCTGGTTTGCATGCCGCGCCCGGAAATAAAGCAACTTGTTATCTTTGTACCAGCCAAGGTCTTCACGCACTTGGTGCTTCAGTGCGTTCTTTAGCAAGAACGCAAAATTATTCCGCTCGTCTATATCTTCGTGAAACGCCAGATGGCTGGTTTCGATCGCTTCGACCTGATCCAGGTCCACGATTTCGCGGCAAGGCGAAGTACGGGGATCTTGGAATGACCAGAAAGACCCTCCGCGAATGACCCAATCGAACCGCGCTGGTTCATCACCATCTAACAAGATCGCGGTGGCTTTCGCTCCTGTTTGGGGCGTTGTAGCGACAAAAATCTCCTGCGGTAGTATGACCGGCAGGATATTGACGAGCGCTTCCTCGCCACCGCCAAGTGGCGGGACATAGTATCCAAACCCGGCCTTGGGAACCGTAAGGGATGCGAGGCGATCGACCGCGTCTCGATCGAGAATATCACTCTCTTTGCTGAACTGGAGGCGACGCTCGCCCTCTGTGAATCCGCTTGGCACCTCTTTCCAGTAAAAAGACTCATCGGACTTGCGGTAGAGGACCACGATAACAGGCAGGTTTGATCCTCGCCAGTAATCAAGGTCTTTGCTTCTGAGCAGGTAGCTAAAGCCCCGGTCATCTTCCGCCATATATTTTCTTGAATCTGTCGCCTTCACCTGAACAGCGATCATTCGCGCCATGGGCCGACCGTTGTCCATGACCTCGGCGATACCATCAATGCCAGCTTCGAGGCGTGAACGACCGTCAAACTGGAATCCGATGTTCAGAAACCGAAGGCGCGCCGCCGCCTCGCCGATTTCGCCCAGCATTTGGTTAGGTGTTAGATTCTTCGACATGAACGAATTATAGAACAATAACGGAACATTTAATATGAGAATGTGCCCTGCCGCACTCCGTACTTGTGGACTGCTATCCGAGTCACAAACGAGTCGCATGGCCAGATGTGACCGATTGTACCGCCGTGGGTTCCCGCGGGCTACAGCAGGGGACTAAATCGGGGATAGGTCAGCGGAAAGGGAGAAGAAAACGTCTAAGTCATTGATTTGAATGGTGCATCGGGGCGGATTTGAACCACCGACACAAGGATTTTCAATCCTCTTTGCTTTGAGTTCCTCCGTATCTTCTCCGAACACCTCACCCCTCCCGAAAAGCCTACTCTCATTGGTACCATCTATTGGTCCGGCCCCGTATATCCGATTGTACGCATTTGCTTTTCCGATGAAACTCTTGTGAGGGGAAAGCCTTCCCCTGCGGCCAAGCCTTTGGTCTCGGCTGACCCCTTCCAGCGGGGGAATTCCCCCGCAACGCCCCCTTTGAGAGTGAGAGTGCGGACGGGTTTGCCGTGACGGGATGAGGACCGGAGGAGAGGCCTCCGGCGCCCGTCGCGGAGAACCGCGATGTCCAGATCCAACCGCAAATCCAGCGCCAGGCGCGACCGGACCAATCTCTATTCCGAAATCACCGATAAGATCATCACCGAATTGGAGGCCGGCAGGGTGCCCTGGGTTCAGCCCTGGGGAACGGCGGCGGCGAAGGCGCCCCTCGGCCTTCCGAAGAACGCCTCCACCGATCGTCAGTACTCGGGCATCAACGTCCTGCTCCTCTGGGGCGCCGTCATCGAGCGCGGCTTTTCCGGCCAAAGCTGGCTGACCTTCCGACAGGCGCTGTCGCTCGGCGCCAATGTCCGCAAGGGCGAGCGCGGCACCACCGTCGTCTATGCCGATCGCTTCGTGCCGGAGGACGAAAAGCGCCGTGCGCGCGAGACCGGCGAGGACGCCCAGGCGATCCCGTTCCTGAAGCGCTTCACTGTCTTCAACACCGACCAGTGCGAGAATCTGCCCGAGGATGTAGCGACGGCCGCGCCACCCGTGCCGACGGGTCTGATCGAACCGCGTGTCGAAGCGCTGATCGCAGCGACGGGCATAGACTTCCGCATTGGCGGCAACCAGGCCTTCTACGTGCCGGCCCATGACTATGTGCAGGTGCCGCCGCCGCAGGCCTATTTCGAACCCATCAATTGGCACCGCACCGCGCTGCACGAGCTGGGCCATGCGACAGGTCACACCTCGCGTCTGGGGCGGGATTTCTCGGGCTCGTTTGGCACGAAGAAATACGCCTTCGAGGAACTGATCGCGGAGATCAACGCAGCCTTCTGCTGCGCCTCATTCGGCATCGCGCCGACCGTCCGGCATGCCGACTATATCGGCTCCTGGCTCGAAGTACTGCGCGAGGACAACCGCGCCATCGTCCGTGCCGCCAGTCAGGCGGGAAAGGCCGCCGACTGGCTTCTGGCATTCGCGCCGGACGCGGTCGAGACCTCTCGCGACAGGAGGGTGGCATGATCCTCTTGACCGATGACCTGCGCGATCGGCTGCTCACCAATGGATGGCAGCGCGATATCGACCATGTTCCCGTGGTGAAATTCTTCAATCCGGTTGGTGCAGCCACCTGGATCATCACGGAGCTGGAGGCGGACGGCGACACGCTGTTCGGGCTCGCCGACCTCGGTTTCGGATGCCCGGAACTCGGCTCCTGCAGCCTTGCTGAACTCACCTCGGCGCGCCTGCCTTTCGGTCTCGGGATCGAACGCGACATCCTGTTTCAAGCCACCTTCCCGCTTTCGGTCTATGCGGAAGCGGCCCGGCAGGCCGGGAGCATTGTCGAAAGCGAGCGGCGGCTGCATCCCGCCGCGGCGACGCTGCGGGACCGCCGCTGAAGTGCCACTGCCTGGGTCTGTCTTCCGCTCGATCGACAAAGTGAGAGTGAGAGGGCTGCGCCCTTGTCCGTGACGGGTCGGAAGTCGAGAGAGAGGCTCTCGGCGCCCGTCGCGGAGTAAATCATCATGGCGAATGCAGCCAAGAAGATCACCCTGTCGTCGTCGCGCGACATCCCCTTCAACAAGCTCGTGCTCTCCCAGTCGAACGTCCGGCGCGTCAAGGCGGGCGTCTCGATAGAGGAGTTGGCCGAGGACATCGCTCGGCGCGGCCTTTTGCAGGGCCTCAGCGTCCGGCCCGTCACCGACGAGGCCGGAACCGAGACCGGCATGTTCGAGATCCCGGCCGGCGGCCGGCGCTATCGGGCATTGGAGTTTCTTGTGAAGAAGAAGCGCATGACGAAGACAACGCCCGTGCCCTGCATCGTGCGCGAGGACGGTATCGCCGAGGAGGATTCGCTCGCCGAGAACGTCCAGCGGGCGCCTCTTCATCCGCTCGACCAGTTCCGTGCCTTCCTGACTCTGAAGGAGAAGGGCCAGTCCGAGGAGGAGATTGCCGCGACCTTCTTCGTCTCGGTCAATGTCGTGAAACAGCGACTGAAGCTCGCTTCCGTCTCGCCGCAGCTGCTCGACATTTATGCCGAGGACGGCATGTCACTCGACCAGTTGATGGCATTCACCGTTTCGGGTGACCATGAGCGCCAGGAGCAAGTGTTCGAGCGCTTGCAGCAGTCCTATGACAAGCAGCCCTACGCCATCCGGCGCATGCTGACCGAGGGCGCGGTTCGAGCTTCCGACAAGCGCGCGCAGTTCATTGGTATCGACGCCTATGTCGAGGCAGGCGGCACCGTGTTGCGCGACCTGTTCCAGTCGGACGACGGCGGCTGGCTGCAGGATGTTCCACTCGTCGAGGACATGGTGACGGACAAGCTCAGGCGGGAGGCCGAGGCCATTGTCGCCGAGGGCTGGATGTGGACCGATGCCGCTCCCGACTTCCCCTACGGGCATACCTTCGGCCTTCGCCAATTGCGTGGCGAGGAAATCCCTCTCTCGCCAGAGGAGGACGCCGCCCGCGACGCGTTGAAGGCTGAATTCGATCAGCTCGAGGAGCAATATGCCGAGGCTGACGAGTTGCCCGACGACGTCGACGCGCGTCTCGGCGAGATCGAGACGGCGCTCGAGGTTTTGGATGATCGCCCCGTCACCTTCGATCCCGAAGAGATCGCCCGGGCCGGCGCCTTCGTCAGCATCGCGCATGACGGCGGCTTGCGCGTCGAGCGTGGTTTCGTCCGTCCCGAGGACGAGATTGTGCCTGAACCGGAAGCCGGCGGTGGTGATGCTGACGGCACCGGTACCGCCCAGCCGAACACCGAAGGCAACGAGGGTGAAACCTCCAACGGCACGGAGGAACCGCCCGAGCCCGATGAGGGCGAAGGCCTGTCGCCGATCTCCGACCGGCTGATGTCGGAACTCACCGCCCATCGAACGCTCGGATTGCGCAACGCGCTCGCCGAACGGCCGGACATCGCCTTCGTCGCTGCGCTGCACGCGCTGACGCTGACGGTCTTCTACCACTATGGCTCGGACAGTTGCCTCGAACTCGGCCTGAAGAGCGTCGGGTTCGGCGCTCAGACGCCGGGCTTGAACGACAGCGCGGTCGCCGAAGCCGCCAACGCAAGGCACGAGGCCTGGTCCAAGCGCTTGCCGAAAGCGTCCGATGAACTCTGGGACGCGCTTCTTCAGTGGAGCGGCGAAGACCGGGCCAGTCTTTTTGCCCATATCGTCAGCCTCTCGGTCAATGCCGTTTCCGAATCCTGGAGCCGGCGCCCGAGGGCCCTCGCCCACGCGGATGTGCTTGCTCAAACCGTCGGCCTCGACATGGCGGTGGCGGGATGGCGTCCGACCATCGACACCTTCCTCGGTCGTGTAACGAAGGCGCGTATTCTGCAGGCCGTCACCGAGGCCAAGGGCGAGCGCGCCGCCGATCGCATCGCCCATCTCAAGAAGGGCGACATGGCGACCGAAGCCGAGGCCCTGCTCGCCGACACCGGCTGGTTGCCGGAGCCGCTGCGCACGCCGGGCGAAGCGGAGCAGAGCGATCATGAAACCATCGGCGATCCGGCAGAACCGGAATCCGGCGTAGCGGAAACGGTGGCCGAAGACGGTGAAACGGCCATGGGCACCGACGACGTCCCGGACGAGAATGACGATGCCGAAGCGACATCTCACGTGGTCGCCGCCGAATAGAGCGGCAACCGAACCGGCAACTGGCCCGCGGCGACGCGGGCCTTTTTCTTTGAGGGAGGCAGAACATGGCGCAATCAGCGAGTGACCTCGCGGCGCGGCTTGCCCGTGACGCGGAAGCCGTGTGCCGTGAATATCTGTCTCGCGGGCACAAATCCGGCCGCTACTGGATCGTGGGTGACGTGCGTAACACCAGGGGTCGCTCGATGTTCGTGCGCCTGACCGGCCCTGAGTCCGGCAAGGGCGCGGCGGGCAAATGGACCGACGCCGCGACGGGTGAACACGGTGATCTCCTGGACGTCATCCGCGAAAGCTGCGGTCTGACGGAGTTCAGGGACGTGGCCGACGAGGCGCGGCGGTTTCTTAGCCTGCCGCATCCCGAACCGGTGCCGGCATCATCGCCTCGACGCAAATCGCCCGCACCAACGGGTTCACCGCTCGCGGCGAAACGCCTGTTCTCGATGGCGCAGCCGATTGTGGGCACACTCGCGGAATCGTATTTCCGCAATCGCGGCATTGCGGCTATGCACGGAACCGGATCGCTGCGGTTTCATCCGCGCTGCTACTACCGGCCTGACGAGCATAGCCCGACGGAGACCTGGCCGGCCCTGATCGCATCGGTCACCGATCTCAATTGTCACCAGACCGGCGCCCATCGCACCTGGCTCGATCCGGACGGTTTCAGCGAGGCGACACTCGGCAAAGCCCCGATGGAGACGCCACGACGGGCAATGGGCGACCTGCTGGGGCATGCTGTCCGGTTCGGTGTTGCGGGCGAGGTCATGGCGGCGGGCGAAGGCATAGAGACCATGCTCTCGCTGCGATGCGTATTGCCCGATATGCCCATGGCGGCTGCGCTCTCCTCAGCTCATCTCGCCGCCATCCTGTTCCCGGACACGCTGCGCCGGCTCTATATCGTCTGCGACGACGACCCGGCGGGCGACGGCGCAAGGGATACGCTGGTCGAACGGGCCGATGCACTCGGCATAGAGGCGCTGCCACTCTCGCCAATGCTGGGCGATCTCAACGAGGATCTGCGCCTGCGTGGCCTCGACGCATTCCGGGCCTCGATCCGGGTCCAACTCGCCCCGCAGGACGTCGCCAGGTTCATGGAGTCCTGTCTGTCCGCCTGAACGGGGCAGCGGTGCGGGCTAATGCGGTGACGTCGCAGCCTTCGTCAACGGCTCCCAGTGAATGTCGGAGAGGGCCGCGCCCCGGCCTTCTTCAGAGGGCGACCGGACAGCAGGCGGCCCGGTCCGGCAATGGCTGTGGCCAACGATTTTCCCTCGGCCCTGCGGGCTTTCCATCGCGAAACAAAATCGCCGGCCTCCGCCATCCTCCGCTGACGCTCCGGTCCTTGCGCTGCCGCTCCAGGATGCAGGCCCGGCCCGCCCGCCGTCTTTCGGCGCCATGAAGGCCGCGGCGGGCGCGGCCAACCGACAAAGGGAGCCNCCCNATGACACTCGACGACGACACCTTCGAACCCCANCACGAATCCTCGCCGACCGANCACGCACTGAACGAACTNGAACTCCANGNCTACCGCCACGACGGNCACGGNCCGGANCCNCGCCTCGTCCCGGAGGACAACGTCATCGCCGGCGCAGTCTCCGACATCTTCGACGCCCTGATCGCCACCATGGTCGACACGGCTCTCGATGGCGAACTCGACGATCTCCTCTGGTCGACGGTCAACATGTTCCACCGCGCCGCCGACCGGCTCGAACGGAAGCTCGACGACAACGAACAGGCCCAAAAACGCGGGCAGCGTGAACAGGATGGCTCCGAAATCAAGGCCGTCGAGCTCGAACGCCTCATCGAGACCGGACAAGGTCTCATCGAACGCCGCGACAGCCTGGAAGTCTTCCGAGACAATGCCGCCGAACACTACCTGCGCACCATCGGATCACCCTGGTCACCGCGCACCGGCTCGCAGGTGAACCATCGCGCACTGACATCGGCGATGATCGACAGCCGGGACTTCATCTCCGAGCGCAGACGCGCCAACCGCGAAGTGCTGCTGCCCGCAGGTCCGAAGGTCGCCGTCTCCGGAGGCGCCGACTACAATGATCACAAGCTGATCTGGGACAAGCTCGACCAGGTGCATGCCAAGCACCCGGACATGGTTCTGATGCATGGCAAATCGCCGAAGGGTGCCGAGAAAATCGCCGCCCGCTGGGCCGATCACCGCAACGTCACCCAGATCGGTTTCGCGCCGGATTGGACCAAGCACGGTCGCGCCGCGCCCTTCAAGCGCAATGATCAGATGCTCGATGTCCTGCCGATCGGAGTCATGGTGTTCCCGGGTACGGGCATCCAGGAGAACCTTGCCGACAAGGCCAAGAAGCTCGGCATTCCGGTGTGGCGGTTCGCATGAACCGCTCCAAATGGCGACTCAGCGGGACGAAGCGACCGACTCGATCGTTGACCGGTGTCCTAGGCGCGACACGGCTCGAACTAGTAAAATGTGCCAATACCGGACAGTCTTCAAAGAAGCCGCCACGTTGCGTAGTGGCCTGGCAGACTGGGAATCGACGCAGCATCTCTTTTTCGACCCGGAAGAGTTCGAAAAGGCTGTCGCCACGATCCTCATCTTCCAGATTGAGGCAACCTAAGCCCCTTTCGAAAGCCCCCGGCGCACTTCCGGAATGACATGGGTTCCAAGGATCTCGATGGCCTCCAGCATGTTCCGGTGATCGATCACCNCCACGCCGAATTGCAGCATGATCCGGTCGTACCGCAATGCCTCGTGGGCGGCGAGCATCTTCTCGGCCACTTCGGTGGGGCCGCCGACGAAGTAACCGCCGCGCGGACCGCAGAATGCCGTGAAGGTCTCGCGACTCTGGGCGGGCATGCCGCGCTCGCGCCCGAGGCTGCTCATTCTGGCGGAATGGGCGGGGTAGTAGATGTTGATCGCTTTCTCCATGCTTTCATGAACGAAGGCATGTGCATTCAGGGAGGTCTTCAGCGCGGACGCATCGTGGCCTGCGTGATGACCCGTTTGGTGATAGAGCTGGAGCAACGGCGCAAGCCGCGCCCATTCGCCGCCGAGGATCAGGGCAAAGGCCGCAGGCAGGCCGAGGCTTGCCGCGCGGGCCGCCGATTGCGGTGTTCCGCCGACCGCCATCCAGATCGGAAGCGGATCCTGAACCGGCCGGGGGTATACTCCCTGCCCGTCGAGTGCCTGAGTATGTTTGCTGCCTGGCCAGTTCACATGCTCCTGGCTGTTGATCGCCAGCAGCATGTGCAGCTTTTCGATGAAGAGATCCTCGTAGTCGTCCAGATCATAGCCGAAAAGCGGAAAGGATTCGGTGAAAGCACCGCGTCCGGCAATGATCTCGGCCCGGCCCGCGCTCAACCCGTCCAGGGTCGCGAACTGCTGGAACACGCGCACCGGGTCGTCGGAGCTCAGAACGGAAACGGCACTGGTAAACCGGATGTGTTTCGTCTGTGTCGCCGCGGCCGCGAGTGCGACCGCGATCGCCGACACCGCATAGTCGGGCCGGTGATGCTCTCCCAGCCCGTAGACATCGACCCCGACCTGATCGGCGAGAACGATTTCCTCGACGATGTTGCGCAGACGTTCGGGCGCGCTGACCGTCAGGCCGGTATGCGGATTGGTGCCGATATCGCCGAAGGTGAAGAGTCCGATTTCCATTGTGCCTCGCATGATTGGTCAGGACACCCGGGTAGCAGTAGCACCGCCCGGGTGTCGGAGTGGTAATTCGTCCGTGGGTCAGCCTACAGTAACGACCAACTTGCCCGTGACGTGCCCCTCGGCGCTGAGCGCATGGGCGTCGGCGATCTGCGCCAGCGGAAAGCTCTTCTCCACTTGCAGGCGCAAGGCGCCTTCGGAATAGAGCCGGGCCGCTTCCGCCAATGCCCGTTCCGGGTGTTCCTGCGGCGTGGGCGTGAATTGCGCGCCATGTTCGGGGGCGGTGAAATCGGCAATCGAGAGGACCCGCGACGCATCGCCGACAATCTCGATCAGTTCGGGGATGATCCCCGCGCCGGCAAGATCGAGCGCTACGTTAACACCCTGCGGCGCCAGTTCCTTCACGCGCGCGGCGAGGCCCGGTTCGTATGTCGTTGGAGTAGCGCCCAGCTCGCGCAGGTAGTCATGCTTGGCCGCGCTTGCCGTCCCTATGACGGTCATCCCGCGTGCCCGCGCGATCTGGACCGTGGCGGAGCCGACCCCGCCCGCTGCGCCGCAAATCAGTACCGTCTCGCCGGCCTTCGCGCCCGTATAGTCGAGGCTGCGGATCGCCGTTTCCGAAGCCACGGAGAATCCACCGGCTACGTCGAACGGCATGTCGTCCGGTTTGCGCGCCCAGTAATTCAGTACCGCATGTTCCGCCGCCGTGCCGGCACCGGCGCCGAAAACGGCATCGCCAACCGCAACGTCCGTCACGCCCTCGCCGACCTCGTCGACG
The DNA here is from genome assembly GCA_002708825.1 of Phyllobacteriaceae bacterium. GTDB lineage: Bacteria > Pseudomonadota > Alphaproteobacteria > Rhizobiales > Rhizobiaceae > Zhengella. Next base: position 1,526 of record PAPF01000009.1, on the reverse strand, counting down.
ATCCCGGCACCTTCGAAGCCAACGCCGGAGGGGAACTCCACCGGCATGAAATCCTTGAAAAGCCCGGCGCGTATCTTCCACTCCGCCGGATTGACCCCGGCCGCGTTGACCGCAATCCGCACCTGGCCCGGACCGGCATGGGGCTCATCGATCTCGACGATCTTCAGAACCTCCGGTCCTCCATACTCATCGAACTGTACTGCTTTCATGATGGTTTCCTTGCTGGTCTTTTGTCCGGCCTGCGTCAGGCGTTCAGCTCTTTAACCGCGGCGCGCACGGTCTCAGCCCAGGGTGTGGTAGGGCGGCCGATCAGGCTCTGAAGTGTGTGGCTGTCGTCCTGCAACGCACCCTTTGCTGCCTGCGCATCACTGTCAGCCAGCATGGCGGCGATTGGCCCCGGGAGACCAGCCCCTTCGAGCGCTCCGGCAAACTCTGTTTCGCTCATATCGACATAGGCGACGGGCTTACCGGCTGCGCTGGCGATTTCCGCGGCGAACTCGGCCATTGTGTAGCTCTCGTCACCGGCCAGTTCGTAGATTGCATTCGCCTGCAGCGTATCGGCGGTCAGCACCGCGACGGCGGCCTCCGCGAAATCCTGGCGCGTGGCGCTGGAGAAGCGTCCTTCCCCGGCCGCGCCGATATAGGCACCGTGCTCAAGCGCGGGTGCGATCGAGGCGGTCTTGTTCTCGGTGTACCAGCCATTGCGCAGGAAGGCGTAGGGAATGCCGGACGCCTTGATTGCCTCTTCGGTCTCGCGATGTTCGATTGCGAGTCCAATTGGAGAGCTGTCGGCCCTGAGGATGGAGGTATAAGCGATAAAGCCGACGCCAGCCGCTTTCGCGGCATCGATGGCATTCTTGTGCTGGGCGGTGCGCTGGCCGACCTCGGAAGCGGAGATCAAGAGCAGACGGTCGATGCCCGCAAATGCCTTTTCAAGAGTGGCGCGATCGTTGTAGTCGCCGATCCGCACCTCGACACCCAGTGCTTCGAGCGGGGCAGCGGAATCCGGTCGCCGCACCAGGGCGACGACATNCTGCGCCGGCACCTTCTTCACCAGATCGGCGACGACNAGATTACCCAGTTGGCCGGATGCGCCGNTNACGAGATATTTGGCTGNCTNGTNTGNCATGATAATGCCCTCCACACTTTGANCTTGGTTNCNAAANGAGTTATGGTCTCGTTTCGTTACCAATGATCGACAGGCATTGGAAGGAGGCAGTTTTCAATGACCAGGGAACACGANGAGTAACCTCCCNGNGGTGCCNGAAGAGATNATNCGGCATTTCGATCAATGGCAGGCNGAGGGCGTCGATGCCNCNAATTGCCCGGTTCGNGANGTGCTNGACCGNATCGGCGACAAATGGTCGGTGCTGATCCTNATGATGCTNGCNCGNGAGCCNAAGCGGTTCAGTGCNNTGAANAAGGCNGTCGGCGACATCTCCAAACGAATGCTGACACAAACGCTGAGAGCATTGCAGCGCGATGGACTGGTTGAGAGGACCGTTTATCCAACGACACCGCCGAGG
>PAPF01000008.1 GCA_002708825.1 Phyllobacteriaceae bacterium | reverse complement strand
CGGCGGCACCGGTCGTGTCCACCGACGATTCACATTCGAAGGATGCGGCGGCACCGGGCGTGTCCGCCGACGATTCACATTCGAAGGATGCGGCGGCACCGGTCGTGTCCACCGACGATTCACATTCGAAGGTGGCGGCGGCATCGGACGAGTCCACCGAGAAGGTGGCGGAGGTATCGGGCAAGTCCAATCCCGTGCAACAGTCTTCGTTAGGGGCTGTGAAAAACGTCTGTGACACGGCGTTAAAGGCCGGGAAGTTTGTGGTCCAATCTTTCGATCCACGCAACGTCAGCAAGGGCGCCAGTACTGTATCAGCCAAGTTTGTCAATTTGGTTGCGTATGACGGTTCTTCGGATCACAAGTAGCATCCATGATTTTAGGCTACTGCTCGATCACTTGAGAGCAATAATCTGGACATGCGGTTTACAATCGCTTTATTAAAATATGAAATTATGAAATATTAACAAACTGTTAGGTATAAAGCTAGGTACTCAAAAGAGTGACCCCTTTCGTGTTTCTTGCGGTGTCCCTTGTCTTCATGTGTTCAAAGACGCCGAGTGTACTGAAGACGGCATGCCATCTTCTGCTCCGGCAGAGAAAGTCGGGTTGTCCGAAGGAGCGCTTGTGCGTTCAGTGGAACTCGACGCGTGCAACACGCCAAACATCCGCTTCGACCCGCGAATCGGCGACATTGAGACGCGGTATGACCTATGGGAGCTGCTGATCGAGGTGGGTCCACTGCTCAACAGCAGTTGCGCGCTGCCGGACCGCGTGTGGACTCTGCTACTTACGCTCTGCGGGGTGAGCAACATCCAGGGCGAGCGAGTGACGACGACCGCTTCGCACTTGTCCGGGACGCTGTGCACCTACCCGTCGCTCCAGCTCCTGCTCCAGTTGGAGACCAAGCAACAGTCGGCTGGTTCGGATCGGGAAATGCCAGAGCTCGACTGGAGCGGCCGGCCCTACAGCTATTCGGACGAGGAGGCGGAAGACGTCGAGGTGGATTCTGGTGCCGCTAACGGAGTCAGTGGCGATGCTGAGAACCCGGACGAATCCCCACTTTATTTGGCCAAACGCCTCGAGATTGTCTACATCGGCAAATGACTTGATCTCGCTCCCGATTGGTAACCGGTGTGATGCGTATTGCGCGCTCCCCGTACGAACACCATCGCCGCAATCAGCAGCCCTATCACGGCTACCACACAAACGCGCACCACTCGAAAATATTGGTAGTTTGCGACCGCCTCGTCAATGTCAACGCTCACCGTACACGGGACCCCGGCACCGCACGCCACCTCCACTATCCGGGCGGTGTAGGTAGCGTAGTGCAGCGCACAGTTGGTGTAGTTTCGAGCCCCCGTGAGGGTGCACCGGACCGACGAAGGCAGCAGGAAGGCGTAGGTCTTGCATCGGCGCGGGGCGTGTGAGACACAGCGGATCTCGCCGGCCTCTCGGGTAAAGTACACGTGTGTTTGCCGCGCGGGCATGCTGCTGGGGAAGGAGCGATGGGACGTTGCGGACCACAGTTGCAGCGCACTATAAGTCCTGCTCAAATTCTCCACTGAGCATGGCGCTCCTGCTACTTCGGATTGTAGTCAAGGTCGGTACCCATTGCGCGCTGAGGTCGTTCTATCAAGCTGCTACAGACGACATGTCCACTGCTAGAGCCAACACGACAGCCACAGCGACTGAGCGTCTAACGGGCACCTGCCGTTGGTTTAATGCCAAACGAGGTTACGGTTTTGTTGTTTCGGATACTGATGGCAGTGACTTCTTTGTTCATCAAACTGCCATCCAATGCGACGGCTTTCGCAAGCTTGTCGAAGGCCAACCCCTCAGTTTTGTCCTTGCTGTTGACGAAAACGGACGTACTAAGGCTTCGGAGGTTGTCTGCGGCGAGATGCCGAGCTCGGCGGAGCGCAAGCGCTTCCGCGGGAAGATGAAGGCCATCTCGGAGGAGTGATTGTCGGAAGACCTATTTTATACTGAATCGATAGAGCTGTGCATGGGCTATTGGTTATGAGTAGCCCTTGTATTTGTACCAATCTGTTTGTAATTACATCTAAGGTCAATGATTCGATGTAGATTTCGCTGTGAATTTCGTAGGCATTAAACGGGTTGAAGTTAACTGTATATGAAGATTTAATAATTTTAAATATTGCACAACAGTCAACGGACTTTGTTGACAATCTAAATTTCAAACAAAGAACATGTCCAGCAAGAAGCGGAAAGTTGAGGATGGCAGCACGACGTTATACTTTAGCGTAGCAGGCGCGACGACTACATACACAAAAAGCAATCACCAACAGGGTACACTTGAGTGGATTCAAAACAACATTCACACTCGATACGGCACCGAATGCGAATCAAACGATGTATGGATTCCCTTGCCACCAGGTTCGATTGAGCACCTTCGAGCAGTTGTTGTAGCAGACAGTTACCAGGGTCTGGATGCTACAGGAGCAAATATGAATGGAAGACTTTGTAATGTGGCATACGAAAAGGCGGCATGCAACCAAGCAGGAAATTGTACTTGGTGTGAGCTGAATAAGATGTGTCTGGCTCCAATGCTAAAAGGAGGGAACGGGGGAAAAAGCAAGAATCAATACGTGTATGGGTTTGTCAATTGTGATAGCAAGTATGAGACGTGCCGCTTTCCACCGCATGGCGAGAAGATAATAGTGGACGTTATTCGAGATGCCGTGACAATGCGTGTGCCACAAGAACGAATCTCGTCACGATCATTGTTGGAAACCTACGTGACTTACTACCCCGAAGTCGTTTACGGGAGCGAAAAAATATTCAGCGCACTTTCAGAAACTATCAAATTTGAGCGACCCAGATGTATGTTTGGAAACATTGTTCGTCGTAGCACTGCATTTCTTCACCGGGANGGAGAAAATAGTATCAGTTACTTTTTTGGTGGGCAGACACACGTGTCGGCTGCAATAGATGACAAGCTGAAAGAAGTCATGGCTAATTTGTTTGCCATCAGTGACAGGCTTACCGAAGGTCGCATGATTGCCAATGTGGTGCTATTACAACATTACGACGATTCGGAGAATGGATCAATAGCATGGCATTCCGACAACGAAAGTTGTCTTGATCGGGACAAAGAAGGACACGTTTTGGATATCGTTGGATTGTCTTTTGGAGGACCGGCGTCAATTAGCTTTCGGCCCGCAGCAAAGCCTGTTGATGGCAGCAAGCGCAAGACAAAAAAAATCAAAGTCGCGTGCGGAAGTGCGTACGTGATGAAAAAGGGTACTCAGGAACATTTGAATCATGCTGTGCTGAAAGGCGATTTGGAGAGTCCTCGTATTTCGGCCACGTTTCGTAGACAGCACTAACACCGTGTCATTGTACGAAATTTCTTTTGTGTTTAGTGTCTCCTTGTATGTAGATCTAGTTTAAAAAGCAGCTCGTGATTACTACAAAACATAATAGTACTGTTCAATGTAGATCCAAGTGAAATACAAAGAAGCATAAAGAAGATAGTCTCTATGACCCTACATTTTTATATTAAAGAAATTAATGAGAACAATGTTGACTTTTAAGTATATTAAGGAAAAGAAGCGAATCTAATCGTTTATTTTATTGATTTTGCGTTGCAGTTCCTTTAGAAATTCCAGTAGTTGTTTACCACAGCCATAATTGAGACGTTTATTTTTGGAATGTGGACTTAGCGAAGTGGGCCATGCTTTGCTTCACTGCCTTGATACCACTCTCCAGGTGCAGATTATTCCTTCCTTTTCCCACTGCATGCTGTGTCTCTACTGCACTACGGGTATCCACATTATTTGGAAACACGTAATTTGGATGCAGCACGTACCCTGCCGAACCCTTGAATGCGTAGACCGCGCTATCTGCTGTTCCATATTTTGATCCAATCTCTGAGCGCATCAGGCGTGTGTTCCCACGTGAGAGGTCTGTCATAATCCTAGCCCATCGCTGTGTTGCCATGTACGCTACCGTCCCCCATGTGTCTTCAGTGTATCTCACAATATGCACGTGCCCGCTTGGCGGAACTTTTGCGTTGTGTGCATACAACGTGAGAGTGGTCCAGTTAGAGTCCTTCTTAAACATTCGATTGCACAAGTCCTTTAGCGACTCGGGCCAGTGGGCTGACAGCGCACAGCTTGCATCGTCTTCAGCTACAACTGCACACTTGTCACCTCGTTTCAACAATTCTTGCGCAAACGATAAATGTGCACGGGTGCAGCCAAGTACACCTTTGTTCTTTATGTGTGGATAATCTGACTGGAGCGGCTTTTTTNATTGAGGTACCACGGTAAACGGATGATGCTCAGCTTGCATTTCCTTCTTAAACTGCTCAAACCTCTTACCGCCTAATGTCAAAACATACAGCGGAACTCCCCAATGCTTCGTGTCCAGTCGAGTAGCTCGCGCACGATGGAGGTTGTTGATGAGTTTGGCAAGCTCCAGTGACCTTCCCTTCAGGTGCTGTGTTTGAATAAACTCTGAGTTTGCAGACGTCGGAGCAAGAGTGCGTGTTGTTATTTCCTTCTTGTGGTTTATCCTTCTGATTATGCACATATTGGTAATTAAGTGCATAACACAATATACCATAAACGACAAACACACAATTGCAATCAATTTTTTGTTAATAAGACAATTGCGTTGCATCATTGATACCATGCTATATCCAAAAGGTGCAATATTGCTCGAGTAACATACTGAACATACATTGACCCCAATGTGTCTAAAGCTATGTAATAAATATTTAAAACATATTGTGCACAATGAAAGGTTTGTACAGGGCGTCATGCATGGCCCAGTCAACCCTCAACAAGTCTTGGAGAGCATGCGGCGCTCTTTGCTGGAGGTACGGGCGCCCTAGCCGCTGCCGTTTGCAACTTAGTATAAACAAGTTCAGTTAGCTCATGAGCTGAATAAAATGTTTTTACAGTTAACTCGGCCGATATAACAAACTCTAGGGGTCAAGGGAAACCTTATCCATACCGAGGACACATGGAGACGAGCAAGCAGCGTGCATCAGCACCCCTCACACGCGACCCGAACGGTACCGGCCCGAACGTGCAGGGCATGCTGGTCACCAAGTACAAGGGCAAGGATACGAGCCAGCTCTGTGTCTATCGGATACCGGTCGGACAAGAATCTGATTTCTATTTGTTTCTCTCCAACAATGAGAAGTACACCGAACTGCTGGAAAACCTGAAAAAGCCCGGCTTTGTAAAGCTTGAAAAGCAAGCGGCCGTCTTGAAGGAGGCAGCCGATGACTATGCAGCGTCTCGCAAGTTGAGGAACCTTTCCCCTTCGCGTGTGGGCTGGGAAACTGTACCCATGGAGGAGGGTTGCGTCGTGCTCTGGGTTGGTGCACACAAGGTCACCAAATGCAGAAAACCACACGATTGCCGCGTAGTGCGGTACGTGCGCCTTCTGGATAACCCTCCCTCCGAGCCACTCCCTGCGAACTTGAAAGAGGAACCCAACGGTCCGGGTTGCAAGGTGCAAGGGAAGAGACTCTTTGATGCAACGGAAACCCATCTGAAGTTAAAATGTGGAAAAGAACTCGGGTACGGCTACAACCTCGAAACAATCCCTGAGGAGTACCAAGGGTACTTTACCCAGCAAGTAGAACACCCGTACAACCCCAAGCAACAAAAAGATGAATCCGATACGTCCATGTCGCAAACAGCAGACAAGACGGAGGTCCAGAAACATCTGGAAGAATTTGGGTGGGCCGTGCTACCAAAAGTGCTCAATGAGGTATCTTTATTTGTTTTCAATACATATGCCTGTATTGCTCTCACGGCTTCCTTTGGCGTGTCAGGACGAATCGAAGGCAGCAACCAATGCCATTGTGCGCGCAATTCGTATAGCTCTCCTGGACGATCGCCCTGATATGCCATTGAATACACGCAAGCGGCTTTGGGAGCTGACGGATGAAGAGTTCATTCAGGATCTTTACGTGGACGAAGCACTGAAGGATATTCGCTTTTATAAAAAAACCGAACAAGGAGACCAGAGAGGCGTTGCCTACCCCAATAAAGGCAAAAAACGAAATCGACAAGGCGTACCTGGCATGACAACTGAGTCGGGTATGGTTGATCTGTGGGCGATTGACCCGACCGCGTTATGCAAAGTCATTAAATGTGTCTGTCGCGCCCTAAACCGTCAATTGGGGATCGGAAAAGAGCGCGTTTCTATTCGCAGCAACATGTCCAATGAGCTTTCCGCTCACCACGACTGTCCTCTTTTTAAGAGGCAGCGGATAGAGTGATAACTTGCACGAATATTACAAATTGTAATAGTTTAGAATTAAATCTTTAATAAAGACAGATATGAATAGAAGTGTTTGTCAAATCTAATCCGCCTCGAGTGGAATCCGTGCATCTTCAATCGAGCTGGGAACGGCCCGTTTCCTGGTTTGGGGAAAGAACTTGGGTACCTCCGGCATGGGAGAGACGCACTGGATGCCGAGAAGCGCTTCTGCCTCTGCAATCACTTCTTGCTCTGTGGTTTCCTCGTCGGTGTCGGAATTAATGCTTTCGGACTCGAGCAAATCCTCTCGTCCCAGAATCTTGGTGCACTCTTTTCCATCCGCATTTGCCTCTTCCACTCGGTCCATGAGCTCCTCGGCGGTTGCCACGTCCGGCTGGATGCCCTGAGTGTATCGTAGCACCCGCTGCAGCATTGCCACCACTTCCGAATTAGTGCTGCATTCATCTAAGGAATCTGCCTCTCTTCGAATAGTGGCCGTTAGCTTGATGGCGCGTCGCAATTTGCGTTCGCACGACTTTTTTTGTCGCAGCAGATCCTGTAATCGAATCTTGACCACTTCTGGGCTAGCACGGGCATGTGCAGGCAGTTCTGTATCACCAACCAGCGTGGAAGCCGTCAGCCGCAACCGCTTATGATACTCTATCAACTGCCCCTCCAGGGCAGCCTCGCGCTTTTCGCACTCCACGATTCGTGCGTCTAGCATCTCCATAGACCGTGCTACGTCCCCAGCCGCCAGTCGGCGTCTGCAGGAAGTAACACAACCTTGCATCCGATCAAGGGGCGACACCAGACAACGGACCATGCTACTAAAACAGTATCCTCCACGAGTGCCATACACTGGCGAAGCGTAGCGACGCTCCTGCGCTGCCGAGGAGGACTCCCCGCTTTCGGGTTGGGTCGCGTATACTAGCGAATGCATGTGTAGTCGGTGTTATCAATAACCAAACTCTTACATTTAATTTGTTTGATGCGGCCCATTTATATATTAAGCATTGCCATCGTCAATTGAATGTGCAATGATTCGCCGCCGAGAGATCGTGATTTGTACAGTGGTATGTATTTTTGTTGCCCAATGCAGTCTGTTATACGCTTTCTTTGTAATAAATCAATTCGACCGAGTCGTCGTGTTTCCCTTGCAAATGATCACCCCCCATGTACCACACAAACTCGTCTTCACCTACAAATATGATCTTTTGCACACTACAGAACATCATTCAACAAAAGAAAAGACGTTGTATCGCAATGTCGCCCACATTAACGCTACGCTTCCTCTTGGTTGGAGTGCACAGGTTTTGGATGACGCCCGGTGTCTACTCGAGATCGAAAGGGTGCCAGTTTTGGCATACGAACTTACCGTACAATTTCTTCGGCAAAAGAGGGGGATGATTCGTGCTGACATCTGTCGCGGTGCCACGCTTTTTAATCACGGGGGGGTGTATCTAGATGTCGATGTCGAACCGTTATCATCCAACTTTGCTGCGATGTTGATTTCAAATATGACACAAACACAAGACATGGTTACCGTGATACCTGCGTGGGAACCATCAGTCGCTATTTTTCAAGCTATCGTAGCAGTCACTCCCCGCCATCCGGTGCTGTTACGCTACCTTCATCTGTTTGCAAAGGAAAAGGTAAACCCGTCAATTGAATCAAAATCGAATACCGGCACATATCTAATGAAACAGGCCGTGGACGCTTACCCTAACCGCGTGCGTCTACTTCGAGAGACTCGGGCTGTTGATTTTATTCGAAAGTATCCCCACAAAAAGCAAGAGATCCGTATTACCAAAAAAGGATATTGGTGCGATAACGTGGTGCACGACGGTCCACTCGTGCTGTTTTATTCGCGTATTCCGGGTTCGCGATTGTGTTAGAGGGGCATCAAAATCAGAAGTACCCTGATGTGAATCATCACACAGGTTATTATTCACCTTTTCTATATTTAAATCGTTTATTTGTTACTTTCAGCGCACTCTCCACTTTGCTCTAGCAGAAGAAACAGTAATCGGTTCGCTCTTCTCGTCTTGCAAAATTCGTAAAACCGTTTTTGTCACCCACGCTCCCTTGTACTTGTAAGTAATCCGAATCTTCGGACAGAATCTCGCCATATAACGTAGACAATGAAAACACGGCTTTGTTGTCGGCTTCTCTGGATCTGAATGTTCTATTGTTATTTGCTTCTCCTTAGTACGCCGACCTTTCTCCCTAAGGAAGCACGACTTACGAAGGTAAGCAATCTCTGCATGATGTCGAACGGTTCCCATTCCGCTACATTCACATCCAACTGCTCTGCTAGTTTGAGCCGTCTTTAAAACACGACATTCCTGTAGGAACGCAAGTCATGCAGAAGCCTTCGTGGCTCGTGGGGCGCTTGACACTCTTCTGAGAAGGCATCTGCTTTGCGGCGTTTCCTTGTGATTGCTGCATGTTGGTTATTTGTTTGCCTCGAAATTCAGTCGGGCGGTATAACTGGTTGAACCGTCAGTTATCGATAATAGAAAATAAGTTTGCAGGTTAAACATTTTAATAAAAATGATTTTCAGTTAACTGAGAGCGAAAAAAATGAGCGGTGATATTTAAATTGTAAAAAGTTCAAAATTGGTGAAAGCATTGTTTCAAAGCAAACAACATGCTCAATGCAAAACAGAAAAGAGGTCGACCAATCCCCAACAACGATACTTTACTTCCACCTTACTGGTCGCGATGCGCAAATGAGCGAGACAGTAATTATTACCCAGTCCGGATCCCGAATTGGCGAAGCAGATCGGACGAAGTATGCATCTACTACATTGGTAGCAACCTTTATGACGACGTACCGCGCAAAAACGTGATTGACTGGGAAAAAGGCAAGGATGAGGGCTACGAGAACACCAGCAACCAGGCAGTGATTGTTGCCCTCGACGCTCTTGCACAAGAAGACGAAGAATCGGAAGCCGAGCAAGCGCCAGCGCGAAAAAAGAGCAGAGGACTTAGAAAGAAAGGACAGAAGCAGCAATCGACTGCGAGCCATGTCGATACCAATGAAAAAAATGAAGATTATTCGGAGGAAGGCGACGCGTCATCGTCAGATATTGATTCCGATGACGAACGGTACCAGGACGTGTCCTACTACCCGGACAAATGGTTAGTTGACGACACGGGCGCATACGACAGCGAGGAGGAGGAGGAATCCCGCAAAAAGGCGCATAAACGGAGAAGTGTACTGGACGTGGACGAGGAGGAGGAGGAGCCGATTATCCTTCCTCGCCCAATTGAGATGCTACTTGAGTCAGATCCGAGCAAGCCCAGGCAAGAAGCGTACGGGTACCTGCACAACCAGGCTTTGGCTTTGCAGATAGCAGGAATGGACCAAACACTCTGGCATTTCTATACGTGTTCCTCCACTAATTTTTCTTGCATTGATGTGCCTGCTGTCAAAAGCAAGTGTGCGGCATGTCGCCTGACTCGGTGGTGCAACAAGAGAATCTCCGCGCGGTGTCCACGAGACCGCACCAAGTCGGTCTCAATGGTGATTGGACCCGAATGTTGTAAGAGAATCACAATGGCCCGCGACCTATACGGATTCTGGTACGCTAACATTCCAATGCCGGTGTCAGATCCAAAGGAGTGGACAGAACTATCTGACAAATACGCCGAAGTCCTGGATGGTGCACTCAATTACAAGTGGCAACGAAATACGGATTGAGTGATCAAACCTAGCCATAATCCCTCGCTATCTATTAATTGAGTAAACTAATTAAAATGCAAAAATTAATGTATACGACATTTTACTTTAAATTACGATTAGGATAGAGGAAGGCTGGGGACACTCATTGGACCCGAAACGCCTGGGTACCAAGTCTTTGTGTTCCCCTCCGCTATCGGCAAGTCGAAATCAATATATTAGTTAAATGCCGTAAGTACGTTCGCTTCTTAATCTCTTTTCGTGTATAACTGTATGGTAATAATATTAGCCTGTTCGATCTGTTTCGGTGATTCGAGTCAAAAGTCAACAATCGGCTCTTGGTCTGTTGGGGTGTCTTGGAATGTTCGTTGGTGTGTACACAGGCGCTCAAATGGCAAAAGGGCTCATCTCTTGTTTCCTTGTTTCCTCCTTGATGTAGGACTTGGAGTGAGCCGAGCTCACTGGGAAGTTCTCCTGCTTCTCGTCGATGGGATTGTCCACGGAAAAGGCGGAGTTGGAGTTGAGGGCTTGAGCTACAAGCTCCTCGTTCTGGCGATCAATGGTCTTCTTGATGCGATCGTTGCATTCCTTCTCATTGTCTTTGCGGCCCTTGAAGCAGCAACCGCCAAAGGTCGCGACGACGTAGACGGCGTAATAGGCGTAGGCAATCAGCAGCGACCACAGCCAGAAGAGAGGTGCCACAATCAGCAGCCCGACACGTAGCATAGCAATAAAGCTCCACCAGCGCCAGAAGTTTGTTCTGCCTGCAGGCGTCTTCCAGTCGGCAATGTCCGGAACCTTCTCTGGATTGGCCAGGTCGATTTCGCCGTAAGTCCAGCTTTGGTACAGAGGGAAATCGACAATGTAGAATGCGATCTTGCGCCAGGTGTCAAATGACGCGCATCCGTCTTCCTTTGCGTAGACCGCTCCCACCTTGCCGTCGTTTTTGCAGCGGCGGGCCACGATTGTTCTGATCCATAGTGGCAGGGACAACACCGCCGCAAGCGCATAGAATCCGCACAGAATGTAGATAAACTCGCTGAAGAACATCATCATTAATGCATTCTTTTGCAGGGCACCAGGGAAGCTCAGAATCGCGTTGAACACTCCAGCAAAACTGCCGTCGTTGTTGTAGAAACGGCTTTTGTCTAACCAGGCAATGCAGTCGAGTGGGTTGATCGCCGACTCGTCGGGCTTGAAGAAGTGGCGGTGATAGAGTGAGAAGCACGCTTTTTGACCGCCGCTGAAGAAGGAGCTGGATCGTTGGAGCATGTGAGCGGGCAGATGTTTGGCCATGGATCTCAGGGACGGCCGCATTCTGCTCGTGGAAGGCATGCTAGCAACGGCTGCCGCGGTCGCGCTGGAAACGGTGTTGACTGAAGCTTGCAGTAAGGTGACGCCAAACCCGGCAAGCACCACGTTGGCCGCAATAGTGGCGGGGAGGAGCCCAATACCCACTTTAAGTCCTTCAATGGTCAGGGTGTCCTTACCCGCAAAGAGCTCGAAGTTGGACCACGGCGCGGCGACAAAGAAGAAGTGCTGCACGTCCTTGAACCGCTCGGGGAAGTCGTGCCACACTAGATCAAGGAACTCGCCAATCCCGGTAGCGTTCTGGGCCCGGAGGAAGGTACGCTCTGCGCCATTGAGTCCGGCCATGGTGTCCAGTATGGCGTCCACCTGCTCGGCACCAGTAATGTGGTCCTCGGGAGGTCCGGTGATGACAAATCCGCCGGTGCCCATGTTCAGAGTGGGCTTGGTGATGTCAACGGGCTGTTCTTGGGCTACGCCGTTGGGCATGATAATGGGTGTGGCTGCCTGGACGGTGTCGTCCATCGGCATCATGACCGAGAGCATGGATCGGTCCGCCGCTTTGATCTGACTGGCAATCTGCGCCCGCTCCATCAGCGCCAACTGGGGCTTAGTGGAAAGCAAACGGCGACCGGTCGATCCGAGCGTGAACTGGGAAGTACCGAAACCTTCAAGACTGTCGTAAGCCATGGCATCATACATGATGGCCACCACGGAGAAATGGTATGGAGTGTTCCTCCGGAGTTTCTTCAAGTCCATGTAAAATTGGTCGACAGAGGTCAGCACAAAGCCGGTAGTGGAGTGCAGTGGCGCGTTCACAAGTGGACAGTGATTCAAACGACAAGGTGAGTTGAAAGCGGCGTCCTTTTCGTCGCAATACACCACCCTTCGGCCGCTTGCAAGGCGGTAGGGATACTCTTCGGCAGAGCCCGCGTCAGCGGTGGCATTTTTGAAGTAGTAGGCTTGTGCTCCCTTGCAAGTGGCTACTCCAACAGTTGCCTGCATTGCGTTTGTCTCTGTGCGGTTATCTGCTGGCCAGGTCGGATATAGTGTTTGGGTTTGGTCGCCATAGGTCAGTGTAAACTTGTCTTGTTCGTTAGTTGCAATGGAGTTTGCTTCGCCCGACCCGTAAAGCGCGGCAGCATAATCAGTGATGATTCCGTCCTTGTACAGTTGCTGAGACGACAACACGGGGTTGAGAGACCGAACGGCATTCAGCACGAACGTATTTTGCTGTTTGAAATTACCACCAAACCCAGCACCTTCAAAGTATCCAGCGGTATTATCTGCCTCAGCGTAGGCAAGGGCCTCGGCTTCAAGGAAGACCTCCCAGAGCATTCTGTCGCAAGACAACTCTGGCAACTTGTTGCCTGTTCCGGAGACAGTTGTGGGGATACACTTTCTGCTCGAGTCACGCTCCTTCGGATCGGCACATCCAGGATCTTGGGTATTACCTGATGTGTGATCTTCTGTGTAGATGACCTGGTTGCGCGCGTAAAGTGCCAAAGGACTGTGTGTCATCTTGACCACCATGTTGTCGTGAGTGCACAGAGGGAGCGTCGTTGGTTGGTTGTTTTTGTGATCGGCATGAGAAGGATCAGCGCCCATAAACTTAATCGCGTTGGCATTGGTGGGGTTAAATGCATCTGGCACGTATTTCTGCATGAAGCAAGGTAGCTTGAACTCGCATAGGCTCACGTCCTTGATTGCGGTGGTCATGGTGGATTCAAGGGCGGACCGCTCCTTGAACCCAATGCTGAACACAGCAAAGCTGTCGGCGCTATATGTGGGGAGCGGATGCTCCTGTGTGGGTCGAAGAGCCACTTTCTCGCGCCAATTTTTTAAATCGTTTCCGGTCAGGTAGTTGCCACCGTCCCGATGGTCAATGTCAGTGTAAAACCTCATCAGTTTCTCGAAAGGAGCGTCGTATGAGACGTCGGTCACTTGTTCGATAAAGGCCATGGCTGCACTAACATGATACCAGTTGCCGGTGTCCTGACAGTTCCCAACGGAAGCAGGGTTGGCGTTGCTATCGGTAAAGTGTGCCTTGGCAGTACACTTGTACAGTCGCACCTTGAAGTCAAAGTTGGTAGTCTGTGCAGCGTCGGCTGCGCAAGAGGCAAACACGTTGGACTTTTTCACACCACTGCTGTCCTTGAGTCCCAAGCACTTGGTACGGAAGGAAATGGTCGAAGTGAGCACATTTTCATCATTACTGCTGGTCACCGTGGCTCCCGTGGGCGCTGCGCCGTAGCAGTTGCCGGAATCTACCTGGATGTTTGCGTCCGTGGAGTTACCGGTGAAAGGCGCCACACCGTAGTAGTAGGTCACGGTGCCCCCGTTTGCCAGCTGGTTAACTTCGCTACGGAGGTCAAGGTTAATCTTGTACTCAAACGACCGCATATCTGCTGCGTCTTCGGGGCAGGTATGCTTTGGTCCGAGTGTGTCGTCGCATCTTTCTTGTGCACATTGTTCGTTAGAATATCCCATAGAGTCAATGTAAGAGGTCGAATCTTCGTTGAGAGCAGCGTCACCGCTTGTACGAATGCCAGAAAGCGCCTGAATGCTGTTGGCCACGGTCAAAGTGTACTGTCGGTCAGTGCACTGGGTGGTGAACTGGCGGAAACCGGGGTCGTTCTTGCGTTGCATCTGAACGTGGGTCACGGACAGCGAGAAGACGTACTTGGTGCTTCCTGTATTCTCATCAACCTGCGTCACCATCGCAGCTTCGCCCTTGCGAGTTTTGCACTTCTGCAGGTTCTCGAGGCTGCTGCGGAAAGTGGTGTGCATGCCGCGGGTGGATAGGTCGGAGTTGCCGTGGTTGGAAATGGTTGCCGGTTCAATGGTGTACTCACTCCCGGAAGTCCAAGACCTTGGGTTCATGAATAACACATTTTCCTCGCTGGCAACACCATTCGTGTCTTTTGCCAAATTCAGCGCGGTGGCGTTGAAGAGCGTGTATGCACCCGAAGGGTTCTCTTTCTGAGCGGTCCAGAATGCCGCCTGTGGTTGGGCCGAGGCGCTACCAAAAAGCATGTCAAAGGCTGTGTTTTTTTGTGACACCATTTGCCATCATGTCTGCAGTAGGCTCAAAGCTGTCACAGTCACCAAACGCCGAGCCATCAGTTCCTGGCGCCTTAGCAAATGGGTTGGCGCCATTTTCGGTGTTCCACAGTCCGTTAAGCTCGGTGGGACTGGGACAAGCGCCAATGCCCACATTGATCAAGGTTTTCTCGTTATCGGCATCAAAGTACCGATCAGTGGTCTTTATTTCCAAAAAGCCGTCATTGGAATTCCATTCAAGGTTTCCTGACTCTGCCTCAAACACACTTATGTCGCGTTCGTCTTTGGCGTTGTTAGCAGTGAAGACACTATCGTCGGTGATGCGGAGCTGCACCTTAGAACCGGTGGCATCGCCACCGGTCGCACGGACCGTGCAGCTCGCGTCTGCCGGCTTGTCGGATGCTCGTAACATGGACAGCGCAGCCGTGTCTTCGTTTGCGTTCGAAGGAGACCCAATGATCAGCTGTGGCCTTCGGGAAAGGTTCACCTCCCCGTCTTCCACGGTAGTGTAAGAGAAATACGGAAGGTTCTTGTGCTTGTTGTCGTCGGCAGTGCTTGTAGCATCCGAGACAGACAAACACGTGAACGCATCATTCGGGTTGGAGTCTGTCGCTGCAATGCTAAACTCAAAGTAAAGGCGGTATGGCTTGCTGGCGTCTGCCTCGCAGAACTGAGTTCGATTGGCTTCACTCAGACATTCGTACAACTGACCGGTCTGGCTATTTTTTGTCACTCCCGGTACTGGTGGTTGTCCGTTGTTGCAGTATTGCGGGGTCTCACAAGCGTCGTTACATACATCAGAAATTCGCCAACCGTTATCTGTGATGTCGTTACAAGGTACAGGCTTGTGTCTTGTTCCGTTACCTCCAGGGGCCACGTACTCGTAGGTCATTCGGCTGTATGCAGCACAGTAGTTTTCTTGCAAAATGGTGCCAGGTGCCCGGAAACCCGCAGTTCGTAAGGGATCCTTGAACGCTTGTGTGCTGGCATCATACTCCTTTGCAGGACACTTGAGCTCGTAAAACTTGTGCACCTTCGCGTAGGCAGCATCCGCGTCTTGCACGTCCACCCAGAAACTCATTTTCTGTGCCCCGGTGCTCCAACTATCACCCCAAGTGTACTGACTATCAGCAGGCAACACGTCTGCCTCCGCCTTGCGGTCCTGCAGACACAAGTGCATACGGATTTCACGTCGGTCGCACGAGAGGAGTCCCTCCTGGTTGTATCCGCATTTGCTGTGCTCGGTCTCTGTGAATGTCATGTA
Organism: Phyllobacteriaceae bacterium; assembly: GCA_002708825.1. Classification (GTDB taxonomy): domain Bacteria; phylum Pseudomonadota; class Alphaproteobacteria; order Rhizobiales; family Rhizobiaceae; genus Zhengella. The sequence continues at coordinate 8,187 of PAPF01000008.1, read as the reverse complement.
AGTTCCGTCGGCTCCGTTCTTGTAAAGCGGCGAATTTTTAGGGTCAACGTTGTCTGGCTGAGTAGCTTTCAGGTTGCCCATCCAGCTGAGCGGAGCGTCGTAGTCCTTCTCGATGTTTGGATCAAGACCCTGGAACGCAATTTTCCATGGGTTCTGCTTCTGAATATTGGAAGCGGTCTTGTTGGCCTTGAGGATCCACGAGATGGTGACATCTTCGTGAGGCAGGATATTCTGTGGACATGCAGCCGAGTTAACCTCGATCTTATTACCTTTAAAGTCACCCCACGCAGGATCATTGGGATAATACACGCTATCCAATTTCACGGAAACGGTCTGGTCGGAGTCGAATTGGCATGCCGAATCGGAGACCGACTGCACTCCGTTGATCTTGATCAAGACCCACCGGAACCCGAGGTCCTGTGTAGGGCGTACGTCATCACCGAACTCTGTAGTTGGCATTGTTCCCGCACAGGTGCAAACGTTTCTGCTTTCTCTGGGGTTAGGGTCATCAGGTATACCGTCCCACGCTTCCGCACAGTTGTCCCCGTCTTCTCTCGGTTTGCAACCAGAGAAGTCTATGCAGTAGAGATTCTGGTTGGCAATCACCTCGGCGCCGGTCCGCTGCGTACCTTGCGCGGTTGCCTCCTCGTCGCCATTGCCCTCGACAAAGTCGTGGCTCACCACCCAGTCGCTGGGCTTCATGGACTCTCCCACCGTGATCTTGACGCACATGCGAGACGGCAGAATAGGTTCTTTGACGATCTCCCATCCGGTGTGTTCCTGACCACTCGAAGAGTAATAAGAAGCCGCCAACTCAGAGGCACGTTCGGTATCAATCACAGAATCCGACTTGTGCCGCGCGTGCTCAACCCAGAATTTGAGTTCTTGTGAACCAGCCTTCCAATCGTTAATTTGGATGTCCTTTGTATTTTGATCACCCAATTTCTTGTCATCTTGGAGAAGTTGCACGTCGCTGGTGATGGGCCATGCCCGAGTGGCTGTGGTGCCGTTGATTTGAACAGACTGTTTAGTACAAAGATTGAACCGGCCATATCTGTCATCGTCGCGGACTGTAACGGAGAGCGTGTTGTATGCCTGACTGATACTAGCCTCGTTAAACCCTTCCGCTTCCTTCATCTTAACTCTGAACACACGATCCGGTTCGCAGATCTTGTTATCAAACCGGTAGGATCCTTTGGTGTGAGTTTCACCTTGGCCGAGCGAGCGACCTGTGAGCCACACTCGTTTGCGGTCCATCTTTTCGCCAATTGCCCAATTCACAAGCCCAGCGCTGCTGGAAGCAACCGGGACCTCGAGTGTCGTGGCGGTGAGGGTCATGGTGTCCGCGTTCACATTGTTAGCGGTGATCCAGTTCTGGGTGACTGCCTCAAGGCGGTTGTTTTGTGTGTTTGTTGTTCGGGCAATGTTGAGAAAGTCTTCGGCACATTTTGTTGCGTCGCCTCCGGGTTGTTGATCATTCCTGCATGGCATAATGATACCCTGTGCCATCTCGCTAGGGAGCATAGCACGAATGCGCTTGTTCCTGTTTGCCTTGTTGTCCCATAGTTCTTTGGGGTACAAACCATAGTTGTCGTCCATTAAGCAGTCTGGGTAGGTATTGTCTTGTGCCAGCTCGGCCGCGGTTGATGGGCACCGTTTAGGAGCCCACACGGAACCGAAAGGAGCCATCGTCTCAATCGAAACGCGAACTGACGTGGGGATTACCCCTCGCAATGAAGGGTCATCAAACCGCAAGGGCACTCCGATACCGCAGTGTAGAAGCTGCTGTCTCCTTGAATCGCTGGTAGCGTTGTCCACCCTAGAATTTACGATGCTCTTGCAACTAGCCGTGCCGCTAAACTGGCTCTCGTAAATGCTCACCTGAGTAGTCTGGTTCCGGGCCGAATTGCTGTAAGCTGCGTCAAGTTTGGGCTGCAATGGCCGACCAAAGGCACCAAACTGGCATGGCGTATCAGGATTGGAGACATCACAACACCACTTGGCACCGTGCTTACAAATATTATTTTGCACCTCAAACTTCGAAGCTATGGAAACTGTGCTCAGCGTGATGGACGGCCGCATCTTAATGTAAACTGTCATTGCGCTGTACTGAAATCCTGCACCATTTGCACGCCAGTCACTGCGACTCCACAGTTTGAACTCCAGCAGATCGTCAGATGAAGATTCCTTGGGATAAACGATGTAAATGTTGCCCCATTCTGGGTTGTGCCCGGACACGCTGCTGACGCCGTCGGCAGCAGTAGCCTTCAACGAATAGCGCGATCCTGGCCTGTCGGGAGCATTTGGATTCAGTGGATCATAGGACGGGCACTCAAACGGAAGGTTTGGCTGTCTACCATAGTTGTCGCCCTTCTTAAATCCGTTGGCGTCACATTTTTCTTTGCGCTCGGCAATCGACCAGTCGTCTGGGCACCGATCCATGTTCACGTTGTACTTCTCCCAATCAGAAAGGTGCTCCTGGCCCGTTTGGTGAGCGCCGGTTGTGATGTTCGTCTCGGGCACCGGCAGCTCACGAACGAGCTCATGCTTGGCACAATTTGGGTTGTTAGAAGGGCAGCGGTATACACAGAAATATTGCCGAGCGGACTCGCTCAGCCCGGTAAGCTTTTCAAATTTGGATTCGATTGTGAGGAAGGTCACCTCGCCGGAAGCCTTGTTCGTACCTCTTCCCTTCTTATCCCAGCGGTAGGAGGCCTCTTCGCTCGTGTTGTACACGGTCTCGCCGTAAGGGATGTGCGCTTCATCGATATCGTCTGTGGCGCTACTAAACCCACTAAACAAAAACTGGGTGGCGTAGCCCGCAACCATAGTTTTCTGTGCATCAAACGATCCTTTCTTACCTTGGTTTCGAAGCTCCATCAGTTCTGTCTGCGATGCATCGTTCCAATCGGAGATGTACTTGTTAGACTCGCCTCCGGTATAATCCTCGTTGTTCTTAATCTTGATTCCGTTGTGAGCCTTGACGCCGTATGGCTTTTCGTATTCTTCCTCCCCGCACGATGCATTGAAGTGGGCCTGGTTGCTCGCAGACTGCTTATGCAACCAATTGTTGCTGCGACCCACGCAGTGGCGGTCGCGCTGCAAGTTGGGCTCGAAGTAAAGCTCTGGCACCTCTGCCACGCACTGTGGTTCAGTGTAAAGCGCGACCATGTTTGCAATTGCTTCGTTGTTTGGAGTGGCGTAAATTAGATTTGAGCCGGTGCCAAAGGAAAGCTCGCGTCCGTGGGGCGCATTTCCTTGACGGTCGTCGTTGCTGATGGTCACGCTTGTCCGGAAGGTGAGACAGTTGCACCACTTTTCCGGAAGCTCCATGCGTGCATTCATCGCAATGATTCGCTCCATAAACCTAGCGAGAGTGCCTGTCTGTGTCCTTGGACACGACAAGAAATTATCACTGAGAGACGTTGACTGCTTGTCGTTCCACAGCTTTGGACAGTGGTTTTCCAGTGGCCGTGTCGTCTGCAGATTGAACCAGGTTAATGTGTTTCTACCATGCAGTTCGTTCATGGAAGACGCGTATGTGCACCATGTGCCGCGGATGTGTTCCTCATTGTCATCGTCTGCGTTATTTTCTTGGTCAAAAAGGGTCTTGACACACAGACTGTATTGTTGGCCGTAACCTCGTGACTTGAACCCAGTCGTGTAGTCGGAGTTAATCCAGGTGGTGTTCATGTCTCTAGGATATCCTGCACCAGTCGGGCTCATACTTGCAAAAGGTTCCACGACGGTAACTGTCTGACTTGAACTGGTTTGCGAAACTTTCTCTCCTTGCTTGACAACCATGCAGGCTTGGCCCGCGTTAATAGCTTTGTTGTCAAATGCAGTGGGACACACCTCCAGCCCGCATTCCTTTCCTTCTGCGTTACAACGAAGTCGCTGCTTCCATGAGTCCGACACCTTGAAGGTGCCGTTTCCAGGAGCAGGTGAACCCACGTACGGATAATCGTCCTCGACGCGCAAACTTACATCGAACAGTCCTCCTGCGTCGATCCAGGCTTCTTTCGCCTGAGGCCCACATGTCTTGCGATAGTGAACCTCGAGCTTGACAAGCCCGCTGTGCTGGTCGTGAAAATCAGTTGTCTCCTTGTATCGCAGACGGTCCAGACAGATGGTCGACGACTCGGGCAGGGGTCCAAAATCGGTGTTAGTCTGACAATCGATGTTCTCTTCCAGACTTAACTGCTCGTTCCCGGGGAGTGCGGCGCGCTCCTGCCATGTACGGATCGCGTCCGTATGGTCTCCGGCAACGTTCTTCTCCTCGACGTAAGCGATCCATTGCTCTTTGCCGTCGATTGTCGCAGTGCGACCCCATGCGCTTTCATTGATGATGGGCGTGTACAGATCAATGACGCTCTGGAACGTGATGTCCTGTGCACCTTGATTTGTATCTGATTTTGACAAGGCAGTGGCAGTCTCGCCACCGGCGACCACATCCTCGTGCAGCTGAAGGACGTCACGCGAAACCGCAATCACGCGAACACCCACGGGCGCTCGAGTAGCCCCCCGCTCCGTGTTAAAATGTGACAGACCTTGCACCTTCAAAGCGGTCGAAGGTAGCGGTTGAGAGTTGCTCTTGGGGTACACAATCCAGAAGTTCTTCATGTAACCTTTTGGTTTGCTTGAGTCGTCGGAGGGCTGGAAACTGTTCAGCAGGTTCTCGGCAGTGTACGCCACGCCTAGTCCGTTGGAGTTAACAGTCGAAGCGGCTTGTCCGAGTTCCGAAATGTCGCAACTCTTGCTCGTATCGTCTTTCAACTCCACAACCGTATCCGAGGTGCCCACTGTGTACTTCAAAGTGGCTGTTTCGTTATCGCACCATCCCACGCGATCAATGTCGTCGGTTGAGGAGGGCTCAATTCGGTACCACTGGAAATCCGAAGCGACGAGATTGTTGCCAGCGGGCTGATAATCCTGCTGCTCGGGCATATCCATTTCGTCGCCTCCCCACTCAGCGCTTCCATCAAGATACGCGTTATTACAATTTGCACACGACTTGTGAGCCTCGCTCTCGTCGAACAACACGATGGCGGCAATCTCCATGCGGCCCGCGCGCTTAGCATTTGCGGTCTTCACGCAGGAAACCCGATAGCCACTCTCAACTTTACACCCTGTCTTACTCTTTAGAACGTTGTTCTGCGTGTACTCGAAGCATTTCGCAGGGCTTGCGTTCAGGTCGCAACTCGCATCGGGATTGCACAATCGGTCGTGGTCATCCAAATCGGTGTGCTCGTACGCATCAATACTGGCAGCGGCTTCATTTGTGTAGGTACACAGACCGACGTCTACCTTTGAATTGCTAGTAAGCTGCACCTCTTTCCGGAGAGGAAGTGGCACATACAATCCTTCCATTGAGGGGAAATTGACTGAGAGTGGGAAGGTGCCTTGGCCGTTTTCGTTAACGACGAATCCGGGATCAATCCCCATACTTTGGCTGATTTCATCCTGGTCGTAGCGCGTACTCTTGGGGATAGACGCAAAGGTCCTGGTAACTTCGGCTTCCTGCCAAGTGGCATCCTTGTTCCAAACTGCGGGGTCGCCGTCGAAAGTGAACAGTTTCACGGTCATTCGGAAGTTCCTGGTGTCTTTCCTAGGAGGCCGGAACCAGACGCCCCTTCGCTTCTGGTTGCTTGTCATGGTACCACCCCAGATGTGTTTGGCATCATAGCTAGCGCCACCCCTCGCGTCGATCAAGCACTCTTCCGCTGTAGAAAACCCTCCCTTTTGAAGGGAGTTTCCCATCATGAAGCCGCCTGCAATGGGAGCGTTCGAGCCAGACTGACCCTTCTTCTGCCATTGCTCGTAAATAAAACGAGTGCAGTCGTTCGCAAACGATCGCCAACAAGTCTTTCCGCCGATCTTGTTTTGGAGCTTTGTAATACCACTCTCTGCGCCTCCATTTAATATCGCGTCAGTGTAAAAATTGGCGCTGCGATCTCCACGAGTGTTGCCATAAGAGAACAGATCAAAGCCTGTGCCGTTGTGAGCGGTCTCCGCAAAGTCACCCGAATCCTCCGAAAAGTCATCGCAGATCTCAATGTGCGAGAAATAGAAGTGCTCGGAATCCTTGTCCAACTGCGGGTGCTTGACTTCAATGTCAAGAGGGAACATCTCGTCCTCGAGGAAGATCTTCTTGGCCTGCTTGATATCCACGGTGGGTTCCACGCCGGAATCGATGCTAAGCGTGTTGCGTGGCTTGACGCGGGTGTAGTACTTGTCGGAGGTGATGGTGTTGAGACTGCACGAGGAAGGTTCGTATACGTGCAACCGCGTCTGCCAGCAAAGGCCTGGATTTCCGCCCTCCTTCTGGATCATACCTGGGTAAGATTCGTGGAAGTTTCCATAGTTGGCCGCGTTCGAAAAGTTTGACCAGTACAGCTGGCCGGCGTCCGCCTCCGTCCGATCATTGTACGACCTGAAGTGGACGGTGTAGTTTGCCATCTGGAGCATAGCGATCGTCTGGTCCGATCCCCGAGGATGTTTCATCTGGAACATGCGGCAATTCTTGTCTGTGCGGTTGACTCCCTCGTCGAAACAGTCCTGGACGTAGGTAAAGTCACCATAAAACTCCTCGTCCGCCAATGCGGGTGTGCTGGAAGTGATACGGTACCGAGGGACACTCCTGTCCAGCTCCGCGGCAATCGCAAACAAGGAAGAATTGGTGCAGTCAATGAATTCAATGTAGGTGCGCGTAGACCGAGAGTAGCGAGCGACATGGTAATCCATGTCAGACTTGCTTATCATCGCACGGCCATTGTCGTGCACCTTCATGTTGGTGAAGGGATTGGAGGGGAAGATCTGCATGCTGCCGGTCACGCTGTTAAAGCCTGGGGCATCGATGGCGCCCCATTCATAGATGTCTTCGCCGTGGTTACCCGCGTACCCCGCGTTAGGCATATCCGCGCCAGCACCGCCCTTTGTAGATTCCTTGACGACCGCCTCAATGGCGACAGGAATCAGAGTGGAGCGCTGAGAGACATAGCCTTTCCACGGATTTGTTTCATCGATTTGGGACGAGTACACTTTGACCACCAGACGCAGCATCAGCTGACCGGTCACGCCCTTGTTGACGCGAACACGGAGCTCCTTGTCGCACTTGCGGTCGTATTCAAGGAGTTCCGCCTCGATACTCTTGACACTCGCAACTGCTTCGTACGGACTTCCTTGGTCGGGGTCGCATTCGACTTTGTTATTGTTTGTTTGATCGGAGCAGTCGACTCGATCGGTTCCGCTTCTCCAAAAGCACTTGGCGATTGCAGCGGGGTTGGTGGTGGCCGCCTTGCAGAATTTGAGTGGCTGGGTGTAGGCGTTGCAGTTAGTGTTGGCCTGAGCAGTACTTCCCGAGCAGTCGGTACGATCGTTCGCGTTGTCCTGAAAGCATTCGTCGGCGGTGCAGTAAACCTTGCGTGCGATACCGGAGACCACGCCCTTACCTGATCCAGGCAGATTGTCGGTTTCCGAATCATCATAGCATGTGTCAAGCGAGTGCACCATCTCTCCTTTATCGCTTGCACATTCGGAGCTGCGACCACCGTCTGCACAAATGTATGAGTTTTGGGCCTCGGTCGCGTCTCCGCGCATGTATCCATGCTTACGCAGACGGATGTTGTCCAGCTGCTTGTTGCGGCAACTAAACGGGTTGGATGTGTCGGTGTTGTCGTGTTCAAACACGTATGTTGTGCCAACCCCGAGGACATCGTTACCCCACTTGGGAGTCTGTGGGTTAGAACTGTTTCCACCGTAACGCACTGGCAGATCCTTACGTGTCACCTGCATGTCGGTGGCGGCGATGCAGCCTGCGTTCTCGCCAGCCTTATCGCAGATCACCAGGTCCCACAGGTTAGCGGCAATAGCGGGATCGCAGGGCCGCTTCACTCCGCCCAGCTTTGGGCAATGGTGGCTTCTCGCCGACGAATCGCCAAAGACCACAGAGCCAGGGCCGTCGGCAGTGTCGCACTCGGCATCGTCAGTCATATCAAATGCCATATTCTGGTCAACATCATGGCATTGAATTTCGTAGTTGACGCGAGTGGTCATCGGGATAAACTCGCCGGAAGAATCCAAAACGGAGGGCCAATTGGGATCATCGAAGTGAATGCACAGCTTGTACATACTGGGGAAATCCCAGACGCCTGTGCTGATTTCCTGTGCTTTCCACTTAGTCACCTG
>PAPF01000007.1 GCA_002708825.1 Phyllobacteriaceae bacterium | reverse complement strand
GCCTGGTTCATCGTTTCGGCGATTGCGGGACAGGGCTTGGCGATTCCGATCGTCATCGGATCCTTTCTGGGATTGCTGCTGTCACCCGGCATCCCGAAACGCCTTTTGCTGAACGCCTACGGCGCACGCAGGCTCAGCGGGCGGGAATTTCCAGAGGGCATGGCGATACTGGCCGAACTCGCACGCCGCGCCGGGCTGCCGCGTGTACCGGAACTCTACTATGTACCGAGCCAGATGCCGAACGCCTTCGCTATGGGCTCTCCGGATGAAAGCGCCGTCTGCGTCAGCGATGGTCTTCTGCGATTGATGAACCAGCGCGAACTGGCCGGGGTCCTGGCGCACGAGGTCGCTCACATCGCCAACCGCGATCTCTGGATCATGGGTCTGGCCGACGCGATGTCGCGCGCGGTGTCGCTCGCGTCCTGGGTTGGGCAACTCATCTTGCTGCTGAACCTGCCGCTCATCCTGGCCGGCGCGGCTTATGTGCCCTGGCAGGTACCACTTGTCCTGATCTTTTCACCCACGATCATGGCCCTTCTTCAGCTCGCGCTGTCGCGGGCCCGGGAATACGATGCCGACAGGGGTGGCGCCGAGCTGACCGGCGATCCCGATGGCCTCGCTTCGGCCCTCCTCAAGCTGGAACGTCGCGTCGGGCGCGTCTGGGAAGACATGTTCCTGCCCGGACGCCGCATCCCCGAACCCTCGCTCCTGCGCACCCACCCGCCCACCGCCGATCGAGTCCGGCGGCTGCGCGCACTTTCCGGACCCCGCCGACCGGTCCGACCGTCCGTTCCCCTGAACGCACCGCGGGCTGTGCGCGTTTCCACGCCGCGTTACGGGCCTTGAGGCGTCTATCGATGAGAACATTTTTTGCGTTGAGGTCTTGAAGTTGCAAATAGGCAACACTTTATCCGCAGCGGAACGCCCAGTTGGGGTTTCACGGATACGCGACAGGTTCGGCTGATTCGGCGGACCGCCTGACGTTCGCCCGAGGGGAACGCATGGCAGACGCGAACGCTCCAGACCGCCGCCAAAATGGCGAACCTTGAAGCATGTCCGTTCTCCGCCGGCGTTCAGTGGCGTGGTGACAAATCCACGCCGTCAACTGAAACGACGGAGGCGAAACATGCTCTATCCCACCTACACACGTCGCAGCGATCCGTTTGCGCTGATGCGCTCGATGCTGCGCGATTTTGACAGGGCCTCTCCTGGCCACGTGACCCAGCCTGTCTTCCCCGCCGTGAACGTCTGGCAAGGCGACGAGGCGGTCGCGATCACTGCAGAACTCCCTGGAGTTGACCCGGCCGACATCGACATTTCCGTGAAGGAGAATGTCCTGACGCTCTCCGGCGAGCGGAAGGCGCCCGAAGTTCCGGAAGGCGCCCGCTGGCACCGCAACGAACGCGGCTTCGGCCGGTTCGCCCGTTCGGTTCGGCTGCCCTTCGTGGCCGCGGAGGACAAGGTCGAGGCGCGGATGACCAACGGCGTGCTGCGCATCGTGATCGGCCGCCTCGAAGAGGACAAGCCGCGGAAAATCGAGATCAAGGCTGCGTAAGAGGAGGACTGATCCATGACCAACGACGTGACTCATACTGCCGACAAGACCCCGGCCGAGACACCGGAAACCACCACCGGCCGTCGTATCTACAGGCCGCTGACCGACATCGTCGAAACGGCTGACGGGGTGACACTGACACTCGAGATGCCGGGCGTCGCCGCCGAAGACGTGGATATCACGCTCGAAAAGCGCGTGTTGACGATCCGCGGCAAGGTCCATGCCATGCAGCCCGAGAAGCTGCAACTGGCCTATGCCGAATACGGCGAGGGCGATTTCGAGCGAGCCTTTACCATGTCCGACGACTTCGACCCCGACAAGATCGGCGCGCAAGTCTCGAACGGTGTGCTGACCCTGACGTTGCCGCGCGCAGCGGACGCCCAACCCAAAAAGATCACGGTAACGGCGTCGTAAGGCCGGCACGGTGCAGCTGAAACAAGAAAGGAGAACTCACATGCAGATCAAAGACCTGATCCCCTGGGCGCGGAAGGATCATGCGCCCGACCCGAAAAGTGATGACCAGAACCCCATTGCCACCCTTCAACGCGACATGATCCGTGTGTTCGAAGGGTTCTGGAACCGCGTCGGCGATTTCGACTGGCCCTGGGGAGGCGGCGAGGCGAAATCCGACGTGGTCGAGACCGAAGATCACGTGGAGGTATCGATCGAACTGCCCGGGATGGAAATGAAGGACATCGAGGTCACCGTGACCGACGACATGCTGACCATCAAGGGCGAGAAGAAGATCGAGCGGCAGGAGGAGAAGAAGGGCTATTATCTCTCGGAACGCAGCTATGGCGCGATCTATCGCACGATCCCGCTNCCGCCGGGNGTCGACGGTGAGAAGGCCGATGCCAGCTTCAAGAACGGCGTGCTGACGATCAAGCTGCCGCAGACCCCGGAAGCGCAGGCCAAGGTCAAGCGCATCGAGGTGAAAAACGCCTAACGCCAAATATCGCGCCGACGGTCCGGTGCTGTCGGCGCGACGCCCTAACCCACAAGCGTGCACTCAATGAAGGACAGGTTTAGATTTACTAATGTATATTGGCACCCGTGATCGCCTGGGCGAGTTTCTTGTTTAATCCCTTTCGAGAAGCAGCTTCAGACACAAGCGAAGGGGATTCATTTTGCTCTAGTTGTCCACTTATTGCGCTACGCGAGAGTTGCCGACGGCGTTCCTATCCGCCATTTGCCACCGTTCGCCTGTCTTTCCCCTACTCCACGCCTCAGCCGCTTCCATGATCCAGCGGGATTGGCATGCTGCTGCAATGATCCAGGATGCCTGAGGAGTTGCAGCGATGGTTGACCGAATGTACTTAACCGCTGAGGAAGTCGCCGAGCGGTACCGTGAAACGATAAGTGTCGGCACACTCCGGAATTGGCGTGCCATGCGTGTTGGGCCACCCTTCGTGAAAATCGGCAAGGCTGTCCTCTATCCCGTTAAGGCTTTGGACGAATGGGATATGAAAAATACGGTGACATGTCGTGATCGTCGTAGCCCGAGCGTTACCGGATCGACAGAGTCGTGATGATCACGATCACGCATCTTCTACCGCTCCCAAATACAGCCATCTGCGCTTGGAAAAGACTTTAGACTTCAATTATTTTTCAAAAACTTAAGCACTATCGCTGGATAGGTACACAACCATCCCTCGGGTGACCCGACGCCGTCGCGTGCCGACATCGACATGACCCGGACAATCGCGGAAAGTGCGGCGCCGCTCGGCATCACCGTGCATGACCACATCATCATCGGCAAGGATGGTCATGTCAGCATGAAGGCGCTTCAGCTTTTCTGATCACGGGCATGAAAAAGGCCGCTGACGGAACCGCCGCGGCCTTTCCATGGATCGCTGTTACGCTGTCGCCTTATTCTTCGGCGTCGTCCGCCTTCTTCTTGGCGGCAGCCTTCTTCTTGGCAGGTGCCTTCTTCTTTTCCGGCTTGGCTTCGGATGCGGACTGCTCGTCCTCGTCATCGGCCAGCAGGGCTTCCTTGGACACCGTCTCGTCGGTCACGTTGACCTGGGTCAGCAGGTGGTCGACGACCTTTTCCTCGAACAGGGGCGCGCGGATCGCGTTGATCGCTTCCGGATTCTGGCGGAAGTAGTCGATGACCTGCTGCTCCTGGCCCGGATACTGGCGCACCTGTTCATAGACGGCGCGCTGGACCTCTTCCTCGGCCACCTGCACACCGGCTTTCTCGCCGATCTCGGAGAGCACGAGACCCAGGCGCACGCGGCGCTCGGCCAGGCGCATGTATTCCTCGCGGGCCTCTTCCTCGGTCGTGTCCTCATCAGCGAAGGTCTTTCCCGCGCGCTGCAGGTCGGCCTCGACGGTGCCCCAGATGTTGCGGAACTCGGCATCGACCAGGCGCGACGGCGCCTCGAACTTGTAGGCCTCGTCGAGGGCGTCGAGAAGCTGGCGCTTCACCTTCTGGCGGGTCGCCTGGCCATACTGGCTCTCGATCTGCTGGCGGACGATCTCGCGCAGCTTGTCGGCGCTTTCAAGGCCCAGTTTCTGGGCAAGCTCGTCATTGATCTCCAGCGTGCCGGGCGCGGCCACTTCCTTGACGGTGATATCAAAGGTGACTTCCTTGCCAGCAAGGTGCGCGGCCTGGTAGTCCTCCGGGAAGGTGACGGTGATGGTCTTCTCCTCACCGGCCTTGACGCCGACAAGCTGTTCTTCGAAACCGGGAATGAAACGGCCGGAACCGAGCACGAGGTTTGCATCGCTGTCGGTACCGCCATCGAAGGGCTCACCGTCCAGCTTGCCGACATAATCGATGGTCACGCGGTCGCCGTCGGCGGCCTTGCCCTTCTTGGGCTCGTAATCGCGGGCGGATTCGGCGATCTGGCGGACCTGCTCGTCCACTTCCTCGTCGGAGATATCCACGACCTGGCGCGTCACCGCGATCGCGGACGCGTCCTGGATCTCAATGGCCGGAATGACCTCGTAGGAAAGCGTGAACTCGAAATCGGCCTTGCCTTCGAGGATCTGGCCGGCCTCGGCCTCGTCTTCGGTCATGGCGACCTCGGGCTGCATCGCGGCCTTCTCGCCGCGCTCCTGCAGAACGTTGCGCGAGGAATCGGCAAGGATCTCGTTCACGATCTCGGCCATCATCGACTTGCCGTACATCTTGCGCAGATGCGCGGCCGGGACCTTGCCCGGACGGAAACCGTTGATCCGCACCTTCGAGCGGGCATCCGCGAGACGCTCCGCGAGACGCGCTTCCATGTCGCTGGCCGGCACGACAACCTTGATCTCGCGCTTGAGCCCTTCATTGAGCGTTTCGGTAACCTGCATCACAAAACCTTTGTTCTTTCGTGTCGACGCTCCGGGACGCCCTTCCGGTTCCCGGTCCGCCTTTCCTGTCTTCAAGCCCGGTTGGCCTGCCTGGTGCGGGTGGAGGGACTTGAACCCCCACGCCTTGCGGCACCAGAACCTAAATCTGGCGTGTCTGCCAATTCCACCACACCCGCCCCGGCCGATGCATACCGGCCCGAAGGCGCGCGTTCTATATCACCGCACTATCGGCGTTCAAAGGAAAAATGGTGCAGATTCCGGTTTTTTCGAGGCATTCCGGCCAGATCGGGAGCAGCCGGACGGCGCAGGGAAAGCCGCTCTCATGGCTGCCCGCCGGGCGTGACCACTTCAATCGATTTGGATCTTGGTCCTCAAATGGATGCCAAAATCATGCTGCGTCCGCACAGCACTGGATGATTACGCTGCGTTATCAATGCTTTGCCTGTTGTGCATTGCACAATATGCATGGCTGTCTTGCAGAAATGGCACTCCACAAAACGCAGGCCTGCTCCTATCTTCCACTCAACGGCCGGACGAAAGCGAACGGCCAGACAAGACGAGGTACGAAGAGATGAACATCATCCGCAATTACCGCAACTGGCGCCGTGAGCGCGAGACGATCAGCGAACTGAATCGCCTGTCGAACCGCGAACTGGCCGACCTGGGCATTGCCCGCGCCGACATTCCGTTCATCGCCCGCCAGGCGCGCTAAACAGATTTCAGGAATTCCGCCGGGATTACCTCCTCCCAATCGCGGCGGAAAAGGGTTCGCGACCTCCTCCTCCCAATCGCGAACCTGACAAAAAGACACCCGCCGGACCTCCTCCCCCGGCGGGNGTTTTTTTGTGTGCAAGGCGGCCAGCCTGCTAGCGAACGCCGGCCACCCCGCGCGTCTTCCATTCGGCCAGCGCGAGGATGTCGGGCCGGCCGCCCATCGGCTCGTACCAGCTATCGACCGCCCAGAGCTTTCCCGATCCCGTCTCCTTCAGCACTGCCGTCGAATGCGGATAGCGGGCATCCAGGAAGAAACCGCGCGACACGTTCGTCTGGACCGTGTGATACTTGAGAAGACCATTCTTCTGCAGGAGCAGCATGAACGTCCGGGTGTTGGTGGATTCGTCGATGCAGTCCATCTGGCCCTTGGTCCCGCCTTCGTCGAGTTCGGACTTGGCACGGTCGCGAACGCCGATCGTATCGCCCGCCCTGTCCTCGAAATATGCCACAGCATCGCCGACCGCCTGCCGCTCGGCGGCCGGTGATGCCGCGCCGGCGGCCATGATCTGGCCGATCCGCTCCATGTCGGCCGGGCCGAGGGCGAGTTTCGTGCGGAAATAACAATTGTAGCCGTGGCAGACCGTCAGCCGCGATGGCGTCACCTTGGACAAAGAGGCGGAGTAATTGGCCGAGACGGATGTACAGGCGCCCAGAACGGGCGCCAGCAGGCAAAGGGAGAGGATACGGATAGTGTGCATGGCGTCATTATTGCCATGACAGCGCACAAGGCAATGGTCGGCGCGACGGTTTCGGCCAATCGTCCACACTGGCGGCGACGCATTGATCGCAGCACCGAAAAGCCCTATTTCCCCGCCATCGACAAACACGGAGTTCGGCATGAAGCCCATTCACATCATCGGTGGCGGCCTGGCCGGTTCCGAGGCCGCCTGGCAAGCCGCGAATGCGGGGGTGCCGGTCATCCTGCACGAGATGCGTGGCGTGCGCGGCACCGACGCCCACAAGACCGACCAGCTGGCCGAACTCGTCTGCTCCAACTCCTTCCGCTCGGACGACGCCGAGACCAATGCCGTGGGCGTTCTGCACGCGGAAATGCGTCTGGCCAATTCGCTGATCATGGCTTGCGGCGATGCCCATCAGGTGCCGGCCGGATCGGCCCTCGCCGTCGACCGCGACGGCTTCGCCGCCGCCGTCACGCAGAAGCTTGAAGCCCATCCGCTGATCACCATCGTGCGCGAGGAAATCACCGGCCTTCCGCCGCAAGACTGGGATCAGGCCATCATCGCCACCGGCCCGCTTACGGCACCCGGCCTTGCAGCGGCCATCGCGCAGGAAACGGGCGAGGAATCGCTGTCCTTTTTCGATGCCATCGCCCCGATCATCCATTTCGAATCCGTCGATCTCGATACCGCCTGGTTCCAGTCGCGCTACGACAAGGTGGGTCCTGGCGGCACCGGCAAGGACTACATCAACTGCCCGCTCGACGAAGCGCAGTACAATGCCTTCATCGACGCCATCCTGGCCGGGGAGAAGACCGAATTCCGCGAATGGGAGGGCGTTCCCTATTTCGACGGCTGCCTGCCCATCGAGGTGATGGCCGAACGCGGGCGCGAGACATTGCGCCACGGCCCGATGAAGCCGATGGGACTGACCAACCGCCACAACCCGGATGTGAAGCCTTATGCTGTCGTCCAGCTGCGCCAGGACAATGCACTCGGCACGCTTTACAACATGGTCGGGTTCCAGACGAAGCTGAAATATGCCGAGCAGGTCCGCATCTTCCGCATGATTCCGGGTCTTGAAGATGCCCAGTTCGCACGTCTCGGTGGCCTGCACCGCAACACCTACATCAATTCGCCGCTGCTGCTCGATGGCACGCTGCAACTGAAATCACGCCCCGGCTTGCGTTTCGCCGGCCAGGTGACCGGCTGCGAGGGCTATGTCGAATCGGCTGCCATGGGGCTTCTGGCCGGCCGGTTCGCGGCAGCCTGCCGTCTTGGCACGGAACCGGCGCCGCCGCCCGTGACAACGGCCTTCGGCGCACTGCTTGGGCACATCACCGGCGGGCATCTCGTATCGGACGAGGAACCGGGCAAACGCTCCTTCCAGCCGATGAACATCAATTTCGGGCTTTTTCCGCCGCTCGAACCGGGCGCGATCCGCAAGCCGGAAGGCGTGAAGCGCTTCCGGGGCAAGGAAAAGGCCGTGGCCCGGAAAAAGGCGATAAGCGCGCGGGCGCTTTCGGATTGCCGCGGCTGGCTTGGCCTGGCACCCGAAGCCCAGGCTGCCGAGTAGTACGCCATCGGGGGTATGGCCAAGCATGCCGGCTGTGGCATGCTGGTGGGCGAAGGACACTCGTGCCCGGAGAAACCCGCCATGGCGAACCGAACCGACCTTTTCCTTGCAGCAGGCCTGCTCTGGCTCTCTGTCAATCCGGCGCTGGCGCGCGATTGCGAGGCCGATGCCCGCTCGGCCATGACCGATGTGCGTCATCCGGTCGCGATCCTGCAACATGTGCAGACCATCATGGGAAACACGACCATGCGGTCTAAAGCGCTGACGCTGCCGGACAATCGCGGCATGTCGATGGCCGAGGACGGCACACCCATGACACTATGGGAAGGCGGCCGGTTCTACACGACACCGGACAAGGGCCAGACGTGGACGCTGATGAGCGAATCGTCGGAGGAGGCACAGGCACAGGCCATGGAAACCCTTCGGCGCCAGGCCGATGCGGCGACGAACATCACCTGCGACTACGATGCGGACCTCGACGGGCGCAAGGTTCACTTCTTCAGCCTCGATTATGTGCTGCAACCATCCGGCATGGCGATGCAAGGGAAATACTGGATCGACGCGGAAACCGGCTTTCCCTGGCGCATCGAGACCGTCAGCCCGCACAACACGATCATCCAGGAGAATGAACCGGCCCCGGCGGACATGACGGTTCCCGATCCGCAAGGCTGACCGGCTGCTTTACATGCGGACCCCGGCATTCGAGAATGCTCCTTCCAGGACAGACAGGAGACTTGGATGAGCAAGGCCGAGGGCACCTTCTTCACCGTCGAGCGGAACGGACCGGTCGCGGAAATCACGATGAACCGGCCGGACACGGCCAATGCCATGTCGCCGGATTTCTGGGAGGACCTGCCGCGCATCATCGAAGACCTCACCGCCAAGGGCAGCGTGCGCGCGGCGATCCTGTGCGGCGCCGGCCGCCATTTCTCCGGCGGCATGGATCTTTCCACCTTCAATTCCATCGCCGCCATGCTGAAGGCGGAGCCGGGGCGCGCCGCCCACACGCTGCGCAGGCTGATCCTCAAGCTGCAACACACGTTCACGGCATTGGAACATGCCCCCTTCCCGGTGATCGCGGCCATTCACGGCGCCTGCATCGGCGGGGCGATCGACATGATCACCGCCTGCGATATCCGCCTGGCGTCGCAGGATGCGTTCTTCGCCATCGAGGAAATCAATATCGGCATGGCCGCCGATGTCGGCACGTTGCAGCGCCTGCCCAAGCTGATCGCACCGGGAATCGCGGCGGAACTGGCGCTGACCGGGCGGCGGTTCGACAGCGCCGAGGCACGCGGTATCGGCCTCGTCACGGGCACCTTTCCTGACCGCGACACCTTGATGGAAGAAGCCCGCCTGCTGGCCGGTGCGCTCGCGGCGCGCTCGCCATTGGCCATCGCCGGCATCAAGCGCAACCTCGCCTTCTCGCGCGACCATTCGGTCGCCGACGGGCTTGATTACATCGCCACCTGGAACGGCGGGATGCTGCGCGCGGAAGACCTGATGGAGGCCATCCAGGCGCGCGCGCAGAAGCGGGCGGCGGTTTTCAAGGACCTCGGCGTGCCGGCCTGACCGTCAACCGGATCAGTGGAGGCGGAATTCCGCGCCAAGCGCGCGCACTTCCGCCGGCCGGATCAGCCGGGCATGGGCGACAGTGACCGAGTGAAGCGGCCCCTCGATGGTCTCTTCCCAGAAAGCGAGGAATTTCTTCAGCATCGGAAATTTCGGCCACAGATCGTATTCCTGCCAGATGAATTCCTGCAGAACGGACCGGTGATCGGGCATCCTGTAGGCGATCCTGGCCGTCGTCAGACCATAGCCTTCGATCTGCTTCCTGAAACCGTCACTGACCTTCACGGGAAACCTCCATGTGCGTTGTTGACATGGAGATTGCGCCATGCGATAGCCCGCCCGTCAAGATAGATCGTGTGTTTAATCGAACATTTTCAATATGTTAGCAGCACAACACCTGGAGTGCTGCCAAGGCTCCTATTCTCCCGGCGCCGCCTGGGTCAGCGCGGGCAGGCCCGGCTTTCCCGCTTCGCGAGGATTGCGGCGCACATAATCCGCCTTGATGTCGCCGGACCCCTGGCGCGACCCGTCGTGGCTCCAGCCGGGCGGCATGAACAGGTAGCCGAGGCGCTGGCGCAGGCTGAGGCCCGGCGTGCCAAAGGCGTCGCGGAACATCGCCACCCATTCGTGGAACGCCACCTTGACCGGGTTCCACGTGGCAAGGTTGTGGACGATGCCATAGCGCGGCGGATCGTCGGGCACCTCCTCGACGAAGGTGCCGAACAGGCGGTCCCAAACGATCAGCGTGCCGGCATAGTTGGCATCGAGATAACGCGGATTGGTGGCATGGTGGACGCGGTGATGGGACGGCGTGTTGAAGACCAGTTCGACGGGCCACCACATGCGCCCGATGGTCTCGGTGTGTATCCAGAACTGCCAGAGCAGGTTGAAGCCGTAGACAAAGGCAATGAGCGCAGGATGAAAGCCCAGCAGCACGAGCGGCGCCTGCAGGATGACCATGCCGGTCAGGTGGCCGGTCCAGCTCTGGCGCAGTGCTGTGGACAGGTTGTAATGCTGGCTGGAATGGTGGTTGACGTGTTCGGCCCAGACCCAGCGCACGCGATGGGCAATGCGGTGGTACCAGTAGTAGCGCAGGTCATCGACGAGGAACGCGACAACAAAGACCCAGGGCGCCATGCCCTGATCGAAGAAGCGGTACTGCCAGACCCACATCAGGACCGATATGGAGATGAATCCGACGAGCAGGCCGGCGACGACGTTGCCCACGCCCATGGCGAGGCTCGTCATCGTGTCGGCGGTGTTGAAGCTGCCCCTGGCCCGTTTCGTTGCAACAAGGAAAAGTTCCAGAAGGACGGCCGCGATGAACAACGGGATCGCCAGTTCCGTCACCTTGGGAAAGGCGTAGGTTTCCATCGGTCAGGTTCCTCCCGTTGCAGGCTTCAGATGCGCGAGCAGACGTCTGGCCGCCTGCGCGTCTTCAAGGCGGGCGGCAATGGCGCTCCAGCCAAACTCGCGGAAGGCGATGCGCAGCGTTGCCGGCTCTTCCAACCCCACGGAATGCAGGTCACGTTCATCGACCAGCCGCGTTGCCACGTGCCTTCCCACGACACGGACAATACCCGTGCGCCCGCAGGGCGCCAGGACAAAGGCGGCGGCGCGATCGGCGGTTCGCAATACCGGTCCGTCGCGAACGTCCGGGTAGTCTGCGCGCAGAAGTGCCAGGGCATCCTGCGCACTGTCCAGGCTGCGGCTCCTGCCGGCCCCGGACAGCCGCAAGGCCACGAAAACAACAGCAAGCCCGGCCGCGACGATGGCGACGAGGACCACCAGGTTCATCGCCGGTTCCTCCCTACCCGCCGCCACGTCCGGCGCCGGTCAGACGACTGTGCCAACCCGCCGGGCAAGGGTCAATTCGTGACGCAGCGTCAGCGTGGTCAGCCGCGCAGGCCCATGCGCAGGAAGGACCAGGAACGGCGGAGCGCCGATATCTCGGGGGTGTGTTCCAGACAGGCCGCCCCGGCCCGCTCGATGGCCTTGAGATAGGCCGGCACCGGCGCGAGCACGAGATAGGCCGGGTGCAGGGCTTTCGGCAGGGCCCCAGCAGCGGCGCTGGCGCGGGCAAGATGTTCCTGCGCCTTGGCGCGAAGCGCCGAGACCAGGGCCGCGGCCTGTCTGGTGCCGGGCGTGTCCAGATAGCTTTCGCGGTCAAGCCCGCTGGCGGCCAGAAGTTCGGCGGGAACGTAGCACTGGCCGCGCGCTCGGTGCAGCGGCATGGAGCGGATGAGACCGGTCATGGCCTGGGCGCAGGCAGCGTGGCCGGCGGCCTCACCGGTCCCGGTCGCGGCGTCGCGGTCGAGAATCGTCGCCGCCAGTTGCAGGATGGTGCCGGCCGTCTCGCCGCAATAGCCTTCAAGATCGTTCATCGACGGCATGGGATCGTCGTAGAGATCGAAGATCCGCGCCTCGAAATAGGCATCCAGCGCGGATGCCGGCAGGCCATGCGTTTCGATGACCTTCGCGAAGGCTTCGGCGACCGGGTGGCCCGAGTCTGCGCCAGCCTCCGGCGAAGCCAGCGCATCGCGCCACCATTGCAGCCGTATCTCGCCGGCCATCGGCTCGCGGATGGCATCGCGGATACGCGCGATCTCCAGGTTGAAGGCATAAAGGGCCGCGAGATCGGCCCGCTTGCGTGGCGGGGAATACAGCACCGCCAGATAGCGGTCCGGGTCCCCCGCCTTCAGATCGGCGAGAAACGGTTCCAGCAATGGCGTTCCCGGGGTTTCCATCAGACCGCGATGAAGAAAGCGGCGACGGCGCGATCCTCGGCGACCAGGACATTGTAGGTTCGCACCGCGGCGCCGGTGCTCATGGCATCGGCGATGATACCGGCCTCGCGCAGGCTGCGGGCAAGATCGGGGCGAAGCCGCTTGAGATCGGGACCCATGCCCGCCAGCAGGATCTCGATTTCGCCGGCCTCGTCGAAAACCCGCTTCAGATCGTCCGCGGTCGGGTTTTCCGGATCATTCGGCTGCCAGCCATAGATTCCCGATGGCAGGCACATCAGGGATCCGCGATGCGACATGCCTGCGAAGCGGAATCCGCCATTGCCATAGGCATCGATGGCGGCGCGACCGGGAAAGTGCGCCTGGTGCATCTGGATGCCCGAACCCATCGTTCAGCCCTTGGCCGGTTCCACGCCGTCAGCCTTCCCGTCCTCCTCGCTCGCGACCCTGCCGGAACGCAGGTTGAACAGGATGAGAAGCGGCGCGGCGATGAAGATCGACGAGTAGGTGCCGATCACGACACCGAAGATCATGGCCGCAGTGAACGACTGGATGACCTCGCCGCCGAACGCGAAGAGCGCGATCAGGGCCAGAAGCGTTGTCACCGATGTCATCACGGTGCGCGCCAGCGTGTCGTTCATGCTCATGTCGAGCAGTTGCGGCAAGGGCATCTTGCGATATCGTCGCAGGTTCTCGCGCACACGGTCATAAACGACGACCGTATCGTTCAGCGAATAGCCGACAATGGTCAGGATCGCGGCAATGGACGACAGGTTGAACTCGATCCCCGTTATGACGAAGAAACCGATGGTCATGATGACGTCGTGCATCGTCGCCAGGATGGCACCCACGGCGAACTGCCATTCGAACCGGACCCAGATGTAGAGCAGGATCGCGGCAAGGGAAGCCAGAACGCCAAGCGTTCCTGCCCGCGCCAGTTCGCCCGACACGGTCGGCCCGACCACTTCCACCCGGCGGAATTCGTAGGCCTCCTCCAGTTCGTCGCGCACCTTGGCGATCACGCTCTGCTCGGCATTCTCGCCGCCGCCCTGCGCCTCGACGCGGATCAGCACTTCCGAGGGGTCGCCGAACTCCTGTACCTGGACGTCGCCGAGATTGAGTTCGCCAAGGCGGCCGCGAATATCGGAGATGTCGGCCACGCCTTCACGGGACTTGATCTCGATGAGGGACCCGCCCTTGAAGTCGATGCCGTAATTCATGTTGACGGTGACGAACAGCGCGAGGGCGCCAATGGCGGCAAGCGCCGAAAGGCTGAACGTCGCGCGGCGCAACCACATGAACGGGATCTTCGTGCCGGCCGGAACCAGGTGGACAAGCGCACCCGGCAACTCCTTGGGCCGCTGGCTGCGCACATAGGCGGCGATCATCCAGCGGGTGAAGGTGAAGGCGGTGAAGACCGTGGTCAGGATGCCGATGGCCAGTGTCACGGCGAAGCCGCGCACGGGGCCCGTGCCGAGGTAGAACAGGATCACCGCGGCGATCAGGGTCGTCACGTTGGCGTCGATGATGGTCGCCATGGCACGGGAGAACCCGGCGTCGATGGCCTGTATCACCGAGCGGCCGTTGCGACGCTCCTCGCGTATGCGCTCGTAGATGAGCACGTTGGAGTCCACGGCCATGCCGACGGTCAGCACGATACCCGCAATGCCCGGCAACGTGAGTGTCGCTCCAAGCACGGACAGAAGCGCAACGATCATGGCGATGTTGGCGATGAGCGCGATGTTGGCGATGACGCCGAGAAGGCCGTAGGCAAGCACCATGAAGACAAGGACGAGCACCGCGCCGATCATGGCCGCCAACTGGCCGGCGGCGACGGAATCCGCGCCCAGGCCCGGACCGACCGTGCGCTCCTCGATAATGGTCAGGGTGGCGGGCAGCGCGCCGGCACGCAGCAGCACCGCGAGGTCATTGGCCGATTGCGCCGTGAAGGAGCCCGATATCTGGCCGGAGCCACCCAGGATCGGCTCACGGATGACCGGAGCGGAAATCACACGCTGGTCAAGGATGATGGCGAAGAGGCGGCCGACATTCTGCTGGGTGGCTTGGCCGAAGCGCTGCGCGCCCTTGGTGTCGAAGCGGAACGAGACGACGGGTTCGGAGGTGCGCTGGTCGAAGGTCGGCTGCGCGTCGACAAGGTTTTCGCCGGAAACGATGACCCGGTCCTCGATCAGGTAGGGGACCGGCGGATCGTCATTGGAATACATGATCGTGGTGCCGGCAGGCGGGCGCCCCTCAAGGGCATCCTGCACCGGCACGGACTGGTCCACCATCTGGAAGGTCAGCTTGGCGGTCTGGCCGAGAATGTCCTTCAGGCGCTGGGGATCATCAAGGCCCGGCACCTGGACGAGAATGCGGTCGTTGCCCTGGCGCTGGATCACGGGCTCGGTGGTGCCGAGTTCGTTGACGCGGCGGCTGACGACCTCGATGGACTGGGTCAGGGCTGCCGAGGTGCGATAGTCGAGGCCATCCTCGGTCAGCGTGAAGCGCAGAAGGCCCGGCTCGGGCTCCTCGAGGCTTACCTCCTCAATGGTGCCGCCACCGAACATGCCCGCCGAAACCGGCTCGGTCAGCGGCGACAGGGCTTCCCTGGCCGCAGTCACCTGCTGAGCATCGCGGATCCGCACCTGAACGTTGCGCCCCGACCCGGTGAGCCCGGTGTAGCCGATGCTTTCCTCACGCAGCAGGCGGCGGATTTCGTCACGCGTCGCCTCCAGCCGGTCCTTGACGATGTCGTCGCGCTCGATCCGCAAAAGGATGTGCGATCCGCCCTGGAGGTCGAGGCCGAGCGTCATCTGCTGCTTGGGCATCCAGTCGGGCAGCGCGCCGAGCGTCGACTGGGAGAAAAGGTTCGGCGCGGCGAAGACCAGGCCGGCGAGCACCGACAGCCAGATGAGAATGGTTTTCCAACGCGTGAAATAGAGCATGGATCAGTCCGTTTCCGGCTGCGGTCGGCCAGCCCGGGAAACCGGGCCGCGCCTCGTCAGGCTTTTTCGTTCTGGTTGGCGATCGGTTCGCCCTTCACCCGCACATCGGCGATCATGGCGCGCAGGACGCGCACCTTCACGCCCTGGGCGAT
The DNA here is from genome assembly GCA_002708825.1 of Phyllobacteriaceae bacterium. Taxonomy (GTDB): domain Bacteria; phylum Pseudomonadota; class Alphaproteobacteria; order Rhizobiales; family Rhizobiaceae; genus Zhengella. The sequence continues at coordinate 431,172 of PAPF01000007.1, read as the reverse complement.
CTCGACGTCGAGTTCGGCGTCCTCGGCCTTGACAACCTTTCCGATGATACCGCCGCTCGTGATGACCGTGTCGCCACGGCGGACCGCGGAAAGCATTTCCTCACGCTTCTTCATCTGCTGGCGCTGCGGCCGGATGATGAGGAAATACATGATCACGAATATCAGGATGAACGGCAGGATGCTCATGAAAATGTCGGCGCCGCCGGCGGGGGCGGCGGACTGGGCGAATGCCGGGGTGACGAACATCGGGAAACTCCTGCGAAAACGAGAGAAGGCGGGTCGAATCCCGCATGGCAAACTGGCGCGGAATATAGTGGTTCAGGCCCCCAATGCAACTGCGACCGGCACTGCCCGGACGCTTTTCCGGCGTCACCGGCCATGCTACGGGCTCATGACCGAACGGAGGACCCATGACCCGCATATCGCTCGATGAGATCGCCGCCCGACTCGACCGGCTCGCCGAGGCCGTCGAGAGCCTCAAGCCCCGCCCTGCCCCGGCGCCCGATTTCGCCGCCGCCGGCTGTTTCGTCTGGGAGCCGGAAACCGGCACCCTTGCACCCGTCGTGCGCGTCAACCGTGTCGACATCGGGCTCATCAAGGGTGTCGACCGGGTGCGCGACATTCTCGTCGCCAATACCGAACGCTTCGCCGACGGACTGCCGGCCAATAACGTCCTGCTCTGGGGCGCGCGCGGCATGGGCAAGTCGTCACTGGTCAAGGCCGCCCATGCGGTCGCGGCGCAGGCACGGACTGACGTGATCGGACCGGCGCTGAAACTGGTCGAGATCCATCGCGAGGACATCGACACGCTGCCGCGCCTGATGTCACTGCTGAAGGAAGCGCCGGTGCGCGTGATCCTGTTCTGCGACGACCTTTCCTTCGACCATGACGACACGTCCTACAAGTCGCTCAAGGCGGCGCTGGAGGGTGGCGTCGAGGGCCGGCCGGACAACATCATCTTCTATGCGACATCCAACCGCCGTCACCTGCTGCCGCGCGACATGATCGACAACGAGCGGTCCACCGCGATCAATCCGGGCGAGGCGGTGGAGGAAAAGGTCTCGCTGTCGGACCGCTTCGGCCTTTGGCTCGGTTTCCACAAATGCTCGCAGGACGATTATCTCGACATGGTCAATGGCTATGCCGGGCATTTCGATCTCGACATCGAACCCGACGCGCTGAGGGCGCAGGCGCTGGAATGGGCCGTCACGCGTGGCGGCCGTTCGGGCCGTGTCGCCTGGCAGTTCATCCAGGATCTCGCCGGACGGCTGGGACAACCGCTCGCGTGAAGCCAGGCGGGCGCCCCGGAACGACAATGCCCCGCCGGGAGCGGCGGGGCATTGCACGATTGCGGATGAGCCCTGGAGGTCAGCCTGTCCGCCAACCTCACTCCAGGTAATCGACCGGGTTGACCGGGTTGGAGTTCTTCCGGATCTCGAAGTGCAACTTGGGCTGGCTTGCGGAACCCGAATTGCCGGCCTTGGCGATCTCCTGGCCGCGCCGCACCTTGTCGCCACGTGACACGAGTAACGAACTGTTGTGGCCATAGACCGAGACAAGGCCGTCGTCGTGTCGCACGAGGACGGTGTTGCCGAATTCCTTCAGCCCGCTGCCCGCATAGATGACCACGCCATTCTCGGCCGCCTTGACCGGCGTCCCGGCCGGGACAGCGATGTCGATGCCGTCATTGGCCTTGCCGGCGGAATTGGCGCCGAATGCCGAGACGATGCGGCCGCGCACCGGCCAGCGCAACTTGCCGATCCCGGTCGCCTCCGGTGCGACAGCAGCCACTTTCTCGGCCTGAGCGATAACCTCGTCCTTGCGTTTGGGCGGCGTATAGGTGGGCAGGTCCCTGCCGGATTTCACCGACGGTCCGGCGCCCCCGGTAATGATGGGATCGACCTTTTGTGCAACGGCTGCGGTGCGCGCCGGCTCGTTCGTCCGGCCGGGAATGGCGAGCTTCTGTCCCACGCGAATGGTACCGCTCTCCAGCCCGTTGGCCGCCTTGAGCGCGTCCACGCTGACGCCGTGGCGGCGCGCGATGGCGTAGAGGGAATCGCCGGAAGCGACCGTGTAGCCGGCTCCGCCAGTGTTCGCCGCGGCGGTTGCACTGTTCCGCGTGCCAGCGGTCACGGCATCCGCGCGGGGAGCCTCCGGACGCGGCGTTTCGCGCACGACGGCAACATTGCGGGCCGGCGCCTGGCCGGGCACCGGGACCCGGTCGGCCGGGACATCATATTTCGTGCCGCGCGATGATTTCGCGGCCTGTGTCTGCGGATTGGCATCCGGTGCGGAGGTTGGCGCCTTGTGGGAATAGACGTAGGTCGGAATGACGATGCCCTGCCCTGCGGTCACGTCACGCGGATCGGAAATGTTGTTGACGCGCATGATCTCGCGGGCCGGAACGCCGAAGCGCCGCGACAGGTTATAGATCGTCTCGCCTTCGCGCAGCGTGACCCGCGTTCCGCCGGAAGCGGTCCAACCCCGCTCGTCTCCCGAACCGGCCTTGCTGGCGGCAACCGCGGGCACCTGTGCGGCGGTGCCGGCCTTGCTTTCCGAAACGCTGGGCGTGATGGCCGCAGGTTCCGGCGAACGCGTCGAGCCCGTCGCCATGGTATCGACCGCAGCCCGCGAGGGAGCCTCCAGGGCGCGGCGCTGCACGGGCGGCGCAGAAACGGCCTGACGCGCCGGCGCGGCCGGGTAGGCATGCGTGCCCGCGGCGCCCGGATAGGCTTGCGGCGCGCGGTAGACCCCGTCGGGGCGAACCGGGTAAGCGGCGGACGGCGGGCGGGGACTGGATCGGGACACCGATGCCGAACCGACACCCTCGCTGGGCGCGACACGCCCGCCGGGGATGAGGTTTGCATCGCCTCGCGCCACCGAGCCGGTCGAGCGCCGGTCGATATCGCCGGGATAGGCCTGGCTGCCTGTTGCCGCAGTGGCCTGCGCAGGCACCGACGCAGTATAGAAGCCATCGGTGAAGCGCATGGAATCGGAACTGCAGCCGGCCGCCACACCACCAACGAGGGCGATGGCCGCGCCCCTGGAGAGGTGTCGTGCATATCCCTTGAAACTGGTGATCCGCATGTTCAGAAACCCGCCATACTCACTAACTCGCACGGCATGATTAAAGCGCGTTAGTGTTACTGACGGGTTAAGCGCTCGCGATTGCCTGCGAATTGCGGACGCGAAAGGTCTCCAGGAAACAACCCTTGGTAAAAAGCATCAAAGCGCGGCAGCGACGCCACGCGCCAGCGGCTGGAACCGGACCTCGCCGAAATCCGACCTTTCGAAACGGCTGCCAACCTTCGTCAGCCTGACAAGCGTCTGGCTTTCCTCCGGCCCGCCGATGGCGGCGACCATCACGCCGCCGGACGACAACAGGTCCACGTAGCCGCGGGGCAGGCTGTCGAACGCCGCCCAGACCACGATGCGGTCATAAGGACCCTCACCGTCAACGGCCCTCTCCGCATCGCCATGCCGGTGGACCACATTGGCCAGTCCCAGGGTCCGGAACCGCTCGCCCGCCTGCCCCGCAAGTGTCCTGAAGCGCTCAACCGTCGTGACGCGGGACGCCATCCGGGCCATGACCGCGGCCGTGAAGCCGGACCCGGTCCCGATTTCAAGGACGCGGTGACCGGACTGCAGGTCGAGCGCGTTGATGATCCCGGCCTGGAGGTCCATTCCCTCGATGCTCTCGCCACAGGGGATCGGACAGGACCGGGATCCATAGGCTGCCTGCTGGTGCTCGGCCGGGATGAATGCGCGCCGCGGCGTCGCCTCAAACGCCGCGAAAAGGCGCTTGTCGTCTATGCCCTGCGCCCGCATCCGCAAGACGAAGGCGGCAAGCGCTTCTGTCCCCGAACCGGGCATTCCGTTCATCAGAACGCGCTCCTGAGCGCGTCCTGGGCCTCGTGGGCAGTCAGGTTCAGCTTGAGCGGTGTGATGGAAATGTAATCGTCACGCAGCGCGGCAATATCGGTGCCCTCGACGGCATCGAACTCCTTGCGGGCAAAGCGGATCCAGAAGTAGGGGAAGTTGCGCCCGTCGCGGCGTTCTTCCACGCCGACGCCATGAACGATGCGCCCCTGCGTCGTCACCGCAACACCCTTGACCTCGTCTGGCTTGCAGTTCGGGAAATTGACATTGAGCAGCGTGCCTTCGGGCAGATCCGTGGCCAGGCATTTGCGCAAGACATCGACAGCATGGGTTTCGGCCACTTCATAGGGAACCACCCTGCCCTCGTCGGAGAAATTGTATCCCTGGCTCAATGCGATGGAACGGATACCGACCAGCGTGCCTTCCATGGCGCCGGCCACCGTGCCGGAATAGGTCACATCATCGGCGATGTTGGTGCCCGAATTCACACCTGAAAGGATGAGATCGGGCGCTTCCGGCATGATGTGGCGAACCGCCATGATGACGCAGTCGGTCGGCGTGCCGCGCACGGCGAAATGGCGGTCGTCGAGCTTGCGAAGCCGCAGCGGATGCGACAGGGTCAGCGAGTGTGCCAGGCCGGACTGGTCGGTTTCCGGCGCGACGACCCACACATCGTCGGACAATTGCCGCGCAATCCGCTCGAGAACGGCGATTCCCTCATCGTGGATGCCATCGTCATTGGTCAGCAGGATTCGCATGCTCTCTCCTTGTTGTTGCCCTGTGCGGCGTCAAGCGCCGGCAATGGTCTCCATGCCGCCCATGTAGGGCCGCAGGACCTCCGGCACGGTGATCGACCCGTCCTCGTTCTGATAGTTTTCCATGACCGCGATCAGCGCCCGTCCAACCGCGATGCCGGAGCCGTTGAGCGTATGGACGAAGCGGGTCTGCTTCTCGCCGGCGGCACGGTAGCGCGCATTCATGCGCCGGGCCTGGAAATCGCCGCAGACGGAGCACGACGAAATCTCGCGATAGGCATCCTGTCCCGGCAGCCAGACCTCGATGTCGTAGGTCTTCTGAGAACCGAAGCCCATGTCGCCGGTGCACAGGACGACCGTGCGGAACGGCAGGGCGAGGCGCTTCAGGATATCCTCGGCGCAGGCGGTCATCCGCTCATGCTCGTCAACCGAGCTTTCGGAGTCGGTGATCGACACCAGTTCGACCTTGTTGAACTGGTGCTGGCGCAGCATGCCGCGCGTGTCCCGGCCGGCCGATCCGGCTTCGGAGCGGAAGCAGGGCGTCAGCGCGGTGAAGCGGAAAGGCAGTTTCTCAGCCTCGACGATCTGTCCGGCGACGAGATTGGTCATCGGCACTTCCGCTGTGGGGATCAGGCCCAGCCGGCTTGAACCATGCGCGGTAAAGAACTGGTCTTCCTCGAATTTCGGCAATTGCCCGGTGCCGAAATAGGCCTCATCCTTGAGGAGCAGCGGCGGGTTGACCTCGGTATAGCCATTCTCGCCGGTGTGAACGTCCAGCATGAACTGGCCAAGCGCGCGTTCCAGCCGGGCCAGCGCGCCTTTGAGCACCGTGAAACGGGCGCCGGACAGCCTTGCAGCCGCCTCGAAATCCATCAGGCCGAGCGCCTCGCCCAGTTCCCAGTGCTCCTTCGGGGCAAACGCGAATTCCGGACGGCGGCCGACCTTGCGCACCTCGACATTGCCGCTCTCGTCCTCGCCCACGGGAACATCAGGCAGGGGCACGTTGGGGACCCTGGCCATGGCATCGGTGAACCTGGCATTGAGATCGCGCTCGACGGCTTCGCCGGCCTGGAGTTCATCCTTGATCGATGAGACTTCCGCCTTCAGCCGTTCCGCGGTTTCCACATCCTTCCGGCCCATCGCCATGCCGATCTCCTTCGACGCGGCATTGCGGCGCTCCTGCAGCGCCTGGAGGCGGGCGATATGGGAACGGCGCTCCTCGTCAAGCGCAATCAGCGCGGCTGACTGCGGCGCGGCGCCACGACGGGCAAGCGCTTCATCCAGGGCTTCAGGATTTTCGCGGATCCACTTGATATCGAGCATTGGACAGTCCCGGACCTTCAGTTGCGCCACGCGCTTCCTACGCGAGTCGCACGAGCGAAGCGAGACCGCCGCAGCGGGGAAACGGGCCGAGCCGATCAGGCCGGACCGTCACGGCATGGAGCCGCGGCCCTGTTCCTCCAGATCGGGTTCGCCGGGCTTTTCGGCCTCATCCTCCGCCGGAGGCGCTTCGGCTTCCTCTTCCCCGTCGTCTCCAGCCAGACGTTGCTCGCGCTCGCGCTCCACAAGGCGCGCGGTGTAGATGGAAATCTCGTAGAGAAGGATGGTTGGCAGCGCAAGGCCGATCTGGCTTACCGGATCGGGCGGCGTGAGGATCGCGGCCGCGATGAAGGCGAACACGATGGCATATTTGCGCTTCTCCCGCAGCCCATCCGACGTGGCGAGACCGGCGCGAGCCAGAAGCGTGGTGACCACGGGAAGCTGGAAGACCAGGCCGAAGGCGAAGATCAAGGTCATGATCAGGCCGAGATATTCCGACACCTTCGGCAGGAGCGAGATGTCGACCTGGCCCTGGCCGCCAGTCTGTTCCATGGCAAGGAAGAACCACATGACCATGGGCATGAAGAAACTGTAGACCAGCGTGGCGCCCAGAAGGAAAAGCAGCGGCGAAGCCACCAGGAACGGCACGAATGCGCGGCGTTCGTTGCGATAAAGGCCCGGCGCGATGAACTTGTAGATCTGCGCGGCGATCAGCGGGAAAGCAAGCACCAGTCCGCCGAACATGGCGATCTTGATCTGCGTGAAGAAGAATTCCTGCGGCGCGGTGTAGATCAGCGCGACCTTGCGCTCGTCGAGCCCGGCCCATTCGACTGCCCATTTGAAGGGCTGGACCAGGAAATTGAACAGGTCCTTGGCCCAGAAGAAGCAGAGAAGAAAGGCGATGAAGAACCCGCCCACTGCCCACATGAGGCGCTGGCGCAATTCGATCAGATGTTCGATCAGCGGCGCCGACGAGGCGTCGATATCCACTTCGTCCTGCTTGCTCACGCGCCTTTTCCTGTCTCTGCGCCGTCCTTCGGCGTCATGCCGGACTCGCCCCCGCCCGGAAGCGCGCTGGCGCCCGTCTTTGCCGGTTCGGCGGGATGGCTGTCGCTCTCGGCCTTTGCCCCGCCCTTGGCGGGCTCGGCCGGCCTGGCGCGCGTCGCGTCGGTCAGATCCTTCTTGATCTCGTCGCCGATCTTGTTGAGCGGATTGAGATTTTTCCGGATCTCGTTGGCCGGGTTCATCGAACGGGCGGTATCGGCCAGCGACTTCAGCTCTTCAAGTTCCGCCTCCTTCAAGGCGTCATCGAACTGGCGGCGGAAATCGCCGGCCATCGATCGCAACTTCGCCGTCGTCTTGCCGAACGTGCGCAGCATCTTCGGCAGATCCTTCGGACCCACGACGATGATCATCACGATCGCGACTACGAGCAGTTCCGGCCAGCCAATGTCGAGCATATCACCAGCGCCCCGTCAGACACGCCACGGCGCCGCCCCCGAACCGGGCGCGGCACCCCTTCCCCTTGCCGATCGGCATCAGGAGTTGGCGGACTTTTCCTTGTTTTCCGACACCACTTCGTCCTTGCGGTGTTCGACGGTCTTGGCCTTGTCGGACGATTCATCGTCCTGCATGCCCTTCTTGAAGCTCTTGATGCCCTTGGCGACATCGCCCATCAGCTCCGGAATCTTGCCGCGGCCGAAGAGCAGGAGCACGACCACCAGTACGATGATCCAGTGCCAGATTGAAAAGGTACCCATGACAAACCTCGTGTGTGCGTTCTTGAGAGTGACTTAAGCGCTTTCGCCGCCGGTTTCAAATACAAGTACGTCGCTTTTTCGCACGGAGATGCGAATGTCGCGCCGGCCAGGCTCCAGGGTGCCGTGCCGGATGCGGGCCCGGATCGTGTTTTCCGCGCCCGGAACCGCCAGTTCCACCATCTCGGCGATGCCGAGAAACCGGCGCGAAAGGACGCGCGCATCGGCGATACCGGCCGGGTCGACCTCTATGCCGGCCAGACGGATCGCCACGGTCGCGCGAACACCCTCGGCCAGCGTTCCGCCCGGAAACCGGCCGACCGGCGTTTCCACCACGCCTCCCGTCACGACCGATTCGAACAGGTTGAGTTCCGAAAAGAACCCGGCCGCGAACAGGTTGGCAGGCGCGTGATAGAGTTCGTCGCCTGTTCCGGCCTGCACGAGACGGCCATCTTTCAGCAGCGCGATACGGTCGCCCATGCGCATCGCCTCCTCCGCATCATGGGTCACGACAATGGCGGTTGTGCGGCTTTGGCGCAGGATGGCCAGCGTCTCGGAGCGGATGGCGTCCTTGAGTCGCGAATCGAGGCCCGAGAAGGGTTCATCCATGAGCAGTACGGCCGGTCGCGGCGCGATGGCACGGGCCAGGGCCACGCGTTGCTGTTCGCCACCCGAGAGGACATGCGGATAGGCACCGGCATAGTGCTCCAGACCGACGCGCGACAGCGCGATCATGGCCTCGTCGCGTGCCTCGCCCGCCGACAGGGCGGTCAGTCCGAACATCACGTTCTGCAGGATCGTCAGGTGTGGGAACAGGGCAAAATCCTGGAAAACGAGGCCGATGGAGCGTTCCTCCGGCGGGAGGAAGACGTCCGGCCCCGCGATCTCGCGGCCGTTCAGCAGCACCCTGCCCCGCGACTGGCTCTCGATGCCTGCGGCAATGCGCAGCAGCGTGGTCTTGCCCGATCCGGACGGGCCCAGAAGGCAGGTCACCTTGCCGGCCTCGGCCACGAGGGACAGCCCCTTGAGCGTCGGCTTGGTGCCATAGGCATGATGAATGTCCTCGAACGCAAGTTCTGCGGCGAAGGAGACCCCCGCCGGCATGCGCCCGATCTTTTTCTGCATCAATGCCATGCCTGCGCCATGCCTGCCGCGTTCCGCTTGCGCCCGCGCGACCGACGCGGGCCAGCAGGGTCAATCATCCCCCGCGCGCGGTGTCAACAAGCCGAGTTCCTCCAGATCGATATCGCTCAGGGGATCCTCGTCCTCGGTCAGGTCGTCCGGGGAAGCCAGCGGCGTCGGCATGGAGAAGCCGGAAGGCATCCGCGAGGACAACAACCCCGCCCCCTTCAACTCGTCCATCCCCGGCAGGTCGCGCAATTCCTCCAGGCCGAAATGGTCGAGGAATGCCGGCGTGGTTCCGTATGTCACCGGGCGGCCCGGTGTGCGGCGGCGGCCGCGCAGGCGCACCCAGCCTGTCTCCATCAGCGTGTCGAGCGTGCCCTTCGAGGTTTCGACGCCGCGGATTTCCTCCATCTCCGCCCGTGTGACCGGCTGATGATAGGCGATGATGGCGAGAACTTCGAGCGCGGCGCGCGACAGCTTCTTCTGTTCCACCGCCTCCCGGCTCATCAGGAAGGAAAGGTCGCCGGCGGTGCGGAACGCCCAGGCATCGCCGACCCGCACGAGATTCACACCGCGCGCGGCATAATCACGCTTCAGTTTTTCCATCACGGCGGCAACCGGCGCGCCGGCCGGCAGGCGTTCGGCAAGCAGTTTTTCGGGCACCGGATCGGCGGAGGCGAAGACGAGCGCCTCTGCCATGCGCGCCACTTCTGCAAGTGCCACCTGATCCAGCGGCGCCGCGCCCGCCCCGGCCTGCGCGCAATGATCGTCTTCGCCGCTCATCGCTCCGTGTCCATGATCATCCATGGGCTTCGTCCACGGCATTCCGGCCACCGCGCGGCACGGCACGCGGCCTCAGGAAAATCGGCGCGAACGCCTTGTCCTGACGTATATCCAGGGCGCCTTCGCGGACCATTTCAAGGCTGGCAACGAACGTGCTGGCAATCGCCGTGGTCCGTTCCTCCGGCGTGGCCAGGAAGTCGACAAGGAACCGGTCCAGCGCCGTCCAGTCCGAGATCGATCCGACGAGCCTTTCCAGCACGGCGCGCGCATCCTTCAGCGACCAGACCGCGCGCCGGGCGATCTGCACGCGTGAAATTGCCTGCCGCTGCCGCTGCGAGGCATAGGCGGTCAACAGGTCGTAGAGCGAGGCGGCATACTGGCTCTTGCGATCCACGATCACGGCTTCGGGCTGTCCGCGCACGAACACGTCGCGCCCGATCCTGTTGCGGTTGACGAGTCGCGCGGCCGCATCGCGCATGGCTTCAAGGCGCTTCAGCCGGAATTGCAGGATGGCCGCCATTTCCTCGCCCGATTGCTCGTCGTCACGCGGCGGCCGGGGGATAAGCAGTTTCGACTTCAGAAAGGCGAGCCATGCAGCCATGACCAGGTAGTCGGCGGCCAGTTCCAGCTTCAGGGCGCGGGCCTTCTCGATGAAGACGAGATATTGCTCGGCCAGCGCCAGAACGGAAATGCGGGCCAGGTCGACCTTCTGGTTGCGCGCCAGGTGCAAAAGCAGATCGAGCGGTCCCTCGAAACCGTCGACATCGATGACGAGTTCCGGGCCGGAGGGCCGTTCCTCGCGTTCGGACCAGAGCTGGTCCATCGGCGTGCGTGCATGCCTGTCTTGCACCGGGGCGTTCCGCGCGGCAGCCATCACGCCACCGCCTCGAAGAGGCTGGAGAATTCCGACCGCAGGGCGTTTTCATCGGCACCGTCGTCGCGGCTAAGATCGAGTACGGCCCGTTGTGCCCGCTCCAGCGCCTTGCCAGACAGCAGCGGCGTCTCGGCAGCCACCACGCGCATCTCGTCCATCCGGCCATTGCAGTGGAGCACGACATCGCAGCCGCCTGCGAAGATGGCACGGGTGCGCTCTGCGAACGAACCCGCAAGCGCCTTCATCGAAACGTCGTCGCTCATCAGCAGGCCGTCAAAGCCCATTTCGCCACGGATGATATCCGTGATCACGCGCGCCGACGTGGTGGCGGGATTGTCCGGATCCAGTGCCGAGTAGACGACATGGGCCGTCATCGCCATGGGGATATCCGCGAGGGCCTTGAATGGCGGAAAATCATGGGCGCGCAGTTCCTCGGCAGCCGCATCGACAACCGGGAGCTCCAGGTGGCTGTCAGCGAAAGCGCGGCCATGGCCGGGAATGTGCTTGATGACCGGCAGGACGCCGCCTGCCCTCAGTCCCTCGGCGGCTGCCCGGCCCATTTCGGCCACGGTGACGGGGTCCTTGCCATAGGCGCGGTTGCCGATCACGTCATGGGCGCCTTCGACGGGAACGTCGAGCACGGGCAGGCAGTCTGCATTGATGCCGTAGCGCTTCAGGTCGAAGGCATGCAGGCGCGACATGACCCAGGCGGCGCGCAGACCGGCCTCGCGGTCGTGCCTGTAGAGCGCACCAAGCGCGGCGCCCGGCGGATAGTCCGGCGCCATCGGCGGCCTGATGCGCTGAACGCGCCCGCCTTCCTGGTCGATGAACACCGGGACGTCACGCCCGGCGATCTCACGCAGCGACGCGGTCAACTCATGGAGCTGCTCCGCATCCGCGACATTGCGCGCGAAAAGGATGTAACCCCATGGCTGTTCGCCACGGAAGAAATCCCTTTCTTCCGGTGTCAATTCCAGGCCGGCCATGCCGGCGATCATCGCACGTGATTCGCTCATGTTCCGATTCTGGCACGAATCGCCCTCGAAGACACGGAGCAAGGCCGGGCTTGAGGCTTTCCCCACAGGCAAAGGGGCCGCACGGGGCGACCCCATCGTCAGCGCCTCATGCCATGACGTCAGCGTTTCGCCAGGCAGTCTCCCCCGGCAGCCTTGATCTCGCGGCACAGGCTGGCTGCCTCGTTGAAACTGCCGGCCGGGATGTTGACGCGGTAGAAGGTGCCGCGTCCCGGAATCTCGGCAGGCACGATATTCACGCCTCGCCCGCCGATGATGCCGCCAAAGCGCTGCGACAGGTTGCGGTAGGACGACTGCGCGAGTTCACGCGACGGCTGGGAGGCGATCTGCACCCATGCCGGCGGATTGGCATTGGCAGGGCCGGTCCCTGCTGCCGGGGCGGCAGCCGCGACCTGCTGGCCATCGCGCCGGGTCGTGCCGACGATGTTGACCGGCTGATCTGCCGGGCGCTCGGGCACGACCGGCGGAGCGCTGACGGTATCGCGCCGGATCGTCGTGGTGCGCACCTGCCGCGGCTGAAGGCCCGGCGCTTCCGTTCCGGCGGTGTCCGCTGCCGCCGTCACAGTCGCCGGTGCAGCCGTTTCGCCAGCCGGTGTTCCGCTCGGCCGTGTCCCGCCGCCAATCTGCGGACGGGGTTGGGGTACGGGTATGCCCGCTGCCTCGACGGGCGCCGTTTCGCCGGCGTTTTCCTCAACTGCGGCGGCTTGCGGTTCTGGCGACGCGGTCGCGGCGATATCAGCGCCTGTCGGGGCCGGAGCCTCCGTGGCCACCAGCGTACCATCCGGCCTGACCACATAGGTGCGAACCCGGCGCGGTGCGACGGCAGCCAGTTCATTCGACGGACCAGGCTCCTGCGCCGTCCGGGCCGGATCGATGCGATCCTCGGACTTCACTGCCGGCGCTGCCGTGCCGGATGGCTCATCGGTGGGTGTCTCGCCGCCAGCGGCCGTATCGACCGGGCCAGGCGCCACGACCCGCACGGGCCGGGACCGCACATCGACCGGGGTTTCAGCATTGCTCACCAGCTTGTCCTGCTGCGGCTCGGAACCCGCCGGCGCCCCGGCCGCTTCCTCGTAGACCACGCGGTTCTGGTTCGGGACCTTCGTACCGCCCGGGTTTTCCGGCTTGACCTTGACCGGTTCGGAATCCGCGCGGACGATGTCCTGCGTCCCACCGGCGTCGCCACCGCCGCCGGTCAGGGCAAACGCACCGATACCGCCGATCAGGGCCACGCCTGCGACAACGGCTGCAATCACCAGGCCGCGTTTCGATTTCGGCTCATCGCCATCCGGTTGCGCGATGTCATCGAAGGACAGTTCCCGCTCCAGGTCCTCGTCATGCGGAGCATCTTCGTAGCCACCATGCGTGCCGCCTGGCGTCACGGGGACAAAAACGGGTTCTTCAAGCCGGGCCGTGGCCTGGGACTCCGGTGCATGGTGCGCCTGTTTCGACGCACCAAAGGATATGCCGGCGTCTTCCAGTTCGCGTTCGAAGAAGGTCTCGAAATCCATGCCCGAATGCGATTGGCCGGCCGCGACATGGCTGTCGGACAATTCCTCGCCGGCAAGCATCTCTTCCAGATCGTCCGTTCCCGGGAATTGGGCCGAATCGGTCTGGTAGGCCGTTTCCGGCAAATCGAGGTCGTCGGCGACATCTATCCGCGATTCGGGGACATCGGTGGTTTCGATTTCGGGCGGCAGTGGCTCCGCGGCGGCCTTTCTGGCACCCAGGCTGAAGCGCGAGGCCAATCCGCCAACGGCAGCCGCAGCACCCGCGGCAAGCCCGGTCCTTGCAGCCCCGCCATAGGATTGACCGGCTGCGGCATCCGGTTCCACGAAGTCGCGGGAGGCGCCATCGGGCACCCCGAATTCCACGCCGTCCCCGTCCTGTTCCATCTGGATCGATTCGATTTCCGCCAGCAGGTCGGCATCGATATCGAAATCATCCTCACCGCGAATTTCACGTGGTTCAGGCACGGCGGGCGGCACGGGATCGTGACTTTCAAGACGCAGGTCTTCCTCGATGAAGCTCTGGTCGAGGAAGGCGGATTCGTCGAACTCGGGCAGATCGAATTCCGGTTCATCTTCCGGTTCGACCAGGCCCTGCGGGGCTTCGGCAATATCGCTCGCGGCAACATCTGCCGAATCCATCGAGTCAAAATCCTCGGCGAAATCGCCCTCGAATTCGAACCCCTTGTCGTCAGCGTCATATCCGGCGGCCGGTTCGAGCCTTGCCTCTTCCGGCAGATCCATGGGCTCGGGTGATCCGTCGTTCCACGGCTGGCCGGCAGCACTCGTCTCCTGGCTGGCGGCGCCACCGTTCCAGACCGGCTGCTGATGCGAGGGCACAGCCCAGCCGAAATTCGTCTGGCGGCTGACGGGTGCGGCTTCAGGGCGGGCGCTGGAGACGTATCGAGGTGCTGTCTCCCCACCGGCATCGACCGCGGGCATATCGGCATGGCTGCCAAGATCACCGGCACCCGCGTCTGACGCCTGGCCGAAATCCGCCGCCGGCGCGGCGGAGTGGTCCACCATGTCCCGACCACCGCCCGCGGGCTCTCCGGCAAGAAGCGCCGCCAGTTCGTCCTCGATCGTCGTTTCCGCGAAAGACAGGTCTCTGCCGGGGGCCTGGGGCGTCTCGTGCGATGCGCCCGGTTGCGCCCAGCCCGCGTCGTCCGCCGTCCACTCGTCCTCCGGAGCCGCGGGAAGCGTCTCGTCATCAAGGCGCGAATGGACCGCTGCTTCCCCGGCATGGACGGGCACGGCTTCGCCGCTCTCCGCCTGTCCCGCATCCGCGACGCTTGCGCGCAGGGAAGACCAGTCGAGCGCCATCATCTCTTCCAGCACCTCGTCAGTGCCGGCATCGTCATGGCCGGATGCGGGCTGTTCCCAGGCACTGCCGCCCGATGCGGCCGCATACGCGTCCGGCATGGGCTGAGCCTCCGGCTCGGGCATTTCGGCCGAAACATCATGCCCGCGATCCATGCCCGCATCGGCCGCGGGTGCCAGCCATGATTCCTGCGCCTGAAAAGACGCAGCTTCTTCGAAGGCTTCTTCGCCGGATGGCACGGACACGTCGTCATCCGCCAATCCGGCCGGTTCGGCATCCGCAGGCGCAAAGGCACTGTCCGCCGCCACATCATCCGCTTCCCACCGGAGACCGGCGAACTCGGCATCCAGTTCCAGGTCCGGCGCGGATGGCTCATCGCCATGCGTTCCGGCGAAATCCGCTTCGCCGGCATCCCCGGCAGGGAATGCGTCATGGGAACCACCGGCCGCGACCTCGTCTCCATCCGCTGCGGGGGCAAGATCCTGCATCCCGGCGTCCGCGAAATCGTCGCGCGCCTGTGCCGGCGCTTCCCAGGCGGAAACGGCAGGTTGGATGAAATGCGGCTCAGCGGCCTTGGCCTCGCCGGCAGGCTCAAACAGAGCCTCGCCCTCGTCGCGCATGGGCAGGAGTTCCTGCTCCATGTCGATCACGGGTTCCTGGTCGACATCGGGCGCAGGCCCGGGCCCGAGCGGATCGTCGGAAACGACAAAGAAATTCGCCAGCTTCGACAAGGGATCGTCGGGCGAAAGGCCGAAATCTTGATCCAGCTTCGCGGATTTGGTGTCTGCCATGTCCTGTCCCGTACACCTTACCAAACGGGCGCCGCCGGGCGCCAAATTACCGGCGTTACCAGCCCATTGTGGGCAAAAGGTGACAGGCAGAAGATTGCTCGACTAGCGCATTTCTTCCGGCGCATCCGCTCCGACGAGACCAAGTCCGGCCACGAGGACGTCCAGTACTGCCTGCACCAGCCCTAGCCTGGCGCGTGTCAATACTGGATCGTTAACCTTAAGAAAACGTAAGTCGGGATTGTCCGTGCCCCGGTTCCAGTGCCCGTGCAGGGCGCTGGCAAGGTCGTAGAGATAGAAGGCGACGCGATGGGGCTCAAGCGCGGCAGCCGCCTGCTCGACCAGGCGGGGCCATTCGGCGAGCTTGCGGATCAGCGCGATCTCGCCCGCGTCGGTCAGCAGCGACACACCCTCTTCAAGGCCTTGCCGGACCGCGATGTCCGGACCGTACATCTCGACCGCCTGGCGGAAGACCGAATGGCAGCGCGCCGAGGCATATTGCACGTAGAAGACCGGATTGTCCTTGGACTGTTCGGTCACCTTGGCGAAGTCGAAATCCAGCGGGGCATCGGCCTTGCGATAAAGCATCATGAAGCGCACGGGATCGCGCCCGACCTCGTCGACCACGTCGCGCAGCGTGACGAACTCGCCCGCACGCTTGGACATGCGCACCGGTTCGCCGTCCCGGTAAAGCTTGACAAGCTGGGTCAGCACGATGGTCAGGTCTATCTTCCCGCCGGAGATGGCGCGCGCCAGCGCCTCCATGCGCTTGACATACCCGCCATGGTCGGCGCCGAGAATGAAGATCAGCTTCTCGTAACCGCGCCGGTACTTGTCCAGCATGTAGGCAACGTCGGCGGCAAAATAGGTATAGGCGCCGTCCGACTTGACCAGCGGGCGGTCGATGTCGTCGCCCACATCGGTGGAGCGGAACAGGGTCTGCTCGCGATCCTCCCAGTCCTCCGGCTTCTGTCCCTTGGGCGGCGGCAGCTTGCCGCGATAGACATGGCCCTTCATCGTCAGGTCGTTGATCGCCGAGCGGATCAGCGTGGCGTTGTCGGCGTGAAGCTGGCGTTCGGAGAAGAACACCTCGTGGGTGACGTTCAGCGCCGCCAGGTCCGACCGGATGATGTCCATCATCATGGCGACGGCCTTGTCCTTGGCGATGGCAAGCGCCGCGTCGTCGTCCATCGACAGGAGCGCGCGCCCGTGTTCGGCCTTCAGCGCCTCGCCGACCGGCTTCAGGTAGTCGCCGGGATAGAGCCCGGCCGGGATCTCGCCGACATCCTCGCCGAGCGCCTCGCGGTAGCGCAGCAGCGCCGACCGGCCGAGCACGTCGATCTGCACACCCGCATCATTGATGTAGTATTCCTTGGTCACGTCGTAGCCGGCAAACCCCAGCAGGTTGGCCAGCGCATCGCCCACCACCGCGCCGCGGCAATGGCCGACATGCATCGGGCCCGTGGGATTGGCCGAGACGTATTCGACATTGACCTTGTGGCCCTGCCCCATGGCGGAACGGCCGAAACCGGCGCCGGACGCCAGGATGTCCTTCAGCAGCGATTGCCAGTACCCGTCGGAAAGCCGCAGGTTGATGAAGCCCGGACCGGCGACCTCGGCTGCCGCGACATCCGCATCGCCGGCAAGCGCATCGGCGATCACCTGGGCCAGTTCGCGCGGATTGCGCCCGACCTGCCTGGCCAGCACCATCGCGACATTGCACGCCAGGTCGCCATGCGAGGCATCGCGCGGCGGTTCCACCGCCATGCGGGACAGGTCGGGTGCGCCGCCGTCCGTCGCCTCGAGGCCGAGGCCTTCGACAATGGCAAGAATCCGCTGCGTGAAATCGGCGAAGATGTTCATGGGTTGCTGTCCATAGAAATGAAACACCGGGCCGGCGCCCGGAAAGGCCGGGCCTCGCCTAGCCCATCTCCACCTTGCGGTCAAACAGGCGTTCATATTCCTTCAGTGCGAAGGTGTCGGTCATGCCGGACAGGAAATCTGCGACGTGGCGCGCGCGCAGCCTCACCGGCGGGCGTTTCGACGGCCCAGTGCCCGCCCATCGCCGCCGGGTCGGCCATGTAGGCGTCGAAGAGTTCGCGGACCACGCGGTCGGCTTCCACACGCCAGCGCATGACATCCGGGTGACGGTACATGCGGGCGAACAGGAAGCGCTTGAGCGCGCGGTCGGTTTCCTTCATCGCGTCGGAAAAGCCGGCGATCGCGAGACCGGCCGCGCGAATATCGGCGGCGCTGGCCGGCCTGATGCGTGCCAGCCGTTCAAGCGCGGTGGATATGACGTCCTCGACCATGGCGGTGATCTGCCGGCGCATGAATTCATGGCCGGTGCGCACGGGATCGAGGCCCGGCCAGGTTTCGCGCACCGTCGCCAGGGTGCGGGCCACGAAGGGCACCTCGGCTTCCAGTTCCTCCAGCGTGAACAGGCCCGCGCGGGTGCCGTCATCGATGTCATGGGTGTTGTAGGCGATGTCGTCGGCGATGGCCGCGGCCTGGGCTTCCAGCGAGGCATGCTGGGACAGTCCCATCGGGAAGGCCGCGTCGAAATCGAGGATGTCCCGCGGCACAGGACCGTCCAGCCCGTTGCCTTCCGCGTCAGTCAGCGGCCCGTTGTGCTTGACCAGGCCTTCCAGCGTCTCCCATGAAAGGTTCAGGCCATCGAACTGGGCATAGCGGCGCTCCAGCCGCGTGACGATGCGCAGCGACTGGGCGTTGTGGTCGAACCCGCCAAAGCCCGCCATTTTCTCGTTCAGCGCGTCCTCGCCGGTATGTCCAAAGGGCGTGTGGCCGAAATCGTGCACCAGCGCCACCGCCTCGGCGAGGTCCTCGTCCACCTTCAGGGAGCGGGCAATGGCGCGGGCAATCTGCGAAACCTCGATCGTGTGCGTCAGGCGCGTGCGGAAATGGTCGCCCTCATGGGCGACAAACACCTGTGTCTTGTGCTTGAGGCGCCGGAAGGCGTTGGAATGGATGATCCGGTCGCGGTCGCGCTGGAACGGCGTGCGCGTGCGGCTTTCCGGTTCCGGGATCAGGCGGCCGCGGGTGCGGGCCGGATCGCAGGCCCAGGCCGCGCGCTCGCGATAGCCGAATCCGATGTCGCCAAGGATCATGCCTGTCCCGCCCCTGTTGCCGCAATCGCACAGGTCCGTCATCCGTGCCGCTGTTGACGGTCCCGCAGCGGTTACTTACCTATGGGGGAACAACGAATGCAAGGCTGAACACCATGGGTCACGACGCAGCAAGCACGATGAAGGGTGTGGATGTCACCGATGCGGCCGCACGCCGCATCCTGAAGGTGCTGGAACGGGAACCGGAGAAGATCGGCCTGCGAATCGCCGTCGAGGGCGGCGGCTGTTCGGGCTTCTCCTACCTGATCGACCTGACCGACGCCCGGAACGAGGACGATGTCGTGTTCGAGAAAAACGGCGCGAAGGTCTTCATCGACGAATTGTCGCTGGTCTACATGGGCGGAGCGAAGGTCGATTTCGTGGACGAACTGATGGGCCAGGCCTTCCGCATCGACAACCCGAATGCGGTGGCAAGCTGCGGCTGCGGGACGAGTTTCTCGGTCTGAGCCGCAATCATCCGACAACGGAAGAGCCGCGACGGGAGGCCCGCCGCGGCTCTTTTCGTTTTCGGCATTCGGCAACCCGTCAGTCGAGTTCCTCCGGCAGCGCCAGGTTCAGCACGATGGCGATGACTGCCGATGGCAGCAGGCCGGAGGTCAGCAGGATCTTCAGCGTGGCCGGCAGGTGCTGGAGCGCATCGGGTTCCAGTTGCAGGCCGAGGCCGACCGAGAGGGCCACCGCGAAGATCACCATGTTGCGGCGGTTCCAGTTGACCTCCGACAGCATGTTGACGCCGGCGGCCGCAACCATGCCGAACATGACGATGACGCCACCGCCGAGCACGTGGATCGGCACGGTGGAGACGATCGCGCCGACCTTCGGAATGAACCCGCACAGGATAAGGAAGATCGCACCGTAGGTGACCACGTGGCGGCTCATGACGCCGGTGATCGAGATCAGGCCGACATTCTGCGAGAAAGAGGTGTTCGGCAGCCCCCCGAAGACACCTGCAACCGCCGTGCCCAGACCATCGGCGAAGGTGGCGCCGGAGATTTCCTTGTCGGTGGCTTCGCGCCCTGCCCCGCCCTTGCAGATGCCCGACGTGTCACCGACCGTTTCAATGGCGGAGACGATTGCCATGAAACACATGCCGATGATGATCGCCGAATTGAACTCGATGCCCCACTTGAACGGCTCAGGCAGCGCAAACACAGCGGCGCGTCCGACATTGTCGAAGCTGACCTGGCCCATGAGCAGGGCCACGACATAGCCGGCGATCAGGCCGAGCAGCACAGCGGCGATGGACAGGAACCCCTTTGTGAAGAACTTGATGGCCAGCGTGACGACGACAACGACGAGCGCCGGGCCCCAATAGGCCATGGTGCCATAGGCGGGCTTGCCGATCAGCGGCACGCCTCCGGCAGCATACTGGATGCCGACGCGGATCAGGGCAAGGCCGATCATCAGCACGATGAGGCCGGTGACGAGCGGCGGCAGCGCGAAGCGGATGCGGCCGATCACGAAGCCGAGGAAGAAATGGAAGATGCCGCCAACCAGGACGCCGGTCATAAGCCCGGCAAGGCCTGCCACACCCTGCCCCGCCACGGCGGGGATCATGATCGGCAGGAAGGCGAAGCTGGTGCCCTGCACGATGGGCAGGCGCGCACCGACAGGCCCCATGCCGATGGTCTGGAACAGGGTGGCGATGCCGGCAAACAGCATCGACATCTGGATCATGTAGATCAGGTTCGGGAAATCGGGCGAATTGGAGCCGAAGCCGAAACCTGCGGCGCCGGCCACGATGATGGCCGGCGTGACGTTCGAGGCGAACATGGCCAGGACATGCTGGATGCCAAGCGGAACCGCCTGGGCGACCGGCGGCGTATAGTCCGGATCGCGAAGCAAGGATTTCATGTCGGCTGAAGCGGCAGCGCCCTTCACTGAAGCTGCGTCACTCATTGAATTGACCCCTCCGTTGTTGTTAAGTGCCGCCGGTCCCCACCGGCGGCATGTTCCGGGCAGGATCATGCAGACAGACTAATGGAACCATCCATTTTTTCTTGAAACACTTGCTTTGCGAAGTTTGCCATGAAGATCGCGACCTGGAACATCAACGGCGTCAAGGCGCGCATCGAAAACCTGCTCGCCTGGCTTGGCGACAGCGCGCCGGACATCGCCTGCCTGCAGGAAATCAAGTCGGTGGACGAGAACTTCCCCCGGCTGGAGATCGAGGCGCTCGGATACCACGTCGAGACGCACGGCCAGAAAGGTTTCAACGGCGTGGCGCTGCTGTCGAAGACCTCTCCGGACGAGGTGATGCGGGGCCTGCCGGGCGATGACGGCGACGAGCAGGCCCGCTTCATCGAAGGCGTGTGGTCGATGCCGTCGGGCGTGCTTCGGGTGGCCTCGCTCTACCTGCCAAACGGAAATCCCGTGGACACGGAGAAGTTCGCCTACAAGCTGGCATGGATGGACAGGCTGGAAGCCCATGCACGCCAGCGCCTGGCGCTGGAAGAGCCCTATGTCCTGGCCGGTGACTACAACGTCATACCGGAACCGGAGGATTGCCACGATCCGAAGGCATGGGAAGGCGACGCGCTGTTCCGGCCGGAAAGCCGCACTGCCTTCCGGCGGCTGGAGAACCTCGGCTATACCGATGCCATCCGCGCGGTCACAGACGCGCCCGGCACCTACACGTTCTGGGACTACCAGGGCGGGGCCTGGCAAAAGAACAACGGCATCCGCATCGACCACCTCATGCTCTCGCCAGAGGCGACGGACATGCTCGAAAGCGCGGGCATCGAGACCCATGTACGAAGCTGGGAGAAGCCGTCGGACCACGTTCCCGCTTTCGTTCATCTCGCGCCGTGACGGCACTGTCGCGCCGTCATTCCGTCATGTGGTAGAGTGCCGCGCATGACCACCATGCGCGCAGCGTTTGCATTGCTATTCCTGTGGCCTTTGTCCGGCGCGGTTCAGGCCGCGCCCGATTGCACATGCCGGGCCAACGGGACCGAATACCGGCTGGACGAGGAGGTGTGCATCCGCTCCGCCGGAAAGCCGTTCCGGGCGCGCTGCGTCATGGTCCTCAACAACACCTCATGGCTCAGGACCGGCGATTGCGAGCAGGAGAATGCGAGCGCAAGCGACGCACGCAAGGCGGCGTTGCTGCCGGAAAGCAGGACACCGCTTTCCCTGCCACCGGACGCACTGTGCGAACCGGCGCGCTGGACCGGCAAGGCCGGAGGACGCCCCGGTTCCTGACCCGATCGTGCCCGAGACTTACTTGTAGCCTTCGCGGAGAAACTGCTCGGCAAGGACCATCGCGGTGCGCCGGTCGCTCTCGGCGGCAAGGCCGAAGGCTTCCTCCTGGCGGGTGCGGATCCAGCCCTGGTCGACCGGCTGGGCGCGTTCCAGCGCCGCCGTCAGCATGGCGAGGCCGCGAACCATCTTGCCGTCCTGCACCAGCAGGTCGCCCAGCAGCGCCTCCGCCTTGTAGTGCCCCTTGCGGGTCGACAGGCGAAGCCAGCGCGCCGCCTGCTTGCGATTGGCCCGACCGCCATCGCCCTCGAGCAGCATCCGGCCCATCTCGAACTGGGCATCGGGATTGCCGAACATGGAGGCGGCCTGGAGATAGAGATCGCGGGCGAGCCTCGGGTCGGCCCTCACCGGCGACATGGGTATTCCCTTGCGCACGTAGCCGGCCAGCGCCACAAGCGCGTCGGACACGTAGCTCTCGTTCGGGCTGCCCGGTTCGGCGCCCATTCGGACAATGTTGCGGAAGATCTTGAAGGCTTCATATTCGTTGCGGCTGACGCCATCGCCATCGGCATACATGCGCGCCAGTTTCCATTGCGCGCCGGCATGGCCCTTGTCGGCGGCATAGCGATAGGCCTCGATCGCTTCCTTCTTGTCGCCGCTGCGATAGGCATCGAAGCCGAAGCGGAAGGCCGCCCACGGATCGTCGCTCTTCTGTCCCTTGCCGGGATCAAAGGCGGCAGCCTGCGTTACTGGAAGGAGAAGGGCGAGAGCCAGCCCTGCGAGGCTGCCGAATGCCCGGTAACTCCGTGTCGTTCCTGTGCCCTGCACGTGTTGGCCCTGCTTCTGTCCGCAAGCGGCGTATCGCGAGAGCGCGACGCCTGCCCTTTGCCCGCATGGCGGGCCGTTTTCTCCGATGGCTTCGGGGGTGCTCCCGTTTTGTGGCGGGACTTGGGCAATCGCCGCCACCGCCCCTGACTACACGATGGCTCTCCCGATGGCTGTTGCCGAAGCGCAACAAGGCGCGACTTCCCGGCGCTCAGGGCCGACCCGGCGGACGCGGGTCCTCTGCCCGCGCGACCATCGAGGCAACGACCGATCCGCCGATCAGGAAGGCAGTGACGCCAAGCGCGACGAGCGAGGGAATCTCGATGATGCCGGCCAGCAGCATCTTCATGCCGATGAACACGAGCACGAGCGACAGGCCTGTCTGGAGGTATTCGAATTCCCGCATCATCCCGGCGAGCACGAAATAGAGCACGCGCAGCCCCATGATCGCGAAGACGTTGGAGGAGAAGACGATGAAGGGATCATCGGAGATGGCCAGGACGGCGGGGATCGAATCGATGGCGAAGACGAGATCCGTCACTTCGACGGCGGCCAGGACGACAAAAAGGGGCGTCATCCAGAGCCGGCCGTCCACCTTCACGAGAAAGCGGTTGCCGCGATAGCTGTCCAGGCAGCGCCCGCTTCGCATGAGGAGGCGCACCACCGCCGATTGGCCCGGATCGATCTGCGCACCGTCATGGCGAAGCATCTTCCAGCCCGACCAGACCAGCACGGCACCCAGTGCCATGCCGATGAAATGGAACTGCTGGACGAGGTGGACCCCCGGCACGATCAGCGACATGCGCATCACGATTGCACCGAGAATGCCGTAGAAAAGCACCCGGTGCTGGGCTTCCGGCGGCACCTTGAAATGGGCGAAGATCATGGCGATGACGAAGATGTTGTCCATCGACAGGGCCTGCTCGACCAGGTAGCCGGTCAGGAACTCCGCCCCCTTCCCCGCTCCGCCGAACCGGAAGACGCCGACCGCGAAGACCAGGGCCAGGGCCACATAGACGCCCCACGTCACCAGCGAATTGCGGATCGACAGCGCTTCTGCCCGGCGGTGGATGACGAACAGGTCGAACGACAGGACCGCGAACACAAAGGCCAGGAAGCCGGGCCAGAGCCAGTCAGTTCCGTGCATTCGCCCTGCTCCACCGGATGGTTTCCGCACCCCTCAAGGGTGCCCAGCCTGACAAGTGACCTCCCGCGGCCGCAATGGCAAGACTGAAAAAAGTCTTGTCGCGGATTGACACGCATCAAGGACACATGAAGCCTGATCATCGACCATAGGTAGAATATTAGCTAATGCAGGAGGGTTCAAGATGATCGACGACAACATGGAAACCAGCGCCAGCGAAACGGCCCCGGCTCCTTCGGCAGTAACTTCGCCAGAACCTTCGGCAGAGACGCTGGCGGTCCTGGGCGAGCCGGACGCCACCGCGGCCGCGGTCAAGTCCAAGGCACATGTTCCCGACCACCATCTTGCACAGATGCGGCACGATCCGCAGGCGATTGCCAAGCTGTTCGAACAGGGCGTCTATCCCTACAAGAGCAAGATG
Organism: Phyllobacteriaceae bacterium; assembly: GCA_002708825.1. Classification (GTDB taxonomy): domain Bacteria; phylum Pseudomonadota; class Alphaproteobacteria; order Rhizobiales; family Rhizobiaceae; genus Zhengella. Next base: position 407,291 of record PAPF01000007.1, on the reverse strand, counting down.
AAGCGCACCGCCTACGAGAAGGAAAAGGCCGCGCTCCAGGTGGAACTGCTCAAGGCGCAGCGCTGGATCGAGGAGACCGGACAGAAGGTGGTGATGCTGTTCGAGGGCCGGGATGCGGCCGGCAAGGGCGGCACGATCAAGCGTTTCATGGAACATCTGAACCCGCGTGCGGCAACCGTCGTGGCGCTGCCCAAGCCGACCGAGCGGGAAAAGACCCAATGGTTCTTCCAGCGTTATATCCAGCATCTTCCGGGCGCAGGCGAAATGGTGCTGTTCGACCGCTCCTGGTACAACCGCGCCGGTGTCGAGCGGGTCATGGGGTTCTGCTCGCCGACCGAATATCTCGAATTCATGCGCGAGGCGCCCGAGGTGGAAAAGATGCTCTCGCGTTCCGGCATCCGCCTCTACAAGTACTGGTTCTCCGTGACACAGGAAGAACAGTACCGCCGGTTCAAGGCGCGCGAGACCGACCCGCTGAAGCAGTGGAAACTGTCGCCCGTGGACAAGGCCTCGCTGGACAAGTGGGACGACTACACGGAGGCGAAGGAGGCGATGTTCTTCTACACCGACACCGCCGACGCGCCCTGGACGATCATCAAGTCCAACTGCAAGAAGCGGGCGCGGCTCAACACCATGCGCCACTTCCTCTATTCCCTGCCCTATCCCAACAAGAACCGGCAGGTGGTCCGTGCGCCTGACCCGCTCATCGTCGGGTCCACGCATCATGTCATCGGCCAGGACGACCATATCCTGGGCAAGACGCTGCATCCCGAGTTGCGCAAGGGCAATGGCACCGCGGCCAGCGCGGCCTGACCGGGCGCCCTGGTCACGGCGCCAGTAAACGGGAAAGGCCGGGCATCGCTGCCCGGCCTTTTTCATTCACCGTGACCGATCGCCGGTCATCCGGCTTCGCGGATCCGCTGCAAGGCCTGCGCCAGCCGCCCGGCCGTTTCCTGCGCTTCGGCCAGTTTCTCGCGCTCGGCCTCCACGACCTCGGCCTTGGCGTTGGCGACGAACTTCTCGTTGGCGAGCTTCTTTTCGATGCGGGCCGCTTCGTCGGCCGCCCTGGCATGGGCCTTTTCCAGCCGTGCGGCTTCCGCCTTGAGGTCGATCAGGTCGCCGAGCGGCAGGCAGACAGTGGCCTCGCCGACAACGATCTGGGCCGATCCACGGGGCGCTTCGGCTGCCGTGGCGATGTTCTCGACACGAGCGAGGCGCCGGATGGCCGCGTCATGGCGCTCCAGGCGCGCCAGGGTCAGGTCGCTGGCGCCCGTGACCACCAGCGGCGCCATGGCGCCGGCCGGAACGTTCATCTCGGCGCGCACGGAGCGAACGCCGGAAACGAGATCGATCAGCCAGTTGATGTCTGCGGCAGCCTCGTCATCCTCGAAGGAAGGCTGCGGCCAGGCCGCGTGGCAAAGAAGCCCCTCGCGGCTTGCCGTGCGGTCCCAAAGCTCTTCCGTGATGAAGGGCATGAACGGGTGCAGCAGCTTGTAGGTCTCGTCGAGGACATGGGCGGCGCAGGCGCGCGCCTCCGCCTTGGCCTTCTCGTCCTCGCCGTTGAACACGGGCTTGAGAAGTTCGAGATACCAGTCGCAGACCTGGTTCCAGACAAAGCGGTAGGCGGCACCGGCAGCGTCGTTGAACCGGTAGGCCTCGACGGCCTGGGTAACCGCATTCGCCGTGCGCGTCAGTTCCGCGAGAATCCAGCGGTTGACCGGATCGGCCGCCGTTTCCGGCGCAAAACCCGGATCGCGGGCAACGCCGTTCATTTCGGCAAAGCGCGTCGCGTTCCACAGCTTGGTGCCGAAATTGCGGTAGCCGGCAATACGGGCGGGATCGAGTTTCACGTCGCGGCCCTGGGCGGCCATGATGGCCAGCGTGAAGCGCAGCGCATCGGCTCCGTATTCGTCGATCAGTTCCAGCGGGTCGATCACGTTGCCCTTGGACTTCGACATCTTGGCGCCGTTCTTGTCGCGCACCAGCGCATGGACGTAGACCGTGTGGAACGGCTCCTCGTCCATGAAATGCAGGCCCATCATCATCATCCGGGCAACCCAGAAAAAGATGATGTCGAAGCCCGTCACCAGAACGTCCGTCTGGTAGTATTTCTTCAGTTCGGGCGTCCTGTCCGGCCAGCCAAGCGTGGAAAACGGCCACAGGGCGGAAGAAAACCACGTGTCGAGCACGTCCTCGTCGCGTTCGAGGATTTCGCCGGGCCTGAAGTTCTCCAGTTTCTCCTCGACCCAGGCCTTCCACGGGCCTTCATGGGAGATGTAGTGCTGGATGGCGGCCTCCAGCGCCGTCTCCTCATCCTTTTCCACGAAGACCTGGCCGTCGGGCCCGTACCAGGCGGGAATCTGGTGTCCCCACCACAATTGCCGGGAAATGCACCACGGCTGGATGTTCTCCATCCAGTCGAAATAGGTCTTCTCCCAGTTTTTCGGCACGAAGTTGGTGCGGCCTTCGCGCACGGACGCGATGGCAGGCCTGGCCAGTTCGGCGGCGTTCACATACCACTGGTCGGTCAGGTAGGGTTCGATGGGCACCCCGCCGCGGTCGCCATGGGGCACCATGTGCACATGCGGCTCGACCGCGGCCAGCAGGCCCAGTTCATCCATCTTGGCGACGACGACCTTCCGGGCCTCGAACCGGTCGAGCCCGTCCAGGTCCTCAAGGGTCTGCAGCAGCTTGCCTTCCTGTTGCAGGCCTTCGAGGAACTCGTCGTTTTCCTTGAGCGTGATGCGCGCGTCGACGGTCAGGATGTTGATGGCCGGCAGGTGGTGGCGCTTGCCAACGTCGAAATCGTTGAAGTCGTGCGCAGGCGTCATCTTCACCGCGCCTGTGCCTGCTTCGGGATCCGGGTATTCGTCGGCAACGATGGGGATGCGACGGCCGACAAGCGGCAGGATCACGTGCTTGCCGACGAGATCCCTGTAGCGCGGATCGTCCGGGTGCACCGCAACCCCGGTGTCGCCGAGCATGGTCTCGGGCCGCGTGGTGGCGACCACGAGGTAATCGCGCGTCTCGTAACCGGCCGGCTCACCATCGGACGGCTTCCAGCCGATGCGGTTGCCCTCTTCGTCCAGGTTGTAGGGGTGCTCGTAGGTGACGCCATCGGCCAGCGGATAGCGGAAATGCCAAAGGTTTCCCTTTGTCTCGACCTGTTCGACCTCAAGGTCGGAAATCGCCGTGAGAAGCTTCGGATCCCAGTTGACGAGCCGCTTGTCCTTGTAGATCAGCCCTTCCTTGTAAAGCGTCACGAAGACTTCAAGAACGGCCTTCGAAAGGCCGTCGTCCATGGTGAAGCGCTCGCGCGCCCAGTCGCAGGACGCTCCCAGCCTCTTGAGCTGGTTGAAGATCATGCCGCCGGATTCGTCCTTCCACTGCCAGACGCGATCGACAAAGGCCTCCCGGCCCATGTCGCGGCGATGCGGTTCCCCGCGTTCTGCAAGCTGGCGCTCCACGACCATCTGCGTGGCAATCCCCGCATGGTCCATGCCGGGTTGCCAGAGCACGTCCTTGCCGCGCATGCGCTCGAAACGGACGAGGATGTCCTGGAGCGTGTTGTTGAGCGCATGGCCCATGTGCAGCGACCCGGTGACATTGGGCGGCGGGATCACGATGCAGAAGGTTTCCGCGTCCTGACCGGCGCCCGCACCGGCGCGGAACGCATCGGCCTCATCCCATTTCGTCGCGATCCGGGGCTCGATGGCCGCCGCGTCATAGGTCTTGTCAAGCATGAATAACCTGCTGGAGCATCGGATTAACGTGACGGCTGGTAAATCCGAACGCTCGCGCCAAGTCAACCGCGCGGCGTTTTCAATCGCCAGGGCCGGCGAATGTTCTCACGGGAAGCAGCGGCTGGCTTGCGCCGTGCCGAGCTTTCTGCCGCTGGCGTCAAGCGCGTCGACGGTAAACCGGTAGGTGTGCGGGTTCGGCGGGCACGGACCCTTGTAGCGGAAAGCGCCATAGGGAAGCGAGCCGTTGGCGCCACCTGTCCATTTCACCGTTCCGCCGCCATGGGGATAATCCGGCTTGTCCAGATCGACCATGCGGAAGCGCAGCTTGGCAGTGCCCTTGGGAACCGCGGACAGTTTCATCGGCGGTGATTTGGAATCGAAGCACTTCTTCGTCGGACCCCAGGAAAAACCCAGGCTCATGGCATTGGCGGGCAGCGAAAACACCAATCCCGCCATGACCAGCAGCATCATCCTGAAACGCAACATGGCCCATCTCCTCCGCGCGCGTAACCCGGGAGGAGCATCTACCCTTGATAGCGAAATGGCAAGCGGCGGCGGTGCGACATTCTCGACGCGAGGCCGGCAAGGCGGCCCCAGGCGGAGACATTCGCCCAGAATCCCGGTCCGGGCCGGAGCTGTTTTCAGCCGCGCGCGATCCGCTCGATTTCCTCGCGAACCAACCGCTCGACAAGGACGGGAAGGTTGTTGTCGAGCCAGTCCTGCAGCATCGGCCGCAGCATTTCCTGCGCCATCTCGTCAAAGCTTTTCTGGCGCGATGCCATGAAGGCTTCCTTGAGTTCGTCGAAGGAGCCGGCGACCTGGCGCCCGACATCCGGCGACAGGAGCGCGGGACGGGAAGTTTGCGCCGGATGGGGATCCGTAGCAGCGGTACGCCCGACCATTTCATCCGGCGCACCGGGTTCCCCGCCACCATGTCCGGTGGCTGCAGCCACATCGGTGCCGCCATTGGCCGGCTGGCCGCTGTTCCCCGGCATTCCGGATTCGTCATCATCGGCGAGCGCCGGGATCATGTCATCGACGAAATCGAAGTCCACCGAGCTTCCGGCTGTTTCAGGGGCAGACGATGCACTGTCATCCTGCCCGTCACGCACAAGGCGCCGCTGCACCTCGGCAAGTGTCAGGCTCCCGCCGGTGTCCCCGGGCCGGTCTTGCGCGGCAGGGCCGCTGTCGTCCCCGATACCGGCGATCGCCTGCCGGAAAGCCGATATGTCCGCCTCGCGGGGCGCGGCTGCCTCCGGCTCCGGCATCTCGTCGGCCGGGCCTTCGGCCTGCGCCTGCGGCGTTTCAACAGCCGGCGCATCTTCGCGCGCGTGTTCGGTTTCCTCGATAATCTTGCGAATGGAGGCGAGAATCTCCTCCATGGAGGGTTCGCGTTGCGCGCTGCCTGCCTGTCCCATCGCCTGTTTGCCGCCTTTGCCTGGTACTTGCCCCGCCGGAACCGGGTCCGGCCTCGAATCAACCAACAGCGTAGACGACGCTCCGGCAAATGAGAATCCCCGGACAAGGGAAGCCACGGTTTGCCAACAGGTTTTGTCAGGCCGAAAGGTCCGCCCGAAACTGAAAAAGCCGCCCGGCGGCGGCTTCATTCATCCCGTTCGACGGCTGTTCAGCGCCCGTCCGGAGTCCGCAGGCCGAACCACTTGTCCTTGACGGCCTCGTAATGCTCCTCCGGCTTGTACTCGGCCACCTGGAGGTTGAGCTTGCGCACCGAGAGGTCGCCGGTGGACGACAGGATGGCATAACTGGCGACGACGAGGTCGCGTTCGGCCTGCAGCAGGGTCAGCTGCGCCGAAATAACGTCGGCCTGGGCGTTCAGCACGTCCAGCGTCGTGCGCTGGCCCACATTGCGCTCCTCGATCACGCCGTTGAGTGCGAGACGGGCGGCGTTGACGAGGTCCTTGTTGGCGGAGAGCGCCGTCTTGGCCGCCATGTACTGGTGCCAGGCCGCGGTCGCATTCTGGCGAAGCTGGTCACGCACCACGTCGATGTTGATCTGGGCCTGACCAAGCTGTTCCTTGGACTGGCGCACCGTCGCGGAGGCCCGGCCGCCCTGGTAGATCGGCACACGGACGGTCACGCCGACGCTGCCGGAACTGTATTCCTGGTAATTGTGCGTCGGGATGAGCGGCGAAATCTGACGGGAGACCGAATGCCGGTAGTTCTGTCCAAGGCTGGCCTCGGCCGAAACCTGCGGCAGGAAAGCGCCTTCGTTCGCCTTCACCACGTAATTGGCGGCGTCGGCCAGGTACTTGTTGGCCTGGATGGCGGGATGGTTCGCCTCGGCGCGCGCCAGCACGCTGTCAAGCGACGGCGGCAACAGCCTGTCGAGCGGCGCGGCACCCTTGAGGTCGCCCGGTTCCTCGCCGATGATCTCGCGGTAGGTCGCCTCACTGGCGCGTGCCTGGGCCTGAGCGGCGGAAAGCTGGGCACGGGCCGCCGACCGGCTGGCTTCGGCCTGGGCCACGTCGGTGCGCGTCCCTTCGCCCACTTCGAAGCGTGAACGGGCAGCACGAACCTGTTCCTCCAGGAACTCGAGATTGCGCTGGCGAAGAACCGCGATCTGGCGGTCGCGCATCACGTCCATGTAGGCGGACGCCGCATCGAAGAAGACGTTCTGGCCGGAATTGCGGAGGTTCTCGCGTGCGGCGAGGACGCGCGCCTCGGCCGCGTTCACCGAATTTCGCGTCTGGAAACCGTCGAACAGGGTCTGCGAGATGGAAATGCCGAAACTGCCCGTGGACAGGCGCGTGCCGCCGCTCAGGCCGCTATAGCTGTAGTTGAGCGTACCGACGCCGCTGATGACCGGGCGGTAGCCGGACTTGGCGATCGCCACGCCCTCGTCCTGGATGCGGACGCCGGCCCTGTCGGAATTGAGCTGCGAATTGTTCGCATAGGCCTTCTGCAAGGCACCCAGGATGGTCTCGGCAGATGCGGAACCTGCGGGCCACACGAAAGGAAGGGCGGCAACAACTGCCTTCAGAGTGCTGGACAAACGCGTCACAACTTCACCTTTCAGTCAACAATCGGTGCTTCTCAGCCAACAATCGGTGCTTCTCAGCCAACAATCGGTGCTTCGCCCAATTTTCCCGGCCCCGGATCCCGCCGGACAAGAGAGCCGCCCCTGCCATATCCTCCAGAGGACACAGCATTTGCCCCGCAATGTCAAAACTGAAATTGCGTCTTCGGCTCGAAACCGGGGAGCATGCGAACGGAACAGTTGAAGGCGCGGCGCCCGGATACGACATCGCCATCGCGCACGAAAACCTTGGCGACCCCGGCATTGCCGGTGCCTTCGACCGCCACGAGGCGTCCGCCGTCGCGCAACTGGTCGCTAAGTGCCTGCGGCACTTCGTCCACGGCGCCGTCGATCAGGATCACGTCATAGGGCGCTTCCTGCGCACAGCCCTCGCGAAGCGGCCGGTTCAGCACGACGACATTGTCGTAGCCAAGTTCGGCAAGCGTGTCGCCGGCCCTGGCAGCGAGGTCCTCATCCGGCTCGACGGCGATGACCGATGAAGCCAGGCGGGAGAGGATCGCGGCCGAGTAGCCGGTCGCGCAACCGACATCCAGGACAACATCGGAGGGCCGGACGCCGGCCAGCTGGACCAGCCTGGCAAGCGGCGACGGCTCCATGAGGTAACGCCCGGCCGAAACCTCGACATCCTCGTCGATATAGGCGAGATCGCGCTTGCGCGCGGGAACGAATTCTTCGCGCGGAACGGACAGGAAAGCCTCCAGCACATCGAGCGCCGAGACGCTGGTCGTGCGGAGCTGGCTGTCCACCATGTGGCGGCGAAGGAGCGAGAAATCCGAAGTCATGTCACCGTCCCATCTGCTTTCCGGTGCGCGATGGCGGTGCGCAGTACCGGACCGGGCCCATTGTCCGTGACCGGTTGCAGCAAACGTCCAGCCGGCGCGCCAATGAGAAAGCATGTTGGAGGCCTCGCCCGGAATCGAACCGGGGTGCAAGGATTTGCAGTCCTCTGCGTAACCACTCCGCCACGAGGCCGCCACACATGATGTCCGCCGGAGCCGACACCGCTTTCCCGCTGCACACCGGCCACACCGGTGCGACAGCGCGAACCGAATAGACTGTCAGGGCCTTGCTCGCAAGAGGTAAATCGACACCTGCGGCACGGTGACATTCAGGATGCGCGATCGCCGGGCCGGCACCACAGGCCACCGGCGCCGGTCCGGCTGGCGGCAGATCCGTTGCGGACGGCCGCGTCTTCAGCGTGGCGACGAATCGCGCGGTTTGCCATTGCCGTTGCGACGGCCCATCTTCACCGTTGCACGCCGCCGCCAACGCCGGATGACTGGCGAGTCGTGACTGAGGACGAGAAGGCCGAGCGGGATCATCCAGAACCCGAGTACCGGCAGAAAGCCGAGAAAACCGAACAGGACCAGAGCAATGCCGATCACGCGGCGCACCAGCGCGGATTGCGGCAGGTGATATTTCCTGCCGAACAGGTGCATGCGGGGCCCTGGCGGTTTCCTCTCGCTTTGCATGCCGTCCTGCTCCCGCCTTTCGATCTTTCCTGACGCTGTAACGCGGCAAATGCCGTCCGGTGCCATTGCGCGGCATGTAGGTGGCTGGCAACCCGCCACAAACGGCAAGGAAGATTTTTTTATTTTGCGCCTTGGCAAAACCGAATCCGGTTTGCTATAGGCGCATCACTCCAACGCGAGCAGGCTTTCCCCGGTAGCTCAGTGGTAGAGCAACCGGCTGTTAACCGGTTGGTCGCTGGTTCGAATCCGGCCCGGGGAGCCAAATTTTCCAGATTGAAATTGTGACAACGTCCCAGCCGCTGGCGCTTGCGCGTGCGAGCTTGCCGGCGGATTTCCCGCGTATTCGCGCGGATGGCACGTACGCGCTGACAAATACGTGAAAGACAAGAATTTTTTCCGGAGGGACGAAACCGGCCGGCGATTCGTCACGTAACGAGCATCTGACAGCCCATCCGATCCGGACGGGATCGCCGGATACCCTGACCAGACGCAATTCATGGCCTTCAAGCACGATACCCATCAAGACCGCCCCGTCCTCGTCCTTTTCCGCAACGACCTGCGGCTGGCCGGCAACGCGGCGCTCGACGCGGCCGCGCGAAGCGGCAAGCCGGTGGTGCCCGTCTTCGTCCGCGAGACCGGTGGTCCGCGCTTTCGCGCACCTGGGGCCGCGTGGCTGTGGTGGCTTCACCATTCGCTCGTCTCGCTTGGTTCCTCGTTGGAGAAGGCTGGATCGCGGCTTTCGATGCGTTCGGGCATCCAGCGCGACGTGGTGGAATCGCTCATCGAAGAGACCGGCGCCGACATGGTGCTGTGGAACCGGCGCTACGATCCGGGCGGCATGGAGGCCGATTCGGAAATCAAGGCCTCGCTCAAGGAGCGCGGGCTGCATGCGGAGAGCTTCGCCGGCGCACTGCTGCACGAACCTTGGCAGCTGAAGACCGGCTCCGGCGGAATTTACAAGGTCTACTCGCCTTTCTGGCGCGCCTTCGTCGCCGGCTTCGAACTCCAGCGCCCGGCAAGCGCGCCGCGTGAACTGCGCCCGTACGAGGGCAAGGTGACATCGGAAAACCTCGACGACTGGGGGCTCCTGCCGGTGAAGCCCGACTGGGCCGGCGGCCTGCGCGAGACATGGAAGCCCGGCGAGGATCATGCACACCGCCTGCTCTCCGATTTCCTGGATGGCGCGATCAAGGGCTATCGCGACGAGCGCGACCGGCCGGACATCGAGAGCACCTCGCGCCTTTCGCCTTATCTCGCGCACGGGGAAATCACGCCCTGGCAGATCTTCCAGGCCATCGAGGACCGGGCGCAGATCGATGCGCGGGCCAAGGACATCGAGCATTTCCGCAAGGAAGTGGGCTGGCGCGAGTTCAGCTACCATCTCCTGTTCCACAATCCGGACCTTGCCACGAGAAACTTCAACAGTGATTTCGACGCCTTTCCCTGGGGACCGATGGGCGACCGGCTGGAAAAGTGGCAGAAGGGCCAGACCGGCTATCCGATCATCGATGCCGGCATGCGCCAGCTCTGGCAGACCGGCTGGATGCACAATCGCGTGCGCATGGCCGCCGCCTCGTTCCTCATCAAGCATCTGCGCGTGCACTGGCGCCACGGGGAACAATGGTTCTGGGACACGCTGGTGGATGCCGACCCGGCCAACAATCCGGCAAGCTGGCAATGGGTCGCGGGCTCGGGCGCCGACGCGGCACCCTATTTCCGGATTTTCAACCCGATCCTGCAGGGCGAGAAGTTCGACACGCAGGGCGACTATGTGCGCCGCTTCGTACCGGAACTGGAGGCGATGCCCGCCGACAGGATCCACAAGCCCTGGCAAGCGGGGCAGGACCTTCTGGAAAAGGCCGGCGTGACGCTCGGCGAAACCTATCCGGCGCCGCTGGTCGATCACCAGCAGGCCCGGGACAGCGCCCTTGAAGCCTACAAGACCATGCGGGGAGAAGCATGACCATTCACAAGACGGAATTCACGTTGCCGCGGGGGCGGCGCATTGCGGTGATCGGGTCCGGGATTTCGGGCGCCTCGGCAGCATGGGCGCTTTCAAGCGGCGCCGATGTGACGCTGTACGAGGCAGGCGCGCGTGCCGGTGGCCACACCGCGACGGTCGACATCGACTATGACGGCACACCGATCAGCGTCGATACCGGATTCATCGTCTACAACGAGCTGAATTATCCGAACCTGACGGCCCTCTTCCGCCATCTCGACGTCGAAACGGTCGAAAGCGACATGGGTTTCGCACTGTCGCTCGACAACGGGCGGCTGGAATGGTGCGGTTCGTCGCTGACCCAGGTCTTCGCCCAGCGCCGCAACGTCGTCTCGGTGCCTTTCCTGTGGATGCTGCGCGAGATCCTGCGCTTCAACCGGCAGTGCCGCGAGGACAAGGCAGCCGGGCTGCTCGCCGGCATCAGCATCGGCAACTATCTCAAGCTGCGCGGTTTCTCAGACCGGTTCGTCGACGATTACCTCATCCCCATGGCGGCCGCGATCTGGTCGACGCCGCGCATCCGCATGCTCGACTTTCCGGCGGAAACCTTCATCACCTTCTTCGAGAACCACCGCCTGATCGATTTCGAGCGGCCGGTCTGGCGCACGGTCAAGGGCGGCGCGCGCACCTATCTCGACAAGCTGCTGGCCCCGCTCGCCGGGCGCATACGGCTTGGCGAACCGGTCGTCTCGATCCATCGCGAGGGCGGAGGCGTGCGGATCGCCACGGCCCGCGGCGCCGAGCGCTACGACGCCGTGGTCATCGCCACCCATTCCGACCAGGCGCTCGCCATGCTGGCGGACCCGTCGCCAGCGGAAACATCGGTCCTTTCGGCCGTCGGCTACCGCGACAACCGCGTGCTGCTGCATCGCGACCAGAGCCTGATGCCGCGCCGCCGCCACGCATGGGCGGCATGGAACTACCTGCGCGACAGCCGTGACGACGGCTCTTCCGATGTCGCCGTGACCTACTGGATGAACAAGCTGCAGGGCATCGATGCGAACACGCCCCTGTTCGTGTCGCTCAATCCGCCGCGCGAGCCGAAGCCGGGAACCCTGTTCGGCGAATACAGCTATGCCCATCCGCAATTCGATGCCGCAGCGCTTGCCGCCCAGCGTGCATTGCCTGCATTGCAGGGCGTCCGCAACACGTGGTTTGCCGGCGCCTGGACCGGCTACGGCTTCCACGAGGACGGCCTGAAATCCGGCCTTGCCGCGGCAGAGCAACTCGGCGCCGTCATCCCGTGGCGCGAACCGGCCATGCCCGCCGGCGACAGCCTTGTGGCGGCCGAGTGAACGGAAGGCCCACGACCATGAAGACACGCGCCAGGAACCTGCAGGACAATGGCCCGCCGCCGGAAGCCGCGGCCACGCTCTATGCTGGCCAGGTCATGCATCACCGGCTCAAACCCTTCGGGCACCGCTTCACCTATGGCGTGACCAGCCTCGTCATCGACATCGACCGTCTGGAAGAGGCCGGCCGCCTGTCACCGCTGTTCGGGGTCAACCGCGCCGCGCCGGTGTCCTTCCACGCCAGCGATCACCTGCGCGAGGGGTTTGCCACGCTGCGCAGCCAGGCAGACACGCTTCTGGCCCGCGCCGGGGTCGGCGAGCCGGCCGCGCGCATCCTGCTCATGACCTATCCGCGCATGTTCGGCCGTGTCTTCAATCCCATCTCGACGTGGTTTTGCCATGCCGCGGACGGCAGGCTCATCGCCGTCATCTATGCGGTCAGCAATACCTTCGGCGGCCACCATGATTACGTGGTTCCGGTGGCGCCGGGCGAGCTTTCGCCGGCAGGCCTGCGCCAGGACCAGCCCAAGCTGTTCCACGTCTCGCCCTTCATTTCCATGGATGCGCATTACCATTTCCGTGTGATGCCGCCGGGGCGGGAGGCGCGCCTGCGCATCCACGAGACCGAACACGGGACGCCGGTGCTGGCTGCGACCTTCAACGGAACGGCGCGGGCACTGAACACGGCGACGGTCGCCGCGCTGCTGCTCAGAATGCCGTTCATGACACTCAAGGTCATCGGCGGCATCCACTGGGAAGCGCTGAAACTCTGGCTCAAGGGCGCCCGCTTTCATTCCAGCCCGCCATCGCACGGGGCGCCGGCAAAAGGCCATGCCCTTGAACCCGGTGAATGACAGGCTACTCTAATAAAAGAAGTGTTCCGGCGAGCGGCTTCCGGCAGACAAGGAGTGACAAATGGCGCATGAGCACACGGCGGGCGATGCTTTCGATGGTGCGGTACGCCTGACCAGCGCGGGCGACGTGGCGGACTTGGCGCGCGGCGTTCCGGCGCGGATCAGGGCCGTGCTCAAGACGCTGGTCAACCTGCCGCGCGGCTCGCTTGCCATCCGCATGCCCGACGGACGCGCCATCAAGGTGGGCGGCAACGGCCCCGGCCCGGACGCACAGGTGATCCTGCACAACTGGAACCTGCCGATGCGCGCGATCACCGGCGGGACGATCGGCGTGGCGGAAACCTACATGGCCGGCGACTGGGAAAGCCCGGACGTGACCTCGTTCCTGGAGCTTTTCATCGTCAACACCGAGGAAGGCGAGAAACTGGCCGGCGGATCGGCCCTCTTGAGCGCGCTGCACCGGCTTCGCCACTGGTTCAACCGCAATTCCCGCAGCGGGTCGCGGCGCAACATCGCCGCGCACTACGATCTCGGCAATGCCTTCTACCGCGAATGGCTCGATGAGACGATGACCTATTCCTCCGCGCTCTATTCCACCGGTGCCAACGACCTCGCCTCGGCGCAGCGCGCCAAGTACCAGGCGCTGATCGACGACACGGGCATCCGTCCGGGCGACCACGTTCTCGAAATCGGTTGCGGCTGGGGCGGCTTTGCAGAACAGGCCGGCAAGGCCGGCGCGCGCGTGACCGCGCTCACGATCAGCCGCGAGCAGCACGAATTCGCATCGCGCCGCATCCATGAGGCAGGGCTTTCGGACCGGGTGGAAATCCGCTTCCAGGACTACCGCGACGAGGCCGGCCGCTATGACCGCATCGCGTCGGTCGAGATGTTCGAGGCTGTGGGCGAGGAATACTGGCCGGTCTTCTTCTCAAAGGTGAAGCAGGTGCTCAAGCCTGGCGGAACGGCCGGAATGCAGATCATCACCATCAATGACGATGCCTTTCCGCTTTACCGGAAGCGGCCGGACTTCATCCAGCGCTACGTCTTTCCCGGCGGCATGCTCCCCTCGCCTACCGAACTGGTCCGCCAGGGCAAGGCGGCCGGGTTGGACTATATCCACGAGCGGCTGTTTCCCCAGGACTACGCCCGCACGCTGGCGGAATGGCGCGAGCGCTTCCACCGTGCCTGGGACCGCATTGCGCCGCTTGGCTTCGACCTGCGCTTCCGCAGGCTGTGGGAGTTCTACCTGCATTATTGCGAGGCGGGATTCCGCAGCGAATATATCGACGTGCGGCAGGTGGTCTACCGGGCGTGACAGCATGGGCCTGACGGCCGTTCAGAGCAGTTGCGGGTCCACGCCGCGCCCGGCCCTGTCCACCACTTCGCGCAGGGCGAAGGTGGAATTGATCTTCGTGACATGGGGCAGCGCGGTCAGCCAGTCCCGGTGAATACGCTCGTAGTCCTGGAGATCGCGCGCCGCGATGCGCAGGATGTAGTCATATTCGCCGGCCACCAGAAAGCATGACATCACGTTCGGCACCCGCCTGATGGCCGCCTCGAAGTCATTGAGCGTCTTCTCGAACTGTCCCGACAGCGAGATATGGACAATGGCGGTCAGGCCGTATCCCAAGGCCTGGTTGTGCAGGCGGGCATGATAACCGCGGATCGCGCCCGCCTTTTCCAGCGCATCGAGGCGCCTGGAACAGGCCGATTGCGACAGGCCGACCTTCTCGGCCAGCGCAGCATTGGAAATGCGGCCCTCCGCCTGAAGAGCCGACAAGATGGCAATATCAATCTTGTCTAAATTCATTGGCGCAAACCTCTTGCGTGACAACGGCCTTTTTGAACAAGATTTCACCGAATTTTCAAGGGGCGAACCGGAACAATGCAAACCCCTTCTGCGTCTTTTAAGAGACAATGAGTCGCATCTGAATTCGCCGTCGAGGAGAGCGCAATGCGCATTGGATGCCCCAGGGAAATCAAGAACCACGAATACCGGGTCGGCCTGACGCCGGGGTCGGTGCGCGAGTATATCGCGCATGGCCACGAGGTCATCGTCGAGACCGGAGCCGGTGCCGGAATCGGTGCCGATGACAACGCCTATCGCGCCGCCGGGGCGGCCATCGCGAAAACGGCCCAGGAGGTGTTCGCCAGGGCCGACATGATCGTCAAGGTCAAGGAGCCGCAGCCGTCGGAATGGGTGCAGTTGCGCGAGGGCCAGATCCTCTACACCTATCTGCACCTGGCACCGGATCCGGAGCAGACGAAGGGCCTGATCGACAGCGGCGTGACAGCCGTTGCCTATGAAACGGTAACGGACGATCGCGGCGGCCTTCCGCTGCTCGCCCCGATGTCGGAAGTGGCCGGACGGCTTGCCATCCAGGCCGGCGCCACGGCGCTGCAGAAGGCACATGGCGGACGCGGCGTGCTGCTGGGCGGCGTGCCGGGCGTGCTGCCGGGCAAGGTGGCGATCATCGGCGGCGGCGTGGTCGGCCTGAACGCGGCGAAGATGGCGGTCGGCCTTGGCGCCGATGTCACCATTATCGACCGTTCGATCCCGCGCCTGCGCCAGCTGGACGAGATCTTCAACGGCCGTGTCCACACGCGCTACTCCACCGTCGAGGCACTGGAAGAGGAATGCTTCTCGGCCGATTGCGTGGTCGGCGCCGTGCTCATTCCGGGTGCAGCCGCGCCCAAGCTGGTCAGCCGGGAAATGCTGTCGGGCATGAAGAAGGGCGCCGTTCTGGTGGATGTCGCCATCGACCAGGGCGGCTGTTTCGAGACATCGAAGGCCACCACCCATGCCGATCCGACATACGAGGTCGACGGCATCATCCATTACTGCGTTGCCAACATGCCGGGTGCCGTTCCGGTCACCTCGGCCCATGCACTGAACAACGCGACGCTGCATTACGGCCTGCAACTGGCCGACAAGGGCCTCAAGGCGCTGGCCGACAACCCGCATCTGCGCAACGGGCTGAACGTCCATCGCGGCCGTATCACCAATGGCCCCGTGGCCGAGGCCCTGGGTTACGAGATGGCGGCGCCAGAACAGGCTCTCAAGGTCGCCTGACGGTTCCTCCCGTCCGGTCCGCGCGCCGGAAGGCAGGAGCCGGGCCAAGCCATCGCTGCGGCTCCGGGACCGGACAGAAGAAGGCCCGCCGTTCACCGGCGGGCCTTCGTGTTTCCGGCTGCGCCTTACCGGCGCACGATGTCGGTGACCCGGCGCAGGGTGACGCGGCGGTTGCGCCATTCCTCGTAAGGCACCGGCACGAGGAGAAATTCCTCGCCGTAGCCGACGGTTTCCATGGCCCGCCAGGGAATGCCGAACTCGCTGTTGAGAACGCGGGCGAGCGACCGGGCACGCTGCTCGGACAGGATCTGGTTGGACCGGTTGGAGCCGACGGCGTCGGTATGGCCTTCGATGAGGAATATCTCATGCCGGCGGCGGCGCAGGATATTTCGCATCGCAATGGCGATCTGTTCGACCTTGTAGAACTCGCGATAGGGAATTTCCGCCGATCCGAAGGCGAAGTTGATCGTCTGGATGTCAATGGAGGGCGCATAATCCCTGCGGATTTCAGGCCGCCTTTTCAATTCCTCCACGCTCACCCGGCGTTCCGGCCGCAAGGCCCGGCGTGGCGCGGCTTCAAGCCTGCGCTGGATGGTAGCCGCGGATGGCGAGTTCCCGGACTGGGCGGTGGCAAGGCCGGGCATGGCCGCTGCGGCAACCGCTCCGGCGGCCAGGGTGAAAATGGCACGGCGATTGATCATGTAAGGTCTCCTGCATGGAACCGGCGAAGCTGTCTGTTGTGCAAGGCGAGGTTGCCACCGGATTCCTGAAGCCAGCATGAACAGGATCTGGCAAATCCGGCTCAGCCGGCATCTTCCCAGGCCGTCACGCGCTGGAGTGACCAGGCGACCGGCCGGAAGCCCGCCTTCTGGTAGAGGACGAGCGCGCGGGGACTGTCCAGCGTATTGGTCTGGAGCGTCACCTTTTCCGGATCGTGGGCAAAGGCGGCCTGAATGGCTTCCGACAGGAAGAAGCGCGCCAGCCCCCTGCCCTGGAAGTCAGGCAAGAGACCGAAATAGACGATCTCCACCGCCTGCGGCAGGCCCGCAAGGCCCAGTTCAAAGAAGCCGGCCGGCGCACCGTCGCAGTAAAGGACCGCCATCTCGACCTCGGCATCATGGATGGCAGCGGAAAGGGCGGCATCGTCCAGCCCGCGGCGCATCTGCCAGTGGTGGGGACGGCCGACCTGTTCGTAGAGCCAGCGGTAATAGGCGACGGGGATCGACGGCGCACGCATCAGTGCCAGCCGGGGTCCCGTCGGCATCGCGACGCGGGCCGGCCGCGCGCGCATCTCCAGATGCGTCACGCGGGTTTCCAGCACGCTCACCGGTTTCAGGCCCCGGTCTCGACCGGGGTGTCGTTGCGCCCGCCCCACTCGGTCCAGGAGCCATCATAGAGGCGGTGAGCGGAATGGCCGATCTGCTCCAGCGCAAGGATCAATGCGGCAGCCGTCACCCCGGATCCGCAGGAGGTGACGACCGGTCTGGAAAGGTCGACACCCGCGGCCTCGAAACGCGCCTCCAGTTCGCCGGGCGGCAGCAACTTTCCGTCGCGCGAGAGGTCGAGCGCAGGAACATTGAACGCGCCCGGCATGTGGCCAGAACGCACACTCTGCCTCGGTTCCGGATCGGCACCGGCAAACCGGCCGGCCGGGCGTGCGTCCACCACCTGTGCACTGCCCGTCTTCACGATGTCTCGCATCTCGTCGAAGGAGACGACCGCAGACCGGTCGAAGGACGGTTTGAAAAAGGCCCCGGCGCAATGGGTCTGCTCTGCGGTCACCGGACGGCCTTCGCGCTTCCAGCCATCCAGCCCGCCTTCAAGGACATGCACGTCCCGCGCGCCGAATGTGCGGAACAGCCACCAGACACGCGGGGCGGAAAAGAAACCCGGCCCGTCATAGACGACGATCGTGTCGTGAACTGTGATCCCCATGGAACTGGCATGTCGCTCGAATTCCAAGGGCGACGGCAGGGCGTGCGGCAGGTCGACCCCCGGTTCCACCACCAGATCCTGGTCGAAGAAGACGGCGCCGGGAATGTGGCCTGCGGCATATTCGGCCTTCGGGTCACGGTTCTGCGCGGGCAGATACCAGGAGCCGTCGACAATGGAGAGGCCCGGCTTGCCCAGACGTTCCTGAAGCCAGCCGGCGGTGACGATCACGGGGGTTTCTTCGCTGCTCATCCTGCTTCAATCCGTCCTGTTTGCGGTCCGTTCATGCCATTGGGCAATCGATTCGTCGGGATAGCCATCGTGACAGCGCGTGGCATCCGCGCCCGGTTCTTCCACCCATGCCGGCTTGAAGGCCAGCATGATATGCGCCGTTTGCCGCGGCTTCGGCAAGGGCGTGTCGATGGCCGAGGCAAAGGGATGGACGAGATCCGGCCAGCGTGGATCATGAAGCCAGAGGGCCGAACCGCAGCGGGCGCAGAAATGCCGCGCGGCAGGGCTTTCGTCTCCGTCGATGACAGCGTGATAGACGGAGACCATCTCACGCCCCTCCACCACCAGCGTATCGGCAGCGCCCTTCAGGTTGATGGCATAACCGCCGCCGCCCTGCGTCTTGCGGCAGATCGAGCAATAGCAGCGCTGGTAGGGCACGGGCGTGTCGCTCTGGCAGGAAAACCGCACCGATCCGCAATGACAGGAGCCCTCCAGCTTCATGACGCCCTACCCCGGAAGCGCGCCGAAGCGGATGCGGAAGCGGCGGTTTTCCCGCCCCTTCTTCTCGATCTTGCCGATGTGGATGGCGCCGACCTCCTCGGTCGTGGACACATGGGTTCCACCGCAGGGCTGGCTGTCGACCGTGCCTTCCTCGCCGATGCAGACAAGGCGGATGGTGCCGGCGCCGGAAGGCGGGCGCACGTTCTTGGATTTCACCAGCGCCGAATTGGCCGCGAGGTCGGCCTCCGCGATCAGCTTCGTGAAGACCGGATGCGCGCCGTTGACGAGGTCCATGAGTCGGGCGGTCACCTCCTCCTTGGTGAAGGCGGCGTCGGGAATGTCGAAATCGACGCGGCTTTCCTCCTCGCCAACGGAAGCGCCGGTGATCGGGAAGGGGCAGACGACGGTCAGCAGATGGCAGGCGGTGTGCATGCGCATCAGCCGGTAGCGCCGGTCCCAGTCGATGTGCAGGACCAGCGACTCACCCACATCCGGCACGGGCTGGCCGTTGGCCGGCACATGGATGATCTCGTCCTTGGTCTCGCCGGTGATGGTGGCGGCGATCTCGATCATGGAACCGTCGGCGCGTTCCAGCCGGCCGGTATCGCCCGGCTGGCCACCCGACGTGGCATAGAAGACGGTCCTGTCGAGGATGATGCCGCCACGCTCGTTGACCGCAACCACCCTGCCCTCGGCTGTCGAGAGATAGGCGTCGTCACGAAACAGGCATTGGGTCGCGCTCATGCCTCGGCATCCTCGAAGGGGACGGCAATGTCGCTCTTCGCTTCCATCCAGGCCGGAAACGGCAAGTCCTTCGACCGCAGGAAATCCGGGTTGAACAGCTTGGACTGGTAGCGCGTGCCATAGTCGCACAGGATCGTCACGATGGTATGGCCGGGGCCGAGTTCGCGGGCCAGGCGCATGGCGCCGGCGATGTTGATGCCCGACGATCCGCCAAGGCACAGCCCTTCCTCCTGCACCAGATCGAAAACGACGGGCAATGCCTCCTCATCGCCGATCTGGAAGGCGAAATCCGGGGTGAAGCCTTCCAGGTTCGCGGTAATGCGCCCCTGGCCGATGCCCTCGGTGATGGACGCGCCTTCCGACTTCATCTCGCCGGTCGTGTAGTAGCTGTAAAGCGCCGCGCCCATCGGGTCGGCGAGTGCCACCTTCACGTCCGCATTGCGCGCCTTGAGACCCATGGCAACGCCGGCCAGGGTGCCGCCTGTGCCGACCGCAGCGACGAAACCGTCCACCTTGCCGCCCGTCTGTGCCCAGATTTCCTCAGCCGTGGTCGCGACATGGCCATCCCGGTTGGCGATGTTGTCGAACTGGTTGGCCCAGATGGCACCATGCGGGCTGCTCTCGGCCAGTTTCGCGGCGAGCCGGCCCGAGACCTTCACGTAGTTGTTGGGATTGCGATAGGGGACGGCGGGAACCTCGATCAGTTCGGCGCCCAGCACCCGAAGCGCGTCCTTCTTTTCCTGGCTCTGGGTCTCGGGAATCACGATGACGGTGCGATAGCCGAGCGCCTTGGCGACGACGGTCAGGCCGATGCCGGTATTGCCGGCGGTGCCTTCCACGATCAGGCCGCCGGGTTCCAGCAGGCCGCGCTTTTCAGCGTCACGAACGATGAACAGGCCGGCGCGATCCTTGACCGACTGGCCCGGATTCATGAACTCCGCCTTGCCGTAAATCTCGCATCCGGTTTGCTCGGACGCCTTGCGCAAGCGGATCAGCGGCGTATTGCCGATGCACTCAAGTACTGACGCGGTCATGTTTTTCCCGTATTTTTCCTTTTGCCGCCGGAAGGGTATGGACCGCAGCGCGGCCTTGCAAGCAGGGTTTTTGCGCCCGGACCCCGGTTTTGGCAGTTTTTGTCTCAGCGGGGCAAAAAGCCGGACTTGTTTTGCCGGTGATCCGGATTGCGCAGAACAGCGTAGATCAGGCAGAACTTCGCAATGCCGGAGTGAAGGTGCAACTCCGGGCCAGGGGAAACGAACTTGAAGAACACGGAAACACAGGAACGCATCGACGCCCTTCTGGCGCGCTACGTGTCCGGGCTGCTACCGGAGCCCGCGCGTGTGCTGGTCGATGCCCATCTGGAAATCTCACCGGTTAACCGGAGCATGGTCAACGGTCTCGAGACGCTCGCCGGGGACGTGCTGGAACACATGGAGCCGGCGCCGATTCACGGCGCCGATGCATGCCTGGAACGCATCTTCGCATCGCGCGCTCCGGAAATACGGCTGCCGCGCGCGGTGTCTTCCGACGGTCTGCTGCCGCGCGCCATCGCGGGCTTCATCGGCATGACTGCTGACGAAATTCCGTGGAAGACGAAAATGCCCGGTTTCCGGGACTTCGAGCTGGGCGAGATCGACGGCTGCCACGTCGAACTGTTCTGGATCAAGCCGGGCCGCGCGATCCCCAAGCACACCCACGAAGGCATGGAACTGTCGCTCGTCCTCGATGGCGCCTTCAACGACGACACCGGGCGCTATGCGCGCGGCGACATTTCCGTCAACGACGAGACGGTGGATCACCGCCCGATCGCCGAGAAGACGACCCCTTGCATCGGCATGGCCGTCACCGACGGCCCGTTGCGGCTGACCGGTTCCATCGGCCAGCGCCTGTCCGACATCCTTCTGGCCTGAGACAGCTCAAGAATGAATGCCCCACTGCCCGCCGGGAAACCGGCGGGCCTTCTTTTTCGTATATCCGGTCAGGAAAAACGAATTGGAGCATTCCATGAGTGACTATCGCGCGAAGCCGCAAGACGGCATCGCCTGGATCACCGGCGCGTCCAGCGGAATCGGACGCGAGGTCGCCCTGCAAATGGCGGCAAAGGGCTGGCGGGTTGTCGCGACGGCGCGCAGCGCCGGCAAGCTCGACGACCTGGCAGACGCGGCTGCGGCGCTGGAGGGGTCCATCATCCCCGCCCCCTGCGACACGACGGACGCCGCGGCCATGGCGGACCTGGTGCGGACGCTGGAGGACACGCACGGGCCGATCGCGCTCGCCCTGTTCGTGGCCGGAAATTACTGGCCCGTTCAAGGGGAAAAGCCCGACCCGGAAAAATTCCGCAAGACCTATGAGGTCAACCTGTTCGGCGTGCTCAACGGACTGGTTCCGGTGGCCGAACACATGCGCGGGCGCGGACGCGGTCAGGTCGGCATCGTCGGCTCCGTATCCGCCTATGGCGGCCTTCCGCTGGCCTCGGCCTATGGCGGTTCGAAGGCGGCGGTCAATTACATGGCGCAATCGTTGAAGTTCGACTTCGACAAGATGAACATCCGGCTCCAGGTGTTCAATCCGGGCTTCGTCGACACGCCGCTGACCGAACAGAACCGCTTTCCCATGCCTTTCCTCATGGATTCCGGCGATGCTGCCGGGCGGATCGTCACGGGCCTGGAACGCGGCGGCTTCGAGACCGCCTTCCCGCGCCGATTCGCCTTCCTCCTCAAGGCCATCAACCTGCTTCCCTGGGGACTTTATTTTCCGGTCATGAAGCGGGCCATGGGCTGGAACCGGCGCCCGCTGCGCGACTGAAGGGCACGCCCGGTTCAGGCCAGCCTGCCGCGCGTCTCGATGCGCTGGCGGGCCTCGGCCTGTCCCGCCTCATCCAGCGGGAAAGACCACATCAGCGCCACGGCCAGCAGCTTCAGCCCCACCGGTGCCCAGGCATAGAGCGCGGCCAGAACGAACAGCGACGAAGAGGAATTTGCCGCACCCGCAGCCGGATCAAAGCCTGAAAGCGACAACAGCGGGAAGGCAATTCCCGCGCCGGCGGCAAGCGACAGCTTGGTCGCCAGGCTCCAGGCGGCAAAATAGATGCCCGAACGCTGCGCACCGGACGCGGCGGTGTCAGCGTCGATCACGTCGGCCTGTATGGAGGGCGGCAAGGCCAGATCGAAGCCGAGCACGAAGCCGGTGACGATGCAGACCGCGCCGAAGGCGACGATGTCGCCCGTTCCGATCAACGGTGCGAAGGCGAACACGGCGCAGGCCAGGATCATGGCAAACGACCAGGCGCGGTGCTTGCCGATGCGTCCGGCGAGCCATGTGGCGGCGGGCACGCCGGCCAGTCCGCAAAAGAAATAGAGGAACAGAAGCGGGCCGCGCATGTCCGGCGCGCCAAGCCGGGCGGACACGAAATAGAGAAAAAGCGTTGCCGGGATCCCGTTGGCGAGCCCGTTCACGAAATAGGCAATGATGAGCCTGAGAAACGGTTTGTTGGCGGCCATGGCGGCAAGGCTCTGGCGCAAGGCAAGGCGGGTCACGGAATGATCCACCGGTTCAGGCACCGCCAGCAGGCTCAACGCGCCGAATACCATCAGGCTGCCGGCAACGGCCAAGCCGAGCGCCGCCATGCCCTCGCGGCCGATATCATCGCCTTCCGACATTGCAAAGGGAATGGCGATGGCCGCCAGCGTGCCGATGACGGTGAAGGATTCGCGCCAGCCGGTGATGCGGCTGCGCTCGCGATAGCCGCCGGCCAGTTCCGCCCCCCAGGCCGACCAGGACAGCAGCATGGCGCTGAGCGCGGCAGTCAGGATGGCCATCCAGAGGCCGAGATAGGCGCCGGTGGCGTCCGGTGGCGGGGCAAACAGCTTCCACGCCGCAAAAGCGGTGACCGGCAGGGCCAGTGCGACCATGGTGCGGCGGCGGCCGAAGCCGTTGCCCATCCGGTCGCCCAGCCAGCCGAACAGCGGATCGTTGACCGCATCGAACAGGCGTACGGCCACCAGGATGGCGCCGACCATGGCCAATGGCAGGCCGACGGTCTCCGAATAGAAAGTCGGCACCACGACGTAGAGCGGCAATGTCAGCGCCGCCACCGGCATGGCCGGAAGGCCATAGGCGACAATGGTTGCAACGGGCAGGCGGGCGGCGGGCATCGGCGGGTTCCTTCTGACCCTGCCTTCTACGGCATGACCTGCGCGCCGGTTCTTCACCCCGCGTGACGCTGCGGGACCGATTGTCTAATGCCGGCCATCGCGCTATGGGTCGCGGGCTCAAGGGGAGGCATGGACATGCTGCGCAAGATCATCGGGGCGTTTCTCTTTCTGGTGATCGTCGGCGGCGTTCTCTATCTGGTGGGGCCGCGAACACCCGTGGACACCTCTATCTCTATAGACAAGACCGGCATTGCCGCCGATCCGGAAGCCGCGATCGCGCGCAGCGAAGCCAATGTCGCGGGCATCCGCGAGGGTGCGGCCAAACAGATCGTCTGGGCCTTTCCGCGCTCGAAGGCGCGCACACCGCTTGCCATTGTCTATGTGCATGGCTTTTCCGCCACGGCGCAGGAAACGCGGCCCCTGCCCGATCTTCTGGCGCGTGACCTCGGCGCAAACCTCTTCTTCACGCGCCTGACGGGCCATGGCCAGAACGGCGAGGCGCTGGCACAGGCATCCGTCAACGACTGGATCAACGATTTCGCCGAGGCTCTGGCGGTCGGCAAGGCCATAGGCGAGAAGGTGATCGTCATCGCCACGTCGACCGGCGGTTCGCTGGCGACCTGGGCGGCCGCGCAACCGGCGCTGGCGGGGGACATGAACGCGCTGGTGCTGATCTCGCCCAACTACCGGCTGAAGGCGGCCGGATCCTTCCTGCTCAGCCAGCCATGGGGCCTGCAATTCGCCGAGTTCCTGATCGGTCCGGAACGCTCCTATGAACCGCGCAGCGCGGACCACGCCAAATACTGGACAACCCGCTATCCCACCCGCGCGCTGATGCCGATGGCAGCGGCAGTGGGTCTCGCCAACAGCGTCTTTCCGCAAAACATCAGCGTTCCGGCCCTGTTCATCTACGCACCGGACGACGCGGTGGTCGACCAGGCCGCGACCGCCGAAAAGGCGGCGAAATGGGCCGCGCCGCATGCCATCATCGAAGTGACCGACAGTGCCGACCCCTCGCAGCACGTGATCGCCGGGGACATCCTCTCGCCCAACACCACCGGACGGCTGGCCGCTGAAACGGCCGCCTGGATTCGGGGCCTGAACCTCTAGGTCTCAGACCGGTTCGGGACGCGAATCCCGCGACGCCAGATAAATGGCAAGGCCGAGGCCGAGCGCAGCGGCGTAGAAGAACCATAGCGCGCCATAGGCGGCCTGCGGTTCGCCGGGGACGGTCGATGCGGTCACCACCCAGCCGGTCAGGAACTGCATCAGGCCGACGCCGCCGATGGAGAAGAAATTCATCAGCGTGACCCCGCGCCCGGTCAGATGGGGCGGCAGGAAGGCCCGTGAATGGGCCATGAGCATGCCGTAGCTCATGCCGGCCAGACCGATCACCACGAACGCCACCGTGACGCCTGCCAGCCCGGCACCCGGCGAAAGAAACAGCCAGAGAATCGCGCCGAGCGCGATGGCGTTGCCACCGGCCGCAACCCATTTGCGCGTGCCGAAGACGCGGTCGAGCGGGCCGTAGGCAAAGCTGCCCGCGACCATGGCCAGCGCCATGGCGAGCGTCACGTTGCCGATCACCAGGGCGTCGGCCGTGTAGACATCGGCCAGATAGGGACCGGCCCAAAGGCCGCGGATCCCGGCGGTCGCGGCATAGTTGATCGCGACCAGCGGGATGATCGGCCAAAGGACCCGCAAGCGCATCAGTTCACCGTAACCGGCAAAGCCGCTCGACCGGCCCTCGTTTTCCAGGCGCGGCGGATCGCGCAGCACGGCGAGGATGAAGGCCGCAACGGCCAGGGTGACGACCGCAAGCCCGGCCATGACCGGGCGCCAGCCGAAGGCTTCGCCGGCAGCGGCCAGCGGCGTGGCGCCGATGACATTGCCGGCCGAGCCGAAGGCCACCATCCAGGATGCATAAAGGGCAAAACGCGCCGGCGAGTAGGCGCGCGCGAAGATGAAGAAGGCGGCCATGAGCACCGGCGCGCAGCCGATCCCGATCAGCACCATGGCGAGCGTGATCATCCACGGCGCTGTCGCTGCGGCGAACAGCAACGCGCCACCGCCGCCGGCCACCCCCAGCATGACGGCCGCGGTCAGGCGCGGACCGAAGCGGTCCAGCGAGACGCCGACAAAAAACTGCATAAGCGCGAAGGCGATGAACCAGGCGCCCGAGGCCTCCGACAGGTCGGCCTTGGTGGCGCCGAGATCCTGGATCAGTGCCGGGGCGAGGACGGCCAGGAAGGAGCGGTAGAACTGCGACAGGACATATGCAAGCGCGAGCGCGGCGATGCCGGCCATCTGATCTTTCCTCTCCATTTCCGGGCTTCAACGCCCGGCCTTGCCGTGGCCAGCGTGAATGGCACCGAATGGTGCAAACTGGCAAGTCGCCGACACACAAAGCTTTTTCAGGCGCCGGTTCAAATTCTCCCCTCGCCCTGCGCGGGCTTGTGCGGCGCGTCCGCGGCATTGACGAGATGGAAATGAATCCGCGACAGATGCGCGGCGGCGCGATGCAGCCAGCGCATCGCATCGAGGCGCATGGCGATCTCGTGCATCGTCGCGGGTACCGGCGCGGCATGTCCGATCACGTCCATGCGATAGCGCTCTTCCTGGCTGCGAATGATGGTCTCCAGCCGGGCATAGCGGGCAGACCGGGCCTTTTCGTCAAGCGGTCCGGAGGTATCGACGACCCGCACGAACACGCGCGCCAGCCGTGACAGCCGCCGGTCATGGGGCATGATCGACAGGCGCTCGTCATCCTCGCAGCGGCGCAGCAGGCGCTCAAGATGGTCGAACACGTGCAGGAAGGCGTTCACCCGTTCCCGGTTCCATGCCGTGCTGGGGATTGCCGCGACATAGTCCACCAGACCCTCCTTGGCCGCGCGAATCCGGACAAGATCGTCCGCGCGCGGCTTGCGCGCCGATGACAGGCGGGCGGCGACGTGGCGTTCCATCTCGGCCACCAGCAGGCGGACACAGGCTGTCGCCGCATCCGCTGCAGCCTCCACGTCTGCCAGCAGGCGCTTGTCGAGCATGGCGGTGAGCGAGGGGCCGCGTTCGGGAACCAGTCTTTCCATGAGGCGAGCGAAAGCGCCGGTGAAGGGCAGGACGAGCAGCACACCAAGCACGTTGAAGGCGGTGTGGAAGGCGACCAGTGCGAATTGTTCGTCGCCGTGCCCATGGATGCGCGGCATCGCGACCGTGGAGAACATGTCGAGCAAGGCAAAGGCCAGCAGACCTGTCATCAAATTGAAAATGACATGGGCAAGGCCGGTTCTGCGGACGGCCTGCGAACCGCCTATGGTTGCCAGCGCAGCGGTAAAGGTGGTGCCGATGTTCATGCCGATGACCATGGCCGCGGCCTGGGGCAAGGTCACCGTTCCAACCGCAAGGGCGGCCAGCGCGGTTGCCACGCCGGCGGAAGAGGAATGGGTGATCAGGGTGATGGCGATACCCACGCCGACCAGTTGAATCCGTCCGGCAATGGTATCGGCCGGGAATGTCTCCGGCGTGACGAGTCCCTCGAAGGCGACCATGCCGCGCTGCATGGCGTCAATGCCGATGAAGAGCAGGCTGAAGCCGGTGAGCGCCTCGCCGGCATGGCGCCAGCGGCCGGGTGCGAACATGCTGGCGAGAACACCGGCCAGAAGCAGCGGCATGGCGATTGTGCCGAGTTTCAGCTTGAAGCCGATGGCCGCCACGATCCAGCCGGTGACGGTGGTGCCGATATTGGCGCCGAATATGATGCCCAACGCCTGATGAAAGGAGAGCACGCCCGCGCCGACAAGACCGACGGCGGTTATCGTGGTCGCGCCCGATGACTGGATGACGGCGGTCAGTGCGGCGCCGGTCAGCACGCCGGATGCGGCATTGGTGGTGAAGCGGGCCAGCAGACGGCGCAACATGCCGCCGGCCAGGCTGCGCAATCCGCCGGTCAGCATTGAGATGCCGAGGATGAACAGCCCGACGCCGCCAATGGCAAGGAGGATGTCGTCGATCATCGTTGCGGCCCGGCCTTCGCGGCACCCCTCGCCCGCTTCATCTCAGTTGCTTTCCCCCGCGCGGAAATGGTCGCGCAGCCAGCCCGCCAGAACCGGGCGCACGGCCTCGCCCATCACGATGCCAAGGTGGGATACCCCCGGCAGGACGGCGTAGGTGCCCTGGCCCGTCTGCGCCGCCATCACGGCTTCGAAGCGGTCCGCGCGGAAGGCCTCGTCATCCGATCCGGCCAGCACCAGAAGCGGCTTGCCGATGGCACGGAGATCGGCCTCGTAGTTGTCACGCGGAGCGAAGCTGACATTCATCCTGTAGGTGTATTCGGTCGTCGCCAGATCGCCATACGGACCTTCGAGCACGGATTGCGGCATGTCGAAGGAGATGACCGGCAGGTGATTGAGCGCCGGAAAGCGGATCGTGTTCAGCATGACAAGACCGATGATACGCCGAGTCGCCGGCTGCGCCCAGCCGCCGGAATTGGGCCGCACCGTCGGCGCATCGTATTTCAGAAAGGGCGCGAACAGAACATAGCCGTCGACCGGCACGGCAGGCTTGCCGCCGGCATAACGGATGACAAATCCGCCCCCGGAGGAATGACCGCCGAGGACGACCCTGCGCGGATCGCCCGGCCGCCGGATGACGGCGATCAGGTCCGCCATGTCCTCCTCAAGCTGGCCGATATGGCCCACATCGCCGCGCGGTGCGGGGTTCACGCCATGGCCGCGCATGTCCGGCGCGATCACCGTCGCCAGCCCTTCCCGGGACAGCCACATGGCCAGCGGATGCCATTGCAGGGAATTCCAGCCCGAGCCGTGCACGAGGACCAGATAGGGAGCGCCCGGCACGGCGGAATCGTAACGCCGGTAGGTCAGGTCCGTGCCGTCGCGTGCCTTGTACAAGGTTGCGTCCGGCAGGCCGGCATAGTCGGCCTCCATGGCTTCGGCGAAATCAAGCGATTCACCGTCGCCGGCATTGCCGCCGACCGGTGGCGGCGCTTCGCTGAACACGAGGGCCACGGCAATGGAGAAGTAGATCGCGATGGAAATGCCGATCGCGATGGCGATTTTCTGGAACATGCCCTGCCCTTGCGTCAGATGATCAGGTTGGCGAGGATTTCGTTTTCGGTGATGTCCTGATAGCCCCAGCCCTCCTTGTCAAACCGCTTCTTGAGGCGGGGGAAGTTGCGCGGGTCCTTCGTCTCGATTCCGATCAGGACCGAGCCGAAATTGCGCGCCGATTTCTTCAGGTATTCAAAGCGCACGATATCATCCTGCGGTCCCAGGAGATCGAGAAAGTCCCTGAGCGCGCCCGGTCTCTGAGGGAAACGGAAGATGAAGTACTTCTTCAGCCCCTCGAAGCGCAGCGAACGTTCCTTCACGTCGGGCAGGCGCTCGAAGTCGAAATTGCCGCCGGAGGTGACGCAGACCACGGTCTTGCCGCGCAATTCGGCGGCGGGGATGTCCTTCAGCGCATCGACCGCCAGCGCGCCGGCCGGTTCCAGCACGATGCCCTCGACGTTCAGCATGTCGATGATGGTGGAACAAAGCCGGTTTTTGGAGATCAGGAGAACATCGTCCGCCGGCATCGCGGCCAGATGGCGGAAGGGTTCGGCACCGATTTCCGCCACGGCCGCACCATCGACGAAATTGTCCACCTGTTCCAGCCGGACGCGGCGGCCTGCCTCCAGGCTGCGTTTCAGGCTTGGCGCGCCGGCCGGTTCGCAAAGGACGAACCGGGGTTCGCCACCCGCCTCGCGCCAATAGCGGATCATGCCGGATGAAAGTCCGCCGCCGCCGACGGGAAGAAGGCACAGGTCCGCGGTCACGCCCTGCGGCAACTGTTCGCCGATTTCCAGCGCCACCGTCGCCTGTCCCTCGATGATGTCCTTGTGGTCGAAGGGTGGCACGAGTTCGCCGCCCTCGGCTTTCGCATAGGCAATGGCAGCCTTGTAGCAGGCATCGAAAATGTCACCGACAAGCCGGATCTCGACATGCCTGCCGCCGAAGGCGACGGTTTTGTCGATCTTCTGCTGCGGGGTCGTGACCGGCATGAAGACCACGCCCTTGCGGCCGAAATGACGGCAGGTGAAGGCAAACCCCTGCGCGTGGTTGCCCGCCGATGCGCAGACGAATATCCGGTCGCCACCGCGATCCACCGATTTGCGCATGAAATTGTAGGCGCCGCGCAGCTTGTAGGAACGCACCGGCGTCAGGTCCTCGCGCTTGAGCCAGACATCGGCGTGATACTTGCGCGAGAGATAGTCGTTGCGTTGCAGGGGCGTGGCGGCGAACAGATCGCGCAGGGCCCGGGCGGTGGTTTCGACGCTCTTCATGAATCCGCTCATGGCGCATCCTTTCGCCCGGGATCATCCCTCACCCGGAAAATTTATCGAACAAACCGGCCTTGCCCGGTGACCGGCGGGCACGCATAGGCTAAGGAAAGCCGAAGGCCGACATGCCGGCGCATATGCGGCAAGACGGCCGTTATGGAACGATGGCAGCGGCGACGCAAGGCGGGCCGCGAAAGCACTGGGATGGCGGTTTGAACGCAAACACGGTTCGCGCGGCGGTCTTCGTCGCCTCCATCTTTGCGCTTTACATGTCAGTGGCCATGCTGATCCCGGCGGCCGTGGACCTCTATTTCAACAATCCGGACTGGAAGGCCTTCGCCCTGTCGGCCTTCTTCCTGTCGGGGCTGTCTTCGGCGGTCGCGATGGCGACACGCGTTCCGACCCCTGCCATCAACAGCCGGTTCGGCTTCCTGCTGGTGAACCTCCTGTGGCTCTCCATGATCGTCGCCGGCGCCTTTCCCTTCCTGGCGTCGTCGCTGGAGCTGGGGTTTGCCGACACCGTGTTCGAAACCGTCTCGGCGATCACGGCCACGGGCGCGACCGTGCTGACCGGACTGGACGACATGCCGCCGGGACTGCTGCTCTGGCGCTCGATCCTGCAATGGATCGGCGGGCTCGGCGTCATCGCGCTCGGCGTCTTCCTGCTGCCGTTCCTGAAGCTCGGCGGCGTGTCCTTCTTCCGGATCGAATCCTCCGACAAGGAGGACAAGCCGTTCGCCCGCTTCTCCACCTACGCGGTGTCGATCATCTCGATCTATGCGCTGCTGACGCTGATCTGCGCGGTGGCCTATGCCCTGGCCGGCATGCCGCTGTTCCACGCCGTCAATCATGCCATGACCACCATGGCGACGGGCGGCTTTTCCACCCATGACGCCTCGATGGGCTTCTATACCTCGCCAGCCATCATCTGGACG
The DNA here is from genome assembly GCA_002708825.1 of Phyllobacteriaceae bacterium. Classification (GTDB taxonomy): domain Bacteria; phylum Pseudomonadota; class Alphaproteobacteria; order Rhizobiales; family Rhizobiaceae; genus Zhengella. The sequence continues at coordinate 376,966 of PAPF01000007.1, read as the reverse complement.
AGCACGATCTTCATGACCATTGGCGGCCTGCCCTTCGCTGTGCTCATCCTGTTTGCCGTTCGCGGCCGCAGGGACGTGTTCCTCGATCCGCAGATCCGCGTCTACCTGGGCCTGATCGTGCTGTTCTCGGTCACCAACGCGATCTGGATCACGGTCACGGACCGCATACCCTTCTTCTTCGCGCTGACCCATTCCACGTTCAACTTCGTTTCGATCATCACCACCACCGGCTATTCCTCGACCGATTACGGTGCCTGGGGTCCCTACACGGTGGCGACCATCTTCGTGGCCATGTTCCTTGGCGGCTGTTCGGGCTCGACGACCGGGGGCATCAAGGCCTACCGCTTCTACATCCTGTTCCAGGTTTTCTCCAACGGCCTGAAACGCCTGATCTATCCTTCCACCATCCTGCCGGTGAAATACGGTTCGCGACCGGTGGAAGAACAGACGCAGCGCGCCGTGGTGCTGTTCATCGCCGCCTTCTTCGTCATCTGGGGCGTGCTGATCGTGCTGCTTTCGGCGACCGGGCTCGACTTCGAGACCGCCGTCACCGGCGCCCTTTCAGCCATCACGAATGTCGGCCCGGGCCTCGGTGACGTCATCGGCCCGACCGGCAATTTCTCCAGCCTGTCGGATATCGCGAAGTACATCATGGCCGCCGGCATGCTGCTCGGCCGCCTGGAAATCCTGGCGGTCCTCATCCTCTTCACCCCGGCCTTCTGGCGGCGCTGAGCCGCGTCCACCTGTTACCCGCCTGCAACGAAGCGGGCCTTCCGCACGCGGGTTGACGGGATCGTGACCGCTGCCACTTTGCATTGCAGCATGCTTCGCGATAGGGTGCGCTGCCCTTGCAGAAAGACGTTCCATGCCCGCCCGTTCCGTGCGCCTGACCCTCGTGGCCTTCATGGCCCTGATCGTTCCGCTTGCCGGCTGTGCAAGCGACATCGCGACGCGCCGGATCACGGCCGCGGAGGCGATTGCCGCCGGCGTTCCCCAGGGTGCCACCCAGCATCGCATCCTGGTCGCGACGACGCGCGCACCGGACGAGAACCCGGATATTCTCTACAATGGCGAACGGGGCGAAGGCATCCGTTTCAACGAGATCACTGTCTCCGTTCCGCCCGATCACCAGGTCGGCGAAACCGAGCGCGTTTCACGCGGCCTGCCCGATCCGTCGCGCCATTTCGTGGCCACCTCCATCCGGCCCGTCGCCAATTCCGACGTCTTCGCCGAGACCGCGCGGCCAGGCGGCGGCCAGGATGTGCTGGTCTTCGTGCACGGCTACCGCAACACCTTTGCCGATGCACTGTTCCGCATCACGCAGATCGTCCACGATACCGGTTTCCAGGGCACGGCGATCCTGTTCAGCTGGGCCTCGCGCGGCAATGCGCTCGACTACATCTATGACCGCGACAGCGCGACAGCGGCGCGCGACGCGCTGGAATACACGCTCCGCCTGGCAGCCCGCGCCAATCCGCGCCGGATCGACGTGATGGCCCATTCCATGGGAAGCTGGGTGACGATGGAAGCGCTGCGCCAGTTGAAGATTGCTGGCGATCCGACTCTTGGCGGACGGCTGGGCGATGTCATTCTCGCCTCGCCCGACATTTCCGCGGACGTCTTCAAGGCACAGATGGAGCGCTACGGAAAACCGAGGACGCCCTTCTTCGTGCTGTTGTCGCGCGACGACCGCGCACTCCAGCTGAGCCAGGCGCTTGCCGGCAACAAGCCGCGCCTGGGCGCCTATACCGACGACAAGGAAATCGCGGAACTCGGCGTCGTCGTGGTCGACCTGACGGAAGCCGGCAGCAGCGGGATCAATCACACGAAATTCGCCCAGAATCCCCAACTGGTCGCGCTGCTCGGCGAACGCCTGCGCGGCGGCGAGGAGTTCCAGCCGGACCGCAACAAGCTCGGCGACAGCCTGCTGACACTCGGCGTCGGCGTCGGGAGCGTGCTCGAATCGACGGCCCGCGTCATCATCACCACGCCGCAGGCGGTGTTCCAGACCGCGCTGCCGCAATAACTGCCCGCCCAAAAAAATGACGCGGCCCGAAGGCCGCGCCCTGCCTCACCGAGGCCATTTGCCGGGGGCGGCAAATCCTGTCAGACGGTGGACAATTCCTTGGCGTGAAGCCAATCGGCATGCTTCGGCGCCTTTTTCGTGCGCGCCCATTCCTCCAGCATGTCCCACTTCACCGCGTCCAGCTTCTTCTTCATCGCCTCTTCCTCCGGATCGTCGCAGGCCAGTTCGACGCGGTGGCCATTGGGATCGAAGAAGTAGATCGAATGGAAGATGGAGTGATCCGTGACGCCGAGCACGTCGATGCCGTTCTGTTCAAGCTGTTCCTTGAAGGCGATCAGCGTGTCGCGGTCCTTCACCTTGAAGGCGATGTGCTGCACCCAGGCCGGCGTATTCTCATCCCTGCCCATCTCCGGCTTTGTGGGCAATTCGAAGAAGGCAAGCACGTTGCCGCTGCCGGCATCGAGAAACACGTGCATGTAGGGATCGGGCTCATGAGTGGACGGCACATGGTCCTCGGCGATCGCCAGAACGAAATCCATGTTGAGGTTTTTCACATACCATTCAACGGTTTCCTTGGCGTCCTTGCAGCGGTAGGCGACATGGTGGATGCGGTCGAGCTTCGGTGTGACTGTCATCGGCTTTCTCCCTTTTCCGGCCCGGCCCGGTCCGGGCATCGTGCCGGCCGGCCTTCGTATCAATAGTTACGTTCGTAACTGTTGTTTTTGTAACTATCAACATGGATCACAGGCCGCGAAAAAGAAAAACGGCGGACCCGAAGGCCCGCCGTCACCGTGTTGCCTCGTTCTGGCGCCGATGCGTCAGCCGACGGGCCTGGCCGGCAGGATCTTGCCAGCGCATTCGCCGAACCCGATGCGGTAGCCGTCGCCCTGGGCATGGCCGCGAAGCGTGACCGTGTCGCCATCCTCGATGAAGCTGCGCTTGCCGCCACCCTTGATGGCGACCGGCTCCTTCCCGCCCCAGGACAATTCGAGCAGCGAGCCGCGCGTTTCCTTTTCGGCGCCCGAGATCGTGCCGGACCCCAGCAGGTCTCCGACGCGCATCGGGCAGCCGGACGAGGTATGATGGGCGAGTTGCTGGGCGGAGGAGTAATACATCTCGCGGTAATTGGTGCGCGACAGGACCGTTTCCTCGCCGCCTTCCGGCGCAAGGCCGAATTCCAGTTCGATGTCGTAGAGCATCGGCCCCGGTTCGGCGAGATAGGGCAGCAAGGGCTTTTCGCGCGCCGGCGTGGAGGTGCGGAACGGTGCCAGCGCGGCGGACGTGACGATCCACGGGCTGATCGTGGTGGCGGTCGCCTTCGCCTGGAAAGGCCCCAGCGGCTGGTATTCCCAGGCCTGGATGTCGCGCGCCGACCAGTCGTTGAGCAGCACGTAGCCGAAGATGTTCTCGAAGGCCTGCGAGACCGAGATCGGCCCGTTCGACGGTTGGCCGACAATGGCGCCCATTTCCAGTTCCAGGTCGAAACGCTGCGACGGCCCGAAGCGCGGCGCCGCGTCATCGGGGCCCTTCAACTGACCATTGGGCCGCACGACCGGCGTCCCCGACACGACGACGGACGAGGCGCGGCCATTATAGCCGATGGGAATATGCAGCCAGTTCGGCGGCAGCGCGTTTTCAGGGCCACGGAACATCACGCCGACATTGAAGGCGTGGTTCCGCCCGGCATAGAAGTCGGTGTACTCGGTCACCGCGAAAGGCATGTGCAGCGCGGCGTCCGCCATGGGCACCAGATGCGGCTCCACGTCCGCGCGGGTGGCCGACCCCTCGGCGAGCATCGCCGTCAGTTCGCCGCGCAGCTTGTCCCAGGCGACCGGACCCATGGCCATGAAGGCATTCCATGTGCCGGTTTCCAGCGCGCCCTCGTAGTTGAGCTTGCCCGCGGCCTCCAGGGCCGCCACGTCGAGGATCATGTCGCCAATGGCGACGCCGCAGCGCGGCTTGCCCTCTCCGGTGGAAAAGACGCCATAGGGCAGGTTGTTGAGCGGGAAGCCGGTCTCCGGCGCATTGGCGCTTTCGACCCAGGATCGCTTCAATGCGGTCATGATTGCGTCTCCAGTCCTTCTCATTTGCCCTCGGGCGATCCGTCGTAATGCTTCACCAGATCGGCCCAGCAGTCGATGTAGTTGTCCTGCAGCGGCGCTTCCCTGGCGGCAAACTCGGTCAGGTGCTGCGGGAAGCGGGTTTCGAACATGAAGGACATGGTGTTGTCCAGCTTCTCCGCCTTCAGGTCGGCATTGGAGGCACCCTCGAAGGCCTGCTTGTCCGGCCCGTGCGGCAGCATCATGTTGTGCAGGCTCATGCCGCCGGGCACGAAACCCTCCGGCTTGGCGTCATAGATGCCGTAGATGTTGCCCATCAGTTCCGACATGACGTTCTTGTGGTACCAGGGCGGCCGGAAGGTGTTTTCGGCCACCATCCAGCGCTCACGGAACAGCACGAAGTCGATATTCGCGGTGCCCGGCTGGCCGGACGGCGCGGTCAGCACCGTGAAGATGGACGGATCGGGGTGATCGAACAGGATGGCGCCGACCGGGCAATAGGCCGTGAGGTCGTATTTCACCGGCGCGTAATTGCCGTGCCAGGCAACGACATCGAGCGGCGACTGCGCGATTTCGGTGACATGGAACTGGCCGCACCACTTGATCGTCAGCGTGGAGGGAACCTCCCTGTCCTCGAAAGCGGCGACGGGCGCCTTGAAATCGCGCGGATTGGCCAGGCAATTGGCGCCGATCGGCCCCCTGCCCGGCAGTTCGAACTTCTGGCCGTAGTTCTCGCAGACGAAGCCGCGCGCCGGGCCTTCCACCACCTCGACGCGATAGACCAGACCGCGCGGAATGACGGCGATCTCCTGCGGTTGCAGGTCGATGATGCCGAGTTCGGTCCAGAAGCGCAGCCGGCCGGCCTGCGGCACGACAAGCAGTTCGCTGTCGGCGGAGTAGAAATAATCGTCCTCCATCGACGTGTTGACGAGATAGACGTGGCTCGCCATGCCCACCTGCGTGTTGACATCGCCAGCCGTGGTCATGGTGCGCATGCCCGTGATCCAGGTCAGCGGCTCCTCGGCATGGGGCACCGGGCTCCAGCGGTACTGGCCGAGCGAGATGATGTCGTCGCCGACATGCGGCGCCGTCTTCCAGTAGGGAACGTCGATCTTGCGGTAACGCGCCGAATGCTTCACCGACGGGCGGATGCGGTAGCACCAGGTCCGCTCGTTCTGATGGCTGGGCGCGGTGAAGGCCGTGCCGGAAAGCTGCTCGGCGTAAAGCCCGTAGGAGCACTTCTGCGGGCTGTTCATGCCCTGCGGCAGGGCGCCGGGAAGCGCCTCGGTCTCGAAGTCATTGCCGAAACCCGGCATGTAACCGGGCGTGATGGCGCCGGTCTGGTCCTGCTGGATGTATTTGCGTTTCGTCTGGATGTTCATGGGGTCAACTCCCTGTCAAACGGCGTTTCGCGGTCCCCTTGGCCGGGACCGCTTCAATCCTGCCCGGCGGGCCTGGCGGCTGCCCGCAGGGCGGCGTCGAGCACATCCATGTCGCCGACATGGTTGGCCAGGATGAGGATCAGACGGGCATTCAAGGCGTCGCTCTCGGCCTTTGTCAGGCCCTCATGGGCGGCCAGAAGCCGGGCGTAGAAATCGTCCGGACGGGCGATATTGGGCGCGGTGTTGAGTCCGTTCATGTTCTTGTCTCCTCAGATCCGCCCGACGGCCCTGTTGATGGCGGCGCGCACGGCACTTTCGTCAAAACCTTCCCAGCGGGCCGCGACGTGCTGGTCGGGCCGCATCAGGTAGACGGCGGACTTCGCCTCGCCCAGATAACGCTCGCGCAATGCGGGGTTGTCGCTGGCCGAAAGGGCAAGACGGGTCGCGCAGACGCCGCTGTCGCACAGCGATTCGGGCGCATCCGCGTCGATGGTGACGATCTGGAACGCACCGCCCAACCGGTCGATCAGCCAGGAGCCGTCCGGCAACGGCGCGTCGGGCGCCGGCGATCCGGGGCGCGTGCGCCTGGGCATGGTGTCGCAATCCGGCCCGTTGAGCGGCGAGCCGTCATAGGTGCAGGGCACGGACAGGCGACCGGAGTTGACCAGCGGACGGGCGAAGCCGAAGCGTTCCGACAGGTCGAGCACGGCATTGCGGAAGATCGTGCTGATTTCCGATTTCGGCGTGATGAAGTCCGTCGAGCGCGACGAGTTCAGGATGTTTTCGTCGGCGCCGTGAATCCGCTCCACGTCATAGCTGTCGAGCAGGCTGTCGGGCGCCATGCCGTCCATGACGAGTTTAAGCTTCCAGATCAGGTTGTCGGTGTCCTGAAGGCCGGAATTTGCGCCGCGTGCACCGAAAGGCGAGACCTGGTGCGCCGCGTCACCGGCGAAGATCACGTGGCCATGGCGGAACTTCTCCATCCGGCGGCACTGGAAGGTGTAGATCGAAACCCATTCCAGCTCGAACTTCGCGTCCTCGCCGAGCATGGCCTTCAGCCGGGGTATCACGTTTTCCGGCTTCTTTTCCTTCTCCTTGTCGATGTCCCAGCCAAGCTGGAGATCGATGCGCCAGACACCGTCCGGCTGCTTGTGGAGAAGCGCGGACTGGCCACGGTTGAAGGGCGGATCGAACCAGAACCAGCGTTCGGTCGGGAAGTCGGCCTCCATGATGACGTCGGCGATGAGGAAGTTGTCCTCGAAGACGCGGCCGACGAAGTCGAGACCCATCATGGCGCGGATCGGCGATCCGGCCCCGTCGCAGGCGATGAGCCAATCGGCTTCCAGCGTGTAGGGGCCGTCAGGCGTCTCGATTGTCAGGCGGACGCCATCGTCGAGCGTCTTGACGGAGGTGACCCGCGATCCGCCGCGAATTTCGACGGGCTTGCCTTCCGCCTGGAGGGCGAAGACCCGGTCCACCATGTATTTCTCGAAATGATATTGCTGCAGGTTGATGAAGGCCGGGCGCTTGTGGCCGTCCTCCGGCAGCAGGTCGAAGGCGTAGACCTGGCGGTCGTCGAAAAACACCTTGCCGGTGTTCCAGGTCACGCCCTTGTCGACCATGGGATCGCCACAACCGAGCCGGTCGAGGATTTCCAGCGGCCGCTTGGCGAAGCAGATGGCGCGCGAACCCCATGAGACCTTGTCGTTCTCGTCCAGCACCACGACCGGCACATTGTGCTGTGCAAGGTCGATGGCAGCGGCAAGGCCGATCGGCCCTGCCCCGACCACGACAACGGGATGGCGCACCGGCGCGGCGGCATCCTGGTCAGCACACCGTTTGTAAGGGTACAGGGGCGTCTCGAAAATCCTGCTCATCTCTTCCTCCCGGACAGAATCAATGGGCGGCCGGCACGCAGAGGCTCACGGGCCCCGTTCCGGTACCGGCCGCCAGCAATCAGCCCTGCAACTGCTCCCACATCTGGATGTCGCGCTCGGCGGTCCAGATGCGCGGCGTGTCGATCCCGCGGGCCTCGTCATAGGCACGCGCCACGTTGAACGGCAGGCAGTGTTCGTAGATGGCATAGTCGGCGAACTTGGGATCGCATTCGGCGCGCACGGCATCCCATGCATCCTTCAGCGTTCCGCCGCGCGCGGCAACGCGGGCGGCCGGCCGGTAGGTGCTCTCGACGAAGTCGCGCGTGTTCTCGATGGCCTTTTCGACCATGGCCTTGCCGACCAGCGCGTCGCCGCGGCCTGGCGCGATGGCGTCCACGTCAAAGGACTTGATGGCGTCCAGCGTGTATCCCCAGTCGTTGAAATGGCCGTCGCCGCAATAGCAGGCCGAGTGATATTCGACGATGTCTCCGGTGAACATGACGTTCTCGTCGGGGACATGGATCACGGCATCGCCGGCGGTATGGGCACGGCCCAGATGCATGATGTCGACGCGGCGGTTACCCAGGTAAACGGTCATGGAATCGGAGAAGGTCGTGGTCGGCCAGGTCAGGCCCGGAATGCTCTCATGGCCTTCGAACAGGCGCGGGAAACGCTGGAACTCGCTGTCCCAGTCCTCCTGGCCGCGTTCCACCACCATGGCACGGGCCGTATCCGACATGATGACCTGCTGTGCCCCGAAGGCCGAAGCCCCCAGCACGCGCACCGCATGGTAATGGGTCAGCACGACATGGGTGATCGGCTTGTCGGTGACTTCACGCACCTTCTCGATCACCTTGTTGGCAAGGCGCGGCGTGGCCTGCGCCTCCACGATCATCACGCTGTCATCGCCGATGATGACACCGGAATTCGGGTCGCCCTCGGCGGTGAAAGCCCACAGCCCCTTGCCGACCTCGGTAAAGCTGATCTTCTTTTCGGACAGGTCGCCCTGCGACGCAAAGGCCTTTGCCATCGTTACATCCCTCTTTCTCTGATGTCTGCTCGCGGCGGCTCGGGCCACCGTCTTGTTGGTTACGTATGTGACAGTCAATTTTGTAACTAACAAGGCCCGTGCATGACCGTCACGCTGGCCGGGGTGTTCCCTGCCGCCCTGGCATCGGCCGGCGGCGGAAGAACGCACGGCCCCCGAAAACGGAAAATGTCGCAGAATGGCACGAATTGAACAGGCGACGACGCATTTGGTATCGCACTGCACAATCGAATGACTATATTGGGGGAACAACGGGCGTCCGGATGCATTTGCTTCCGGGCGCGAAATTCCTTGAGCCGAACAGGTGCAGACATGACCAGGGACCAGTGGATCCGCGAAATCAGCACGCGCGCAGCGACTTGGCATGCCCTGGCCGGTATTTACGTGGCGATCGTCGCCACGATGGTGCTGACCGGGATGTCGATGACGTGATTTGTGGATGAAGCGGCGGGCCGCGCCGGTCCGCCGCTTCATGCCGCATCAGGTATTCGCCGCTTCCCCGATATTGTCCACGCCGCGCTCCTCCAGCAGGGTCGAAAGCCAGTTCGGATCCATTTCCGGCACCGACGACAGCAACAGGTCGGTATAGGGATGGTGTGGCGGCGTGAACATTTCGTCCTTCGGCCCCTGCTCCACCACCTTGCCGTGCTGCATGACGACGACCTCGTCAGCGATCGAGCGCACCGTCGCCAGGTCATGCGTGATGAACATGTAGGACAGGTTCAGATCCTTCTGCAGCCGGTCGAGCAGCTTGAGGATTCCTTCGGCCACAAGCTGGTCGAGCGCACTCGTCACCTCGTCACAGATGATGAAGGACGGCTCGGCTGCCAGCGCCCGGGCAATGCCGATACGCTGTTTCTGACCGCCTGAAAGCTCGGTCGGATAGCGGTTGTAGTATTTCGACGGTTCCAGTTCGATGAGATCGAGCAGTTCGTCCACGCGGTTCTTCAGGTCGATGCCCTGAAGACCCATGTAGAACTGCGCCGGACGGCCGATGATCTCGGAGATCCGGACCTTCGGATTCAGCGCCGTGTCCGCCATCTGGTAGATCATCTGGCATTGCCGCAACTGGTCCTTGGTGCGGTCCTTGTAGCTTGGCGGCAGCTTTTCGCCACGGAACAGGATTTCGCCCTTGAGCGGTGGCAGGAGGCCGGTGATGCAGCGCGCCGTGGTGGACTTGCCGGAGCCGGATTCGCCCACGACAGCCACGGTCATGCCCTCATAGACATCGAACGACACGTCATCGAGAACCTTGGTGTCGCCATAGGCCGCGTCCACATGCTGCACCGATATGACCGGCTTGACGTTCGGGTCCGTGGGCCGCGGCTTCTGGTCCCGCTTGAAGCTGCGCACCGCCCACAGGCTCTTGGTGTAGTCCTCCTGCGGGTTTTCCAGCATCTCGGCGGTGGGCGCCTCCTCCACCTCCTTGCCCTTCAGCAGCACCTTGATGGTGTCCGCCATCTGGGCGACGACGGCCAGGTCATGGGTGATGTAGATGGCGGCCGTGTTGAACTGGTCGACGATGTCGCGGATGGCCGCAAGCACCTCGATCTGAGTCGTCACGTCGAGCGCGGTCGTCGGCTCGTCGAAGATGATGAGGTCGGGGCGGCAGGCCATGGCCATGGCGGTCATGGCGCGCTGAAGCTGACCACCGGAAACCTGGTGGGGATAGCGGAAACCGATCTCCTGCGGGTTCGGAAGGCGCAGGCGCTCGTAAAGCTCCATCGCGTCTTCCTGCGCCTCGACGCGCTTCTGGATGCGATAGTGCAGCGGGGCTTCGGTGTGCTGGTCGATGATCTTGTGCGCCGGATTGAACGACGCCGCCGCAGACTGCGCCACGTAGGCGATGCGCGAACCGCGCAGCGCCCTGAGCGCCGATTTCGGCGTGGTGGTCAGTTCCATGCCGTCGAACTCGATGGACCCGCCCGATATGCGGCAACCGTCACGGGCAAAGCCCATGGCGGCCAGCCCGATGGTGGACTTGCCGGCACCCGATTCGCCGATAAGGCCGAGCACTTCGCCGCGATGCAGCGTCAGGTCGACGCCGTGGACGATCTCGAACCATTTCTCGTCGGCATAGGCCTCGATGCGAAGGTCCTGGATCTTCAGCAGGACGTCTTTTTTCTTGTCTTTTGCCATGGGATCATTCCTTCAAGCCGGAGGAGCGGTAGAGCATCCAGTCAACCACGAAGTTCACCGCGACGGTGAGCAGCGCGATGGCCGCGGCCGGGATGAGCGGCGTCAGTTCGCCGAACGAGATCAGCGTCGCGTTCTCGCGGACCATGGAGCCCCAGTCGGCCGTGGGCGGCTGGATGCCAAGGCCGAGGAAGGACAGGCCGGCGATCAGCAGGAAGACGAAGCAGAATTCCAGGCCGAACTCGGCGATGAGCGGCGCGGTGGAATTGGGCAGGATCTCCTTGCGGATGAGATACCAGTTGCCCTCGCCGCGCAATTTCGCCGCCTCGATATAGTCCATGACCACGACATTGCCCGCGACGGCCCGCGTGAGGCGGAAGACGCGCGGCGAATAGATGATGCCCACCACGATGACGATGACGGCCAGGTTGGTGCCGAAGATCGACAGCATCAGCAGGGCGAAGATGAGCGAGGGCACCGACATCACCACGTCGGCGGTACGGCCCATGACCTGGTCGAACCAGCCGCCGCGCGTGGCGGCCAAGAGACCGGCCAGCGCGCCCATGACGAAGGCAAGACCCGTGGCAAGCAGTGCCAGGCCGACGGAGTTGCGCGCGCCATAGATGATGCGGCTGAACATGTCGCGGCCGAGCTGGTCGGCACCGAGCAGCATGTTGGCATCCGCCGGCGCGAAGGAGGAGGCGATGACCTCCGCCTCGCCATGCGGCGCGATCACCGGCGCGAAGATGCCGGCGATGGCGTAGATGAAGATGACGAACATGCCGAAGCTTGCCGTCAGCGGCGCGGTCCGCAATTCCTTGGCGATGCGTTCCGGGGCCAGGATGACCAGGAACTCCTTGAAGGCGTAGGACATGCCCGCGGCCAGGGCCAGCAATCCGACAGCGGTCGTGATGGCGCGCAGCGCGCCGATGCCGCCGACGATTCCCACCACGATGGAGATGAGCGTCAGGCCGAAAATGATGAGAAAGGGCTCACGCCGCTTGTAATAGGCGGCGAGGCAGGAAGCGGCGATGAGAAGGCTGTAATAGCCGATGACAAACGTGCTCATGGCTGCCCTCCCTTACTTCGGATGCCTGAGGCGCGGATTGGTCAGGATCGCCCCGACATCGGCCAGCAGGTTCAACAGGATGAAGGTCGCGGCGAAGATCAGGCAGCAGGCCTGGACGACCGGGAAATCGCGCTTGGAAACCGCATCGACGAGAAGCTGGCCGATGCCCGGATACACGAAGACGACCTCGACGAGGACGACGCCGGTGATCAGGTATGCCAGGTTCAGGGCGACGACGTTGATGATCGGCGCCCAGGCATTGGGCAGCGCGTGATGGGTGATGACCTTCCAGGCCGGCGCGCCCTTGAGCCGCGCCATCTCGATGTAGGGCGAGGACAGCAGGTTGATGATGGCGGCGCGCGTCATGCGCATCATGTGGGCGGTCACCACCAGCACCAGCGTGAGCGCCGGCAGGAAGGTGCGGTGCAGGATCTCGAAGAAATCCATGCCCGGACGAAGGCTGGCGATGGCCGGAAAGGCGTTGGTCTTCACGGCGAAATAGAGGATGAGGATGTAGCCGAGGAAGAACTCCGGCGAGGAGATCGACGTCAGCGTCAGCACGTTGGCGACGCGGTCGAAGGCCGTGTTGCGCCACAGGGCGACGATGATGCCGAGGATGATGGCGAAGGGTACCGCGATGACAGCGGCATAACTCGCCAGGAAGAGCGTGTTCATGAAGCGCGGGCCGATGGCCGCGCTCACCCGCTCACCCGACACGAGCGACGTTCCGAAATCACCGGTCAAGGCCCCCCCGAGCCAGTCCAGGTATCGTATCGGCGCGGGCTGGTTCAGACCCATCTGCTCGCGCAGCGCCGCCACCGTTTCGGGCGTTGCGCTCTGTCCGAGCACGGCTTCCGCGATATCGCCGGGCAGAAGCTCCACGGCAAAGAATATCAGGATTGAAACCACAAACAGCGTCAGCAGGCCGAGGCCCAGCCGTTTGCCAACGAGTGAGACGATATCCCCCATGACCGAGTGTCCCTTCTCTTGCGGGTGTCCATTCGCGGCCGAAGGCCGGTCAGCACCCTGTCTTCTTGTTGCCTCGCGCTTGCCGGCGCGCTTGCGGAATGCCTGGGCGCGGGACCTGCCGGGCCCGGCCCGGATCAGGCTGCGCCTTTGGTGGCCTCAGGGCAAGCCCCGGATGATCGGCCCGACCGGAGTCCGGCATGCGGGTTCACGGCCGTCAGCCCGGCCGTGAACCCTTGCCCTGCAAGGCAGGGGCGTTATCGCCCCTGCCCGTTTTCGGTCAGCTGAACCACCAGCGGCTCGGCGCGCGCCCGCCATCGCAGGCCCAGCTTGCCGCCAGCTGGCCGCTATGCTGGACATTGGAGCTGCGGGCGAACACGAAGTTGTTGAAGAACGGGATGATCGTTCCGCCATCGTCACGCATCAGCATGCACATCTCGTGATACATCTCGGCGCGCTTGGCGTCGTCGAGTTCCGACTTGGCCATGAGGAGCAACTCGTTGAACCGCTCGTTCTCCCAGTGGCTCTCGTTCCAGGCAGCGCCCTTGCTGTAGGCCAGCGTGAACATGACGTCCGGCGTCGGACGCGCACCCCACGAGACAGCCGTGAACGGCTTCTTGAGCCAGACGTCGGAATAGTATCCGTCATTGGGCTCGCGAACGACCTTGATGTTGATGCCGGCCTGCTTGGCCTGCTCGGCATAGAGGACGCACATGTCGACGGCACCGGAGAAGACGCTGTCGGCTGTCGAGAGGCTGACGGAAAGGTTCTCCGCACCGGCCTTCTTGAGCAGCGACCTTGCCTGGTCCGGATCGTATTCGCGCTGCGGGATGTCCTCGGGCCAATAGGGCTGAACCGGGGAAAGGTGGAAATCGTTGCCCTTGGTGGCGGCGCCGAACGCGATCTTCTCGACGATCTCGTCGCGGTTCATGGCCAGCTTCAGCGCGTTGCGGACGTCGACATTGTCGAACGGCGCGGTGTCGCAGAACATCGGCATGGTGATCGCGGCGCCGGAGGGCACATTGTCGACCATGATGTTGGGATTGCGCTCCAGCAGGGCCAGCGTCTTCAGTTCGACCAGCGAGACGCAGTCCACATCGCCTGTGACGAGCGCCGTCTGGCGTGCGTTCGGGTCGTTGAGGATGATCATCTCGACCTTGTCGAAATAGGCGCCCTCGCCATGCCAGCCCTCATTGCGGCTGAGCGACCAGCTGACACCGAATTCGCCGTTGTCGATCTTGTAGGGACCGCAGCCGTCGCCGCCCTGCCAGTCGATCGTGCCGTCGTCCTTGGCCGGGCAGATGGCAAGGTGGTAGTCGGTCATCAGCCAGGGAAGGTCGGCAATGCCACGGGCCAGCGTGATGACGACCGCATGATCGCCATCGGCCCTGACGTCGGTGACATCGGTCAGGAGCGCCTTGGCCGCCGACGTGGTCTTGTCGCCGCGGTGGTGGTTGATGGAGGCGACCACGTCCTTTGCGACGACCTTGTTGCCGCTCTTGCCGAAGGTCGCGTTCTCATTGAGCTTGAAGGTCCACTCGGCCGCATCCGGTGTCGCCGTCCACTCCGTGGCCAGGTCCGGACCTAGCGTGTTGTCCGGATTGATCATCGTCAGGTAGCTGCGGTACTGGTGGGCCAGGAAGATCATCTGGCGCGTGACGTATGTTCCGGGGTCATGGGTATCGGACGTGTTGCCGTCATGAATGCCCCAGCGGAAAGTTCCCCCGCGCTTGGGCGCCTGGGCATGGGCGTTTGTCGTCCACAGGCCGCTGGCCGTGGACGCCGTCAGGCCGGCGGCCATCGTCCACGACATGAATTCGCGCCGCGATACGCGGCCAAGCCGCGCTTCCTGCGCGATGCGTTCGATGAGCTGCTGATCGGATCCCTTTGACATGGTTCCTCCTACTGTTCCCTTTGTTTGACGGCCGAGAGCGCGGCCGCATGACGCACACTGAGAACCGGACCACGAAACCTCATGATCACGGCATGAATTGGTGCCTTCCTGATCGAAGCATGTGAGAGCACAAAGGTCCATACCAACACTATATTCCGGCAACGAAAATACGCGTGGCATCGATATTGCATTGCGAAAACATGAGTGATTTAATTTGTTATTATACTTGTGTACACATCCAGACAGGGAGCGTCAACTTATTTAAACTTAATATTTATGAAATATGCTTTTGTTGTATTTATTTGTTTATGGAGAACACTGGCTCTTTTCGCTCCAACCCCCTGCCGGACAGCGGCCGGACAAGCTGCCCTGACCCGGGACTGCAAGTTTTTGCAAGTGTTCAACTCGGGATATAAAAAAATCAAACGCACTCGCGCGGCGCATCCGTGCAACGCATTTTTTTCGACTGAACGGCGCCGAATCAATTGCCAGCGCGCAATCCATGATTGAAAAAAGCCCGCCGCACATGCAGGCCGGGCCCTCCGGCTGGCTGCGGGTCCGGAAAGCGTTGCGCCCGGTTGGCGCGGGAATTGACCGGCATCGGTCAAGCGCGGACATCCGCACTGAAATGCCTCGCCCGGCGCAAAACACAAGACCGGCTCCGCGACCGGCGTCCGGCTTTCGCCAAACGCAGAAAAACAATCAGAATTTCCTGAAATGGTGCCCCCTGCCGGGCTCGAACCGGCACGGCCGAAGGCCGAGGGATTTTAAGTCAATTTTTTGGTGTATTCGCATGTCTCCGCAAGTCACCTATATTGACATTGTTTTCAACGATTTATCCGGCTTTGATGGTGGACAACAGGAGATAAAAAGATAACACTGTGACCCGAAATGGATACCCTGATGGATACCCTGGAAAGAGTTCATGCCACGCATTTCGGAAGACCTTATCAAGAGGACTGTCCTTGGCGAAAGACGCGAGATCGTCATTCGAGATACGCAACTCACTGGCTTCACCTTGCGCATTCGAAGGGGCGCAAACGGGGGGCTGTTGCGGACATTCATGGTGCTGGCGGAGCAGGCGAAGCCGGGCGGAAAACGACAGCGGCGAAAGTTCGTGATCGGCAGCCATCCTACATGGACAGCGGAAAAGGCCAGGGAGCAGGCAAGCGAAATGCTCCGCGCAATCGGACGTGGAGAAGACCCGGCGGCGATCAAGGCCGAAAAGCGAGCCGCGCCACGCTTTCCCGATCTGGTGACGGAATTCAGCGATCGACATTTGGCAACCCTGAAGCCGGCGACGCAGCGCGACTACCGGCTGCGCATTTCCCGCGTGCTGATGCCGACATTCGAGAAAGTCCGGGTTGCCGACATTTCGCCCGCCATGGTGCGGGAGCTTGTGCGCGCAAAAAGGAGCAACCCGATCGATGCGAACCGGGCGCTTGCCGTGCTGTCTTCGATGATGCGCACCGCCATGGAACTTGGGTGGCGGGATGATAACCCATGTCGCGGCGTCAAGCGCTATGCCGAGAAGGCGCGCGACAAGTGGCTAGACGAGCACGACTTGCCGAAATTCGTGGAGGCGTTGGCAAGCGCTGAAGGGCCACACGCGGAGGCGATCCGATTCATGACCGTGACCGGCTGGCGCGTTTCCGAAGTTACCGGGCTGCGCTGGGACATGATCGACCTGCCCCGGCTCATAGCCCGCCTCGACGACACCAAAACGGGCGCTCAGGTTCGCGCATTATCGACCGATGCCGCCACGATTGTGGACCGGCAGCCGCACCGCCATGGTTGGGTTTTTTCCGGCTCCAAAGGATGGCGCCCGCTTGGCTATCGAAAGGTCAGCGACACGCTCAAGAAGGTTTGCGAAGCGGCTGGGATAGCGCCGATCACACCTCACGTCCTTCGCCATACCGCGGCGACCTGGGCCGCAATCGGAGGCGCTCAAGCGCACGAGCTGCGCGAGGCGTTCGGCTGGAAGACGCTTGCGATGACGTCACGCTACGTTTCGCGATCCGAAGCACTCGGCCGACGCGGGGCGGAACGCGCGGCGGCAGCGATCAACATTCACGGCCGGCCGGTGGCGACGGTGGAAAGGCTGGCAAAAGATGGCTGACATAAGCGATATCACTTTCCGGCAACTGGTTGACGAACGCGACACAGAAGGAGCGCGCGAGATGGCTATCCGCCTGCTGCGTGGCGGATATTGCAATCGCGATTTCATGAACATGCTCGCCGACATGATGGACGCGAATTCAAGGACCGAAATCAACATTCTGTTTCGCGGCGCGGCGCATCGCAAAAAGACCCCCCATGGCGGCCGGGATCTTCAACTGGCCTTGGCGGTCAGTGAGGCACTGGATCGCCACGACCTGGCACGCGCGATTGGCACTGTTGCGGACCGCGAGGGGCTGACGGACAACCGAGTGGAAAAAGCGTGGCGCGCCTACCGCGACGTTCTTTCGTGCGAAGCAGACATGATCGACGGCAAGAAGTAGGCGCTACTTCCTTCCGAAGTCTCTTGTTGTGCCCATGGGTGCCATGCGTAAATTGATCGTCACCTTAAAGCGAAACGAGGTGGCGAAATGGACGTTCTCCAGATCTGGAATAGCCGTATTGCGCATTGGGCGAGCAAGGGGCTCACCGGCGTTGATCTTTATCTTGCCCTTGCAGCCGACCACGAATTGCCGGCCGAATTCTCGCCGGGCGAGCTCTCGGAAATCACGGGCATGGCGCTGTCGTCTGTCAAAAAGCGCCGCGTCCGCGGACAGGCTCCGAACTTCGTTCGCCTTGGCGCCAGGACCGTTCGATACATGCGGTCCGATGTGTGCCACTGGCTCGCAAGCCGCTACGTCCAGCAAGAGGCGGCATAACCATGCGGCCCGCGAAAAAGAAAGGGCCGGCTGCGCCAACAGCCGGCCACCAGACAGGACATTGCTCCACCGCCGCCCCGTTGTCAGATCAAGATACGTTCGACGCTCTCATCGGGCAACTTTCCCACATCGGCGGACGGCATGGCCAGCGGTTCGAGCGCGAGTTTGCGCGGCACCTAGTCAAGCAGATCGCCGGCCACGCATGGGGTGGAAAGACTGAGGCGCTGGCGCGTGCACACGCGGCCATCATGGCGCGCCATCCGCAGAGCGGGATTACCCTTCGCCGCGTGCGCGGGATATGGCACCGCGAGGCGGCCGTGATTAGCTTCGCCGAAATGTGCGACCTGGCGTCGGTTGCCCTCGAGCAAACGGAGGGCGACCGATGATCCGATCCTGCGCAAGCTGCGCATTCTTCTCCCGGTACCCAGACACGCTACACGATCATATCGTTTCGCCGAAGGAAAGGCGCGGAGAGTGCCGGGCGATGCCTCCGGTTGAAAATTCGAATTACACCTTCACGCCGTGGTGTCACCCGATCGTCGATGACAGTCATTGGTGCGGCTACTGGCAAGACTGGCATCGTTTCTGGGAGGCCGGCCGATGATGGACTATGCGGAGTTCACCACCGGCCGCACCGTCTTCCTGGGCGATGGCCGCCAGGCGATAATCGATCAGATCAAAACGCGCGACCGCTGTATCCTGCGTTTTGAGGACGGCACGCGCGCGACCGACCATCGGCTGCGACTGTACCCCACGAGACCGAATGTTCCGGTTGATCTCTGGGCGGAATTCAACCCGCCACCCCTGCCGGCCAATGTGTTGCCCCATGTCATCGAGGCTTTCGCCCATGAGCGGGCGAAGAAGATGGGTGTTGATCCGGCTGGCGTCGCGATGGCGGCATTGACGGTTGCCGGCGCTGCCATTGCCGATCGCATCAGGTTGCGCGTGAAGGCGCATGATGATTGGCATGAATCCGCGCGGATATGGTGCGCACTTGTCGCGCCGCCTTCCGGCAAGAAAACGCCGATCATCTCTGCAGCGGTTCGCCCGCTTGCCAGGATCGATGCCACCTTGGCGCGCGAGTTTCAAAACGCCATGGCTGAGTATCTGAAGCTTGGCAAGGACGAGCAAAAGGCGACAGACAAGCCTGCCCAGGTTCGGCGCCGGATCGAAGATACGACCATCGAGGCGGCCCAGGAGATCCTCAAGGACTCGCCCGATGGCGTCTTGCTTGTGCAGGACGAGCTTTCCGGTTGGTTCGGTTCTATGGACAAATATTCGTCCGGGCGCGGCGCGGCGAAGGATCGGGCATTCTGGCTCCAGGCGTTCAACGGCGGCACCTATGCCGTGAACCGGATCGGCCGAGGATCGGTTTTCATAGAGAATCTTTCCGTTTCCCTGCTGGGCGGAATTCAGCCCGAACCGCTTCGGGCAATCGTGGACGGTTCACACGATGACGGGCTGATACAGCGGTTGCTTCCGGTGATCCTAAGTCCGGCCACGGTTGGCGAGGATGCACCTTCCGGCCGCCAGGTGGAAGCCTATGAAGCGGCGATCGAGCGGCTTTACAAGATGGCTCCACCCAAAACAGGATCGGGCGCTTTTGCGGATTTCCTGCCAACGGAGCTGCTTTTCGACGACGATGCACGCGGCATCCGCGCGGGCATGGAGCGGAGGTTTAATGAACTCCAGGCCATCGAATCCATTGCGCCAAAGCTTGCGGCCCATCTTGGAAAGATGGATGGCATTTTCGCCCGTCTGTGCATCGTGCTTCACTGTCTGGACCATGTGAACAGTGAGAGCCTGCCGGCAGTCGTGACAGGCGACACAGCCGGCCGAGTCCGCGATTTCATCGAGCGGTTTATCCTGCCACATTCATTCGCCTTCTACCTTGGCACGCTTGGCATGGGCCGGGGTGGCGACGTTATGCGAGCAAGCGCCGGCTTCCTGCTGGCCCATCCTGAGCTCAGCGAGGTGACGGCGCGAACCATACAGCGCGGCGACAGGGCGATGAGAGCACTCGATACCGATGCGGCTGTGCGCGTCCTTGAGCGCCTAGAGGCTTGCGGGTGGCTGGACCGGATAGATCCGGCACGCAACCAGACCGCGCCGCGGTGGCGGGTAAATCACAAGATTCACACACTCTACGCAGAGCGCGCGAAGTCCGAAGCGCAGCGCAGGATGGCGGCGCAGAGGGCTATCGCCGAAGCAATTGGAGGTGGAGAGAATGGGTAATTTCACCTGTCACCACCTGTCCCTTCCGCGCGCGAGACAAAAATCATCATCATGCCCATCCGATATAAAATCTCAGGGACATGACGCAACGAATGAAAAATCATGCCGCGCGCGCGAGGGACAAGTGGTGACAAGTGCCGATAGCATTCGCGAGCTGGCAAGGCGCGTCATTCGGCTGCTGCCCGATCGGCACGATCCCGAAGCCTTCCATGTCGAAAAGGACGCGATCGCGCATGAGCTGCGACGCCTGGCGGCAACGCTGGATGGCCAGCCATGATGGGGTGGGGGGGGGTGCAAAAGTTCTGCCCCATGGGGGCCGGTAACCGTCCGGGGGCAACAGATTTAGCGCAAACACAGTTTTTCCGCCACGTGCGCGCGCGCGAGGGCAACCAACGATGAAAGGACAATGAAATGACCGACGAAGAAATTCTCGACGAGCACGCGGCCGCTAGCCGGATCGTCGCCGAAGCCGTGGCGGGCCTTGTTGATCGGTTCGGCCATCGCGGCGTTTCCCCGCTCGCGGTGATGGAAGGCAGTTTGAAGGCTTCGGTGATGCTGCTGGCGACCCGTAACGGCATGGTGCCGGATGAGATCGCCGACTTGATCGACGAGGTTGCCGGGAAGGTCCGCGCGATGCCGGACAACGCCTTCGCGGAGACGGCACATTGAACCAGGAACGCAAGCGGGCGGACGAAAGCGCGGCGCGGCTTCGGGCTGACACGGCGGACATGCTCGAAGTGCTGGCGCGGCTGTTCGAGGATGGGCGGTTTGCCACGGCGGCTGCTCATCTTCGCGGCAAGCGCCCTGGGCGGCGGCAGGTTGACGATGGGCGCGCCCTTGCCTTCGCGCGCGGCTTGCTGGCTACCGGCTTTGCTCGAAGCCCGCACGATGCCTGCCGGCGCGCGGCAATCCTCTTTGCGCCCTCGCACCAGGTGGAGACCATGCGGGACCGGCTTCGGAAAAAGATCGGACGAAACTAGTTAAATCCGAAGTTTTACAATGGCTTGTCGGCTATCGTCGGGCAAATCAATTCGAGGTGCAAACATGACCGACATGTCCGAAATCAAGTCCCTGATCGAGCAACAGGGCGATGCCTTCGCGGATTTCCGCGAGCGGATCGACAACGAACTGAAGACCGAACGCAAGGAACGCGAGGAACTGGAAGCCCGCATCAACCGGCAGGGCTTTTCCGGTGGCGGCGGCAAGTCCTTCGATCCGGCGGAGCGGAAGGCCATCGCGACGTTTGTCAGGAAGGGCGACGATTCCGAACTGAAGGCCATGTCGGTCGGCTCCGATCCTGACGGCGGTTACGTGGTCCTGCCGCAGATGGCCGGCTCGATCCTGAACAAGCTCCGCGAGGTGTCCCCGCTCGGCAATCTGGCCCGTCGCGTGACCATGGGACCGGGCGATAGCTGGGAGGAACCGCAGGAAGACGGCGACGCAGGGGCGGAATGGACGGGCGAAACGTCCGCGCGCAATCCGACGACCTCCCCGACGCTGAAGATGCTCAAGATCCCGCTGGCAGAATGCACAGCGACGGTGCGCGTGACCCAGCGCCTCCTCGATGATGCGACCTTCGATCTCGGCGCATGGATTGACGAGCGTTTGGCAAACCGCTTCGCGCGCCTGGAAGGATCGTCTTTTGTGAGCGGCAATGGCATCCTCAAGCCGCGCGGGATCACGACCTACGATGTATCGACCGATGACGACAGCACACGGGCGGCCGACACTCTGGAATACGTGGCAAGCGGTGCCTCTGGTGCCTTCGCCGGGACCGAACCGGAAGACAAACTGGTTGACCTCGTTTACTCGCTCCGCGCGCCGTATCGCGCCAACGCCGCGTGGATGATGAACCGGGCAACGGCGGGCCTGATCCGGAAGATGAAGGACGGAAACGACCGGTTCCTTTGGACGGACAGCCTCGCGGCTGGCGAACCTGCACAGCTTCTCGGCTTCCCGGTTTATCTGGACGAGGAAATGCCGGCCATCGCTGCGGATTCCCTCTCCATCGCCTTCGGCGACTTCACGCGCGGTTACACGGTGATCGAGCGGCCCGGCATCAAGATGCTTCGCGACCCGTTCACAGCCAAGCCGAATGTTGACTTCTACGCGACCCGGCGCGTGGGCGGCGGCGTGGCGGACTTCGATGCGATCAAGCTGATGAAGTTCTCGGCATCCTGATCTTATTCCCGGCCGTTGTTCGGGCCGGGCGTAGCGGTGTTGAAGCGTCACCGCGAAAGGCCGGTGGGTTTGATGACGGCCCACCGGCCACATTCATAGAGGCTATCCCATGCCAGCACTCGCGCCTTTTGTCGGAAATCTCGTTATTTCAGCGGCGGCAGCCATTCCCGGCGCAGGCGCGATTGCCAGCGCACTTAGCGCATTCGGCGCGGCGGCTGTCGGACAGACGCCCATTGGTAAGACCTGCACCGATGCCAGGACCGTGGCCAGCTTTCTTTCAGGTCCGCAGAGATGACGGCCTATTTTCTGAAAGCCTACGGCGACCGGATGGAATTGCTGACAGACACGGCCAACCTCGATCCGGCAACCGGTTGCTTAATGAACTGCCAGCAGAAGTTTGGTCACTTCGAGACGGGCAGCTATGTGGCGGTTGCATCCGGCGACACGCCTTTCGCGGCTGCTGCCGGGGTTGCCGTTCTAACCCATGCGCAAATCTACGGCCTCAAGGCGACACGGGCAGCATTTGAAAGGATCGTGGCGGCTGGCGCGAAGCAGGTGCAGCCGCACCTTCTGCTGCTTAAACCGTTCAACCAACTCCGCTTGCGCGTCACCTTCGCGGGCTTTCATGGCATCGAACCGTTCATTCAGACGTGCCAACTGGAAGGCGGACAGGTTCGCTCAGTCGATAGTGACCCAAGCGGCGTATATTCAGGCCCGGACATTACGAGCGAACAGGCGCAGGCGCTTGCCGAAGATGCCGGATGGATCGACTTCGACCGGCCATTGAAAGAAATCGGCGTCACGTTCATTGACCTGATCCGGCAGCTTCCACCTGAACCGCCGTCAAAGACCTGCGGCGTTGGCGGGCACTTGTTCTGGACATGCATTCAACCTGCAAAGCCTGTCGTTTCGGAACTGCTGCACGACTGGCGCGACGAGATCGGCAAGCCTATTAAGCCAATGAAAAAGCCCGTCCTATCGGCCTCAAGCTTCAAAATCACTTGCCTTTCGGGGTAACGTAATATCCTTTGCTTTTGATGCTCCGGATTGCCTCGGCTGAATTTAATCCAATCCGGGATTTATCATTCACATCAATGTTGCCCCATTTAAAGAATTGCCAGTCGTCTCGCCTTCCTGGCAAAACAGATGTGACGTCTGTAGGCACAAAGCAAAATTCTGTTTTTGACTCGAAAATTATTACTTTCATAACAATCCCTCCAAGTTACACAAGCCTTGGTGAGTTCCTGTTAATTATCAACCCAATGCATGTGTTGCGTCAAGGAGTAGCGCGGGCGTTGAACTCCTGCTCTGGAATAGCGGCATAGGAACGGGCGCGGTGCGCAAGGTTTTTTGTCTATGCCGACTTATGTAGGTGTGGGTGGTGTGGGTTTTTCCGTAACCCGCACCTGCTGATATTGCGCCGCCATCAACTCCCCAACCGTGCCAATGCTTCTATGGCAGCCACGGCCTCGGCGCGGCTCTCGCAGACGCCTGTCGGCCCGCCTTTCGTCCATCCGAACCATTGCCATCGCTGGCCGTCCTGGTGGCGATATATGCGGCCTATGTCCACGCCGTCGCGTTCAAACACGAAATCAAATTGTTTATCCGGCCAGGTCCGTTTCCAGGGCATGGCGGGCATTATGCGCCTAGTGGATAGAGCGTGGATAATCCGCCTGCCGAATTTTCGTGAGGCGCTCTCCGATCCGCACTTCGCCATCGGCCATAGAGGCGTCGTCCAGCGGCTTTTCGATCACGACGATCCCTAAACCTTGGACGGCATCAAGCGCAGCTTGTCGGGCCTCTGTGGCGTCGCCAATGCCCACCGCGACCGGGAACGATCCGTCGCCGTCTTCGATGATGAAAAGCCATCCCCTCGCCTTCATTTCTTCATCCTTACCCCTGCCCCTCCGCCGTTCTCGGGGATGAACTCGATGCCGGAAGCCTCAAGGGCCTCGCGGATGGCGTCGATCGTCGTTTGGCGCATTTCCTCGCCCCTTTCGAGGCGGGCAATCGTGTTTGGAGACAACCCCGCCAATCGTGCCAGGTCCCTAACTCCGAGCCCGGTTGCCGCACGAGCCATCTTGCATTGCAACGCGTTCATTTAGTAACCCTGTTACTTTTATATTGCCAAAGCGCCATGTGGCATCTATGGTAACGATGTTACTAAATAATGGAAGATGAAAAACGAGGAGAATGGCATGATCGATATCGAAACGAGCGCGCGAAGACCACAACAGGCAACAAAAGATCAAGAACTTAGCGCGGCTTTGTCAAACCTGCCGCTGACCGAATTGCCGGTCATGCTGGACGCGCTAATTGGCGCACAATCCGCTCTTTCGGCTATCCAACTTCAGCCGCGGTGCGGTGAGATTGCCGGAGATCTGATTGCCTCCGAAATGGAGCGGCTTTCCCATTTCATCGACCTGCTTTGGAAACGGATCAGGGACGCGGCGCTTTCGGCTGAAGGTGAAGACCTCGGCGCGGTCCAGTCTGCTTGGCTGATCTACGCGGCGCAGTTTTTCGACCCGGAAGACACCGACGAAAAACACCGTATCGCCATGGCGCTCCTGAAGCAGGAGGCGCTGTCATGAGCCCGCACATTGATACAGCATGGCAAGCTGTCTGCGACCTCGAGGGTTCGATCGTGAAGGTTGCCGATCTGATGCACGCGCTTCAATTGCTTGCGCCCAGTCTTGGCTGTGACAATTCCGGCGCGGTCTTCACCATTGGCACCTTGGCTGAAGACATTTGCGCGGATCTGAAGCGGGAGCATGGCGTCGCGTTCGAAGCCCTGCACCAAATCCGGCGCGGGGGTGACAAGTGAAAGCGCTTCCGAAAAACGAAAACCCCGGCGTTGGCGCGCCGGGGCATATCGAAAAGAGTTTGCCGACCGCGGCATTATCTGCCGAACTGGTCTGATAGCCCGGCCATCGTGCCGGGCTTTTTCGTATGGATACCCTGATGGATACCCTGGAGCAAAAACGAGAGGCACAATCAGGACCGGGGAAAATCAAATTTATTCAATATTTTCAATATGGTGCCCCCTGCCGGGCTCGAACCGGCACGGCCGAAGGCCGAGGGATTTTAAGTCCCTTGCGTCTACCAGTTCCGCCAAGGGGGCACGATGCGACCGGTAGCCCGGCCCGGCGATCCGATCAAGCCGGAAGGGCGCGCGCGGCCATCGACTTGATGAAATTGGCGGTTGCCTCGGGCGCGGCGTATTGCACCATGTGGCCGACGCCATCCAGCAGGCGCACCTCGCATCCCGGCAGGCGTTTTTCCATCGACAATCCGTGGCGGCGGTGATCGAGGACGCGATCAGCGGTGCCGAACAGCACAGCCGCCGGCATCCGGATCTCGCCCACCCGCGCCTCGATCTCGGGCATGTCGCGCTCGATGCTGACGAGATCCGTGGAGGCGGCGTAGAAGTGCGAAGGACGAACGCCTGTCAGGGCCGCGCCGCCGACGGCATAATCCTCCGGCGGATTTTGCGGGCCGAAGACGAATTCCAGCGTCGCCTCGGTCGCCTTGACCGCCGCGGGGATGGCGTAGGTATGGACTAGGAACTTCCGCAGGCGCGGAGAGCGAATGTAGAGGGGCCGGAACTCCGGTGCGACTTCCGGGACGAAACTGGTCAGCGGCGCGACCAGTGCAAGGCCGGCCACCTTTTCCGGTGTCGTCAGCGCGGCCGCCAGGGCAACGGCGCCACCCAGCGAATGCCCCACGTAGAGCGCGTTCTCCACGCCGAGTTCGTCGAGGATCGCGGCAATGTCGCGCGCATGCGTCGTCAGGGCGCCGTCATCGCCCCAGTCCTGGGCGGAATAGCCCGATCCGCGCCGGTCGATGGCGATCAGGCGGTAGCCCTGCCCCATGGACGGCCAGAGCGGAATGTCGAAATGATGGAGGTTGCCGCCCAGCCCGTGGATGAAGACGACCGGCCGGCCCTTGCCGCGGTCTTCCACGTGGAATTTGCGGCCGTTGACGGTGACGAACTTGCCGGTGGGCGGGACCATGGTCTCTGCGAACTGCGCGATGCCGCTGGTCTTTCTGGCATACCACCAGACATGCAATGCCACGGCAAAGAGACCGAGGAAGATCGAGAGAAGAATGGGCGAGCCCATGGGTGCCGGAGTTCCCCTTTGGTGATTGGCCTGTGCGGGGAATGTGGCCCATGATCGCGCCTGCCGCAATGGCGCGGCGTTGCAAAAAGGCCGGGGAAACACACCCCGGCCTTGAGCCATGAACGAAAAACAGCCGGGTATCAGCCCTTCAGCCTGGCGGCGATGGTCGCGACGCGGCGGCCCTGGAATGTCGCGCCTTCCAGTTCCTGCTCGCTCGGCATGCGCGAACCGTCGCTGTTGCTGGTGGTCGTCATGCCGTAGGGCGAACCGCCCCGCACGACGTCGTTGCCGGTCTGGCCGTCATAGGCATAGGACAGCGGGACGATGATCATGCCGTGGTGCTGAAGCGCGGCCTGGGTCGTGAGTATCGCCAGTTCCGCACCACCATGCTGGGTGGCGGTGGATGACATGACCGAGGCGACCTTGTCGATCAGCGCGCCCTTGGCCCACAGAGGCCCCGTCTGGTCGAGGAAGTTCTTCAGTTGCGCCGCCATCATGCCGTAGCGTGTCGAGACACCGAAGATGATGGCGTCATAGTCGGCCAGTTCCATCGGATCGGCAACCGGCGCATCCTGGTCGAGCTTGTAGTGGGCGGCCTTGGCGACATCCTCGGGCACGAGTTCGGGAACGCGCTTCACGGTGACGTCGGCGCCTGCCTCGCGGGCGCCCTCGGCAGCGGCCCGGGCCATCGCTTCCATGTGTCCCCAGCTTGAATAATATAGAACCAGAACCTTGGTCATAGCAGTCTCCTTCAACGTTCTTGCGGACCGCTCATCCGCGATGCCCCTCAAATACGTGCTCCTTCGGCCGGGAAAAGATAAACAGCGGACAACGCATCGTTCACCGAAATGAGCACTTGTCCGGAGGCGCGCGATGGCGGATTTTCCTCCGCCAGAAGAGGAGTGAACGCGCATGGGCGAGATCGTTACGGCCGGAATGCTGGTCATCGGCGACGAAATCCTTTCCGGACGGACCAAGGACCGCAATGCCGGCCATCTGGCCGACATGCTGACCGCTGCCGGCATCGACCTGAGGGAAATCCGTATCGTCGCAGACGAGCAGGCGGCCATTGTCGAGGCGGTGAACGCCTTGCGTCATCGTTTCACCTACGTCTTCACCTCGGGCGGTATCGGCCCGACCCATGACGACATCACCGCCGACGCCATTGCCGCTGCCTTCGGCCTCCCTTGCGATCACGACCCGAAAGCCTTCGACCTGCTGGCGGCCCATTACGAGAAGCGGGGCATGGAGTTCACACCGGCGCGTCAACGCATGGCGCGCATGCCGCGCGGCGCGGCGCACATCGACAACCCGGTCTCGGTCGCGCCGGGATTCATCATCGGAAACGTCCACGTGATGGCCGGTGTTCCGTCGATCTTCCAGGCCATGCTCGACAACGTGATGCCGGCGCTCAGGACGGGTGCGCGGCTGATCTCGCGCTCGGTCCACTGCCCGTTCGGCGAAGGCACGGTCGGCGACCTGCTGGCGGCCATCCAGAAGGACCATCCGGGCACGGTGATCGGCTCCTATCCGAAATACGAGGGCACCCGTTTCTGGACGGACATCGTCGTGCGGGCGCGCTCGGAAGAAGCGCTCGCTCCGGCGGTCGCGGCTGTCGAGGCGATGGTGCGCGCGCGCATCGAGGCCGGAGCGCCGAACATGTGAGCATCCAGCCGGGCAGATCCCCCTGCCCGGCGATTGATGCCGATCAAGGCGCTTGGATGTGCGGCCCCTCATGTTACCCTTGATGAAGCGACACCGGAACGCCGGAAAGACAGGCTCCGGGTCCGAACTAGGGAGAGGACCGCCCCCATGACCTACAAGACCATCGTCACGATCATCCCCGACGCCGAAACCGGCGCCCGTGTGCTCGACACGGCCATACTGGTGGGCAGCAAGAACGACAGCCACATCATCGCCGTCCACGCGGAACCGAGTGCTGCGGCCTATGCCACGCCGATCGGCTTCCCCGATGCCGGCGTGCTGGAAACCAATATCGAGGAAGGCCGGGAACGCGCCCGCGAACTGAAGGAGCGGATGACGGAGAAGGCCCGCGCGGCCGGCGTTTCGCTGGAGTGGCGGGACATGGAGAGCTTCATCGGCGACAGCGCAGTGGCCGCCCTTTCGTCGGCCTATTGCGCCGACCTGGTGATCGCCGGACAGCCCGAACCGGGCAATGCGGCCGCCCCGGCAGACGACGTGGAAGCGCTGCTTTTCGAAGGTGGCCGGCCCGTGCTCTTCGTGCCCTACGCTGCCCGCATGCCGTCGAGCATAGGCCGTGTCCTCGTCGCCTGGAACGGAACCCGCGAAGCCGCCCGCGCGACGTTCGATGCCATGCCCTTCCTGCGCGAAGCCGACAAGGTGGAAGTCTTCACCGTCGATCCGCCCACCAATGCCGACCAGAGCGGTGCCGTCGCCGGCGCGGAAATCGCGGCCGTGCTCGCCCGCCATGGCGTCGATGTCACGGTCGAAACCCAGATTTCCGACGGCGTTCCGGCTTCGGCCATCATCGAGAACAGGCTGGCGGATACCCAGGCCGACATGCTCGTCATGGGCGCCTATTCCCATTCACGGCTGGCCGAGCGGCTGTTCGGCGGCGTCACGCGCACCGTGCTGAAATCCATGCCGACCATCACGCTGATGTCACGCTGAGGGCCATGCCCGCCACGATCCGGCCCGCCGTGCACCACGGCGGGCTTTTTCGTGCGCAATCACCGCCCGTCTTGACCGACATCAAGGCGATTGTGCACTGCGGCATCCATTGTCCTCCCGAAATGCCGGACCTGACAGACGCTGGACAGGCGAGGTCGCGGCGCGAAGGAGAGACAGATGAGCTACAAGACAATCCTGGCATTCCTGCAAAGCCCCTCCGACGAGGACCGGGTTCTCGATGCTGCATTCCCCGTCGCCCGCCAGTTCGGTGCCCATCTCATCGGCTTTCATGCCGAGCCGGACCGCGCGGCCGTCGCTTCGCCCGCCTACTATGCCCAGATGCACAAGGCCGTGGAGCAGGCCGAGCGCTTCGAGCAACGCATGGACACGATGGCCAAGCGGTTTCGCGACCGGGCCGCACGCGAGGATGTACTGTGCGAATGGCGCTCGGCGGCCACGCGCAGCATGGACACGTCCGGCGCGGTGATCGACAGCGCGCGCTGCGCGGACCTGGTGGTTGTCGGTCAGCCTGACGGCAAGGCCTCCTCGAAACTCGCCGCCGAAATCGAGCGGGTGATCTTCGAAAGCGGCCGGCCGGTGCTGTTCGTGCCCTATGCGGCCCGCATTCCGGCGCGTTTCGACCGCGTCGTGGTGGCCTGGAACGGGACGCGCGAATCGGCGCGTGCCACGTTCGACGCCCTTCCGCTCATCATGGGCGCCAACGCGGTGGAGGTCTTCACGGTAGATCCGAAGCGCGAGGACCAGACGCCGGTGCTGGCCGGCGCGGAAATCGCGGCCGTCCTTGCCCGCCATGGCGCCAACGTGACGACCGAGACCCAGATTTCGGACGGCATTCCGGTCTCGGCCATCATCGAGAACCGGCTTGCCGACACCCAGGCCGACCTGCTCGTCATGGGCGCCTATTCGCGTTCGCGCTGGTCGGAACGCCTGTTCGGCGGCGTGACAAGGACCGTGCTGGAATCGATGCCCTGCATCACCCTGATGTCGCGCTGATACGCGTTTCGCTTGAATTCCGGTGCCTGCCGTGCTGCAACCGCCGGAATTCGCCATGCGCTGCCTGTTGGTCATGATTTTTTCCGGGGGGAGATCAGGCTGTCATGACAAATGCTGACAATGGCCGGGAACCGGGCGCAGCCGAAGGGCATTCGTCCACGAACCAGCCGAAAAAGGAAAGGCCGGAGTCCGCTCCGGCGAAGTATCCAGTCATGGGACCGACAGAACTCTCCCCTCTCTTCAACCCGGAATCCGTCGCTGTCTTCGGCGCGTCAGAATCGAGCGATTCCGTTGGCGCGAAGGTCTTCGCGAACCTCGTCGACGGCGGATATGCCGGAGACCTGATCGCCATCAATCCGAAGCATGGTTCGGTTCTGGGCAAGCCGTGTTTCCCGACGATCGGGGCGGCGGAACGCGCCATCGACCTGGCGGTCATCGCCACTCCGGGACGCACCGTCGCCCAGATCCTTCGCCAGTGCGGCGAGGCGGGCGTGCGCCATGTCGTCATCCTCTCGGCCGGTTTCGGCGAGACGGGTGATGCCGGCCATGCCAGCGAGACCGAACTGGCCCAGATCGCGCGGCGCTTCGGCATCCGCTTCGTGGGTCCGAACTGCGTCGGCATCGTGCGGCCCTGGCTCAACCTGAACGCGACCTTCCTGAAATCGGCGCCGCCGAAAGGCCGCCTGGCGCTGGTGTCGCAATCGGGTGCGCTGTGCTCGGCCATCGCCGACTGGGCCGCGCCGCAGGATCTCGGCTTCTCGGCCATGGTGTCGCTCGGCAATTCCGTGGACATCGACTTCGGCGACGTGCTCAACTTCCTGGCGACAGACCCCAAGACCGACGCCATCCTGCTCTACGTTGAGGGGGTTCGCCATGCCCGCTCCTTCGTGTCGGCGCTGCGCGTGGCCGCGCAGATCAAGCCGGTCATCGTGCTCAAGGCAGGACGCTACAACCAGTCATCGAAGGCGGCGCATACCCATACCGGCGCGCTGATCGGTTCGGATGCCGTGTTCAACGCGGCGCTGGAACGCACCGGCGCGGTGCGCGCTCACACCTACGGACAATTGTTCGCGGCAGCGGAGATCCTCTCGGCGGGGAAAAAGGCGGCAGGCAACAATATCGGCATCATCACCAATGGCGGCGGCGCCGGCGTGCTTGCGGCAGACCGCTCCGGCGACATGCGCATCAACGTGCCCTCCCCGTCGCCCGAAACCGTCGAGGCGCTCGACAAGGTGCTGCCGCCCTTCTGGTCGAAGGCGAACCCGATCGACATCCTGGGCGACGCGGGACCGGAAGCCTATGGCGCGGCGGTGAAAGCGGCGCTGGCCGACAAGGCGTTCGACGGCGTGCTCGTCCTGCTGACGCCGCAGGCCATGACCGGCCCGATGGAAGCCGCGCAGGCGGTGCTCGACGCCATTCCGCCGCGCAACCGCAAGCCGATCCTGGCCTGCTGGATGGGCGAGACGACTGTCAGCGAGGCGCGCAAGCTGCTGTCTTCCAACGGCATACCGGATTTCATGACGCCGGAGCGTGCAATCGAAGGCTTCTTCTACCTGTCGCGCCACGAACTGAACCGCAAGCTGGCGCTCGAACTGGCAAGCCCCATGTCGGACCTGGAGAAACCGGACCTGCAAGGCGCGCGAATGATCATCCAGCAGGTGCTCGCCGAAGGGCGCGACATGCTGTCGGACCTGGAATCGAAGGCCGTGCTCCGGGCATTCCGCATCCCGGTCAACACCACCATCGAGGCCGATACCGCGGCCAAGGCGCTTGTCGCGGCACAGACGGTCGGTTTTCCGGTGGCCGTGAAGATCAATTCGCCCCAGATCACGCACAAATCCGATGTCGGCGGCGTGCGCACCAACGTCAACAGCGCGGCGACGCTTCATTCGGTGGTTCGAACCATCATGGAGAACGCGAAGGCGGCACGGCCCGATGCCGAGATCAGGGGGGTCACCGTCGAAGCCATGGTGGACATGCCGCACGGGCGCGAACTGATCGCCGGTGCCAGCCGCGACCCCGTCTTCGGGCCGACCATCGTGTTCGGCGCGGGCGGCAAGATGGTGGAAATCCTGGAGGACAGTGCCGTCACGCTGCCGCCGCTCAACGCGGTGCTTGCCCGCAGGCTCATCCGCCGCACACGCGTGTCCCGCCTTCTTGAAGCCTATCGCGATGCGCCGGCGGCCGACAGCGAGGCGGTCATACAGGTGCTCATGCGGATTTCCGACATGGTCTGCGAGATCCCGGAGATCGAGGAACTGGACATCAACCCGCTGTTCGCCGGCCCGGAAGGGGTCATCGCGGTGGATGCGCGCATCCGCGTCTCGCGGCCGCCGGCCACCCAGGGGCGCTACGAGCATGTCGCCATCGCGCCCTATCCGCGCCATCTGGAGCGCGAGGACATGCTGCCCGACGGCCGGGTGCTGCTGATCCGCCCCATCCGCCCCGAAGATGCCGAGAGCGAACGCGAATTCGTTCACAACCTTTCCGACCAGGCGCGCAAGTTCCGCTTCATGCACGCGCTCAACGACCTGACGCCAACCATGCTGGCGCGCTTCACGCATATCGACTACGCGCGGGAAATGGCGCTGATCGCGATCACCGACATCGACGGCAAGCCGACGCAGGTGGGCGTGGCACGCCACGCGGTCAATCCGGACGGCAAGACCTGCGAATTCGCCATCGTCGTTTCCGACGCGGTGCAGGGCATGGGGATCGGCACGCGGCTGATGCAGGCGCTGATGGACGAGGCGCGCGAGCGCGGCCTGTCCATCATGGAAGGCACGGTGCTGGCCGAGAACCGCGGCATGCTGAAGCTGATGGAAGGGCTCGGTTTCACCGTGCGCCGGTCGCCGGACGAGGCCGACATCATGATCGTGGAACGCTGGCTCTAGGGTTTTCCCTGTCGGGCCGTTTGAGGGGGTGGCAATGCTTGGAATGATTTCGCACAACGACTGCCTGCTGCATGATCCGGGGTCGCACCATCCCGACCATGCCGACCGGCTGTATGCCATCAACAACCAGATCATCATGTCGGGCCTCGACTTCGTGCTGCGCCATTACGATGCGCCACTGGCCACGAAGGAAGAACTTGGCCGCGCGCATGATCCGGCCTATGTCGAGCGGGTGTTCGCGCTGGCGCCGAGCGAGGGATCGGTTGAAATCGACGGCGACACGGTGATGTCGAAGGACACGCTGCAGGCGGCGCTGAGGGCCGCCGGCGCCGGCGTCATGGGCGTGGACCTCATCATGCGCGGCGAATCCAATCCCGTCTTCTGCGCCATCCGCCCGCCGGGCCATCACGCCGAACATGCCAAGGCCATGGGCTTCTGCCTGTTCGACAACATCGCGGTGGCCGCTGCCCATGCGCTGGAGACCTACGGGCTGGAACGTGTGGCCATCGTGGATTTCGACGTCCATCACGGCAACGGCACCGAGGACATCTTCAAGGATGACGACCGGGTGCTGTTCTGTTCGTCCTTCCAGCATCCCTTCTATCCCTATACGGGGCATGAGTCGGACACGAGAAACCTGGTCGACGTTCCGCTTTCGGCGGGCGCGGACGGCACGG
The DNA here is from genome assembly GCA_002708825.1 of Phyllobacteriaceae bacterium. Taxonomy (GTDB): domain Bacteria; phylum Pseudomonadota; class Alphaproteobacteria; order Rhizobiales; family Rhizobiaceae; genus Zhengella. The sequence continues at coordinate 343,858 of PAPF01000007.1, read as the reverse complement.
AGTTCCGGCGCCAGATCCGCGAGCACTGGCTGCCGGCGCTGGAGGATTTCCGGCCGCAATTCGTCTTCGTCTCGGCGGGTTTCGACGCCCATGTGCTGGACGACATGTCGGGCCTGAAGCTGACGGAAGCCGATTACGGCTGGATCGCGGAGGAACTTTCGGCCATCGCAAAGACACACGCGCAGGGCCGGCTGCTCTCCATGCTGGAAGGCGGCTACGAGCCGTCCGCGCTTGCCCGTTCGGTCGTGGCGCATCTTAAAGCCCTGCTCGGGTAATCCCTGGCGGACCTGGACGGGCAGGCGTTTTGCCGCCTTGCCCGCCGGCCCGCTTTCGGGCTATCTGCCTCACCCACATCGTTTCATCGCAAGACGAGGCCCGGCATGTCTCTGCCCGAAAAAGCATTTCCCGTTTCCTGGGACCAGTTCCACCGCGATGCCCGGGCGCTGGCCTGGCGGCTTTCGGGCAAGGCCGAGAAATACCATGCCATCGTCTGCATCACCCGCGGCGGTCTCGTGCCGGCGGCGATCATCTCGCGGGAATTGAACATCCGGGTCATCGAGACGGTCTCCATCGCCTCCTATCACGACTACACCGAACAGGGCGAACTGAAGGTCCTGAAGGACGTTTCGCCGGTCCTCATGGAGAATGAGGGCGAAGGCGTGCTGATCGTCGACGACCTGACCGACACGGGAAAGACGGCCGCGATCGTGCGCGCCATGATGCCGCGCGCCCATTTTGCCACAGTCTATGCAAAGCCCAAGGGCGTGCCGCTGGTCGACACCTTCGTCACCGAGGTGAGCCAGGACACATGGATCTACTTTCCCTGGGACATGGGTTTCACCTATCAGCAGCCGATTTCCGAAGGCCACAAGGGCTGACAAGGCCGGTTTGGACGGCCTGATTCGCCAAGGCTTCCATGTCCGGAGGTGACGCCCGGACCCTTCATTCCGGATATTTCAGCAACCCTGAATTGTCGTTGTCATCAAACTGTCACCGGAATCGGCGATCAAGCGGTCCTTCGCTGGAAACTTCCGACAAATCGCCTATCTTCAATGCATGATTTCGAACCAGACACGTGTGCGCATGCTTGAGAATGTCCGACGCATTCTCGGCGGTCCCGAAGCCGTGCTCCAGTCCGCGGCCTTGCCCTGGCGCAAGTCGGGCAAGGGCATGGAGGTGATGCTTGTCACCAGCCGGGGCACCGGCCGTTGGGTTCTGCCCAAGGGATGGCCGGAGAAGGGCGAGACCCTGAGCCAGTCCGCCTTGCGCGAAGCCGCGGAAGAGGCCGGCATCGAGGGGAACGTGGCACCCGACGAGGCCGGCGTCTATTTCTACGACAAGGTTCTGCGAAACGGCGTGATCCGGCGGTGCGAAGTGCATGTCTTCGCGCTGCGGGTGCGCAAGCTCGCCAAGGTCTGGCCGGAATACGGCCAGCGCGAGCGCAAGTGGTTCTCGCCGGAGAAGGCCGCGAGGCTCGTCGAGGAGCCGGACCTGGGCGAACTGATCGCCGAATTCGGTGGAAAACCCGGGCAGACGACGGCCTGAGACGCCTTTTATGACAGTTTTGTGACAAGCCTCTTGCGGGGAGGCGCACGCGCGCGTTAAGCCCGCCCGGAACAGCCTCGAACACAGACCGGGAGCCGCCATGGCCGGGGACAAGCCGCCGCTTCGCAAGCATACGCTGGACAAGGATCTCGGCAAGCTCACGCGCATCGAGGAAGCGACCGTCACCCTCTCGCGAGGGCTTGTCGCGCCGGGCGTCGCGCTCGCCTTCCTGGCGCTTTCCGCCGTCTTCGCCGCGCTCTATGCCGGCACGGGCGCGGGCGCGCTGACGGTGATCGCGGCGGCGGCGATCGGCGCCTACATGGCGCTCAACATCGGCGCAAACGATGTGGCCAACAATGTCGGGCCCGCCGTCGGCTCCCGCGCCATGACCATGGGCGGCGCGCTGGTGCTCGCGGCGGTTTGCGAAAGCGCGGGCGCGCTGATCGCCGGCGGCGACGTCGTGTCGACCATCTCCAAGGGCATCATTGACCCGGCTACGGTGGCCGACCCCGACATTTTCGTGGCCGCCATGATGGCGGCGCTGATCTCGTCGGCACTGTGGGTGAACCTCGCGACCTGGATCGGCGCGCCGGTCTCCACGACACATTCCGTGGTCGGCGGCGTCATGGGCGCCGGGATCGCGGCGGCCGGCTTCGCGGCGGTCAACTGGCCGACCATGGGCGCCATCGCGGCAAGCTGGGTGATCTCGCCGCTGCTGGGCGGCGTGATCGCGGCCCTGTTCCTTGCCTTCATCAAGGCCTTCATCATCTACCAGGACGACAAGATCGCCGCCGCGCGCCGCTGGGTGCCGGTACTCATCGCCATCATGGCCGGCGCCTTTTCGGCCTACCTGGCGATGAAGGGCCTCAAGAGAATCGTGGACCTGCCCGGTTCATCCATCCTCTTCCTCGGACTGGCCTGCGCGGTGATCGCCTGGGCGGTGGTCAATCCGATGATCCGCCAGCAGTCGGAAGGCATGGAGAACCGCAACCAGTCGCTGCGCAAGCTTTTCCGCCTGCCGCTGATCTTCTCTGCCGCCCTGCTCTCCTTCGCCCATGGCGCAAACGACGTGGCGAATGCCGTGGGACCGCTGGCCGCCGTGGTGCACACGGCGATGGAAGGCGACGTGGCGGCCAAGGTCGGCATTCCGCTCTGGGTCATGGTCATCGGCGCCATCGGCATTTCCATGGGCCTGCTGCTCTATGGGCCCAAGCTCATTCGCATGGTCGGCGAGCAGATCACCAAGCTCAACCCCATGCGCGCCTATTGCGTGGCGCTGTCGGCCGCGATCACCGTCATCATCGCCTCATGGCTCGGCCTGCCCGTTTCCTCCACCCATATCGCGGTCGGCGCCGTCTTCGGCGTCGGCTTCTTCCGCGAATGGTATACCGCCAAGTCGAAGCGCCGCCGGGCCTACCTGGAACGCAAGCAGGGCCGGCTGAAAGCGGAACGCAAGGCGATGGCCGGCAAGCTGGAAAATGCGTGGGAGGCGGCCGAAACGCCGTGGGAAGACGAGGAACCGGCAACGGTGCAGGAGGATGTCCAGCGCCGCCGCCTGGTGCGCCGGACCCATGCCACGACCATCGCCGCCGCCTGGGTCATCACGGTGCCGGCCGCCGCCGTCCTCGCCGCCCTGATCTTCACCATTCTGCGCCTGTTTGCCTGACAAGCCGACATCATCCATGGACATTCGCGCATTGCCTGACATGCGCCAGGATCATGCGGCCCGGGTCGTTTTTCCGCCGTGCCGCCATTCGCCAAGCGCCTGGCGCACGATCTGGGCAGCCGAAGACAGGAAGAGCGTCGCCATGATGCCGGCCACCAGCAGATCCGGCCAACCGGTCGCGGTGCCCCAGACGCCGGCAGCAGCGGCGATGACCGCGACATTGCCGATGGCATCGTTGCGCGAGCACAGCCAGACCGAACGCACGTTTGCATCGCCGTCCTTGTGTTTGACGAGAAGCAGCACGCTGGCTGCATTGGCTGCCAGCGCCAGGAATCCGACCACGCCCATGACCGGCGCGTCCGGCACGCCACCGGCATAGACCTTCCATGCAGTCGATCCGGCAACCCAGAGCCCCATGGCCGTGAGGCTCAGTCCCTTGGCCAGTGCCGCACCGGCCCTGATGCGCACCGATGCGCCAATGACGGCCAAGGACAGGCCGTAGGTCAGCGTGTCGCCAAGGAAATCCAGCGCATCGGCCTGTAGTGCCTGGCTGCCGGCCAGGTGCCCCGCAGTCATCTCGACGAGAAACATGGCCGCGTTGATGGCAATGACGGCTTGGAGCCGGCGCTTGTAGCCAGCGTCCATTCCTTCAAAAACACCTGAATCGTGATCGTGGTGGCAACAGCCGGCCATTTCGAAACCTCCTTGAAGCATGACGGATTGAACACTAATTTCTCTAGTCGCTAGAGGTACAAGGGGTATTTTCGGAATGATCTCCATCGGCGAGTTGTCCAGGCGCACCAATGTCAAGGTGCCGACCATCCGCTATTATGAATCCATCGGGCTGATGCCGGATCCAGGCCGGACGGAGGGCGGACAGCGCCGCTACGGACAAGACGAACTGGAGCGCCTCGCCTTCATCCGCCACGCGCGTGATCTCGGCTTTTCCATCGACGCCATCCGCGAGCTGATTGCCCTTGCAGGAAAACCGGGCGAGCCCTGTGAACGTGCTGATGTCATCGCGTCGCGCCAATTGGCCGCCGTGCGCGCCCGCATCGCACGATTGCGAAAGCTGGAAGCCGAGCTTGCGCGCATCGCCGCCGCATGCGACGGGCACACAACGGGCCAATGCCAGGTGATCGCAGCCCTGGGCGATCATGGCCTGTGCGCGGGATCGCACTGAGCACGGGCGTCAGCCATGCGCGCGACGCGGTGGAAAAGTCCGGCCGCCCTCCCCGTTATCCACATGCCCCCACATACAAGATGTAGCGTCATACAAGTTTCACGGAACGAGCGCTTGACCGTCCCGGACGAGTCGCTTTTTATGAGACCCAAGTTCGGAGTTCGGGCGTGACCGCGCCATGTCAGGCGCGTTGTCTTCCATCAATTTCCAAGCGTGAGAAGGCCGGAAGCAGGTGTTTCCGGCATCGGTCAAGCCGTGTCCCGCAAGGCCGGATTTCAGCGCCGGAAATTTGGGTAAACGCGCCGTTAATACTATATTTAGTGTTTGCGGGAAATCTGGACGCAAGATAGAGTTGGATTCCCTGATCAAGGGAATCACGAAAAACGGGCGGGGGACTTCCGGCGGGCCGCATTCACACGGACAGAGACAGGGGCTGTCCGGGGGTTTCGGGGAGACCGGCCGAGACAAGAACGGCGGATGCCGGGGTTCAGTGCCCCGGCATGGCCAGAGAGGCCGGGACGGGCCACAACATGCAGCTTCTCCGGTGCGAGGACCGGAAAACCAAGGGGACCTGACAGATGCGCATTGAACGGCGGTTCACCACGACGGAAGGCGGAGCCTATGGCGGGCTGGAATTCCGCAAGGCCACGAGCGAAATCCGCAATCCCGACGGCTCGGTCGTGTTCCGGCTGGAAAACATCGACGTGCCGGCACAGTTCTCCCAGGTGGCCGCCGACATCCTGGCGCAGAAGTATTTCCGCAAGGCCGGCGTGCCCGCGCGCCTGAAGAAGGTGGAGGAAAACGACGTCCCCTCCTTCCTGTGGCGCTCGGTCGCTGACGAGAAGGCGCTTGCCGACCTGCCGGAAGACGAGCGCTACGGTTCGGAAACGGACGCGCGCCAGGTCTTCACACGGCTGGCCGGCACCTGGACCTACTGGGGCTGGAAGGGCGGCTACTTTGCCTCGGAAGACGACGCCGCCGCCTTCATGGACGAACTGTCCTACATGCTGGCCGCGCAGATGGTGGCTCCCAACTCGCCGCAATGGTTCAACACCGGCCTGCACTGGGCCTATGGCATCGACGGTCCTGGCCAGGGCCATTTCTATGTCGATCCCTTCACGGGCAAGCTGAAGCAGTCGGATTCGGCCTACGAGCATCCGCAGCCGCACGCCTGCTTCATCCAGTCGGTCAGCGACGATCTCGTCAATGACGGCGGCATCATGGACCTGTGGGTGCGCGAGGCGCGCCTGTTCAAGTACGGCTCGGGCACGGGGTCGAACTTCTCCCACCTGCGCGGCGAAGGCGAGAAGCTGTCGGGCGGCGGCAAGTCGTCGGGCCTGATGAGCTTCCTGAAGATCGGCGACCGGGCCGCCGGCGCCATCAAGTCGGGCGGCACGACGCGGCGCGCGGCCAAGATGGTCGTGGTCGACATCGACCATCCCGACATCGAGGCCTATATCGACTGGAAGGTGAAGGAGGAGCAGAAGGTCGCCGCCCTCGTCACAGGCTCCAAGATCGTCAAGAAGCATCTGGCCGCCATCATGAAGGCCTGCGTCAATTGCGAAGGCCATGACGACGATTGCTACGATCCCAAGCTCAATTCGGCGCTCAAGCGCGCCATCCGGGAAGCCAAGCGCGACCAGGTGCCGGAAAACTACGTCAAGCGCGTGATCCAGTTCGCCCGCCAGGGCTATACCTCGATCGAGTTCAAGACCTATGACACGGACTGGGATTCGGAAGCCTATCTGACGGTGTCGGGCCAGAACTCCAACAATTCGGTCTCGCTGAAGGACGACTTCCTGCGCGCCGTGGAAGAGGATGGGGACTGGGACCTCGTCAACCGCATCGACGGCAAGGTGGCGAAGACGCTCAAGGCCCGCGACCTGTGGGAGAAGATCGGCCACGCCGCCTGGGCCTCGGCCGATCCGGGCCTGCATTTCAACACCACCATGAACGACTGGCACACCTGCAAGGCGGCCGGCCCGATCCGCGCCTCCAATCCGTGCTCGGAATACATGTTCCTGGATGACACGGCCTGCAACCTGGCCTCGCTGAACCTGCTGCAGTTCAAGGACGCCGCGACCGGCCGCGTGCGCATCGGCGACTATGAGCATGCCGTGCGGCTGTGGACCATCGTGCTCGAAATCTCGGTCATGATGGCGCAGTTCCCCTCCAAGCAGATCGCCAAGCTGTCCTATGAATACCGCACGCTGGGCCTCGGCTTCGCCAATATCGGCGGGCTGCTGATGACCTCCGGCATTCCCTATGACAGCCCGGAAGGCCGCGCCATCTGCGGCGCGCTGACCGCGATCATGACCGGCATCTCCTACGCCACCTCGGCGGAAATGGCCGGCGAACTGGGCGCCTTCCCGGCCTACAAGCCGAACCGGGAGCACATGCTGCGCGTCATCCGCAACCATCGCCGCGCCGCCCACGGCCTCGGCGAGGGCTACGAGGACCTCGCGGTCGCGCCGGTGCCGCTCGACCATGCCAACTGCCCGGATGCCGCCCTCGTCGAACATGCGACCAGGGCATGGGACAAGGCGCTGGAACTGGGCGAGAAGAACGGTTACCGCAATGCGCAGGCCACCGTGATCGCGCCGACCGGGACGATCGGCCTGGTGATGGACTGCGACACGACGGGCATCGAGCCGGATTTCGCGCTGGTGAAGTTCAAGAAGCTGGCCGGCGGCGGCTATTTCAAGATCATCAACCGCGCCGTTCCGGCCGCGCTGCGCACGCTCGGCTATCCGGAAAGCCAGATCGCCGAGATCGAGGCCTATGCGGTCGGCCACGGCAACCTGAACCAGGCGCCGGGCATCAACCCGGCAACGCTGAAGGCCAAGGGCTTCACGGAAGACAAGATCGGGGCGCTGAACACGGCCCTGAAGAGTGCCTTCGACATCAAGTTCGCCTTCAACAAGTGGACGCTGGGCGAGGATTTTTGCCTGCACACGCTGGGCTTCACCAACGAGCAGCTCGACGACTTCTCCTTCGAGATGCTGCCGGCGCTGGGCTTCTCCAGGAAGGAGATCGAGGCGGCCAACATCCATGTCTGCGGCGCCATGACGCTGGAAGGCGCGCCCTTCCTCAAGGAGGAGCACCTGCCGGTGTTCGATTGCGCCAATCCGTGCGGCAAGATCGGCAAGCGCTATCTCTCGGTGGAAAGCCATATCGACATGATGGCGGCGGCCCAGCCCTTCATCTCCGGCGCGATCTCCAAGACGATCAACATGCCGAACGACGCCACCGTCGACGACTGCAAGAGCGCCTATCTGCGCTCCTGGAAGAAGGCGCTGAAGGCCAATGCGCTCTATCGTGACGGCTCCAAGCTGTCGCAGCCGCTCAACGCCTCGCTGATCGAGGACGAGGAGGACGAGGACGACGCGCTGGAGGCCATCGTGGAGGCGCCGAAGGCGGCCGCCGCGGCGGCGGTGACCGAGAAGATCGTCGAGCGCATCGTCGAGAAGGTGTCGCGCGAACGCGAAAAGCTGCCGAACCGGCGCAAGGGCTATACCCAGAAGGCCGTGGTCGGCGGGCACAAGGTCTACCTGCGCACCGGCGAGTTCGACGACGGGCGGCTCGGCGAGATCTTCATCGACATGCACAAGGAAGGTGCCGCCTTCCGCGCGATGATGAACAATTTCGCCATCGCCATCTCGCTCGGCCTGCAATACGGCGTGCCGCTGGAGGAATATGTGGAGGCCTTCACCTTCACCAAGTTCGAGCCCGCCGGCATGGTCATCGGCAATGACGCGATCAAGAACGCCACGTCGATCCTCGACTACACGTTCCGCGAACTGGCCGTCTCCTATCTCGGCCGGCACGATCTCGCCCATGTCGACACGTCCGACTTCACCAATACGGCACTCGGCAAGGGCATTACCGAGGGCAAGCTGCAACCGGTCTCCAAGGGCCTGACCCGCGGCGCGGCGCTGAAGGTGGTGACGGGAACCGACACGCCCAAGGGTGCGGCCGGCGTTGCGGCTCCCAAGGGCTCCGGCCCTGCCCCGGTCCGGGCCGTGTCGGGTTCGGCGGCGGTTGCCGTGGCGCCGAAGTCCAACGTGCTGGAACTGCGCGAGGAATCGACGGCCTTCAAGCGCGACTACGAGGAGCGCGCGAGGGAATTCGAGGACGACGTGGAAATGGAGGAACTGTTCTCCGACGACGCCCAGCAGGACGCCGAAACCGCCAAGGCGGAAGCCAGGAAGGTGGAAAGCGACCGGCGCGCCAAGGCCATCATGCAGGGCTATACCGGCAATTCCTGCCCGGAATGCCAGAACTTCACCATGGTGCGCAACGGCACCTGCGAGAAGTGCGACACCTGCGGCTCCACGTCGGGCTGCAGCTGAGGAACGCATTCCGGCGCTGCTGCCAGGCAGCGCCAAGGCTTGCAGCGGACACAGAAAAGGCAGGGCCCCGGCCCTGCCTTTTTCAGTTGCGGGAGAATGCGGGGCCGGACAGCCCCTTCACTGCCTCAGCCGTCCCGCGCTCCCGAAAGGAAGGCGCGGTAGAGGTCCATGGTCGCCTCGGCGGCTTCGGGGTCCGGGTCGGGCCACCAGACGGTGGTGGGCGTCTCTCGGATTTCCACCAGGCCCGGCGGCGAGAAATCGCCCGCTTCGTCGAGCGCGTTCTTCAGCATGTCGTTCGGACCGGCGCAGATCAGCGCCGGGCGCGTCAGCAGCGGCAGGCGGGCGCGGGTGTCATAGGAGAAGGCGGCGCGATAGGCGCCGTCATAGGTCTCGCCGCTTTCCAGGATGCCGATGGCGTAGTCATGCAACTGCCAGGCATCCGGCACGCCAAGCTGGCGGGCTGCCTCGCGTTCGACGCGGTACCAGGGCCAGAACATGAACAGGTCCCGCCGCCAGTTCCAGACCAGCGGTATGTGCATGCCCCACTTGTCCGGACGGATGGCCGGAAAATAGTTTTCCAGCAGGTCGGCCTGGAAATCGGCGGAAATGAAGACCGGGCCTTCCATCACCAGACGCCCGACACGCTCCGGCGCCAGCAGCGCCAGTTCAAGCCCGACAAGCGCGCCGGTATGCGAGCCCCAGATGTCGATCTCGTCGATCCCCATCGCGTCGATGAGCGCCAGCATGTCCTCGGCAAGGCTCGCGATGGTGGGCCGCTCGCTCCATTTTCCCGACAGGCCGTTGCCCATGTAGTCGACCGAGAAGGCCTGGCGCCCATCCCGGGCAAGCCCCCTGACGACGGGCGCGAATTGCGACGACGACCCGCCGCCGGTGGGAATGACGAGGACCGGCCGGCCACCTGAACCGGAACGGCGCAGGTGCATCCACCCGCGGCGTGTCTGGATATCCTCGTGCCAGATACGGCCATCGGGGAGGGCCGTGGCCGGATCGGGCACGTCTTGCGGCGCCGGGTGGCCGGCCGGCTCCAGCTGCCCGAGGAGGTTCGCCATGTCGGTCGTCCTGATGGCGGCGGGCAGCGGAAGGGACAGGCAAAGGTTCCACAGGGCCGCGAACCGGTCCGGGCGGACAGCGGCAGCCGTGAATGTCTGCGCCAGGCTGGCGGCATCGGGCAGGACATCGCCGGCCGTCGCCGGCTGTCCGGGATTGCCGGCCGTCAGCAGATGGCGGTCGCGAATGAAGCTCCAAAGGGCCTGGAGGTGGGTCCCGTCCTGCCGCGGCTCGAAGTCCGGCGGCATGATGCCGGCCCGCGCCCAGCCCTGTGCCAGATCGGTCGCAACGCCGATGACGGAGGTGGCCTGCAGCCGCTCGCCGAGCATGGCGGCAAGGGGCGCGGACAGGTCGAGCCCGGCAATGGCGCGCACGGGGCGCGTCATCCAGCCGAGTGCCTCGGCCAGCGCGCCGGCACAGGTTTCCGCATCGGCCGGATCGATGCCGGACGAACCGCCGATGCCCGGCAGTTCCGGGACCGTGACCCGCCAGCCCGGACAGGCGCGGGCGACGCGTCCCGCAATGGCCTCGGCGGCATTGATCAGTCCTGGCAGGACGACGAGGTTCTCCCCCTCCCCGGCCTGCCACAGGCGGATCTGCCCGGCTGAAGTCGTGACGTAATGCGGCGTCGGCGCGTTCATGTCATCGCTCCGTTCAGATGCCCAGATAGGCGGTCTTGACGCGGGGGTCGGAGAGGAGCGACGCGGCGGAATCCTCCAGCACGACCTTTCCGGTTTCCAGCACATAGCCGCGCCTGGCCAGCCGCAGCGCAAGATCGACGCGCTGCTCGACCAGAAGCACGGTCATGCCCGTCTCGTTGAGGCTGCGGATGGTGTCCTCCAGCAGATCGACCAGGATGGGCGCCAGGCCGAGCGATGGCTCGTCGAGCATCAGGCAGCGCGGATTGGCCATGAGGCCGCGTGCGATGGCCAGCATCTGCTGCTGTCCGCCGGACATGGTGCCGGCCTTCTGGTCGCGCCGCTCCAGCAGGATGGGGAACAACTGGTGCACCCAGTCGACCCGTTCGGAGAACGACAGCCCGCCGCTGCGCGCCCGCGACGCACCGAGTTCGATATGCTCGTAGACCGTCATGTCGGGAAACAGCAGCCGGCCTTCGGGCACCTGCACCACGCCGAGCGCGATGATGTCATGGGGTTCCATGCGGTCGATGCGCTGGCCGTCGAAGGTGATGGTGCCGGATACGGGCCTCAGCATGCCGGAAATGGTCTTGAGCGTCGTCGTCTTGCCCGCACCGTTCGAACCGACAAGCGTCACGGCCTCGCCCTCGGCAACCGTGAGCGACAGGTTGTGGATCACCTCGCGCCGGCCATAGCGCACGACGATGTCGCTGATCTCAAGCATTGACGGCCTCCCTTCCGAGATAGACCCGGATGACATCGGGATTGTTGACGACATCGGCGGGCTTGCCGTCGGCGATCTTCTCGCCATGGTCGATGACGGCGACGCGGTCGCACACACCCATCACGACGCGCATGTGGTGTTCGACAAGGAGGATGGAGATGCCGGTGTCGCGGATGCCGCGGATCATGGCGACGAGGCGCTGACCTTCCTCCGGGTTCATGCCGGCCGCCGGTTCGTCGAGCAGCAGAAGGTCGGGCTTGGCGGCAATGGCGATGGCGATTTCCAGCCGGCGCTGTTCGCCATAGGAGAGCGCCTCGGCGTTGGCGTCGGCGCGATGGGCCAGGTCGACGAATTCCAGCGCCTCGATGGCGGCGCGGTCGACTGCCGCCTCCTCGTCGCGCCAGGCGCCGTTGCGCAGGATCGAGCTGATCCATCCGGTCTTCGTGAAGCGGTAGGTCGCCGCGCGCACGTTCTCGATCACCGACAGGGCCGGGAAAAGGCTGGTGATCTGGAAGGTCCGCGTCATGCCTAGCCGCGCCATGCGGTCCGCGCGCATGCCGGTGCAGTCGGTGCCCTTGAAATGCACGGTTCCGGCGGTCGGCGGCATGGAACCGGCGATGACATTGAAGAACGTCGTCTTGCCGGCGCCGTTCGGGCCGATGACGCCGAGGATCTCGCCCCGGTTCAGTTCCAGGTCGACATCCTTGACGGCGGTCAGGCCACCGAAGGCCTTGGTCAGCCCGGCTACGGAAAGAATGGTTTCTGCGTTCATTCCGCGGCCTCCCGTGGCTTGGTTTCCTCTCCGGTCAGTCGGCGCCAGAGGCTGACGATGCCGCCGGGCAGGAAGATCACGGATGCGGTGAGCAGCGCGGCGAAGATGACGAGGCGCAGGGGGCCGAGCGCGCGCAGCAGTTCCAGAAGGACGACATAGATCAGCGCGCCGATGATCGGCCCGGCGATGGTGCCTCGCCCGCCGACAATGACCATGATGATCAGCGCCGCGACATATTGCAGGCTCATCACGTCGGGCGTGATGACGGTGAGATAGTGGGCATAGACGGCGCCGGCCACGCCGGCCACGGCGGTGGCGACCACGAAGCCGAGCAGCTTGATGCGGAAGACATCGATGCCGAGCGAGGCGGCGAGCGGCGCGTTCTCGCGGGTGGCGATGAAGGCGCGGCCCGTGCGGCTGTTCAGCAGGGCATGGCAGGCATAGGCGAAGGCGATGACGAGGAAGAGCGTCAGGTAGTAGTAGCCCCGCGCGCCGGTCAGCGCCACGCCGCCCTCGCCCCACAGGCCCAGCGGCTGGATGTTGGAAATGCCCATCGGCCCGCGCGTCAGGTCCACCCAGTAATTGGTGATGGTGTAGATGATGGAGCCGAAGCCCAGCGTCAGGATCGCGAATTGCGGCCCGACGATGCGCAGCGAAACATAACCGATCACGAAGCCGAACAGGCCGGCCATGACGGCTGCCAGCAGGAGGCCGGGAATGCCGGCAAGTCCGAAGTTCATCCCCACGATCGCGGCGGTATAGGCGCCGATGCCGAAAAATGCGGCATGGCCGAAGCTCAGTTCCCCGATATAGCCGATGATCACGTTGAGGCTCAGCGCCAGCAGCGAGAACAGCATCCACAACACCATGAGGTGGTGGAAATAGGTGTTGGCCGTGAAGAACGGAACGGCCAGCGCCAGCGCGATGACCAGCGGAAGAAAGATCCGGTTCGACATGATCATGTCCTCCGCGCGGTTCCGAACAGGCCCTGGGGGCGCCAGAGCAGGACGATGATGATGATGGCGTAGCCGATCGCCTGGGCGAAGCCGAGCGAGATGTAGCCGCCGGCCAGCGCCTCGATGACGCCGAGCGACAGGCCGCCGATCAGCGCGCCGGGAATGCTGCCGAGTCCGCCAAGGATGACGACGATGAAGCCCTTGAGGACGGCCCAGCTTCCCACCGTCGGGAAGATCATGGCGGTCGGGCCGACGAGCGCTCCGGCGAGCGCTGCAAGGCCGCAGGCCAGCACGAAGGTGACCGTGTAGACCTGCCTGATGTTGACGCCGGTCAGCGCCGCACCTTCCGGATTCTGGGCCGTGGCGCGCATCATCTTGCCCATGCGCGAATGGCGGATGAAGAGATTGAGCGCCAGCAGGATGACCGCGCCGACCACGAAGATTAGGACGCGCTGCTGGGTGACGACGAGCTGCCCTGCCTGGACGATGCTGTCGGCAAAGGGGCTGTCGACATATTTCGGGTCGGCGCCGAACAGCAGTTCGCCGCCATTGGTCAGCAGGAGCGCAAGACCGAGGCTGGACAGGAGGATCGTGAACTCATGCTCGCGCCGCAGCGGCCAGAAGAACAGCCGGTTGGCCAGGATGCCGAGCGCGGCGACGGCCAGCGTGGCGACCACGGCCGCCGAGATATAGTCGAGGCCGAGAAGCTGGGCTGCGAAATAGGTGAAGAAGGCGCCCAGCATGTAGAATTCGCCATGCGCGAAATTGATGATGTGCAGCACGCCGAAAACGAGCGTCAGGCCGGTCGCGATGAGCACGTAGGTCATCCCGTTGACCAGGCCGTTGGCGATCTGCTGTGCAAGAACGATATAGTCCACGGGTTCCCCCCAATCCGGTGACGGGCGCGCGCTGCATCGCGCGCGCCCATGGTTCACGGTGTCACTCCTTCACGGAGGTGATCTTCCCGTCTTTGACCTGGACCAGGTAGATGTTCTGCTGGGCCTGGCCGATGTCATCGAAGGTGATGGTGCCGAGCAGCGTATCCCAGGAACGGCCCCGCAGCGCAGCGGCCAGCTTCTCGTAGTCGCGGGCGCTGCCGACCTCGTCCATGGCACCGGCGATCAGTTCGACGGCCTGCGCGCCGAGCGTGCCGATGAAGGCCGGTTCGTTGGAGAACATCTCGCCATACTGCTCGACCCAGGCCTTCAGGCGCTCGTTCTCGCTGTCGGGCGCATAGAGCGACACCGAGTAGACGCCTTCCAGCGAACGGCCGGAGAGTTCCACCAGCTTCGGGTTCATGTTGCCGGCCGAGGCGATGGTCGTGCCCTGGTAGCCGGTCTGCTTGATCTGGCGGTAGATGGTGGCGCCCTGGGCGGTGTTGATGGCCGAGACGTAGATGGCGTCGGGATTGAGCGCCTTCAGCTTGGTCAGGGCCGTGGTGAAGTCGGTGTCTTCCTTGTTGTAGAACTCGTTGCCGAGCACCTCGATACCGCAGGTGTCGAGCAGCTTGCGGTAGTTCTCCACCTCCAGGCGGCCGTAGTCGTCATTGATGGTGATGAAGGCGATGTTCTTCAGCCCCATCTTGTCGCAGATGAACCTGGAATAGGTGTCCGACATCATCGTCGACGTGGCATTGAGCCGGAAAAGGAGCTTGTGCCCTTCCTTCGTCGTGTTGGGATGCTGGGTGCTGGTCATGATGTTGAGGATGCGGTCGCGGGTGACCTCCTTCATCGTCAATGCGACGGAGGAGAACCAGCCGCCGACGATGACGTCGACGTCATCCTGCTCGATGGCGCGCTTTGCGGCGCTGACACCTTCCTCCGGGTTGCCCTTGTCGTCATACTTGACGAGTTCGAGCATGCGCCCGCCAAGGACGCCGCCATTCTCGTTGATGAGGGCGGCCATGGCCTCCATGCCTTCCACGGCAAGCTGTCCGTCGAAAGCGCCGGGACCCGACAGGGGCGCGATGGTACCGATGCGCACCGGCTCCTTGTCCTGGGCGCTGGCCCCGAAAATGCTGCCCGCGAGCACGGCGGCCGCGGCAGTCAACAACCATCTGGTCTTCTTCATTTCAAAGTCCTCCCTGTTGAACACGAGTGTAACGTGCCGGTGATGGGTTCATCCGGCGCGAAGGTATTTCAGCTGCAGTTCCTCCACCTCGCCGAAGCCGATGAAGTCGATGAATTCATTGTGGCCCGTGACCGGCCGCGGCAGGTTCTTCGACGAGCGCGTGCGGGCCAGTTGCGCCAGGTTCTCCTGCAGCGCATGGGCGACCGTCATGAGGGGCACGAGCGGGAAGGTGGCGATGCCGGCCACGCTCTCGATTTCCTCGGGCGACAGGTCCTTCTCCAGCCAGCCCAGCACCTGGAGCGAGAGCGGCACGCCGCAGCCCTCGCGCATGGCCCGCAGGCCCTCGATGGAATTGAAGCATTTCGAGATCGGCTGGATGATGTCGGCGCCGGCCTTCGCATAGGCCTTGCCGCGCTCGATCGCCTCGGCATGGTCGACAACGTCGGTGCGCGCGATGATCAGCATGTTGGGGTCCTGGCGGGCGGCGGCGGCGGCCTCGATCTTGGCGATGCCCTCGTCGAGCGGGATGACCTCCACGCCGGCCACGCAGATCGGGCAGCGCTTGGGCGCCACCTGGTCTTCCAGGATCACCGCCGTGACGCCGGCGGCCTCGAATTCGCGCACGGTGCGCATGACGTTGATCGCGTTGCCGTAGCCGGTGTCGATGTCGGCGATCACCGGCACATCGACGGCGTTGACCACGTGCCGGGTGACGGCGAGATTTTCCGACATGGTGTAGAGTTCGGCATCGGGCTGGCCGAGATGGCTCGCCGAAATGCCGAAGCCGGATGTCATGACGGCATCGAAGCCGGCATGCTGGATGAACTTGGCGGAAAGCGCGTCATAGGCGCCGGCTGCCCAGACGGTCTTCTGGGCCGTGGCGCGGGCTTTCAGGTCAGGCTTGCGTGCCATGGGGGATACCTCTCGTTGGGGCCTCAGCCGGCCGGGTTCATCTTCAGGTACGGGAGCAGGCCGCCGGCTTCGAGCATCAGCGCATCGCTCTGGGCCATGGGCTCGAAGGCGATTTCGGTGCCTTGCGTAAGGTTGCGCACGACGCCTGCCTGCCAGTCCACCTCGATCTCGTCCCAGCGGTTCACCGCAGCGCGGATGCCGGGACAACTGCATTGCGGGAAGCCCATCGATATCTCGCCGCGCCAGTAGCCGGGCGAAAAGGACTCGGCGATCACGCCGGCGACGCCGAGATGGCGCAGAGCCTTCATCGGCGGATAATGCGGGTGGCCGTAGCCGAAATTCCAGCCGCCGACGATCACGTCGCCCTTGCGCACCTGGCTGGCGAAGTCCGGATCGTAGGACTTCATGGCCAGGCCGGCGAGTTCGTCGAGATCCTGGATCTTGATGTTCTTGACGCCGACGATCTGGTCGACGTCGAAGTCGTCTTCCTCGAAGATGAAGGCAACGCGCCCCTTGAGGTTCTGCAATCCCATGGCGGACCTCACAGATACTTGCGGGGGTCGGTGATCCGCCCCTCGATCGCCGAAGCCGCGACGGCAGCGGCATTGCACAGGTAAATCTCGGAATCCGGGCTTCCCATGCGACCCTTCACGTTCAGCGTGCCCGTGGACACCGCGCGCTGGTTCTCCGTCATCGTCGCGATGCGGCCGAAGCAGTAGTCGCAGCTTGGCGAGGAGACGAAGGCGCCGGCCTCGACAAGCGTGGAGATGTAACCGCGCCGCGCGGCCTCGGCCATGATCTCCTGGCTGGTGGGAATGACATGCAGGCTGAAGCCCGTCTTGACCCGCCTGCCCTCCAGTATCTTCGCGGCGATCTCGATGTCTTCCAGGCGGCCGGACGCGCACGATCCCAGATAGCCGGTCTGCACCTCCAGCCCGGCATAGTCGGACAGGTTGCGCGTATTGGCCGGGGTCGGCGGCACGACAACGATGGGCTCCAGTTCCGACAGGTCGATTTCATGGACCGCCGCGTAGTTGGCGTCAGGATCGCTGTAGACCGGCTCCAGTTTCTTGCGGGCGCGCGGCAGCGCATAGTCGAGCCGCTTCTGGTCCGGGTTGACGATGGCGGTCAGGGCGCCCGTGAACATCGCCAGGCAGGTGATCGACTGGATGCCTTCGGTCGTCAGGCCCTCCAGGCCGTCGCCGCCCAGTTCCATGACCTGGAAACGGCAGGAGGCCGGGCCGAGCACGCGGACGATGTGGTGAAAGACGTCGCGCGCCATGACGCCGGGCCTCAGCGTGCCGGTGAGGTTCACCCGCACGGTTTCGGGAACCTTGATGGAGACCTTCTCGCGCACGAAGGCTTCCAGCACGTTGCGCCGCATGCCGATGCCGAGCGTGCCATAGGTGCCCAACTGGCTGATATGGCCGTCGAAATGGACCACAAACGCGCCGGGCGTGGCAAAGCCGACCTCGGCTGCCACCTGGTGGCCGATACCGCGGCGCTCGAACAGTTCGACGCCGTTTTCCGCGCACCACTTGCGGGTGCCTTCGTGCAGTTCCTCTTCCTTGGGCGTGGCGACGGGAACCATGTGATCGATGAAGATGCCGTAGCGCTCCGGTTCTGCCACCTTGTCGATGCCGAACTCCTCCTTCATCTGCTTGAAGTAGACGTCCGTGTAGCCGGGAAAGTCGTAGGCGAGCACGAAATCGGGTTTCGCCATGATCTCGTCGCCCGCGCGCACGCTGGGCAGGCCCGCGGCCCGCGCCAGGATCTTTTCGGTTATCGTATGACCCATGCCATCTCCTCCCGCCGGCGTGTTGACGCGCCGGTCGATTGCTTATCGCTGGTTTTCGGACCCGAGCCCGAGCGAGCCCGGATTCATCAGCCCGTCCGGATCGACCGCATCCTTGACCGCTTGCAGGAGCGCCCAGGTCGCAGGCTCCAGCACCGACCGGAACGGATAGTCGCGGGCGACCTGCCAGTTGACGCCGCCCAGCGAGATATAAAGGTCCTGGGTTGCCGCGCGCAGTTCTGCGACCGCCTCGCGCGCCGCCTCGTTGGCCGGCCGGTTGCGCCAGGGACGGACCACATCCTCGCCGAGGCTTTCGGCATGAAGCGGCGTGATCTCGTCGTTCCAGTAGAAGGCCGGTTCGATGAAGAACTCGCCGCCAACCGTCATCGTCATCACCGAATAGACGATGCCATGGCGCTCCATCTCCGCCTTGTGCTCGGCGAAGAAGGCGTCGTTGGCCTCCACCACGCGCTTCCAGTCGCCCATCGGGAAAACCGCATGGATGGGAACCCAGCGCTCGCCATTGAGCCCGAGCATGCCGCGCACCGGGCTGAAGGGCTTGGAGCGCATGACCTTGGGCACGGTGTTCTCGATCTCCACGCCATGCGCCGTGCCGATGGCGCGCGCCCTTGCCATGGATGTCTTCAGTTCCTCCGCGTTGCGGCCTTCCAGAACCAGGTGGAGCGTATAGGCATGGTCCTTGAGGAAGGACGCGCCACCGGCGGCAGCGCGCGCGGCATCCTTGATACCGGACGCGACCGTCTTGCCGCCGCGCACCAGGTTGCCGAGTGTCTTGAGACCATCGGAAATGCGGTTGACCGAGGCCGAGTGAGAGGCTTTCGTCCGGTCGATGCCGAAACCTTCCGACACCAGGCGTTCGCGCGCCAGACCCACCTGGACGGCAGCCATGTCGGCCATGGTTGGGAAACCGAAGGACAGGTAGTCGACTTCCGCGGGAGCCGGCCACAGACGCAGCGTCGCGGCGCATTTCAGGCCGAGCGCGCCGTTGTCGCCAAGGAACAGTCCGGTCATGTCCGGCCCGCCTTCGCGGCTGAACGGCTTTGCGCCGCGCCTGCCGCCCGATCCCGTGCGCACGCGTTCGCCATTGGCGAGGATCACTTCCAGGCCGATCACGGATTCGGCGACGGTGGCATTGAGCGCCGAGCCGAAGAAGGCGCTGTTCTGCGACAGCGCGCCGCCGACCGTGGCATTCACGCCCGACAGCGGGCCCCAGTAGCCGGTCCTCAGCCCAGTCTTTTCCAGTGCCGCGTTGACCTGTTCCCAGGTGCAGCCGGCCTCGACGGTGATGTAAAGGTCATCGGCATTCACCTCGACGACGCGCGCCAGCTTGCGCATGTCGAAGACGACAGCGTTCTCGTGGGCGGGAAGATAGCCCTTGGTGTAGGACATGCCGCCGCCACGCGGCACGATGGCGATTCCGGCGCGCGTGCAAATGCCGACAGCCGCCGCCGCGGCTTGTGCCGTTTCGGGCATGGCCACGCCGAGCGGGCGGATGCCGGGCTGCCAGAAGACATCGTTGGCATAGTAGTCGCGCGTCGCGTCGTCACCCCGGAAGGCACAGTCCGCAAAGGCCGACAATTCGGCAAGTGCTGCGGAAACGGCATCCGGTGTCAACTGGGCATCGGCCATGGGGTTCATTCCTTCTCGTCTCGGTCTTGCGGCGCCACGGGGATGAAGCGGAAACCGCCATCCGCGCGCCGCGCGATGCGTCCGGCATGCGGCCGGTCGAAGTGGGCCGGAAAGATCAGCGCGTCATTGTCCGCGCAGCGCTCCAGCAGGCGCGCCCGCGTCACCGGCGCCAGGGTGTTGTCCTCGCAAAGGAAACAGTTGAGATCCGGCTTGAAGACCTGCATCGCCCGGTGCATGCAATCGCCGGTGAAGATGGCCATCTGGCCGTCCGAGACGACCTCCAGCACAAGCTGGCCGCTGGTGTGCCCCGGCGCCGCGCGGAATGTCATGCCCGGTCGCAACTCGTCGCCGTCGCCGACCCAGTCGACAAGACCGGCCTCGACCACGGGTTCGATGCTGTCGACGATGACGGGCCGGCCTTCCGGCTGGGCAAGGGCCGTGACGCCGCCGGGCTGCCAGTTGGCATATTCGTCGCGGCCGAAGACGTAGCGGGCATTGGGAAAGGTCGGCACCCAACGGCCATCCACGAGACGGGTGTTCCAGCCGGAATGGTCGACATGCATGTGCGTGTTGACGACCACGTCGACGTCTTCCGGCTTCACGCCATGGCGTGCCAGTTCGCCCAGGAAGTCGGTGTCGAGCATGTGGAAGCGGCCGAACTTCGGATCGAGCCGTTCCTTGCCGTTGCCGGTCGCCGTGTCGACCAGGATGATCTCGCCGCCGTGGCGCACAAGCCAGGCGTGGATGCTGGCAAAGGTGCTGCCGGTTTGCGGATCGATCCGGTCGATATCGCGGAGTTCCGGAAATGTATCGAAAATCGAGGGATCGAAATCCGGGAACTGTTGCGACGGGTGAAAGCCCGGCGAGGAAAACTCCTCGACCCGCTCAATCGTCACGTCTCCCACCTGCCATGCCGGCATGAACCCGTTCCTCCCTGTCCTCCCGGTCAGCTAAACAGTGTCTCGAAATCGTGTCAACAGACAAAATGCGTTTCATATCGTGAAACGGTATTGACAAATTGCCTTCCCTTGCAATGGATAGTATCTGCGAAACCGCGCCCCAACGGGCTTGGCGCGGCGTGCTCGGGAGGGTCTGGGAGAAGCATGGAGCAGCAGGAACGAAATTCGGGCAATGTGCGCGCGGTGACCCGTGCCGCCGATATCCTGCGGACGTTCAAGAACCAGCCGAAACAGTCGCTTGCGGAGGTTTCCTCAGCCGCAGGCCTCGACAAGGGCACGACCCGGCGCCTGCTTCTGACCATGATGAATTCAGGGCTGATCGTGCAGGATCCGGCTTCGCAGCGCTATGGTCTCGGGCGCCTGCTGCGCGAACTGGCCGCCAGCGTCGTCGACGATTTCGACCTGCGCTCGGTCGCGGTTCCGGAACTGACGGCCATCGCCAACGAGTTGCATCTGACCACCTTCCTGTCGGTCTACCGGAACCACTCCGCGCTTTGCCTTGAACGCATCCACGACATGCAGGGCATGGAAGTGCACTGGTGGCCGGTCGGCGGCACCCTGCCGCTGAACTCCGGCGGCGCACCGAAACTCCTGCTTTCCCATCAACCAGAGGCCGAGATCGCGCGGGTGCTGTCGGAACCGCTGCTGCCGGTGACCCCGCATGCGATCACCGATGCCGGGGCCTTCCGCCGCCATCTCGACGAAATCCGCCAGCGCGGCTGGGAATATGCCGAGGACGACGTGACCCTCGGCCTGGCGGCCCTGGCGGTGCCGGTGATCAATGGCGAGGGCGAGATCGTCTGCGCCCTTTCCATGGCGGGACTGACGCCGCAGATGCGCGGCGACGGCGAACCAAGGCACCTGCGGCGGATGATGGACGCCGCCGCACGGGTGGCGCGGGCGCTGGGCCTGTGACAACGCTTCGCCGTGCCGTGCCTCGCCTGTACGCTCCGCACGGCGTCTAGCGTCCGAAACCGGCGGTGTAGGGCAACCAGGTCGCAAGCCCCGGAAACGCGATCAGCAGGGCCAGGCCGAGGAGCATCAGCGCCACGTAGGGGGCCGCGCCCTTGACCACCTCCGACAGGGGTTTGTCCGTGATGCCCTTGATGACGAACAGGTTCATGCCGACCGGCGGGGTGATCATGGCCAGTTCGAGATTGACCATCAGGAGGATTCCGTACCAGAGCGGATCGATGCCCAGATGGGTCATGGCCGGCAGCAGGATGGGCGTCGTGATCAGGATGATCGCGATGGATTCCAGGAACATGCCGAGCACGAAGATCAGCGCCATCACCGCGACGATGAAACCGAGCGGCCCCAGCCCGAGGCCGGCCACCGCTTCAGTCACGCCGACCGGCAGACGGATGATCGTGATCGCGTGGCCGAACATCGCCGCGCCGGCGATGATCATGAACACCATCATGGAGGTGCGCATCGCCTGGTAGGCGCATTCATAGAGATCGCGAAGGCCGAAATTGCGATAGACGAGAACGGCGACGAGAAGCGCGTAGAGCGTTCCGGCGGCGGCGGCTTCGGACGCCGTGAAAATGCCGAAATAGATGCCGCCCATGACGACCGGCGGCGCGAGCAGCGCCCAGACAGAGCGCCGCGTCGCGCGCCAGATCTCATGGAAGGCGGCGCGCTCGGGCGCCGAGATATCGTTCCTGTGCCAGGCCTGGACGATGCAAAAGCCCGCGAAGATCAATGCCAGCATCATGCCCGGTATGATGCCGGCCAGGAACAGCGCGCCGATCGAGACCTCCGAAACGATGGCATAGAGGATCATCGGTCCCGATGGCGGAATGAGGATGCCGAGCGTGCCACCGGCGGCGATGACGCCCAGCGCATCGCGTTCGCGGTAGCCGAAGCGCTTCATCTGCGGCAGCGCGCTGGAACCGATGGACAGCGCGGTGGCGACCGAGGATCCGGATATGGCGGCGAAGATCGTGCAGGCAAGCACCGTGGCGACGCCGAGCCCTCCGCGCACATGGCCGATCACGGTGTGCGCGAACTGGTAGAGATCGTCGATCACCCGGGCGCGGATCATGATCTGGGCCATCAGCACGAATAGCGGGATGGTTGTCAGGATCGGCTTGTTGAGATGGGCGAAGACGGTATCGGCGATGCTCGACACGCTGCCCTCGAAGATGAGCAGGATGCCGGCCGCGGTCAGGCCGAGCGCGGCAAAGATGGGAATGCCGGCGAGCAGGACGGCGATGACGACGGCGAAGACGATCAGGATGGTCATCGGCCGCGATGCTCCGCGACCAGGGTGAAGAGACGTGCGGCCGCCGCGACGATCAGCAGGAACGCGCCGGCCAGCATGGGCACCTGCGGGATCCAGGTCTCGATCTCGATATAGCCAACCGAGTAGGAGCCGAAGGCACGCGCGAATGCGATGGATTTCCACGCACTCCAGCCCAGCAGGCCCGCGAAGACGATGACCGCGGCAGAGCCGAGGATCTCGAGCGCCAGGCGCCCTCGCCTGCCGGCATGGTTCGCCAGCAGGTCGATGGCAATATGGTCGCCACGCCGCAACGCCTCGGCCGCACCCAGCATGACGATGGCGACCAGCATGTAGCCGATGAACTCGTCACCCCACAGGAGCGGGCTGTCGATCAGGTAACGCCGCACGATGGCGAACACGACAATCGCGAAGACCATCAGGATCAGGAGGGTCGCGAGCGCGCCGCCGAGGCGGATGAGCGCGGACGCGACCCTCTGCGGGACGGAGGCGGGCCGCGCCTCCGTCTCATTCGTGCCGTGCGTGGACATGGCGGCCGGTCAGATCTTGCCGAGCAGTTCGATCAGCTTCTGGCTCGCCGGGTCGCCCTCGCCGAAGGCCTTGTCGAAGGCCGGACGCATGACGGCTTCCAGCGCGGCGTTTTCCTCCGGCGTCGCCACGTGGACATTGACGCCCTTGGCCCGCAACTCCTCGGGGCCGGCCGCGCCCGCCTCGTCGGAAGCTTCGATGGCCCAGAGCGAGGCCTTCTTTCCAGCCTCGTCAAGCGCCGCCTTGGCCTTGTCGGACAGGCTGTCATACCATGCCGGATTCACGTAGCCGTGCAGATAGGCCGAGAGCACCGGAACCACGGTGAAATGGTCCTGCACCTCGTAATACTTGCGGGAGACGGCCGCAGCGACATCGGTTATGGCGCCGTCGATCACGCCGGTGGCGAGCGCCTGGTAGACTTCCGAACCGGGCATGGCGGTGGGCGTGGCACCCATGGCAGCCAGCGCGGCGTCGAACTGCGGCGTCAGGCCGCGGAACTTCAGCCCCTTGAAATCGTCGGGCTTGACCAGGAACCGGCCCTTGGTGGTGAAGACCGAGGTGTTGGTCTGGAACATCCAGACAACGTTGCGCACGCCCTTCTCAAGCAGCTTTTCCGACAGGAAGGCGGCGGCTTCGGAATCGGGCCACTTGCGCCATATCTCCAGGTCGCCGAAAGCGAAGGGCGCCACGGTGACGTTCATCATCGGCAGCGTCTTGCCCCACTGGAAATTCAGCGAAAAGGCGCACTCGATGTCGCCCTTGGCGGTGGCGACGATGTTCTCGCGCGCGCCCACCAGGCTGTCGGCGCCGAAGACCTGCACGTCGATCTCGCCTTCGGACAGCGTCTCCACCTCGGCTGCCCAGCGGTCCACCACCTTGGCGATGTGGTGCGCCGGCGGCAGTTGGTGGCTGCACCGCATTTCGGTGGCGGCCTCAGCCAGGCCAGCCGTCGAAACCGAAAGACCGAGCGCCAGTGCCAGTGTCTTGATCCTACCCATGTTTTCCTCCCTTTGATGTCACATGAATTTCGCCGTGCGCCGTGCTGTCAGGCCCGCCAATGCATGTTTTGCGGGGGCCCTGCCCGCGACAGCGCCCCGTAGAAAGCCTCGCCGGGCATCGCGGCCTCGGCAATGGCGCGGGCCTCCCTCAAACCCGCCAGGTCGATACCGGTCGCAAAACCCATGGTTTCGCACAAGAAGACGAGGTCCTCGAAGACGGCATTGCCCGTGGCGCCCGGCGCAAAGGGACATCCGCCAAGTCCGCCCAGCGAACCATCGAGGACGCGGGCGCCATTGTCGAGAGCGGCCGCCGCATTTGCCATGCCCATGCCCCGCGTATCGTGCAGATGGATCGAGAACGGCCGGTCGCCGCACAGACGCTGCATGGAACGGCACAATTCGCCCACCTGCCTCGGCCCGGCATAGCCGACGGTGTCGGCAAGCCCGACGATGTCAGCGCCGGCCTCGAGGCAGGCTTCTGCCAGGCGCATCACCTCGGAGGGATCGACAGCGCCCGCGATCGAGCAGCCGAAGGCCATGGATATGCCGGCATTGACGATCCTGCCCGGCGCCGCCTCATCGCGCATCCGGCTGATCCGGCCTGCCAGCGCCACGGCCTCGGCGCGGGAGCGGCGCATGTTGGCCTGGCTGTGCTCCTCGGTGGCGGAGATGACGCAGACGATCTCGTCGACGGCAGTTGCCAATGCCTCGTCCGCGCCACGCTCGTTCAGCGCCAGGGCGGCCGAACGGGCGCCATCGAGCGCGCTGACCGCGCCGATCATGGCCTGCACGTCGGCAAACTGCGGAAAGCGCGTCGCGGGAAGAAAGGAGCCGATCTCGAAGTGGCGCACGCCGGCTGCGTGCTCGGCGGCCAGCCAGGCACGCTTGGTGCCGGTATCCGGCCATGTCCTGACCAGTTGCAGACCGTCGCGCAGACCCACCTCGCGCAGCGTGACGCGGTCCGCGGGATAGATGTCCTCCAGCCTGCTCATGCCGCCTTCTCCTGCCCGCAGGCGGCGGCTATGGCCTCGTCATCGAGGCCGAGCGATGCCAGCACATCGCCAGTGTCGCTGCCGATGCCGGCGATGTCGAGGCCGAAGGGTTTCGGCGCCCGGCCGTCCACCTCGAAGGGAAATCCCGGCGCGCGGTAGGTCCGGCCTTCCGGCAGCGCCGACGTATGGAGGCCGCCCGGCCTGTTGACATGCGGATCGTCATACATTTCCGCCGGGCGGTGGATGGGCGAGAAGGGGATTCCGGCGGGCTCGAAAGCCGCGATCAGGTCTTCGAAGCCGCGCCCGCGCACCGCTTCGGCAAAGATCGGGATGGTCCAGTCACGCGCCTCGATCTGGTCCATCCGCTTCTGCAGCCGGGGATCGGCCTTCAGGCGTTCCAGGCCGAGAATCGAACAGAGGATTGCCCATTGCCCCTCGGTCACCGCGCCGATGAAGATCTGCCGGCCGTCCGCGGTCTCGAAGATATCGTAGACCGGCCAGGAAAACTCCCGTTCCGGCATGGGCGGAGCCTCGCGCCCCTCGATGTCGAACTGCACCATGTGCTGGGCCACGAGCAGCAGGCAGTTCTCGAAAAGGCCGACCCGGATGGCATGCCCCTCGCCGTCGCGGTTGCGCTGGACCAGGGCACCAAGCACGGCAAAGGCGCCGAACAATCCGCCCATGATGTCATTGGCCGACGAGCCGATGCGCAGCGGGCGTCCGGTCGGGCCGGTCATGTAGGCCATGCCGGTCATCATCTGCACCACCTCGTCCATGGCGGTGCGGTTTTCGTAGGGACCGTGCAGGAACCCCTTGCACGAGGCGACGATCAGCGAGGGATACTTGTGGCGCAAGCTGTCGGGCGAGAACCCCATCTTCGCCAGCGACTCGTCGCGGAAGTTCTCCACGAAGACATCCGCGGTGGCGAGCAACCGGTCGAGGGCATCGCGGCCGGCCTTCCGTTTCAGATCGAGGGTGACGGAGCGCTTGCCGCGGTTGAAGGTCGGATAGAACCCCCGCCCCATGCCCGACAGGTGACGCGTCTTGTCGCCCTCCGGCGGCTCGACCTTGATGACCTCCGCGCCCAGAAAGCAAAGGAACATGCCGCAGGACGGGCCCATGATCATGTGGCTCATCTCGACGACACGGATTCCGGCCAGCGGCTGGTAGGCGTCACTCATGTCCTCACTCCTCCATGCATGGGAGCCTAGCCAAACCGTTTCGATCTGGATATTACAATGTTTCTATTGTTGCGTTCGAAAAACCAGAAACCATGGACAGCCGGCAGCTTCGCTACTTCGCAGCCATTTTCGAGCACAGGACCCTGTCGAACGCGGCGGAAAACCTGCGCGTGGCGGCCTCGGCGCTGAGCCACCACCTGGCCAACCTGGAGGCGGAACTGGGGGTCACCCTGTTCGACCGCAAGCCGCGCGGCATGGAACCGACGGCGGCCGGCCACCGGCTGCACGAACATGCCAAGGCCATCCTGAAGGCCATGGCGGCAGCCGAGGCCGATGTCCGCGAGGCGGGCGGCGAGATCGCCGGCGCGGGGTCCGTCGGCATGGCCTATTCGGCGGTCAAGGCGATCGGCGTCGAACTGGCGCGGCGGATCCTGCACGACTTTCCCCGGGTCGATCTCGCGTTGACGGAGAGCCTTTCGGGCGCAACGCTGACGAGCCTGATGGCGTCCGACGTGGACCTGGCGCTGGTCTACAACCCTCCGTCCGACCCCCAGTTGCGCACAAGGCCGGTCCTGGAGGAGCGCATGGTCCTCGTCGGCACGCCTGACATCATTGGCAGGGACGAGGCGCCGGTCACCTTCGCGGAAGTGCTCGACCTGCCCATCATCCTGTTGCGCCAGGGTGTATCGGCGCGGGCGATCATGGATGACGTCAACCTGCTCAAGAAGATCGAAAGCCGTGCCAAGCTGCAGATGAACTCGGTTCAGGCGATTGCCGGCTCGCTGGAGGCCGGACTTGGCTGCGTGATCGGCACGAAGCTGTTCATGCATGACCAGTTGTCCAGGGGAACGCTCGCCTTCCGGCCCATCGTCGAACCGGAACTGTCGCGCACCCTCTATCTTTGCGAACTTGTCAGCCGTCCGCCGACCTTCGCGCTGGAAGCCGTGCGCGCATTGATCCTCGACCTTGTCGCAAGTGCCGTCAACGATGGCCGCTGGGAAGCCCGCCTTATCGGTTGAGACCTCCGGGCACGCAGTCTGCAGCCCCGCGCCCGGCTGCCCGATTGGGGTGATCACCCCATGCGCCATGACATGACGGTACGTTAGTCTATGCTTGTTTATTGTTTTCCGGACGATGGACCGGTCCGGCGCCGGACAAGGCCGCCGGCTGGCGAACCGCGCGAGAGGTGCGCGGGCCGGCCGCTCCACATTTCGGGACACTGGAGGACTTACCATGGCTGTCACCACGACCTACGCAATGACCACGGTCTTCTCCAACCTGAACGCCAGGTATCCGCCGACCGACAGCCAGATCGATTCCGACATCACGGTCCTCGCGGACGGAAACGCGGTGATCGTTTGGAGCGACGAGGAATCCACCCCTGGCCGTTTCGAGATCTTCGGACGCATCGTCGACACCACGGGCGCCTATGTCGGAGCAGACGCTTTCGGCTGGGGAGGCACCAATGACATTCATGAAAATCCAGCCGTTGCGGCCACGACCGACGGCAATTTCCGCTTTGTCTTTGAATCCGACGCCTACACCGGCACGCCTGACGACATCGTGTTGGTGCAGGGCTACAGCAATTCCACAGTCGGCGACGGGGCCTATCGAGGCACGCTTTCGCGGGACAACTTCAACCCGGACATCGCCGCCATTCACAACAACTGGACGGCCGTGACCTTTGTCGCAAACAACGGCGACGGGACCGGCACCGTTCGGCTTGCCATGCAAGTCTCCGACTACATCCTGGTCTACGCCGATGTCGGAACGACGAACGCCATCGAGGATCGCGCATTCGAGCCCAAGATCGCCGCGCTCCTCGATCCGGCGACCGGATCGCCGAACGGTTCGGTTGTCATCACATGGACAGAGGACGGCAACATCAAGGCCCGGATATACAGTTCCGGCGGGTCGGCCCTGACCGACGCGATGGACGTGTCGGCGGATCCGTCCGATGACCAGACCTATCCGGTGGTCACCGCGCTCGCCGATGGCGGATTTGCCATCGCCTGGATGGACGAGATCTACGGATCGAGCGCCTACACGGAGATCGAGTATCGCATCTACAATGCCGACGGCACGCCGCGAACCGGCGTGATGACGGTGGAAATTCCCACGCCGCGCGCCGACGAACCGGCCATCGCATCGATTTCGGACGGCTACTTCACCATCACCTATGTAACGAACGCCTCGGGCAACGATGATATCGGCGCTGTGACGCTGAGCGCCGAAACCGGTGAGGAAGTGAACCGCTTCACGGTGACGGCCGAGACGGGCAACGACTCGCAGCCGGCCATCGCCAGTGCCGGCGACGGCAGCTTCTATGTCTCCTACACCGACTTCAGCCCCGGCATCCCGGAGAGCATCGTCCAGTATTCCCGCTACCTGCTGAAGACGGTATCGGTTGGAGACGCGGCGAACGACATGATCGCCGCGGACGACCTCGTCAACGAGATCGACGGCGGCGGCGGCATCAACACCGTCAGCTATGCGGATTCGCGCAATGGTGTCACCGTCGATCTGTCGACCGGCACCGGCACGGGCGGCGAGGCGCAGGGCGACACCTATGCCAATATCCAGAACGTCACCGGCTCGGCTTTCGGCGACACGCTGACAGGCGATGCGAACACCAACCAGCTCAGCGGGCTGGACGGCGACGACACCATCGATGGCGGTGGCGGGAACGACACGATCATCGGCGGTGCTGGCGCAGACACGCTTAGCGGCGGAGCGGGTTTCGACACGCTGAGCTACGCCACGTCCACGGCGGCCGTCCAGGTCTTTCTCGGCGGCAACACGGCGGCCGGCGGCGATGCGGAAGGTGACACGATCTCCGGTTTCGAGAACCTTGTCGGCTCGAATTTCAACGACCGACTGATCGGTTCGGCGCAGGTCAATCTCCTCGATGGTGGCGCCGGCGACGACGTGCTGCTTGGCAACAATGGCAACGACACGCTACGCGGGCGGGCCGGACGCGACATCCTCATCGGCGGTGGCGACGACGACACGTTCGTCTATCTCTCGCTTTCCGACAGCGGCCTGCTCTATGGCGTGCGCGACCGGATCCAGGACTTCACCGACGGCGAGGACATGTTCGACCTGTCGGCTCTCGACGCCGACAGCGGCACGGCCGGGAACCAGTCCTTCACCTATGTGGGCTCGTTCTTCTCGGGCGTGGCCGGGGAACTGCGCTCCTTCGAGAATGCCGGCCTGACCTTCATCGAGGGCGACGTCGACGGCGACGGCGTCGCCGATTTTCGCATCGAACTGCTCGGTACCGGACTTGGCATCGACGCAAGCGACTTCGTTCTTTGACGAAGCAGCCGGTGGACGGTGCCCGGCGGCAGGGCGGAAGGCCGGGACTGCATGTCATGAGACAAACATGCTAACGGGTTAGCGGTTCGCGGCGGAGGGCGATCTTGCGCCAACGCCGCAATCCCGGGAGCTGTTTCGCAATGCCGATGACAAGGGGCACTCACGAAGGCGCGCCAGGGCCGCGGGGCTCGGCGGGCGAGGTCTTCGCGGCCTTCCTGAAGCTCGGCCTGACCTCGTTCGGCGGGCCGATCGCCCATCTCGGCTATTTCCGGGACGAATTCGTCGTACGGCGCAAATGGATAGACGAGGCCGGCTATGCCGATCTCGTCGCGCTGTGCCAGTTCCTGCCCGGCCCCGCATCGAGCCAGACGGGCTTTGCGCTCGGCCTCATGCGCGCCGGTCCGCTCGGGGCATTGGCCGCGTTCACCGCCTTCACCCTGCCCTCGGCGGTCCTGCTCGTCCTTTTCGCCATGGGCGCCTCGGCTTTTGGCGGCCCCGTAGGAACAACGGGCCTGCTGCATGGCCTGAAAATCGTCGCCGTCGCGGTCGTCGCGCAGGCGGTGTGGGGCATGGCGCGCAATCTCACGCCAGACAGGGAGCGGGCCAGCATCGCGCTTGCCGCAGTGCTGATCGTCGTGCTGGCAGCGAGCGCCATCGGGCAGATCGGGGCAATCGCCTTCGGCGCGCTTGCCGGACTGGCGCTCTGCCGCAACGGCCGGCCGGATGGAGCGGCCCATCTTTCCTTTCCGGTATCACGTCCGGCGGGCGCGGTCCTGCTCGCCGTCTTTTTCTTGCTGCTTGGCCTGTTGCCGCTCGTCGCCGCCGCCTCGCAATTGCACGCCACAGCGCTGTTCGACGCCTTCTACCGCTCCGGGGCGCTGGTTTTCGGGGGCGGCCATGTCGTGCTGCCGCTCCTGGAAGCCGAAGTCGTCAAGCCCGGATGGGTGACGGCGGATGCCTTCCTCTCCGGATACGGCGCGGCGCAGGCCGTGCCCGGCCCGCTCTTCACCTTTGCCGCCTATCTTGGCGCCATCGCCGGCCCGGCCCCGAACGGGATTGCAGGTGCGGTAATCGCGCTTGCCGGCATCTTCCTGCCCGGTTTCCTGCTGCTTTCGGGCATGCTTCCCTTCTGGGACCGGTTCCGCACCCGTCCGGCGGCGCAGGCGGCCATGCGCGGCGCCAATGCGGCCGTGGTCGGCATTCTCGGCGCAGCGCTTTACGATCCCGTGTGGACAGGCGCGATCCTGCGCCCCGCCGATTTCGCGCTGGCGCTGGCAGGTTTCGTGCTGCTCACGGCTTGGAAGGTGCCGCCGTGGATCGTTGTCGTCCTGCTTGCCGCCGGCGGCGCAGGGCTTGCCCTTGCCGGATGACCGGTCGGATCAAAGGCGCATGCGCGGCACGTCGTTCGGGTCGAGCCTGAGTTCAATCAGCAATGGCCGGTCACGCTTGGCGATCGCCTCGATGGCCGTTTCCAGTTCCTCTGCCGATGACACGCGAATGCCCTGCCCGCCCAGCGCCGTCGCCACCTCGGCGAAGGACGGCCAGTCGAATTGCGCAAGGCCCGGATCCATGCTGCGGTCCAGGAACTGGATGTGTTCGGCACCATAGGCGGAATCGTTGCAGACGATCACGATCAGGTCCTGCTGCAGGCGGACCGCGGTGTTGAACTCGTGAACGCCGCCCATCATGAAGCCGCCATCGCCGGTGAACAGGACAACCGGTTTTTCCGGCGCCGCGATGCTGGCGCCGATGGCCTGCGGCAAGCCCAGGCCAATGGAGCCGAAATTCGCGGTGACGAGCAGGCTTGCCGGATCGGGCACCGAGACCCGGCACCACACCTCCGTCATGAAGCGGCCGCCGTCGGTCGCAAGAACCCGGTCCCTCGGCAGCATCTCCTCCAGGCGTTCGAGCGCATGGACATAGTTCACCGTGCCCGGCTTCGCCTTGCCGGCATCGCCTTTCGGGTGGTCGGTCAGAGCGGCCATGTCGAGTTCACCGGTAAAGCCTGTCGCGGGGATTTCCGCCTCGTCGAGCCAGTAGACGATATTGTCGGCGGTCAGGCCGGCATCGGCCGCCAGGGCGGCGTCGGGATGGAAATTGCGGCCGATATCGGCCGGGTTCTCGTTGACCATCACCACCCGCTTGCCCTTCATCAGCGCGCCCTTGTCGGTGGTGAAGTAATGCAGGCTGGCGCCGAAGGCGATGACGCAATCGGCGTCGGCAATGGCGTCATAGGCGGCCGGCGTGCTCAGTGTGCCGAAGATGTCCATGTTGAAGGGATGGCCGTTGAACAGGCCCTTGGCCTTGAGCGTCGTGGCAAGCGGCGCTTCCAGCCTGTCGGCCAGGCGGATCAGCCTGTCGCGCGCGCCGACCGCGCCGCCGCCGGCCAGCACGATGGGCCGCTTCGCCGAAGCGATGATGCCGATGGCCTCGTCGAGCGCCTCGCCCTCCGGCACGTTGGCCGGCATGTCGAAGACCTTGAACAGGGTCTTTTCGTATCGTGCTTCCTGCCACATGAAGTCAGCCGGCATGTTCAGCACGATCGGGCGTTTCTCGACGCGGGCACGGTAGAAGGCGTTGGCGATGTCGTAGGCGGCCGTTTCGGGCGCGCGCATCTGCTCGAAACCGGCACCGGTGACCTTGACCAGTTCGCGCTGGTCGATGCTCTGGAGGTGCTGCGGCATGGCGACCGGCGTATCGCCGGCCAGCAGGACCATCGGAACATGGCCGCGCACGCCTTCCGTCAACGCAGTAACGCAATTGGTCAGGCCTGGGCCGTGCGTCACCGTGGCCACACCGACCTTGCCGGCGACATGCGACCAGGCCAGCGCCATGAGGACGGAACTGCCCTCGTGCGCGGCGGGAATGAACTTGCCGCCGCAGTGCCGGACATAATGGTCCACCATGAACAGGTTGGCATCGCCCATCAGGCCGAAAAGGGTTTCGCACCCATGGTCCAGGACGGAACGGGCAATCGCCTGATATGTGTATTGTTTCTGCTCGGACATGCTCTTCGATCCCTCTTGCGGCTTCGCCGGGTGAAGCCTTCGCAACGCCGGAAGACGTCCCGACCAGACCCTCGACTGCCTTTCCTGCAAGAATAGCGCGCATCTTGCACAAGATGCGTGCAAAATGCCTGTTGAAAGCGGCCGCTCGTGCTGGTTGCGCGCATTGAACCGCTCCACGGCGCGATGGCCGTGCGCAAGATCACCATCCGGGCATGGACGCCCGATGGCAGCAATTCACCATTGACGGTTACGTCAAAGGAAGTATCACGGAAGGGCAAGTACCTTTCCGGGAGGAAGAGCATGCCGAAATTCGCGCCAGCAATCGAGCTTGAAACGCACGAGGTCGCCAACCAGCCGGACTTCTATGCCGGGCGCAATCTCTATCTGAACGATCCGGCAATGCGCGACGCGATCCGGCGGGAGGCCGGCGCTTGGCTCGATGAGCGCATGGCGCGGCTCGGCGCGGATGCAGGGTCCGAACGCGTGCTGGAATGGGGCGACCTTGCCAACCGGCACGGGCCGGAACTCGTCTCCTTCGACCGCTATGGCCGGCGCCTCGACGAGGTTCGCTTCCACCCCTCCTACCATCACCTCATGGCGCTCGCGATGGAGCACAACATCCACGACGTGGCCTGGACGGTGGACGATCCGTCATCCCATGTCGGCCATTTCGGCCTGCTGGCCCTGTTCACACAGGCCGAGGCCGGGACCATGTGCCCGATCAACATGACCTATGCCGTCGTCGCCTCGCTGAAGCAGCAGGGCGGCCCGGCACGGCCCTGGCTGGAGCGCATCCTCGGCGGACAATACGATCCGGATCTCAAGCCCATCGGCGAAAAAGCCGGCATCACCATGGGCATGGCGATGACCGAGAAACAGGGCGGCAGTGACGTGCGCGCAAACTCGACCCGTGCCTATCCGATCGACGCGGACGCCGGGCACTACCGTCTCGTCGGGCACAAGTGGTTCTGCTCGGCGCCGATGTCGGACGGTTTCCTGACGCTCGCCTATACCGATGCCGGCCTCTCCTGCTTCCTCGTGCCGCGCATCACGCCGGAAGGCAGGCGCAACGGCATTCACGTCATGCGGCTGAAGGACAAGCTCGGCAACAAATCCAATGCGTCGAGCGAAATCGAATATCACGATGCCTTCGCCATCCTTCTCGGCGAACAGGGGCGCGGCGTGAATGTCATCATCGACATGGTCCACCACACGCGCCTTGGCACCGTGGCGGGAACGGTCGGCATCATGCGCATGGCCTTCATCCAGGCGCTGAACCATGTGCGCGGGCGGCGCGCCTTCCAGAAGACGCTGATCGACCAGCCCCTGATGCGCCTGGTCATCGCCGATCTTGCCGTGGAATACGAGGCCGCGGTGGTGCTGGGCGCGCATGTGGCGCGCATGTTCGGCGGAACCGATCCGCAATCGAAAGCCTTTGCCCGCATCGCGGTGGCGCTGGCCAAATACTGGCTGACCAAGCGCAATCCGAACTTCGTCTTTGAATGCATGGAGTGTCATGGCGGCGTCGGCTATGTGGAGGAAACGCCCATGCCGCGCCTGTTCCGCGAATCCCCGCTCAACGCGATCTGGGAGGGCTCCGGCAATGTCATCGTGCTCGATGCCCTGCGCACGTTGCACAAGGAACCCGGCGCGCTCGACGCGCTCTTCTCGGCCATCGAACCGGCGCTCGGCCGCGACAGCGATCTGGACCGGGCCGCCGACGACGTGAGGGCCATGCTGGAAGGACCGATTGGCGAAGGCGCGGGCCGGCTGCTGGTCGAACGCCTGGCGCTCGTCCTCCAGGGCGCCCTGCTCGTCCGCTTCGCGCCGGAACCGGTGGCACGGGCCTTCTGCGCGACGCGACTGGGCAGCGCTGGCGGGCACATGTTCGGCGTCCTGCCGGAAGAGATCGACGTGGATGCCATCCTCGACCGGCACCTGGCGGAAATCGACACCGGCCTGTCCTGAGGCACTGCCCCCTCAGGGCGCGACGCAAACCACCAGGATGCGCGCATCGCGCTCGTCCTCGGAGGCATAGAGGTGGCCGCGCGCGCTGTCGAAATAGATGGAATCGCCTTCGTTCAGCACGACCGGGTCGCGCCCTTCCAGATGCACGGTCACGACGCCTTCAAGCACCAGCAGGAATTCCTGCCCCGAATGGCGGACGAATTCTTCGAAATCCTTGATGTCATGGGCCTTCAGCGTGCCCATCATCGGGGTCATCGCCTTGTCCCAGACCTCCGGAAACAACATCTCGTAGACGTAGTTCCTGGTTTCCTGTCGGCTGAACTCGCCCTTGCGGGCCACGGCGAAGCCGCCCGGTTCGAAACGGCTGCCGCCTGCGGCGAAGAACGCCGCCATGTCCGTTTCAAGGCCGTGGGCCAATTGTGACAGCCGGTCATAGGTCAGCGCGATCACGCCGCGCTCTGCCTTCGAAATGGTCGACACCGCGAGGCCCGAGCGCTCGGCCACCTGCGCCAGCGTCCAGCCCTTCTCCCGCCTCAGCCTGCGGATCTGGTGCCCGAAGGCGATCCGCTGGCTGTCAGTCTTTCCGTTTTCGCTCATCATCCATTCCCGCAATGCGGGCATGATCCTATTCCGCCCGTTCGCACACGGCAAACCGTTTTTCCTTTTGGAAAATCCACTTTTCCAATCGGAAAATCGGTGTTAGCGTTCTTCCCGGAGAGAGGAAAGCATGACGCATCAGCCGGAGAAGCACGACATCATCGTCATCGGCGCAGGGATCGCCGGCGCTTCGGTGGCTGCCGAACTCGCCAGCCAGGCGCATGTGCTTCTGCTGGAGCGCGAGGACCGGCCCGGCTATCACACGACCGGCCGTTCCGCCGCCCTCTTCACCATCGCCTACGGACCGCCGGTGATCCGCGCGCTTTCGCGCGCCTCGCACGGTTTCTTCCGCAATCCCGGAAGCCCCTTCATCGGGCAACCGCTCCTGAAGGAACGCGGCGTGATCTTCGCAGCCCATGAAGGGCAACTGGCGGTGCTGGAAGACCTTGCGGAGGAACTTGGCGATGCCGTGCGACCGCTGACGCGGGAGGCGGCGCTTTCCATGATGCCGCTGATCCGCCCGGACTATCTGGCCGGCGCGCTGATCGACGCCAGCGCCGCCGATATCGACGTCGACGCCCTGCACCAGCACTATCTCAAGACCTTCCAGGCGCATGGCGGGACATTGCGGACGAAGGTCGAGGTGACATCCATTGCGCGCGAGGATGGCGGCTGGACGGTCGAGGCCGGCGGCGAGCGGTTCCACGCGGCCACGGTGGTCAACGCGGCCGGGGCCTGGGCCGACGAGATCGCCGCCATGGCCGGAGTGGCGCCGGTGGGCCTGGTGCCGAAGCGGCGCACCGCCCTGCTCATCGATCCGCCTGCCGGGCACGAGCCGGACCGGCCCAACCTGTGGCCCATGGTGGTCGATGCCGAGGAAGGGTTCTACATCAAGCCGGATGCCGGCCTGCTGCTCATCTCGCCCGCCGACGAGACGCCCTCCCCGCCCTGCGACGCGCAGCCGGAAGAACTCGACATCGCCATCTGCGTGGACCGGATCGAGACGGCTTTCGACATTCCGGTGCGGCGCATCGCGCACAAATGGGCGGGCCTGCGTTCCTTCGTCGCCGACAAGTGCCCGGTGATCGGCTTCGCGCCTGACGCGGAAGGCTTCTTCTGGCTGGCCGGACAGGGCGGCTACGGCATCCAGAGCGCACCGGCGGCGGCGCGCGCGGCGGCGGCACTTGTGCTGAAACAGCCGCTGCCCGAAGACATCGCGGCCGAAGGGGTGACCGCGGAAGCGCTCAGCCCGGCCCGGAAGGGGATCGGACAATGATCTGGGCTGTGCTGGCCATCGGGATCGTCCTGCTGGCCTCCGGCCTTGCCATTGCCTATGTCATCGGCGCGGCCGCCGTCCTCGCCTTTATCGCCACCGACAACACCCGTTATCTCGCCATCCTGCCGCAGCAGATCTTCTCCAAGATCGACGTCTTCGCGCTGATGGCGATGCCGCTTTTCATCCTTGCCGGCGAATTGATGAACCGGGGCGGCATCACGCGGGTGCTGATCGACCTCGCCATGGCGATGGTCGGGCGGCTGCGTGGCGGCCTCGGGCACGTCAACATCATGACAAGCGTCTTCTTTGCCGGCATTTCGGGCTCGGCGGTGGCCGATTCCGCGGCGGTGTCAAATACGCTGGTGCCGGCCATGCGCGAACGCGGCTATGATCTCGAATATGCCAGTGCCATCACCGCGGCCTCCTCCATCATCGGGCCGATCATCCCGCCGTCGATCATCCTGATCTTCTACGGCGCGCTGATGAGCACGTCGGTCACGGCGCTTTTCATCGCCGGCATCGTGCCCGGCCTCCTGCTTGCGTCGTCACTGATGGCTGCCAATGCCATCTATGCGCGGATATACGGCCATCCGAGGCTGGAAGCGGGCGACGTGCCGCCCCTCCTGCCCGCCCTCACCCATGCCATCCCGGCGCTCCTCGTACCCGCCATCATCCTCGGCGGCATCGTGTTCGGCCTGATGACGCCAACGGAAGCTGCTGCCGTGGCCGTCGCTGTCGCCTGGGCCGGCGGCTATCACTACGAGCGCATGGGAATGGATGCGGTGTGGCAGGCGTTCCGGCGCACCGCCATGCTGTCGGGCGCAATCTTCCTGCTGATCGCCGCCGTTTCGGCACTGGGCCATCTCAGCGCGCTGGAGCGTGTGCCGGAAGCCATTTCGGCCATGGTGGAAGCCATGGGGCTCGGGCCGGTGGGCTACCTGATCGTGCTGAACGTGCTTTTCCTCATCGCCGGCATGTTCCTGGACATTCCCGTGGCGCTTGCGCTGCTGGTGCCGTTGCTCGCCCCCACCGCGCTTGCGCAGGGCGCCGATCCCGTTCACCTTGGCATCGTGCTCTGCTTCAACCTGTGCATCGGGCTGGTCTCGCCGCCGCTGGGCGGCTGCCTGCTGATGGTGACCACGGTGACGGGCGTGAATTACTGGCGGCTGGCGCGGGCGGTCATGCCGTTCGTGCTGGTGGAAATTGCCGTTCTGGCGCTGCTGGTCGCCTTTCCGCAGATCAGCCTGGCGCTGCCGCGCGCATTCGGACTGGCGGGGGGAGGATGAACCGCGCCACTTCGCAACCAACGGATCAATCAAGGAAAACAGGGAGACGCGCAATGAAACGTTTTGCATTTCTGGCCGCATTCGCGGCGGCGATGGCCATGGCCTCGGGCGCCATGGCACAGGTCAAGGTCTCGCTTGACAGCCCGCCGGACCTGGAAGGCTCCGGCAGCTATGTCTGGGCGCATGCCTTCACCGAACACCTCAACGCCAACGGCATGAAGGCCGAGGAATTCCAGCGCGGCGCGCTGGGCAGCGATGCCGAGGTGTTCGACCAGGTCAGCCAGGGCCTCGTCGAGGTGGTCATGGCGCCGCTCAACATCGTCGGTTCGCTGGACAAGCTGATCTACGGCCTGCGCCTGCCCTATTTCTTCGCCGACATGGAAGAGGTGGACCGCGCGCTCTATGATGGCGGCATGCTGGCGCGCATCAACGAGGGCACCACGCCGGGCGGCGTGCGCGTGGCGGCGGTCACGACCGTCGGTCCGGCCACCGGCATCTTCAACACCAAGCGCGACGTGAACTCGCTGGCCGACATGGAAGGCCTGCGGATGCGCGCGCTGGATGAGAGCCAGATCGAGCTCTACAAGACCTGGGGCGCGTCGGGCACCATCGTCAGCTGGGCGGAAGTGCCCAACGCCTTGCAGACCGGCGTTGCCGACGGTTATCTCAACCCGGCCTTCGTGCCACTGCTGTTCGGCCACACCGATTTCATCAAGCACTTCACCGATGCCGCCGTGGCGCCGTCGCTGCGCATCGCAATCATTTCCGAACAATGGTACGAGGGCCTGTCGGACGCCGACCGCAAGACCGTGGACGACGCCATCGCAGCAGCCGACAAGGCCAACCGCGACTGGCTCGGGACGCAGGCCGGCGTGATCGACAAGCTGAAGGCGGCGGGCGTATCGGTCGTGAACCTGTCGGACGAGGCGCGCGCTGAATTCCGCAAGGCCTCCGAAGCCACCTATGACAGCGGGCTGATCACCGCCGACCAGCTTGCCGAATGGCGCAAGGCCAAGGGCGAATGACGGCGATGCATCGCCTTGCCAAGGGTCTCGGCCGCCTGTCGGCCGGGATCGACCGAATCGCCATGGTTCTGGCGGTGGCCGCGCTCTTCGTGATGCTGGGCGCGGCGCTGTGGCAGACCGTGGCGCGCTACATCTTCGCCTCACCGCCCATCTGGACGGAGGAACTGGCGCGCCGGGCCATGGTCTGGGCCGGCATGCTGGGCGCCTCCTGCGCCTTCCGCGCGGGCGCCAATCCGGTGCTGTTTCCAGCCATGCTCGCCATCGGCGGCCGTGCGGGCGCGGCGCTGACGCTTCTGCGCGCCGCCGGCGTGGTTCTCTTCGCGGCGCCCGTGCTCTGGTTCTCGCTCTTTGCGCCGGGCATGAACATGGCGCGCGGCTTTCTGGGCCGCAGCCTCGGGCGCCAGGGCGAGATGCTCGACATCTCCATGATCTGGTTCACGGCCGCCGTGCCGGTCGCCTTCATGATCATTCTCATACATCTCCTGGCCATTTCGGCGGCGGGCCTCGCCGGAGAGCCTGCGCCCGGCGCCATCGCGACACAAGGGAAACAAGCACAATGAAGGTCTTCATCGCGGGGCTGAGCACCGAGACCAATTCGTTCTCGCCGCTGCCGACCGGCACTCTGAGCTTCGCTGAAGCGGGCATCCGCCACGGCGACGCGACAGCCCATCCGAAGGAATATTTCACCGCACCGCTGCATTTCTGGCGCGCGGCAGCGGAAGCGAAAGGCTGGGATGTGGTGGAATCCCTGTCCGCCCATGCGCAGCCGGCCGGACCGACGGTGCGCAAGGTCTACGAGGATTTCCGCGACGAGATCGTGGCCGACCTGAAGCGCTGCGGCGGGGCAGACATCGTGCTGCTGGCCCTGCACGGAGCGATGATCGCCGACGGTTACGACGATTGCGAGGGCGACCTGATCGCCCATTGCCGGGCCGCCGCGC
The DNA here is from genome assembly GCA_002708825.1 of Phyllobacteriaceae bacterium. GTDB lineage: Bacteria > Pseudomonadota > Alphaproteobacteria > Rhizobiales > Rhizobiaceae > Zhengella. The sequence continues at coordinate 304,205 of PAPF01000007.1, read as the reverse complement.
CGGAGGCGGTGATCGGCGGCCTGCTCGACCCGCATTGCCACCTGACCGAAACCATGCTCACGCAGGCCACGCTGCTGGTGGCCTTCAAGGAATATCCCCATATCGATATTCCCGAACGCGCCGAAGACCTGTTCCGGCTGGCCGCCGATACGGCCGCGGGCAGGATCCGCCCGGTCATGCGCGATTTCGACTGCCGCATGATCCTCGCCATGCCGACGCCCTCCGGCCCGATGCGCGACTTCGTCGATGCCATGGCCGCGCGCGAGGGCAAGGACGGCATCCTGTCGCTTTCCATCGCGCACGGCTTTCCCTGGGGCGACCATCCGCGCACCGGCACGCGCGCCTTCGCCATCGTGGATGGCGACGCGGCCCAGGTGGCGCGTGTGGCCGAAGAGCTTGGCCGGTCGCTTTACGCCATCCGCCATCAGCTTCTGCCGGACATGGCCGATATCGACCGTGCGCTCGACCTGGCCGAGGCCGAGGCAGACGGTCCCGTCGTGCTTGCCGACGTATCCGACAATGCCGGTGGCGGCGCGCCGTCCGACGCCACCTTCCTGCTGCGCGCCATGATCGGCCGCGGCATGAAATCGGTCGCCACAGGTCTCTTCTGGGACCCGGTGGCGGTGCGTATCTGCCGCGAGGCCGGAGAAGGCGCCACGCTGGCACTGCGGCTCGGCGGCAAGTGCGGCCCGATGTCGGGCGATCCGCTCGACCTGACGGTCACGGTGCGCAAATGCGCCTCCGGCCTGACGCAGCGCTTCGGCACCCTGCCCGCCCCCATGGGCGAAGCGGTATGGATCGAGGCCGACGGCATCGACATCGTGATCAATGACGTGCGCGGCCAGACTTTCCACCCGGAAGCCTTCGAGCAACTGGGCATCGACCTGTCGAAGCGCCGCTATGTCTGCGTGAAATCGTCCAACCATTACCAGGCCGGTTTCAACCCGATTGCCGCGCGGGTCATCCCCGTCGCCACACCCGGATCGATCACGCCGGACTACGCCAACATTCCCTATACCAAGCGGGCGCGCGACTACTGGCCCGCCGTGCCGGACCCGCTGTCATGACCAATGCCCTGATTGCCGCGCGCGACACCTTCGCGCTTGCCCACCCGGAACAACGCGCCGTGTTCGACGGACGCGACTGGGGTTACCGTGACATCGGCCAAGGCTCCTGCCTGCTGCTCATTCCCGGCACGCTGGGGCGCGGCGACATCTTCTGGCAGCAGATCGAGGCGCTTGCCGGCCGGCTGCGCATTGTCGCCGTCAGCTATCCGGATCGCGGCGGCATTGCCGAATGGGCAGGCGACCTGTTCGCGCTACTCGACCGGCTCGGCATCGACCGGGCGAGCGTGCTCGGCAGTTCGCTCGGCGGCTACCTGGCACAATTCATGGCAGGAACGGCGCCGGAGCGCGTGGAACGCCTGATCGCGGCGAACACGCTGCATTCGGTGGCAGGCCTCGCCGAACGCCTGCCCTATGCGCTCGACCTGATGGCCGCACCCATCGCCGACTTGCGCGCCGGTTTCGGCAACGGGCTGAAAGCCTGGCGCGAGGCACATCCCGATCAGGGCGATCTGGTCGACCTGCTGCTGCGGGAAGCGGGCGGCCGCATCCTGGAAGGCGAGTTGCGGGCCCGGCTCAACGCGCTGAAGACCGCCCCTGACCTGCCGCCGGTTCCGCTCGCGCGCGACCGCATCTTCACCGTCGAGGCCGACGACGATCCGTTGATCCCGCCGGACATGCGGGTGGCTGTCAGGGAGCGTCTCAAGCCGGGAACGGCCTACCGTTTCCTGCATGGCGGACATTTCCCCTATGTCGCACGGCCTGACCTTTATACGTCCATGCTGGAGGCGATCATGAACCTTGAACAGACGGGCCCCGACTGGGGCGCAGGAGAGGAGCGCTCGGCATGATCGTGTTGAGCCATGCGGATGTGGAAGCCCTGCTTTCCATGAAGGACGCCATCGAGGTCATCGCCCAAGTCATGCCGGCGGTTTCAGCGGGACAGGCCGAACTGCCGCTGCGCAGCGTCATGCCCGTGGGCGGGCCAAACCGGATGGGCATCATGCCCGGCGCGCTTTCCGATCCGGCCTGTTTCGGCATCAAGCTGGTCAGCCTCTTTCCCGGCAATCCGGCCAAGGGCCTGTCTTCCCATCGCGGCGCCATGGTGCTGTTCGAGGCGGAGACCGGCGAAGCGACCGCCATGATGGATGCCAGCCTGTTGACCGCCATCCGCACGGCGGCCGCCAGCGGTGTCGCCACGCGGGCGCTGGCGCGCGAGGATTGCGAAACGCTCGCCATCATCGGTTATGGCGAGCAGGCCGAACACCATCTTGACGCCATGGCGGAGGTGCGGCCCATCCGCCGAGTCACCGTTGCGGGCCGGTCGGCGGACAAGGCAGCGGCGTTTTGCGAGCGGGCGGCCTCACGCCACACCGGCATGACGTTTTCCGCGACAACCGATATCGAGGCTGCCGTGCGCGATGCCGACATCGTCTGCACGGTCACCGCTTCGCCGGTGCCGCTCCTCAAGGGCGGTTGGCTGGCGCCGGGCTGCCATGTCAACGTGGTCGGATCGTCCATACCGAGCATGCGCGAAGTGGACGACCGCTTCGTCGAACGGGCCTCGATCTGGGTCGACTACCTGCCCTCGACGCTGGCGCAGGCCGGCGAGATCGTGGACATGATCACGGCGGGGCGGTTTTCCGCCGATGCGATCCGGGCGGAGATCGGCAATGTCCTTGCCGGAAAGGCACCCGGCCGTTCGTCGCGCGACGAGATCACGGCCTATCGCTCGCTCGGCATCGCCGCGCAGGATCTGGCCGCCGCGCAATTCGTGCTGGAGCGCGCCATGCAAGCGGGTCGAGGACAGACCGTTTCACTGTAGGCGGCTATTCTGGGCGCGAAGGCTGAACGGACAAACCATGCGCGACATCAACATCAAGGCGACCGAGTATTTCGAGGCGGTGGCGCGCATCGGCTCTGTCACCAAGGCGGCGCTTGAACTGGGCGTGTCGCCTTCGGCCGTCTCGCAGCAGATCCGCAACCTGGAGAGCCAGTTCGGCGTGCGCCTGTTCCGGCGCGAGAAGCGCAAGCTGATCCTGACACTGGATGGCGACCGGCTGTTCCAGACGACCACGCAGGCCTTCGCCGCCATCCGCAATGCGCGCAGTTCGATTGCCCGCCAGCGCGAGGTGCGCAATCTGATCATCCGGGTCAGCCCCAGCTTCGGCGTGCGTTGGCTGGGACCGCGCATCAACGGCTTCCTGACCGCCAATCCCGAGTGGAACATCCGCATCGACGCAACGCCCGACTTCTCGGCCTTCGAGACGGAGGCGGTGGATTTCGACCTGCGTTACGGACTTGGCGGATGGGCGGGACTGGCCGAGCGTCCGGTGATGAACGACCTGGTCCTGCCGCTGTGCAGCCCGGCTTACCTTGCAGGCTTGCAGGCGATCTCTGGCGACCCGGCGGAACAGATCCGGGCCGCACGGCTGATCGACAGCGTCAAGTCGCTGTTTCGCTGGGACCTCTGGCTGGCGCAGAACGGCATTGCCGTGCCGGACCTGAACTATCCGTTGCGTTTCGACCGCTCATCCATGTCCATCGAGCTGGCCAAGCAGGGCGGCGGGCTGGCGCTCGACAGCGTGACGCTGTGCCTGCCGGAACTCGTGCGGGGCGAACTGGTGCCCTTCTGCCCGGATTTCCCGGTGATCGACTTCTCCGCATACTGGCTGGTCTGCCCGCCGCGCCATTTCACCCGGCGCATCGTCAACCGATTCGCGGACTGGCTTGGCAGCGAGGCCGCCACGCATGAGGCTGAGGCAAGGCGCGTACTGACGGGCCACGGTTGTACCTTCCGGCCGGAGACGGGCGCGAGCCTCATCGGTGCGCCGCCGTGATCTTCTTGTCTCAGGCCTTGCGGACGGGCTTTCCGGTCAGGGCCTCGTATGCCTTGACCACGGCGCTGTCGTCGTCGCGGCCATGCCCAAGGGCGGAAGCCGCCAGCAGCATCTGGTGCGCCGCGGCGGCCAGCGGCAATGGCGCGCGGACATCGCGGCCGGCCTGAAGCACGAGGCCGAGATCCTTGACGAAGATGTCCACCGTCGAAGTAATGGACGGGTTCTCCTCCATCATGCGCGGCACGCGGTCGTCGGCCATCCAGCTTTGCCCCGCGGAGGAGGAAACGATCTCGTGCAGCTTGCGCGGATCGCAGCCCGCCCTGGCGCCGAGCGCCATGTATTCGGCCGCCGCGACAAGATGAACGCCTGCGGCCAACTGGTGCAGCACCTTGTAGGTGGCGCCGGTGCCGGGTTCACTGCCGAGGCGATGCACCTTTTTCGACACGGCGGACAGCAGCGCCTGCGCCCGCTCGAAGGCCGCATCGGGCCCCGATGCCATGACGGTCAGCGTTCCGGCCTCCGCCCCCACCTGCCCGCCCGACACGGGCGCGTCGAGCAGGAGATGGCCATGGCCGTCAAGCTCGGCCGCGATGGCGCGGACATCGGACGGCGCGACCGTGGAGGACAGGATCACGGTGGCGCCCGGCTCCAGCGCCCGCGCCGCGCCGCTTTCGAACAGCGCAGCGCGTGCCTGCGCGGCATCAACGACCATGACGAGAAGCAGGCTTGCGCCTTCCGCCGCTCCCGCCGCCGTTTCGGCAGGCGTTCCACCAAGGCTGGCAAACCGGTCGCGCGCGGCGGGCGCGATGTCGTAACCCGTCAGCGCGATTCCCGCCGCCAGGATGTTTCTTGCCATGCCAAGGCCCATGGCCCCGAGCCCGATGATCGCGGTTGCGCCCATGCCATGTCCTCCCTCCTTGAGAGGTAACAGGGACATGACGGCGGCTCCAACGGTTAAATGTGCACAGGTTTGTAGAAAAACTAAATACCGAGAGCGCCCCCGTTTCACTATCCCCTGCGGGACCGGACCTGCCGGCCGGTCCGGGCAAAGGGCAGCCGGTTGGACAGGCGCATCGGCGGGAGAAAAGAGATGAGGCTTGGACTGGGCAGCTATGCCTATCGGTGGTCGATCGGCATCAAGGACCAGGTGCCGGAAAGACCGATGACGCCTTTCGAGGTGCTCGACGCCGCGGCCAGTTACGGTCTCGCTGTCGTCCAGTATGCCGACAACATGCCGCTTCATCATCTCGGCGCGGACGAGCAGGACCGGCTGCGCGCCATGGCCGGGGAACGGGGCATCGCGCTGGAACTGGGCACCCAGAGTTTCCGGGACGAGGAGGTCTCGCACTACCTGGAAATCGGCCAGCGCCTGAACGCAAGGATCCTCAGGGTCGCGCTTGACGCGGCGGATGCACGGATACCCGTCCCCGAGCTAGCCGGACGGCTGCGCCCGCTGCTCGCCAGGGCGCGCGCGGCGGACATCCGCATCGCCATCGAGAACCATTTCAACTACCCCTCGCCGCGCATGGTGGACCTTCTGGAGACGGTGGCGGATGAGACGCTCGGCGTCTGCCTCGACGTTGCCAATTCCATCTGCGCTGGCGAATGGCCGGAAGAAACGGTGCGCATGCTCGCGCCATTCGCCATCAACCTGCACCTGAAGGACTACGTCATCACGCCGGATCCCTACGGCGTCGGATTCCGCATTCACGGCGTGCCGCTCGGCCAGGGCCGCGCGCCGATCCCGTGGATCCTCGACCAGTTGACCCATTGCCCTCCTGAAATGTCGGTGATCCTTGAGCATTGGCTGCCTTTGGACAACGATGTGGCCGCCGCGCGGGCCAGCGAGAAACCCTGGCTGGACCAGACGGTTGCCGCGGCGAAAACCTTCCTGACCGGGCGCTGAGGAGAAACGCATGACCGGGATCCGCACCAAGAAACTCATCAACGCGCCCGAAGACCTCATCGCCGAGGCGATCGAGGGCATGGTCCTTGCCCATCCCGGCATGGTGCGCGTGGACGGCCCGACCGGGCGCGCCGTCGTCGCCGTTGACGGGCCGCGCGACGGCAAGGTGGGCATCGTCATCGGTGGCGGATCGGGCCATGAACCGGCCTTTGCCGGTTATGTCGGGCGCGGCCTTGCCGATGCGGCCGCCGTGGGCAATGTCTTCGCCTCGCCCAGCCCCGAGCAGATCATGGACGCGGCGCGGGCGGTCGACGGCGGCGCCGGCGTCCTTTTCCTTTACGGCAACTACACCGGCGACGTGATGAATTTCGACATGGCCGCCGAGGAATGCGAGTCCGCCGGCATTCCGGCACGCTCTGTCCAGGTAACCGACGACGTGGCCTCTGCCCCGGCGGACCGGCAGGACGAACGGCGCGGCATCGCCGGCGACTTCTTCGTCTTCAAGATCGCCGGGGCAGCGGCGGAACTGGGACGGGATCTCGATGGCTGCGTGGCGGCCGCGCGCCATGCCAATGCCAATACGCGATCCATGGGCGTGGCGCTGACAGCGTGCTCGCTGCCGCAGACGCTGAAGCCGAATTTCGAGATCGGCCATGACGAGATGGAAATCGGCATGGGCCTGCATGGCGAACCCGGCATCCGCCGCGGCAAGCTGGAGCCGGCCGATGCGGTCACTGACGAACTGCTGACGCCGATCCTCGACGACATGGGCCTGAAACGGGGCGACCGGGTGGCGGTCCTCGTCAACGGACTGGGGGCGACCGGGCAACTCGAACTCTACATCATGCACCGGCGGGTCGCGCAGACCCTGGCCGCGCGCGGTGTCGCGATCCATCATTCCTGGGTCGGCGAATACGCCACGTCGCTCGAAATGGCCGGCGCTTCGATCACGCTCATGAAGCTTGACGACGACCTGACGCTGCTGCTCGACACGCCGTGCCGGACACCGGCGCTGACCGTCGGCGGCAGCTTGCCCCCGGCGGAAGGCAAACATACGCGCCGTCATGGCGCCGCGGCCACGAACGGGACGACCGTGGACCGCTCGGCGCTGAAGACGGACGGACCGGTGACGCCGGAAGCGTTCCGCGCCATGATGCGCGCGGCAGGCGAGGCCATCGCGATGAAACGCGACTGGCTTTCGGAACTGGATGGCGTGATCGGCGACGGCGATCACGGCGTGACGATGGATATCGGCTGGACGGCAGTGGGCAAGGCGCTCGACGGCGCGCCCGGCGACGAGACGGTGACGCAAAGCTGCACGCGCATGGCCAAGGCCTTCCTCGACGCGGTCGGCGCCTCCTCCGGCCCGCTTTACGCCAGCGCCTTCCGCGCTGCCGGCGAAGCGGTGTGCGACCGGCTGAACCTGGACGCAGCCGCCATGGTGGCCTGGATCGAGGGGATGCACGAGGGCATCCTGAAACGCGGCGGTGCCGCACCCGGCGACAAGACGATGATCGACGCATGGGGGCCGGCTGCCGAGGCGGCGAAGGCTGCGCTCGCGGAAGGCGCCGGGGTAGCAGCCTGTCTCGACGCAGCGGCCGAGGGTGCCAGGCGCGGCCGCGACCATACCGCCACACTGGAAAGCCGGCGCGGCCGTTCCGCCAAGCTGGGCGCACGGTCCATCGGCCATGTCGATCCGGGCGCCGCCTCCGCGCATGTGATCCTCGAGGCGATGCGCAACGCCTGCTGACGGACTAGCCAGACCGGGCAACGGCAACGAACCGGCCCACCGAACCCCGTGGGACCCTTCGTTGCCGGCGCACACCCGTTTTGCCTGCAATTCAAGGCGATAACCTCCAGTTGCAATCCGGTCATGCCAGGCTTAGCTTCGCGCAATAATCCGATACATTTTTGCCATTCATGAAAAGGATACTGACGTGACGATTCCCGAGACGCATTATTCCGGGCCGGACCTTTGCGCGCTGCCGGCCCGCGAGGCGGTCAAAATGCTCAAGGCGGGCGATATCGCGCCCGACGACCTGCTCGATGCCGCGCTGACCCGGATCGCCGAGGTGGAGCCGCTGGTCAACGCCACCGTCACCGTCTGCGAGGATCGGGCCCGGTCCGCCTTGCAGCGCCTGGCCGCGGATGCCAGGGCGAATGGCAAGAAGGCGGGCTGGCTGGCCGGACTCCCGGTTACCATCAAGGACCTGACGATGGTGTCCGGCGTGCGCACGACCTATGGCAATGTGGCGCTCAAGGATTTCGTGCCTGAGGTGAACGACCCGCTTGTCGAACGGATCGAACGGCGCGGCGGCGTTGTCGTCGGCAAGACCAACACGCCGGAATTCGGCGCGGGCGGCAACACGTTCAATGACGTCTTCGGTTACACCCGCAATCCGTGGGACACGCGCAAGAATGCAGGCGGCTCGTCGGGCGGCGCGGCCGTTTCGGTGGCAACCGGCGAATGCTGGCTTGCGCAGGGCTCCGACCTTGCCGGATCGCTGCGCACGCCGGCGGCCTTTTGCGGCGTGGTCGGACTGCGCCCCTCGCCCGGCCGCTGCGGCGGCGGACCGGCCGCCACCGCCTTTTCCATCGAGGGCATTTCCGGACCGATGGCGCGCGACGTAGGCGACCTCGCGCTGTTCCTCGACACCATGGCCGGCTTCATTCCCGAAATGCCGATTTCGCTGGAGGCGCCGCGCGAACCGTTCCAGAAAGCGGTAGACCGGGCCGATGGCGCCGTGCGCATCGCCTTCTCCGAGGACCAGGGCGGTTTCGCGCCGGTCGAGGCGAACATTCGCGGCGTGCTTCGCGCGGCAATGGAGAAAGTGGCTGCCGCCGGGGGCACGGTTGACGAGGCCTGTTCGGACCTGCCGGGTCTCCACGAAACCTATGTCACGCTGCGCGGCGTGCATTACGGCTCGGTCAATGGCTACCTGCCGGACGCTGTCCAGGCGCATTTCAAGCAGACATTGCGGGAAAACACCGCGTTCGGCCGCCAGCTTACCACGGAGCGTATCTATGACGCGATGCGCCAGCGCACCGTGCTCTACCATGCAATGCGGACATTCCTGCAAGGCTACGATGTTCTTGCCATTCCCGCCACCGGGATCGAACCGGGCCTTGTCGAAGAGGAATTCCCGGCCTTCGTCGACGGCGAACCGGTGACGGATTATGTCGACTGGCTGCGCTTTTCCTTCCTGGCGACCGCCACGGGCCTGCCGGCCATCGTGCTTCCGGCCGGATTTACCGCTTCGGGCATGCCGGCCGGCATCCAGCTTGTCGGGCCGCCGCGTGGCGAGGCCCGCCTGTTGCAGGTGGCCCGCGCCGTTGAAGCGGCTGTCGGCTTTCCCCGGAGGCCGATTGATCCTATCGTGCGCCACATCTGACTTGCGACGGAGCGGACAGCGGCAACACGATGGCAAACCTTCTCCATGATCGTCTCTTTGCCCGCCACGAAACCAGTGACAGGACCTTCCTGATCCTGCCGGACGGGCGCGAAATTCCTTACCGCGCCTTCCTGGAGACGGCATCGCGTTTCGCCCATGCGCTGCGCGGCGCAGGCGTGCGAACCGGCGACCGCGTCGCCGTGCAGGTGAAGAAATCGCCAGAGGCGCTGGCGCTTTATGCCGCCTGCGTCAAGGCGGGCGCGATCTTCCTGCCGCTCAACACCGCCTACACCGCCAGCGAAGTGGCCTATTTCGTCAACGATGCGCAAGCGAAGCTGCTGGTCTGCGACAGCAGCGCGGTGGAAGCGCTTGCCCCGATTGCACAAGGGGCCGGTGCCGGCCTGCTGACGCTCGACGGCGACGGTTCGGGCACATTGGCGCAGGCCACGAGCGGCGCGCCGGCGCATTTCGAGCCGGCAGGGCGCGGACCGGACGACCTGGCCGCGTTTCTCTACACCTCGGGGACGACAGGCCGCTCCAAGGGCGCCATGCTGACACATGACAACCTGCTGTCCAACGCCGAGTCGCTGGTCGATTACTGGCGGTTCGCCAGCGACGACGTGCTGCTGCACGCGCTGCCGATCTTTCATACGCATGGCCTGTTCGTGGCCACCAATGTCATCCTGCTCGCCGGGGCCTCGATGATCTTCCTGCCCGGACCGGACATGGACCTGATGTTTGACGCCCTGCCCCGTGCGAGCACGATGATGGGTGTTCCGACCTTCTACACGCGGCTACTGGCCGACCCGCGCCTGACCCGCGATTCCACCGCGCACATGCGGCTTTTCATTTCCGGCTCGGCGCCACTGCTGGCGGAGACCCATGCCGATTTCGAGGCCCGCACCGGCCATCGCATTCTCGAACGCTACGGCATGACCGAGACCAACATGAACACGTCGAACCCGTATGACGGGGAGCGCCGGGCCGGAACCGTCGGCTTCCCGCTGCCGGGCGTCGAGGTGCGCGTGGCCGATCCGGAGACCGGGCGCATCCTGGGCACCGGGGAGATCGGCGTGCTGGAGGTGAAGGGCCGGAACGTCTTCAAGGGCTACTGGAACATGCCGGAGAAGACGGCGGAGGAATTCCGCGCCGACGGTTACTTCATCACCGGCGATCTCGGCCTGATCGACGCGGACGGCTATGTCACCATCGTCGGGCGGGCCAAGGACCTGATCATCTCGGGCGGATACAACATCTATCCCAAGGAGATCGAACTGGCGCTCGACGAGGCGCCGGGCGTCAATGAAAGCGCGGTGATCGGGGTGCCGCATCCCGATTTCGGCGAAGGCGTGGTGGCGGTGGTCGTTGCGAAGGCGGGCGCGGTGCCCGATGAAGCGGGCCTGATGGCGGCGATCGCACCGGGGCTTGCCCGCTTCAAGCAGCCCAAGCGCATCTTCATCATCGACGAACTGCCGCGCAACACCATGGGCAAGGTGCAGAAAAACGTGTTGCGCGACAGGTTCAAGGATGTGTTTGCCTCCTGAGAACCGTCAGGCGAGCGCCTGACGTTCAGACCTGCGGCGCATCCAGTACCACACGCGCCAGGCTTCAAGCGCGGCCAGCGGCGCGAAATGGACGATGGCGCCCATCGGATGGCCCCAGTCGTGCAGGCTGGCCCAGTGAACGAGCGTGAGCACGGCTGCGGCATAGGTCCAGCGTTGCAGCGATTTCCAGCGCGGCCCCATGGCGCGGACGAAATGGTCCGACGAGGTGACGGCCAGCGGAATAAAGATGGCGAAGGCGACCCAGCCGGTCCAGATGTAGAGGCGCGGCAGCTCCGCGATGACAGTGGCGACCGCGGCCTTGTCCACCAGGTAGAAGAGGGTGTGCAGGGCGGCATAACCGAAGGCGGCCACGCCGAAATAACGCCGGTTCTTCCTCAGCCAGCGGGCAAAACCGGTGCCCTTGAACAGCATGGTCAAGGGCGTGATCATCAGCGTCACGATCAGAAGGCGGGCGGCGAACTCGCCGGTCGGATGGACGAGGATGTGGATGATGCGGGGATTGGCGGAGGTGAAGGCCTGCCCGATCCAGATGGCGGGCAGGATGGAGAGGACGGCCCAGAGCCACCAGGGCGACAGTCGCGACAGCATGATCTTGCTCCTCAACGCACCGCAATCGCGGCACTTACGTTTGAAGGGATAAGGGGAACGGACCGGCCCCGGCGCCAGACCGTTCCCCGGCGTTGCGGGCCGGTCAGCGGCGGCCGCGGCCGCGGTCTTCCATGCTCAGCGCGCCATCGCCGTTGCGGTCCATGAACTTGACGACGTTTGCCAGGCGGGCATCCAGTTCGGCCTTGGTGATCTGGCCGTCGCCGTCGTCATCGAGGCGCTGGAAGGCATCGACCATGCGCGAACGGGTGAATTCGCGATAGAGCGTGTCGAATTCCTCGATGGAGAGCGATCCGTCGCCGGAGGCATCGGCGCTGGCGACCTTGGCCTGACGGAACGTGTCGATCTCGGCCTGGGTGATCTTGCCGTCCTTGTCGGCATCGACATCGGTGAACAGCGTGCGGAACATTCCGCCCATGCCGTGGCGTCCGCCATGGCGCTTGCCCCAATGACGGCCCTCGCCGCCATGGCGGCCCCAGCCGCGTTCGCCATCGCCCCAGCCGGCGCGCATCATTTTCATGCCCTGCATCTGCTGCCCCATGGCCTGCGGCGCGCCATCCTGCGCAATGGCGACGACGGCCCCCGTACCGGTGACGGTGATGGCGACGAGGGCGGCGGCGAGAAGAGTGGAACGGTTCATGGTCAAGTCCTTTGCTTTTCCTGAAGGGGTCTGGCCTTGCGGCTGGTGGCATGTCCCTTGAGCCCAAGCTAGGCGTTCACCGCGCAAAAGGTTTGTCAGCCGATGGCCGGTTTTGTCGCCGTTTGTCGCGCCCCTGCCGGCTGATACAAGTTGCGACAAACTTTGCATGCGCATGACGGACCAATAGGTTCTAGAAGATGAGAAACCGCTGCGCGCCGCTCCCTTTGCGCGGCATATCCAAAATGTACGGAGCCCCAGGCCGTGACCGCCAGTGCCGAACCGCAGATCCTGATCGTCGACGATGCACGCGACATCCGCGAACCGCTGGGCCAGTACCTGCGCAAGCAGGGCATGCGCACGCGCCTTGCCGCCGATGCGGCGCAAGCGCGCATGGCCATCGAGGAAGCGGCGATCAGCCTCGTCGTTCTCGACATCATGATGCCGGGCGAGGACGGCCTGAGCCTGTGCCGCTGGCTGGCGGCGCGCGGCGGGCCGCCGGTCATCCTGCTGACAGCGATGGCCGACGAGGCCGACAGGATCGTCGGGCTGGAGCTTGGGGCCGACGACTATATCGTCAAGCCGTTCAACCCGCGCGAATTGCTGGCCCGCATCCGCGCCGTGCTGCGCCGCGTGCCGCCGCCGGAACCGTCCGTGCCGTCCGGCCGGCGGCGCTTTGCCGGGTGGGAGCATGATCCGGGTGCCCACGTGCTTCGTCACGAGGACGGCCGTTGCGTGGACCTGACCTCGGGCGAAAGCCGGCTGCTGTCGGTCTTTCTCGACAATCCGCGCACGGTGCTGAGCCGCGCACGCCTCCTCGACCTGACCGCCGGACGCGAGGCCAAGGCCTATGACCGGGCCATCGACAACACGATCAGCCGGCTGCGCCGCAAGATCGAGGCGGATGCCAAGGCCCCGCGCCTGCTTGTGACCGAATGGGGCGGCGGCTATGTGCTTGCCGCCGACGTGGCGGAGGTCTGAACCATGCGCCGCCTGCTCCCCGACAGCCTGACATGGCGCTTTGCCCTTCTGCTGGCCGCAGCCCTGATCGTGGCCAATGTCGTGGCTGGCGTCCTGCTGTCATCGCAGCGCCAGCGCCTGGACGAGGCGGCGCGCGAAGCCCGCGAGATCGAACGGGTCACTTCGCTGGTGCCGGCGCTGGAAGCGGTGAACCCGTCCGCCTGGCGTGCAATCGAGCGGGACGCCTCGACGCGTTTCTCGCGCATCCGCATCGCCGACAGTCCCATCGTGGAAGCAACCGCCACGGATGCGCGCTCACAGGACATCGCCCGGCGCATCTCGCAGGCCCTGCCCGGCCGGACGGTCGCGGTGGCCGTGGTCGACCGTTCGAAATGGCCTCGCCTGCGGTGGCGGCGCGACGAGGCGCGCGGGCCTGACGGCGACGGGCCGGACACGATCGCCGTCTCCATTGCGCTCAACCGGGCGCGGGCCGAGGCAACGTCTCCGGCCTGGCTCAACATGATGTCCTTCACGCCGCGCCACCTGCGTGGCGAGGCCCGGCCAGGCGCCATGCTGACCATACTGCTGATCTCGCTCGTTTCGGTGCTGGGCGTAGGGCTCTATTTCGTGCGTCACCTGACGCGTCCGCTGGCGGCGCTGGCGGAGGCGGCACGCGCCGCCGGTCGCGGCGACCGGACAGTGCGGGTGCCCGAGGACGGCATGCGCGAGATGCGCGAGGCGGCCACGGCCTTCAATGACATGCAGGCACGCATTGCCGGCTTCGATGCCGAGCGCATGCGCATGCTGGCCGCCGTCGGCCACGATCTGCGCACCCCGATCACGAGCCTGCGCATCCGCGCGGAAATGCTGGACGAGGACGACGCCGCGCCGATCATCCGCACGCTGGACGAGATGACCGTCATGGCGGAAGGCCTGATCGCCTATGCCAAGGGAACGCAGGATGCAGAGACGGCTCAACCCGTGGACCTGAAAGCCCTGCTGGAGCGGCTTTGCCGCGAGCGTGGCGCCACGTTCGGCGCGGCGAAGGGCGTCACCGTCAGCGGCAGGCCCGTTGCGCTCGGCCGCGCCTTTTCCAACCTGATCGACAACGCCATCCGCTATGGCGGCAAGGCCGAGGTTGCACTTGGCGAGCAGGATGGCGAGGCAGTCGTCACCATCGCCGACGAGGGACCGGGAATCCCCGCCGAACGGCTGGAGAGCATGTTCGAACCCTTCGTGCGCGGCGAGGAAAGCCGCAATACGCAGACCGGCGGGGCCGGTCTCGGCCTTTCCATCGCGCGCAGCCTGCTGCTTGCCCATGGCGGCACGCTGCGGCTGGAAAACCGGACGCCGAGGGGCCTGCGCGCCATCGCAACCTTGCCCCTGGGCAAGCGATGACCGAAGCCGGTGCGCGCGGCGCGCGCAAGCGGGAAGACAGGCAGCCGTTTTTCTGAAACCATGGGCGGATGAACCATCAAAGCGTACCTCCCCCCGCCTCGCTGTTGCGGCTGGCCGGCCTTGCCTATCTCCTCATCATCCTGGCTGGTGTCAGCGCCGAGGCTTTCCTGCGTGGACCGCTGATCGATCATTCCGATCCGGCAGCAACGTTCGCCGCGATCAACGGGCACGCGGCGCTGTTCCGCCTGTCGATTGCCGCTGATCTCGTCATGGCGATGAGCGATGCCCTGCTCGCCGTACTGTTGTTCCTGATCTTCGGGCCCGTCTCCCTCGCCCTTTCGCTCGCGGCGCTGGTCTTCCGGCTGATCCAGACGGCGATCATCGCGGCCGGCCTGCTGGCCCTGCAGGGCGCATGGCTGCTCGCTCGGGCCGATGACGCGGACGGGATGCTGTTCCTCCTCGACCTGCATCGCCACGGCTACGACCACGGCCTTGTCTTCTTCGCCGTCAATTGCGTGCTGACCGGCCTGCTCGTCATCCGCTCGGGCTGGTTCGCGCGGCTGCTGGGAATCGGGCTGATCGCCGCCGGGCCGGTCTATCTTGCCGGCAGCCTGTGCCGTTTCTTCGCGCCGGAGCTACTGCCTTATGTCCAGCCGGCCTATGCCGTGCCGCTTGTCGCGGAGAGCGCATTCTGCCTTTGGCTGCTCTCCGGCCGTCTCCGGCCTGTGGCGTTTGCGGCCCGGGCCTGACCTTCGCCACAGGCTCCTTGGCCTTGGCCGGTGGCCGTGCTAGGCCAATTGTCCGTTGAACGTGCGAAGGACCATGCCCGTGCTCGACAAACCGGCCGACCAGCTCAGCCTCGCCTTCCAGGCGGCCGACACGCCGGAAGCGCGCGAGGCCGCGCGGCGCCTTGCCGCGCTCTACGGGCAGGAGGACCCGGAGCGCGCCGATGTCATCGTGGCTCTAGGCGGGGACGGCTTCATGCTGCAGACGCTGCACGAGACCATGGACAGCGGCCGGCGCATCTACGGAATGAACCGCGGCACGATCGGCTTCCTGATGAACGAATACCGGGAAACGGACCTGCGCGAACGCATCGCTTCGGCCATCGGCGAGACGATCCGCCCGCTGCGCATGGTGGCCGTCGACGATGCCGGCGCGGTGCATCACGCCAATGCGCTCAACGAGGTATCGCTGCTGCGCCAGTCCTTCCAGGCGGCCAAGATCCGCATCACGGTGGATGGCAAGGTGCGGCTCGACGAACTGATCTGCGACGGCGTGATGGTGGCGACCCCTGCCGGATCGACGGCCTACAACCTGTCGGCCCATGGCCCGATCATTCCGCTGGACGCGCCGCTGCTGGCGCTGACGCCCGTCAGCCCGTTCCGGCCGAGGCGCTGGCGCGGCGCCCTGCTCCCCAATCATGTGACAGTGGTCTTCGACATCCTGGAACCGGGCAAGCGGCCGGTCAACGCGGTGGCCGACCATTCGGAGGTCAAGTCGGTGGTCAAGGTCACGATCCGGGAGTCGCGCTCCGTCAGCGCCACGCTGCTGTTCGACGCCGAACACGGCTGGGACGAGCGTATCCTGGCGGAACAGTTCCGTTATTGACCATATCGGCGGTGCAGACGCCGTGAATCGACGGAAACTGTTGACTTTCGCGCGGATGACCCGTAGGGCGAAGCGAAATCGCCGGACATAACCACCGCGAAACCGTGCCCGATTGCGCACAATACTCTGATCAAGAGACCCAAACCACGTGTCATCTGACGAAAACAACCAAGCCCCTGACGTGACGTTTGCCGATCTCGGCCTGTCGCAGAAGGTTCTCTCCGCCGTCACGGATGCCGGCTACACCACGCCGACACCGATCCAGGCGCAAGCCATTCCCCACGCCCTTGCCAACAAGGACGTGCTCGGCATTGCCCAGACGGGAACCGGCAAGACCGCCTCCTTCGTGCTGCCCATGCTGACCCGGCTGGAAAAGGGCCGCGCGCGGGCACGCATGCCGCGGACGCTGATCCTGGAACCGACGCGCGAACTGGCCGCGCAGGTGGAGGAGAACTTCGTCAAGTACGGCAAGAACCACCGTCTCAACGTGGCGCTGCTGATCGGCGGCGTGTCCTTCGAGGACCAGGACCGCAAGCTGGAGCGCGGCGCCGACGTGCTGATTGCCACGCCGGGCCGCATGCTGGATCACTTCGAGCGCGGCAAGCTGCTGCTCAACGGCGTCGAGATCCTCGTCATCGACGAAGCCGACCGGATGCTCGACATGGGCTTCATCCCGGACATCGAGCGCATCTGCAAGCTGATCCCGTTCACCCGCCAGACGCTGTTCTTCTCGGCCACCATGCCGCCGGAGATCACCCGCCTGACCGAACAGTTCCTGCACGCCCCGGTGCGCGTGGAGGTGGCCAAGGCTTCCTCGACGGCCGAAACCGTGACGCAGCGCCTCGTCAAGTGCGGCGCGAAGGACTGGGACCGGCGCGCGCGCCTGCGCGAGATCATCCGGGCGGAGGAAGAAACCGGCGAATTGAAGAACGCCATCATCTTCTGCAACCGCAAGCGCGACGTCTCGGAACTGTTCCGCTCGCTGGTCAAGCATGACTTCGACGCCGGGGCGCTGCATGGCGACATGGACCAGCGCGCGCGCATGGCCATGCTGCAGGGTTTCCGCGACAACAAGCTGAAGCTGCTGGTCGCCTCGGACGTTGCTGCGCGCGGCCTCGACATTCCCGATGTCAGCCATGTGTTCAACTTCAACCTGCCGATTCACGCGGAGGACTATGTCCACCGGATCGGCCGCACCGGCCGCGCCGGACGGTCGGGCAAGGCCTTCTCGCTGGTCGCCAAGGCGGACCGGAAGTATCTCGATTCCATCGAGAAAATGCTCGGTCGCGAACTGGAGTGGCTGGACGGCGACCTGTCGACGCTGAGCGAAGCTGACAGCGCGCCGGACACCTCGCGCGGACGGCGTGGCAGCACGCGCAAGTCCGACAGGGGCGGCGACCGCCCGAAGCGTGAACGCAAGCCGCGCGCCGAAAGCCGTGAGGAAGAGGCCGCAACCGAGCCCGTCGAACAGTTGCCGGTGCGCGAAAGCCGCAAGCCGGCCGCTCCCGAGCGGCGCGCGCCGAAGCCGGAAGAGGATCGTCCGCGGCGCCGGCGCGAGGAACGCGATAACGAACCTGCCCCGGTCGGATTTGGCGACGATGTGCCGGCCTTCATGAAGATCGCGGTGCGCTGAGCGCACCGGTTTTCCGGAACTGGACGTGAAAAAGGACCCTTTGCGGGTCCTTTTTGCATTTCACGGGATTTGGACCGGCAGGCCGGTTCAGGCCGTCCCGCGCGCCTCGGCCAGCGCCTTCAGGTCGGCTGGCCTGAGTTCAACCGATTCGCCGCAACCGCAGGCCGACGACTGGTTCGGATTGTTGAAGACGAACCCGCTGCGCAGCGTCGTGACCTCGAAATCCATCTGGGTTCCAATCAGGTACAGCGTCGCGGCGGGATCGACCCAGACCTTCGCGCCGTCGCGCTCGATCACGTCGTCCTTTTCATCCGGCTCGGTGACGGCATCAATGGTGTATTCCATGCCGGCGCAGCCGCCCTTCTTGATGCCGACGCGCACGCCAAGCACGTCATCTTTCGATTCCACGACCTCGCGCACGCGCGCGGCGGCGGCATCGGTCATGGTCATGATTTCAAAACGGGCCATTCTTCCTCCATTCAACGCAGGTTCAAGGCCTGCGCAACGGGTTTCGGGCTGTGACTCATACCTTCAAAGATGGGGCATGCGAGGGCACAGCGCAAGGCCGGCCCCGGCGCGCCATCAATACCAGCCGACGGCGACCTGGGCTTCCTCGGACATGCGGTCGGGCGTCCAGGGCGGATCGAAGGTCATGGCCACGTCCACCTGGCCGACGCCTTCGACCGAACTGACCGCATTCTGCACCCAGCCCGGCATCTCGCCTGCGACGGGGCAGCCGGGCGCCGTGAGGGTCATCAGGATCGACACGGAGCGGTCGTCCTCGATGTCGATGCGGTAGATCAGGCCGAGTTCGTAGATATCGGCCGGGATTTCCGGGTCATAGACGGTCTTGAGCGCGCCGACGATGTCGTCGGTCAGACGGGCCAGTTCTTCGGCGGGGATGGCCGAGGACGCATGCAGCCCGTCATCGGCTGCGGTGTCTGTTTTCTGGGCCTGTTCATCTGTCATGGCATTCATCCAAAGAAGTTGCGGGCCTTTTCCAACGCTTCTGCCAGGGCGTCAACCTCGGCATGGGTGTTGTAGAGGCCAAAAGAGGCGCGGCAGGTCGATGTCACGCCATAGCGCTTGAGCAAAGGCTGGGCGCAATGGGTGCCGGCGCGCACCGCAACCCCTGCCCTGTCGATCACCATCGAGACATCGTGGGCGTGAATGCCCTCCAGTTCGAAGGAGACGATGGCGCCCTTGTCCGGCGCGGTGCCGAAAATGCGCAGCGAATTGATGCGCGACAGGCGTTCATGGGCGTAATCACGCAAGGCGGCCTCATGGGCCGCGATGTTCTCGCGGCCAAGCGCCTGCATGTAGTCCAGCGCCGCGCCCAAGCCAATGGCCTGGGCGATGGGCGGCGTGCCGGCCTCGAAGCGGTGCGGCGGATGGTTGTAGGTCACCCTGTCCTCGCTGACCTCCTCGATCATCTCGCCGCCGCCCATGAAGGGGCGCATGGCTTCCAGCCGTTCCTTCCTGCCGTAAAGCACGCCGATGCCCGAGGGCCCGTAGACCTTGTGGCCGGTGAAGACATACCAGTCGCAGCCAAGATCCTGCACGTCGACCGGCATGTGGACGGCCGCCTGGCTGCCATCGACAAGCACCGGAATGCCGCGTTCATGCGCAATGCGGCAGATCTCCTTCACCGGTGTCACCGTGCCAAGCACGTTGGACATGTGCGTTACGGCGATGAGTTTCGTCCGCTCGCTCAGGCAGGCGATGAAGGCCTCCATGTCGAAGGCGCCGTCATCCGTCACCGGGGCCCAGACCAGCTTGGCGCCCTTGCGTTCGCGCACGAAATGCCAGGGCACGATGTTGGAATGGTGCTCCATGATCGAAAGCACGATCTCGTCGCCCTCGCCGAGATGGGCAAGGGCGTGGCCATAGGCGACCGTGTTGATCGATTCCGTCGCCGACTTCGTGAAGACGATCTCGTCCACCGACCCGGCATTGAGGAAGGCGCGGACCTTCTCGCGCGCGCCTTCATAGGCGTCCGTGGCGGCGTTGGAGAGGAAATGCAGGCCGCGATGCACATTGGCATATTCATGCGAATAGGCATGCGTCACCGCGTCGATGACGGCCTGCGGCTTCTGCGCCGAAGCGCCATTGTCGAGATAGACCAGCGGCTTGCCGTGCACCTGGCGTGCCAGGATCGGGAAGTCGCGGCGGACAGCCTCGACGTCATAGGCATTGCGTGTCAGCGTCTCAGCCATGGCCTTCTCCGCTCGTCCTTGCATTGGCGGCCCTTCTATCAGGCCCGCCATAGCGCGCCGCACCGGTGCCCGTCATTGCCGTTTCGCAAATCCCGGCATATCGGGCGTTCACCGTCCCGGCCTCAGCCATTGTCCGCAAACCAGCCATCGAGCCGTTCCTCGAGCGCGGCGACAAGCGCCTCGTTATCCAGTTCCTCGATCACCTCTGCGACGAAAGCCTTGACCAGCAGGCGCCGGGCATCCTTTTCCGGAATGCCGCGCGCCATCAGGTAGAACAAGTGATCGTGGTCGATCTCGGCCACCGTGGCGCCATGACCGCAGGCCACGTCGTCGGCGAAGATTTCCAGTTCCGGCTTGGCCGAGAAATCCGCATCGTCCGACATGAGCAGCGTGTTGCAGGCCATGCGCGCATCGGTCTTCTGGGCGATCCGGTGCACATTGATGCGGCCCTGGAAAACGCCCTTCGCCTTGCCGGTCACGACATTGCGCACGACCTCGGTCGACGTGGTGGACGGCACGCTGTGGTCGAGCACCATCGTCAGGTCCGTGTGGCCCTCGCCGGCCAGCAGGTTGACCGTGCGCAACTGGAAATCGGCGCCCTCGCCCTTGACCGCGACAACCACTTCCTCGCGAACCAGCCTGCCGCCGGCATTCATGATGAAGAGGCGCAGCTTTGCGTCGCGGGCGAGCCTTGCGGTGAAGCTGGCCAGGAGCGAGGCTGTGTCCGGCTGCTCCTGCAGCACGATCCAGTCGACCGCGGCGCCCTCGCCGATTTCAATGTCCGTCAATGACGTGACAAGCGCGGCGCCACGCCCGGTCTGGCGTTCCACGACCGTTGCCCTGGCGCCCGCCCCGACCGTGACCGGAAAGCGGACATGCACCTGGCCGCCGCCATGGACATTCTGGATTTCGACCGGAACGTCGAGATCGGCACCGGCCTCGATGTCGAGGGCCCAGCCGCCGGACACAAGCGCCGCGTTCAGCGCGCCGATCGTGTCATCCCGGTCGCGCGGCGCGAGCGAACCGGCCAGCGAGCCGTCCGCCAGCAGGTCGGTGAGCGGGCGCCAGGTCACGCCGTCGATATTGTCGTCGGCCTGCAGCGCCTGTCCGTTGGCCGCAATGGCGATGGCGGAATGTTCCAGCAGTTCGGCGACCGGGTCGGCCTGGGCTTCCGGGTCGTAAGCGGGAACGTCGGTGAGCAACCGGCGCAGGTCGGTGTAATGCCATGCCTCGACGCGGCGCGTCGGCAGGCCCGCATCGCGCAGGCCGGCGAATGCCTCGTCACGCGCACGCACCACGTCGGGATTGCCGGCAAGCCGCGAGAAGCGCTCCTCGTAGCTGTCGATGAGCGCCTGTTCGGCGGGCGTGGGCTTGGGGACGGTCCGTATGTTCATCACAGACACCTCAAGCCGCTTCGCCGATCACGTCGGCATAGCCGTTCTGTTCAAGGTGCAGCGCCAGTTCCGCGCCACCGGACTTGATGATGCGGCCCTTGTAGAGGACGTGCACCGTATCCGGCACGATGTGATCAAGCAGGCGCTGGTAGTGGGTGATGACGAGGAAGGCGCGATCGGGCGAACGCAGCGCGTTGACGCCATCGGCAACGACCTTCAACGCGTCGATGTCGAGGCCTGAATCGGTTTCGTCGAGCACGCAGAGGGACGGCTCCAGCAGTTTCATCTGGAGGATTTCGGCGCGCTTCTTCTCGCCGCCGGAAAAGCCGACATTGAGCGGGCGCTTGAGCATGCCCAGGTCCATTTCGAGGCTCGAGGCGGCCTCCTTCACCTTGCGCATCAGTTCCGGGATCTTCAGCGGTTCCTCGCCGCGGGCCTTGTGCTGGGCGTTCAGGGCCGTCTTCAGGAACTCCATCGTGGCGACGCCGGGAATTTCCATGGGATACTGAAAGGCCAGGAACACGCCGGAGGCGGCGCGTTCGGCCGGGTCCATTTCCAGCACGCTTTCGCCGTTCCACAGGATGTCGCCCTCGGTCACCTCGTAGTCCTCGCGTCCGGCGATGACATAGGACAGCGTCGACTTGCCGGAGCCGTTCGGCCCCATGATGGCGGCGACCTCGCCCTTCTTCACGGTCAGGTCGAGGCCCTTGATGATCTCGGTGCCGTCTTCGGCGATGCGGGCGTGCAGGTTCTTGATCTCGAGCATTTCGGTGTTTTCCGTCTTCGGTCGGCCATTGCGGCCGTCGGTTTCGATTGCGCGGCCGGGCCGCGCCGGTTTGTTACTGGCCGCGGGCCCGGAAAAGGCCGCGGGCGGCAAAGCTGATGCCGGCAATGGCACCCAGGATGGCTGCGCTTGTCAGCGGCGAGCCGAAGGGCGCAAGCCAGTAGCCCAATGCGCAGGCGATCAGGATGGAGATCGCCCCGGCAGCGGTTTCAGCGCCCTTTCCCGGTTTCCGCTCAGCCATGGCGTTTCCCCGCTGCGCAGGTCCCGGGGACAAGCCCTGGCTTGACGCGTGCGGCGGACATCACCCGACGCTGCCTTCCAGCGAGATGCCGATCAGTTTCTGCGCCTCGACGGCGAATTCCATCGGCAGTTCCTGGATGACTTCCTTGACAAAGCCGTTGACGATGAGCGCGATGGCCTCCTCTTCCGGAATGCCGCGCTGCATGACGTAGAAAAGCTGGTCCTCGGAAATCTTCGACGTCGTGGCCTCGTGCTCCAGCTTGGCGGAGGAATTCTTCGCCTCGATATAGGGCACGGTGTGGGCGCC
The DNA here is from genome assembly GCA_002708825.1 of Phyllobacteriaceae bacterium. Lineage (GTDB taxonomy): Bacteria > Pseudomonadota > Alphaproteobacteria > Rhizobiales > Rhizobiaceae > Zhengella. The sequence continues at coordinate 281,652 of PAPF01000007.1, read as the reverse complement.
ACAGTCATTGCCGATCAGCAGGCTGTCGCACTGGGTGAAATTCCGGGCGTTTTCCGCCTTGCGGTGTACGGAGACCTGGCCGCGATAGGTGTTGTTGGAATTGCCCGCAGAGATACCCTTGGAGATGATGCGGCTGGTGGTGTTCTTGCCCAGGTGCAGCATCTTGGTGCCGCTGTCGATCTGCTGGTGCCCGTTCGACACGGCGATGGAGTAGAACTCGCCGCGTGAATTGTCGCCGCGCAGGATGCAGGACGGATACTTCCAGGTGATCGCGGAACCGGTCTCGACCTGTGTCCACGAAATCTTGGAATTGGTGCCGCGGCAATCGCCACGCTTGGTGACGAAGTTGTAGATGCCGCCCTTGCCGTCCTTGTCGCCGGGATACCAGTTCTGGACGGTGGAATACTTGATCTCGGCATCGTCGAGTGCGACCAGTTCGACAACGGCCGCGTGAAGCTGGTTCTCGTCACGCTGCGGCGCGGTGCAGCCCTCCAGATAGGAGACGTAAGCGCCTTCCTCCGCGATGATGAGAGTGCGCTCGAACTGGCCGGTGTTCTTCTCGTTGATGCGGAAATAGGTGGACAGTTCCATCGGGCAGCGCACGCCCTTCGGCACGAAGACGAAGGAGCCGTCGGTAAAGACGGCGGAATTCAACGTGGCATAGAAATTGTCGGTCTTCGGCACCACGGAGCCCAGATATTTCTGGACGAGTTCGGGATGCTCGCGAATGGCCTCGGAGATCGAGCAGAAGATCACGCCCGCCTTGGCCAGTTCCTCCTTGAAGGTGGTGACCACGGAAACGCTGTCGAACACGGCATCGACGGCGACGCGGCCCGAGGCATAGACATTGTCGCCGACCTCGTCGAGTTCGCTCTTCTCGCCGGGCTTGCGCACACCGGCCAGGATTTCCTGCTCTTTCAGCGGGATGCCGAGCTTCTCATAGGTGGCGAGGAGTTCCGGATCGACCTCGTCCAGCGACTTCGGCCCGGCCTGTGCCTTCGGCGCGGCGTAATAGCTCAGCGCCTGGAAGTCGATCTCCGGGTAGTCTACCCGTGCCCAGCTGGGCTCGACCATGGTCTGCCAGCGGCGGAACGCGTCCAGACGCCATTCCAGCATCCAGTCCGGCTCGTTCTTCTTGTGGGAAATGAGGCGGATGATGTCCTCGGACAGGCCGGGCGGGGCCTTGTCCATTTCGATCAGCGTCTCGAAACCGTACTTGTACTGGTCCACATCGATCTTGCGGACCTGCTCGATCGTCTCCTGCACGGCAGGCATTGGCGTTCTCCATCCTTGCCGGATTCAAGGTCCGGCAGTTGTCGACGTCATATGGCATGTCCCGCACGCGCGGGACCGTACCCCTTATCTAGTGAGCCGGGCGGGAAATGAAAGCGGCGCGCCGCCCTGTTTTCCTGCCTGCCCCCCGCATTTTCATGGCCTGCGGGCCAGCCCTCCCATGCTCACGCGGCCTTTCGGCGCGCCAGCAGAATTCCGATCGCCTCCAGCAGGCGCTCCAGTTCTTCCCAGGCCGTCGCCCGGCCGATCGAGACGCGCAGTGCGCCAAGTGCCGCATCGGCGCCCATCGCCTCCAGTACGTGGCTCGGCCCCACCTTGCCCGAGGAACAGGCGGAGCCCGCGGAGACCTGAAGCCCTTCCAGGTCCAGCGCGATCTGCGCCGTCTCCGCCTTGATACCCGGCAACGAGAAGAACGACGTGTTCGCGATACGCGGGGCGGAGCGCCCGTGGATCACCGCGCCCGGTGCAATTTCCTCAAGCCGCGCCTCGAAGCGGTCGCGCAAGGCTTTAACATCCGCCATGTGAGGCAGCGCCCGACCCGCCTCTTCGGCAGCGGCGCCGAAGCCTGCGATGCCGGCGGCATTTTCCGTGCCGGCGCGATGGCCGCGCTCCTGTCCGCCGCCCCGGATGAGCGGTTCGGGCATCAGCAGGCCCTCGCGGGCAACAAAGGCGCCCACGCCGCGCGGTCCGCCCAGCTTGTGTGCGGAGAGAATCAGGAAATCGGCGTAACCGGCTGCCATGTCGATGGAAACGCGCCCTGCCGCCTGCACGGCATCGACAACAAGCACGCCGCCCGCCTCGGCCACCAGGGCACGCACGGCATCCAGCGGCTGAAGCACGCCGGTCTCGTTGTTGGCGGCATGGAGGGCGACCAGCGGCAGCCCGGTTTCGGCATCGTGGGCTTCCAGTGCCCGTCGCATGGCTGTCATGTCCGCGAGCCCGTCCGGACCGACGGGAAGCCGGGTAACCTTTCCGGCCGGGAAACGTCCGCCGGCCAGCATGCAGGGATGGTCTGTCGAGAGCACATAAAGATGGGAGCAGGTGAGCGGCGCGCGGCCCATGCGCCAGTCCGGCGTCAACAGGGTCGCGGCCGCCTCGGTGGCGCCAGACGTGAAGACAACGTGTTCTGCGGAAGCGCCGACCAGCGCGGCGACCTGCCGGCGCGCGTCCTCGATGACGCGGCGCGCAGCCTTGCCGGCGCGATGCACCGAGGAAGGGTTGGCGTCTGCCGCCAGCGCCGACACAAGCGCCGACCGCGCGCTGTCGAGCAGCGGCGCACTGGCGTTGTAATCGAGATAGGCCGGCGTCCTGGCCATGGTTCGGTTCGCTCTCCCGGCGTGCCCAAATGCACGCGAAGTCGTTATTTTCTTGAAACGAAAGGCCTGACTGTCCTATCAAGCCGTCCGCCAGAGGCGGTCAAACCACCTCTTAGAATTATTCTAAACGTGTTTCTAGGGAGTGCGCCAGTCCCCGTCAAGCCGCGCGGCCTTCACCTTTCGCGCAGTCCGGGAGCGCCCTCCAGACAAGAAGGACCGACCATGCCAGAGGTCATTTTCGCCGGGCCCGCGGGCCGTCTCGAAGGCCGCTACCAGCCGTCGAAGGAAAAGAACGCACCGATCGCGATGGTGCTGCACCCGCATCCGCAGTTCGGCGGGACGATGAACAACAAGATCGTCTACGACCTGTTCTACATGTTCCAGAAGCGCGGTTTCACCACGCTGCGCTTCAATTTCCGCGGGATCGGGCGCAGCCAGGGTGAATTCGACCACGGTTCCGGCGAGCTTTCCGATGCCGCCGCCGCGCTGGACTGGGTGCAGTCGCTGCATCCCGATTCCAAGTCCTGCTGGGTCGCCGGCTATTCCTTCGGCGCCTGGATCGGCATGCAGTTGCTGATGCGCCGGCCCGAGATCGAGGGGTTCATCTCCATCGCGCCGCAGCCCAACATCTACGACTTCTCCTTCCTGGCTCCCTGCCCCTCCTCCGGCCTCATCATTCACGGCGACAGCGACAAGGTCGCCCCGGCCAAGGACGTCCAGGGGCTTGTGGACAAGTTGCACCAGCAGAAGGGCATCACCATCACGCAGAACACGATGGAAGGCGCCAACCACTTCTTCACCGGGCGTGAGGACGAACTTATCGAAAACTGCTCGGACTACCTGGAAGCGCGCCTGCGCGGCGAACTGGCCGCGCCGAAGCCGAAGCGCCTGCGCTGACCGTCATCCGCCGGGCCGTGCCAGCACACCACCGGTCACCGGTTCGCGGCAGCCGGTGGTCGTCGGCCAGGTGAGTGGCAGTCCGTTGAGGGCACGCACGGCCAGATAGGCCCAGGCTTCGGCCTCCATCGAATCGCCGTTCCAGCCCAGATCCTCGGCGATGAGGACATGCGCGGGCTCCACCAGCGTTTCCAGTTCCCGCCCGATCAGCCCGTTCTTTCGTCCGCCCCCGCACAACACCCATGTGCGCGAGCGCTCCGGCACATGATCCGCCGCCCTGGCGATGGCATGGGCCGTAACGGCCGCAAGCGTGCGCGCGCCGTCGGCCAATTCCGCCTTGCCCAGCGGATCGAGCGTGAAATCATTGCGGTCGAGCGACTTCGCGCCGTCGCGGGCGAAGTACGGGTTGTCCATGTAGCGGGCCAGCGCTGCGGCGATCACCACGCCCTCGGACGCAATGCGGCCGCCATCATCGTAGGGAATGCCGGCCACGGCCTGGACCCACTGGTCGATCAGCGCGTTGCCCGGTCCGGAATCGAAGGCAACGGGCGTCCCCGTTTCAGGAACCCAGGTGACATTGGAAATGCCGCCGACATTGACCGCCATGACCGGAAATTCGACACGGCCCGGCGCCAGCGTGCGGGCAAGGGCAGCATGATATGCCGGCACCAGCGGCGCCCCCTGCCCGCCATGTCGCATGTCGTTTGCGCGCATGTCGAAGACGACCGGTACGCCGGTCTCGCGAGCCAGCGCGGCGCCGTCGCCCAGTTGCACGGTCAGCGCCTTTTCCGGACGATGGAGCACGGTCTGGCCATGAAAGCCGATGACGGCTATGTCGCCCGCCGTCCAGCCGTTGTCCTTGAGGAAGGCACTGACCGCCAGGGCATGGCGGCGGGTGATTTCCGATTCCAGCGCGGCCAGGCCGCCGGGCCGGTCCTCGCGCTGCTCGATCGCCTTCGCCGTCTCCAGTGAAGCCTCGATGCGGCGCCGGAAGGCAGCCTCGTAGGGCACGAAGCCCGATGGCCCTCGCGTCACCCTGGCATCCCCGTCGGTCTCGACGCAGGCAATGTCGATGCCGTCCATCGAGGTACCGCTCATCAGCCCGATTGCGCGCAAAAGCGCCATGGAAACCGCCCGTTCTTGTGAATCCCGCCGGGATAGTGTTAAAGCCGCGCGGGCCGTTGCACCACCCGGCACGGCCCCTCGTCACAGCAAAATCCGGAAACAAGCCGATGTCCGCCTTCAAGTCCGATTTCCTGCGCACCATGAGCGAGCGCGGATTCATCCACCAGACCTCCGACGACCAGGGTCTCGACGACCTGTTCGGCAAGGAGCAGGTGACGGCTTATATCGGCTTCGACGCGACGGCGAAGAGCCTGCATGCCGGTTCGCTGATCCAGATCATGATGCTGCACTGGCTGCAGAAAACCGGTCACCGGCCCATCGCGCTGATGGGCGGCGGCACGTCGATGATCGGCGATCCGTCCTTCAAGGACGAGGCGCGCAAGCTGCTGACCGCCGATGACATCGCAACCAATCTGGAAGGCATCAGGCAATCCTTCGCGCAGTATCTCGATTTCGACGGCGGCAAGGCCCTGATGCTCAACAATGCCGACTGGCTGATGAACATCAACTACGTGGAGTTCCTGCGCGACGTTGGCCGGCATTTCTCGGTCAACCGCATGCTGTCCTTCGATTCGGTCAAGCTGCGCCTCGACCGCGAGCAGTCGCTGTCCTTCCTCGAATTCAACTACATGATCCTCCAGGCCTATGATTTCGTCGAACTGAACCGGCGCGAGGGCTGCCGCCTGCAGATGGGCGGCTCGGACCAGTGGGGCAACATCGTCAGCGGCATCGATCTGGGCCATCGCATGGGCACGCCGCAACTCTACGCGCTGACCTCGCCGCTGCTGACCACATCGTCCGGGGCCAAGATGGGCAAGACGGCCAATGGCGCGGTCTGGCTCAATGGCGACATGCTGAGCCCCTACGAATTCTGGCAGTACTGGCGCAATACCGAGGATGCCGACGTCGAGCGGTTCCTCAAGCTCTACACGGTGCTGCCGATGGACGAGATTGCCAGGCTGGCAGCCCTCGGCGGCTCGGAGATCAACGAGGCCAAGAAGGTGCTCGCCACGGAAGTGACGGCCATGCTGCATGGCCGCCAGGCCGCCGACGACGCGGCAGAGACGGCGCGGCGCACCTTCGAGGAAGGCGCGCTGGGCGCGGACCTGCCGACGGTGGAAATCGCCGCCTCCGAACTGACGGGCGGCATGGGCGTGCTGGCCGCATTCGTGGCGGCGGGACTGGCGGCTTCGAACGGTGAGATGCGCCGCCACGTGAAGGGCGGCGCGGTCAAGGTCAACGACCGGCCGGTGGCCGACGACCGGGCGTCCGTCTCCATGGACGACGTCAACGCCGAGGGCGTGATCAAGCTGTCGCTCGGCAAGAAGAAACACGCGCTGATCCGGCCGGTCTGACCGGCTGCCGGGCCTAGCGGAACTCGAAGATCGAACGGAAGATACCCGGCGCGATGGCCGAGATCGGATTGATCTGCAGTTTCGGTGACTTGGCGTTGCCGGACAGCTTGTAGGTTATGCCGATCAGGCCACGGTCGCGGCCGTTTCCGAGCACGTAGCCGAGCACCGGGATCTCCCCGAAGATCTTGTTCAGGCCATAGGCCGGCATGAAGGTGCCGGTGACCGACATGTTGCCGTTCCCGTCGTAAAGCGTTCCCTGGAAGGTGGTGCCGATGAGCGGACCACGCAGCACGCCCCGCTGCATGGTCAGCGATTTCTCACCCTTGCTGATCAGCGCGAAGCCCCGGTCGAACCGGACGCGCGAGGTATCGATGTCGCTGCGCACGGCATCCGACAGGCTGCGGCCATCGCTCTGGGGTGCCGGGGTCGAGACCAGCGAGGCGAGGCGCGGTTCGTTCACCAGCCAGAAGTCACGAACATCGACCTGGCCCGACAGGGGGCCATTTCCGGTGCCCTTCAACGCGACGGCGAGGATGCCGCCCTGCATGCGCTCGTAGATGTCGAGAAACCTCAGGATCGCGCCGGCATCGCCCGTGCGGATTTCCAGGGCGCGGTTTGTTCCGCCATTGTGGCGGACCTCCACGGCAGAACCGGAGCGGGCAACGGCGGTGAGCGAGGCGGAGGCCGGTTCGTTTCCCTTGCCGGCGTAGTCGAGGCGCAGGTTGCTCAGGACCTCGCCCGAGAAACCGGTGACGCGGTCGAGACGGGCGGTGACGGCGACCTGCGACTGGCCGGCACCGGCAGCATTCGCGGCCGTGCTGTCCTGCAAAGCCTTGACCAGGGCGCGCGCGTCCATCGCCTCGCCCTCGATGTCGATGCTGAGACCCTTGCGCTGACGCGTCAGGCGAGCGGAAAAATTGTCGCCGCGATTGAGACGGACCCGGGAAAAGGTGGCAGATACCAGATCGCCGGAGGAAAGCTCCACATTGCCGGCAAGGGAAAAACTTCCGCCCGCGACGGACAGATCGCGCACCCGAGCCCTGCTCCCTTCCGTTTCAAGCACAAAGCGGGCGGTGGCGGGAACACCCTTCCCCTTCGACCAGCCCATCCACGGCACGGAAAGCACGGCATCGTCCAGCTTCGCCTCGACGGTACGGCGCTCCGAGGGACCGGTAACCTTCACCGCGACGGGACCGGACACGATCTCCGCGAGGCCCGGCGCCAGTTCGTTGCGCGCCTTGTCGTCAAGCAGGAGGGCAACATCCACTTCCGTCGGATCGTCACCGTCCAGGGGCTCGACGAGCGACAGGTCCGCCTCGATGCCGTTGAGCCTGCCCCTGGCCTCGATGCGCGCGCTTGCGGGGTCGATCACGGCCTTGCCGTCGGCCTCCGTCAGGCGCTGGCCATCGAATTCGTGGTCGATGGCCAGATCCTCGAAGGCGAGATCGACACGCCAGTCGAGCGTGGCGATGTCGGTATCCTTGTCGACGGGAATGTCCGTCTCGACGACACCGGTCACCGACCCGGACAGCTTGTCGGGAGAAAAACCGAGGCGCTCACCGGCATTGATGGGTTCGCGCGAGGCCAGTTCCACGATGGATGGCGCATCGCCCTCGATGTCGATCTTCAGGCGGCCGATAACCGGGTTTATGTGCGTGTCCTTGAAGGTGAGAACGCCGTTCGTGCCCTTCACCTTGCGCCCGTTCTCCATGAAACCGGTGCCTTGCGACAGGGTGATCGTCACGTCGTTGCCGGCGAAGTCGATGACGCCGGTGGCATCGCGGATGGGCGGGATTTCGCCGGCCACGTCGAAGCGCGTTCCGGCAACCTCGAAATGGCCGTGGATTTCGTCGGAATCGAAGGGAAGCCCGTCTGTCAGGCGACCCGGACCCGCCGACAGCTCCAGTTCGGTATTGGTGAGCATGCCGTCGAAGAGATTGTCCATCACCCAGCGGCGCGGATTGGGCGCCGACAGCCAGGGCCAGAGCTGCTTGGCATGGGAGACCGGCAGGCGCTCGGAGCGGATCGCGAGAAACACGGCAGGCGACTCCCCCTCACCGAAGACGGCGGTGGCCGATCCCAGCACTTCGCCGCCGGCCGTTCGCACTGCGAGAGAAGAGGCTTCAAGGCTGTTGCTTCCCGGCCGGTAGACACCGGCGATGCGCGCGCCCAATTTCAGGCCCGGCTCCGGACTGTCCATGGGTGCCAGGAAGACATCGTTGGAAACCAGTTCATAGCGCCAGGCGGGCTCCTCGTCCTCTGCGGGAGGCCTGGGACCGGCCGCCCCGGAAAACGGTATGCGCGTGCGGTTGACCTGAAGCAGCGCTTCGGGAATGTCCACCTTGCCGGAGCCGGAGGCCAGATCCGCCGTCAGCATCAGCGACCCCTTCAGATCGCCCGGCGTCTCGATGGCGGCGGTAAACGCGGGAGCTTCAAGGCGCATCCTGAGCGCCTGCCCGGTGCCGGACCGCGCTTCGCCCCCCTCCAGTGCGATTTCGAGATCGGGCACAGCCAGGGCGGGCGCCGCGCCGGCGCCTTGCAGGTTCATGCCCCCGGTCCGGATCTCGGCCGCAAGCGCCGTGATCGCGTCGCCCGCCTGCCGGCCGCTCGCCTCGAATTTGACCGGCGTACCGGCGAAATCAAGAACACCGGAGGCCTCGAACGTTCCGTTCAGGGCGTGGCGCAGATCGGCCTCGGCGATCGCGATGCGCATTCCGTCATAGGTCACCTGGGTCTCGTCGAGCGAGATGCGGCCGGTCCCGGTGGCATCCAGCCGCTTGAGCGCGGCGCGCACCGAATCGAACACGAGCGCCAGCACGCGGTCCGGATCGACCAGTCCCTCGGCATCGCGGACCGGCTGAAGGAAATCTGCCTGCGGATCCGGCGTCTCCATGCCGGCGGCAGCTTGCGCGCCGGCAATCGACAGGCTGGCAAGCTGAAGGCGGCCATTCAGGAGCGCCCAGCTTCCGATGCCCAGCTTCACCGCTTCCGCGGATGTCACGGACTGGCCGGTTCCGGCGTGGCGTACGTCCACGTCGCCGATCTCGAATGCAAGGTTGATCCCGTTGGCAAAGGAAAGCCGCGTATCGCCAAGCGACACATCGACGGGAAAACCGTAGAGCCGCGCCAGCGCCGTTTCAGCCTCACGGCTGATCCGCTCCGCCCCCACGCCCGCATTGATCGCCACCCAGGCGCCGGACAGGGCGAGGAGTACGACCAGACCGGAAGCCAGCATGCCCCCGCCGATCCAGCGCAGAATCCTGCCCAAGCGATAGAAACGCGCCGTCTGCGCCGTCAGGCCCGCAGAGGACGGCAGGGCGTCAAGCGCCGGCAGTTCACGCCGCCTGAAGCGGACGCGCGCATGGCCATGCTGCGCGTGCGCCCTGTCCTGATCCATGCGTTCCTGCCCCGTAGACGAATCCGTGAATGGCACTATAACCGGTTTGCCGATCCGTAAGATACAAGAAGGGCAATGATATGGCTGAACTCGAAGCGGGGCAGACGGCGCCGGAATTCGACTTGCCGGCCGATGGCGGCCGCACGCTGAAACTCTCCGACCTCAGGGGAAAGAAGGTCGCGCTGTTTTTCTACCCCAAGGACGACACCAGCGGCTGCACCGCTGAAGCCATTGATTTCACACGGCTCAAGGGCGATTTCGAGGCGGCCGGCACGGTTGTCGTCGGCATGTCGCCCGACAGCGCCAAGAAGCATGACAAGTTCAAGGCCAAGCACGACCTGGCGGTCGCCCTCGTCTCCGACGAGGACAAGGGCGTGCTGGAAGCCTATGGCGTCTGGGTGGAAAAGAGCATGTACGGGCGCAAATACATGGGCGTGGAGCGCTCCACCTTCCTGATCGGCGAGGATGGCTCAATCCTGCGCGTCTGGCGCAAGGTGAAGGTTCCGGGCCACGCCGAGGAGGTTCTCGCCGCAGCGAAATCGGCCTGACGACGTCTTCGCCATGGCCGAAAGGATCGTCAGCCTGCGCGGCGGCTGCATCGCGGCGCTCAGCGCTGCCTGTCTCGATGACAAGGTGCGGCTGACCCGTGACGTCCATGCGCGCTGGATGCAGCGCCGGCTGTCATTGCGCACGCCCGGCGATCCGCCCATCCCCGACCGGCCGGGGCGGCCGGACAAGCCGGACCTCGTTGCGCCGAAACTGGTCCGCAAACGCTCGCTTTCCAGCGCGCGCGGGCGTATCGCGCTGATGCATGCGCTGGCGCATATCGAACTGAACGCCATCGACCTGGCGCTTGATATCGTTGCCCGCTTCACCAGCGAGGCGGTGCCGCGATCGTTCTTCGACGGCTGGATGCGGGTAGCCTTCGAGGAAGCCAAGCATTTCATGCTGTTGCGGGAACGGCTTCAATCGCTGGGCGCCGATTACGGCGACCTGCCGGCCCATGACGGGTTGTGGCAGGCGGCCCACCAGACCCGCAACGACCTGCATGCGCGGCTTGCCATCGTGCCATTGGTGCTGGAGGCGCGCGGTCTGGACGTGACGCCGTCGCTGCAGGAAAAGCTGCGCGAGGCGGGCGACCACCAGACGGCGGACATCCTCGAAATCATCTATACCGACGAGAAGGGCCATGTCGGGATAGGCGCCAAGTGGTTCCGCTTCTTCTGCGCGCGCGACGGGCACGACCCCGTGCGGCGGTTCCAGGACCTCGTGCGGGCCAATTTCCGCGGCGAGGTAAAGCCCCCCTTCAATGTGCTTGCCCGCGCCGAAGCAGGGCTGACACCCCTGTTCTATCAATCGCTTGCCTCGACATCCCGCTGAACCGCCAACGCTTTGTTAACCCTAACGGCGCTTAAATGCATCCGCTTCGATTCAAGTGAAGAACGGATGGACAGGGCCGTGACTCCAGGCAAGCGTGAGAACCCGGTTTTCGGGAAACGCAAGGAACCGCATACAGTCATCATTGCCAGGGGCAACGAGGTGCGCCATTTCACGGTGCGGCCATGGCTTGCCGCCACGCTGGGGTCCGTGATGGCCGCGGCAGCGCTCGGCTACGTACTGGCGACGACCTATCTTGTGCTGCGCGACGATCTCCTCACGGGGGCCATGGCGCAACAGGCGCGCGTGCAGCAGAGCTACGAGGACCGCATATCGGCGCTGCGCACCCAGGTGGACCGCATCACGAGCCGCCAGTTGCTGGACCAGCAACTGATGGAAAACAAGGTCGCCGAACTGATCGAACGCCAGGAGGCGCTCGCCTCGCGGCACGGACGGCTCGGACCGTTGCTGGAACGGGCCAAGCGCGACGGCCTGTCGACAGGCTCGGTGCCGGTGCCGGTGCCGACGACAAGGCCAGCCGCAAAGCAGGCCCGGATCGGCGCCGAAACGCCTGACAAGACGAGCCGGCTCGAACAGGCCGGTGCCATGACGGCGCGCTTCGCGGCCGCGTCCACGCTCACTCCGGCAAGCCGGCCGGAGGACGAAAGCGCCGCCGACCGGGCCGACCGCCTTTTCGTCGACATCAACCGGTCGCTCAGGGCAATCGAGGACGAACAGATCTCGCGGATTGCAACGCTGACGGCAAGGGCGCACCAGACCAGCGACCGGATCGCCGATGCGATGGACGCGGCCGGACTGAAGGACGTGTCCGAGGGCTACGACCGCGACGGCGTCGGCGGGCCGCTGGTTCCCGTGAGCGGCGCCACAGCCTTCGAGGCGCATGTGGACGAACTGGACAATGCGCTGGAACGGCTCGACAAGCTGAAGGCGCGCACATTGGTCTACCCGCTCGCCAATCCCCTGCCCGGCCAGCCGGTCTCGTCGCGCTTCGGTTACAGGCGGGACCCGATCATCGGCACGAAGGCGCTGCATGCCGGCATGGATTTCCGCGCTTCCGTCGGCCTGCCCGTGCGTGCCACAGCTAGCGGCAAGGTGATCCGCGCGGGTTGGAATGGCGGCTATGGCCGGATGGTCGAGATCGAGCACGCCGACGGCTACACGACCCGTTATGCCCATATGAGCAAGCTGCTGGTCTCCAAGGGCGACACGGTGACCCGCGGCACGATCGTCGGCCGGTCCGGCAATTCGGGACGCTCCACCGGCCCGCATCTTCACTACGAGGTGCGCCGCAACGGCCGGCCGGTCAACCCGCTGAAATATCTCAAGGCAGGCCGGAAGATCACCGAGGCCCTCTGACGGCCGCCCGCCGCCGCCAGGCACGAAAAAGGGCGGCTCGCAGCCGCCCCTTGCCCGCGTCCTTCGCCTGTGCTTTCGCGATCAGGCGATATCCTCGACCTGCTGGCCGTCGCTCCCCTCGATCCTGGAGGCCAGCGCGGCTTCCATGAATTCGTCGAGATTGCCGTTCAGCACATCGTCCGGGCTGGTGCTTTCCACGCCCGTTCGCAAGTCCTTGACCAGCTGATAGGGTTGAAGCACGTAGGACCGGATCTGGTGACCCCAGCCGATATCCGTCTTGGAATCGAAAGCCGACTGGGCCGCTTCCTCGCGCTTCTTCATCTCCAAGTCATAGAGACGCGCGCGCAGCGCCTTCATGGCGTTGGCGCGGTTCTGGTGCTGCGATTTCTCCGACGAGGTCACCACGATCCCGGTCGGCAGGTGCGTGATGCGCACGGCCGAATCGGTGGTGTTGACGTGCTGGCCGCCCGCGCCCGACGACCGATAGGTATCGATGCGGATGTCCTTGTCCTGGATCTCGATCTCGATGTTGTCGTCGATCACGGGATAGACGCCGACCGAGGAGAAGGACGTGTGGCGCCGCGCATTGCTGTCATAGGGCGAGATGCGGACCAGGCGGTGCACGCCCGATTCCGTCTTGAGCCAGCCATGGGCATTGTGGCCCTTGACCAGCAGGGTCGCGCCCTTGATGCCGGCCTCTTCGCCATAGGCGATGTCCTGGACCTCGACCTTGAAGCCCTTGCGCTCGGCCCAGCGGGTATACATGCGCAACAGCATCTGCGCCCAGTCCTGGCTTTCCGTGCCGCCTGCGCCGGCATGGACTTCAAGGAACGTGTCGGAAGCGTCCATCTCGCCGGAGAGCAGGGTCTCCACGCGGCGCTGGGCGACCTCGTCCTCCATGGCGCGCAACGAAGCCTCGGCATCACGGACGATCTCCGCGTCGTCTTCCTCCTCGCCCATGGCGATGAGTTCGACATTGTCGTCGAGCGATTGCTGCAAGCGCTTGATCGCCTCGATATTGTCCTCGAGGCCCTGGCGTTCACGCATCAGCTTCTGTGCTTCCTGCGGATCGTTCCACAGGTCGGGGTCTTCCGACAGGGAATTGAGATATCCCAGACGTTTTACAGCCTGATCCCAGTCAAAGATGCCTCCTCAGCAGGCTTATGGCCTGCTTGAGTTCATCGACGAGATTCTGCGTTTCGGCACGCATGTCTTTTCCGTTCCATCATTTCTCGGGTTTCGAAACGGCGCGGACCATAGGAATGACGATCCGCGCTGTAAAGGGAAAAGGCGGGCCGGCAGCCCGCCCATGTGCCGGGAGACAGGGCGCAGGGTCAGTAAAGACCGCCCGCGCCTCCCGAAATCGCCCGGCTGGCCTGCGGTGAAATCGCCTTGGCGCGCTCCTGGACGGCGATGTTTTCCATGCCGATGACCGAATAGCTGTCCGCTGGACCGGTGCCGGGCTTGAAGGCCTCCATGATGACGCCCGGGCCCTCGCCGCCGGCGCGCATTCCCGTCTTCCGGTCGATGGCAATGAGGTTCATGCCTTCGGGCACCTGGAATTCGACGGGCGGCTTGTCCTTGAGCACTTCGGCCATGAATTCGGTGAAGACAGGCGCGGCAAGGCCGCCGCCGGTCGATCCGCGCCCCATGGGGCGCGGCGTGTCATAACCGAGGTACAGGCCGACCACGAGATCCGGCGTGTAACCGACGAACCAGGCATCCTTCTCGTCGTTGGTCGTGCCGGTCTTGCCGGCAACGGGGCGCTCCAGCCGTGACACGGTGACGGCGGTGCCGCGCTGCACCACGCCCTGCATCATGGACGTGATCTGGTAGGCCGTCATCGGATCGAGCACCTGCTCGCGATTGTCGATCAGTTCCGGCTCGGGCTGGTTCACCCAGCTTGCCGCCGCGCAGCCTTCGCACAGGCGCTCGTCATGCTTGTAGACGGTCTTGCCGTAGCGGTCCTGGATGCGGTCGATCAGGGACGGTTTGATCTGCTTGCCGCCATTGGCCATGATTGCGTAGGCCGACACCATGCGCATGACGGTTGTCTCGCCCGAACCCAGCGACATGGCAAGAACCTTCGACATGTTGTCGTAGACACCGAAGCGCTCGGCATATTCTGCCACCAGATTCATGCCCATGTCCTTGGCAAGGCGCACGGTCATGAGATTGCGCGACTTCTCGATGCCGAGGCGCAAGGTGGACGGCCCGGCAAAGCCGCCGCCGTAATTCTTGGGCTCCCAGACGTCGTTGCCGACCCGGATCGAGATGGGGCCATCCATCACCACGGATGCCGGCGTGTAGCCATTGTCCAGCGCGGCCGCATAGATGACCGGCTTGAAGGCGGAACCGGGCTGGCGCTTGGCCTGGGTGGCGCGGTTGAACTCGGATTCGGCGAAGGAGAAGCCGCCGACCATGGCCAGCACACGGCCGGTATGCGGGTCCATCGCCACCATGCCGCCTTCGATCTCGGGCGGCTGGCGCAGCTTGTAGCCACCCTTGCCCTCCGCCTCTCCGTCCCCGGCCTTTTCCACGAAAACGACATCGCCGGGCTGAAGGACTTCGGCCGGCGATTTCGCCTTCACCGTCTTGCCATCCTTCTTGTAACGCATGGCCCACTGCATGTTCTTCCTGGAAATGAACCCGCGTGTGCGCTCGCCCGAGACCTCGCCGGAAACTTCCTTTTCGGGCTGAAGGCCGATGTCGAGCCCTTCATCGCCCGCGGCCAGCACAACCGCGACCTGCCACTCGGGCACGTCATACAGGCCTTCGACCTCCGAAAGGGCAACGCCCCAGTCGCCGGAAATGTCGACGCTGCCGGCCGGCCCGCGATAGCCGCGCAGCATGTCGTAATTCATCAGGCCGTTCTGCAGGGCCTTCCGGGCGACGACCTGCATCTTCGGGTCGATCGTCGTGCGCACCGACAGGCCGCCCTCGTAAAGCGCGTCCACACCGTAGCGGTCGATGATCTCGCGGCGGACTTCCTCGGTGAAATACTCGCCAGCGAACATGTAGGTGCCGGACCGGCGCGGCTTTACGCCGAGGGGCTTGGCGGAGGCATCCGCGGCTTCCTCGGCGGTGAGATAGCCGTTCTGGCGCATCTGGGCGATGACCCAGTTGCGGCGCTCCAGTGCGCGCTCGGTATGGCGGAACGGATGGTAGTTGTTGGGGCCCTTGGGAAGGGCGGCGAGATAGGCGGCCTCGTGCGTTTCCAGTTCGTTGACCGACTTGTCGAAATAGGTCAGCGCAGCGCCTGCGATGCCGTAGGCGCCGAATCCGAAGAAGATCTCGTTGAGATAGAGTTCGAGGATGCGGTCCTTGGTGAAGGCCTGCTCGATCCGGAGCGCGAGGATGGCTTCGCGGATCTTGCGGTCATAGGTCTGGCGCGACGTCAGAAGGAAGTTCTTGGCAACCTGCTGCGTGATGGTCGATGCGCCGACGGGCCGCGCGCCGGATCCCATGTTGCGGACATTCGTGATGACGGCGCGGGTCAGGCCATAAACGTCGATGCCGGGATGGGTGTAGAAATTCTTGTCCTCGGCCGAGAGAAACGCCGCCTTGACGCGATCAGGAACCGCCTTGATGGGCAGGAACAGGCGCCGTTCGCGCGCATATTCGGCCATCAGCACACCGTCGGAGGCATGGACGCGGGTGGTCACCGGCGGCTCGTATTTCGCCAGCACCTCGTAATCGGGCAGGTCCTTGGCAAGGTCGCCGACATAGATGGCCACGCCTGCGGCCACGAGAAGAGCCAGGGCGATCCCTATGCCAAAGAAATATCCAATGAGCCTGAGCATGTGTCGTTCCGGGGTCCTTGCATCATGGCCGACGCAGCCGACCTGTCACCTGACCGTTTCCCTTGCCCCTCGGATGTGGGCAAATTGCGGCGGCCGGGCATTTGCGACGCATCATAGCGAATTTCAAGCCTTTTTCCCATATGGCCTGCGCCGTCCGGTTACCAAGTTGCGGGAGATGCCTCATCCGCCTTCCGTCCCGCGCGCGGCAGCAAAAAGGGAGATGGCCGACACGATGCTGCGCGCGGCCTTCTCCCGCCACTGGGGATCGCGCATCAGCGTCTCGTCCTTGCTGTTGGAGAGGTAACCGAGTTCCAGCAGGACGGACGGCATGTCATGGGCAGTCAGCACCCTGAAACCGGCCGAACGGTGCGGATTCTTGATGAGTTCGACCTGTTGCGACAATTCCCCGACCAAGGTACGGGCGAAGCGGACCGAAAAGGCCTGGGTCTCGCGGCGCACCAGGTCGAGCAGGATGTCGGCGACATCCGTGTCACGCTCCGGCAACTCGATGCCCGCGATGGCGTCAGCCAGGTTCTCGGTCTCGGCGATGGCGGCGGCGATGTTGTCGGGTGCCTTTTCGGACAGCGTGTAGACGGTGGCGCCACGCACATAGCCATAGCGAATCGTGTCGGCGTGAATCGACATGAACAGGTCGGCCTCGTTCTGGCGGCCGATTCGCACCCTTTCGTCGAGGCGCAGGAACTTGTCGCTGTCACGGGTCATCACGACGCGGAACCGGCCGGTTTCCGCCAGGAGCTTGCGCAATTCGAGGGCGAAGGCGAGCGTGATCGTCTTCTCACGCGTCCCGTGAAGGCCCTCCGCGCCGCCGTCGATGCCGCCGTGACCGGGGTCCAGGACAATGGTGAACCGGCCGTCGTCCGCGGACCGGTTGGCTTCAAGCCGGTCGGTCTTGCGGGTCGAGCGGGCGGGTGCCTGCAAGGCCGGCTGCGATGCGAGCGCGGCCTCGAATTCGCCGGGTGTGGCCCTGACGATGTCGGCCACGAGCCGCCAGGCGCCGTCATC
Source organism: Phyllobacteriaceae bacterium (assembly GCA_002708825.1). Lineage (GTDB taxonomy): Bacteria > Pseudomonadota > Alphaproteobacteria > Rhizobiales > Rhizobiaceae > Zhengella. Next base: position 264,689 of record PAPF01000007.1, on the reverse strand, counting down.
GGCGGACTTCGCGATCTCGAACCGCTCCACGCTGAAGGGCCCGGCAAACTGGAGGATCATGCGCGCACGCCCCTCTCCCAGGTCGCCGTAGCGCACACCCTCGACCATGCCGGCAGGCGCCGTGCTCTCCGGCGAGAAGCGAAAGCGGGTTTCGGGGAGATCGACAACCAGGCGGTGGGGCTGGCGCCGGAGCGACCATCCTGGCGCGGTTTCGCGATCGAAACGCATGGTCACGCGCATGCGGCTGTCATCGCCGACCATCGAAAGGTCGAATGCAAGCAATGGCTCTTCCGCCGCGAGCAACGGACGGACCAGAAGGCCGGCGAAAACGACGGCCAGCACCAGCAGCGGCGCCAGGGCGCCCACCCTTCTCGTTCCTGCCGTTCCTGGCACGCTGGCGGACTCCCGTCGTGCGCGTTCCGATTCGCAAATGTTTGCTAACCGCACATGGTTAATCAAGTCTTGCTGCGCAGCTATTGCGGCAGTTTTACGTCGAGGGTTGCCACGAACCCTGTGAGGACATAAAAGCGGAAATGGAGCAGTCCCGGATACTGGCGACGCTCAGGCGCAAAATCCACTATACCCCAGCGGACGTGGAACGAGGGCCGGCGGAACCGCCAGGGCAATCAAACGCCCCCGGCGGCGCTCCAAGAAGGATTTCTTCAAGGCCACCGGCGAGCGGGGCCTTCGTGTGAGGAAAACGGCCGGGTCGGCTCAACCCGCGCCGATGTTTCAAGAGCAAGGACGGGTGCGGATCCCATCCGCATCCACGGTGTAATGGACCGAAATGACAAGGTGATGGCGCAAAACGCACAAATTCCTGGCTCCTTGAGTATCCGCGCTTCTGAAGCCGCGGACGGGGTCCGGCATGCGTCGCCCGCCTTGGCCATGACGGCAATCAACAGATCAGGCAGACACGCTTCCGGCCCGGCAGCGCCCATGCGGCCACCGGCCCGGAGACGTTCTGTCCCAGGGACTTTCCATGGCAAACAAAATGCTTATCGACTCCTCCCATCCGGAGGAAACGCGGGTGGTCGTCACCCGCGGTAACCGCATCGAAGAATTCGATTTCGAATCACAGGACAAGAAGCAGCTCAAGGGCAATATCTATCTGGCGCGGGTGACCCGCGTGGAGCCTTCGCTGCAGGCAGCCTTCGTGGAATATGGCGGCAACCGGCACGGTTTCCTGGCCTTCTCCGAGATCCATCCCGACTATTACCAGATCCCGGTTGCCGACCGGCAGGCCCTGCTTCGCGACGAAGCCGAGGCGGCCCGCCGCGAGGACGAGGACGAGGACGAGGAACAGTCCGGGCGCAACAGCCGCGGGCGCGGCCGTCGCAGGCGCGGCGGACGCGGGTCCGAGAAGGTGGCCAAGGCGCGCGCCTCCGACGTCAAGAAGCACGAGGGCGAAACTGACGGCGAGGATGCGGCGCAGGTTGCCGCCCTGGCGGCCAATGCCGACGCCAATGTCGTCTCGGAGGACGCCGGCCTCGCCGCGCCGCAATTCGGCGACGACCTGGATGGTGACCAGGCCGAGGCGGAAGCCCATGCTGACGCAGGCGCCGGCGAAGCGGACAGCGAGGACGCTGCCGGCGACGAGGCGAACGGCGACGACACCAATGGCGACGATGACGCCAATGGCGACGGCGAGGATGCCGGCGTCGAGATGGTCGGCGCCGACGACGCCATGGACGAGGCGGCCCTGCGCCGTCGCGCGCCGCGCCGCAACTACAAGATCCAGGAAGTGATCAAGCGGCGCCAGATCCTGCTGGTGCAGGTGGTCAAGGAAGAGCGCGGCAACAAGGGTGCCGCGCTGACGACCTACCTGTCGCTGGCCGGCCGTTATTCGGTGCTGATGCCGAACACCGCGCGCGGCGGCGGCATCTCCCGCAAGATCACCAATGTCACCGACCGCAAGCGGCTCAAGGACATCGTCAAGGACCTGGACGTGCCGGAAGGCATGGGCGTCATCCTGCGCACCGCGGGTGCCAACCGCACCAAGCCGGAAATCAAGCGCGATTACGAATACCTGATGCGCATGTGGGAACAGGTGCGCAACCTGACGCTCCAGTCCACCGCCCCTGCCCTCGTCTACGAGGAAGGCAGCCTCATCAAGCGGTCGGTGCGCGATCTCTACAACAAGGACATCGATGAAATCCTCGTGGCGGGCGATGCCGGCTACCGCGAGGCCAAGGATTTCATGCGCATGCTCATGCCGAGCCATGCCAAGGTGGTGCAGCCCTATCGCGACCCGACGCCGATGTATGTGCGCTACGGCGTGGAGGCCCAGCTCGACCGGATGCTGCAGCCGCAGGTAACGCTGAAGTCGGGCGGCTACCTGATCATCAACCAGACCGAGGCGCTGGTCGCCATCGACGTCAACTCGGGGCGCTCCACCAAGGAGCATTCCATCGAGGACACCGCGCTGCAGACCAACCTGGAGGCAGCCGAGGAAGTGGCACGGCAGTTGCGCCTTCGCGACATGGCCGGACTGATCGTCATCGACTTCATCGACATGGAGGAGAAGCGCAACAACCGTTCGGTCGAAAAGCGGCTGAAGGACTGCCTGCGCAATGACCGTGCCCGCATCCAGGTCGGGCGCATCTCACCGTTCGGCCTGCTGGAGATGTCGCGCCAGCGCATCCGCGCGTCGGTGCTGGAAAGCACGATGCAGACCTGCCCGCATTGCGGCGGCACCGGTCATGTGCGCTCCGACTCCTCCGTCGCGCTCTATGTCCTGCGCGCCATCGAGGAATACCTGACCAAGGATGCGCGCAACAACATCACGGTGCGCACGCCCATCGCAACGGCGCTCTACATCCTCAACCAGAAGCGCGCCACCCTGATGGACCTTGAAGCCCGCTTCGGGCTGACGGTCACCGTCGAGGGCGATGACACGGTTGGCACGAAACTGGTGGAGATCGATCGCGGATCGGCCGCGGCAGGCACGCCGGCCGCTGTCGTTCCCGCCCTTGCGCCGGACCTGGCCGAGGACGAGGCCATCGATGAGGCGCTGGCCGAGGAAAGCGAGGCCGGGACCGAGGAAACCGGCGAGAAGGACGATGACGGCGGTCGCCGCAAGCGCCGCCGCCGGCGCCGCCGGCGCGGCGGGCGTGACCGCGACGCGGATGCGCAGCATGCCGACGGCGAATCCGACAGCGAGGACGATGACGAGTCCGGTGCTGAGGATGACGCGGACGCGGCCGATGCTTCAGGCGACGACGAAACCGCGGGCGAGCAGGACGACGGTGCAGAACGCCGCAAGCGCCGGCGTGGCAAGCGTGGCGGACGCCGCAACCGCCGTGGCGAGGGCGATGGACCCGAATCCGGATCGTCTGACGAAGGCGATGGCGCGGCGGATGAAACGCCGGCCGCCGGGGAAGCCCCTGCGGTGAGCGCCGTGAGCGACGCCGACGCGGCTGCGGCGGTCGAAGGCACGGCGCAGCCGGAGGAAATCGCACCGGAGCCGTCCGCCGAGGAAGAGGCACCGGCCAAGCCGAAGCGCCGCAGCCGCGCCAAGAAGGCCAAGACGGAAGCCGCTGATGAAGGTGCCGGCGCCGATGCCAAGGCCGACGAGGCCGCCGGCAAGGAAGAAAAGCCCAAGCCGAAGCGCCGCAGCCGCGCCAAGAAGGCCGACGCGGAAAAGGACGTCACGGCCGAGGACGCGGCGCCCGCCGATGCCCCGATTGTGGAAGCCGTGGCCGACCTGGCGCAGGAAGCGCTTGCCAGCGACGGTACCGAAGGCGAGGACGCGAAGGCAGAGGCTGCCGAATCCGCCGCCGCGTCCGATGAAGCGCCGAAGGCCGCCGACGCTGGCGAAAGCGACGAAGCAGCCAATGTGGACCGTTCGGCCCGCACTGCCCCGGTCGCGTCCGAGCCGGTCGTGACATCGGCCAACAAGGACAGCGACGAAGCCAAGCCGCGCAAGGCCGGCTGGTGGCAGCGCAAGGGCTTCTTCTGATCCCGTAAAAACCTTTTCTGACGAAAAAGCCCGGTTTTCGCCGGGCTTTTTCATGTCATGCGTCAACCAAATCGCAGCGCCAGGGCCGGGCGCAAGGCCGGACGGGATCCTGACCGGTCAGCGGAGCCAGCGTTCCAGCCGACGCACCGCTTCCGCCATGTCTTCCGTTGTGCCCGCATAGGAGAAGCGCATGGTTCGCGGCCCCTGCACCGGATCGAAATCGAGGCCCGGTGTCGCCGCCACATGGGCCTCCTCCAGCATGGAGCGGGCAAAGGCCATGGAATCGTTGGTGTAGCGGGTCACGTCGCAATAGGCATAGAAGGCGCCGTCCATGGGTGCGGCCAAAGGCAGGCCGAGGCGCGGCAACGCTTCCATGAGAAGCGCCCGGCTTGTTGCATAGCGCGCCTTGACGCGTTCCAGTTCTGCGGTGGCTTCGAAAGCTTGCACGGCGGCGATCTGCGAAAGCTCCGGCGCTGAAATGTAAAGGCTCTGGCCGATCCGCTCGATGGGCCGTACCAGGGCCTCGGGCAAGACCATCCAGCCGATGCGCCAGCCGGTCATGCAGTAATATTTCGAGAAAGAGTTGATGACCGTTATGTCATCGTCAAGGGCCAGCGCGGTCGTATCCGGACCGGAAAAGTTGAGCCGGTGATAGATTTCGTCGGAGATGAGCGCGATGCCGAGGTCGCGCGCCGTCGCGGCGATCGCCTTCAGCTCGGCGTCGGGAATGACCGCGCCGGTGGGGTTGGCGGGGCTTGCGAAGAGCACGCCGGCCAGCGGCCCCTGGCGATGGGCCGCCTCCACCTGATCCGCCTTGAGATAACCGTCGGGGTCGAGCGGGATTTCGACAACGGCCAGACCGAGGGCCTTGAGGATGTTGCGGTAGGCCGGGTAGCCGGGCGCCGTGATCGCCACGCGGTCGCCCGGATCGAACATGGCCAGGAAAGCGAGATTGAAGGCGGCGGAGGAACCGGTCGTGACCGCGATCCGGTCCGGGGAGACAGCCACGCCATAATGTTGATCGTAGTGGGCGGCGATGGCTTCGCGCAGGGCGAGGCGGCCGAGCGCATCGGTATAGCCGATGCGGCCATCGGCCAGGGCGCGCGCCGCGGCTTCGCGCACGGCCTGCGGCGCCGGGTCGCCAGGCTGGCCGACCGCCATGGAAATCACGGGAACGCCGCGCGCCTTCATGCGGTTGGCTGCGGCCAGCACGTCCATCGCGTGAAAGGGCTCCACGGCGCTCCGCCTGGAAACGTGTGTCTTCATCCTTGCCGGTCTCCTGCGCTCGACAATCGTGACTGTCGCTGGCGCGTGTCGTCGCGCCGTCCGGCCGCACAAATGCCCGATTGATGTGGCGATCACAAGTTGATGATTTGGAACGGATGCGGGTTTCCAACCCGTTTGCAGTCGAGTAGCCCTAGGGATGTCATGACCGTCAGGACAGCCACGACCATGTTTCGCCGGATCGCGCTCAAGGCCACCACCCTCGTGGTCGCGGCCGGGATCGCTGCCACGCAGGCCGCAACGCCGGCCATCGCGCAGTCACGCGTGCCCATCGTCAGGGATGCCGAAATCGAGGCGCTGGTGCGCGACTACGCCCGGCCGATCCTCAAGGCCGCCGGTCTTTCGAAATCCGGCGTCGAGATCATTCTCGTCAATGACAGTTCCTTCAATGCCTTCGTGACCGGGCGGCGCCTTTTCATCAATACCGGCGCGCTGATGATCGCCGAGACGCCGAACGAGATCATCGGCGTCCTGGCGCATGAGGCCGGGCACATTGCCGGCGGCCACCAGGAGCGGTTGCGCCAGCAGATCGAGCGCGCCCAGACCCTCGCCGTGGTCGGTTCGCTGCTCGGCATCGGCGCCATGGCGGCCGGCGCCGCGACGAACAGCCGGGGCCTTGCGGGCGCGGGAAGCGGCATCGCGATGGGTTCGGGCGAACTGGCGCGGCGCGGCCTGCTGGCCTACCAGCGCGGCGAGGAAGCGACCGCGGACCGGTCCGCGCTCGACTACCTGGAAGCCACGGGCCAGTCGGCACAGGGGATGATCGACACCTTCGAACGCTTTGCCAGCGCGCTTTCGCTGACGGGTTCGCGCATCGACCCCTACCTCGCCAGCCATCCCATGCCGCGCGACCGGATCGCGCTGCTGGCGGAGCGGGCGAAGCAGAGCAAATACTGGAACCGGGCCGACCCGCCTGAACTCCAGGAGCGCCATGACATGGCGCGGGTGAAGATCGCGGCCTACACGGAAGGGCCGGGCGCCGTGGCGCGCATCGGCCGCTCGCTGCGCACGCCGATTGCCGCCGAATACGGTCTTGCGCTCAACACCTATCTCAACGGCAATCCGCGCACGGCGGTCCAGCGCGCCGAGGCGCTCGTGGCAAAACGTTCGCGCAACGCCTTCTTCCGCGAATTGCTGGGCGACGCGCTGATGAAGGCGAACCGGCCGGCCGAAGCCGCTGCCGCCTACGGGACGGCGGCAAAGCTTGGCGGCGGGTCGCCGCTGCTGCTCGTCGCGCGCGGCCAGGCGCTGATCGCGACGGGAAAGCGCGATTCGATGCGCGAAGCCATCACCATGATCCGCAAGGGGCTGGCCGTCGATCCGTCCAATGCCGGGGCCTACCGGTTCCTGGCGCAGGCGCACGGCGCGCTTGGCGAGATCGGCGAGGCGGAACTGGCGTCGGCGGAAGGCAATTTTTACGCCGGCAACATCCGCGAGGCGCGGATCTTCGCCGCGCGGGCCCAGCAGAAGCTCAAGCGTGGCTCGCCGGCCTGGCAACGAGCGCAGGACATCATCGAGATGCCCCGGAACAAGAAAAACTGACCGACATCCCGGCGCCGTGCCGCCATCCATGACAAGGAAACGAACGACATGATCCGATCCGCCGCCCTTCCCCGCCCCCTGGTTCACGCGCTCGTCGCGGCGGGTGTCGCCCTTTCCGTTTCGCTCCCGGTCCGGGCGGCCGCTGAGGACATGACGATTTCCGATGCCAACCGGAAAGAGATCGAATCCATCATCCGGTCCTACCTGATCGAGAATCCGGAGGTCCTGATCGAGGCACAGCAGGCGCTGGAAGAGAAGCAGGCGGCAGAACAGCGCGATCTCCAGCGCGCCGTTATCAGCGCGGCGGGGAACGACCTGTTCGATTCCGAGCATGACGGCCTGATCGGCAATCCGCAAGGCTCGGTGACGATCGTCGAGTTCTTCGACTACAATTGCGGCTACTGCAAGCGGGCGCTCGACGACATGCAGGCCATGGTGGAAGCCGACAAGGACCTGCGCTTCGTGCTCAAGGAGTTCCCGATCCTGGGCGAGGATTCCCAGAAGGCGCACATCGTGTCGCAGGCGCTCATCAACATCGCGCCGGACAAGTATCCCGAGTTCCACCAGCAGCTTCTAAGCTCGCGCGGACGCGCGACCGAGGACAAGGCCATCGAGATCGCCACCGGCATGGGCATCGCCGAGGCCGAACTGCGCGAAGCCATGAAAGACCCGCAGATCATCGCCACGTTCCGCAAGACCTATGACCTGGCCAACAAGCTGTCGATCACCGGGACGCCGTCCTATGTCCTGGGTGACGAGGTGGTGTTCGGCGCGCTCGGCCAGGACGTGCTTTCGGCCAAGGTGGAAAACCTGCGCGCCTGCAACAGCACGGAGTGCTGATCAGCGGCCACGGACGGCAATCGGCTGTGGAGAACAAAACTTGCCGCTTGCGGTCTTTTCGCGCGCCGCTATCCGCTTTATAGAGACGCGCGGCCTGCCGGCGGGCATCACGATGCGTGAAGCCCGGCTGGCGCAGGACCGCAGACAGCCGGCGCGCGGCGCGGCTGGCTGAACGCTTCAAGAAGGACAATAGCGCATGGCTTCCAAATCCTCGGGCATCGACCAGCAGCTTATTCGCGATCTCGCCGAGATCCTGAACGAAACCAACCTGTCGGAAATCGAGGTCGAGCAGGACGACTTGCGCGTGCGCGTCTCGCGCCAGATGGCCGCACAATCCTTTGTCCATGCCCAGGCTCCGGCGCCGGTCGCCGCCCCGGCACAGGCCGCTCCGGCAGCCGCAGCACCGGACAAGCCGGCAGACAACAAGAACGCCGTTCCTTCCCCGATGGTCGGGACCGTCTACATGGCGCCCGCGCCAGGCGCCAAGGCCTTCATCGAAGTGGGGCAAAGCGTGAAACAGGGCCAGACCCTGCTGATCGTGGAAGCCATGAAGACGATGAACCAGATACCCTCCCCGCGGTCGGGCACCGTCACCGCCATCCTTGTCGAGGATTCCCAGCCGGTCGAGTTCGGCGAGCCGCTCGTCATCATCGAGTAAGCGGCCATGTTCAACAAGATCCTCATAGCCAATCGCGGCGAGATCGCCCTGCGCGTCCTGCGCGCGGCCAAGGAACTTGGCATCTCGACGGTCGCGGTCCATTCGACGGCGGACGCGGATGCCATGCATGTGCGCCTTGCCGACGAGAGCGTTTGCATCGGGCCCCCGCCCTCGCGCGATTCCTATCTCAACATCCACCAGATCGTGGCCGCCTGCGAGATCACCGGCGCGGACGCCATTCATCCGGGCTACGGATTCCTGTCGGAAAACGCGAAGTTCGCCGATATCCTTGAAGCCCACAACATCACCTTCATCGGACCCAAGGCGGACCATATCCGCATCATGGGCGACAAGATCGAGGCCAAGCGGACCGCCAAGCGGCTGGGCATTCCGGTCGTTCCCGGCTCCGATGGCGCGGTCACGGAGGAGGCGGACGCGCGGCGCATCGCTGCCGACATCGGCTACCCGGTGATCATCAAGGCCTCGGCCGGCGGCGGCGGGCGCGGCATGAAGGTGGCGCGCTCGGAAGACGACCTTCTCGTGGCACTGCAAACGGCGCGTTCGGAAGCCGGCGCCGCCTTTGGCGACGACGCGGTCTATATCGAGAAATACCTGGAGAAGCCGCGCCATATCGAGGTGCAGGTGGTGGGCGACGGCATGGGCCAGGGCGTTCATCTCGGCGAACGCGACTGCTCGCTCCAGCGCCGCCACCAGAAGGTCTGGGAAGAGGCCAATTCGCCGGCGCTCAACGAAGCCGAGCGCGAGCGCATCGGGGCGATCTGCGCCAATGCCATCGCCGAGATGGGCTATTCGGGTGCGGGCACCATCGAGTTTCTTTATGAGAACGGCGAGTTCTACTTCATCGAGATGAACACCCGCCTGCAGGTGGAGCATCCGGTTACCGAGGCCATTACCGGCATCGACCTCGTGCATGAGCAGATTCGCGTGGCTTCCGGTGGCGGGCTGTCGGTCCGGCAGGAAGAAATCCGCTTTTCCGGCCATGCCATCGAGTGCCGGATCAATGCGGAAGATCCGCTGACCTTCACCCCCTCGCCCGGCGTCATCACGCATTTCCACACGCCCGGCGGCCTCGGTGTGCGCGTCGATTCCGGCGTCTATTCGGGCTACAAGATCCCGCCCTTCTATGACAGCCTGATCGGCAAGCTGATCGTGCATGGCCGCAACCGTGTGGAGTGCATGATGCGCCTGCGCCGCGCGCTGGACGAGTTCGTCGTTGACGGGATCAACAGCACGCTCCCGCTCTTCCGCGATCTGGTGACCAATCCGGACATCGCAAACGGCGATTATGATATTCACTGGCTCGAAAAATACCTGGCCACCAAGACCAGTGTGGCATGACCGCCGGCATCACGCGCGGGTGAAGCCGTGAGCCGCCCGCTCGCGCCCGGACAAGCCATTCCGCCTGACCTGCTGCTGCGCGCCTATGCCACCGGCGTTTTCCCGATGGCGGAGGATGCGGACGACGAGGACGTGTTCTGGGTGCGGCCGGAGGTGCGCGGCATCATTCCGCTCGACGGCTTCCACATGCCGCGCAGCCTGCGCAAGGTCATCCGCCAGGAACGCTTCGCCATTGCCTTCGACCGCGACTTTGACGGCGTGATCGAGGGTTGCGCCGAAGCCAGCGAGGGCCGGCCGACAACGTGGATCAACCGCGCCATCCGCGAAGCCTATGGCACCCTCTTCCGGCGCGGCTATTGCCACACGGTGGAAGCCTGGCACGAGGGACGGCTTGTTGGCGGTCTCTACGGCGTCTCCCTGGGCGCGGCCTTCTTCGGCGAGAGCATGTTCGCGCGCGAGAGGGATGCGTCCAAGGTCTGTCTCTGGCACCTGGTGGAACGGCTGAAGCAACAGGGCTTCCTGTTGCTCGACACGCAGTTCACCACCGATCACCTGAAGCGGTTCGGCGCCGTCGACGTGCCGCGGCGGGCCTATGAAAAAATGCTGGCGGCAGCGATCTCGAAGGATGCGGACTTCAACCTGCCGGGCGAGCGGGAGCAGACGGCATCCCCGGACGCCCGATGATCCCTCAACCCTGCCTGGGCGGCGGAACGTCGGAATCCTGCTTGCAGCCCTTGAGCCAGACGTCATAGACAGCGTGTTCCACGGCGTTGAGGCCCGGGCTTTCGGCAAACATCCAGCCGGTGAAGATGCGCCGCACCTTGCGATCCAGTGTCATCTCGTCGACCTCGACGAAGCTGTCGGTCTTCGGCTCATCCTCGTTGATCCGGGAATAGCACACGCGCGGCGTGACGAGCAGCGCGCCGAATTGCACCGTTTCGTCGATGTAGACATCGAAGCTGATGATCCGGCCGGTGATCTTGTCGATGCCGGTGAACTCGGCAACCGGATTGGTAATGCGCTCGGCCTGCGCGCCACTGGCAACAAAGGCCATCGCTGCGGCAAGCATGAGCGTGATTGAACGGTTGCTTGTTCTGTTCTTCATGGCCGGCAACAATTTCCATGGAATCGCGGACAACATCCGATGGCGTGGCACTCTCCATGCCCTGCCGTCAAGAAGGCGTTAACCGCAAATTGTGGCGCGACAAGGCCGGATCCGGCCGGACGGTTCAGGAGCCCGGTGTCCACGCGTCGTAATCGCCGGTCACCTTCGGGCGGCTGGCCGGGGTCAGGATCGACCCGTCCGGCCTGTAGGCAGCCGGCGTCCCGGTCAGATTGGCGATGTGTTCCTTTTCCCAGTCGCGGCGGGCATAGTTTTCCTTCGTCGGCGGGGGATCGACACGATGATGCATCCAGCCGTGCCAGCCGGGAGGAATGGCGGAGGCTTCGGCATAGCCGTTGTAGATGACCCAGCGCCGGGTGCGGCCTTCGGAATCCGTCGTGCCTTCGTAGTAGACGTTGCCGAACTGGTCCTCGCCCACCTTCGTGCCATGACGCCAGGTGAAGAACCTGGTGTTGAGCGTCGCGCCGTTCCACCAGGTGAAGATGTTGGTGAGTAGCTTGAGCATGCCGGGCCTCGTCCTGCGCGCCGGACGCACGGGTGATGCCGCGCATCCGCAATTGCTTCGCCTTATGAAACGCCCCGCGCCGGAAGACAAGGGGCGCAGGCGGGATAATTGAAGGTGTGGACGGGTTTCACAGCTTCAGCTTGAAGCCCTCGTGGCTGCGGGCAAAACCGAGGCGTTCATAGAAGCGATGGGCATCGCCCCGCGTCTTGTTGCTCATGAGCTGGACGAGGCGCGCGCCGGCCCTGCGGCCCTCCTCGATGGCATGACGGACCATGGCGGCACCGATGCCGCGCCCGCGCATGTCTGCTGCCGTCTGCACGGCCTCCACGGTCAGCACGGGCCGGCCGCGCCCGGTCATCGCCGTCGTGAGCGTGATCTGGAACGTGCCTGCGACGACGCCGTCGACCTCTGCGACGTAAAGGGTGTCGCAGGGGCTGGCAGCGATCCGCTCGAACGCGGCCAGATAATCGGGCAAAACCGCCGGATCGGTCGTATCGCCATGGCCGCCAAGCGCATCATCGGCGAAGAGGGCGACGATGGCGGGAACATCGGCGCGCGTGGCGGGCCGGATCAGCGGTTCTGTCTGCACGTTGCCGCAACCCTCCGCGCCCGAGGCCCGTCCGGACGTCAGCCGATCTGCTTTTCCAGGATGAGCGCCGGAATACCGGAATCGCGGCTGCCGCAATTGTCCGTCCGGTCCACCTGGCGATAGCCCTGGTTCTCATAGAAGGCGATGGCCTTGGCATTGGCCTCCTCCACCTCCAGGCGCATTTTCGCCGCCATCGGGAATGCGCTTTCCATCTCGATCAGAAGCGCCTTTCCGGCGCCCCTGCCCTGAGCGTCCGGGTTCACATAGAGCTGGTGGAGATAGGCGATCCGCTCATCGCCCATCGACGCGTAGGCAACGCCGAGGATCTCGGTTCCGTCATCGGCGATGACGAACTCCGAATAGGGCCTGGTCATGCGCTTCTGCAGCGCCTTGACCGAATGCCAATCCTCGTTGATCGCGTTGACGCGGTCCTTGCCGTAGATGTCGTCGTAGGTTGCGTGCCAGGTTTTGACGAGGAGATCGCGGATATTCTGCAAATCGTCGCGATCGACGGTCCTGATCCACATGGATGCCTTTGCCTCAAGCTGCCTGCTTCATGCTGTCGCGCGGCGTGCGCTCCGGCACGATGGCTTTTTTCCAAGCGGATCGTCAAGCCTGCGCGATGCCGGCCGGACGGCGCATGAGGTCCGCCGGGGTCTCGCCAAGGCCCGGCGCTTCCTCGATTCGCTGGAAGCCAGCCTTGAAATAGAAGGCGATCGCGCGGTCATTGCCGCGCAGGACCGTCAGTTCCACCGGTGCGCCCCGCTTGTCGGCCTCGCCCGCCACCGCCTCGATCAGCGCCATGGCAACGCCGGAGCCCTTCCAGTCCGGCTCGACGTGGATGCGGTCGATGAAGGCAGCGCCGGTGTCCAGCCACTCGCCGGCGGCCTGGGCGACGAGGCGCCCGTCGCCGTCGCTTGCGACAAATCCGAAGCCGGCCGGGTCGGCATATTCGGATTCAAAGAGTGCGCGGACATGCTTGGCGCCCGAAATGCGCAGGCGCTCCGCCTCGCCGATGATCGGGTCATAGGTGCGCGCCCAGCTTTCCCTGACCAGCCGCATCAGTGCATCGATGTCGTCCGGTCCTGTCGGTCGGATCGTGAAGGCGCGGCTCATTCCTCGATCCCGAGCTTGGCCTTGACCAGGGCCTGCACGGCCTGCGGATTGGCCTTGCCGCCGGTTGCCTTCATCACCTGGCCGACGAACCATCCAGCCATGGTGGGCTTGGCCTTGACCTGCTCGACCTTGTCCGGGTTGGCGGCCAGCACCTCGTCGACCGCCTTCTCGATTGCGCCAGTATCGGTGACCTGCTTCAGGCCGCGCTCCTCGACGACGGCCTTCGGGTCGCCGCCCTCGTTCCAGACAATCTCGAACAGGTCCTTGGCGATCTTGCCGGAAATCGTGCCGTCACGGATCAGGTCGATCACGGCACCGAGTTGCGCCGGAGAGACGGGCGTCTCGTCTATGCCGAGGCCGGCCTTGTTGAGCGCGCCGAGCAGGTCGTTGATCACCCAGTTCGCCGCCGCCTTGCCGTCCCGGCCCTCGGCCACCTGCTCGAAATAGTCGGCAATCGCCTTTTCTGAAACCAGAATCGACGCGTCGTATTCCGACAGGCCGAGCGCCATGAAGCGGGCCTTCTTCTCGTCGGGCAATTCCGGCAGGCCGGCGGCCAGTTCGTCCACGAATTCCTGCGTGAATTCCAGCGGCAGGAGGTCGGGGTCCGGGAAATAGCGGTAGTCGTGCGCCTCTTCCTTGGAGCGCATGGAGCGCGTCTCGCCCTTGCTCGGATCGAACAGGCGGGTTTCCTGGTCGATGGAGCCGCCATCCTCCAGGATCGCGATCTGGCGGCGCGCCTCGTATTCGATGGCCTGGCCGACGAAGCGGATGGAATTGACGTTCTTGATCTCGCAGCGCGTGCCGAAGGGTTCGCCGGGCCGGCGCACGGAGACGTTGACGTCGGCGCGCATGGAGCCCTCGTCCATGTTGCCGTCGCAGGTGCCGAGATAGCGCAGGATGGTGCGCAGCTTGGTGAGGTAGGCCTTGGCCTCGTCGGCGGAGCGCATGTCCGGCTTGGAGACAATCTCCATCAGCGCCACGCCCGAACGGTTGAGATCGACATAGGACATGGTCGGATGCTGGTCATGCATCGACTTGCCCGCGTCCTGTTCCAGGTGGAGGCGCTCGATTCCGACCTCGATCGCCTCGAAATTGCCCTGCTTGTCGGGACCGACGGCAACGGTGACGATGCCCTCGCCCACGATGGGCTGCTTGAACTGGGAGATCTGGTAGCCCTGCGGAAGGTCCGGATAGAAATAGTTCTTCCGGTCGAAGACGGATTTCAGGTTGATCTGCGCCTTCAATCCGAGACCGGTGCGCACGGCCTGGCGGACGCATTCGGCGTTGATGACCGGCAGCATGCCCGGCATGGCCGCATCGACGAGCGAGACATGGTCGTTCGGCGCGCCGCCAAAGGCGGTCGATGCGCCGGAAAACAGCTTGGAGCGGCTGATGACCTGGGCATGGACTTCCATGCCGATGATGACTTCCCAATCGCCGGTGGCTCCGGGGATCAGGCGTTTCGGCTCGGGCGTACGGGTATCGATGAGGGTCATGGCGTGGTGGGCTGCTTTCCGGGATGCCGCCGGCGCCGCAGGCCGGCCTTCTGGTCGTCATCCGGGTAGAGCAAACCGTCCCGTGTTGCAAGGTTTTTGGAAACCGGACAGCGTTTTGTAACTGTTGACTTAAATCAAGGCAGCGTCTGCCGGCTGTGCCAGATTGAACATGTCAACGGCGATGGGAGGCCGTCACATGAGCCTTATGGGAATATTTACCAGGATCCTGCGTCACGGTGATCTTTTCGAGGGCATGGTCCGCAAGCTTGAGCTTAACGACCACATGAACGGTCTCCCGCACGCTGCCGAAGTCTACCGGCGCGCCGCCAATCGCTGCCTGTCGTGCAGTGAGGGCGATGCTTGCGAGGAATGGCTGAAAAGCAGCGATGCACCGGACGAAGCGCCTGCCTATTGCCGCAACCACGACATGCTGATGCGGCTGAAGAAGATGGAAGGCGAAGCGGCCTGATTGCCAACGGAATTTCTGGATCCCTCCCACTGTCCCGGCGCTCGCGCCGGGAACTTTTTTTGTGCCGTCGGCAACCGGCCTTTCGTGGCCGTCACCCGGCAGCGATGTAGTTGCGGATCTCGTCGGCCTCGCGCATCACATCCTCGATCCTGCGCTTGACCACGTCGCCGATGGAGATGATCCCGACCAGCTTTCCGCCCTCGGCCACGGGCAGGTGGCGGAACCGGCCCGCCGTCATGATCTCCATGACTTCGTTGACCGTGCTCGTCTCCGTGCAGGTCTTCACCTTGGCTGTCATCACCGAGGAAACCGCATCGTCGAGGCATGCGCCCTTGCGCTCGGCCACGGCACGAACAATGTCGCGTTCGGAGAGAATGCCTTCGATCGCGCCATCCGCCGAAACGACCACGGCGGCGCCGATCCTTTTCTTCGCCAGCAGCCCCGCGGCATTGCCGAGCGTCTCGCCAGCCGAAATGGTCACCACATCACGGCCCTTCTGATCGAGAATCGCCTTCACGGTCATGAAACTTCTCCTCTCGCTGCGTGGACATCCACGGATGCCACCCCCCAGTCCCGCATTCATGGTGTGACGGCTGCGGCATTTTGGCAAGTGGGGATTGCACCCGCCTTCAGGCGCGCCGGCGCGGATCCAGCCAGGGAATGGCAACGAAGCCTGCGATGAACCCGCCGATATGGGCCTGCCAGGCAATCGGGCTGCCGCCGGGCGAGGCAAGGCCGGTGATCAGGTTGGCGACGAACCAGATGCCGAGGAAGGAAAGGACGAGGCGCGAGGCGAGCATCTGGCGCGGTGACAGCAGCGGCCCCTCGAAGGCCCGGACGCCACCGGTGCGGCCCACGGCGAAGCCGTAGCGGGCGGCCGCCGCCATCATGCCCGATATGGCGCCCGAGGCGCCGACAAGCGGCACGGCATCATCCGGAAAAAGCGCGAAATGCAGGGCCACGGCGCCGAGTGCCGTCACAGCCCAGAAGGCGAGAAACCGGAGCCAGCCGATTCGCGCGGCAAGCGGCGAACCGAATGCCGCCAGCCAGACCATGTTGATCACAAGGTGCAGCCAGCCCCCGTGCAGCAGCGAATAGGTCAGCGGCGACAGGAAGGCATAGACGTCAAGATCGAAGCCGCCGGTATGGCGCAGCGGCACGAAGGCGGTGCGCAGGATCAACGCGTAGTCCTGGTCGGGTGTCAGCACATAAACCCGCATCACGTGGACCGCGACGCAGAGCACGATCATCACCAGCGCGGGGCCGGCAATGTTGAACACCGGTTCACGGACCGGCGGCGGGCCGTTTTCCTCGGGAGCGGGATGCTGCATGGGTGACAATGCCTTCAGGGGGTCTGACGGGATGCGCAGCCTACAGGCCGGAAGGCGTTAAAAAAAGAGGCCGTCCGGGTTTTCCCGAACGGCCTGGTCGAGCCCCTGCTCTCCCCGAAAGAAACTGGCTGTCAACAACGAAAGGGCTGCAATACCAAGCGCTTCGTCGTTGATGTCCTTATGCCACACGAACCGGCCGGGCACAACGGAAAGCCTTTGTTAACCTTAACGGCCAAGCCCCGTTGATAACCCGCGATCGAAACCTGCGGGCGCTGGCACGCATTATGCCCCGGTGTCCATGAATCCTGTCGGGGAACACCGATTCTGTTCGTCGATGGAACAAATGCTGACAGATCGTGGGACAAGTGCCATGAAAGACCAGAAGACAATCGATCTTTTCCTGTATTGGAACAGGCTGCGGGATGGCCGTCCTGCCCCGCGGCGCAACGAGATCGAACCGGCCGACATCCGCTCCCTGCTCGGCGACACCTTCATCCTGGAGGAAGACGCACGTGGCCAGGCCGTGTTCCGCCTGGCCGGCACACGGCTTTGCGCCCTGTTCGGCAAGGAATTGAAGGGCTTCGTGTTCTCTTCCCTGTGGAGTGACAGGGACCGGCGTATCGTCAACCGTCTTGCCGGGAACGCCTTCAGGGACAATTGCGTGGTGGCGCTGAGCCTGGAAGGCCACAGCCGCGCCGGGCGCATGATCGCAATGGAACTGGTCCTGCTGCCAATTCAGGGCAACGGGGACGGAGCGCGGGCACTCGGTTCCGCGGTGGTGCTGGACAAGCCGTTCTGGCTTTGCGTCGATCCGCTTACGGAATGCCGGCTGACCGCCCTGCGCGTCGTCGACCCCGACCGCGAACCGGTATTCCTGAAGAACCGGCCCGAAGTTGCCGTCCCGCCGATCAGCCCGGCCGTCGAGGACATGGACCACGGCCTTGACCAGCCTTCCGGCAGGCGTGTCCGCCATCTGATGGTCCTCGATGGCGGACTGTCCTGAAACCACCGGAAAACGACAAGTTGAGGCCGCGATACTTACCCGTTGTTAACACCTGCGCCCGTATGGTTAAGGCTGTCCATTCGGATGAAAGCGCAGACGAGGCACACGACAAAGATGAGCATGCCTGCCCCACAGCCCATGCCGGACATGCCCGAGCGGCGCACTTTCCAGCGTGTCAGCGTGAAGGTCTATGGACGTTTCATGCTGGAGGACCGCGAGGAGCATCCCTGCCAGGTCATCGACATGTCGCCTGGAAGCGTGGCCCTTCGAACCGATGTCACCGGCCAGCCGGGCGAGAAGTGCATTGCCTATCTCGATCACATCGGGCGCGTGGAAGGCGTCATCACCCGAACCCTGCAGGACGGCTTCGCGGTCACGATCATCGCTTCGGAGCGCAAGAAGGACAAGCTGGCGGCGCAATTGACGTGGCTCGCCAACAAGCATGAACTCGACCTGCCGGAAGACCGCCGGCACGAACGCGTCGCCCCGCGCAATCCGATCTCCGTGCTCAAGCTGACCGACGGGCGGCAGTACCAATGCCGGATCATCGATCTTTCGCTCTCCGGCGCCGCGGTGGAAATCGAGGTCAAGCCGGCCATCGGGACACAGGTAACCCTCGGGACGATGCGCGGCCAGGTCGTTCGCCACTTCGATGAAGGTGTCGCTGTCGAATTCGCCGTTCTCCAGCGCGAGGCGGAACTCGCGGGCTCCCTGCAAAACTGACCCATTTCCCCCACCGGGACACGCAGAAGACCGGCCCTTGCGGCCGGTTTTCTTGTTTTGGCTGCCGTGCATGCGCCTCATGTGCCGCTTGCACGCTTCTCACCCGTTCCGCCAACAGCCATGCGCTCCGGCCCTTCTCCGGCCGGGATGGTTAATCCGGGCTTTCGCGACGGAATTTCTTTCTAATTAAAGTTTCTGCTAATTCGCCTAATATTCAAATTATATTTTCTATTCATTCAATATAAATACAGATGCAATTCCGAATAATTTTTATTTTTATTTCTATCAAGTGCTATTGCCGAACTTTGCTTGAAGTAAATTCGAATGTGTCACTGTTCTCTCCACACGGGGAGACTGGACATGAAAAACAAAATACTGAAAGTCCTGATAGCTGGTGTTGCATTTGCCGGGTCCGCCGGCCTTGCGCATGCCAATTCGCCGATGCGCACGGGCAGCATCACGTCGCAGCCCATCGGCCACTACGAATTCTGCCAGAGCTACCCTTCCGAGTGCGGACGGACGGGCGGGGCCGGAAAGGTCACGCTGACGCGCGCGCTGTGGAGCCGGGTGATCGAGATCAACGATACCGTCAACGTCATGGTGCAGCCGCGCACCGACATGGAGATGTGGGGCCGCGAGGAATACTGGTCCTATCCGGGCCGGCAGGGGGATTGCGAGGATTATGTGCTTGAGAAGCGCCGCCTGCTGATCAAGGCCGGCGTTCCCGCCTCCGCACTGCTCGTCACGGTGGTCCTGCAACCCAATGGCGACGGCCACGCGGTCCTGACCCTGTCGACGGATCTCGGCGACTTCATCCTCGACAACCTGGAGCCGCGCGTCCTGGCCTGGGACAAGACCGAATACCGCTATCTCAAACGGCAATCATCCAGGAATGCCGGCGTCTGGGTGTCGATCAATTACAGCCGCGCCCGCAGTGTCGGCTCGATCCGGCGCTGAACGGAATACCCGGTCAAGTCCCCAACTCCCCGTCCCCCATGACCGGGTTGCAGGAGCCGGCCTCCGATCCCCGAGGCCGGCTCCACCTTTTTCAGGCGGGCAGATTACAATTCCTTCAGGGCGCCGGCGAAAAGGCGCTGCTTTTCGATGTAGTGCAGCGCGGACGCCTTGAGCGTCTGGACGGCGCGGTCATCAAGGGTGCGCACGGCGCGTGCCGGCGACCCGACGATGAGGCTGTTGTCGGGGAATTCCTTGCCCTCGGTGACGAGCGCCCCCGCGCCGACAAGGCAATTGGCGCCGATGCGGGCTCCGTTGAGAACGATGGCACCCATTCCGATCAGCGTGTTGTCGCCGACCGTGCAGCCATGCAGCATCGCCCGGTGGCCGACGGTGCAGCCCTTGCCCACCGTCAGCGGATAGCCGATATCGGTGTGCATCACGGTGTGCTCCTGCACATTCGTCCCGTCGCCCAGCGTGATCGGTTCGTTGTCGCCGCGCAGGACGGCGCCGAACCAGATGCCGACATCGCGGCCGATACGGATTTCGCCGATGACACGGGCATCCGGCGCGATCCAGACGCTTTCCCGGTCCTCGAAACTCGGCTGGCGATCGGCAAGCGCATATACCGGCATTCCTGTCCCTCCCTCGGTTCACCGCTGTTCCAACGCGGGAGTCCTATCAGACGCCGGCCGGAAAAACAGCCGTCAAAAGCGCCAGCGAAAGGATGCCGAGGGCCAGTGCCCAGGCATTGACCACCACCACGGCGACGCCCAGCGTCCAGCCGGAAACGGCCCTGCCCCGCCAGGCATCCAAGGCATCGTTGAGCATCATGGCCGGACCGGCCAACGCGGTGAAGGCAAGCGAACGCAGGATGTGCGCCCGGGAAACGAACGGCGGCCAGAAGGTGACCGGGCGGGCCGATGCCGCCTCGGCGATGGCGGAAACACTGCCGGCCACGGTGAGACCGGTCAGCCAGGCGAACAAAAACAGGAGCATGCCGTCCATCTTTACGCACCGTTTACCATAAGCGACGAAGGATAGGTTCCGACAAACGCTCGCAAGGCGCGTGCCAGCCGATTCCGTTTCATGCCGGGACACCATGACCGCATCCGCCAATCCTGAACTGATCGTCAGGCAACTCGACGCGCGCTTCATGATGCGCGTGTTCCTCGTCTTCGCAGGCCTGTTGCTGGTCTCGCTTGCCATCTACGTGGCGGGCAAGCATTACGGCCGGGCCATCGCCATGGCCGGCCACACCGAGGACACGCGCATCCGCGAGATCGTGATGGGCAACAACGTGCTGCACGTGCCATCCAACATGATCCGCGAATCGTGGCAGCGCACGGACGGAAGCTGGCCGCAACTTCAACTCTATGCGCGCTGGCCGGACATGACCGGTTACAGCCGCGCCCACGCGGACGCATTCAACAATACCGGCGAGCGCGGAACGATCGTCTTCCTCACCTTCCAGGAGCGGATGATGTCACGCGACATGTCCGGGCGGGTCGGACCGATCTACAACGAACTCATCATCCGGCCGGGCATCGAGGGCCCGTCGGGGCTCACCATGCACGGCTTCCAGGAGAAGACTGGCTATCTGGGCGAATTGCTGGTGCTGGGGGAACGTGCCGGCCAGGCGCCCTTCGCGGCCCGCTGCCTGGCGGGCGAAGCCGCGCGCGAGGCGATCGCGGCTTGCGAGCGCGACGTCCATGTCGGCGACAACCTGTCGCTGACCTACCGGTTTTCAAAGGAGATGCTGGGCGAGTGGCGCCATCTTGACGCCGCGGTCCTGGCGCTTGCGCGCAGGCTGCTGGTCACCGGCGGGTAAACCCGCCGGCAAGGGCCTTCATTCCAGGTCGATGTCGAGAATCGCCATGGCGAGATTGTAGGACACCTCGCCCTCTTCCTCGATCCGGTCGATGATGCCGAGAAACTCGTCGCCGAGGTAGAGTTCGCAGGAATCGGTCTTGCGCGGGCGCGCCTTGACCTGCAGAGCCTGGTTCATGAAGGTCCGCTTGAAATAGGCGTCGAGCTTGCGCAATTCATCGGGTTTCAAGGTATCCTGCTCCGTCCGCTGATGATCGTCGTTGCTTTTGCGCACCGGGGCACAGCCCGGCCGGCAACGGCGCTTCTGGCATGATGGACGGGCGGGTGTAAACCCCGAACGAGCCGTTTCGTTCCGCTCAGCGGTCGCGCACCGCGATGCGCTGGTCCATGTCGCGCGCCGGTTCGGCACAGCCGCTCTCGCCGACAATGCGGGCCGGAACGCCGGCAACCGTCTTGCAGGGCGGGACGGCTTCGAGCACGACCGAGCCGGAAGCCACCTTGGCACCCGCGCCGATCTCGATATTGCCGAGGATCTTGGCGCCTGCGCCGATGAGCACGCCGCGCCGGATCTTGGGATGACGGTCGCCGTCTTCCTTGCCCGTGCCGCCCAGCGTCACACCCTGGAGAATGGAGACGTCGTCCTCGATGACGGCGGTCGCGCCGACGACAAGACCCGTGGCATGGTCGAGGAATATGCCCTTGCCGATGCGCGTGGCCGGATTGATGTCGGTCTGGAACACCGCCGACGAGCGGCTTTGCAGGTAGAGCGCGAAATCCTCCCTGCCCTGCTGCCACAGCCAGTGGGCAAGCCGATGGGTCTGGATCGCATGGAATCCCTTGAAATAGAGCACAGGCTGAAGATAGCGCGTGCAGGCGGGATCCCGGTCGAAGACCGCCTGGATGTCGACGCGCAGGCTTTCGGAAAAGGACGAATCGCCACGCATCATCACCGCGAAGGTCTGGCGGATCAGGTCGGCGCCGAGATCGGGGTGATCGAGCCTTTCGGCGACGCGATGGACGACGGCATCCTCCAGCGAATCGTGGTTGAGGATCGTCGAGTAGAGGAAGGCGGCCAGGAGCGGATCGTTCTCTACCGCCTGCCGTGCCTCGTGGCGGACCTGCGACCAGATCGGGTCGACCGGTTTCAGGTTGCCGGCGCTCTTTGCGGACTGGATCGCCATGACGGATACCTCACGATGGTGCCTTTGCGGGAAAATAGGTCAGAACGGCTTGCATTCAAACCGCAAACTTTTCACAACCCGGTGAAACAGCACTCAACCGGGTTCAACAATGGCGGAAATCGCGGACGGACTGGAAGCGCGGCTGGATGACGGCATTGCCCGGCTGACCATCAACAGGCCGCAGCGCAAGAACGCGGTCACCCAGGCAATGTGGCGGGCGATGGCCGACGAGGTTGCCGCCTGGGCTGGCTCCGGGGATGTTCGCGCCCTCATCCTTTCCGGCGAGGGGGCGGACTTCTCGGCCGGTGCCGATATCGGCGAGTTCGACACGGTGCGCCGCGACGCGCAAACCGCAAGGGCCTATGAACAGGCCAATTCCGATGCCTTCACGGCCCTGCGGGAGGCGCCCTTTCCGGTCATCGCGGCCATTTCTGGCATCTGTTTCGGCGGCGGTTTCGGACTGGCCGCGGCGTGCGACCTGCGCCTTGCCACGCCCGATGCCACGTTCGCCGTACCGGCCGCGCGCCTCGGCCTGGCCTATCCACAGGACGCAATGATCGACATCGTGACGGCAGCCGGGGCGCAGATGGCGAAGTGGCTGACCTTCTCGGCGGCGCGCATCACGGCCGCGCAGGCACTTGCGGCGGGTTTCCTGCTGGAAATCGAAGGCGACCGCATGGCACTCGATGCGCGCGCCACGGCAATGGCGGAAGCGATCGCGGCCAATGCGCCCTTGTCGGTGCGGGCTTCCAAGGCAGCCATACGCGCGGTGACCAGCAAGACGGAGGCGGATGCGGCCCTGGCACGCAGCCTCGGTTCGGCCACCTTCGACAGCGCCGACTACGCGGAGGGCCGGACCGCCTTTCGCGAAAAACGCAAGCCTGTCTTCAAGGGCCGCTGACGGCGCCAGGCCGCAGTAAAAGCGGGGGATTCAGGCCGCCTCGACCCGGCTGAGGAATGCCAGGATGGCGTCGCAGAATGCGTCATTGCGGTCGCCGGCAACCATGTGGCCGGCGCCGCCGACATCGGCATATTCGCCCAGCGGCAGACGTGCCACGACATCGCGCGCGACCTCCTCGTCCACCAGTTCCGACTGCATGCCGCGCACCAGCAGGACCGGCAGGTCAAGACGGTCGAGATTGGCATCGAGTGCAATCATGTGGGCCTCGGCACCCCGGTCGATATTGTATTCGCCCGTCGAGAAGGCCGGATCCCAGTGCCAGCGGTAGCGGCCGTCCTCGCCAACGCGCAGGTTCTTTCGCAGCCCTTCCAGCGAGCGCGGCCGCTTGCGATGCGGCAGGTAGGCGGCAATGGCGTCGGCGGCTTCCTCCAGCGAGGCAAAGCCGTTGGACAGGCGCGAAGCCATGAAGGCGAGGATGTGGGCCACGCCCTGCCGGTTCATGCGCGGCACGACATCGACCAGGACGAGCGAGGAAAGCCTGGGGCGTATGTTGATTTCGCTGGTCAGCAGCGAAAGGCCGCCGAGCGACGCACCGACGCCGGACGGGGCTTCCCCGAACAGGTCGGCAACCTGCTCGACAATGGCATCGGCGTCGCGGCCGTAGTCGGCAAAGCGGTAGTGGCCGGTCTGGACCCATTCGCTCGCGCCATGGCCGCGCAGGTCCACCGCCATGGCCCGCATGCCGGCCGCGGCAAGCCGCACGGCCGTGCGCGACCAGGCATGGCGCGTCTGGCCGCCGCCGTGAAGCAGCACCACGGGATGACCGGAACTGCCCCATATCTCGGCCTCCAGGCGATTGCCCTCGACGCCGGTCAGGGTGATATGGCGCGACGGTTTCACAGGGCGTTCCCGGCAAGGAATTCCAGGGCGCGCTTCTTGAAGGTGCGGTCGCCGACGGACAGCATGTGGTCGCGCCGCTCGATGTCGAAGGCCTCGCCGCGCGGCATGAGCGCGGCCAGGCGGTGCGGCGATCCGGCGATGTCGTCATTGGTGCCCACGGCGACCAGCGCCGGTTGCGTGATGCGGGCCACGTCCTCCTCGCTCAGAAGGTCGCGCGAGCGGGAAATGCAGGCGGCAAGCGCCTGGCGATCGCTTTTCGTGTGATCGGCGAAAGCACGGAACATCTGGCCGCGCCTGTCCGTGATCGTGTCCGGATCGGCCGCCAGCAGGGCCTCGGCGATGGGGTCCCAGTCGCCCACGCCTTCCACCATGCCATAACCAAGCCCGCCCAGGATGACGGTCGCCACGCGGTCCGGATGGCCGAGCGCCATGAAGGCAGTGATGCGCGCGCCCATGGAATAGCCGAAGACATGGGCCCGCCCGATGCCCAGATGATCGAGCAGGGCCGCGGCATCGCCGGCCATGGCCTCGGGCGTGTAGGCGGCCGCATCGTAGATCTTTTCCGATTGCCCGTGGCCGCGATTGTCGAGCGCGATGGCGCGGTAGCCGGCCTGGTTGAGCGCCTGCACCCAGCCCGGCGTCACCCAGTTGACCGAATGGGACGACCCGAAGCCGTGAATGAGCAGGACCGGATCGCCCTCGCCCTCGTCGATGAAGGCGAAATCGTATCCGTCGTGAGTGAAATGCTGCATGCTTGAAACCCGGACCGGTTACTTGCCGGGCGCGATGAGCGGATGGTTGAGGCGGACGCCCGGACGGATCCCGGTCTTTTCGGCTATTCCGGCCTTCACTTCAAGCACGTAGCGAATCATGCCCCGGGAACGCAGAGGGGCCAGGGAGAACGGCTCGCCCCGCACAATCGAATCCACTGTGCCATCGGCGCGGACATAGATGATGTCGAGCGGCAGGATGGTGTTCATCATCCAGAACGAGCCCCGCACATCGGCCGGGAAGATGAACAGCATGCCACGGTCGTCCGGCATTTCGGTGCGGAACATCAGGCCGGTGCTTCTCTCGTCCGCGTCGTCAGCAACCTCGATGTCGAAGCCGAATTCTCCGCTGGCCGTCATCACCGTCAATTGGACCGGATGCACTTCCAGGACTTGCGCCTGCTCCTGCGGTGCCGGTTGGCGGGCACCGGCAGGCAGCACAAGAAAGGCAGAAAGCGCCAGCGCCAGCAGCGCGGGAAGACAGCGGAGGAAGCGCTCCATGGCGAGCGGCGTCAATTCGGCACGATCGGGGTTCCGAGATCGGGATGGATCTCGGCGGCCATGAGCCCCTTCTCGCCGCGTCCGAAACGGACGAGAACGACCTGGCCGGGACGCAGTTCGGCAATGCCGAAGCGGCGCAGGGTCTCCATGTGGACGAAGATGTCCTCGGTCCCTTCGCCGCGGGTAAGGAAGCCGAAGCCCTTCGTGCGGTTGAACCATTTGACCAGTGCCCGCTCAAGGCCGCTTTCCGGGGTGACGGACACATGGGTGCGCGGCGCCGGCGACTCCAGCGGATGAATGGCCGTGGAATTGTCCATGGACAGGACCTTGAAGGCCTGCAAGCCGCGCTCACCCGGCTTGACCAGCACGGTTACCCGCGCGCCCTCGAGCGCGGTCTGGTGGCCGTCGCGGCGCAGGCAGGTGACGTGCAAGAGGACATCGCCGAGAACGGTCCTGTCGGGCACGATGAAACCGTAGCCCTTGGCCACATCGAACCACTTGATCGTACCGGCGATTTCTTCCAGCCCCGTATCGCCGGCGGAGCCCGCTTCAAAATCCATACTCCGGTCAGTCTCGGAGGTTCTGTCCCCCATCCGGCCGCACCTTTCAACTAAAATACAAACTGATTCTATATTGAATCATAACATCGGCTCTCGGAGACAAGGCAAGACCCTGTCCGAGAATAAACGTGGATTACGCAGGGTGCGGCCGCCGGGGACTTGAGACAAGCCATCACGGCGCCATATGGTCGTTCCGACGTCCCGGCCGGCCATTCCGGCCATTCAAGAGACCCCGGCCGGCCATTCCGGGCGTTCAAGAGACAAGGAGACCCTGCCATGCGCTTCCGCCACACGATGATCCGCGTCACGAATGTCGAGGAATCGCTCGATTTCTTCTGCAACAAGCTCGGACTTGTGGAAACGCGGCGGGTCGACAACGATGGCGGCCGCTTCACGCTGATCTTCCTCGCCGCGCCCAAGGACGAGGCGCGGGCGCTGGAAACACGGTCGCCGGAAATCGAACTGACCTACAACTGGCCGGCGGAAGACGGCTCGACCGAGACCTATACGGGCGGACGCAATTTCGGCCATCTCGCCTATTCCGTCGACGACATCTACGCCACGTGCCAGAGGCTCATGGACAAGGGCGTGACGATCAACCGCCCTCCGCGCGACGGGTACATGGCCTTCATCAAGTCGCCCGACGGCATTTCCATCGAACTGATCCAGGACAACGGCCCGCTGGAACCGAAGGAACCCTGGAAGAGCATGGCGAACACCGGGACCTGGTAGGAACGCCCGCCCATCACGGCATGGCCAGCGCCTCGGCAAGTGCGCAGGCGGCCATGTCATGGGCGATGGCGAAGGTGATCTTGAAACCGGCGGTCGCCGCCACGATCCTGCTTTCGCCAAGGCGCCCGGTCACCGGGGCTGCCGTGGGGCCACGCGGGCGGATGCCTGCCCAGCGCTCGACGACCCGCGCGGTGCGGAGCGCCGGCGACAGCGCCCTCGCCCTTTCGATCACCGCATCAAGCCGGTCGTCGGTGGAGGCAGGATCGCTCCATTGCTTTTCGGAGGTGGACCCGACCGCGACGAGGCCGTCCTCATGCACGATGGCATAGACGCCGTCGTCGAACAGCAGCGGCATGGCGGGATCGAGCGGCCGTTCCGGTTCCAGGAGCGCCGACTGCCCCTTGACGCCGGTCACCGGCGGCATGG
The DNA here is from genome assembly GCA_002708825.1 of Phyllobacteriaceae bacterium. GTDB lineage: Bacteria > Pseudomonadota > Alphaproteobacteria > Rhizobiales > Rhizobiaceae > Zhengella. Next base: position 237,935 of record PAPF01000007.1, on the reverse strand, counting down.
ATGGGTCCCCGGCGAGAAGCGCGGATGATCTCCAGCCGGCCGACAGGATGACCCTCCCGCCAAGCACCGTACGCCCGTCGGCCAGGTGGACCGTCCCGTCCGGGTCAATCCTGTTCACGGCCTGGTTTCCGGCGACAACCGCCCGGCCCGCCAGCGCCGCCTTCAGGGCCGCGGTCAGGCGGCGCGGCGCCAGGCGGGCGCTCAGCGTCTCCATCGCAAAGCCGAACGGTGCAGCCTCCTCGGCGATCCAGCCCGGTGCGGGATTGGCATCGAGAATGCGCCACGCCAGTGCCTGGCCGCCCGGCGAGACGCCGGGCCAGCGTTTCGCCGCCGCTTGCGCCCATTGCGCGTGGCGCTCGCGCTGCGCTTCCGTCGTCAACGGCACGATTCGGCCGGATCGCCGATAGCCGCAGGACAGGCCGGTCCGGCCTTCCAGTTCGGCCACTTCGGTCTCGAGGGCCAGCAGGCCTTCAAGCTGGGCCTGCTTCTTGGCCGACCAGTTGAAAGGCTGGTGCGGCATCAAGGCGCCAAGGTGGCCGTTCGATGCGCCACCGCCGGCGGCGCCCGCATCCAGGACCAGCGGCGCAAGGCCACGGCGCACCGCTTTCACCGCGCACCACAGCCCGACAACGCCCGCGCCGACAATCACCAGCGGAACACGGTGGGGGATATCGATTTTTGTGCGGGAATGCGGCATGGTCGGTCTGTATGGACGCAAACGGCGAGGGATTGCAATTGGCGCAAGCGCCCGGGGGGAACAAGGGCAAGCAGATCCATCCATTGACCTGGGACGAGGACGGCCAGCCTGTCTCCGCCCTTTTCGACGATCCGTTCTGTTCGCGGACGGACGGCGCAGCCGAGACGCGGCACGTGTTCCTGAAGGGCAACGGCCTGCCCGGCGCCTGGGCCGGCGCCGCCTATTTCTCCATCGCGGAACTGGGATTCGGAACCGGCCTGAACTTCCTTGAGACCTGGGCGGCGTGGCGGGCCACGCGTCCCTTTGCCGCGCAATTGTCGTTCACCTCCTTCGAGGCCTATCCGCTGTCACTGGAACAGATGGAGCAGGCCCTGCGGCAATGGCCGCATCTTGGCGAACTTGCCGAACGCCTGCTGTCCGTGCTGCCGTCGGAATGGCCGCCGCATGGCGAGGAACGGCCGATCCGGCTGGACCGGCAGACGCAACTGATGATCGTGATCGGGGATGCCCGCGAGACCGTGGAGCAATGGCCGGGCCGCGCAAATGCCTGGTATCTCGACGGGTTCTCCCCGGCCAGGAACCCGGAAATGTGGAATGCCGAACTCATGCAGGCCGTGCACGACAAGACCGTGCCCGGCGGCAGTTTCGCCACCTATACCGCCGCCGGCCAAGTCCGCCGCAACCTTCAGGCCGCAGGCTTCAAGGTGCAGACCATCGACGGCTTCGGCCGGAAGCGGGAGATGCTGGCAGGCGTCAGGAAAAAGGCGGGTTAGCCGATCGTCCGGCCGTATATTATAAGTTGCTTATTTAGCTCTCTACAATTAATGGTTTCATAACCCGGAGCCTGTACAAAGCTTTCAAACAAACTGGGAGCTTCACATGACAAGGCAACTCACCCGGCGCGAACTGTTGTTCGGACGACGCAGGTTCGCTGATGACGAGAGCGGAGCAACTGCAATCGAATACGGCCTCATCGCCGGACTTGTGGCGGTGGTAATCGCGGTTCCGCTTATCCCGATCGGGAAGGAAATCGTCACGAACTTTCACTGCATCCGTTTCAAGATCATGGATTGGAAACTGGCCAAATGCCGATGAACGGATCACGGGGCAAAATTGGGTTCCATGCACTTGCCATCGCCGGGTCTGACATCGGGCACAAGATGCTCTCAGGCGTCCTGATACGCGCCTGAGAGCGGTTGGCAGGCTGGAAAAACGGTAGCGATACATGCCAAAGCAACTCACCCGGCGCGAATTGCTGTTTGGACGACGGAGCTTTGCGGACGACGAAAGCGCTGCAACAGCGATCGAATACGGAATCATCGCGAGCGTCATCGCGCTGGCGATTTTCGGGTCGTTGCGAAACACGGGACTTTGGACCCAACGCAAGTTTCATTGCATCCGGGGCGCCATCCGGGGCTTTGACCCTGGCGTACCATGCTAGCCGGGGCCAGGAGTTTCCAACTGTTCGATCACTGAAGTTCCGGGGTTACTCGCCGCGCAAGCAAAGAATGAGAGACTGCCATGCCAGACCGCCTTAACAGACGTGAATTCCTGTTCGGACGACGGACGTTCAAGGAAGACGAGCGAGGTGCGACGGCGATCCAGTACGGGCTGATCGCCGGCCTGGTGGCTCTCGCGATCACCGCGCCGCTCGATCTGTTTGGACGGCGCTTGATCAGGAAGTTCAATTGCATCCGACAGACGATCAATGGCTGGACGACCACCAATTACTGTTGATCCGATCCGCAACGCTTCGTCCGATTTTCCCCAGGACTTCAAAGTTGCCGCGATTGAGCAGCAGGGCTTTGGCGGGAAAGCGATTCCGCCTGCCCGGATCTCGGAAAAACAGCAACTTTCGATTTAATTGCTTTTCCAAATACTATTAATAGTAGTGTTACCCATGGCATTTACAATCTGCGGATCAGATTCGCAAAGACCAAGGGGAAACAATGAAACTCAACCGGCGGGAATTCCTTTTTGGAAAACGGGCCTTTTGTGAAGACGACAAAGGCGCCACAGCCATCGAGTACGGGCTGATCGCCGGCGTGATCGCACTGGCGATCTTCGGTTCCATGGGGCTTGCAGGACGCCGGGTCGAAAAGACGTTCTTCTGCATCCGGGCGCGCATCCGCAACCACACGCCGGCTTTCTGCTAGGAAATCGGCCGGACTTCCCTCCGTACGGGGTCCGGCAGAAAGCGGATATCGCCAAGGGGGCGGCCGAACCATCGGTCCCTTGTCGGGGTCAAGCGCCGCCGCCGGTCATGGGAGCGTTCGCGATCGCGCGCGCCTCATCCGAAAAGCCGCCTTCGAACGGCGCCCGTCCGGCGCGGCGGTACCAGTAACCGGCATTCCATTCATCGCCCTCGATGCGATGCACAAGGGCGTGAAGCCAGTCGAACAGGGGATCGCCCTCGTGCGCCTGGGCGATGTCATGGGCGGCACCCCAGTCCGGTCCCGCCTTGTAACCCGCCTTTTCAAGCAGGCCGAGCGCCCGGCTGAGTTCGCTGCCGGACACCGGGCGTCACCACCACTTCGCCGGGGAGAAACGGCCGGCCGCCTGCTCGATCACATGGGCGGTGGCAAAGAGCGTCTCCTCGTCGAAGGGCTTGCCGATCAGTTGCAGGCCGAGCGGCAGGCCCCTGGCGTCAAGGCCCGCGGGGACGGCGATGCCCGGCAGGCCGGCCATGTTCACCGTCACGGTGAAGACGTCGTTCAGGTACATCTTGACCGGGTCGGAGGCCAGTTCCTGGTCGGCGATGCCGAAGGCGGCGGACGGGGTGGCGGGCGTGAGGATCGCATCCACGCCGGCGGCGAAAACGGTCTCGAAATCCCGCTTGATCAGCGTGCGAACCTTCTGTGCCCTCAGGTAATAGGCGTCGTAATAACCGGCGGAGAGCACATAGGTGCCGATCATGATACGCCGCTTGACCTCGTCGCCGAAACCGGCGGCCCGGGTTCTTTCATACATGTCGACAATGTCCTTGCCCTGCTCGCGCAAGCCGTAGCGGACGCCATCGTAGCGCGCCAGGTTGGAGGACGCTTCGGCCGGGGCCACGATGTAATAGGCCGGCAGCGCGTATTTCGTATGCGGCAGCGAGATCTCGACGATCTCGGCACCGGCGTCGCGCAGCCAGTCCATGCCCTGTTGCCAGAGCTTCTCGATCTCCTGCGGCATGCCCTCGACGCGGTATTCGGCAGGAATGCCGATCTTCATGCCCTTGACCGAGCGGCCCAGCGCCGCCTCGTAGTCCGGCACGGGCAGATTGACCGATGTCGTGTCCTTCTCGTCCACCGACGCCATGGATTTCAGCAGGATGGCCGCGTCGCGCACATCGCGGGCGATGGGGCCGGCCTGGTCGAGAGACGAGGCGAAGGCGACCATGCCCCAGCGCGAACAACGGCCATAGGTGGGCTTGATGCCGACGGTGGCGGTGAAGGCGGCGGGCTGGCGGATCGACCCGCCGGTATCCGACGCGGTCGCACCGGCGCACAGCCAGCCGGCCACGGCGGCGGCGGACCCGCCCGAAGAGCCGCCGGGAACCAAGTCGGCATTGGATCCTTCGGCGCGCCAAGGGTTCTTCACCGGGCCATAGAAACTGGTCTCGTTGGACGACCCCATGGCGAACTCGTCCATGTTCAGCTTGCCGAGCATAACGGCTCCATCGGCCCACAGGTTCGCCGTGACAGTCGATTCGTAACGCGGGCGGAAGCCGTCGAGGATATGGCTGCAGGCCTGGGTGTGGACGCCCTCTGTTGCGTAGAGGTCCTTGATGCCGAGCGGAATGCCTTCCAGCGCGCCGGCCTCGCCCTTCGCGATGCGCGCATCCGACGCCGCGGCCATTTCGCGCGCCTTGTCATGGGTCACTGCGACATAGGCATTGATGACCGGATTGGCCTGGTCGATGGCGGCGAGATAGGCCTCGGTCAGTTCCACCGCGCTAAAGGCCTTGGCCTTGAGCTGTGCACGGGCTTCGGCAATGGTCAGGGCGGTCAGTTCGGTCATGATCGGCAATTTCCGCTGGGCAGCTTGTTATTCGACGACTTTCGGCACGAGGAAGAAATTTTCCTCGGAGGCCGGAGCGTTCGCGACGATATCCGCGGCCTTCGCGCCGTCGGTCACCGCGTCGGTGCGCTTCCTCATCTCCATCGGGATGACGGATGTCATCGGTTCGACGCCGGAAACGTCCACCTCATCGAGTTGCTCGACGAAGCCGAGAATGGAATTGAGCTTGCCGGTCATGGCCGAGGCTTCTTCCCCGGTGACGGCGATGCGGGCCAGGCGCGCGACGCGCTTGACGGTGTCGAGATCGACGGACATGCGAAAGCTCCGGCGCGTGAGTTACAGGTTTGGCGCTGCCCGGGCAACACATGCGCCCGGGCATTTCCCATGCGGCTATAAAGCCCCGGCGTGCCGGGCGCAACGGTCAATGACCGGCGCGGCCCGGCGGCGCCTGTCAGAGTTCGATCGTCTCGCCGATGGCGGGGATCAGTACGTCGACGCCGGACCCGTCCATGCCGGCGACGAACTTGGAGGCATCGGGCTCGATGATCGGGAAGGTGCCGTAATGGCAGGGAATGACGGTGGAAAACCGGAAGAAGCGCTGGCAGGCGAGCGCGGCCACCGCGCCGCCCATGGTGAAGCGGTCGCCGACAGGAACGAGGCCGATGTCCGGCTGGTGCAGTTCGTTGATCAAGGCCATGTCGGAGAAGATGTCGGTATCGCCCATGTGGTAGAGCGTCTTTTCACCCGGCGCATGGAGGACAAGGCCGAGCGGGTTGCCGAGATAGACATTGCCGCCACCGCCGGTCTGGGAAGACGAGGAATGCTGGGCATGGACGAAGGTGGTGGTGAAGCCGCCGCAATCGACGGTGCCGCCCTGGTTGCCGGGGTTCAGCCTGTCCTCGGGCACGCCCTTTGCAGCCAGGAACATGGCAATCTCGAAATTGGCGACAAGCTGCGCACCGGTGGCCTTGCAGATATCCACCGCGTCGAGCAGGTGATCGTCATGTCCATGGGTCACAAGGACATGCGTCGCGCCTTCGGCCGGGCCTTCCCAACCCTTCCCCCAGGACGGGTTTCCCGACAGGAAGGGGTCGATCAGGATTCTCGCATCGCCCATCTCGACGCGGAATGTGGCATGGCCGTACCAGGTCAGCTTCATCGGTTCTCTCCTCGCTTTTGACTGCGATGGAGAATAGAACCGCCAGATGTCAAATCAATGCGGAGAATGAAGGGTGACCGTTCTGTCCATCGAGGAACTGGCCGTTTCCCTGCCGCCAGGCGCCACCATTGCCGGACTCGACCTCGGCACGAAGACGATCGGCCTTGCCGTATCGGACCGATCGCTCGCCTTTGCCAATCCCCGCGCGGTGATCGAGCGCAAGAAATTCACCGTCGATGCGCAGAAACTGCTGGCGGAGGCAAGAAAGGACGGCGTGGCGGCCTTCGTCATCGGCCTGCCGATGAACATGGATGGCAGCCAGGGGCCGCGCGTGCAGGCAACACGCGCCTTCGTGCGCAACATGGAGGCGCTGACAGACCTGCCCTTCGTCTACTGGGACGAGCGGCTGTCAACCGTCGCGGCCGAAAGGGCGCTGCTGGAAATGGACGTTTCGCGCCGCAAGCGCGAGACACGTATCGATTCGGCCGCAGCGGCCTTCATCCTGCAAGGCGCGCTCGACCGGTTGCACGCCCTGTCCGGCGATCATTCGGCGGGCGTGTAGAAGCCTTCCGGTGCGCGTGCGGCATTCGCCGGCGCCGGCAGGTCGGGCATGGCGTTTTCGTCGGCCTGCCGTTGGCGGCGAGAGACCCACCAGGCGCGGATCTGCTTGCGGCGGCGGAAGGCGAAAAGCCCCATGATCAGGAAGGTGTCGAAGATGATCGCATCAAGCACCAGCCAGGGAATTGTCTCGGGCGCCACGCCGATCATGTCGCCATAGACCTGGAAGACGGCATCATGCAGGGCGCGGGAGAAGAAGACCGTGCCAAAATTGATGTCATGGTAGGACAGGCCGTACCAGGCAGCGAGAAAGCCGATGGGCAAAGCCCAGAAAATCAAGAGATAGCGCATCAGCCCCTCTCCTCCCCCGTTCCGCCGCGCCCCGACAGCGCGGCAAGCATTGAATCGTGTGCCGCACCCATAGCCATGCGCTGGGCGACTTCTGCTCGCGCAGGCGCATCCGCTTGCGCGCTGCCAACGACCTCCGCATGGATGGCCGCATAGGTTGCCCCCAGCGCGGCCAGTTGCACGAACAGGACATGGGCGCTGCCGCCATCGGCCGTGACCGGCATGAGAAGCAGGCTTGCCGCAGCCAGCAGGATGGCGCCACCGAACGCCGCATTGACGGCAAAGCCGATCTCGCGGGCACCGGCACCCTCATCCAGCATCACGGCACCGAAGGCCCACAGGAAGCCGGCCGCCACTGCACCATGCGCGGCGGCAAGCGCCAGGCCTGCCACAGCCCCCGACTGTCCCATCTGGGACATGGCAAGATAGCCCACCGGCGCCAGGCCCATCGCCGCAAGGGCCGCCAGCAGGTGGGCAGCCATCCAGAAAAAGCAGATCGCGAAGGCTATGAGGCGCGGCATGGCGATTCCCTGTGGTCTCCCCTACAAACTGGCCCGCGGCCGGGGACCGGGCAATGGAAACCATTCGTTAAGGTTAACGGCGCGGCCCCTCCGGTGGAAAACGCCGATTGCCGCGACGTTGAAACATCTGCATAAGCGCTTGAATGATCGCCACCTTCGAAAGCATCCTCCCCATCTTCCTGCTCATCATGGCCGGCAACCTGCTGCGGCGCTCACCCGTCATCGACCGGGCGGCATGGAACGGGCTGGAGCAACTCGGCTTCTGGTTCCTCTACCCTGCCCTGCTCTTCGCCTCGATCCTGAGGGCCGATTTTTCCCGGCTGGAACTTGGGCCGCTGATCGTCGCCCTCGTGGCCGCGCTGTTCCTGGGCATGGGCGCCATGATGGCGTTCTGGCCGGCCCTGCGCGCAATAGGCAAGATCGCGCGCAGCGAATATTCGACCGTTTTCCAGACGGCCGTGCGCTGGAACGGGTTCATGGCGCTGGCGATCGCCGAAAAGCTGTTTCCGCCGGAAGGCGTGGCGGTCGTGGCGCTGGCCATGGCGGCCATCGTCATTCCCGTCAACATCGCATCGGTGTTCGTGGTGACGCGCTTTGCCGACGCGCAGGCCGACTGGGGAACGATCATCCGGCGCATGGCGGTCAACCCGCTCATCCTCGCCGCCACCGCCGGGCTCCTGGCGCGCCATATCCCCGGCGGGCTCTACGGGCCGCTGGATGTCACGCTGAGCCTGGTCGCCCGCGCCGCGCTCGGCATGGGCCTGATCGCCATCGGTGCCGGTCTGAGGCCGGGCGACATGTTCAGCGCCCGCGCCTCGCTCTGGTTTCCCGTCGTCATCAAGCTCGCGGTCTATCCGGCCATTCTCGTCGGGCTGGGCCTTGCCTTCGGCGTGACAGGCGAGGCCATTCTCTGGCTGGCCCTGTGCGGCGCGGTGCCCACGGCGATGAACGGCTACCTGCTGGCAAGACAGATGGGTGGCGACGCACCGCTCTATGCCGCGACCGTCACCGTGCAGACGGCCGTGTCCTTCTTTTCCATCCCGGCCGTGCTGGGGCTGGCAGCGCTGGTGGCAAGCTGATCAGCCGGCATCCGGGTAGAGCGAATCGATGATGACGGCGGCGTCGTGGCGGGCGTCGAGCATGCCGTAGGTGGCACGCCATTGCCCGGCGAGCCTTGTCTCGATGAAGGCATCGGCCACACGGCCCGCGCCAATGCGCCGCAGTTCGGCTGCGGCGGCGGCAAGGGCAAGCTGCTCGGTGAGGATGCGCGCGGCGCCCTCGTCATTGACCGCGACCTGCATGGCGGCACGCAGGACGTCGATGGTGCCCTTGCCGGCTGCGCCGAGATCGGCCTCCATGCCGGCGACCACGCGCTCGAACAGGGCCGGGCCGCGCTTCAGCACGCGCAGGACATCGAGCGCCATGACATTGCCGGAGCCTTCCCAGATGGCGTTGACCGGAGCCTCGCGGTAGTGGCGGGCAAGATTGCCGCCCTCGACATAGCCATTGCCGCCAAGGCATTCCATCGCCTCGTAAATGAGCGGCGGAGCGACCTTGCAGACCCAATACTTGACAACCGGTGTCATGGCGCGGGCGAAGGCGGCCTCGCCATCGTCCTGGGCCGCGGTGTCGAAGGCGCGGGCCAGCCGCATGGACAGCGCGGTCGCCGCCGCCACGTCGAGTGCCAGATCGGCCAGGACGCGCACCATGAGCGGCTGATCGGCCAGCAGGCGTCCAAAGACCTTGCGATGGCGGGCATGGTGGACGGCCTCGGCCAGGCTGGCGCGCATCAGGCCGGCAGAGCCCAGCGCGCAGTCGAGCCGGGTCAGCGTGACCATGTCCATGATGGTGCGCACGCCGTCGCCGGGCTCACCCACGGCCTGGGCGATCACGTCGTCGAATTCAACCTCGGAGGACGCGTTGGAGCGGTTGCCGAGCTTGTCCTTGAGGCGCTGGAAGCGCAGGCCGTTCGGCGTTCCGTCGGCCAGGATGCGCGGAACGAGGAAACAGGTCAGCCCCTCGGGCGCCTGGGCCAGCAGCAGGAAGGCGTCCGACATCGGCGCGGACATGAACCATTTGTGGCCGGTGATGCGGTAGAGATCCTTGCCGGCCGGTTCGGCGCGGCTGGTGTTGGCGCGCACGTCGGTTCCGCCCTGCTTCTCGGTCATGCCCATGCCGAGCGTCAGGCCCGCCTTGGCGGCCGGCGGCTTGCTCGCGCTGTCATATTTGCGGGACGTGACGCGCGGCGCCCATTCGCGGAACAGGTGCGGGCTGGCCATTAACGGCGCAAGGGATGCGCTTGTCATGGTGAGCGGGCAGAGATGGCCCGATTCAAGCTGGCCGACGAGGAAGAAGCGCGCCGCGCGCGCCTGATGGCGGATGCCCTTCTCGGACGGGGTGTTTTCCCAGATCGAGGAATGCAGGCCGGCCGCCGCGGAGCGGCGCATCAGCGCGTGATAGGCCGGATGATAGTCCACCATATCGACGCGGCGGCCCTGCCGGTCATGGGTTTTCAGGACCGGAGTGTATTCGTTGGCGAGCCTTGCGGTGTCCTGCGCCTCGGCTGTCAGCACGAAGCGGCCAAGCTGGTCGAGGTCGTTGCGCACCTCTGCCGGGAAATGTTCGGTGATCTGGACGAGGAGCGGATCGGACCGCCAGGCATTGCCGCCCGCAAAGGGCGGGGACTGGTTCAGCACTTCATGCGTGGCCACGGCCGGCCTCCCCTTTTTCACCTGTCACAGGGGTTCGCGCCACGGCGAATCCCGTCGCCTCCTTATAGACGCGCCGGCGCCTGCCGGCGACCACGCGCGCAAGCTGCGAGGCAGAAAAACAGCGAACAGGCATTCTGCCGGGCTGTCAGCCGGCCAGAAGGCTTTCCTCGAAGGGAAAGCGCGACAGCAGTTCGATCCCGGTTTCTGTGACGAGGACCTGCTGTTCCAGCTTGACGCCTTCGCGCCCGCCGGCCTCGCCGATATAGCTTTCCACGCACAGTGTCATGCCCGGTTCGATGATGCCGTCATAACCGGCATCGGGGAAATCGGCGCGGTGGTAGAGATAGGGATATTCGCCCGTCATGCCGCAGCCATGGGCCGACAGGTAGTAGCGGTTGGCGTGGTATTTCTCCGGTATGTCCCAGGCGCGGTCGGCATAGTCGCGAAAGCTCACGCCCGGCTTGAGGATGTCCATGTTGTGGTGCACCTGCTCGAAGGCGGTCTTGTAAAGCTCGCGCTGGGCGGGCGACGGCCTGTCCGGGCCGGCATGGAAGGTGCGCGAGAAATCCGAGTAGTATCCGTGGCATCCGACGACGTCCGTATCCAGCGCGATCAGTTCGTTGGGTCCGATGACGTGATGGGCGGTCTCCTGGAACCAGGGATTGGTGCGCTGGCCGGCATTGAGCAGGCGGGTCTCGCAATAATCCCCGTTTTGCTCGATCACCGACTTGTGCAGCACGGCCCACAATTCCGTTTCCGTGAGGCCGGGGCGGATGGCATCGCGCAGCTTGGCAACGGCGACCTCGGTGGCGCGCAGCGAGGCATTCACGCATTTCATCTCCTCGGCCGACTTGATGGAACGGGCCATCTCCACCGGCTGCTGCGCATCGACGATCCGAAGGCCCTCGCCGGCCAGGGCGATGGCGGCGCCGGCATTCATGCGTTCCATGCCAAGCGTTGCGTCCGGGCCGCACAGTTCCGTGACGAGGGCCGCCATTTCGCGCGCCCAGAGACGCTCGCGGCCGGCGATGTGCGGACCGGCGGCGACGAAACTGGCAGTCAGCGCCGGGCGCACCTCGTCCACCGTCTCGAATCCTTGCGCGAGGTGCTCGCAGCCGGTGAATTCGAACAGGATGGAGCGGTCTGCTGTAAGCAGGAGATAACGCGCCGGTCCGTTGCGTTGGCTGAAGACCTGCATGTTGCGGGTGCCGGTGGCATAGCGGATGTTGACCGGATCGGAGAGCAGGACGGCGTCGATGCCGTAGAGCGCCATCTGCGCGCGCACCCGGTCCCGGCGGTAGAGGCGCACCGCCTTCAGGTCGATGCCGTCGCTCTCTGGCGCCCGGTCGAGGAGCGCGATGCCGGAAAGGTCGCTGCGCTCCGCATGCCAGTCAAACGTTGCCATCGGCCGATTCCCCCTGTCCTCGCAGCATTTCGCCGCGCCAAACATGGCGCAGGCAAATCCTTCCCGCTTGGTCGAATGAGACAGGGCTTGCCGTCATTGCGACCCGACGCTGCCCGGGAACTGCGCCAAAAACCGGTTGGAAACCGGGGACGTCCGGCGGCAGGCGCTTGCGGCATGGCGCGGGCGGTCCTATAGCACCCTCTCAAGATGATCAGCGACACCGACTTCCCCGTCTATCCCCACCGGCACCTGCTCGGCATTGCCGGCCTGTCCCCTTACGACATCGACCTTCTGCTCAATCGCGCGGAACGGGCGGTGGCGCTGTCCCGGCAGAAGGACAAGAAATCGGCGGCCCTGCGCGGGCGAACCCAGATCAACCTGTTCTTCGAGGCCTCCACGCGCACGCAGTCCTCATTCGAACTGGCCGGCAAACGGCTTGGCGCGGACGTGATGAACATGTCGGTTGCCTCTTCTTCGGTGAAGAAGGGCGAGACGCTGATCGACACCGCCATGACGCTGAACGCCATGAGACCCGACGCCCTGGTGGTTCGCCACGCCTCGGCCGGCGCCGTGGCGCTGCTGGCGCAGAAAGTGGGCTGCGCGGTCATCAATGCGGGCGACGGGGCGCACGAGCACCCGACCCAGGCGCTGCTCGACGCGCTGACGATCCGCCGCGCCAAGGGCACGCTCGGCGGGCTGACGGTCGCGATCTGCGGGGACGTGCTGCATTCGCGCGTGGCGCGGTCCAACATCATCCTGCTCAACGCCATGGGTGCGCATGTGCGCGTGGTCGCGCCCTCCACGCTGCTGCCCTCCGGCATCGCGAAGATGGGCGTGACGCCGTTCCATTCCATGGCGGAGGGCCTCAAAGACGCCGATGTCGTCATGATGCTGCGCCTGCAACGCGAGCGCATGGCCGGCGCATCGGTGCCCTCGGTGCGCGAATATTTCCGCTATTTCGGCCTCGATGCCGCCAAGCTGAAGACGGCGAAACCCGATGCGCTCGTCATGCATCCGGGTCCGATGAACCGGGGCGTCGAGATCGCCTCGGAAGTGGCGGACGGGCCACAAAGCGTTATCCAGGAACAGGTGGAAATGGGCGTAGCCGTGCGCATGGGCGTGCTGGAAGCGCTGCTCGATCCGCGCAAGACGGAGGGTTCAGGCCAATGAGCGCGACGCTGCTGCACGGGGCGCGCATCGTCGATCCGTCGCGCGGGCTGGACGCCACCGGCTCCGTTCTCATCCGTGACGGGCTGATCGCGGCGGCCGGGCCGGACGCGCTCAACCAGGGCGCGCCGGAAGGCGCGGCCGTGATCGACTGCGCGGGGCGCACGATCATTCCCGGCCTGGTCGACGGGCGCGTGTTTGTCGGCGAACCGGGCGGCGAGCATCGGGAAACCATCGCCTCGGCGAGCCAGGCGGCCGCGGCCGGCGGCATCACCTCCATTGTCACCATGCCCGACACCGATCCGGTGATCGACGATGTCGCACTTGTCGAATTCGTGCTGCGGACGGCGCGGGACACGGCCTGCGTCAACGTTCACCCCGCCGCTGCCGTGACGAAGGGCCTTGCCGGCCGCGAGATGACCGAGATCGGCCTGCTCAGCGAAGCCGGCGCCGTCGCCTTCACCGAGGGGCGCAACACGCTCGCATCCTCGCTGGTCATGCGGCGCGCGCTGACCTATGCGCGCGATTTCGGCGCGGTGATCCTGCACGAGACGCAGGACCGCGACCTTGCTTCCGCCGGCGTGATGAACGAGGGATTGTTCGCCTCGTGGCTCGGCCTGCCCGGTATTCCGCGCGAGGCCGAACTCATTCCGCTGGCACGCGACCTGATGCTGGCACGCCTGACGGGCGGGGCCTATCATGCGGCCAAGATCTCGACGAAGCTGTCGGCGGACGCCATCCGGCTGGCCAAGGGCGAAGGCGTGAACGCGACGGCCGGCGTTTCGGTCAACCACCTGTCGCTCAACGAGAACGACATCGGCGAATACCGCACCTTCTTCCGCCTCTCGCCGCCGTTGCGCGACGAGGACGACCGGCTGGCCATGGTGGAAGCGGTGCGCGACGGCACGATCGACATCGTCGTCTCGTCGCATGATCCGCAGGACGTCGACACCAAGCGGCTGCCCTTCGCCGATGCCGAGACCGGCGCCATCGGCCTTGAAACCCTGCTCGGCGCCATGCTGCGCCTGTATCACGGCGGCGCCCTGCCGCTGCTGCGCATCATCGAGGTGCTGTCGAGCGCACCGGCGCGCCTGTTCGGCCTGGATGCCGGCACGCTGAAGCCCGGCGCGCGCGCCGACCTTGCCATCGTCGACCTTGACGAGCCATGGCTGGTGCGCGAGGCCGACATCCGCTCCCGGTCGAAGAACACCTGCTTCGAGGGTGCGCGGATGCAGGGCCGCGTTCTGCAAACAATGGTTGCAGGAAAGACCGTTTTCCAACAAGAATAGGATGCGGCGCAGGGATCCGGCCTGACCGCGCCGCACCGGAAGGGATGCGACATGATCGGGGCAATCGACTTGCAGGCAGACGGCGCGGGCCTCATCCTCGCACTGGTGCTGGGATATCTGAGCGGGTCCATCCCGTTCGGTCTGATCCTTACGCGCATGGCAGGACTTGGCGATGTGCGCGCCATCGGCTCGGGCAATATCGGGGCGACCAACGTGCTGCGCACCGGCAACAGGAAACTGGCGGCGCTGACGCTGCTGGCGGATGCGCTGAAAGGCACGATTCCCGTGCTCGTTGCCTCACGCTGGGGCCAGGAATTCGGGCTCGTTGCCGGGTTCGGCGCCTTTCTCGGCCATCTTTACCCGGTCTGGCTGAAGTTCAAGGGCGGCAAGGGCGTGGCCACCTATCTCGGCGTGCTGCTCGGCGCAAGCTTGCAGGGCCTGCTGGCCTTCGCACTGACATGGCTCTCCATGGCCTTCCTGTTCCGCTATTCCTCGCTGGCCGCGCTGACGGCGGCCGTGGTGGTTCCCGTCGTCCTGTGGCTCCTCGGGCAGACCGGGCCGGCAGTGCTGTTTCTCGTGATGAGCACGATCGTCTACATCAAGCATCGCCAGAACATTTCGCGCCTTCTGTCTGGCACGGAATCGAAAATCGGTTCCAAGGGATGATGGATCAGCCGACCCGCGCATTCCGGTTGAGCGACAGGCAGAGGCTGCAATGGCTGCGCCTGATCCGCACCGAGAATGTCGGGCCGGCCACGTTTCGCGACCTCATCAACCGCTACGGTTCGGCAGGCGCGGCGCTGGAGGCCCTGCCCGAGCTTGCCGCGCGCGGCGGCGCCCGCAAGCCGCCGCGCATTCCCCACGAAACGGAAGTGGAGCGGGAACTGGAGGCGGCACAAGGCGCAGGTGCGATCGTTTCGGCCATCGGCGAGGCCGACTATCCGGCGATGCTGAAAACCATGCCCGCGCCGCCCCCGGTGATCATGTTCCGGGGCGATCCGGCCGTGTTCGGCCATCCGGCCTGCGCCATCGTGGGCGCGCGCAATGCCTCGCTGTCCGGCATGAAGATGGCGCGCATGCTGGCGCGCGACCTCGCGGCCCAAGGCCATGTGACCGTTTCCGGCCTGGCACGCGGCATCGACACCGCTGCCCATGAGGGCGCGCTGGAAGGCGGAACCGTGGCCGTGCTGGCCGGCGGGCTGTCCCACCCCTACCCGCCGGAAAACGTGCCGCTGATGGAGGCGATCGTCGCCCATGGCGGCGCCGTCGTCTCCGAAATGCCCTTTCACTGGCAGCCCCGCGCCCAGGACTTTCCGCGCCGCAACCGGCTGATCGCCGGTCTCGCCTTCGGTCTTGTCGTCGTTGAAGCCGCGTTGCGCTCCGGCTCGCTGATCTCGGCGCGGCTGGCCGGCGAGATGGGCCGCGCGGTCTTCGCCGTGCCCGGATCGCCGCTGGACCCGCGCGCCGGCGGCTCCAACAGCCTCCTGAAGAACGGGGCCAGCGTTGTGACGGAGGCGGGCGACATCATTTCCCACCTTGCCCCGATGACAGGAAACCAGCGCGACCTGTTCGCCGGTGCCTGCGACCTTGAAGAGCAGGAAGACCTGATGCCGGCGCCGCCGCCTGGAGACGACGAGCGAACCCGCGTCATCCAGGCTTTGGGCCCCAGCCCCGTCCATGTGGACGAGGTCATCCGCCATACCGGGCTGAAACCGGCCCAGGTACAGCTTGTCCTGATCGAACTCGACCTGGCCGGCCGGCTGGAACGCCATGCCGGGAACCAGGTATCGATCCTGCTTTGACGATGCGGCGGCGCGCCATGCGACGGACCGGACGCGCATCTGTCCCCTCACGCCTGCTGGGCGATCTTGCGCCGCTTACCCGTTTCCTGGTCGAGACGGCCGGGACGCTGGCCACGAATGATGTCGGAGCACTCGACATAGGCCATCTCGATGAAGTAGGCGAGAACGTCACAGCGTTCCGCCTGCGCCATCATGTGCAACTGGCCGAGCATGGACTGGATGAAATCAAGCCTGTCGGTCCGGTTGTAGTGGGGCTGGGACTTGTGCATGGCCATCCTTCCGGTTTCTGCCGTCATGGGGGCGGCAGTGTTGAACGGTCCGCCGATTGCCACCCTGACGGCATGACGCTACGATATTACAACCTTTGATAATTGCAAGCATCAAATATACAACTTAAAATTGCATATGCTGCAGTCCCGGTTCCGGCGGTTTTGCCGGGTGGGCTTGACCTCGCCGATTTGCGCAGCCATTTGACGGCACGGCGGCGACCTGCCACAAGGCAAGGCTTCCGAATGCGGCTCAAGAGAAGTTTTCCGGGATTTTCATGGACGTCGTGATTGTCGAATCGCCAGCAAAGGCGAAAACGATCAACAAGTATCTGGGCAAGAACTACAAGGTTCTGGCTTCCTTCGGCCATGTACGGGACCTGCCGCCCAAGGACGGTTCCGTGCGCCCCGACGAGGACTTCGCCATGTCCTGGCAGGTGGACACGGCGTCGGCAAAACGCCTGACGGAAATCTCAAAGGCGGTGAAGGAAGCCGATTCGCTGTTCCTTGCGACCGACCCGGATCGCGAGGGCGAAGCCATTTCCTGGCACGTGCTGGAGGTGCTCAAGCAGAAAAGGGCGATCAAGGACAAGCCGGTGCGGCGCGTCGTCTTCAATGCCATCACCAAGAACGCGGTGCTGGACGCGATGGCCAATCCGCGCGAGATCGACGCACCGCTTGTCGAAGCCTACCTGGCACGCCGGGCACTCGACTATCTCGTCGGCTTCACCCTTTCGCCGGTGCTCTGGCGCAAGCTGCCCGGCGCACGCTCGGCCGGCCGCGTGCAGTCCGTCGCGCTGAGGCTCGTCTGCGACCGCGAAGCCGAGATCGAGCGCTTCGTGCGCGAGGCTTACTGGCTGGTAGCGGGCACATTCCTGACGCCGCGCGGCGATTCCTTCCAGGCCCGCCTGACAACATTCGACGGCAAGAAGGCGCAGAAGCTGGACATTACCAGCGCCGAGCAGGCCGAGGCCATCCGCAAGGTCCTGGAAGGCTCCACCTTCAAGGTTGCATCGGTGGAGGCCAAGCCTGCCAAGCGCAATCCTGCGCCTCCCTTCACCACGTCCACCTTGCAGCAGGCCGCCTCGTCGCGGCTCGGTTACGGTGCGACACGCACCATGCAGGTGGCGCAGCGCCTCTATGAAGGCGTTGACGTGGGCGGCGAGACGGCCGGCCTGATCACCTACATGCGTACCGACGGCGTGCAGATGGCCCCCGAGGCCATTGCCGCGGCGCGCGAGACCATCGGCAAGGAATTCGGCGCGAAGTATCTGCCGGAAAAGCCGCGCCACTATTCGACCAAGGCCAAGAACGCGCAGGAGGCCCACGAGGCCATCCGCCCGACCGACTTCTCGCGCACGCCGGCCTCGGTTCGCGCCCATCTCGACAACGACCAGTTCCGCCTCTACGAAATGATCTGGAAACGCGCCATCGCCAGCCAGATGAACGCTGCCGAACTGGAACGCACCACGGTTGACATCATCGCTTCGGGTGGCGGCAGGACGGCGGAATTGCGCGCCAATGGCCAGGTGATCCGCTTTGACGGATTTCTTGCGGCCTATACCGAGAGCCGCGACGAGGACACCGACGACGAGGAAGACGGCCGCCTGCCGGAAATCCGTTCCGGCGAGCATGTCGATCGTGAGTCCATCGACGTTTCGGAACATTCCACCGAGCCGCCCCCGCGCTATTCGGAAGCCTCGCTGATCAAGAAGATGGAAGAACTGGGCATCGGCCGGCCCTCCACCTATGCGGCAACGCTCCAGACGCTGCAGGACCGCGAATATGTCACCATCGACAAGCGCAAGCTCATTCCCGGTTCCAAGGGCCGGGTGGTGACCGCCTTCCTGGAGAACTTCTTCAGCCGCTACGTCGAATATGATTTCACGGCGGGCCTTGAGGAGAAGCTCGACGAGATTTCAGACGGCAGGCTGTCCTGGCGCGAGGTGCTGCGCGATTTCTGGCGCGATTTCACGGCCGCCGTGGACGAGACGAAGGAATTGCGTGTTTCCGACGTTCTGGAAGCGCTGAACGAGGAACTGGCGCCGCTGGCCTTTCCGGCGCGCGAGGACGGATCGGACCCGCGCATCTGCCCGAAATGCGGCAATGGCCAGTTGTCGCTCAAGCTCGGCAAGTATGGCGCCTTCGTCGGCTGCTCGAACTATCCCGAATGCGGCTTCACGCGCCAGCTTGGCGAGAACGGGGAAGGCAGCGGGGACGGCGCCGGACTGGAAGACGGCAACAAGGTGCTGGGCAACGATCCCTATACGGGCGAGGAAATCACGCTGCGCTCCGGGCGCTTTGGCCCCTATGTGCAACGCGGCGAAGGCAAGGATGCCAAGCGTTCCAGCCTGCCCAAGGGCTGGCAGCCGGCCGACATGGACCATGAAAAGGCGCTTGCGCTCATCAACCTGCCGCGCGACGTGGGCCAGCATCCCGAGACGGGAAAGATGATTTCGGCGGGCCTCGGCCGCTATGGTCCCTTCGTGCTCCATGACGGCACCTATGCCAACCTGGAGAGCATCGAGGACGTGTTTTCCATCGGCATCAACCGGGCGGTTTCCGTGTTGGCCGAAAAGGCAGCCAAGGGCGCGGGGCGCGGGCGCGCCAAGCCCGCGGCATTGAAGGAACTGGGCGAGCATCCTGATGGCGGCGCCATAACCGTGCGCGATGGCCGTTATGGCCCCTATGTCAACTGGGAGAAGGTCAACGCCACCCTGCCCAATGGCAAGGATCCGCAATCGGTGACGCTGGAAGAGGCGCTGGCACTGATCGCGGAACGGGCGGCGAAATCCGGCGGCGGGAAAAAGCCGGCCCGCAAGGCTGCCCCGGCCAAGTCCGCGAAAAAGCCGGCGGCGGCAAAAAAGACCGCCGCGAAGAAGAAGACGGCCTGATGGCGCGCCGGCTGCCTGGAACCGGAAAGAACCGGACCGAAAGGCCGGCGCGCAATGCACACATGCCAACGCGCGACGAGATCCTGCGCTACATAGCGGAGAATCCGGATGCGGCGGGCAAACGGGAACTGGCCAAGGCCTTCAACCTGAAGGGCGATGCGCGCGTCGAACTCAAGCAGATGCTGCGCGAATTGCAGGACGAGGGCCTGATCGAAAAGCGGCGCAAGCGCCTTTCGCGCCCGGGCGCCCTGCCCCAGGTCACGGTGCTGGAGATCTTCGGCCGCGACAGCGATGGCGGACTGGTGGCGCGGCCGATGGAATGGGACGAGGCGGATGGCGTGGCGCCGGTCGTGGCCGTCAAGACCGCCCGCCATGCGACCGGGCGCCAGCCCGGTGTCGGCGACCGCGTCCTTGCCAAGACCTTCGCCTCGGACCGCGACGAGGGACCGGCCTATTCGGCCCGCGTGATGAAGGTGCTGGACAAGCGGCGCGATGCCGTGCTCGGCGTCTTCCGCGAACTGGCCGACGGCAGCCTGCGCATCGAACCGGTCGACCGCAAGCAGGACGAACTCGTCGTCGAGGCGGAAGACCGGGGCGACGCGAAACCCGGCGATCTCGTTGAAGTGCAGCCGGGCCGCAGTCCGCGCCATGGCCTTGGCCGCGCGAAGGTGATGGCCGTGATCGGTTCGGTCGCGTCGGAAAAGGCGATCTCCATGATCGCCATCCATGCCCATGAAATCCCGCATGTCTTTCCCCCGGAGGTCATTGCCGAGGCCGAAGCGGCAAAGCCGGCCGACATGGAAGGGCGCGAGGACTGGCGCGACATGGATCTCGTCACCATCGATCCGGCGGACGCCAAGGACCATGACGACGCCATTCATGCCGAACCCGACAGCGACCCGGACAATCCGGGCGGCCACATCGTGACCGTCGCCATCGCCGATGTCGCGAACTACGTGCGGTCCGGCTCGGCGCTCGACCGGGAAGCCCTGAAACGTGGCAATTCGGTCTATTTCCCCGACCGTGTCGTGCCGATGCTCCCGGAACGGATTTCCAACGACCTGTGCTCGCTGAAGGAGAACGTGGACCGCCCGGCGCTGGCCGTGCGCATGGTCTTCTCCGCCAAGGGGCGCAAGCTCAGGCATTCCTTCCACCGCATCATGATGCGGTCGTCGGCGCGGCTGGCCTATGTGCAGGCGCAAGCGGCCATCGACGGCGCACCCGACGAGAAGACCGGCCCCATCCTCGAAACCGTTCTCAAGCCGCTCTGGGCCGCCTATCGCGTGCTGGCGCAGGGCCGGGCCAATCGCGAACCGCTGGAACTGGACCTGCCGGAACGCAAGATCCTGCTGAAGGAGGACGGAACCGTGGACCGGGTCACGGTGCCGGACCGTCTCGACGCGCACAGGCTGGTCGAGGAATACATGATCCAGGCCAATGTGTCGGCTGCCGAGACGCTGGAGACGCAAAGCCAGGCACTCGTCTACCGCGTGCATGACGTGCCTTCGCTGGCCAAGCAGGAGAGCCTGCGCGAGTTCCTGCGCACCGTCGGGCTGTCGCTTGCGCGTGGCGCGCAATTGCGCCCGGCCCAGTTCAACACCATCCTGTCCGCCGTCGACAACACCGAAAACGAGGCGCTGGTCAACGAGGTCGTGCTGCGCAGCCAGAGCCAGGCGGTCTATTCGCCGGCCAATATCGGGCATTTCGGCCTCAACCTGCAGCGCTACGCCCATTTCACCTCGCCGATCCGCCGCTACGCCGACCTGATCGTCCACCGTGCGCTGATCCGGGCGCTCAAGCTCGGCGGGGACGGACTGACGAAGGACGAGGAAGCGCGACTCGACGACATCTCGGCGCTGATCTCGGCGACCGAACGGCGCGCCATGGCGGCCGAACGCGAAACCGTGGACCGGCTGATCGCCTCGCATCTGGCCGACCAGGTGGGCCAGGTCTTCGACGGCCGCATCACGGGCGTGACAAAGGCCGGCCTTTTCGTGCAACTGCCGCAATTCGGTGCCGACGGGTTCATCCCCATCTCCAAGCTCGGCGACGAATATTTCCACTACGACGAGGCATCCCATGCCGTGGTCGGCGGCGCATCCGGCGAAGGCTGGCGCCTCGGTGACAAGGTCGAGGTGGAACTGGTCGAGATTGCGCCGATGGCCGGGTCCATCCTGATGGCCATGGCCAGCGATGCGCGGCCGTTGCCGGGAATGACACGTTCCTTTCACAAGACAAAGGCAGGCTCTCGCGCACGGCCGCGGGTTGCGAAGGGCCGATCCGGGGGCAAGGGAAGACGATGACACACGATATCCGCCAGTTCGGAGGCGAAGCGCATAGCGGGCGCCCGGCGCGCGCCCTGGGGCAGGCCATGCGGCGCGGCTGGCGCGGGCGCTGTCCGAATTGCGGCGAAGGCAAGCTCTTCAAGGGGTTCACCAAGACGGTGGATACGTGCGCCCAATGCGGCGAGGCCATCCACCACCATCGCGCCGACGACCTGCCGGCCTATCTCGTCATCTTCATCGTCGGCCATATCGTGGTCGGCGCCTTCATGGGCGTGGAGCGGATGTATACGCTTTCCAACTGGCAGCACCTGGCCATCTGGGTGCCCGTCACGATCGCCATGTCGCTGGCCATCCTGCAACCGGTGAAGGGTTCGGTGGTCGGCCTGCAATGGGCGCTTTACATGCACGGTTTCGGCGGCAACGATGACGAACCGGATACACATCCAGAACAGGACTGACGGACGATGGACGGACTGACTCGCGCGCAGATCGATCAGGCGGAGAACAAGGATTTCGCCCTTGGCAAGGGGCCGCTGCGGCCGCGCGACGCGGCCACGCTGCTGCTGCTCGACCGGTCCGGCAGCAAGCCGAAGGTGCTGCTCGGCAAGCGGCACCACAAGCACGCGTTCATGCCCGGCAAGTTCGTCTTTCCCGGCGGGCGCACCGACCCCGCCGATGCGCGCATCCCGGTGGCGGAAGAACTCCCGGAGGCGGAGGCAACCAAGCTGAACGCCATGACGCGGGCGCGCTTCACACCGGCCCGCGCCCGTGCCATCGCCATGTCCGCGGTGCGCGAGACCTATGAGGAAGCCGGCATCCTGATCGGCCACAAGCAGGACTTCACGACAAGGGCAGCCGACTGGCAGGGCTTCTGCGCGCATGGCGTGGCACCGTCGCTGGAAGGCTTGCGGATGGTCGCGCGCGCCATCACGCCGCCCGGACGCGTGCGCCGGTTCGATACCCGCTTCTTCGCGGTGTGGCGCGACTCGGCCGCACTGGAACTGCCGGAAGGCGGCCCGACACAGGAACTGGAAGAGTTGATGTGGCTTGATTTCGCGGAGGCGGTGGAAGCCGACATCCCGATCATCACCCGCACGGTCATCGAGGAACTGGGCAAGCGTCTCGCCGACGACCCCGAGTTGACGCCCTGCGGGCCGGCGCCCTTCTACCGCATGATCAACGGCCAGTTCCGGCGCGACGTCCTCTAGCATCAGGCAAGGCCTCAGCCAAAGGCGGAAACACGGCATGCAGCCCGAGTTCACTGGCAGTTCCGGGCAGGAGACCGTGCAGTGGCGCGGCCTTGCCGCGGCCATCGCCTCCATATCCGTGGTCGGCATCGCCATCGGTCTCGGCATGCCGCTGCTGTCCTTCGTGCTGGAAGGGCGCGGCTTTTCGGCCGGCATGATCGGGCTCAACACGGCGGTCGCGGGCCTCGCCTCGCTGGCAGCCGCGCCCTTCGCCACACCCCTGGCGGTGCGTTTCGGCATGATTCCGGTCGTGCTGGTCATGCTTGGCGTCGGCGGCGTGTCCTTCGCGGGATTCCATTTCACCGATTCCTTCGCCGGTTGGTTCGTGCTGCGCGCGACGCTGCACTTCGCCATCACCGTCCTGTTCATCCTGTCGGAATCGTGGATCAATCATTGCGCGCCGCCGGCGCGGCGCGGCTTCGTTCTCGGCATCTATGCCACGGTCCTGTCGCTCGGCTTTGCCGCCGGTCCATGGATTTTCGCCCAGCTCGGATCGGACGGTTTCCTGCCTTTCGGCTTCACGCTGGTGCTGATCGCGCTGGCCGCCGTGCCGGTCCTCTTCGCCAAGCGCGATGCCCCGGACCTGTCGGAAGGCGACGCGCTTTCCGGCGGAACCGGCTTCTGGCGCTACATCGTCCTGGTTCCGACCGCCACCTTCGCCGTCTTCGTCTTCGGTGCCGTGGAAACAGGCGGCTTCGCGCTGTTTCCCGTCTACGGCCTCAGGGTGGGATATGACGAGGCAAGCGCGGCCCTCCTGCTGACCATGGTGGGACTGGGCAATGTCGTGCTGCAGATCCCGCTCGGCATCATCAGCGACCGGGTCCGGGACCGGCGCACCATCCTGCTGGCCTGCGCGGCGACCGGCCTTGCCGGCATGGCGTTGCTGCCATTCATCGCGCACGACTGGCACCTGACGGCGGCCCTCCTGTTCGTCTGGGGCGGCGTCGTGGCAGGGCTCTACACGGTGGGCCTTGCGCATCTGGGCTCGCGGCTGACCGGCCGGCAACTGGTGCAGGCGAATGCCGCCTTCGTCTTCTGCTACGGGCTCGGCATGCTGGCCGGGCCTGCGGCCATCGGGGTCGGAATGGAAATCTCCGGACCCGACGGCTTTGCCCATGTCCTCGCCATCTTCTTTGCCGCCTATATCGCGCTCATCCTGTCGCGCACGGTCATCCGGCCACGAAAAGCGACGTGAGGCTGCCGGCCTGCCGGTTGCGGGCTTGACTTTCCCGCCCCGATCCGTATGTGTCGCGCACGAATGATTGCCGCGCCGGGTCACCATGCCCCATGGCATGCGGTTTTCCCAGACAAGCAACAACGGACAAGACCATGGCCAAGGCTACCACGATCAAGATCAAGCTCCTGTCGACCGCCGACACCGGCTTCTTCTACGTCACCAAGAAGAACAGCCGCACGATGACGGAAAAGATGACGAAGCGTAAGTACGACCCGATTGCGAAGAAGCACGTCGAGTTCAAGGAAACCAAGATCAAGTGATCCGGTTTGCCTGAGCATGCCAAGCGCCGCCCCCACAGGGCGGCGTTTTTATGTGAGCCATCCGGCATTCGACGCCGTCCGGCAACCGGTTGAAAACCAGCCTCCAAAACCTTGTAAAAACAGGGAAATGGGGGCCGGCCGGAAACTGGCAGCGGTACGAGGAGGCCACTGAACACCAGGCCGGCCGGCCCACCCCACGGACCCAGGAGATGCGGCGGACCTGAGCTTCATGGGGTATGGTCGATCACGCTACGGTTGGGTTAGGGGGCCGCAACAGCCGGCGCGTGATTATTTGCCTGCAGGATGTTGCAATCCCATGGAAAAATCAACCATTTCTTAACCCAAGGGTAACCTTGTCTTCAGCCATGGTTAAGATTCGCCCTCCGGCCCTGCCGGACGCCGGCACGAGACCTGAAAAACGAGGCTCCCATTTCCTGCGCGGAATTCAGGCGGCGTGCGCAACCACCTTGTTGCGGCCCGTGTTCTTGGCCTCGTAAAGCGCTTCGTCCGCCCGCTTCATGATCTGCAAGGCGCTCTCGTCGCTTCCCATGAGGGAGGCCACGCCGATGGAAACCGTGACGTCGAGCTGACGCCCCTGCCCGATATCGAAGGCAGCGCCTTCGATCTGCATGCGCAACCGCTCGGCCACTTTGTTGGCGATTTCGGGGGGTGTATCGGGCATGATGATGGCGAATTCCTCGCCGCCATAACGGCAGGCGAGATCGGCACCGCGCACATGGCGCCGGATGCGGCGGGCGAACTCGCGGATCACCTCGTCACCGGCGTCATGCCCGTGGGTATCGTTGACCAGCTTGAAGCGGTCAAGATCCGTCATCATCACCGACAGGGGCCGCCCGCGTGTGCGTGCCCGGTCGTAGAGCCGCTGCAGATGGGTATCGAGGTAGCGGCGGTTGTGCATGCCTGTCAGCGGATCGGTGACAGCCATCTCGATGGTCTGGGCCACGGAAGCGCGCAGACCGTCGTTGTAGCGCTTGCGGCGCACCTGCGTCATCAGGCGCGCCTTGAACTCCTGCGGTTCGACAGGCCGCGTCACATAGTCGTTCACGCCCAGTTCCAGGCCGCGCGCGACAAGCTCTTCCTGGTCCGCCTCGGCCACCAGCATGACCGGGGTAAAGCGCGTCATGTCGATGGAACGAAGATGCGAGCACAGGCGAAGCGGGTCGAAATCGGCAAACTGCGTCGACACCACGATCACGTCATGGGACTTGTTGACCGCCTCGAAAAAGCCGGCCTGCGGATCGGACATCGCGGTCACGCCGCCCAGTTCGCCCAGGATCGCCTGCAGGCGCGCCGAGGATGACGGACGTTCGTCGATGAGGAGGAAGGACGGCGGCGTCCTGTCTTCCGCGGCCGCGCGGCTGGACAAGAGTTCATCGATGCCGATGTCACGCGCAGTGGCCGCGCGCAGCCGCAATTCGTCCGAAAGGGATTTCAGCCGTACCAGGCTCTTGACGCGGGTAATCAGTTGCAGGTCATTGACCGGCTTGGTCAGGAAATCGTCGGCGCCACATTGCAGGCCCTTCACCCGGTCGGCCGGCTGGTCGAGTGCGGTCACCATGACAACAGGGATCTGGGCCGTTTGCGGATCGGCCTTCAGGCGGCGACAAACCTCGAACCCGTCGATGCCGGGCATCATGATGTCGAGAAGGATGACGTCCACGCGCTCGTTCTCGACAACGCTCAAGGCCTCTTCGCCATTGGACGCGGTCAGAACCTCGAAATACTCGACGAGCAACCGCGATTCCAGCAGGCGCACATTGGCGGGAATGTCATCGACGACAAGAATTCGCGCGGTCATGAAGTGTTCCCGTATCGTCGTGCCGGTGCAAACAAGGCCATCAGGCATCCCCGAGATAGGATTTGATGGTCTCGATGAACTTGGGCACCGAAATCGGCTTGGAGATATAGGCCTCGCAACCGCCCTGGCGGATCCGTTCCTCGTCGCCCTTCATGGCGAAGGCGGTGACGGCAATGACGGGAATGGTGTGGAGATCGTCGTCCTGCTTGAGCCACTTGGTCACTTCCAGGCCCGACACCTCCGGAAGCTGGATGTCCATGAGAATCAGGTCCGGCCGTCCCGACCGGGCAAGGTCCAGCGCCTCCAGACCGTTGCGGGTCTGGATGGTCTCGTAGCCGCTGGCCTCGATGAGATCGCGGAAGAGCTTCATGTTGAGCTCGTTGTCCTCGACAATCATCACCTTTTTCGCCATGCCAATCCCCTGCCCGGCAGCCTGTCGCAATTTGCATTCGCTGTGGATGAACAGCGGTTGACGACTGCGAATGTCGCGCACGATAGACCAATTTGATTTACGAAAGGCAAAAACCCGCCGACGGACCGCAATCGGCAATCCTTGTCAGGAGCCTCAACGATGACCATGCCGCTTTCCATGGAGGATGCCCGCGCCCTGGCGATATCCGCGCTGGGCTTCGTGGCGGGCGACGAGCGGCTGCTTCCCCGCTTCCTGGCCATGTCCGGCATCGAGGCCGGCCAGATCCGGTCCGCCGCGGCAGAACCCGGTTTCCTGGCTGGCGTGCTCGGCTTCATCCTGGCCCATGAGCCGACCCTGATGGCCTTCTGCGAGGCCTCCGGAAACAGGCCGGACGCCGTGGCTGCGGCGCAGCGGCTGCTTCCCGGCGGGGATGACCGCTACGAGGCATCGACATGAGCGACGATCCGGAAACCGTGCGCCAGATCGAAGCGCTGTCACGCGACACGCGGCCGCTGCTTGTCCTCGACGTGGATGAAGTCGTGCTCGAATTCGTCGCTCCCTTCGTGCGCTATCTCGATCACCGCGGCTACACGTTCCGGTCGGAGAGCTTCCGGCTGCATGGCAATGTCATCGCAAAGGATGGCGGCGCGGAAGCCCCGGCCGAGACGGTCTCCGGCCTGCTTGACGCCTTCTTCGAGGACCAGGAGACCTGGCAGACACCGGCCCGAGGCGTGGACAAGGCGCTCGACCGGCTTTCCGGCATGGCCGAAATCGTGATGCTGACCGCCATGCCGCATGCGCATCGCGAACGCCGCCGGGCATTGCTGGACCGGCTCGGCATCCCCTATCCGCTGGTGACGACGGAAAAGGCAAAGGGACCGGCGGTGTCGCTGCTGGCTGGCGCGCGCAGCGCACCGGTGGCCTTTGTCGACGACATTCCGCACAATCTGGTATCGGTCGGGTCAAGCTATCCCCGTGCCGGCCTCTTTCACCTGATGGCCCATGAGGGCATGCGCAAACTGCTGCCGCCCCTTCCCGACGGGGTGGTGGAAACGCGCGACTGGGACGATGCCGCGGCCAAGCTGGAAGCGGCGCTGGCAAGCTGAACCGGCACCCGGCATGTCCTACGGCGATGTCTTGCCGGCGGCGGGGCTGTCGATATAAGGTCTGCCGTGTTCCACCAATGTTCGCCCCCGCCATGGCCGCTCCGAACGATCTGAATGCCGGTTTCTGCCGCGACTGCCTGCGGCTTCAACGCGGGCGGACCGCACGGTGCGAAGGCTGCGGCAGTCCGCGCATCCTGCGTCACGGCGAACTCTATTCCCTGACGATCGCCCATATCGACTGCGATGCGTTCTACGCCTCGGTCGAAAAGCGCGACAGGCCGGAAATCCGCGACCGGCCGGTCATCATCGGCGGCGGGAAAAGGGGAGTCGTTTCAACGGCCTGTTACATCGCGCGCATCCGCGGCGTGAAGTCCGCCATGCCCATGTTCAAGGCGCTGGAGGCCTGCCCCGACGCCGTCGTCATCAAGCCCGACATGGAAAAATACGCCAGCGCGGGACGGGAAATCCGCGAACGCATGCGCGCGCTGACGCCGCTGGTGGAACCCGTCTCCATCGACGAGGCCTTTCTCGATCTCAGCGGAACGGAACGCCTGCATGGCGCGCCGCCTGCCATCGTGCTCGGCCGGTTCGCGCGGGATATCGAACGTGACATGCGGCTTTCGGTGTCGGTCGGCCTGTCCTACTGCAAATACCTCGCCAAGCTGGCCTCCGACCTGCAGAAACCGCGCGGCTTCTCGGTGATCGGCGAAGCGGAGGCAACCGCCTTTCTCGCCGACAAGCCTGTCGGCATGATCTGGGGTGTCGGAAAGGCGCTGGAAGAGAAGCTGCGCGCCGACGGCATCACCCGGATCGGCCAGTTGCAAGCCATGGACAAGGGCGACCTGATGGCGCGCTATCACGCCATGGGGGAACGACTCTGGTCACTGGCGCGCGGGATCGACCGGCGAAAGGTCGATCCGCACCATGACATGAAGAGCATTTCGGCCGAGACGACCTTCAACCAGGATCTCGCGACGCTGGACGATCTGGCACCCGTGCTGCGGGCCCTGTCCGAAAAGGTCTCGGCGCGGCTGAAAGCAGGGTCGCTGGCCGGGCGGACAGTGGTGCTGAAGCTCAAGACGTCGGACTTCCGGGCGCGGACGCGCAACCGGCAACTGGCGGACCCCACGCAACTGGCTGACCGCATCTTCTCCAATGGCCTTGATCTCCTGAAACGGGAGATCGATGGCACGCGCTTCCGGCTCATCGGCATCGGCGTGGCCGATCTGGAATCCCCGGACCGGGCCGACCCGGCCGATCTCGTCGATCCGGCGGCGCTGCGCCGCGCCAGGGCTGAAAACGCGGTGGATGCCTTGCGGGCAAGGTTCGGCGGAAAGGCTGTGGAAACAGGCTACACGTTCGGGCGCGACAGCCGCGCCCGGCCCCAACGCGACCAGGATTGACCGATTGCGCAGGCGTAGCGCCTCACGAGGCCCTGTTCAGCAGGTTTCGCAGTGCTGTTTCATCGGCAGGCCTTCTGCGATCCAGCCTGTCACCTTGCCATTGCCGGCCACGCCACCGGTCACGTCGACAATGTTTGTCAGCCCGGCCTTTTCCAGGACTTCCGTCAGGTAATTTGAACGATTGCCCGTCCGGCAGATGAAGCCGACCGTCCGGCCCGGATTCCCGGTCAGCAGTTCCTTCAGCTTCGGCACGAAATCGGCCGATGTCATGTCGATCGGCGTGGCCGGTTCCGGAATCCCGGTCTCGGCCCATTCCTCCGGCGTGCGGATATCGACCAGGACGAGACCGCCCTCTCCGACCGCTTCATGGGCCTGGCGCGGCGTGATCTTCTCCACGGCAATGGCGGAGCCCGCGGAAAGAAGAAGGGCCAGAATGACGGCAAGGATGCGCATGGATGGTCTCCCGGAACATGTTCCCGCGATCTATGGATGCATGGCGGCCGGATCAACGCGGCAAACGGGCGCAGGCGGCTCCCCGTCTGTCAGACCATCTCGACGTCCACGACGCCGGGTATGGCCCGCAGGGCGTTGGGCAGCTTTTCCTTGAGATCGAAGCTGCCCGGAAGCGCGACCTCCACTTCGCCGCCGCCTTCCGGCTTGATGACGATGAGGCTGACCTGCCCTTCGCCCTGCCCCGGCTGCAACTGGCTGGCGATGGATTGCAGCGGCGCCGCATCGCGAACGAAAATGCGCAATGCCTTCAGCGAGGCCTGCGCATCCTCCCCGCCCAGGAGCTTCACCGTCTGGATGCGCACCCGCACGCCTTCGGGATTGTCGCGAGCGGCAACGGTGATGACGACGGAATTGCCGGGTTCCAGCAGATCACGGTATTTCAGCAGGTCTTCGGAATAGAGCACTGCCTCGTACTGGCCGGACGCATCGGTGAGCATGACAATGCCCATGCGCGAGGCGCCGTTCTGGATGCGCCGTTCCTGCCTGGAGACGATCGTTCCGGCAAGGCGGCCAGCACTTGCGCCGCGCTTCACGGCGGCCGAAAATTCCGCCCAGTTCTGCACGCGCATGCGCCGGAGCGTCTCGGCATGTTCATCGAGCGGATGGGCCGACAGGTAGAAACCGACGGCCTGGAACTCGCGATGCAGCTTTTCCGCCGAACTCCAGGGATCGGCCGCCGGCAGGCGCAGCTTCTCGGCCACGGCGCCAGATCCGCCGGCAAACATGTCATGCTGGCCAGAAGCGGCATTCTCCGCAGCGCGCGCACCCAGACCCATCATGCGGTCAAGGCCGGCCAGCATGTTTTCGCGCGGATGGCCGAAGCAATCGAGCGCGCCGGCCGAAATCAGGCTTTCCAGTACGCGCTTGCCGACGATGCGCGGATCGATCCGCTCGCAGAAATCCTCCAGCGATTCGAACGGCTTCTCCGCGCGCCGCGTCTCGATGTGATGCACGGCGGCCTCGCCGACACCCTTGATGGCCGAAAGCGAATAGTAGATGCGGTTTTCGCCCACCTCGAAGAGGTGATGAGAGGTCATGACCGACGGGGGGACGACCTCGATGCCGAGGCGCAGGGCATCCTGGCGGAAGTCGTTGAGCTTGTCGGTGTTGTTCATGTCGAGCGACATGGACGCGGCCAGGAACTCGACCGGATAATGCGCCTTCAGCCACGCCGTCTGGTAGGAAACCACGGCATAGGCGGCGGCGTGCGACTTGTTGAAGCCGTAGTCGGCGAACTTGGCCAGAAGGTCGAAGATCGTGTTGGCCTGTGCCTTCGAAACACCGCGCTCGACCGCGCCGTCGACGAAGCGAACGCGCTGCTTGTCCATCTCGGCGCGGATCTTCTTGCCCATGGCGCGGCGCAGCAGATCGGCCTCGCCCAGCGAATAGCCGGACAGTTCCTGCGCAATCTGCATCACCTGTTCCTGGTAGACGATGACGCCCTGCGTTTCCTTGACCAGGTGGTCGATCTTCGGGTGGATGGAGGCGATCTCCTCCTGCCCGTGCTTGCGGGCATTGTAGGTGGGGATGTTCTCCATCGGACCCGGCCGGTACAGCGCGACAAGGGCGATGATATCCTCGATGCAGTCCGGCTTCATGCCGATCAGCGCCTTGCGCATGCCCGCCGATTCCACCTGGAAAATGCCGACGGTCTCACCTCGCGCCAGCATCTGGTAGGTCGGCGCATCGTCCAGCGGGATCTGCGACATGTCCAGGTCGACGCCACGCCGGCGGACGAACTTCACCGCCGTTTCGATCACGGTCAGCGTCTTCAGGCCGAGGAAGTCGAACTTGACCAGTCCGGCCTGCTCGACCCACTTCATGTTGAACTGGGTGACCGGCATGTCGGATCGCGGATCGCGATACATGGGCACCAGTTCCGACAGCGGCCGGTCGCCGATGACGATGCCTGCGGCATGGGTCGAAGCGTGGCGGTAGAGCCCCTCCAGCTTCCTCGCGATGTCGATCAGCGTCCCGACGATCGGCTCCTTCTCGATCTCCTCGGCGAAGCGGGGTTCGTCGGCAACAGCCTTTTCCAGCGGGACAGGGTTTGCCGGGTTGGACGGCACGAGCTTGGTCAGCCGGTCAACCTGGCCATAGGGCATTTGCAGGACACGGCCGACATCGCGCAGGACGGCGCGCGCCTGCAGCGATCCGAAGGTGATGATCTGGGCCACCTGGTCGCGGCCGTATTTCTCCTGAACGTAGCGGATCACCTCGTCGCGCCGTTCCTGGCAGAAATCGATGTCGAAGTCGGGCATCGACACGCGTTCGGGATTGAGGAAGCGTTCGAACAGAAGCGAGAAACGCAAGGGGTCGATGTCGGTGATGGTGAGCACCCAGGCGACCAGCGAGCCGGCGCCGGAGCCGCGGCCGGGACCGACCGGGATGTTGTGTGCCTTGCCCCACTTGATGAAGTCGGCGACGATCAGGAAGTAGCCGGGAAACTTCATCCGCTCGATGATGCCGAGTTCGTAATCGAGCCTCTGCTCGTAATCCTCGCGGGTATAACCGGGCGACAGGCCCTGGCTTTCAAGGCGCCGCGCAAGCCCCTCCACCGCCTGGCGACGCAGTTCGGCAGCCTCGGCGGCCACGACGGCCTCGGCGTCCTCAAGATCGCCGCCAGTGAAGCGGGGCAGGATCGGGCTGCGCGTCTCGGGATAGTAATGGCAGCGGCGGGCGATCTCGACCGTGTTGTCGATGGCCTCCGGCAGGTCGGCGAAGAGCGCGATCATGTCGTCCTGGCTGCGCAGGTGGTTGTCGGGCGTCAGCTTTCGCCGTTCATCCACCGCGATCACCGTTCCTTCCGCGATGGCGATCAGGGCGTCATGGGCGTCGTAATCGCCCCTGGCGGGAAAGAAAGCCTCGTTGGTCGCCACGAGCGGCAGGCGATGGTCATAGGCAAGCCGGACCGTTTCGGCTTCCAGCGCCCGGTCCCAGTTGCCGCAGCGCTGAAGTTCGACATAGAGGCGGTCACCGAACCAGCGATGCAACGCCGCAAGCCGCTGCTCTGCCAAGGTGCGATGGCCGGCTTTCAGTTCGCGGCCTATGGGACCGTCCGGACCGCCGGTCAGGCAGATGACGCCCTCGGCCAGTTCCCCGATCCAGGCCGGCGTGACATGGACCGGCTCGCCCTCGCCCGTCGACAGGTAGGCGCGCGACACGAGGCGCACGAGATTGGCATAGCCCGATTCACTGGCGGCGATGAACACCAGGGATGGCAAGGCCTCGGGCTTGCGGTTGTGGTTGCGCCCGCTGTCGTCCGACTTGTCGGCAAAGTCGACGGACAGCTGGCAGCCGATGACCGGCTGGATTCCGTCCTTGACAGCCTTCTGCGCAAATTCGAGAGCGCCGAACAGGTTGTTCGTATCGGCGATCGCAATGGCAGGCGCCTCGTCCTTCAGCGCATGGCCGATGATCTTTCCGAGCGGAAGTGCGCCTTCCAGCAACGAGTATTGCGAATGAACCCGCAGATGAATGAACATCCGTCCGTCTCGCGCCTGGCCGTCCATCGCGTCTGCCTGTCCCGTGCGAATCCGTGAAACCGGGATGCAGTGTCCGGCTTCGGGCCAGCCAAGTCCAGTGCAAGCGCGCAGGCGCGGCACGAGATGGTGGTTCTTTCCCCATCAATCAGCCGAGCGCCAGGCCCTGCCCGATTACAGCGCGCCGATCCACATCGCCGAGGCGACGATGAACATGGAAACAGAAACCAGCGAAGCGACATCGTAGATCAGGTCGGTCATGGCAGCAACTCCCTCTATGTTCGTTATTTGTTCTTGTATTCGCCATTTGTTCTCGCGTCAATAGACGGAAACGAAACCGGAACATTTTCCCCGATATCCGAAGGATGATGGTTAAGGAAAGATTGAGGCAGCCCGGTTCGTGCCTGTACGGCCCGGCCGGGTCCTGCCGGACAACCAACTGGCATCGATGAGGAAACCGGCTTTACAGCGGGACGACCTTGCCGTCCTTCAGCGTGACGCGGCGGTCCATGCGCCGGGCAAGTTCGTGATTATGCGTCGCGATCAGCGCCGCCAGGCCGGACTTGCGCACCAGCGCTTCCAGCGCCTCGAAAACGTAGGACGAGGTCACGGGGTCGAGATTGCCCGTCGGTTCGTCGGCGAGCAGGACAAGCGGCGCATTGGCGACGGCACGCGCGATGGCGACGCGCTGCTGTTCGCCGCCGGACAACTGGGAGGGGCGGTGATCGCCACGGTGGCCGACCTTCATGTAGTCGAGCAGTTGGCCGGCACGGTCGGCGGCCTCGGCGCGGGAAAGGCCATGGACGAGTTGCGGCATCATGATGTTTTCCAGGGCGGAAAATTCGGGCAGCAGGTGGTGGAACTGGTAGACGAAGCCGATATCGTTGCGGCGGATGGCCGTGCGCTGGTCGTCGTTGAGCCGGCCGCAGGCTCGGCCATTGACATGAACGTCGCCGCTGTCGGGGCGCTCCAGCAGGCCGGCGGTGTGCAGCAGCGTCGACTTGCCCGCGCCGGAAGGCGCCACAAGCGCGACCATCTCGCCTGAATGAAGCGCGAAGTCGCAATCGAGCAGGATGTCGAGGCGCTTGCCCCCCTGGTCGTAGTGACGGCCAACGGATTTCAACTCCAGTGCCGCGGCCATCACTCATACCTCAGGGCTTCGACGGGATCGATACGGGCGGCCCGCCAAGCGGGGATGATCGTGGCGATGAAGGACAGCACCATGGCCATCACGAGCACGGCGAGCGTTTCGCCGGCATCGATCTTCGCCGGCAACTGGCTGAGGAAATAGAGGTTGGGGTCGAAGATCTGCGTGTTCGACAGCCAGGAGAAGAACTGCCGGATGGATTCGATGTTCCAGCAGACGATGAGGCCCAGGACGAGGCCGCCGAGCGTGCCTGTCAGTCCGATGGCCGAACCGGTCATCAGGAAGATGCGCAGGATGGAACCCGATGTCGCGCCCATGGTCCGCAGGATGGCGATGTCGCGGCCCTTGTCCTTCACCAGCATGATGAGACCGGAAATGATGTTGAGCGCGGCAACGAGCACGATGAGCGTCAGGATCATGAACATGACGTTGCGCTCCACCTGGAGGGCGGAGAAAAAGGCGCGGTTGCGCTGGCGCCAATCGGTCAGGAAGACCGGCCGGGCCGCCGCCGTCTCGATCAGGGGGCGCATGTCGTCAACCGCGTCGGGATCGTCGAGGAAGACCTCGATCGACTGGACGCGGTCTTCGTTGTTGAAATAGAGCTGGGCTTCGGCAAGCGGCATGTAGACGATCGACGCGTCGTATTCCGACATGCCGATCTCGAAGATCGCGATGACCGGATAGCCCTTGACACGCGGCGTCGTGCCGATCGGGGTGACGTCGCCCTCCGGCGAGACCAGGGTCAGCATGTCGCCCAGCGCAAGGCCGAGATTGTCCGCCATGCGGGCGCCGATGGCCACGCCCTCGCTGGCCTCGAAACCGTCGAGCGAGCCCTGCCGCACATTGCCCGCGAGCATCTGGATCTTAGGGATGTCGCTGTCGCGCACGCCGCGCACGAGGGCGCCCGTGCCGGCGCCGATGCGGCCGGAGGCCAGCGCCTGGCCTTCCACCAGCGGCAGCGCCGCACGCACACCGTCGAGCGCGGAAATGCGGGCCGCCACGGCATCATAGTCGCTGAGCGGACTGTCGACCGGCTGGACGATGACATGACCATTGACGCCGAGGATCCGGTCTAGCAGTTCGACGCGAAAGCCGTTCATGACCGCCATGACGATGATGAGGGTCGCAACCCCCAGCATGATGCCGATGAAGGAAATGAGCGCGATGACGGAAACGATGGTTTCCTTGCGCCGCGAGCGCAGGTAACGCAGGGCCACCATGCGCTCGAAGGCGGAGAAGGGACCGGCGCCGGCAGGCGCCGCGCGCTCCGCAGAGGCCGCGGCTTCGCTCATGCGCCGCCGCCGAAACGGTTGATCGCGGCCTCGATGGTCATGGTCTCGCGCTCTCCGGTGCGCCGGTTCTTCACTTCGACCTCGCCATTGGCCACGCCGCGCGGCCCGGCGATGATCTGGTACGGTATGCCGATCAGGTCGTGGGTGGCGAATTTCTGCCCGGCGCTCTTGTCGGTATCGTCGTAGAGCACGTCCCGGCCGGCCGCCGTCAGCGTCGCGTAGAGCCGTTCGCCGGCGCCGTCGCAGGCCTCGTTGCCCGGCTTCATGTTGATGATCGACAGGTCGAACGGCGCAACGGCATCCGGCCAGACGATGCCGTTCTCGTCGTGGCTGGCCTCGATGATGGCGGCAACAACGCGCGTCGGGCCGATGCCATAGGAACCCATCGACACGGGGTGCTCCCGGCCGTCGGGTCCGGTGACCTTCGCACCCATGGGTTCGGAATACTTGGTGCCGAAATGGAAGATGTGGCCGACTTCGATGCCGCGGGCACTCATGCGGCTTTCTTCCGGCAGGGCGTCCCAGGCCGCCTTGTCGTGCATTTCGTCGGTGGCGGCATAGGGCGTGGTCCATTGGTCCACCACCGCGGCGATCTCGGCGTCGTTGGTGAAGTCCACATCGGCGCCGGGCGCGGACATGGTCATGAAGTCGGCATGGCAGAACACCTCGGACTCGCCGGTCTCGGCCAGGATGATGAACTCGTGGCTCAGATCGCCGCCGATAGGGCCGGTGTCGGCACGCATGGGAATGGCCTTCATGCCCATGCGCTCGAACGTGCGCAGATAGGCAACGAACATGCGGTTGTAGGCCGCACGGGCGCCCTCGTAGTCGAGATCGAAGGAATAGGCGTCCTTCATGAGGAACTCGCGGCCGCGCATGACACCGAAGCGCGGGCGCACCTCGTCGCGGAACTTCCACTGGATGTGGTAGAGATTGAGCGGCAGGTCCTTGTAGGAACGCACATAGGAACGGAAGATGTCGGTGACCATCTCCTCGTTGGTCGGGCCGTACAGCATGTCGCGCTCGTGCCGGTCCTTGATGCGCAGCATCTCCTTGCCGTAGTCGTCATAGCGGCCGCTCTCGCGCCACAGGTCGGCCGACTGGATTGTCGGCATGAGGATCTCGATGGCCCCTGCCCGGTTCTGCTCCTCGCGGATGATCGTGTTCACCTTGCCAAGCACCTTCAGGCCAAGCGGCAGCAGCGAGAAGATGCCGGCCGATTGCTGACGGATCATGCCGGCGCGCAGCATCAGGCGATGCGAAACGATCTCCGCCTCGCGGGGATTTTCCTTGAGGATGGGCAGGAAATAACGGGAAAGGCGCATGGACGGGTCCTGGAAACGGGCGGTCGGAGAGACAGGAATCGGCGCCCCACCGAAGCCTGCGGAATCTTTGACGCGCTTCATAGCCATTTCAAGGCAAATTGGAAACCCGACGCCAAGCCCGCGCACCGGGATCAGGTTCGTATTGCACTGCAGCAAGCATTTGATTGAAAATGCAGCAAAAAGAGGGTGACAAACGGTCGCGCTTGCGTCTATGGTCCCCTCCACAACAAGGGGCCGGTAAACTAAGCTGGTTTCCTACACGCGGTCAAAGTCTTGGGAGGATGTGATCCTGGCGCGTTAAAACGCTGCCGCCGTTTTCGGAAACGGATCAACGCGTAACTGAATGGCAAGGCTTCGCGCCTTGCTTTTTTTTTGGAAGTCTCGCGGCGGCATTGGCGGCCATGGCGCCAGAGCAATTCCGGCGCCATGGGGCATGGCGGTTCGGGCAAGGCTGCCCTGGCGCTACTGGCTTTTCCCGGTCGAGGAGACCTCATAGGGGACCAGGCGCAAGCGGGAAATTTCCTGACCGATCTTGCGGAATGTCTCGATCAGCTTGTCGCGGTCGGTCGCGTAGATGAACTTGTCGTCACCGCTGGCGCAATGCTTGCCGATTGCTTCGGCTTCCGCGTCATACTTGTCCAGGTAATAGACGAAATACACCTTGATGTTGGCGGGATCGGCCTTGATCGCGTCGCACATCTTGTATGTCATGCTGTGCAGCGCCTCGTCGCGGGTCACGTTACCGTCATCGTCCCAACCCGCCGCCGCATCCCAGCGTGCGTCACCGGGATAACCAAAGGGCGAATAGCTGTTGTAGCGGAGCGGATGGACCGAGTTCTTTCCGTCTGACAGGAAGATGATGTACTTGTCCGCCTCGCCGGCAGGCGCGGCCTCCGGCAGGGGCTCGGCCCTGTCGAGCGCGTTCCATGCCCAGTAGAAGCCGACCGGCATGATCGTCCCGCCCCAGCTTCCCCGGGTCGAGAGCGCGTTCACGCTCTTTCGAAACGTGTCTATGTCGGTCGACAGCGGGTAAACCGGATTGTTGTCTGTACAGAAGCCATTGGGGTTGGAATCGACATAGGCATAGGAACCCGGCTCGGCGTAACGGCCGACCTGCAGGGGCCCTGCCCCGTCATCATATTTGCAGACATTGAGTTCGCGACGTTCCCAGGCATCCGTGCCTTCAGGGGCGCGGGGCGACGAGCAGGCCGGTCCCTGATCGGGAAGGTAGCTGTTGGGCGACTTGTAGTTGTCGTATTCGTCGCGGTTGTCGGGCTGATCGGGTGCAAGGAAAGGCACGAAGAGCGACTCACGATCACGCCAATAAGGCGCCGAGACCGAATAGGTGTACTTGCCGGGCCGCATTTCGAAACATCCGCTCCAGCCATACTTGTCGCCACCGTACTGGCGCAGTTTGCGGTATGTCTGCCAGCGATCGAGGGGAAGATAGCCGCGATGGACGGAAGAAAGAGCATAGGCGTCCGCCCAGGTAATGGCACGAAAGGGATCCGCTTCGATTCGCTCGGCCTCGTCATCTCCCAGAACCTTGACCTGGTTGTCGAAGGGCACGAGAGCCAGTTTTACCGAGGTATTCAATGCGGTGTTCGTTCCGGCCATCACGGCATCAGTAAAAGCCTGGATCGCCTCCTTCGCGCCTTCAAGCCGGGTTTTTCCGGACAGTCTCTTGTCCATTGAATTGGTCGTGTCGACCGTCACCGCAATTTCGATGTTCTTGCGGCGGAAACGGGAGTCGGCCGCAGCCGTGACAGGAATCGTGTCCTTGCCGACGATCCCGGCAAAAACGGTTTCATAGTCGATGCCCGCGTCGATCCGGACCACGATCCCGCCCGGATCGACGTAAAACTCCGAATAGGTGATCGGCTCCGATATGCGCCTGGCAAGCAAGGCCTTGCCGTCAGAGACAAGCTGCTGCGCCGTCATCGCCGGATTGAGCGCGCTGCGCTTGGCCAGCAGAAGCGCCACATAATCCACCGACGCCTGCAACTCCACCTTGCGGCTCTGGGCCGCTCCCATGTCAATGGCGATGCCTCCCATCATCATCAACGGCAAGGCCGACAGAGCCATGACAACCTGCAAGGACCCGCGCCGGTCCGAGCCGAAACGCTTCAGGTTCATTTTCATTCCGCCCCCACTTTTCAATCAATAAAAAGCACACATCGAAATATCCATAACCACGGACTCCGTTAAAATTCCTGCAAACCGGGACTATTCAATTGTATACAAGCATTTTCTGTATATATATATCACTTATTACTATTAGACATTATGAATAAATGAACTTCCCTGCGGCTATGCAAGCACGGATGCATCGTATTTCAGGGGATCATGATGTATTTGCACAGGATCAGGAGACCGACCGGGCGGACGGCAGGGACCTGCCGCCGCTTCCTTTCCGCGCGGTGCGGTTCGGTCGCGGTGGAATGGGCCATGATCGGCCCGATCTTCATCGTCATGTTGTTGTTCGGCTTCGAGGGCATGGCACACATGCTGATGTCGCACGACCTTGACCGCGCCCTGCGGGAGGTCGCGTTCGAAATCCGCACGGGTCAGGCACAATCCATCGCGGCGGGCAAGAACTGGACGCCGGAGCAATACCTGGCTCACAGGGTTTGCGAGAAATATTCCTATGGCGATTGCACCGGCAAGCTCGAAGCCGCCGTCCAGGCCTATGGCGCGGATGGCCGCCCGGTCACAGGCTCCGGTCCGTCCGAAATCTACAGGACAATGACCATCCAGGTGGTCTCGGTGAAGATGCCGTTCTCACTTCAGACCATGTCGAGGATCTATTCCGACAAGCCCTGGACGCTGGCTGCCGCCCAGGCCTACATGACGGAGCCCTTCTGATGATCGTCTCATTCTTCAGGCTGCTTGGGGGATTCTCCAGGTCGAGGGAAGGCGTCGTGGCTGTCGAAGGGGCGATTCTCATTCCCGTCTTCGCCATCTTCATGTTCGCGATCTATGATTTCGTGTCGGTCTACAAGCAGATCCAGCGCGCGCACGAAGCCTACTATGCAATCGGTGACATGATCACGGCGGCGCCGGACGGCACCATCACCTGTGACATGCTCGACCGCATCAGCGAGGTGGCCTGGACAAGCTACAAGACGGGCAACTGGGCGATCACCGACTCTGCTGACCAGACATTTCCGCGCGGCGGCAGCGAGAATTTCCGGTTCCAGATCCGCGGCCTGCGGGTTCTCGACCTGTCGGATCCCGAGGCCAATCCGAACAATCTCAAGGCCCGCGTGGAATGGGCCTATCACCGGACAGGCAGCAATATCGCGAACGAAGCAGGACGGGTACCCGGAACCCTGTTCGGAATGCCGCGGGAACTGCGCGCTCCCGGCGAATTCTTTGTCCGCGTGGAGGGGCGCATCTTCGCCTATGCGCTGTTCGGCAGGCTTCGCGTGACCGACTACCTCCCGAAACTGGTCTACAAGGCCACGAGTACGGATTTCGCACCCCGCCACGTCGCGGAGATACGCCTGACCGGCCCCAAGGACGCCAACTGGTGCGAGGATATCGCGTCGTGGGAAAGCCGCTAGAAGGCCGGTTCAGCCAGAGCCATGGACATAGTCGGGCACAATCCGCGGGATATCGTCGATCGAATAGCCGAGGCCCTGCGTCAGGCCGAGATAGGCGGCGAAGATGAGGCCGGAGACGATGGTCGTGCGCAGCGCTGCCCGGCGCATGTGATGGCCCTTCGGGGCGCTGGCGACCGTGCCGAGCGTCACCGCGCCATCCTCTTCCTGCGTGCGCAGGCTGAAGGGAATGACAGCAAACAGGCAGAGCCACCAGAGGACGAAATAGAGCGCCGCGTAGGATAACAATGTCGTCAGCATGGATGTCTCCGTTCCCCGCGCCGGACCGGTCCGGCATCGGCATTCATATGGTGCCGGCCGCTCAAAAAGGCAAAGGCGGCCTGCGGACCCGCCCTCAGACCTGTTCCAGTTCCACCAGCGTACCGTGGAAGTCCTTCGGATGCAGGAAAAGCACCGGCTTGCCATGGGCGCCGGTCTTCGGCTCGCCATCACCCAGGACGCGTGCGCCCTGCCCTTTCAGATGGTCACGCGCCGCCCGGATGTCATCCACCTCATAGCAGACATGGTGCATGCCCCCCGAAGGGTTCTTCGCCAGGAAGGCCGCGATGGGCGAGGCATCGCCGAGCGGTTCCAGCAGTTCCACCTTGGTATTGCCCAGATCGACGAAGACGACTGTCACGCCGTGCTCGGGCAGTGCCTGCGGTTCGCTCACCCTGCCGCCCAGCGTGTCGCGATAGGTCGCGGTCGCGGCGGCGAGATCGGGCACGGCAATGGCAACGTGGTTCAGGCGTCCGAGCATGTGGAAACTCCCCCAGAAGAAATGGCCACGCCCGCAATAGGCCGACGCGGGCCGGCTGTAAACCGGCCGGAAGGGTGAGATGCGGCCGTCACCCCCGGCTCACACGCGCGTGACGAAAACCGTGACGATCGGCTTCTTGCCCCAGATGGAGTTGGCCTCGGCGCGGATTGCGCGCCTCGCGCTCTCCGCCACGAGATCGAGATCCTTGCGCTTGCCGCGCGGAATGCTCTCGATCGCCCCGGTCGCGGCTTCAAGCAGAATGTCTTCCAGGTAATTGCCCTTGCCATCCATTTCCGGCAGGCCGACTGCCTCGATGTCCGGATCGTCGATCAGGTCATACTTGTTGTCGAGGATGGCATTGAGGCAGACGTGACCGGCATAGGAAAGCTTGCGCCGGTCGCGAACGCCGACCGTCTCGTCATTTCCGTAGAGGTTGCCGTCCTTGAAGGTGCGGCCGTGATGGACCTCCCCGACGATCTCGGCATTGCCCGGCCACAGGCGCAGCATGTCGCCATTGCGCACGGAAGCGACTTCCGGCACACCGACCGTGGACGCCAGCGACGCATGGGCGACCAGATGCTGTGCCTCGCCATGGACCGGCACGGCGATCTGCGGGCGCACGAGACCATACATCTTGCGCAACTCGCCGCGGCGCGGGTGGCCGGACACATGAACCAGTTCGTCCTCGTCCTCGATCAGCTTCACCCCCATCTCCACGAGACGGTTCTTGACCTCCAGGATCGCCTTCTCGTTGCCGGGTATGGTGCGCGAGGAATAGATCACCGTATCGCCGGCGGTCAGGTGGACGTTGCGCATCTCCTCGCGCGCCAGCTTGGACAGGGCTGCGCGCGGCTCGCCCTGGCTTCCGGTGCAGATGACGACGATGTTGTCGCGCGGGACATGCTGGAAATCCTCCTCGGCGAGGAATTCCGGCAGGCCGTCGAGATAGCCGAGATCGGATGCGACATCCACCACGCGCTTCATCGACCGGCCCATGACCAGAACCTGACGCCCGGCATCGCGCGCCGCCTCGGCGATGGAGCGGATGCGCCCGACATTGGAGGAGAAAGTGGTGATGACGACGCGGCCGGCGGCCTTCTCGATCAGCTTTTCCAGGCTGTCGCAGACCTCGCGCTCGGTGGGGCTTTCCCCTTCCCGCATGGCATTGGTCGAATCGCAGATCATGGCGAGAACACCGACATCGCCCAGCGCCTTCAGCCGGTCCTCGTCGGTGAGCGGCCCGATGGTCGGCTCGGCATCGAATTTCCAGTCGCCGGTGTGGATGACGGTCCCCGCCTCGGTGGTGATCGCCAGCGAATAGGGCTCCGGGATCGAATGGGTCACCGGCACAGGTTCGATGCGGAACGGCC
Source organism: Phyllobacteriaceae bacterium (assembly GCA_002708825.1). Lineage (GTDB taxonomy): Bacteria > Pseudomonadota > Alphaproteobacteria > Rhizobiales > Rhizobiaceae > Zhengella. The sequence continues at coordinate 195,853 of PAPF01000007.1, read as the reverse complement.
CGAGATCGAAGGTCTGGCCGGCACGGAAAATGTTCACCGGCACGTCAATGCGTTGATATTCGCTCTGGCGCTTGGCTTCCATCAGGCCGGCGGTGAAGGGGGACATCCAGACCGGACAGCCCAGATTCGGCCAGATGTCGAGAATGGCGCCGTAATGGTCCTCATGGGCATGGGTTATCACCATGCCGCGCAGGTTCTTCACCTCGTTCTCGATGAAACGGGTGTCCGGCAGGACCAGATCAACGCCGGGCAGGTCGGGGCCCGGAAAGGTCACGCCGCAATCGACGATGATCCATTCCCGGTTCGCTGCCGGACCGAAACCATAGAGCGCGAAGTTCATGCCGATTTCGCCGACGCCGCCCAGCGGCACGAAGACGAGTTCCTTGTCCTTGGTCCTAGCCATGCCAAACTTTCATCAGGAGGTGGAAATACCGGCGAAGAAGAGGTCGCCGGCCGAGACCGTCGCGACTTCGCCATTGCTCTTTTCGACCAGAAGATAGCCCTTGGCGTCAAGATCGGCAAACCGGCCTTCGAGAACGCCGTCCGCCATCTGCACACGGACCGGCTCGCCGAGCCCGCGGGCCGCACGCAGCCAGTCCTCGCGGATGGCCGCAAAGCCGGCGCCGCCCCTCCAGCGCGCCAGTTCCGCCGCCATCGCATGGGCGAGGCGCGGAAACAACGCTTCGGGCGTCACCTCGACCCCGCAATCGCGCAGGCTCGTCGCCGGATAGGGCGTGCCTTGCGGATGGTGGGCGCAATTGATCCCGCAGCCGATCACGGCCGCCAAGCCGCCGCCGGGCAACACCTCGCTTTCAAGCAGGATGCCGTTGACCTTGGCGCCATCGACCAGGATGTCATTGGGCCACTTGATCGCAAGCGCCTGCGGGGTGCGGGCGAAGAAGGGCCGCAATGCATTATAGACGCCGAGCGCGGCGACGAGCGGCAGCGTCCCCAACCGGTCGATTGGCGCCGGGTCGGTCAACAGCAGCGAAGCGTAGAGGTTCCCCGCCTCCGAAACCCAGGGCCGGCCACGCCGCCCCCTGCCCTGCAACTGCCGCTCGGCGGTGACCCAGAGCGGCCCGCGCTCACCATCGCGCGCAAGCGCCATGGCCTCGGCATTGGTGGAGCCGACATCGCCCAGCGCCAGATGAGCGACGCCGGGCGGCAGCGAATGGGAGGGATGCAGCGGCAAACCGGGCGGCAACCCTTAGAAGAACGTCCGCGCGGCAGCCTGGGCGACAAGCCCGACCGGTCCGGCAAACACGATGTAGAACAGCGTGAATGCGCCCGAGAGACCGAGCACAAGGCCGAGTTCCCCTGCGACCGGCTGCAACTTGCCGGCAGGCTCGTCGAACCACATGATCTTGATGATGCGCAGATAGTAATAGGCGCCGACGACGGAGGCCAGGACGCCGATCACGGCAAGCGCGAACAGGTTGGCCTCGATGGCGGCCAGGAAGACCGACCACTTGGCCCAGAAGCCCGCCAGCGGCGGAATTCCGGCCAGCGAGAACATCAGGATGGTCAGGATCGTCGCCATCACCGGATTCGTTGAGGCAAGACCGGCGAGATCGTCGATCTGCTCGACATTGCCCTCCTTGCGCCGCATGGCGAGGATGAAGGCGAAGGTGCCAAGCGTCATGACCAGGTAGATGATCATGTAGATCACCACGCCCTGCACACCTGCGAGCGTACCGGCGGCGAGGCCCACCAGCGCGTAGCCCATGTGGCCGATGGAGGAATAGGCCATGAGCCGCTTGATGTTGCGCTGCCCGATGGCGCCGAAGGCACCCAGCACCATGGAGGCGATCGCGATGAAGACGATGACCTGCTGCCAGTCGGCATGCATCGGGGCGAAGGCCTCCGACACGACGCGCACGACCAGCGCCATCGCCGCCATCTTGGGCGCGGCGGCGAAGAAGGCGGTGACCGGCGTGGGCGCGCCTTCATAAACGTCCGGCGTCCACATGTGGAACGGCACGGCGGAAATCTTGAAGGCAAGACCGGCAAGGATGAAGACCAGGCCGAAGACAAGGCCAAGGTCGCGCTGGCCGTTGCTGATCGCCTCCGCGATGGCAAGGAAATTGGTATGTCCGGTGAACCCGTAGACCAGCGAGATGCCGTAGAGCAGCATGCCCGACGACAGCGCGCCGAGGACGAAGTATTTCAGGCCGGCCTCGGTGGAGCGCACGGAATCGCGGTTGAAGGCGGCGACGACGTAAAGCGCCAGCGACTGGAGTTCGAGGCCCAGATAAAGCGCCAGCGTGTCATCGGCTGAAATCATCAGCATCATGCCGAGCGTGGCCAGCATGACGAGGACGGGGAACTCGAACTTGTCGAACTTCTCCGCCTTGGCAAAGCCGACCGACATGACGAGCGTGACCACCGAACCGGTCAGCGCAAGCGCCTTCATCAGCCGTGCGAAGGGATCGGATGTGAACGCGCCGTTGAAAGCCTTGCCGTCTTCGCCGAAAAACACCATCCAGGCCATCGCGCCGATCAGGATGGCGACAGCCAGCCCGTTGATGGTGGAGTTGGAGCGCGGCCCGGAAAATACGCCGAACATCAGCAGCGCGATGGCGCCCACCGTGACGATGAGCTCCGGCGTGGCGAGCGAGAGGCTGGTTGCGAGATCCGTCATCATGTCCCTGTTCCCGCCTTGTCTTACTGGCCGATGGCGGCCGTGGTCACCGCCATGTCGAGCGAGGCGGTGATGTCGTTTATGAGAGCATTGACCGAAACCCCGGTCACTTCAAAGATCGGGGCCGGATAGACGCCGAAGAAGATGGTCAGCGCGACAAGCGGATAGATGATCACCTTCTCGCGCAAGGACAGGTCCAGCATGCCCTTGAGCGCTTCCTTGTCGAGCTTGCCGAAGACGACGCGGCGATAGAGCCAGAGCGCGTAGGCTGCCGACAGGATGACGCCCGTCGTGGCGAAGAAGGCCACCCAGGTATTCACCCGGAAGACGCCGAGCAGCGTCAGGAACTCGCCGATGAAACCGGAGGTGCCGGGCAGCCCGACATTGGCCATGGTGAAGATCATGAACACGACGGCATATTTCGGCATGTTGTTGACGAGGCCGCCATAGGCCGCGATCTCGCGGGTGTGCATCCGGTCATAGACCACGCCGACGCAAAGGAAGAGCGCACCCGATACGAAGCCGTGGCTGATCATCTGGAAGATGGCGCCCTCGATGCCCTGCGTGTTCATCGCGAAGATGCCCATGGTCACGTAGCCCATGTGGGCGACGGAGGAATAGGCGATGAGCTTCTTGATGTCCTCCTGGCGCAGCGCCACGAGCGAGGTATAGACGATCGCCACCACCGAGAGGGTGAAGACGAAGGCCTGGAACTCCTCCGATGCGATGGGGAACATCGGCAGCGAGAAGCGCAGGAAGCCGTAGCCGCCCATCTTCAGCAGGATTGCGGCCAGGATGACCGAGCCCGCCGTCGGCGCCTCCACGTGGGCATCGGGCAGCCAGGTATGGACCGGCCACATCGGCATCTTCACCGCGAAGGAAGCGAAGAAGGCCAGCCACAGCCATGTCTGCATCGAGGCCGGGAAATCATGGGCCAGCAGTTCGGGAATGGAAGTGGTGCCCGCGTCCCAGTACATGGCCATGATGGCCAGCATCATCAGCACGGAACCCAGGAGGGTGTAGAGGAAGAACTTGAACGAGGCATAGACGCGCCGCTTGCCACCCCACACCCCGATGATGATGAACATCGGGATGAGGCCGGCCTCGAAGAACACGTAGAAGAGCACCAGGTCCAGCGCGCAGAAGACGCCGATCATCAGCGTTTCCAGCACCAGGAAGGCGATCATGTATTCCTTGACGCGCTTCTCCACCGATTCCCACGACGCCAGGATGCAGAGCGGCATCAGGAAGGTCGTCAGGATGACGAAGAGCATCGAGATGCCGTCGACGCCCATGCGGTAGGCGATGCCGCCGCCGAGCCACTCCACCTCCTCCACCATCTGGAAGCCCTGGCGCGTCGTGTCGAAGCCGGTCCAGATGAAGAGCGAGAAGATGAAGGTGAAGACGGTGGTCAGCAGCGCCACGTTGCGGATGTTGCGCCGCCCGTAGCCCTCATCCCTGATCAGGAGGATCAGGAAGGCGCCGACGAGCGGCAGGAACGTGACCAGCGAAAGGATGGGCCAATCAGACATCAGAAGGCGCTCCCGAGCATCATCCAGGTGACCAGCGCGGCGACGCCGATGAGCATCGCGAAGGCATAGTGATAAAGGTAACCGCTCTGCAGCTTGACGACGCGGTTGGTGACATCGACGACGCGGGCGGCCACGCCGTCGGGGCCGAGCCCGTCGATGACCGCGCCATCGCCCTTCTTCCACAGGAAGCGGCCGAGCCACATGGCCGGGCGGACGAAGAGGAAGTCGTAGAGCTCGTCGAAATACCACTTGTTGAGCAGGAACTGGTACAGGCCGTGATGACGCTGCGCCACCTGACGGGGCATTTCGGGATTGGAGATGTAGAACCACCAGGCGATGGCGAAGCCTGCCAGCATGGCCAGGAACGGCGTCAGCTTCACCAGGAAGGGCACGTGGTGGAACTCGTCGACCAGATCGTTGCCTTCGGCGGTGAACAGCGCGCCCTTCCAGAAGGCGTCGTATTCATGGCCGTAGAAGTAGCCGTTGAAGATCACGCCGGCGAACAGGGCGCCCGCGGCCAGCACGAAGAGCGGCACCAGCATGACCGGCGGGCTTTCATGGACGTGGTGCATGACGTCGGCGGTCGCCCGCGGCTTGCCATGGAAGGTCATGAAGATCAGCCGCCATGAGTAAAAGCTGGTGAACAGCGCCGCGATTGCCAGCATGGAGAAGGAGAAGCCGGCCACCGCGCTGTGCGAGGCGAAGACGCTCTCGATGATGATGTCCTTGGAGAAGAAGCCGGCGGTGCCGATGAAGGTGCCCGGAATGCCGAGGCCCGTCAGCGCCACCGTACCGATGACCATCATCCAGTAGGTGGTCGGGATCAGCTTGCGCAGGCCGCCCATGCGGCGCATGTCCTGCTCGTCGGAGACGGCGTGGATGACCGAGCCTGCACCCAGGAAGAGCAGTGCCTTGAAGAAGGCATGCGTGAACAGGTGGAAGATGGCCGCGCCATAGGCACCGACGCCGAGCGCGGCGAACATGTAGCCGAGCTGCGAACAGGTGGAATAGGCGATCACGCGCTTGATGTCGTTCTGCACGAGGCCGACGGTCGCCGCGAAGAAGGCCGTGATGGAGCCGACGATCGTGACCAGCAGGAGCGCGGTGTGCGAGAGTTCGAACAGCGGCGACAGGCGGGCGACCATGAAGACGCCCGCGGTGACCATGGTGGCGGCATGGATGAGCGCGGAAACCGGCGTCGGGCCTTCCATGGCGTCGGGCAGCCAGGTGTGCAGCAGGAACTGCGCGGATTTGCCCATGGCACCCATGAAGAGCAGCAGGCAGACAATGGTGATCGCGGCTTGCCGGTCCAGGGCGTAGCCCAGGAAATTGAGCCCCGGCTCGCCGCCTGCCGCGCCCTCGGCGGGCAGGAACGTCGCGGCATTGGCGAAGATCGTGTCGAAGGACACCGAGCCGAACAGGACGAAGACGCCGAAGATGCCGAGCGCGAAGCCGAAATCGCCGACGCGGTTGACAATGAAGGCCTTCATCGCGGCGGCATTGGCCGAGGGTTTCTTGAACCAGAAGCCGATCAGCAGATACGAGGCCAGGCCCACGCCTTCCCAGCCGAAGAACATCTGCACCAGGTTGTCAGAGGTCACCAGCATCAGCATGGCGAAGGTGAACAGCGACAGGTAGGCGAAGAAGCGCGGCCGGTCGGGATCGTGGTGCATGTAGCCGATCGAGTAGATGTGCACCAGCGCGGAGACGGTGTTCACGACGACCAGCATGACGGCCGTCAGCGTGTCGATGCGCAGCGCCCAGTCGACCGCGAAGTCACCGGATTCGATGAAGGTCAGAACCGGGATGACGATGGCCTGCCCTTCGCCGCCATGGGCCATGGCCACCGTGAAGAAGGCGACCCAGGAGAGAAGCGCGGAGACGACCAGCAGGCCGGAGGTGATATATTCGGACGCCTTGGCCCCGATCGAGCGGCCGAACAGGCCGGCGATCAGGAAGCCGATGAGCGGGAGGAAGACAATCGCGTGATACATGGCGGCGTTTCCCTTAACCCTTCATCATGTTGACGTCTTCGACCGAGATCGAACCGCGGTTGCGGAAGAAGACGACGAGAATTGCAAGGCCGATGGCGGCTTCGGCCGCCGCGACGGTCAGGATGAACAGCGCGAAGACCTGCCCGACCAGATCGTTGAGCGCGGCGGAGAACGCCACGAAGTTCAGGTTGACCGAGAGCAGGATCAACTCGATCGACATCAGGATGACGATGATGTTCTTGCGGTTCAGGAAGATGCCGAACACGCCGATGGTGAACAGGACGGCTGACAGGGTCAGATAGTGGCCGATACCGATTTCCATGATTGAGACCTCTCAGATGCCCTTGCCCGACTCGACCTTGCGCACCTCGATGGCGGTGCGCGGATCGCGCGCCACCTGCTCGGCGATGACCTGGCGCTTGACGCCTTCCTTGTGGCGCAGCGTCAGCACGATGGCGCCGATCATGGCGACCAGCAGGATGATGCCGGCGATCTGGAAGGCATAGACGTAGTCGGTGTAGAGGATGTCGCCCAACTGGGCGGTGTTGTGCCGCTCGGCAAGATCGCGGATCGGCTGCGCGGATCCTGCCGCGATGTCAGGCGAGAGCGTGTAGCCGCCAAGCACGATGGCCAGTTCCGCCACCAGCACGATGCCGACCAGCGCGCCGACCGGGGCATATTGCAGCGCGCCCGCCTTCAGTTCGGCGAAGTCCACGTCGAGCATCATGACCACGAAGAGGAACAGGACCGCCACGGCGCCGACATAGACGATGAGCAGGATCATGGCGAGGAATTCGGCGCCGGTCAGCAGGAACAGCGCCGCGGCGTTGAAGAAGGTGAGAATGAGAAAGAGCACGGAGTGCACCGGGTTGCGTGCCGCGATGACCATCAGGGCCGACGCAACCGCAACGAGCGCGAAGAGATAGAAAAACGCCGCCGCCAATCCTGTGAGCATGACTGCCCCCGATCCTTGCCTGTGCCGCGGCGCCTTGTTGCGGCGCCGCTTCATTGACCGGCCCTGCCTGCGAGTCCCCGCCAGGGCCTTGAGTCCAGTGTCCCTTTAGAGCGTTTGCAGCGGTTTCAAAACCGCCTGAACGCTCCGGTTCAAAACTTTTTCAGGACGCGCGCGCCCCGTTCCCCCGTCCCGCGCCGGCCTTACCGGTAAGGCGCGTCGATCGCCATGTTGCGGGCGATCTCGCGTTCCCAGCGGTCGCCGTTGGCGAGCAGCTTTTCCTTGTTGTAGTAAAGCTCCTCGCGCGTCTCGGTGGCGAATTCGAAATTCGGCCCCTCGACGATGGCATCCACCGGGCAGGCTTCCTGGCAGAAGCCGCAATAGATGCACTTGACCATGTCGATGTCGTAGCGGACCGTGCGCCGCGTGCCGTCGTTGCGGCGCGGACCGGCCTCGATGGTGATGGCCTGGGCCGGGCAAATGGCCTCGCACAGCTTGCAGGCGATGCAGCGCTCTTCCCCGTTGGGATAGCGGCGCAACGCATGCTCGCCACGGAAACGCGGGCTGACCGGTCCCTTCTCGTTGGGATAGTTGACGGTGAATTTCGGCCGGAAGAAATAGCGCATCGACAGGATGGTTGCGTCGATGAACTCCTTCAGCAGCAGCGACTTGGCCGCCTGGGCAAGACCAGTCATTGTCATTCTCCAATCACGTAGGGCGCCGCGAACCAGCCGATGACCGGCAGCAGCAGGAACTGCACAAGCCCGGCGGCTTTCAGCGCCAGTTTCGTTTCTTCCATGTCGACACGGCCGGAGAGCGCGCGCAGCAGCGCCCAGTCGACCGCGGCGACCACCAGTCCGATCAGGGCTCCGATCGCGGCCGCGCTCATCGTCATGCGCTCCAGCCGGTCAGCTTGAGCACGAAGGCGGTGGCCACGACCATGAAGATCGAGATCGGCAGGAAGACCTTCCAGCCCAGCCGCATCAACTGGTCGTAGCGGTAGCGGGGCACGAAGGCCTTGACCAGCGAGATCATGAAGAACACCGCCGTGGTCTTGAGCACGAACCAGATGACGCCCGGCACCCAGGTGAAGGGTGCGATGTCCACCGGCGGAAGCCAGCCGCCAAGGAACAGGATTGTGGCGAGCGCCGACATCAGGCAGATCGCGACATACTCGCCCAGCATGTAGAGCATGTACGGGCCGGAGGAATACTCGACCATGTGGCCCGCGACCAGTTCCGATTCCGCCTCGACGAGATCGAAGGGCGGACGGTTCGTCTCCGCAAGCGCGGAGATGAAGAAGATGACGAACATCGGGAACAGGCCGAGCCAGTGCCAATCCAGGAAGGAATTGGGCAAGCCCAGACGGGTGCCGAGGCCGTCACCCTGCGAGATGACGATGTCCGACAGGTTCAGCGAACCGACGCAGAGCAGCACGGTGACGATGACGAAGCCGATGGACACCTCGTAGGACACCATCTGCGCGGCCGAGCGCAGCGCGCCGAGGAAGGGATATTTCGAGTTCGATGCCCAGCCGCCCATGATCACGCCGTAAACCTCGAGCGAGGAAATGGCGAACACGTAGAGAATGCCGACATTGATGGAGGCGACGACCCAGCCGTCGGCGACGGGAATGACGGCAAAGGCGGCGAGCGCAAGCACGGCCGAGACCAGGGGGGCGAGAAGGAAAACGCCCTTGTTGGCGCCAGAGGGGATCACCGGTTCCTTGACGAAGAACTTCAGCATGTCCGCGAAAGACTGCAGAAGCCCCCAGGGGCCGACCACGTTGGGTCCGCGGCGCGCCTGCACGGCGGCCCAGATCTTGCGGTCGGCATAGATGATGTAGGCCACGTAGATCAGCAGGATCACCAGCAGCGCCAGCGACTGGATGACAATCAGCAGCGCCGGCCAGACATAGGTGTCGAAGAAAAGGTCCATTGTCTTGCCGTCCCCTTACTCTGCGGCCTGCTGGAAACCATTGCGGGCGAGCGCGGAGCACTCGGCCATGACGGCGGATGCGCGCGCGACCGGGTTGGTCAGGTAGAAGTCGGCGACCGGCGAGACGAAGGGCGCCTTGTTCAGCCGCCCGCCCTTCTTCGCGAGCGCCTCGATGCCGGCTGAGCCGCCTTCCGCAATTTCGTCAATCGCGGCCAAGTGCGGATGCACCTCGTAAAGCGCCTTGCGCAACTGGCTCAGCGAATCGAAGGGCAGTTTCTTGCCGAGCACGTCGGACAGGGCACGCAGGATCGCCCAGTCCTCCTTGGCGTCGCCGGGCGCGAAACCGGCGCGCGCGGTCATCTGCACGCGGCCCTCGGTGTTCACATAGGTGCCGGACTTCTCGGTATAGGCCGCGGCCGGCAGGATGACATCGGCGGCATGCGCGCCAGCATCGCCATGGGTGCCTATATAGACGGTGAAGGCACCGCCGATCTGGCCCATGTCGAATTCGTCCGCGCCCAGAAGGAAGAGCACATCCATCGCACCGCCGAGCATGCCGGCGACATCCTTGCCGCCCTCGCCCGGCACGAAGCCGATATCGAGACCGCCGACGCGCGCGGCAGCCGTGTGAAGCATGGAAAAACCGTTCCAGTCCGCGCCAACCGCGCCGCAGGCGACCGCCAGCTTGGCGGCATGGGCGAGAACGGCGGCGCCATCGGTCCGGGCCAGTGCGCCCTGGCCGACGAGGATCATCGGGCGTTCGGCTTTCCTGAGCGTCTCGAAGAACGCCCCCTCGCCTGCCGCCAGTTCCTTCAGCGTGTCGGTTCCCGCGCCCAACAGCTCGTAATCATAGCGCAGGTCGCCCATGTCGCCGATCACGCCGACGGGGAAATTGTCCATGCGCCAGCGCTTGCGGATGCGGGCGTTGAGCACGGAGGCCTCGAAGCGCGGATTGGCGCCGACGATCAGCAGTGCGTCGGCATCCTCGATGCCTTCGATGGTCGGATTGAAAAGATAGGTCTCGCGGCCAAGCGCGGGATCGTGCGGCGCGCCATCCTGGCGGCAGTCGATATTGGCCGAACCGAGCGAAGCCATCAGTTCCTTGAGCGCATACATTTCCTCAACGGCAGCGAGATCACCGGCGATGGCGCCGATCCGGTCGCCCGAGGTCTTCGCGACTGCATCGCGGATGGCGGCGAAGGCCTCGCCCCAGCTTGCGGCCTGAAGGCGGCCGTCACGCTTGACGTAGGGCCGGTCGAGACGCTGCGTGCGCAGGCCGTCCCAGACGAAGCGGGACTTGTCGGAAATCCATTCCTCGTTCACCTGCTCGTTGACGCGCGGCATGATGCGCATCACCTCGCGCCCGCGTGTGTCGACGCGGATGGCCGACCCGACCGCATCCATGACGTCGATGGTCTCGGTCTTGGTCAGTTCCCACGGACGGGCCTGGAAGGCATAGGGCCGCGAGGTCAGCGCGCCGACCGGGCAAAGGTCGATGACATTGCCCTGCAACTCGGAGGTCATGGCCTGTTCGAGATAGGTGGTGATCTCGGCATCCTCGCCGCGGCCGATCAGGCCGAGTTCGGAAATGCCGGCCACCTCGGTGGTGAAGCGGACGCAGCGCGTGCAATGGATGCAGCGCGTCATGATCGTCTTGACCAGCGGGCCGATATACTTGTCTTCCACCGCGCGCTTGTTCTCGGTGTAACGCGAGGCGTCGACGCCGAAGGCCATGGCCTGGTCCTGCAGGTCGCATTCGCCGCCCTGGTCGCAGATCGGGCAATCCAGCGGATGGTTGATGAGCAGGAACTCCATCACGCCTTCGCGGGCCTTCTTGACCATGGGCGTGTTGGTGAAGACCTCCGGCGCCTCGCCATTGGGGCCGGGGCGCAGGTCGCGCACGCCCATGGCGCAGGAGGCGGCCGGCTTGGGCGGTCCGCCCTTCACCTCGACCAGGCACATGCGGCAATTGCCGGCGATGGAGAGACGCTCATGGAAGCAGAAACGCGGAACCTCGGCACCGGCTTCCTCGCACGCCTGCAACAGCGTGAAGTGGTCCGGAACCTCGATCTCCTTGCCGTCAACCTTGATCTTAGCCATGTTCAATTCCACGTTCTCACGAGCGGCGGCGCCGCCTGACTTGCGGCATCCCGGCGGGCCTTCCCCCGGGACGCCAAGGTTCTCATACCGGCAAGCCGCCGGTCAGGTTCATTCCCCGGGCGGACCCTCGGGCTGCCCGCCGGACGGGCGGCCGGCCAGGGCCGCTGCCTGGGCGATCCAGCCGTCGCGGCCGATGCGCCCCTTGAAGGACAGGTAGTCATCGACCCAGGCCACCTGCTCCGGCGTCCAGTCCGCGATCTGGGCATATGTCCACACACCCAGCCCGTTCAGCCTTTCCTCAAGCTTCGGGCCGATCCCGGCGATCCGCTTGAGGTCGTCGGCCCGTTCCGGCCTTTCGATGGCGGCCGGACGGACGAAGTCCTCCGGCATGATCGGGCCGCCGGCTTCCTGCCCGGCATCCGCCGGTGCCACCGGGGCGCCTTCCATGGCGCGCGCCACGGCATCGGCATCCTCTGCCACGCCGGCGATCAGGTGTTCGCCGACTTCCAGGAAATCCTTGGCCGTGTGCTCCATGTCCGCATAGACCGTCTTGGTCGCGGCGGCGAACATGGACATCGGGTTGGCGACAGCCATGGCGAAGGCATCTGAATCCTCGTCCTCGGCGTTCCAGAACAGGACCGGCGCCTTGAATGGCGCGTCAATGGCCGGCAGGCGCCCGGCCGAGGCCGCCGCGCCGTGCAGGGTTCCGATCACGGTCCCCCAGTACTGGGCAACCATGGCAAGGCCGATTGCCGGACCCGCCATGAACAAGGCCGGAGAGGCAAAGGGCAGGTTCGCACCCGCGTTTCCCGTCATCGCACCGGTCATGGTCTTGAACGCGGTTTCATACACGCTGGCGCCCTTGGCGAAGTCGTCGGGTATTCCACATGTCGACATCGGCAATCTCCTTGTTTCCGGTCGGACCGGCCCTCGATTGCGTTTCCCTGGCGCCGGGTGTCTCCCCGGCTTTCCCTTGTCTATTCAGCCGCCACCATCACCGGTTCGGCGCGGTGGCTGTTCCTTGTGAATTCATCGATGCGCCGCTCGATCTCCGGCCGGAAATGCCGGATCAGGCCCTGGATCGGCCAGGCCGCGGCATCGCCGAGCGCACAGATGGTGTGCCCTTCCACCTGCTTGGTGACATCGAGCAGCATGTCGATCTCGCGCTTGTGGGCCTCGCCGCGCACGAGGCGCTCCATCACGCGCCACATCCAGCCTGTGCCTTCACGGCAGGGCGTGCACTGGCCGCAGCTTTCGTGCTTGTAGAAATAGGACAGGCGCGCGATCGCCTTCACGATGTCGGTCGACTTGTTCATGACGATGACCGCAGCCGTGCCGAGGCCGGACCGCAGTTCACGCAAGCCGTCGAAATCCATCGGTGCGTCGATGATCTGCTCGGCGGGCACCAGCGGCACGGAGGAGCCGCCCGGAATGACCGCCAGCAGGTTGTCCCAGCCGCCGCGAATGCCGCCGCAATGCTTGTCGATCAGTTCCTTGAAGGGAACCGACATGGCTTCCTCGAAGGTGGCCGGCGTGTTCACGTGCCCGGAGACGCAGAACAGCTTGGTGCCCTTGTTGTTCTCGCGGCCGAAGGAGGCGAACCAGCCCGCACCCCGGCGCAGGATGGTCGGCGCAACGGCAATCGATTCTACGTTGTTGACCGTGGTCGGGCAGCCGTAAAGGCCGACATTGGCCGGGAACGGCGGCTTGAGGCGCGGCTGGCCCTTCTTGCCTTCCAGGCTTTCCAGCAGCGCGGTTTCCTCGCCGCAGATATAGGCGCCGGCGCCGTGGTGGACGAAGACGTCCATGTCCCAGCCGCACTTGTTGTCCTTGCCGAGCAGGCCGGCCTCGTAGCACTCGTCGATGGCGCGCTGCAGCGCCTCGCGCTCGCGCATGAACTCGCCGCGCACGTAGATGTAGGCGGTGTGCGCGCCCATGGCGAAGCCGGCGATCAGGCAGCCCTCGACCAGCGTGTGCGGATCATGGCGAAGGATCTCGCGGTCCTTGCAGGTGCCCGGCTCGGATTCGTCGGCATTGACGACGAGATAGTGCGGGCGCGGCCCCGCTTCCTTCGGCATGAAGGACCACTTGAGCCCGGTCGGGAAGCCGGCGCCGCCACGGCCGCGCAGACCCGAGGCCTTCATCTCGTTGACGATCCAGTCACGCCCCTTGGCGACGATGTCCTTCGTGCCGTCCCAATGGCCGCGCATCATCGCGCCCTTGAGCGACCTGTCGTACTGGCCGTAGATATTGGTAAAGATGCGATCCTTGTCGGTCAGCATTCCATCTCTCCCTTATCGCGGCTCTTTGCCGAAGACGCGGACATATTCGTCGCGGCCGCCCTTGGCGAGGGCCTTGGCCTGCTTCACCCAGTCGTCACGGTCGATACGGCCCTTGAAGCGCAGGTAGCCGTCCACCCATTCCCGTTCGGCCTTCTTCCAGGAGGCAACCTGGGCGAAGGTGTAGATGCCGAGATCGTTGAGAATGCCCTCGATCTTGGGGCCAACGCCGGAAATCATCTTCAGGTCATCGGGCTGAGCCGGCTTTTCCATCGCAGCCGGGCGGTTCCTGTCGTCCAGCGAGGGCTTGGCATCCTTCGCCGAAGCGGATTCGCCGGCATCCGAGGGCTTTGCCGTCTTGCCGGCCTTGCGCTTGCCGCCGCCGGCGGCCTCGACATCCTCCGACACGCCGCGGCGCGTGGAGGCCTTGGGCGCGACGGGCGGAGCCGGTTCGGCCGAGACAGCCTCTTCAGCGGCGGGGGATGCCTTTTCGGGCGACGGGCCCTTCACGGCACTGTCGGTTTCAGCCGCCTCGGTTTTCGGCCTGGCCGCCTTGGAGGGTGCGATTTCCGGGTCGCCGCCATTCGGCTTGGCCTTGGAAATCGACACCCGCTTCTTCCGGATGATGGCGTCCTCGTCGGTCAGCGTCGTCGCGCCGGTGGCCGCCGCCGAATAGACGCGGCCGTTCTGGGGCCCGGCTTCGATGGTCTCGCCCTTGCCGGCCTCGAAGGCGTCGATGATCTCCTCGAGGCGCTCCGGCGTCAGGTCCTCATAGGTGTCCTTGAAGATCACGACCATGGGCGCATTCACGCATGCACCCTGGCATTCCACCTCTTCCCAGGACAGCGTGCCCTCGGCATTGGTGTGGAGGGGTTCGGGATGGATCTTGCTCTTGCAGACCCGGATGAGGTCCTCGGAGCCGCGCAGCATGCAGGGCGTGGTGCCGCACACCTGGATATGGGCCTTCGTGCCGACCGGGTTCAGCTGGAACTGGGTGTAGAAGGTCGCCACTTCAAGGACGCGGATCTTCGGCATGTCGAGCATTTGCGAGACATGCTCGATGGCGGCCTTGGAAACCCAGCCTTCCTGCTCCTGCGCCAGCATGAGCAGCGGGATGACGGCCGACTGTTCGCGACCCTCGGGGTATTTCTTCAGCCACTTGCCCACCTCGGTGGTCATCGCCTCGTTGAAGGCGAAGCTTTCGGGCTGGACGGAGTCTTCTGCGAGACGACGGACGGACATTTAGCGATCCACCTCTCCAAACACGATGTCAAAGGAACCGATCAGGGCCGGGATGTCGCCGAGCAGATGCTTGGTGCCGATGAAATCCATGGCTGCCAGATGGGCGAAGCCGGGTGCACGCAGGTGCACGCGGTAGGGTCGGTTGGTGCCGTCGGAGACGAGATAGACGCCGAATTCGCCCTTGGGCGCCTCGACGGCGGCATAGACCTCGCCCTCGGGCACCTTGTAGCCCTCGGTGTAGAGCTTGAAGTGATGGATGAGCGCTTCCATGGAACGCTTCATCTCGCCGCGCTTGGGCGGAACGATCTTGCCGTCGGTGGCCGAGACCGGACCCTTGCGCTCCGAACCGAGCAGGCGGTCGACGCACTGGCGCATGATCCTGACCGACTGCGCCATCTCTTCCATGCGGATGAGGTAGCGGTCGTAGCAGTCGCCGTGCTTGCCGACCGGAATGTCGAACTCAAGCTCGTCATAGCACTCGTAGGGCTGCGAGCGGCGCAGGTCCCAGGCGGCGCCGGACCCGCGCACCATGACGCCGGAAAAGCCGCGCTCCCAGGCCTGTTCCAGCGTCACGACGCCGATATCGACATTGCGCTGCTTGAAGATGCGGTTGTCGGTGAGCAGGCCGTGCAGGTCCTGCAATGTCTGCAGGAACGGGTCGCACCATTTGCCGATGTCCTCGACAAGCTGGTCGGGAATGTCCTGGTGGACGCCGCCGGGACGGAAATAGGCGGCGTGCATGCGCGACCCGGAGGCGCGCTCGTAGAACACCATCAGCTTCTCGCGCTCCTCGAAGCCCCAGAGCGGCGGGGTGAGCGCGCCGACGTCGAGCGCCTGCGTGGTGACGTTCATCAGGTGATTGAGAATACGGCCGATCTCGGCATAGAGCACGCGGATCAACTGGCCGCGCTTGGGGATCGTGACGCCCACAAGGCGTTCCACGGCCAGCGCGAAGGCGTGCTCCTGGTTCATCGGCGCCACGTAGTCGAGGCGATCCAGATAGGGCACGGCCTGGAGATAGGTCTTGTACTCCATCAGCTTCTCGGTGCCGCGATGCAGCAGGCCGATATGCGGGTCGGCGCGTTCCACGACCTCGCCGTCAAGTTCCAGCACGAGGCGCAGCACGCCATGCGCGGCCGGGTGCTGGGGACCGAAGTTGATGTTGAAATTGCGGACGTTGTGTTCAGTCATGATGCGCCTCCGGCGCTGGGCGAATAGCGAATAGTGAATAGCGAATGGCAGTCATCAGCCCTGAACCTTTTCCTGCAACCGCCTGATCATCGATCTGACCATTCTTCCAATCTCGTCCGCCCTCGCCAAGAGGGCCGCTCCTCGTTCCCCATCCACATATCCGAGCCGTTCGGACAGGATCAGATGGGTTTCCAGTTCCTTCAGGGAACCCTGGGCGATCCGGCAGAATTGCACGAACGACCCGGTATTTTCCCTGCCGTGACCTTCCGCCAGATTGGCAGGCACGGAACCCGCCGCGCGCCTGATCTGCGCAACAAGGCCATATGTCTCTTCCCTGGGAAAACCCGCCGTAACCCGGTGGCATTCCACGGCCAAATCCATGGCCTTCTGCCAGACTTTCAGGTCGCGGTAGGAGTTGATTTCCAACTTTTTCCCTATTCGCTAATCGCTACTCCCCATTGGCTTCTCACTTCGCCTTCTCGTCGCCGGGCAGCACGTAGTCCGTGCCTTCCCAGGGCGAAAGGAAATCGAAATTGCGGAATTCCTGCTTCAGTTCGACGGGCTCGTAGACCACGCGCTTGACCTCGTCGTCCCAGCGCACTTCCCAGTAGCCGGTGAGCGGGAAATCCTTGCGCAGCGGATGCCCCTCGAAGCCGTAGTCGGTGAGGATGCGGCGCAGGTCCGGGTGGCCGGTGAACAATACGCCATACATGTCATAGGTCTCGCGCTCGAACCATTCGGCGCCGGGGAAGATGCCGGTGATCGAGGGGACCGGCGTATCCTCGTCGGTCTGGACCTTGACGCGGACACGCATGTTCTGGCGCGGCGACAGCAGGTGATAAACCACATCGAAACGCCGGGCGCGGGAAGGATAATCGGCGCCGCAGACATCGATGAAGGACACGAACTGGCACTGCACGTCGTCGCGCAGGAATGTCAGCACGTTGACGATGTCGCCGGCCTCGGCCTCCAGTGTCAGCTCGCCATAGGCCACCTTCGCATCGGTGATCTGACCGTCCAGCTTCTCGGTGACAAAGGCCGCGAGATCCTTCAGAGCCTCTTCGTTCATGGCCGGATGCGTCCTCTCAGCGTTCGATGGTGCCTGTGCGGCGGATCTTCTTCTGCAGCAGCAGGATGCCGTAGAGAAGCGCCTCGGCGGTGGGTGGGCAGCCCGGGACATAGATGTCCACCGGCACGATGCGGTCGCAGCCGCGCACCACCGAATAGGAATAATGGTAGTAGCCGCCGCCATTGGCGCACGAACCCATGGAGATGACGTAGCGCGGCTCGGGCATCTGGTCGTAGACGCGGCGCATGGCCGGCGCCATCTTGTTGGTCAGCGTGCCGGCGACGATCATGACGTCGGACTGGCGCGGACTGGCGCGCGGCGCGGTTCCGAAGCGCTCGACGTCATAGCGCGGCATGGAAACCTGCATCAGTTCCACCGCGCAGCAGGCGAGGCCGAAGGTCATCCACATCAGCGAACCGGTGCGCGCCCAGGTGACGAGCGCATCGGTGGAGGTGACGATGAAGCCCTTGTCGGAAAGCTCGGCGTTGATCTCGCCGAAGAAGGCGTCATCGGAGCCGACCGGCTTGCCCGTGTTGGGATCGATGATCCCTTTCGGCTGGGGCGCGATCAGCGTCGTGGTGTTGTCGGTCAATCCCATTCCAGCGCTCCCTTTTTCCATTCATAGATGAAGCCGATGGTCAGGACGGCCAGGAAAACCATCATCGACCAGAAGCCGAACCAGCCGATCTCGCCGAAGGATACGGCCCAGGGAAACAGGAAGGCGACTTCGAGGTCGAAGATGATGAAGAGAATGGCGACGAGATAATAGCGCACGTCGAACTTCATGCGCGCATCGTCGAAGGCGTCAAAGCCGCACTCGTAGGCCGAGAGCTTCGCGGGATCCGGGTTCTTGTAAGCCAGCACGAATGGCGCGAACATCAGCGCGAGGCCGATGACAAGGCACAGTCCCAGGAAGATGATGACCGGCAGGTATGAGCTGAGGAGATCGTTCATGCCCTTGCTTTCTTGCCGGTTGCGGTCGGCGATCCGGGGGTCGTGCCTCGTGGATCGACGCGGCCCTTCCAAAGGGGCGCGGAGGCAGACCGGCGGGCCTGGCCGCAACGCTTGTTGCAACGCGGCGAGGGTTAGCCCAGCGGGTGGCAGGACGCAAGAGCAACAATGGTGATATAAGGCAAAAGATTGTCGCCCCTGCCCAAAACCCGCGCATGCCCACGATACGACGCCTGCCGTGGCGTCAACGGTTCCTCGCCATGTGATGGTCTACGCATGGCGCCGCCATTCGTTCGCCCGTTTCCGGTTTCCGACCTCCCGATTGCCGGGGGTGGGCCTCGCAGAACGAAAACACCCCGCGCGGGCAATGTGCTGCGCGGGGTGCTTCATGAAACATGGCAGGACGGCGGCCGCCCTGCCCGCCTGCGTCATCCGCGCTGCGAGAAGACCGGCGCCTTGACCTTCACCCCGTAGGGGCGGGCAAGGTCGAGGAAGGCATTGTAGCTGTCCATGACCTTCTTGAAGTCCGGATTCGCATCGGCATTCTCGGCCATGACCTCGCCGGACGCCTTTTTCAGGGCAGCCACGACATCGTCGGGGAATGTGCCGAATTCCACGCCGGCCTCTTCAAGCTGCTTCATCGCCAGCGCGTTGAAATAGTCGAACTGGGCCATCGTCTCGGTGTTGGCCGCGTCGGCGGCGTTGGTGATGATGGCCTGCAGGTGCTTGGGCAGGCTGTCCCAGGCATCCTTGTTGACCACGATCTCGAGGCCGGCGGAGGGTTCGTGGAAAGCGGGCACATAGCAATGCTTGGCGACCTTCTGCAGGCCGAAGGCCTGGTCGAGCATGGGTCCGACCCACTCGGCGGCATCGATGGCGCCGGACTGGAAGGCCGAGAAGATCTCGGGCGGCGGCAGCAGGACGGCGTTGACGCCCACCTTGCGCATGGCTTCGCCGCCAAGGCCGGCGATGCGCATGTTGAGGCCCGACAGGTCTTCCAGTTTCGTGACCGGGTTCTTGAACCAGCCGGCGGCCTGCACGCCGGAATTGCCGCTGTAGAAGGGCACGAGGCCGCGCGCGGCATAGATCTCGTTCCACAGGTCCTGGCCGCCGCCGTGGCGCAGCCATGCGGTGGTCTCGACCGCTGTCATGCCGAACGGCACGGCGGAGAAGAAGTGCAGCGCGGTGTTCTTGGAGGCCGCGTAATAGGGCGTGGAGTGGCCGATCTCGGCCGTGCCCTGCTGGACGGCATCCTCGACGCCGAAGGGCGGGACGAGTTCGCCGCCCGAAAACACCTTGAGCGTCAACTGGCCGTCGGACATGTCGGCGACGCGCTGGGCGAAGGTCGTGGCGTTGGTGCCAACGCCCGGCGCCTTGGCGGGAAACGAGGTGGGCATCTTCCACTCGATCTTTCCCTGCGCGATGGCGGGCGTGGCGAGGGCAGCCACCGGCGCCGCAACCGCGGCACCTTTCAGGAATTCACGGCGTTTCATGGGTTCCTCCTTCCTGGAACAAGGCCCGTCCTGCAAGGGAGGGGCAAAATCAGAACAGCACGTCCGGCAGCCAGGTTGCCAGCGCCGGGAACATGGCAAGACACACTATTGCGATCAACTGTATGATGACAAACGGAATTATGGCGCGATAGATCGTCACGGTACGAATGCGCGGCGGCGCGACGGACCTGTAGTAGAAAAGCGCGAAGCCGAAGGGCGGCGTCAGGAACGATGTCTGCAGGTTCATCGCGATCAGGATGGCGAACCAGACCGGGCTGATGTCCTCCTGAAGAATGATGGGGCCGACGATCGGGATCACGATGAAGATGATCTCGACGAATTCCAGGATGAAGCCGAGCAGGAAGATCACCAGCATGGTGGCGATCAGCATGCCCCAGGCGCCGCCCGGCACGCCGTTCATCAGTTCGGCCACCAGTTCGTCGCCGCGAAAGCCGCGGAAGACAAGCGACAGGATGCTCGCGGCGATGATGATGCCGAAGATCATGCCCGAGACCATCAGCGTCTCGGTGACCGCGGGAACGAGGATGCGTGCGCGAACGAGCGCGAGGGCGTGCCACGCCAAAGCAGCGCCGAGCACTGCCAGGAGCACGGTCGTGACCAATGTCCGGCCCGTCAGCGCCAGGTGACCGGTGGAGAAATCCACCCGCAGGAAACCGGCAATGCTGGCCAGAACGAGCGCGACGGCCAGCAGGCCGGTGGCCGCCGCCGTGCGCGCCATGGCGGGGGAAACCTGCGCCGCGGCGATCAGGATCGTTCCCGCCACGCCGACGCCGGCCGCCTCGGTCGGCGTGGCGATGCCGAACAGGATCGAGCCTAGCACGGCGAAGATCAGGAGGAGGCTCGGCAGGATGCCGGCGAGCGCCTCGGCCATTTCGATGCGCTCGGCGGGCGCTTCCGTGCGTTCGGCGGCGGGCGCGCCGCGCAGGCGATAGACGGTGTAGAGCGCATAGAGGCCGACGAGAAGAAGTCCCGGCAGCAACGCACCGGCGAAGAGGTCGCCGATGGTGACCGAATCGGGCGCGAAATTGCCGACGGTCTGTTGCGCCTCGATATAGGCGTTGGAGACCTGGTCGCCGAGCAGGATGAGCACGATGGATGGCGGGATGATCTGGCCCAGCGTGCCGCTGGCGCAGATAAGGCCGCTGGCTGTGCGGTCATCGACGCCTGCACGCAGCAGGCTCGGCAGGCT
This sequence comes from Phyllobacteriaceae bacterium, assembly GCA_002708825.1. Taxonomy (GTDB): domain Bacteria; phylum Pseudomonadota; class Alphaproteobacteria; order Rhizobiales; family Rhizobiaceae; genus Zhengella. The sequence continues at coordinate 175,261 of PAPF01000007.1, read as the reverse complement.
GATCGTGCCGAGCGCCACGATGGTGGCGCCGATGATGCCGGTGGAGGCGGCGATCAGCGTGGAGACGAACAGGACGGAGAGCGCAAGCGCGGTGCGGCTGCCGCCGAACAGGCGGTTGATGTTTTCCAGCATGCGCTCGGCCTGGCGCGAGCGTTCCAGCAGCACGCCCATCATCACGAAAAGCGGCACGGCGATCAGCAGCCGGTTTTCCATGACGCCGAAGATGCGCTGCGGCACCGCCTGGAAATAGGCAAGGTCGAAATGGCCGAAGCCGTGGGCGATGAAGCCGATCAGCGTCGGAATGCCGGCAATGACAAAGATGACCGGCAGGCCGGACAGGATGCCCGCCAGCAGCGACAGGCCGAGAATGGTGACCCAGAGGGTCTCGATTTCAACCTGCGTCATCACGGTTTCCGGCAACGAGATCGGCGAGTGCGAGCAGGATGACGAGGCCGCACATGACAAGGACCGCCGACTTGACGAGGAAAAGGCCCGGCAGGCCGCCCGTTTCGAGCGATCCCTCGCGGATGGCCCAGGAGGCAGTGACCAGCGGCCAGGCATCGACGGCGACCAGCGCGAAGACAGGCAGGGTGAAGACGAGATGCCCCGCCCTGTCTGTCACGCGGCGGGCACGCGGCGACTGGTGCTCGCGCAGCACGTCCACGCGCACATGGCGGTCATGGCGCATGGCGAGCGGAATGGTGAGGACGACGAGGCAGGCGAATGCGTAGATGACGGCATCCTGCAGTTCCAGGAACCCTATGCCCATCACGTAGCGCAGAAGGACGACGGCGATCTGGCCAACGAACATGACCGCGAACAGCGCAAGGCAAAGCCCGAGCGTGATCCTGTGCAGCCAGTCAGCGAATGTTTGCATGTATTCCCCGTTTGCCGCCCCCTCCCGGGCAGCGATGCAGCGCTTCTAGCGCGACACGGCGGCGTTGTCACGGACCTCCCGGCGTCCGGCGGCCGCCCATCTCAGGAATCAGCGGTGTCTTGACCGGGGCATGACCCATCAAACATAACTGAAACATGGGTCAACTTCCGGCTTTGGTCCGGGGCTCGTCACCATCCTCGTCAACAGGGGGCGGCAAGCCCGTCCGGCCAGAAACCATGTCCATCAAAGCGCAAGTCTACCACCTCACCCACTACCGGTATGACCGTCCGGTCATGCTGGGGCCGCAGATCATCCGGCTGCGCCCGGCGCCGCACGGGCGAACGCGCGTCATATCCCACTCGCTGAAGGTTTCGCCGGAGGGCTATTTCGTCAATCACCAGCAGGATCCATACGGCAACTGGCTGGCACGCTTCGTGTTTCCCAATCCGGTGACGGAACTGAAGATCGAGGTCGACCTCGTCGCAGACATGACGGTCTACAACCCGTTCGACTTCTTCGTGGAGGAATCGGCGGAGGCGTGGCCTTTCGATTATCCGGAGGACCTGCGCGACGACCTGTCCATCTACCGGACGGCGCAACCGCTGACGCCGCGCCTGGCCGCCTTTCTCGACACGATCGACCGCGGCCGCAAGGGAACGGTGGATTTCATCGTCGACCTCAACCGGCGCATTTCGGAAGAGACGGACTACCTGATCCGCATGGAAGCGGGCGTGCAGACGCCGGAGGAAACGCTGGAAAAGGCCAGCGGATCATGCCGCGATTCCTCCTGGCTGCTGGTCGAGGTGCTGCGCAACCTGGGCTTTGCCGCGCGCTTCGTGTCCGGCTATCTCATCCAGCTCAAGCCGGATCTCGTGGCGCTCGACGGGCCGGCCGGCACCGATCACGACTTTACCGACCTGCATGCCTGGGCAGAGGTCTACCTGCCCGGCGCAGGCTGGATCGGGCTCGATCCGACATCGGGCCTCTTGACTGGCGAAAGCCACATCCCGCTTGCCGCCACACCGCATTACCGCAATGCCGCGCCGATCGCCGGCGGGTTCTCCTCGTCCGGCGTGCCGCAGGTCGATTTCGCCTTCGATATGCACGTCGCCCGCGTCTCCGAACATCCACGCATCACCAAGCCATTCCCGCAGGATTCCTGGGAAGCGCTCGATGCGCTGGGCCGCAAGGTCGAGGCCGAACTTCAGGCGGGCGATGTCCGCCTCACCATGGGCGGCGAGCCGACCTTCGTTTCCATCGACGATTTCGAATCGGCGGAATGGAACACGGAAGCCGTCGGCCCGATGAAGCGGGGCCTCGCCGACACGCTGATCCGGCGCCTGCGCGGCCGTTTCGCGCCGGGCGGGCTGCTGCATTACGGCCAGGGCAAGTGGTATCCCGGCGAAAGCCTGCCGCGCTGGACCTTCTCGCTGTTCTGGCGGCGCGACGGCAAGCCGGTCTGGCGCAACGCAAGCCTGATCGCGGGCGAGCATGACGACCCCGGCGCCGGCATCGGCGACGCCGAGCGTCTGCTGCGCGCCGTGGCCGGCCAGCTTGCCGTGGACCGCGACTTCGTCGTTCCCGCCTTCGAGGACCCCGCAGAATGGCTGCTCAAGGAAGCCAATCTTCCGGAAAACGTCACGCCCGGGAATTCAAAGCTCAAGGACCCGGAGGAGCGCCGCCGCATCGCCCGCGTGTTCGACCGTGGCCTGACCGAGCCCTCCGGCTACGTGCTGCCGGTCCAGCGCTGGCAGTCGCGCGCAACGGAGACGCGCCGCTGGCATTCGGAGCGCTGGAAGCCAAGGCGCGGCCACCTCTTCCTGGTGCCGGGCGACAGCCCGGTCGGGTTCCGCCTGCCGCTCGGCTCGCTGCCCTACGTGCCGCCGTCGCAATATCCCTATGTCAACATCGCCGACCCGACGGAGCCCAGGGGTGACCTGCCCGAGTTCACGCACCGGCCAGACGCGGGCGAAGCGGAGCCGCGACCGGGCCGGGCCCAGGAAATGGCATCCTTTTCGCCGGGCGGGCATGTCCAGGACGTTGTCCAGCAGCACGCCGGCGAGACAGGCGGCGCGGTGCGCACGGCACTTGCGGTGGAGTTGCGCGACGGCCGGCTTTGCGTCTTCATGCCGCCGGTCGAAGCCGTCGAGGATTACCTCGACCTGCTGGCCGCGGTGGAGGCGGCGGCCGAGCAGGAGAAGCTGCGTGTCCACATCGAGGGCTACGGGCCGCCGCCCGACCCGCGCATCAACGTCATCCGGGTCGCGCCCGATCCCGGCGTGATCGAGGTGAACATTCACCCCGCCTCAACCTGGGACGAGTGCGTGTCGATCACGCAGGGCGTCTACGAGGAGGCACGCCTGTCGCGGCTGGGCGCCGACAAGTTCATGATCGACGGCAAGCACACCGGCACGGGCGGGGGCAACCACGTCGTTGTCGGCGGCGCCACCCCGATGGACAGCCCGTTCCTGCGCCGGCCGGACCTGTTGCGGTCGCTCATCCTCCATTGGCAGCGCCATCCGAGCCTGTCCTACCTGTTCTCCGGCCTTTTCATCGGCCCGACCAGCCAGGCGCCGCGCATCGACGAGGCGCGCCACGACAGCCTTTACGAACTGGAAATCGCGCTGGCGCAGATCCCCCACCCGTCGGAAGGCGAGCCGCCCCTGCCCTGGCTGACCGACCGGCTCTTGCGCAACCTGCTGACCGATGTCACGGGCAACACGCACCGATCCGAGATCTGCATCGACAAGCTCTATTCGCCGGACGGGCCGACAGGCCGCCTGGGTCTCGTCGAGTTCCGTGGCTTCGAGATGCCGCCGGACCCGCGCATGAGCCTCGCCCAGCAGGTCCTGCTGCGCGCGCTGATCGCGCGGTTCTGGAAATCGCCCGCTTCGGGCAACTTCACCCGCTGGGGCACGGCGCTCGCCGACCGTTTCATGTTGCCGCATTACGTCTGGGAAGACTTCCTCGACGTGCTGGCTGACCTGCGCGACCACGGTTTCGATCTGCGGCCCGAATGGTACGAGGCGCAGGCGGAATTCCGCTTCCCGTTCTGCGGCGCGGTGGAATACGAGGGCGTAAAGCTGGAACTGCGCCAGGCGCTGGAGCCGTGGCATGTGCTGGGCGAGACGGGCGCCATCGGCGGCACAGCCCGCTATACCGACAGTTCGACCGAACGGCTCCAGGTCCGGCTGGATGCCGCCGACCCGGACCGCTACCGCGTTGCCTGCAACCACCGTCCGGTCCCGATGCGCAAGTCCGGGGAGGTCGCCGTGGGTGGCGTGCGCTTCAAGGCATGGCAGCCGGCCATGGCCCTTCATCCGGTGATCCCGGTGCAGGCGCCGCTCGTCTTCGACATCTTCGATACGTGGTCGGGCCGTGCGCTGGGCGGCTGCGTCTATCATGTCGCCCATCCCGGCGGCCGCAATTACGAGACATTCCCGGTCAATGCGAACGAGGCGGAGGCGCGCAGGCTGGCGCGGTTCGAACATTCCGGCCATACTCCCGCCGCCCGGATGCCGCTACCCGAAATGCCGCATCCGGAATTCCCGATGACGCTGGACCTGCGCCGTCCGGCAGGAGCCTGAATGAGCGACTTGCAACTGAATGTCCCTGACATCGACCTGGCACACCTGCTCGGCGACTACCGGGTGCTGCCCGGAATCGCGGACGAACTCATCGACTTCCAGGGCAATATCCGGCCCGTGTGGCATCCGCTGCTGCGGCACCTGGCCGGGTTGAGCGCGGAAGAACTCGACCTCGCGCTCACCCGCGCCGACCAGTACCTGCGCGACGGGGGCGTCTATTTCCGCCAGTATGGAAAGGAAGGATCGACGGAGCGCGACTGGCCGCTGAGCCATGTCCCGCTCATGATCGAGCAGGACGAATGGGAAACCATCGCGGCGGGCCTGGCCGAACGCGCCGATCTGCTGGAAAGCATGATGGCCGACGTCTATGGCGAAAACCGGCTCGTCGCAGAAGGTCTCCTGCCGCCCGCGCTGCTGGCCGCCAACCCGGAATGGCTGCGACCTGCGGTGGGCATCACGCCGCGCGGCGGGGCCTTCCTGCGCCATGTCGCCTTCGACATCGGACGCGGTCCGGACGGCAACTGGTGGGTGCTCGGCGACCGGACCCAGGCGCCGTCGGGCGCGGGCTTCGCACTGGAGACCCGCATGGCCACCAACCGCGCCTTCTCGGCCCTGATGCACGAAACGAACGTGATGCGCCTGGCCGGTTTCTTCCGCCGCTTCCGCGACGCGCTGGAGGCGCTGCGAGGGTCCGGCCGGGGAAGGGTCGCCATCCTGACGCCGGGACCGCTCAACGATACCTATTTCGAACACGCCTACATCGCGCGCTATCTCGGATTCACGCTGATGCAGGGGGCCGACCTGACGGTGGAAAACGACCGGCTGATGGTGCGGACGGTCTCCGGCCTGATGCCGGTCGACGTGTTGTGGCGCCGCCTGGATTCAGGCTGGGCGGACCCGCTGGAACTGGAGGAAGGATCGCGGATCGGAACGCCGGGCATGCTCGGCGCGCTGCGCGCGGGATCATGCACGGTGATCAACGCGATCGGCTCCGGCGTGCTGGAGGCGCGCGCCATGATGGCCTTCACGCCTCGCATCGCAGAACATCTCACCGGAAAGCCACTTGCCCTGCCCAATATCGCGACCTGGTGGTGCGGCGATGAAAACGCCCGCGAATATGCCATCGCCAATGCCGGGCGGATGACGATCGACAACGCCATGTCCACCCGCCTTCCCTTCGATCACGGCCCGGATGTGGTGATCGCGGGCAAGACGGTCGATGGCGGCGATGTCAATCCGGACTGGATCCGCCAGAACGGCGCCGGTCTCGCGGCGCAGGAAATCCTGTCCCTGTCGACCGCGCCGGCGCTCGTCGAAGGCCGGCTGGTTGCCCGCCCGATGAGCCTCAGGGTGTTCCTGGCCCGGACAGGCGACGGATGGACGGCGATGCCCGGCGGCTTCGCCCGCATCGGGCGGTCCGGGGAAAGCGCCGGGATCGCCATGCAGCGCGGCGGATCGGTGAGCGACGTGTGGGTGGTGGCGCAACGCCCGGACCCGGCCGAATCGCTGCTGACCGGCAAGCGGGCTAAGGTCCGCCGCCTTGAGCCCGGATCGCTGCCATCCACGGCGGCTGACAATCTCCTATGGCTCGGGCGCTACGTGGAGCGGGCCGAGGACCAGATCCGCCTTCTGCGCGCCTATCACCTGCGCATCGCGGAATCGGGTTCGGCCGACTATCCGCTGGCAAGCCACATTGCCGGCCAGCTCGAATTCATCGGTGTCGATCCGGCCATTCCGGTACCGGCCGGACTGGTTGCCGATCTCGACGCGGCGCTGCGCAGCGCGGGCAACGTGCGCGACCGCTTTTCCATCGACGGCTGGAACGCGCTGGTCGACCTGAAGCAGACGACCGTGAACTTCGCGTCCCGGGTGACGACAGGCGACGACGCCGCGCGCGCCTACAGCGTGCTGTTGCGCAAGATTTCCGGTTTCACCGGCCTTGTGCACGAGAACATGTACCGGTTCATCGGATGGCGGTTCCTGGGGATCGGGCGCGCTCTCGAACGGGCGCAGGCCATGCTGCGCCTGCTGCAGGACTGCACCGGCGAGGGCGCGCCGGCCGGTGCGCTCGATCTCGCCATCGAGGTCGGCGATTCGGTGATGACGCACCGCCGGCGCTATTCGGTGGAGACCGATCGCGAGACGGTGATCGAACTCCTGCTGCTCGACGAGATGAATCCGCGCTCGGCGCATCACCAGTTCCGCGCCATGAACGATCACGCCATCTTCCTGCCGAAAGCCGGCGGCGACACGCTGACACCGTTCCAGGCCCGTGTCGTGGAACTCGTGACCACCCTGTCAACCTCGACCGCCGACCAGGTCAGCGCCGACAGCCTCGCCGGCCTGGCGCGCCATGCCGGCGAACTTCCCGCCCTGCTGGCCAGTTCCTACCTGCACTGACGATGCTCTACGATATCCGCCTTGCCATCGAATATGCCTACGACGCGCCCGCCGACGGGGGGCGCCATGTGCTGCGCCTCCTGCCGCGCGAGATCCGCGGCATCCAGAAGGTTCTGGAGGCTACCGTGGAATGCACGCCGCAACCGGTCGAACGGGCCGAGCGGCGCGATTTCTTCGGCAATGCCGCCGTCGACATCCGTTACGGGGAAGCCGTGACCCGGACGGGGTTCGTGATGCGCGCCCGGGTGGAGCGCCCCGCACCCGTTACCATGCCCGCACCGGCGCTCGCCTTGGCGGACCTGGCAGGAGATCTCGCGGCAACGCGGTCGCTCGGGCCGGACAGCCCGCACCACTTCCTGCCGCCCTCGCCACGCGTGCCCCCGGATGGAGCCATTGCCGCCTGGGCGCTTGGCGTCACGGAGGGCGCCGGAACGGTCCTCGAGGCCGCCCGGCGCGTCTGCAACGCACTCAATGACGAGATGGCCTTCGACCCGGACTTCACCGCCGTCGACATGCCCCATGCCGACGCATTCGCCGCCCGGCGCGGCGTCTGCCAGGATTTCACCCACATCATGATCGGCGCGCTGCGCTCGCTGGGCATTCCGGCGGGCTATGTCAGCGGCTTCCTGCGCACGCTGCCGCCGGAGGGTCAGTCGCGCCTGGAAGGTGCCGACGCCATGCATGCCTGGGTGCGTGTGTGGTGCGGCGGCAAGGCTGGCTGGGCCGAACTGGACCCGACCAACAGGATGGACGCGGGCCAGGACCATGTGGTCGTCGCCCACGGACGCGACTATTTCGACGTGGCCCCGGTCAAGGGGCACCTTCGGCTGTCGGGCGGGCAGACGACGACCCAGTCGGTGGACATGGTCTCCGTGTGAGCGAGCCGGGTCAAACGGCCTGCAAGGCCCTGCGACAACGCCTCGACACCGTTGCCCAAACGGATTGAACCCGGGCACACAAGATATTGACCCTGAAAGGGTTATGGGCCCTGAAAAGATGGCGACCCCTGCAGGATTCGAACCTGCGACCATCGGCTTAGAAGGCCGGTGCTCTATCCAGCTGAGCTAAGGGGCCGTTGTTATTTTTCAATGACTTAGCTGTTTTGAGTGCCACTGTCACTGATTTATTCTCGCTTTAGTCACGGCGTTTTTGGCGGATTCCGGGGAATTTCATAGCGGAAAAAATGAGAAAGGCCACCCCGTTTCCAGAGTGGCATTCTTTATCTCTCAGCTTTGGACTGGTCCGGCCAAATTTCTGTTATTCGACGCTTGCGCGATGCGTATGTTGCACGATTGATTAAGCTCATAATCAGCGCAACTGCTGCCGTCCTGAACTGGGCAGAAGGACTCATCCTCACTTCACCCAATTTTTCACTGTCGTAGTCATGCGCTTTATGTCGGAGCGTAGCGCATCGATTGATGACACTCTGTGTTTCAAATGAAACATGTATGTTGTGAGCAAAGTCATTTCGGATGCCCCTTAATTGATCGAGGTCGAAACGTTCTTTTTCCGAAATAAGGCCGAATGCGTAGCAAGCTGCTATGCGCGAACTGAACGTACCAAGCGGTGCATTAGCACCATCTACCAACTTTGCTACCTTCTTATCATCAAGCATGAACGCGAGTAATACGTCACGTAGTTGCTGCTCTAAAAAGCCAGTCGATATTAGTACGGCTCCCCGATCACTCTCCTTGTTGAGAAGTTCAAGGTACGGCCAAAACGCATCCAAATGTGGGTTGAGTTTTTTGAACTCATCAAGCGTCCGACGCTGCATCGATTAACTCCGGGTTTTCGTAGATGTTGCCGATGACTTCTATATCACTGGCGCACTCCGCAAGGTGCTCTATTGTACCGTCCAATAAACAAGCGAAACACCCTTCATCAAATTTTATTTGTCCAATTTCTTCCCTCCAATCGTCCTTGATAATATCCCCCTCATAAATCTCCATACCGTTCTTGTCCTTGAGGCCGGTGTATTGCATGATAACGCTAAATGTATACGGACCAACTGCGTTTATTTCTTGAGCCATAGTATTTTGATCTGATCTAAAGAATGACCATGCGGGCTGGTACATTTTAAGACGATTACGATCCCAAGCGCGAAATTTTATTTCTCTTTCCATATACAGACAGCATAACATACAAACGGAACATATATCGAACAAAAGGCGGTGGATTATTCTCGTCTATTCTCAAAATTAGTCACAAAATAGATGGCCGTTTGCAACTATTCGAAATTACCCAATTAATTCAATGCAAAGAGCACCGGCTTTTAGGGCCGATGCTCTCTTTTTCGGGCATCAAAAACGGAAATTATGTAATGATTTCAATAGAGCACTTTCCGGTTAGAAGGCCGGTGCTCTATCCAGCTGAGCTAAGGGGCCGTGCTGCGCCTTGCCTGAAAGCGCGCTGCTCAGTGCGTCCAGGGCGTCTTGCGGTCGTAGCGGAAATTGTCGGAATAGGAAATCTGGCGGCGCTTGGACTCTTTCGGTTCACGCACCGAATAGGCAATGCCGTTCTTCTCCGCATAGGCGATGGCCTCTTCCTTCGTCTCGAAGGACAGCCTTACCTGGCTCTTCATGTCGGACGAGGTGGTATAGCCCATCAGCGGATCGATCTTGCGCGGCGATTCCGGCTCGAACTCCAGGATCCAGCGGCCCGTCTTCGCCTTGCCCGATTGCATCGCGGTCTTGGCCGGACTGAAAATGCGCGCGCTCATCTCTTTTCCCCGCAGGCTTGCTGTCGCTCGTCGGGATGAAGCGCCCGAACCGCGGCCTCGCGGCGGCACCCTTCCCTCTCGACCAACGCTATATACGCGACGGGTTCGCGGGGTAAATACCCTTTGTGCGCCGGCGCGTCCGCGCCACGCCTGTCCCTTGCCGCCTTGTCCCGGGAATGACGTTGGTCGGAGCGGCAGGATTTGAACCTGCGACCCTCTGGTCCCAAACCAGATGCGCTACCAGACTGCGCTACGCTCCGAACTCCGACGAGAAGCCGGATACACGCCCGGCGAACGGGACGCAACCGGTTTTGCCGCAGCCCGTGCTCAAAGATCGAGATGGCCCTGCCGGTCATCGAGCGCCGCGATGACCTGGCCGGCAAGATGGCGGGTGATACGGCTGCGCCGCTCCAGCGACGCCCTGTCGATCGCCTCGACGACCGCCGCGGCCGATGCCAGGGAGCGCTCGATACGCCGGACGAGGAAACCGGCAACGCCGGGGTCGACCATCAGCTGCCGGTCGGCGAAAAGCTTGGTAATGACGCCGGTCAGCAGCGCCTCGTCCGGCTCTGCGATCTCGACGGTCGTCGCCGCACGCAGGCGCGAGGCGAGATCGGGAAGCGTCACGCCCCAGGCACCGGGGAAGCGGCGCGCGGTCAGGAGCAGGCGCCCGCCTGACCCGCGCATCTCGTTGATCAGATGAAACAGGCCGGTTTCGTCCAGTCCCGGTTCACCGGCATCGTCGATGAGGGCGGCACCGGCCTCGACGGCATCGGCGCGGGCTTTCGCGTCCAGCCTGCCGGCGTTCAGGGCGACAGCGCCGGATACCTCCTGCCAGATGGTGGCGATATGTGTCTTGCCCGCTCCGGCCGGTCCGGCGAGCACGACCACCGGCGACGGCCAGTCCGGCCAGTTGTCGACCAGGGCGACGGCCTCCGCATTGGCCGGGCTGACAACGAGCTCGTCGCGCGAACGGCCAGGCTCGTGGCTCAGATCGAGAGGCAATTGCCGGGGTGCATCGTCGCGGGCGGCGGACATGGCGGTTCAGCCCTCGCTTCCCTCGCGCGGGCCATGCGAATGGCCGCGATAGACCGGGCTGGCAAGATAGGATTTAAGCCCGAAGCGGGCGAGCACGCCGACGGCGGCGGCAGCCGGCACCGCGATCAGCAGGCCGACGAAGCCGAACAGCATGCCGAAAGCGAACAGGGCAAACATCAGCCAGACCGGATGCAGGCCGACGCGGTCGCCCACCAGCTTGGGCTGCAGGATGTTGCCTTCAAGGAACTGGCCGGAGAAGAAGACTGCCGCCACCGCGGCGATCCAGATCCAGTCGGGCCAGAACTGGACCAGCGCGACACCGATCGACACGGCCAGACCGACCAGCGAGCCGATATAGGGAATGAAGGAGATCAGCCCGGCGACAAGACCGATCAGCAGGCCGAAATTGAGGCCCACGGCGGTCAGCCCGATGGCATAGAAGATGCCGAGCGCCAGGCAGACCGTGCCCTGCCCGCGGATGAAGCCGGCAACGGCCGTGTTGACGTCGCGGGCGATCTCGCGCACCGCCGCCAGATGGTCGCGCGGGATCCAGCCGTCGACACGGGCGACCATGTGGTCCCAGTCGAGCAGCATGTAGAAGGCGACGACGGGCGTGACGACGAACAGGCCGGCAATGTCGACCAGCGCCTTGCCGGAACTCCAGATGGACTGCGCCAGCGTGGACAGGAAGCCAGCGCCCTGGGTGAGCAGCGTGTTGACACCGTCGCGGATGCCCTGCGGATCGGTGCCCACGACGCGCTTGATCCATTCCGGGTCGAAACTGCCGACAAGGTCCTGCAGGCCGGAGACAAGCGCGGGAAGCCGCTCGATGAAGCCGGCCAACTGCGTGGCCAGCACAGGTACGACGATCATCAGCGCCAACAGGAAGGCGACGACGAAGCCGATCAGGATGACGATGGTGGAGGCCAGGCGCGAGAGGCCGGCACGTTCCAGCCGGTCGGCCACGGGATCCAGGAAATAGGCCAGCGCCATTCCCGCGACGAAGGGGAGCAGGATGGAGCGGAAAATATAAAGAAAGCCGAGGAAGGCGACAAAGAAGATCAGCCAGAAGACCGCCTGACGGCGCAGCGCAGCGCCCGCCCGGGCGGCGGCCGCATCCTCGGCGTCGAAATCAGGTGTCTTCTTCGTGCGCGCCATAACCGCCCATGTGCTGGAGCCAGGTGACCAGATAGGCCGTGGCGGAAGCGCCGGTCAAGAGCGCGGTCACGGTGATGAGGCCGGAGCGCAGCCAATCCGGGCCGGGCGCGAAGGCCAGCTCTCCCAGCGCCACTGTGGCCAGCAGGATCTGGACGAGCGTGTTCGCCTTGGAGACGAACAGCGGATGCACCTTCACCGGATGTCCCATGACGGCGGACAGGGTGACGGCCCCGACGATCATGGCATCGCGGCTGACAATGGCGATCACCAGCCAGGTCGGCAATTCGCCGATGAAGCCGAGCACCACGAAGACGCTGACGAGAAGCAGCTTGTCGGCCAGCGGGTCGAGATAGGCGCCGAGTTCGGAGCGCTGGTCGAACTGGCGGGCGATGAAGCCATCCACGCCATCCGAAACGCCGGCCAGCACGAACCCGGCCAGCGCCCAGCCCATGTGGCCGTCCAGCATGGCATTGATGATGAACGGCACGAGCAGGAATCGCAGAACGGTGATGATGTTGGGAATGGTCACGCGGCAGCCTGCCTGTCCATTGCATTTGCCTGAAATGTGGGCTTGCCGCGCGGGATTGGCAAGACGGCCGGTCCCGAGGCCGTGAAAGCGCGGGAAAACGCATGTCTGCCCGGCGGCCTGCCCGGCGCGCGTCCTTGCCGGCGCGCCCCTTTTCATGCCATGAGCAGCCTGAAACGCGAACAACCCCCGGAAGACGCCATGAGCGAGACAAAGAACGGCCTTTCCTATGCCGATGCCGGCGTGGACATCGATGCCGGCAACAGCCTTGTGGAGAAGATCAAGCCCATGGTCCGGTCCACCCGCCGCCCCGGCGCGGACGGCGAGATCGGCGGCTTCGGCGGCCTTTTCGACCTGAAGGCGGCCGGTTTCACCGATCCGGTGCTGGTGGCGGCAAACGACGGCGTGGGCACCAAGCTGAAGATCGCCATCGATGCCGGCAAGCATGACACTGTCGGCATCGACCTCGTCGCCATGTGCGTCAACGACCTCGTCGTGCAGGGCGCCGAACCGCTGTTCTTCCTCGATTATTTCGCCACGGGCAAGCTGGACCCCGACCAGGGCGCGGCCATCGTGGCGGGCATCGCGGAAGGCTGCCGCCAGGCCGGCTGTGCGCTGATCGGCGGGGAGACGGCTGAAATGCCCGGCATGTATGCCGGCGGCGACTACGATCTTGCCGGCTTCGCGGTGGGCGCGGCCGAACGCGGCACGCTGCTGCCGTCGGGCCACGTGATGGAGGGCGACGTCATCCTGGGCCTTGCCTCGTCCGGTGTGCATTCCAACGGCTATTCACTGGTGCGCAAGATCGTGGAAAAGAGCGGGCTCGGCTGGTCCGACCAAGCGCCCTTCGCGGAGGGCAAGACACTGGGCGAAGCGCTGCTTGAGCCGACGCGCATCTACGTCAGGCCGCTGCTCGCGACAATCCGCGAAGTGGGCGCGATCAAGGCGCTGGCGCATATCACGGGCGGTGGCTTCACCGAGAACATCCCGCGCGTCCTGCCGGAGCATTTTGCCGCCGAGATCGACCTGGACGGCTTCGAGGTGCCGGCGGTGTTTTCCTGGCTGGCAAAAGAGGGCGGCGTGGCCGAGCGCGAAATGCTGCGCACGTTCAACTGCGGCATCGGCATGGTGGCCGTCGTGGAGGCCGACCAGGCGGCACAGGCCATCGCCATTCTCCAGCGCGAGGGCGAGCATGTCGAGATCATCGGCCGCATCGTGCCGCGGCGCGAACATGGCGTGACCTATTCCGGGACGCTCGACCTGTGACCACGGCACCGCGCAAGCGCACCGCCGTGCTCATTTCCGGACGCGGCTCCAACATGACGGCGCTGATCCAGGCTGCCATGGACCCGGCCTTTCCCGCCGAGATCGTTCTCGTCATTTCCAACAAGGCCGATGCCAGGGGCCTGGAGACCGCGCGCGCCGCCGGTATCGAGACGCAGGTTATCGCCTATCGCGACCATGGCAGCCGCGAGGCCCATGACGCGGCCATCGACGCGGCGCTCAGCGCGGCAAAGATCGAGATCGTGGCGCTGGCAGGCTACATGCGCCTGCTGACGCCTGATTTCGTGCGCGCCTGGCAGGGCCGCATGATCAACATCCACCCTGCCCTGCTGCCGCTGTTCAAGGGGCTGGACACACATCAGCGCGCGCTGGATGCAGGGGTTCGTGTGCATGGCTGCACCGTCCATTTCGTGACGCCGGACATGGATGACGGACCGATCATCGCGCAGACGGCGGTGCCGGTCAGGACCGGCGACACGGAGGAAACGCTGTCCGCCCGCGTGCTGGAGGCCGAACACGCCACCTACCCCGAGGCTCTCGCCATGCTGGCACGCGGCGACGTGCGCATGGGCGGCGACGGCAGAGCGGTTTTCCGCAACTGAAGCGCTAACCGGCGCCTTGCCTGCTGACAACGGGCTGCATGCATGGGCATGGTAGCGAACCACATCGTTTCATCAGCGAACGGATCGACCGCCATGCTCAAACTGATCACCTTCGCGCCCGCAGGCGGCGTGCGCTGCCCCTCCCCCTTCGGGCTCAAGGCCGAAGCACTTCTGGTCATGTCCGCACTGGACTTCGAAACCAGGCCCGGCCTGCCGATGAAGAGCCGGACCGGCAAGCTGCCGGTGCTCCTCGACGGCGATCGGACCATTGCCGATTCAAGCCTCATCCAACGCTACCTGGAAGAGGTGAAAGGCATTGATTTCGATGGCCATCTCACCGACCGGCAAAACGCGATCGCAATGGCTTTCCGCCGCATGGTCGAGGAACATCTCTATTTCGCCGTCGTTCATTCGCGCTGGATCATGGCGAGGGAAACAACCTGCAACCTGTTTTTCGGCAAGGCCCCATGGCCGGTGCGCCGTCTCGTTTTCCCAATGCTGGTTCGCCGGATCGCCCGTGACCTGAAAGGCCAGGGGCTGGGACGTGATCCGGCGGACGAAATTGCCCGTTTCGGCGTCAGCGACCTACAAGCCATCGAGGCAGCCATGGAAGGCCCGTTCTTCTTCGGAGACCGGGCATGTTCGCTGGATGCCTCGCTCTACGGCTCTCTGGAAAATATCGTGAGCGTGCCGGTCGAATCGGACATGCGCAGCTTCTGCCTGTCATCTTCGAAGATCGGCACGTTTCTGGACGCCTTCCGGGCACAAGTTCTGGACGGGCGCCAACAATAGAACCGGTCAGGCCACCCGCACCCACACCTTGGTGTCGTGAAAGGCCGCGCCGCCATAGGGCGCAACGGAATCGGCCCCGGTGAGCACGTTGATGCCCTCGCCGCGCTCATGGGCGGCGTTGGGCCAGATGCCTTCAGCGATCACCACGCCACGCCGGACGCCTTCAAACAGGCGCGCATGCAGGACCACCTCGCCGCGCGCATTGCCGATTTCCACCCGTGCGCCGTCGGCAATGCCTTTTTCGGCCGCATCGTCCGGGTGGATCATCAGTTCCGGCCGGCCTTCGCGCCGGCTGGAGCCCGGCGTCTCCGTGAAGGTCGAATTGAGGAATTGCGGGGCCGGTGACGTGGCGAGGCGGAAGGGATGGGCCGCGTCCACGGTCTCGATGGCCTCGAAATGGTCCGGATAGGCCGGCAGGTCGCCATGGGGGCCGAGCAGGCCGACCGACTTCGGCGGCTTGTTGGGCGCGATGGTGCCGGTCCAGTCCGGGCGGAAGCGGAACCGGCCGTCCGGAAAGGCGAAGCCGTTCAGGTAGTGACTTTCCTCGAAAGAGGGCTGCATGTCCGCCCAGCGGCGTTGGCACAGGTCTTCATAGGAGCCGAGGCCGCGCTTCTCCAGCATGGCGGTGATCAGTTCGCGCTCGGACTTTCCAAAGCCCGGCAGATGAGCGACGCCGAGGCGTTTCGCCAGTTCGTTGATGACGAAATGGTTGGAGCGCGGGCCTTCGGGCGGATCGACGAGCTTCGGGCCGGGAATGATGTGCTGGTTGCCGCCGCCGCGATAGATGTCGTCATGCTCCATGAACATGGTGGCGGGCAGCACGACGTCGGCCAGCTTCGCCGTGTCGGTCATGAACTGCTCGTGCACGCAGACGAACAGGTCGTCGCGCATCAACCCGGCAATCACCTTGCGCTGCTCGGGCGCCACATTGGCCGGATTGGTGTTCTGGACGAAAAGCGCCGTCACGGGCGGGCCGCCGTTCAGGCTGTCCGCCTCGCCGGTGAGAATACGGCCGATCTTCGACTGGTCGAGGTGGCGGACCTTCGGGTCCATCAGCTTCGTGCCGATGATCTCGCCATTGTCGAGCCGGAAAATGCCGGAATTGGAATGGAAGGCACCGCCGCCCTCATGCTTCCAGCTTCCCAGCACCGTGGCCAGGGATGCCGCGGCATGCATGGCAACCGTGCCGTTGCGCGACCGGGTGAAGCCGTAGCCGAGGCGGAAAAAGCTGCGCTTCGTCGTGCCCACGAGCCGGGCGAAGGCCTCGATCTCGTCGACGCCGAGCCCGGTGATGGCCGAGGCCCATTGCGGGGTGCGGGTCCGCAGATGGGCTTCAAGGCCGACCGGATCGTCGCTGAATTTCGCGAGATAGTCCCGGTCGGCATGGCCGTCGCGGAAGGCGACATGCATGGCCGCGCAGGCCAGCGCAGCATCCGTGCCCGGTCTCAGGACAAGGCCCATGTCGGCCTGCTTCACCGTGGGATTGTCGTAGATGTCGATGACGACGATCTTCGCGCCGCGCTCCTTGCGGGCCTTCACCGCATGGGTCATCACGTTGACCTGGGTGGCCACCGCGTTGGTGCCCCAGATGACGACGCAATCGGCCTTCGCCATCTCGCGCGGATCGGGGCCGCGCAGAGCGCCGGTGCCGGCAACGAAGCCGGTCCATGCGGGATTGGTGCAGATGGAATCGAACTGGCCGGACCATTTCATGGCATGGCGCAGGCGGTGAATGCCGTCGCGCTGAACAAGCCCCATGGTGCCGGCATAGAAATAGGGCCAGACAGCCTCGGAGCCGTCGCGGCGCGCCGCATCTGCCAGCCGTTCTGCCACAAGATCAAGTGCCGCCTCCCAGCTGGCCTCCTTCCATTCGCCGCCACCCTTCGCGCCGGAACGCACCAGGGGTTTCGTCAGGCGGTCGGGATGGTGGATGCGTTCGGCATAGCGCGCCACCTTGGCGCAGATGACGCCGGCGGTGTAGGTGTTTTCCCTGGCCCCGTGAACGCGGCCTATGCGGCCATCGGCGCCGATCTCGACATCGAGGGCGCAGGTCGAGGGACAATCGTGCGGACAGGCCGAGTGGCCGATGCGGATGGGGGTGTGCTGGTTCATGGGTCCACCCTAGCCGAAAGCGCGCCGCCGGTGTAGGCGAGGATGCATGAAAAGGCGTGATGGATGCCATCACGCAAACGGGTGCGAGCGGCCATGAACTATCGCCACATCTATCACGCGGGCAATTTCGCCGATGTTCTCAAGCACGCGGTGCTGGCGCGAATCGTCGAATACCTGAAAGGCAAGGAGAAGGCGTTCCGCGTCATCGATACCCATGCCGGCGCCGGTCTCTACGACCTTTCGGGAGAACAGGCGCAGAAGACCGGCGAATGGCGGGGCGGTATTGGCCGGATCCTGGAGGCCGACCTTCCCGCTGATGCCGCCGGCCTGCTTGAGCCATTGATTCAGGTGGTTCGCACGGTGAATCCGGACGGCGGCGCAAGCCATTATCCCGGCTCGCCATTTCTCGTCCGCGCGTTGTTGCGCAAGCAGGACCGGCTGACCGCCATCGAACTGCATCCGCAAGACGCCGAACGCCTCAAGGCGCTGTTCGCGGGCGATTACCAGGTGCGCGTGATCGAACTGGACGGATGGCTGGCGCCCGGCGCGCAACTGCCGCCCAAGGAAAAGCGCGGGCTGGTGCTGATGGATCCGCCCTTCGAGAAGGAGGGTGATTTCGACCGCCTCGCGCAGGCGCTTCAAACCGGGCACGGGCGCTGGCCGGGCGGCACCTACGCGCTCTGGTATCCCGTCAAGGACCGCAAGGCGGTTGCCGCTTTCCGCGACAGGCTCCGGGCAAGCGGCATTCCGAAGATCCTCGACATCACGCTGTCGGTGCGCGCGCCGTCGCCCGATCCGCGGCTCGACGGCTCGGGCATGATCGTCGTCAATCCTCCCTTCACGCTGGAAGCGGACATGCGGACGCTGCTGCCGGCCATCGGCGCGGTAATGGCCGAGGATGGCGTGGCGCGCTGGTCGGTGGAATGGCTGGCGGGCGAGTGAGCCAGCGGCGGAGTCCTTCATGGACAGGCCTGCGGCATTCCGACGGACAGCAACTGCTGCTTGACCCCTGCCCGGCGTGATTCCAAACTGCCGGCGAGTCCCGACCCGGCCCAACCATCAAGCGAGGCGCATCATGTTCCGTTTGGCCACGAAGATCATCAGCGCCCTGGTGCTGGCAGCCGCTTTCACCGCTCCTGCCAAGGCGTTCAATTTCATCGGTTTCGACGCGCAATGCGACGACGCCCGCGTGCTGCGGGTCATCACCGGCAAGTTCGCCCACCAGGTGCGCCACGTGCCGCACCTGCCCGATGTGCGGATCGTGTCGTTCGACCACGTCCATGAGCGCCGGTTCGTGCCCGCGTCCAAGGCGACCCACACGATGATTTCGCGGCGCTATTGCCAGGCGACGGCGCACATGTCCGACGGCCATCGCCGCTCGGTCTGGTACATGATCGAGGACGGCATGGGCTTTGCCGGCAAATTCGGCGATGGCGTACAGTTCTGCGTCGCCGGCTTCGACCGCTGGAAGGTCTACAACGCCTGGTGCCGCGTGGTCCGCTGAGGCCGGGATGCCATTCCGGTTGCCTCTTTGGGCGGCACTGCTGGCTGCCTTCCTGGGCGGGTGCGCCGATACCGGTGTTGATCCGGCAACGACCTCAGCCAGCCAGGCAGAGGCTGCCGGTGACGGTTTCGACTTCTATGTCCTGGCGCTTTCCTGGTCGCCGTCCTATTGCGCGGCGGAGGGCGGGCGCGCCGACCGGCGCCAGTGCGGGCGCAACGGCCCGGACGGCTTTGTCGTGCACGGGCTGTGGCCCCAGAAGGACAAGGGCTATCCCGCCAATTGCCGGTCATCCGAACCCGACCGCGTGCCGCGCCAGCTTCTCTCATCGGTGCGCGACCTGTTTCCGACCGACGGTCTTGCCGCGCATGAATGGCGCAAGCACGGCACCTGCTCGGGCCTTTCGCAACGCGACTATTTCGCCCTCACGCGCAAGGCGCGCGAGCGGGTGCGCATCCCTCCGGGGATCGGCGGCGGCACGACCAGTCCGAAAGAGGTGGAGAACGCCTTCATTCGGACCAATCGCGGGCTGGATCCGGACGAGATCGCGGTTGCCTGCGACGGCCGGCTGATGCGCGAGGTGCGGATCTGCCTTGACCGCTCGCTCGACTTCACCGCCTGCCCGCAGGTGGACCGCGCCGGTTGCCGCGCCCCAAGGCTCTCCATGCCCGCAAAACAGTGAAACGTCCGGACAATCCGGACCCGACCCGAGGAAACCCCATGCCGAAACTGCTCTATTCCGGTCCTTCCCCCTATTCCGCCAAGGCGCGCATGGCCGCAGCGCTCGCCGGCTACGCGGTTGAAGCGGTCAGCGTCGACACCAATGCCGAGCCCGATCTGCTGATCGACAACAACCCGCTTGGCAAGATCCCGGTGCTCCTGACCGATGACGGGCGGGCAGTGTTCGACAGCGCCATGATCCTGCAATTCATCAACCGGGAAAAACGCAACAGCATTTTTCCCGCCAATGCGGCCAAACGCACGGACGCGGAAGTCACCGAAGCACTTGCCGACGGCCTGATGGACGCGCTGCTGGCCCATGTCTACGAGCGGCGCTTCCGGCCGGAAGAACTGGTGCATCAGCCCTGGCTGGACAAGCAGTGGAAGAAAGCGACGCGCGCGCTCGACCATTTCAATGCGAACCCGCCGCGCCTGACCGGGAAGGTTCATGGCGGGCATCTCGCATTACGTGCCGCGCTCGGTTACGCGTCGTTGCGTTTCGAGGGCAAATGGGAGCGCGGACGCGCGAAACTCGTGCGCTGGGTCAAGAAGTTCGACGAGAAATATCCGGATCTCGCCGCCCTCGTGCCCCATGGCTGACGAAAGGCGCGGCCACGAAAAAACCCGGGATGCGGGTGCATCCCGGGTTTCATTCTGCTGCCGGTCAGTGCCGGATCAGAACTTCACGCCGAGGCCGACGGTGAAGCGGTTCTCGTCGGCATTGACGGAGTTGGCGCCCGAACCGGTCTGGAACGTCTGCGAACCATAGTCGGTGTAGCGGTATTCGCCGCGGGCGAACACGTCGTCGGTGACCTTCACATCGACACCGGCACCGGCCGTCCAGCCGAGACCCGTCTTGGAATCGATCACGCCACCCTCGGCGGCCTTCAGGCGTGCGGCGGCAAGACCTGCCGTGCCGTAGACAAGGGTACGCTCGCCGACGGCGAGGCCGGCACGCGCGCGGACCGAGCCGTCAACAGCGGATTCGAAGCCGCGGCCGGCATTGTTGCCGTCGACTTCACCGCCGCTGACATCACCCTCCAGGCCGTAGACGAACTGGCCGTTCTGCCAGTTGAAACCGCCGAAGGCACCGCCCTTGAAACCGTCGGTGACATGGCTGTTGGGCACCGGCTGCGAATGGGAGGCTTCGCCCGCCGAATAGGAACCGGTGACACCGAGATAGGCGCCTTCCCAGCCAGCCGGGGCTTCCTCGTAGACGGGAGCGGCCGGGGGAGCCGGGGGCTCTTCGCCGATGGCATCGGCGGCCAGGGCCGGGCCGGAAAGGACGGCAAACGCAATGCCGGCAGCCAATGCGGCGGTACGGTTCTTGATAACACTCATGGTCATGCTCTTTCTCCTTTGCCGCCAATCAAACGCAACGCGGGCGGCAGTGTTCCATGGGCCCGGCGCCGGTCCCCGCATCGGGAGGCAGGCGCGGGATTTCCCCTCGCCGGACCGGTCGCAATCTCTGCCCGGAATTTGTCCGAAGCAGACCGGGAACAAGGAGTTTTCCCGGCTGCAATGAGGCGAAAAGACGATGTGTCCATCGTGCCACAGGCATGACTTTCGGGCTGCCGGGGTTGGAGGGCGGCAGACCGTTGCCTATATAGGCCCGGCAAGTGCCCTTCCGACGGATGCCTCATGATTCTCAGCTTTCTCATTCTTGCAGCCGGCCTCGTCATGCTCGTGTTTGCCGGCGACTATCTCGTGCGCGGCGCCGTCGGCCTTGCCGAGAACCTTGGCATATCGCCGCTCGTCATCGGACTGACGGTGGTCGCCTTCGGCACCTCGGCGCCGGAACTCTTCATTTCCACCCAGGCAGCACTTTCGGGCTCGCCCGGCATCGCCATCGGCAATGTCGTGGGCTCCAACATCGCCAATGTCCTGCTGGTCATCGGCCTGCCGGCGCTGATCGCGCCGCTGGCGGCGACCGAGCCCGGGCTCAGGCGCAACATGACCGCGATGATCGGCGTGACGGCTGTCTATATCTGGATGTCGATGAACGGGGTCCTGGGGCGTCTGGAAGGGGTTGTCCTGTTCGCCATGCTGGCCGGTTACATTGCCTGGCAGATTCACACCGCCCGCACGCGCAAGGAACCGCAGGACGACTACCACGAGGAGATCGGCGAAGCGCCGCATGACAAGTACCGGATCGGCCTGTCGATCCTGGGCGGACTGATCGGTCTTCCGATCGGCGCACAGCTCACCGTGATGGGCGCCAGCGACATCGCCAGCGCGTTCGGCGTTTCCGACGAAGCCATCGGCCTGACCATCGTCGCGGTCGGCACCTCCCTGCCGGAATTGGCCACCACGATGACGGCCGTGCTGCGCGGGTCGTCGGCCGTCGCCATGGGCAATGTCGTCGGCTCCAACCTGTTCAACATCATGTGCATTCTCGGCATCACCGGCATGATCGTGCCGCTTTCGGTGTCCGAGCGCATCATCGCCGTCGACAACTGGGTCATGGCCGCGACGACGCTGATCCTGGCGGCGCTTGCCTATGCGCGCCTTTCCGCCGGACGGGCCATCGGCATCGCGATGGTGCTTGCCTATGCCGCCTATACGTGGTCGATTTTCGTAACCTGAGGGAACGGATCATGGCTCAGCGCGGCACGGCACTTGTCACGGGCGGCTCGCGGCGCATCGGCGCGGCGATCGTGCGCGATCTGGCCGCGCACGGCTTCGCCGTCGCCATCCACTACAACCGTTCGCCGGACGAGGCGGAGGCCCTTGCCGATGCCATCCTCGCCGAAGGCGGCCGCGCGGCAGCCGTGCGCGCCGACCTCGAGGATGCCGTCGCGGCGGCGCATCTCGTCGGCGCGGCGCAAGACGCGCTCGGACCCGTCACGCTTCTCGTCAACAATGCCTCCGTCTTCCAGGACGACAGCATCGCCGATTTCGACCTCGACCAGTTCGAACGCCATTTCGCGGTGCACCTGAAGGCGCCGTCGCTCATCGCCAGCGCCATGGCGAGGCGGCTGCCGCAGGATGCCGAGGGCCTCATCGTCAACATGATCGACCAGCGGGTCCTTTCGCTGACGCCGCGTTTCTATTCCTACACGCTTTCCAAATCGGCGCTGTGGACGGCGACGCGCACCATGGCGCAGGCACTGGCCCCGCGTATCCGCGTCAACGCCATCGGGCCGGGGCCGACGCTGCCGAACGAGCGGCAGGACCAGGCCGATTTCGACGCCCAGGTCGCGGGACTGATCCTCGGGCGCGGCCCTGAACTGGCGGAATTCGGGGCGACAATCCGCTGGATGTGGGAAAACCGGTCCGTGACGGGCCAGATCGTGGCGCTTGACGGCGGCCAGCACCTGGCCTGGGAGACCCCCGACATATCGGGCATAGCGGAATGACGGGCGGACGCAGAACGCCGGCCGAGATGGACGACATCGCCGGCCATGATCCCCGCCCGGAAGAGGACGCGGACGACTTTGGCGCAGAAACGGAAGCGGAAGCCCCGCTGACCGATACGGCCGGCCTGCTGGCCGCCATCGAGTGGACCGACAGCCATGTCGACCCGAAGGGCGCGCAAGGCGCGGAGGCGATCCAGCTTTACGTGAAGCACCTGCCCAACAGCCCGGGCGTCTATCGCATGATGAATGCGGCGGGCGACGTGCTCTATGTCGGCAAGGCGCGCAGCCTGAAGAAACGCGTCTCGAACTACGCGCAGGGGCGCGGCCATTCCAACCGCATCACCCGGATGATCGGCGAGACCGCGACGATGGAGTTCATCGTCACGCGGACCGAGACCGAAGCGCTGCTGCTGGAAGCCAACCTCATCAAGCGGTTGCGGCCGCGCTTCAATGTGCTGATGCGCGATGACAAGTCGTTCCCGTATATCGTGCTGACGAAGAACCACCCCTCGCCCGGCATCTTCAAGCATCGCGGGGCGCGTTCGCGCGCGGCAGACTATTTCGGACCGTTCGCGTCCGCCGGCGCGGTGGGCCGCACGATCAACGCGCTGCAACGGGCCTTCCTGCTGCGCACCTGTTCCGATTCGGTATTCGACAGCCGCACGCGGCCCTGCCTGCTCTACCAGATCAAGCGCTGCGCCGGCCCCTGCACCGGCGAGATCGGCGAGGCGGACTACGCACTGCTGGTGGCCGAGGCCAGGGACTTCCTGTCGGGCAGGTCGCAAGCCGTGAAGGCCCAGATGGCCGAAGCCATGCAGCAGGCGGCGGAAGACCTCGATTTCGAGCGGGCAGCGGTCTATCGCGACCGGCTTTCGGCCCTGTCCCATGTGCAGAGCCACCAGGGCATCAACGCGCAGAACACGGACGAGGCCGACATTTTCGCCATCCACCAGGAGGGCGGGCAGACCTGCGTGGAGGTCTTTTTCTTCCGGACGGGCCAGAACTGGGGCAACCGGGCCTATTTCCCCAAGGCCGACGCCGCGCTGGAAGGCGCGGAAGTCCTCGGCGCCTTCCTGGCGCAGTTCTACGACGACAAGCCGGTGCCTCGTCTCGTCCTGCTTTCGGAAGCCGTGGAGGACCAGGCGCTGCTGGCCGCGGCATTGACGGCCAAGTCCGGTCACCGGGTGCAGGTCAGCGTACCGCAGCGCGGGGAGAAAAAGGACCTTGTCGATCACGCATTGCAGAATGCGCGCGAGGCGCTGGGGCGGCGGCTGGCCGAGACATCGTCGCAGGCCCGCCTTCTGAAAGGACTGGCGGAGACGTTCGGCCTGCCGGGTGTGCCGCGCCGCATCGAGGTTTACGACAATTCGCACATCATGGGCACGAATGCCGTCGGCGGCATGATCGTGGCCGGGCCGGAAGGTTTCGTGAAGAACCAGTACCGCAAGTTCAACATCAAGGACGAGGAACTGACGCCTGGCGATGATTTCGGCATGATGCGCGAGGTGATGCGGCGGCGTTTCTCGCGCCTCGTCAAGGAACACGGCATTCCCGACCGTGCCGCCGAAGCCGCCGGCGGCGGCGATGACGAGGACGCCGCCTTCCCTGCCTGGCCGGACCTCATCCTGATCGACGGCGGAAAGGGCCAGATGAGCGCCGTGCGTGCCATTCTCGACGAACTGGGCGTGTCGCAGGCCGTCACGGCCATCGGCGTTGCCAAGGGCGCGGACCGCGACGCAGGGCGCGAGCGCTTCCACGTGGAAGGCCGGCCGGATTTCTCGCTGCCGCCGCGCGATCCCGTGCTCTACTTCGTGCAGCGGCTGCGTGACGAGGCGCACCGCTTTGCCATCGGCTCACACCGGGCGCGGCGCAAGAAGGAGATGGTCAAGAACCCGCTCGACGAGATCGCCGGTATCGGCCCGGCACGCAAGCGCGCCCTGCTGCATCATTTCGGCACCGCCAAGGCCGTCTCGCGTGCCGCGCTGGAGGACCTGATGGCCGTCGAAGGCATTTCGGAGCAGACGGCGCAGTTGATTTACGACCATTTCCACGAAAAAGGCTGATTTGACACGCAGTCACCCCTGGCTGCGTCGCAAACGCGGTTGACCGGCGCGCCCTGCATCTGGTTTGACTGTCGCAGATCGAGACTGGACACTGGCTTGCATGGCATCGCGCGCATTCTCCCTTCCGAATATCCTGACTTATGGCCGGATTCTTGCCGTCCCGGCCATCGGCCTGTGCTTCTTCATGGAAGGACGCCTTCAATCGAGCGATTTCGCGCGCTGGGCGGCGCTCGGCATTTTCGCCGCCGCCTCGATCACCGATTTCTTCGACGGCTACCTGGCGCGGGCCTGGCAGCAGACCTCCAATATCGGGCGCATGCTTGACCCGATCGCCGACAAGCTGCTGGTGGCGACCTGCCTGCTGCTGCTGGCAGCCGATACCGACAAGACGATTGCCGGCTGGTCGCTGTGGGCGGCGATCATCATCCTGTGCCGGGAAATCCTGGTCTCGGGCCTGCGCGAATACCTGGCCGAACTGAAGGTCTCGGTGCCCGTCACCACCCTTGCCAAGTGGAAGACGACGATTCAGCTTCTGGCCATCGGCTTCCTGCTGGCTGGCCCTGCCGGCGACAAGGTCCTGCCCTATACGACCGAGACCGGCCTTGCCCTGCTCTGGTTTTCGGCCATCGTGACGCTCTATACCGGCTACGACTATTTCCGCGCCGGGCTGAAACACATGATCGACCAATGAGCGCAATCGCGACCGCGGAGGTTCACCGGCCATGAGACTTGTCTATTTCGCCTGGGTGCGCGAACGGATCGGCAAGGAAAGCGAGGAGATCAACCTGCCGGCCGAAGTGGTGACGGTGCGCGACCTGCTCGACTGGATGAAGACCCGCGGGCCGGAATATGCCGCCGCGCTGGAGCATTCCGACGCCATCCGCGTGGCGCTGGACATGGAGCATGTGCACCACTCGGAGAAGATCGGCACGCCATTCGAGATCGCGCTTTTCCCGCCGATGACGGGGGGATGACGCCATGCCGGCTGCCGTCACGCCGCTGGTGCGCATCCAGCAGGAGGATTTCGATATCCGGTCGGAGGTCTCGCGCCTGGCGGGGGGACGTGGCGACGTGGGCGCCGTCGTGACCTTCACCGGCTATTGCCGCGACGAGGCCGGGCGCTTGTCGGCGCTCGAACTGGAACATTATCCCGGCATGGCGGAAGCGGAAATCTCCCGGATCGCGGCGCAGGCGCTCGCGCGCTGGCCGCTGACCGGCCTGACGGCCATCCACCGTTTCGGCAGGATCGAGCCGGGCGGCCAGATCGTGCTCGTGGTCGCCGCCTCCGCGCACCGGCAGGCGGCCTTCGACGCCGCCTCCTTCCTGATGGATTACCTGAAGACCCGCGCGCCCTTCTGGAAGAAGGAGCATCTGGCAGATGGTTCCTCCGGCCATTGGGTGGACGCCAAGGAAGCCGACGACGACGCGGCGAAACGCTGGGACGGCTGAGAGATACGGATCAGGCCGTCAGCACGCCCAACGTGAATGAGGCGTGCGCCACGGCGGTGAAATGGCAGGCGGCGGCGGCGGCCACGAAGCCATGCCAGATGGCGTTCTGGTAGGCCAGCGAATGCCATACGTGGAAGACGAGACCGGCCGTGTAGAGCAGGCCGCCGGCGATGATCAGCACGGCATCGACCAATGGCAGGGTTTCCATCATGGGCCAGACCAGCAACACGCTCGCCCATCCCAGCGCGAGATAGAGCGGGATCGTGTAGCGGTCGCGATGCATCCGTCCGAACATCTTCAGCGCCACCCCGGCAAGCGCGGCCAGCCAGATCAGCGCCAGCATGGTGTGCGAAAAGACCGAACCGATCATCACTGTCAACGGCGTGTAGGTGCCGGCGATCTTCAGGAAAATGGCGGCCTGGTCGAAGCGGCGCAGAAGCGGCTTGAGCGGCGGATGCGGAATGAGGTTGTAGGCCATGGAAAACGAGAACATGGCGATCAGCGTCACCGCGTAGACCGTCAGCGCCAGCCGGATGCCCGGCTCCAGGTAGATCGCCGCCAGCGCCAGCACCGCGCCGCCCGCTGCCAGGCTCGCCGCGATGGCCACCCCGTGCACGATGCCGTCAGCGAGGATCTCGCGGGCCGAATATTCCCTGTGATCGAACACGCCTGCCTGCCGGTTATCATTGTTTCCGGTTCTATTGGCTGACGATCATGTCATAAATCGGTGAAATATTGGTAACGTAGCGGAAGCCGGACAGCACAAGGCCGGGCACGCGGCCCGGCCTTGCGTTTTCGCTGAACGATGCCCGCGATTGCGGGCGGCCGTGTTTCAGCCGACGATCTCGTTGCCGCCGAACCAGAAGGCGATTTCCTCGGCAGCCGTTTCCGGCGCGTCCGAGCCGTGCACGGAATTCTCGCCGATGGACTGGGCGAACGCCTTGCGGATGGTGCCCTCGGCGGCATCGGCCGGATTCGTGGCGCCCATGACTTCGCGGTTCTTCGCGATGGCGTTCTCGCCTTCCAGCACCTGCACGACCGTCGGGCCGGAGGACATGAACTCGGTCAGTTCGCCGAAGAAGGGACGGTCCTTGTGGACGGCGTAGAACTGCTCGGCCTGACGGCGGCTCATCCACACGCGCTTGGAAGCGACGACGCGCAGGCCGGCATCTTCCAGCATCTTGGTGATGGCGCCGGTCAGGTTGCGCTTCGTTGCGTCGGGCTTGATCATCGAAAAGGTACGTTCAATGGCCATGATGGTCCTCGGGTCCTTCTGGTTTTCCTGGAATGGCACGGCGCCGCGGGGCGGCCCGCAGCGCCGGTTCGCGGGCGCTATAGCGCGTCTGGATGAAAAACGAAAGACGCCGCTGGAGCGCGCTCAGCCGCAGGCGGGAACTTCACGCCCGAGGCCGCCATGCAGATCGAGGCAGCGCGCGAACCAGTCCGTCACCGGATCGCCCTGCTCCAGGAAATCGTGCGGACAGACCACGCGCGCCCACTGGAAGGCGCCGAACACGATGTAGTCGGCGAAGAGCGGGCCGGCGCCGCCGATGAAGGCCTGCTTCTTCAGCGTGGCGCGCAGAGGATCGAGCGACTTCTGGAACGCCGCCTGCGCTTCCTGGCCGGAGATGCGCAACTCCTCCAGCGGCTTGCCGAACTTGCCCTCGCGGTCGGCACGGAACCATTCCCGGTCTTCCGGCGACAGGCAGTCGTGAATGTCCATGATGGCCACGCGAACGAGTTGCGGGTGGATGACCCATTGCGTCCAGCTTTCCACGAAGCGCGCCATGGCGCGGCCGCCTTCCCCGCCGAACAGGGACGGGCGGTCCGGATAGGTCTCGTCGAGATATTCGGCGATGGCGAAACTGTCGGAGACGACCTTGCCGCCGTCATTGATGACCGGCACGGTCTTCGACGCCCCGCCCTCCACTTTCGCCACTTCGGGAAAGCGGGTCGGCACGCGGGTGAAGTCCAGGCCCTTGTGGGCCAGCGACATCGCGGTCTTCCAGCAATGGGGGCTGAACGGGCGGGCGGCATCGGCGCCGACGAGATCGTAAAGCTGAATGGTCACTGTTCTGTCCCTCGCAAATCGTTATTGTGGCGCCACTATCGCGGCAGGCGGGAGACAAGGAAAGTGGACGCCAGACAAAATTTCGAGATGTTCGCTCATTACAATGCGTGGGCGAACGGACGGCTCTACGACGCCGCCGGTGAACTCGATACCGGCGCATGGCAATTCGATTGCGGCGCCTTCTTCAAGTCCATGATGGGCACGCTGAACCATATCCTTGTCGGCGACCGCGTGTGGATGAAGCGGTTCACGGGCGAAGGCACGACGCCACCCTCGCTGGATGCCATCCTCCATGAGGATTTCGCCAGCCTGCGCGCCGCGCGCGAGGCGGAAGACCGGCGCATCATCGCCTTCGTCGAAGGGCTGGACGAGGCGGCAGTCGCCGGGCGCTTCACCTACACCACGATGACGGACCTCAGGACGGTCAGCCAGCGGCTTGCCCCGGCGCTTTCGCATTTCTTCAACCACCAGACCCACCATCGCGGGCAGGCGCACATGATCCTCTCCGTGCTCGGCCGCACGCCGCCGGACATGGACATGATCCAGTTCCACCGCACACCGGAGGGGCGGCGCTTCGCCTGACCCCTTGCGCCCTGCCGCGCCTTGCGTCACAACGCGCGGCCATGATCACGCTCACCGACCTCAGCTTGCGCATTGCAGGCCGCCTGCTCATCGACCACGCAACGCTTTCGCTGCCCGAAGGCGCCAAGGCGGGGCTGGTGGGGCGCAACGGCACGGGCAAGACCACCCTGTTTCGCGCCATCACAGGCGACCTGGCGCCGGAAACCGGCTCCATCCACCTGCCGAAAAACATGAGAATAGGCCAGGTGGCGCAGGAAGCGCCGGGCACCGACGAGCCGCTGATCGAGATCGTGCTCAAGGCCGACACGGAGCGCCTTGCCCTGATGGCGGAAGCCGAGACGGCCTCGGACCCGCACCGCATCGCGGAAATCCAGACGCGGCTTTCCGACATCCAGGCCCATTCGGCCGAAGCGCGCGCGGCGGCCATCCTGGCCGGCCTGGGCTTCGATGCCGACGCGCAGAAGCGCCCTGCAAAGAGCTTTTCCGGCGGCTGGCGGATGCGCGTGGCGCTGGCCGCGGTGCTGTTTGCCGAGCCGGACCTGCTGCTGCTGGACGAGCCGACCAACTATCTCGACCTGGAAGGCACGCTATGGCTGGAAACCTATCTTTCCCGCTATCCGCACACCGTTCTGCTCATCTCGCACGACCGCGACCTGCTCAACCGGGCGGTCAATTCCATCGTCCATCTGGACCAGCAGAAGCTGACCTTCTGGCGCGGCGGCTATGACCAGTTCGAACGCCAGCGCGCCGAAAAGGCGATCCTGCAGGAGAAGAGCCGCGAAAAGCAGGAAGCCAAGCGCAAGCACATGGAAAGCTTCGTGGAGCGTTTCCGGGCCAAGGCCTCCAAGGCGCGACAGGCGCAGAGCCGGCTGAAGGCGCTGGAACGCATGGCGCCGATCGCGGCGGCCGTCAACGACCATGTCGCGCCGATCCGCTTTCCCGAGCCCGAAAAGCGCGCCGCCTCGCCTGCCATCGCGCTGGAGGGCGTGTCGGTGGGCTACACGCCCGGCGAGCCCGTCCTGAAACGGCTGACGCTGCGCATCGATGCCGACGACCGCATTGCGCTGCTGGGCGCCAACGGCAATGGCAAGTCCACCTTCGCCAAGCTGATTGCCGGGCGGCTTCAGCCCGAGACCGGCTCGCTCACGCTGTCACCCAACCTGAAGGTCGCCTTCTTCGCGCAACACCAGATGGACGACCTGCGGCCCGACGACAGCGCTGTCGACCATGTGCGCGCCCTGATGGCGAAGGAACCGGAAGCGCGCGTTCGCGCCCGCGTCGCGCAGATGGGGCTTGCGACGGAAAAGATGGACACGCCGGCCCGGAACCTGTCGGGCGGGGAAAAGGCCCGCCTGCTGATGGGGCTTGCCGCCTTTGACGGGCCGAACCTCCTTATCCTCGACGAGCCGACCAACCATCTCGACATCGACAGCCGCCAGGCGCTGATCGAGGCGCTCAACGACTTTCCGGGCGCGGTCATCGTGATCTCGCATGACCGGCACCTTGTCGAAGCCACCGCAGACCGGCTGTGGCTGGTGCATGACGGCGGCGTGAAGCCCTATGACGGCGATCTGGGCGACTACCGCCAGTTCATCACCGGTGCGGCCAAGGCCGCGAACGAGGCGAGGAAGCCGAAGGATGACGGCCCTGCCCCGGTCTCGAAAGCGGACCAGCGGCGCGAGGCGGCGCAAAGGCGTGAGCAGTTCAAGCCGCTGGCCAGAAAGATCAAGGAAGCCGAAACCTTGATGGAAAAACTTGGCAAGCGGATTCAGGCCATCGAGACCGAACTGGCCGACCCTGCCCTTTACGAGAAGAATGCCAAGAAAGCCGCTGACCTGGGCAAGGAGCGCGCCGACCTGACGGCGAAGCTGGCGCAGACCGAGGAAAGCTGGCTGGAGATGTCTGCCGAATACGAGGAGGCGATGGCGTCATGACGGTGCGGGTGGAAACGTGCGGCGCGGTCACCGTCGTCACGATCGTCCGGCCGGAGGCGCGCAATGCGGTCAACCCGGCCATGGCATCGGCGCTTTACGATGCCTTCCTCGCCTTCGAGACGGACGGGAGCCAGCGCGTCGCCATCCTGACCGGCGTGCCGGGTGCGTTCTGCGCCGGCTTCGATCTCAAGGCGGCCGCAGACGGGATGGATGCGGACTGGTTCTCGCGCCATGCCATCGGTGACGATTGGGACAATCCGGCTTCCGACCCGCGCCCCGGCCCTATGGGGCCGACGCGGTTGCTCTTGTCGAAACCGGTCATCGCGGCCATCTCCGGCCCGGCGGTGGCCGGGGGCATGGAACTGGCGCTGTGGTGCGACCTGCGCGTGATGGAGGAAAGCGCCTATATGGGCGTCTATTGCCGGCGCTGGGGCGTGCCGCTGATCGATGGCGGCACGGTGCGCCTGCCGCGCATCGTCGGCCAGGGCCGTGCGATGGACCTGATCCTGACGGGCCGCAAGGCGGATGCGCGCGAATGCCTCGCCATCGGGCTTGCAACCACCGTCTGCCCCGATGGTTCGGCGCTCGATACCGCACTGGAACTGGCAGGAACATTGACCCGCTTTCCGCAATCGACGATGCAGGCCGACCGGATGAGCGCGTTGACGCAATGGGGCAAGGACCCGGCGCAGGCGTTGGCGAACGAATGGCGGAGCCTCGAAACCTTCACCCGCGACGGCATGGGCGGCGCGGCTCGCTTTTCCGCCGGCAAGGGGCGCGGCGGCGACTTCGACGACATCTGACGGGCCGCGCCCGCAACCGGCAGGTCTGGACAAGCCGGCCATGCCGGTTATGTCTTGGCGCAACACACCCGCCACCGAACAGAAAACCAGGACAGTCTCACGATGAAGATGAAACCGCTCGGCCGGACCGGCATCGCCGTTTCCGAAATCTGCCTCGGCACCATGACATGGGGCGAACAGAACAGCGAGGCCGAGGCGCACGCCCAGATGGATCATGCCGTCAGCGCGGGGATCACTTTCCTGGACACGGCGGAAATGTACCCGACCAACCCGATCCGCGCGGAGACGGCGGGGCGGACGGAGGAATTCATCGGTTCGTGGCTCAAGGCACGGGGCAAGCGCGACGATATCGTCATCGCCAGCAAGATCGTAGGCCAAGGCAACAAGACGGTGCGCGATGGCGAACCGGCGAACGCGAAGACGCTGCGCGAAGCGGTGGAGAAGAGCCTTGCCCGCCTCGGCACGGACTATATCGACCTCTACCAGATCCACTGGCCCAATCGCGGCTCCTATCATTTCCGGCAGAACTGGACGTTCAAGCCGTGGAAACAGGACAAGGCGCAGGCCCTGGCCGACCTGGAAGAGATCGTCGGCACGGCCGGCGACCTGATCCGGGAGGGGAAGCTGCGGGCGCTTGGTGTTTCCAACGATTCGGTCTGGGGCGTGGCAAAAATGCTGGACATCGCCGAGAAGGACGGCGGTGCGCGCGTTGCCTCGGTGCAGAACGAATACAACCTGATGTGCCGGCTGTTCGACACCGACTGGGCGGAGTTTTCCCACCACGAGGATGTGGGACTTCTGGCCTATTCGCCGCTGGCGACCGGCATCCTGACGGGGAAGTACATGAATGACGTCGTGCCGGCAGGGTCACGCCGCTCCATCACGGAGAACCTCGGCGGACGCTGGCAGGAGCATGCCATCCCGGCGATGGAAGCCTATGTCGGGCTTGCCCGGGAGAACAGCCTCGACCCGGCGCAGATGGCGCTGGCCTGGTGCCTGCAACGCCCCTTCATGACCTCCGTCATCATCGGCGCCACGTCCATGGAACAATTGCGGACCAATATCGGTGCGCGGGACGTGGTACTTGGCGAGGATGTGCTGGAGCGCATCGAGGCGATCCACCGGCGCTATCCCGTGCCTTTCTGACGCGGGAACGCCCTATTGGCGGCCCCAGCGGCGGCGTTGCGGCTCTTTCGGCGCTGGCTTGCGGCTTCTGAACGTCAGGACAAAGCCGATGAAGCCGAGGGCGGCGGCCATGAAGCCTGCCGGCTGGATGCGGCTGTCCCAGGCGAGCGCATTGCGGCGAAGCACGAGGTCCACCGCCTGCATCTCGATGGTCTGGCCGCCGGACGGCGTCAAGGTGAAGGTGTATTCGTCGGTGATGCGCGGCTCCAGCGTGCCGACGGAGGCCCGGTAAACCTGCGATGAGGACAGGCTGGCATCCTCCCGGTTGGCCTGGGTGGGCGCGAATTCCAGCCGTTCGGTGCGCTGCGTTCCATCGGCGCTTTCGATAACCATGTCGATCACCGTCCTGTCGGACGGCAGGACGCGCTGCGGCATCGCCGTCAGGTCGACGAGCACGCGCACGGGCGCATCGACCGGCGAGACGATCACACGGGCCGTCTTGAAACCCGTTTCCCGGTCATAGACGCGGATGGTGCCCAGTTCGCTGCCGGAGAAGTTCTCGACCGCCCAGGGATAGCCCACAGCCGCGCCGAGGCCGCCCAGCATCAGAAGCAGAAAAACGAACCGAAGCATGTGCGCCCTCCCCGCCCGGCGGCTCAGTCCGGCTTTCGCCAGACGGAAAATTCGTGCGCGATGGCGCGATCCGGGCGCACCACGTCGAAGCGCTCGCGGCTTTCCGCAACAAGCCCGAACTCTTCGAAAACGTCCGTTTCGGACGGCATGAGCGGCCACGGAGGGCCTTCATGGTCCGACCCCTCGGGCCGCAACCGCGTATAGACGAGCAACCTGCCGCCGGGCTTCACCAGCGCGGCAACCGCGCGCGAGAAATCGCGGTGCATGGCCGGCGGCACGGACTGGATGGTGTAGCACTCATGCACGAGATCGAAGCCGCCGATCCAGTCCTGCGGCGGCGTGAGCAGGTTCGCCGCGCGATAGTCGACCCGTGTATCCGGAAACCGGCGCCGCGCCCATTCGATTGCCTTTTCCGACAGGTCGAAGGCTGTCGCCGCATAGCCGGCGGCCGCCAGCGCCTCGGCATTGTCGCCCAGTCCGCAGGCGACATCGACTGCCGTCTTGCCATGGCCGGGATGCGCCGCAAGCCAGCTGGCGAGCCTGTCCTTGGGCTTGAGGTCGGCCCATGGCACCGCGGCCTCGTCCCCTTCGGCCATGGCATAGACCTGATCGAAGAAGGCCTTGCGGTCGGCCACGCTTCCGCCGGCATCGCGGTCAAGCGGATCGATGCGCGCCCTCATGGCTTCCCGCCGCGCCCGGAAATCGTCGGAACCGTCTGAACTCATGCCTTTTTCACCCATCGCCGCTCCGGCGTCTGCTGCCAATAGGTCAGGTCGTGGCCGGCTGCCTTCTGCGCCTTCCATTGCGCGCGCGCATGATCAAGTTGTTCGGGGTCGTGCCCGTCGAACATGAAGACGCCGCGCTCATAGGCGGAAAGATCCGGAGGCGTGGCGCCATCGACAAGGAAGCGTATCGTCGCAGCGTTCGGATTGACCTCGCCAGTGGTCAGTATGACGGGATTCTCCGCGGCGTGTTCCGAACGGTCCGTCGCGTGGGCGAGAAAGCTCTCGTCGGCATAGGTCCACAGGTGAAGATCGAGCCCGTCGCGCCGCTCTTCGGTTCCGGTCTGGACGACCACCTTCCAGCCGCGCTGCAGCGAGCGCTCGAGAAGGGCGGGAAGCGCCTCCTCAAGCGTGGATTCGGTCAGGTGATAGAAAAGAACCTCGGCCATGACATCCATATGGGACTTTGACACATCGCCTTGCAATGATGCGATCGCCGTCTGCGCCTTGCCCGCGCCGTTTTTTCACATGATATCCGGAGCCATGAAAAGCATAATTCTCGTCGCTGTCCTCTTGGTAACCTTGCCCGCCGTGCCATCCGCACTGGCCCAGTGCGTGCAGCGGGGCAGCCAGGGCGTGACCTGCAACACGATCCGCCCCATCGCACCGGATCCCGATTCCATGCTCAAGACGAGGGTGCCGCGCCTTGAAGTGAGGAAACCCGTTGCCGTCGAGCGAACGCTGAGCGAACAGGTTGACGATACGGCCAGGGAAATCCGGGCGATCAGGCCGAAGCCGCAGGCCGCCTTCCCGGATCTCCCGAAAGAGCCCTGACCGCGGGTAAGGCTAGCTTTTGCCGAACCACATCCGCGCCATCAGCCGGTCCTTCCTTACGAACTGGTGCCACATTGCCGCGGCCAGATGGGCAAGAATCAGGATTCCAAGCAGCTTGGTGAGTACGGCGTGGCCATAACGCGGCGCATAGGCCCAGAAATCGGCCGGCAGCGGCTCGCCATTGCCCAGGAAGACGATTCCCGGCAATCCTGCCAGGGCGGAAATGCCGATGCCGGACGCTGCCACCAGGATGACGAGGGCGTAAAAGGCGCGATGGGTCCAGACACCAATGCGGTCAAGCAACGGATTGCCGGTGGTCGCATGCGGAAGCTTGCGCGTGCGCAGCCGAACGGCAAGACGCAGGAGAACCAGGACGAGGAGCAGCAGGCCGAAAATCATGTGTCCGCGCAAGGCGTCGATCTTGCCGGGATCGCTGTTCGGCGTTTCGGCCAGCACGGCGCCGCCCATGACAAGCGCGACAATGATCATTGCCGCCATCAGCCAATGCAGCGCGACAAGGAGGGGATGATAGCGGGCGGGTGGTGTCATCGTGAAAACCTTTCTGCCAGAACCGTGCGGACGCAGCCGAGCTTGCTTTCGCCGGCGAAAACCGCAATAATATTTACATGGAAAATGATTACATGGAAACTATCGACTTGCAAGCCCCCCGCTCCCTGGGCCGCGCATTGAATTTCACCGCCGGCGCGGCAACGGCCATGTGCCAGGAGATGCTGGCAGAGCACGATCTGACGCTCGCCCAATGGGTCGTGCTATCCGCGCTTTGGCAGCGCGACGGCCTGTCGGTGGGTGACCTGGTTCAATACACGGGCAACAACGCGCCAGCGATTTCGCGCATCCTGGACAGGATGGAGCAGAAAGGGCTTGTGCGCCGCGAGGCCAGCGCCGAGGACCGGCGGGCAATTCAGGTTCATCCCGGCCCTGCGGCGGCAAGCCTGGAGCATTTGCGACGGTTCTGGGAAGACGTGAACGCGCGCCTGCTCGACGGTCTGTCCGACCAGGAAACAGCCAAGCTTTTCGACCTGCTCGCACGCGTCGAAGCCAATGCGCGGCGCCACGCGGGCGCCGCCCATGGCAGGAACGGGGCCTGACTCCCTAGCCCTCGTAGTGATCGCGCACCAGCCGGTCGAGGAGGCGCACGCCGAAGCCCGACGCCCAGCCCTTCGAAATCTCGCTTGTCGGCGAACCCATGGCCGTGCCGGCGACATCGAGATGCGCCCAGGGCGTGTCCCCGACAAAACGCTGCAGGAACTGCGCTGCGGTGATCGATCCGGCCCAGCGGCCGCCAATGTTCTTCATGTCGGCGTTCTTGGAGTCGATCAGCTTGTCGTATTCGGGCGCCAGTGGCATGCGCCAGACCTTCTCCGCCGTGTCCTGCCCCGCCTTGAACAGCCTTTCGGCCAGTTCGTCATTGTTGGAAAAGAGGCCGGCGTGATCATGACCGAGCGCAACGATGATGGCGCCGGTCAGCGTGGCGAGATTGATCATGAAGGCCGGCTTGAAGCGGTCGTTGACGTAGTGCAACGCATCGCAGAGGACGAGGCGGCCTTCGGCGTCGGTATTGAGCACCTCGATGGTCTGGCCCGACATGGATGTGACGATATCGCCGGGGCGCTGGGCATTGCCATCGGGCATGTTTTCCACAAGGCCGATGACGCCGATCACATTCACCTTCGCCTTGCGGGCGGCCAGCGTGTGCATCAGGCCGGTCACGGCCGCCGCGCCGCCCATGTCGCCCTTCATGTCCTCCATGCCGGCGGCGGGCTTGATGGAGATGCCGCCGGTATCGAAGACGACGCCCTTGCCGATGAAGGCGACGGGCTGGTCCTTGGCCTTGCCGCCGTTCCATTGCATGACCGCCAAGCGCGGTGGGCGAACGGAGCCCTGCGCGACACCCAGCAATGCGCCCATGCCGAGTTTCTTCATCTCCTTCTCGGTCAGGATTTCCACCTCGACGCCGAGCTTTTCCAGTTCCTTGGCCTTTGCGGCGAATTCCTCCGGACCAAGGATGTTGGCCGGTTCGTTGACGAGGTCGCGGGCAAGCATCATGCCTTCGCCCAGTGCTTCGGCCGCCGCCCAGGCCTTTTTCGCGGCGGACGGATCGGCACAGTGAATCGTCACCTTGGCGGCCTTGTCCTTCGCTTCATCCTTCTTCGTCTTGTATTTCTCGAAAGCATAGGATCGCAGCACCATTCCCATCGCCAGTTCGGCGGCAGCGTCGGCGGGCAGTTCGCCATCGGCAAGATCGGCAATCACGGCGATGTCACCGGCCTTCCCGGCCGCGCCCATGGCCGCGCCTCCGATTCGCGACCAGGCATTGCCGTTGCGCTCGTCCGGCTTGCCCGCGCCGACCAGCGCCAGGCGCGAGTAGCCATGGCCGGCCGGGGCCAGGATTTCCAGCGTGGCGGCAAGCTTGCCCTTGAAATCGGCGTCGTCGGCCGCGCGGCCCGCAACGCCTTCAGGATCGCAGGCATGCGCCGCTTCGGAGAGCGCGGCCTTGTCGCCCGCCAGGAGGATCACGGCGCCTTTCGAGGGAACCGACAATTTTGCAAACTTGATGGATGGGCGCGAGGACATGACTACTCCGGTTTTCGGGAATCTCTTTGCAAGCTGCTGATCTTGGGTGTTTTCATGCGATTGGCAAGGCTGGGCGGGAAAGCAACTCTTCGTTAACCGCGTTTCTTGGCCCTTTTTTAGCCAAGCTTCGCCCATTAAGAGTGACAGGCGGGATTTGGCGGCAAAAGGCATGCACGCCAGAAAGATTGCCCCGGGGGACAGGGCAATCGCATCGGCCGACAGGGACACGGGATGACTCTGACCATCATCGAACGCTACCTGCTCCGGCGGATGACATCCGTCTTCCTTGCCGCCACGATTTCGACGCTGACGATCGCCTGGACCGTCCAGGTGCTGAACCGCATCAACCTCGTCACCGACACCGGGCAGTCGGCCTTCGCCTTCCTGCAACTGGCGACGCTGATCCTGCCCAACGTGGTGCCTGAGATCCTGCCCATCGCGGTGGCCATCGGCGTGGCGCATGCGCTGACGACGATGAATACCGATTCGGAACTGGTCGTGATCAACGCCGCTGGCACATCGCGCTTGACGCTTGCCAGGCCCGTGCTCGTGCTGGCTGCGACGGCCTGCATCGTCACCTTCCTCGTTCACAACGTGGTCGCGCCGCTCACGCGCGAAAAGGTGCGCGAGATGATATCGGAAGCCCGGGCCGGCCTGATCAGCACGCTGATCCAGGAAGGCGCATTCCGGCGCATCGACGACAACCTGTTCCTGCAGATCGGCGAACGGCGGCCGGACGGACAGCTCGGCTCGATCTTCGTCGCCGATTCGCGGACGAAGGACGTGGACCTGATCTATTTCGCCAAGACCGGGGTGCTTGGCGAAAAGGACGGCGCGAACTTCCTGGCGATGCGTGACGGCGAAATCCACCGCAACCGACCCGGAGAGCCGGTCTCGATCATCCGGTTCAACTCCTATGTCTTCGACCTGGCGGAGTTCACGCCGGCAGCCGGCAAGGTCAGCCTGTGGCCCAAGGACCGGCCCCTCACCTACCTGCTCGATCCGGACCCCGACGATCCCTACCTGAAGACCGCGCCCGGCCTGTTTTCCGCGGAGATCCACTCGCGGCTGACGACATGGCTGAACCCGCTGGTCTTCGGGCTGATCGCACTTTCGATCGCAGGCAATGCGCGCTCCCACCGCGAGGCGCGGCTGCATCCGATGGTGTCGACCATGGCGACCGTACTCTTCGTGCGCTGGATGGGCTATTTCAGCTTCGGCAAGGCCGACCAGAGCGCCTTCTTCGGCGCCATGCTCTACGTCATCCCGATCGTCACCATCCTGCTCACGGCCTGGCTGTTTGCGACGTCGCGAACGCTGGAACTGCCCACGCATCATGCCGAGCGCCTGCAGGCGCTGGCGGAGGCCATGCGCCAGCGCGCCATCGCCCTGTTGCCGGCCGGCCTTCGCGCCTGGCTCGGAATCCGCGAGGCGGCGGCATGATCCCCTATCCCGGATGGACCCTCGGGCGCTACTTCATGCGCCGCTACGCGGTGATCACCGCCTGGTTCTTCACCGGCATCTTCGCGCTGGCATTCCTGATCGACTTCACCGAGTTTTCCTCGCGCACGTCGAACCTGCCGAAATACACGATGCAGGGCGCGCTGTTCATCTCCGCCATGCGCATCCCCTTCCTCATGCAGCAGATCGTGCCCTTCATCGCCCTTTTTTCCGGCATGGCGACGCTGATCTCGCTGAACCGGCGCCATGAACTCGTGGTGGCTCGCGCCTCCGGGGTTTCGGCCTGGCAATTCCTGGCGCCCATCTGCCTCGGCGCCTTCACCTTCGGCGCGCTGGCCGTTGCCGTGCTCAACCCGTTGTCGGCCTATGGCTTCGAGCAGGCAAAGACGATCGAGGCGGACTGGCGGGCGCTGACATCCAACACGAGCATTGCCACCACCGTGCCCTGGCTGCGCCAGAAGACCGATGACGGCGAGACGATCATCGGCGCCAAGGCCGTTCTTCAGGGCGGGATCGCGCTGGCAAGCCCGGTCTTCATCCACCTCGACGAGAACGGCCAGATCGCGCGCCGGCAGGATGCCGAACGCGCATTTCTCCGCGACGGATTCTGGCACCTCCAGAATGTGCGCGAAACACGCCTCGGCGCGGAACCGCAAATCGCGGAAAGGGTCCGTGTGGCCACGAACCTGCGGCCCGAACTGGTCAGCCAGCGGCTGGCGGAACCTGATTCTGTGCCCTTTTTCTCACTGCCGGAAAAAATTGAAGTTTCAAGGGCCTTCGGATATCCGGCTTACCCGTTGCGGATGCAATTCCATTCGCTTATTGCTCTACCCGCACTGCTTGTCGCGATGACTCTCATCGCGGCCACGGTGTCCTTGCGCTTTGTCCGCTTCGGACAGTCCGGCGCAATGATCGTGGGTGGCATCGCGGCAGGTTTTCTGCTTTATGTCGCTTCGGTTTTGGTCAAAGCGTTTGGAAGCTCCGGATTCGTGCCTCCCGTCATCGCAGCATGGTCGCCCGTCGTGATTGCAGCCTTCATCGGGATCAGCTTTCTTCTGCACAGGGAGGACGGATAAGGTGGTGTGCGATCGGGGGAAAGCACAATCCTTGAAGCGTGCGGCACGCCTCGCCGGCGTCAGCCTTGTCGCGCTCGCCGCCGCGGGCATGCCTCTTGCCGCCGGTCCTGCCGTGGCGCAGGACTTCGAGGCCCTGGCCGGAAGCACCGACCCCAATGCGCAGATGCTGCTGGAAGCCGACACGCTCGTCTATGACAACGAGCGCGGCACGGTCAGCGCGCGCGGCAATGTCCAGATCGACTATGACGGCTACAAGGTGGTCGCCGAGCAGGTGACCTACGACCAGGGCACGCGGCGCGTGATGGCGTCCGGCAATGTCGAGATCATCGAACGCAACGGCAACCGCATCTATGCCGAAGAGATCGACATCACGGACGATCTGGGCGACGGCTTCGTCAATGCGCTGCGCATCGAGACCACCGACAACAGCCGCTTTGCCGCAGAGAGCGCAACGCGGCAGGGCGGCAATGTCACCACCTTCAACAACGGCGTCTACACGGCCTGCGAACCCTGCGCGGAAAATCCGTCGCGCGCGCCGGTCTGGCAGATCAAGGCGCGCCGGATCATCTGGGACGGCCAGGAACAGGTCGTCCGGTTCAAGGACGCAAGTTTCGAGTTCCTGGGCATACCGATCGCCTATCTGCCGAGCTTTTCCATGGCGGATCCGACAATCCGGCAGAAGACCGGCTTCCTGTTTCCGCGGATAACGAACGATTCGGCGCTTGGCTGGGGTATCGGCACGCCGTTCAACGTCGCGCTCGACCCGACCTACGACCTTCTGCTGACGCCGACCTACTATTCGCGCCAGGGCTTCATGGGCGAGGTGGAATTCCGCAAGCGGTTCGACAACGGCGAGTTCTTCATCAAGGGCGCCGGCATCCGGCAGCGCGCGCCGAATGCGTTCAAGAGCGACAATGTCAGCCGCTCCGTGCGGGACCGCTACATGGTCGGCACGAAGGGCAAGTTCCAGCTCAATCCGCGCTGGATTTTCGGCTGGGACCTGCTCTACCAGACCGACAAGAACTTCTCGCGGGTCTATGACATCGAGGGCTTCGACGACAGCGTCCACCGGTCGGAAATCTACCTGACGGGGCTGAACGACCGGAATTTCTTCGACCTGCGCTTCATGAAGTTCGACGTGCAGGAGAATGCGCTGGAGGGCACGGCGGGCGCGCGCGACGAGCGCCAGGCCTGGGCCCTGCCCTCCTTCGACTATTCCAAGACCTTCGACGAACCGGTGGCCGGTGGCGAGCTTTCGCTCGACATCAATGCCCAGAGCATCTACCGGGACGTCACGCATACCGGGAACAACCTGCTGGAAAGCCAGATCCTGACCGATATCGGCAACCCGGTCCTGGGCAACGGCATCTACGGCATCAACACGCTCCCGGGCCTTGCCGGAACCAGCCAGCGCATATCGG
This sequence comes from Phyllobacteriaceae bacterium, assembly GCA_002708825.1. GTDB lineage: Bacteria > Pseudomonadota > Alphaproteobacteria > Rhizobiales > Rhizobiaceae > Zhengella. Next base: position 133,817 of record PAPF01000007.1, on the reverse strand, counting down.
CCGAACTGGAGTGGAAGCGCAATTTCGTCACCGAAAACGGCCTGATCATCACGCCCATGCTCGGCTTGCGCGGCGAAGGCTTCTTCACCGATTTCAACCAGGCTTCGCTCGATGCCGTCGGCGACATGGGCCGGAACATCGGCGTGGCGGTAAACACGCGCAACGCCTGGTTCCGCTACATGGCCACGGCAGGCCTGGAACTGCGCTGGCCGATCCTGTTCTCCACGACGTCGGCCACGCATGTCTTCGAGCCGATGGCGCAGATCTTCGCGCGGCCGGACGCGCCCTACCAGGCGGCGCTGGGCCTGCCCAACGAGGATTCCCAGAGCCTTGTCTTCGATGCCGCAAACCTCTTCGAGCGCGACAAGTTCGCCGGATGGGACCGCATCGAGGGCGGGACACGCGCAAATCTGGGCCTGCGCTATTCCGGCAGCTTCGCCAATGGCTGGACCGCCAACGGCCTGTTCGGCCAATCCTTCCACCTTGCCGGCGAGAATCCCTATGCGCAGCCTGACCTGGTGGCGGCTGGCGCGGAGTCCGGTCTTGAAACGGCGCGCTCGGATTACGTGGGCATGTTCGGCCTGGCAAGCCCGAACGGCCTGACCGCCTCGGTGTCCGGACGGTTCGACAAGGATACGTTCAGCCTGCGCCGCTTTGAAGCGCGGGCCGGCCTGGTCCACGACCGCGGATCCATCCTGCTGCGCTATACCGACATCGCGCCGCAGCCCACCTACTCCTTCCCCGAGCGCCGGGTCGAGGTGGCAGGCGATGCAAGCCTCAAGATCGCGGAATACTGGAGGGTCAGCGGCGGGCTGACCTACAATCTCCAGTACGACATCGTGACCGGCAAGCGGATCGGCTTCCTCTATGATGACGAGTGCTTCACGTTCGGCATGAATTTCTCGGAAGTGCGCAATCCGCGGTTCCCGAATCTCGATCCGACCCGCTCCTTCGGTTTCCGCCTTGCCTTCCGAACGCTGGGCGATTTCGGTTCCGGGCAGGCGGTGCGAAGCGATTGACGCGGTTTGACGTCATGCTTTTGCCGCATACAATGGGCACCCGGGGAGCCAAGACACCAACACGCCAGTTCAACGGAGCCGCCATGACCCGTCGCATGAAGACAATCCTGACTGCCGGCGCGCTCGCTACCGCGTTCGTCCTGTCACCCCTGTCGGAGGCCGGCTTCTCCACGCCGGCCCAGGCCTCCGAGATCCGCTACATCGTCAACAACCTGCCGGTGACGAGCTACGACATTGCGCGGCGCGCGGCATTCCTGCGGCTGCAGCGGCGCAGCGGCAACCTGAACAGCATGGCCGCCGACGAGATGGTGGACCAGGCGCTGCGCTCGGTGGAAATGAAGCGCCTCAACGTGAACATTCCCCAGACGGCCATCGACGAGAATTTCGCGAACTTCGCCAAGCAGAACAAGCTCTCGACCAAGCAGCTTTCCGGCATTCTCGCCCAATCCGGCGTGACGTCCGCCCATTTCAAGGAATTCATCCGCGTCCAGATGGGCTGGCAGGCGCTGCTGCGCGCGCGTTTCCGCGCCGAAGGCCGGATGAGCGAGCAGGACGTCGTGCAACGCATGCTCAAGCAGGGCGGCGACAAGCCGACCGCAACGGAATACATCCTGCAGCAGGTGATCTTCGTCGTGCCCGCGGCGGAGCGCAAGGCCAAGCTGAACACGCGCAAGCGCGAGGCCGAGAACATGCGCTCGCGCTTCAACGGGTGCGACCAGACACACAACCAGGCCAAGGGCCTGCTTGACGTGACGGTTCGCGATCTCGGCCGCGTTCTCGAACCGGAACTGCCGCCGGACTGGGCGCCGCTCATCAAGGCGATCAACGAGGGTCAGGCGACCAAGGTGCGCGTGACCGATCGTGGCGCCGAGTTCATTGCCATCTGCCGCGCAAAGCTGGTCTCCGATGATCGCGTCGCCCAGATGGTGTTCACCAACGAAGGCGACATGGATGAACAGGCCAAGGCGCTGAGCGACAAGTACATGAAGGAACTGCGCGACAGGGCCCGGATCGTCAAGCGGTAAGCCCTTGAAACCGCTCGCAGTATCTGGCGGCGATCCGGCCGGTATCGGCTTGGAGATCGCCGCGTCCGCCTGGCTCGGGCGCGATGCCGGGGCTCTTCCCCCGTTCTACCTCATCGGCGACAGCACCATTCTTGCCGCCCGCGCCATCGAGACCGGCCATGTGCTGCCGGTGCAGGAGATCACCGGTCCGGCGCAGGCGGCTGACGCCTTCGGACAGGCGCTCCCTGTTCTGAACCTGCCCTGCGCCCATCCAGTCCGGGCCGGTGTTCCCGATCCTGCCCATGCCGGCATGATCACCGGCGCGATCGAACGTGCGGTGGCCGACACCATGGCCGGCGAAGCCGCCGCCATCGTCACCTTGCCGATCGCCAAGAAGCCGCTTTACGAGGCCGGCTTTGCCTTTCCCGGCCATACCGAATACCTGGCGAAGCTTGCCCATGAGGCCACCGGCGAGGCCGTGCGGCCGGTGATGATGCTGGCGGGACCGAAACTGCGCACCGTTCCTGTCACGATCCACATACCGCTGGCGGACGTTCCGGACGCGCTGACGCCGGACCTGCTGGAAGAAACCCTGCTCATCACGGCGCGCGACATGCAGGCGCGGTTCGGGCTGAAGCGGCCGCGCATCGCGGTGGCCGGGCTGAACCCGCATGCCGGCGAAGGCGGAAGCCTCGGCCGCGAGGAAATCGAAGTGATCGGACCCGTGCTCGACCGGTTGCGGTCACAGGGCCATGACATTGCCGGCCCCCTGCCCGCCGACACGATGTTCCATGACCGCGCGCGGGCCGGCTACGATGTTGCCGTCTGCATGTATCACGACCAGGCCCTGATCCCGGCCAAGGCGCTGGGCTTTGATGATGCCGTCAACACGACCCTCGGCCTGCCCTTCATCCGCACGTCGCCCGACCACGGCACCGCCTTCGACATCGCGGGCAAGGGGATTGCGCGGCCGGACAGCTTCATCGCCGCGCTGCGCATGGCTGCGGAAATGGCATCCCACGAAAGCGGGCGGGCATGAGCCGGACAGAGGGGACCAGCATGGACGGCTTGCCGCCGCTGCGCGCCGTGATCGCCGCGCACGGGCTGGCGGCAAAGAAGTCGCTCGGCCAGAATTTCCTCCTGGACCTCAACATCACCGCCAAGATCGCCCGTATCGCCGGGCCGCTGGAGGGCGTCACCGTGATCGAGGTCGGACCGGGACCGGGCGGACTGACACGGGCGCTGCTGCATGGCGGGGCGGATCGCGTGATCGCGGTCGAGCGCGACGAGCGCTGCCTGCCGGCGCTGGCCGAAATCGCCGCGCGCTATCCGGGCCGGCTCGACATCGTTGCCGGCGATGCGCTCGAAACGGATTTCGCGGCACTTGCCGAGGGGCATGACGATGTGCGGATCGTGGCGAACCTGCCCTACAATATCGGCACGGAACTGCTTACCGGCTGGCTGACCGCCGAGCCATGGCCGCCCTTCTACCGCTCGCTGACGCTGATGTTCCAGAAGGAAGTGGCGCAGCGCATCGTCGCGGCGCCCGGCACCGCAGCCTACGGCCGGCTCGGCGTGCTGGCGGGATGGCGTTCGCAGGCGAGGATTGCCTTCGAGCTTCCGCCGCAAGCCTTTTCGCCGCCGCCCAAGGTCAGTTCCGCCGTGGTTCACCTGGTGCCCCGCGCCACGCCGGAGCCCTGTGACCTCTCCAGGCTGGAACGGGTAACGCTTGCAGCCTTCGGGCAACGCCGCAAGATGCTTCGCCAGAGCCTGAAACCGCTGGGCGGTGAAGCGCTGCTGGCGAAAGCCGGAATCGATCCGACACGGCGTGCCGAAACGCTGGGCATCGGCGAATTCGTCCGGCTGGCAAACCTCGTCTGAGCGCCAATGGCCTGCGATCAGGCCGGCTGTTCGTCGAGAAGGCCGCTGACGAAATCGAAAAGGCCCGGCCGCCGGTCTCGGCGCAGGCGCTCGGCCGAGACGATGGCACGGACCGCGGCGAAGGCCCTGTCGAGGTCGTCATTGACGACGACGTAGTCATACTCGCGCCAATGCTCGATCTCCGAGCGGGCATTGGCAAGGCGCCGCTCGATCACTTCCTCGCTGTCTTCGGCCCGGCGCTTCAGCCGCGCCTTCAGTTCGGCCATGGAAGGCGGCAGAATGAAGATGGAAACGATGTCGGCCCGCATCTTCTCCTTCATCTGCTGGGCGCCCTGCCAGTCGATGTCGAACAGCATGTCGCGGCCCTCGGCCAGGGCATTCTCCGCCGCTTCGCGCGGCGTTCCGTAGAAATTGCCATGAACCTCGGCCCACTCGATCAGGGCGTCGGTATCCCGCATGCGCTCGAAATCGCGCTGCGTGGCGAAATGGTAATGCACGCCGTCGATCTCGGAGGGCCGGCGCTGACGCGTGGTGACGGATACGGAAAGTTCAAGCTGCTTGTCGTTTTCCAGCAGGTTGCGCGCAATGGTCGACTTGCCGGCACCCGAGGGCGAGGACAGGACCAGCATGAGCCCGCGGCGCCGGATTGCCGCGGAGGGGAGATCGTTGCCCCGTGCCAGCGTGTTCGTCATGACCGGTTCCTCATTCGATGTTCTGGACCTGCTCGCGGAACTGGTCGACGGCCACCTTCATCTGCAGGCCGATCGCGGTCACCGTAGCGGCGTTGGACTTGGAGCAAAGGGTATTGGCCTCGCGGTTGAATTCCTGGGCGAGGAAATCGAGTTTCCGGCCCGCCCGCCCGCCGGAGGCGATCAACTCGCGCGCCGAGGCCACATGGGTCATCAGGCGGTCCAGTTCTTCCCTGATATCGGCCTTGGCGGCAAGAAGCGCGGCTTCGGCGTGAAGCCGGTCGGCATCAAGCTGCTTGCCGGACGCCATGAGCATGTCGACCTGCTGGGCAAGCCTTCTGGCGATTTCATCCGGCTCGCGGGAGGGATCAGCCCTGGCACGCAGGGCAAGGACCTCGATCTCGTCGATCTGGAGCAGCAGGAAGGCGCTGAGCGCCTTGCCTTCCTGGCTTCGCATCCCGGCCAGGTCGTCCAAAGCAGATTCGAGACCATCGAGAATGGCGGCATCGAAGGCTTCACGCTCCTGCTCGTTCTCTGGCGCATCGCCCTGCTCGAGGACGCCGCGCAGTGCCAGTATCCCGTCGGCCGAAGCAGGGCGAAAGCCATACTCCTTGCTCAGATGCTGGGCCAGCACCGCGACTTCATGCAGGAACGCCCGGTTGACGGAGAAAGACCCTTCTCCCGCGGCCCGCGTGACAGTGAGGCTGGCATGGACATTGCCGCGAGCAAAGCGGCGCTGGATGGCGCCACGAACGGCCTGCTCGAGGCGCTCCAGGCCCTGGGGAAGGCGCAGGCGCGCTTCCAGCCCCTTGCCGTTTACCGATTTCAGTTCCCAGGCGAAGGAAGCGCCGCCCGCCTCACCCTCAGCGCGGGCAAAGCCCGTCATGCTCTGCAACGCCATTTCCCGCCTCCCCCGCTCGCCGGATGTTCACTCGGCCGGTTTCTCGCCGTCAGGCGCGGCGCCATCCTGACCGTCGGCTGCCTCACGCGCCTCCGCTTCCCGCTGCCGCTCTATTTCGCGCCAGCGGCGGACATTCTCATTATGCTCGTCCAGCGTCTCGGCGAAGACATGGCCGCCGGTCCCGTCCGCGACGAAGAACAGATCGTTCGTGGTCGAGGGATTGGCCACGGCCTCGAGCGCCGCCCGGCCCGGAATGGCGATCGGCGTGGGCGGCAGCCCGTCGATCACGTAGGTGTTGTAGGGCGTCGGCTTGTCGATATCCGAGCGGTAGATCGGCCGGTCGGAGGGTTTGCCCTCGCCGCCGAACAATCCGTAAATGATGGTCGGGTCCGATTGCAGGCGCATGCCCTTGCGCAAGCGGTTGATGAAGACGGCGGCGACGCGCGGGCGTTCGTCGGCCACGCCGGTTTCCTTTTCGACAATGGAGGCCAGCGTCACGAACTCGTTGATGTCCTTGACCGGGATGTCGGGGTCGCGGCGTTCCCAGATGCGCTGGACGAGTTGTTCCTGGGCCTTGCGCATCCGCTCGATCAGATCGGCGCGCGACGTACCGCGCTCGAACTTCTGCGTATCGGCGATCAGGCTGCCCTCCGGGGGCAGTTCTTCGGGCATGTCGCCCGTCAGCACGTTGTTCGCCTCAATGCGCCTTGCCACCTGGGCGACGGTGAAACCCTCAGGCACGGTGAGCGAGTAGAGGATGGAGCGGCCGCTCTTGAGCAGTTCCATGATGTCCTTCATGGAAGCGCCCGCCTTGATCTCGTATTCGCCCGCCTTCAGCGTGCCGTCATTGCCAAAGGCGCGCACGCCCAGCGAGAAGATCCGCTCGTCGGTAATGAGGTTGCGGCGCGCCATAAGCGCCGCGATCTGGCTGGTTCCCGCCGCCCGTGGCACGGAGAAGGTCGTCGCCGTCGATGACGGCCCGGGCGCCATGAATTCCTGGCGTCCGAACCAGAGCGCGATTCCGACGACGATGACGGTGAGGATGACCGTGGACAGGGCAAAATTCAGGAAGACGACGAACTGGTTGCGCGCGGCACGCGAACGCCTCGGCGGCGGCGTGCCCTGTTCCGGCCGGAAGGCCTGGCTCGGCGATTTCGGGACGATGGGTCCGTCGGACCCGCCCGCATTTCGGCCGAAACGGTTTTGCGGCGTATCGTTCATCGTCTTTCCGCGATGCCTCACTTCGTCATTCACGAAGCGCCTTTTCGGCAGCCAATATGGCGAAAAGGCGGTCCGGTCTCAGCCCTGGTAGCGGCGGAACACAAGCGAAGCGTTTGTGCCGCCGAAGCCGAAGGAATTGGAAAGCGCCACGTCGATCTGGCGCTCGCGTGCCTTGTTCGGCACCAGGTCGATCGCCGTTTCGACCGAAGGCGTGTCCAGGTTGATCGTCGGGGGCGCGATATTGTCGCGGATGGCCAGCAACGAGAAAATGGCCTCGGCTGCGCCGGCAGCACCCAGCAGATGGCCGATCGACGACTTGGTCGAGGACATCGAAACCTTCGATGCCGCGTTTCCGAGCACCCGCTCCACGGCGGCCAGCTCGATGACGTCGGCCATGGTGGAGGTGCCGTGGGCGTTGATGTAGTCAATATCGGCGGGTGCGATGCCGGCGCGCTTCAGCGCGGCCTGCATGCAGCGATAGGCGCCATCGCCATCCTCGGCCGGCGCGGTGATGTGGTAGGCATCGCCGGTCAGTCCGTAGCCGACCACCTCGCCGTAGATCTTCGCGCCACGCGCGACCGCATGGTCGAGTTCCTCGAGCACGACGACACCGGCGCCCTCGCCCATGACAAAGCCGTCGCGGTCGGCATCATAGGGACGCGAGGCGCGTTCGGGCTCGTCGTTGCGCTTGGTCGAAAGGGCCTTGCAGGCGGCGAAACCGGCCATGGAAAGGCGGGTGATGGGCGCCTCGGCGCCACCGGCCACCATGACATCGGCGTCACCCAGCATGATCAGGCGGGCCGCATCGCCAATGGCGTGGGCACCGGTCGAGCAGGCCGTCACGACCGCATGATTCGGGCCCTTGAAACCATGCCGGATGGAGACCTGGCCGGAAATCAGGTTGATGATGTTGCCGGGAATGAAGAACGGCGAAATCCGGCGCGGGCCGCGATCGGACAGGATCAGCGTGCTTTCCGCAATGCCGTCGACACCGCCAATGCCGGACCCGATCAGTACGCCGGTGGCGCACTGGTCCTCGTAGGACTTCGCCTGCCAGCCGGAATCGGCGATGGCTTCCTCGGCGGCAGCAATGCCGTAGAGAATGAAGGCGCCGACCTTGCGCTGCTCCTTGGTTTCAAGGAACTGGTCGGGATTGAACGTGTTTCCGGTGCCATCGCCACGCGGAATGACGTGGGCGATCTTGCATGCAAGATCTTCGGTTTCGAAGGTCTCGATCCTGCGGCAGGCGGACTTGCCGGCAAGGATCTGCGCCCACGTATGCTCCGCGCCCATTCCGAAGGGCGAAAGCAGGCCGATACCGGTGACAACGACTCGCCGCATGCGAGACCCTCCAATGGTTCAGCGCTGTAACGGAAAAGCAGGCGCTGTGCGGGCGGCCAAGGCGGGCCGCCCGGGCAGCAGCGATCAGGCCGAGGCCTTCTCGATGTACTTCACGGCGTCACCGACGGTCAGGATCGTCTCGGCGGCATCATCGGGAATCTCGACGCCGAACTCTTCCTCGAACGCCATCACGAGTTCGACGGTGTCCAGGCTGTCGGCGCCCAGGTCGTCGATGAAGGACGCGCCTTCGTTGACCTTGTCGGCATCAACACCCAGATGCTCAACCACGATTTTCTTGACGCGTTCTGCGATATCGCTCATGTCGGAACCCTCGACTTGGTTTGAAAAATGTGCGCCTTCGTTAACGGCAGGCCTGCCGGTAATCAAGCTGAAAGATGGCGGGGAAACGGGAAATAGCCAAAACTTGGGGGCTTGACCGCGCCACGCTCCGCCAATTTCGCCGGTTCAGATCATCGCCATGCCGCCATTGACATGAATGGTCTGTCCCGTGACGTAGCCCGCGCCGTCGGAGGCGAGCCAGGCGACCGCGGAGGCGATCTCCTCGCCCTTGCCCATGCGCTTCATCGGAATGGCGCCCATGATGGCGTCCTTCTGCTTGTCGTTGAGCTTGCCGGTCATGTCGGATTCGATGAATCCCGGCGCCACGCAATTGACGGTGACGTTGCGGCTGGCGATCTCCTGGGCGAGCGATTTGGAGAAGCCGACCATGCCGGCCTTGGAGGCGCAATAGTTCGCCTGGCCGGGATTGCCGGTCACGCCCACGACCGAGGTGATGTTGACGATGCGGCCGAAGCGGCGGCGCATCATGGGATGGGTGAGTTCGCGGGTCAGGCGGAAGACCGCCGTCAGGTTGACTTCCAGCACGGCGTCCCAATCGGCGTCGGACATGCGCACGAACAGGCCGTCGCGGGTGATACCGGCATTGTTGACAAGGATGTCCACGCCTTCGAGTTCCGCCTCGGCCTTCTGCCCCAGTTCCTTCACCGCGTCGCGGTCGGACAGGTTGGCCGGAAGCAGCACGACCCGCTCCCCGAGATCGGCGGCAAGGCTCTCCAGCTTCTCGACCCGCGTCCCGTGAAGGCCGACGGTCGCGCCGAGCGCGTGAAGCTGGCGGGCAATCGATTCGCCGATGCCGCCGGTGGCGCCGGTGACAAGGGCCTTGCGGCCGGTCAGGTCGATCATGGGGAGGTTCCTTTCGCGGTTCGGGCGTCGCGGGCGGCGGTCAGGCCAGCGCGGCGAGCGCGGATTCGATGTCGGCGGGCGTGTTGACGGCGATGCCGGAGACGGACTTGTCGATGCGCCGGGCAAGGCCGGTCAGGCCCTTGCCCGAGCCGATCTCATAGGCGGTGCCGATACCGTTGGCGGCGAACCATTGCACGGTCTCGCGCCAGCGCACGCGTCCGGTGACCTGCTCGACGAGGCGCGCGGCGATCTCTTCGGGATCGGTGAGCGGCGACACAGTAACATTGGCGATGACGGGCACGGCGGGAGCCTTCTTCTCGACGGACGCCAGGGCCTCGCGCATGGCATCGGCGGCCGGCGCCATCATGGCGGAATGGAACGGTGCGGAAACCGGCAGCATGATGGCGCGCTTGGCGCCTTTGGCCGACGCCAGTTCCACCGCCTTCTCCACCGCAGCCTTCGCGCCGGAAATGACGATCTGCCCGCCGCCATTGTCATTGGCGATCTGGCACGGGCCGATGGCAGCGGCCTCGTCGCAGGCAGCCGCGACATCCGGTTCCTCAAGCCCGATGATGGCCGCCATCGCGCCTTGCCCGGCAGGCACCGCTGCCTGCATGGCATTGCCGCGGATGCGCAAAAGGCGGGCCGTATCGGCTATCGAGAACATGCCGGCGGCGCACAGCGCGGAATATTCGCCGAGCGAATGGCCGGCGACGCAAGCGGCCTTGCCGGCGAGCGAGAAGCCGCGCGATTCCATCACGCGCATCACGGCCATCGAAACGGCCATAAGCGCCGGCTGGGCATTGGCGGTCAGCGTCAGCGTCTCTTCGGGCCCTTCCCACATGATCGAAGAAAGCTTCTCGCCGAGCGCCTCGTCCACCTCGTCGAAAACCGCTCGCGCCTCCGGAAAGGCCTCGGCGAGGTCCCTGCCCATGCCGACCGACTGGCTGCCCTGGCCGGGAAAGGTGAACGCGATGGCCATGGTGAATTGCTCCCTGAAACGTCCTGACGCCTGTATGGTGCCCTCGTTGCGCAGGTGACGCGCGAAAGTCAAGCGGGCGCAAGCCTTGCCGGCTTGCGGAGCGAGCCAGCCGGGGGGCGCTCTGCGCCACAATTTGGCCCATATTCAGGCGCGTCGATCATCACGCTCCGCTCCATTCCGGCAGCGGCCGAGGCTTACTCCCATGACTACACTCCAACCGTCACCTGCCGCCGCTGACGTCGCAGCAGACCAGCCGGCCGTTCCGGCCAGGCGCATCGTCAATGCGGCCGTGCTCGCGGGCATTGCGGGAACCACGCTCTTCATCGCCACCGAGGCCTATGCGGCCGCTGTCCTTTCGGCGTGGGCCGTGGGCGGCCTGTTTCATTTCGGAAAGGTGGCGACCCTGGTGCTGGGCGCCGTCCTCGTGGCCGGGGCGACCGCCGCCACTGTCGCGGCGGCGCGGCTTGCCTGGCAGGCAGAGACCCACCCCGACAACAACTGACCGCGGCTGGCAATCGCCGTGCGCCTCACAGGCGGGCTTGCCAGCACGTCAAAAACCTGTATAAGCGCCCCGTTCTGCCGGTTCTGGCCGGGGGTTGAACGGAGGGTTTTGCCCGTTTGCGGGCAAAGCAGAAGCCAAAAGGTCTTCGGCCTCCCTTCCCGTCTCCGCTCTCGACCGCACCCAGGCGCCTTTCTTCCCCGCTGCAAGGCGGGTCAAATCCGGAAAGTCGCAGAGGCTCAGCCGCCAGGCCGGTGGACGAAACGGAAGAAAGGCAAGAGAAAATGGCTCTTTACGAACATGTGTTCCTTGCCCGTCAGGACCTCTCCCAGCAGCAGGTCGATGCCCTTGTCGAACAGTACAAGGGAATCGTCGAGCAGGCTGGCGGATCTGTCGGCAAGGTCGAGAACTGGGGACTGAAGTCCCTCGCCTACCGGATCAACAAGAACCGCAAGGCCTACTACACGCTGATGAACATCACGGCTCCGTCCGCTGCCATCAACGAGATCGAGCGCATGCAGCGCCTTTCCGAAGACGTGCTGCGCTACATGACGGTGCGCGTCGAGGAACTCGAGGAAGGTGCGTCCGCGATGATGACGCGCCGTGACGACCGCGGCCCGCGCGGCGACCGTGGAGACCGTGGCGATCGCGGCCCGCGTGGTGATCGCGGCGACCGTGGCGATCGCGGTGATCGTGGCGACCGCGGCCCGCGCCGCGACAACTAAGGAGAAGCGACCATGGTCGACATCAACCAGATCCCGACCCGGCGTCCGTTCCACCGTCGCCGCAAGACCTGCCCGTTCTCCGGCGCCAATGCGCCGAAGATCGACTACAAGGACATCAAGCTCCTGCAGCGCTACATTTCCGAGCGCGGCAAGATCGTGCCGTCCCGCATCACGGCGGTCAGCCAGAAGAAGCAACGCGAACTCGCCCGTGCGATCAAGCGCGCCCGCTTCCTGGGCCTGCTCCCCTACGTGGTGCAGTAACCAGACAATGAGGGTCCGGCGGCATCAGGCCGCCGGCCTTCCCATGCATCAGAGGCCCTGCGTGAACGGCACGCGGACGCCATGAAAAATCCGGGTTGGGGACGCGGTCCCCTAACTGCTTGAAGCGAGCAGGACAGCGACAACGATGAAGCGACAGACCATAGCCCTTGGCGCCGGCATTCTGGCCGGCCTTGCCGCAGCCGCGCTTTCGGCCGCGATGAGCGGTGGCATGGCCTTCCTGTTCATGCTCTCCCCCCTGCCGTTGATGCTGGCCGCGCTCGGATTCGGCGCGATGTCCGGCTTCGTGGCCGCGCTTACGGCTGTCGGCGCCGTCGCAGCGGTCGCCGGCGTGCTGGGCGCGGTGGTCGCCGCCGTCGTGATCGTCATTCCCTCCATGCTGGCGGCGCAACTGGCCGGCCTTGCGCGCCCGGCGGAGGAAGTGGGCGGACCGGCCGGCAAGCTGGTCTGGTTTCCGCTCGCCGACATCCTCTTCTACGTCGCCATCGCGGTCGCTGCCGGCTTCATCGTAACCGGCGCCGTTCATGGCTATGGCGACGCCTTCGTGGCCGAGCTTGCCGCAAGGCTCGTCGAAGCGATGCGCCAGGCGGACCCGGAAATGCAGCTCGATGCGGAGCAGCGCGACCGGATCGCGGGGATGCTTTCCACGCTCGTCCCCGCCCAGCTTCCCTGGGTATGGGTCTGCGTGCTGATGGCCAATTTCTACACGGCAATGGCCTTCGCGAAGCGCGCCGGCCAATTGAGGCGCCCCGACGACATCTGGCCGCTCGCGCTCAGGATGCCGCGTACGGCGCTGCCGGTCTTTGCAGGGGCGATGCTGCTGACGCTGGTCTCCGGTGCGCCGGGCCATGTCGGGGCCGCGATCTCCGGTGCCATGGCCGCCGGCTTCATGATGGCCGGGTTCGCCATGCTGCACGCCCGCTCCATGGGGAAACCCTGGCGCCCGGCAGCACTCGGCACCGCCTACCTGGCCGCGCTTTTCTTCATTCCCGTCCTGTTCATCTTTACGCTGGCGGGACTGACCGACACCCGCAGGCCTGCCGGCATGTCCGATGCCGGCGGCCCGCCTCCCCTTCCCTGAACACCGAACGACAATCGAAAGGACAACACCGATGGACGTCATTCTGCTCGAACGCATCGCCAAGCTCGGCCACATGGGGGACACCGTGAAGGTCAAGGACGGCTATGCCCGCAACTTCCTGCTGCCGCAGGGCAAGGCGCTGCGCGCCAACGCCGCCAACAAGGCCCGCTTCGAGGCCGAGCGTGCGCAGCTGGAAGCCCGCAACAACGAACGCAAGTCCGAGGCCGCCAAGATCGCCGAGGGCCTCGACGGCAAGACCTTCGTCGTGGTGCGCGCCGCTGGCGAAACCGGCCAGCTCTACGGCTCGGTCGCTGCCCGTGACGTGGCCGAGATCCTCGCCGGCGAAGGCTTCACGGTCGGCCGCAACATGGTCAACCTCAACCAGCCGATCAAGGCCATCGGCCTGTCGAACGTCTCCATCGCCCTGCATCCGGAAGTGGAAGTGACCGTCACGCTGAACGTCGCCCGTTCCGCCGACGAGGCCGAGCGCCAGGCGCGCGGCGAGGACCTGACCTCCGCCGAGGCGATCTACGGCGAGGACATCAACGATGCGGCCCGCCCGGACGAGTTCTTCACCGGCGACGAGGAAGGCTACGAGGAAGGCGAAGCTGCGGGCGAAGAAGGCGAAGAGAACGCCTGATTCGGCCTTGCGGCTCGCGCATGACGGCGCCCGGGCATCACGTCCGGGCGCTTTTCTTTTTGCCGCCGACGCCGATAATGGTTTTCCCGATTCGCAGCCGCCCGCCGTCAAGGTCGATGTGCGGCCAGGCGGGAATAGTTATCCCCAGCCTGTGAGTATCGTGGTGTATCGCAGACAGGCGGCGAATCCCGCGTGCGGCGCCTTGCGCATGGCTGGCTTCGCGTTAAACCCGGTGACGGACAGACTGGCAGACAGGGTGGTGGACAGGTGATGGCCGAGGCGGTGCGCAAACTGGAAAGCAAGGACAGCGGGCTCTACCGCGAGGCGCCGAACAACATCGAGGCGGAACAGGCGCTGCTCGGCGCGATCCTGGTCAACAACGACGCCTTCTACCGCGTGTCGGACTTCCTCAAGCCGGTCCATTTCTACGAGGCGCTTCACCGCAAGATCTTCGAGACGGCGGGCGAACTGATCCGCATGGGCAAGGCCGCCAATCCGGTCACGCTGAAAACCTTCCTGCCCGCCGAAGAGCGCGTCGGGGACATGACGGTCGCGCACTATCTCGCCCGCCTCGCGGCAGAAGCCGTGACCATCATCAACGCGGAGGACTATGGCCGCGCCATCTACGACCTGGCGACCCGGCGCGCGCTGATCACCATCGGCGAGGACATGGTCAACATCGCCTTCGACGCCCCGGTGGACATGGCGCCCGTGGAACAGATCGAGGATGCCGAGCGGCGCCTGTTCGAACTGGCGGAGACCGGGCGTTACGACGGCGGCTTCCAGACCTTCACCGACGCGGTGCGCCTTGCCGTGGACATGGCCGGCGCGGCCTATCAGCGCGAAGGCCACCTTTCGGGCATTTCCACCGGCTTTCGCGACGTGGACCGCCGGCTTGGCGGCCTGCAGCCCTCCGACCTCGTCATCCTCGCCGGCCGTCCGGCCATGGGCAAGACGTCGCTTGCCACCAACATCGCCTTCAACGTGGCGGCGGCCTATGAGCCGGCCGAGCAGGCCGACGGTTCGGTCAAGGCAGCGCGCGGCGGCGTGGTCGGCTTCTTCAGCCTGGAAATGTCGGCCGAACAGCTTGCCACACGCATCATCTCCGAACAGACGGAGATTTCCTCCTCCAAGATCCGGCGCGGCGAGATCACCGAGACCGATTTCGAGAAGCTGGTCGCCTGTTCGGAAATGCTGCAGCGGGTGCCGCTCTACATCGACCAGACGGGCGGCATCTCCATTGCCCAGCTTACCGCGCGAGCCCGGCGCCTGAAGCGCCAGCGCGGCCTCGATCTCATCGTCATCGACTACGTCCAGCTGATGCAGGGCTCGTCATCGAAGTCGAACCAGAACCGCGTGCAGGAAATCACCGAGATCACCACCGGGCTGAAGGCGCTGGCCAAGGAACTGCACGTGCCGATCATCGCGCTGTCGCAGCTTTCGCGCCAGGTGGAGTCGCGCGATGACAAGCGCCCGCAGCTTGCCGACCTGCGCGAATCGGGCTCCATCGAGCAGGACGCCGACGTGGTGCTGTTCGTCTACCGCGACGAATACTACCTGCAGAACCGCGAACCGGAGGAAGGCACGCCCGAACACGCCACCTGGCTTGAGAAGTTCGAGCGCGTGAAGGGCAAGGCGGAAATGATCATCGCCAAGCAGCGCCACGGACCCACCGGCACCGTCGAACTCGCGTTCGAGGGCCAGTTCACCCGGTTCTCGGACCTCGCCGAAGAGGACCGCCTGCCGGAGCGCTTCGAGTGAGCCAGCCGTCCTCCGATCCGCGCATCGCCACGGCGCGGCTGACCATCGACCTGGATGCGCTGGCCGACAACTACCGCCTGCTGCGCGAGCGCTCCGGCGGGGCCGAGACCGCCGCGGTGGTCAAGGCGGATGCCTATGGAACCGGGCTGGAGGAAGCAGCCGGTGCGCTTTCCCAGGCAGGCTGCGAAACCTTCTTCGTGGCCGTGCCGGAGGAAGCGGTGCGCCTCAAGCGCGTGTTGACGGGCGCACAGGTCTTCGTGCTGTCAGGCATCTTCGACATGGAGAGCGCCGCCGTGCTTGCCGAGGCCGGGGCCGTCCCTGTGCTCAACTCGCTGGACCAGATCGAGACCTGGTCCGCCTACTGGAAGGCGCACGGGTCGCGCCGGCCCTGCGCGATCCACGTCGATACGGGCATGAACAGGCTGGGCCTGTCGGAGGCGGAAGCGCTGGCCTTTGCCGAACGCAATGCGCGGGACCACACCGTGACGCCAATCCTCCTGGTGAGCCACCTGGCTTGCGGCGACACGCCGGAGCATCCGCTCAACCGGATGCAACTGGAATCCTTTCAACGGGTTCGCACCGCCTTCGGAGAAATTGAATCAAGCCTGGCGAATTCAGCCGGCGTTTTCCTCGGGCCCGACTACCGGTTCGACCTGACCCGCCCCGGAATCGCGCTTTATGGCGGCGAGGCCGTCACCGGCAAGGACAATCCCATGCGCCCGGTGGTAAAGGCGGAAGCGCGCATCCTTCAGATCAGGCGCGTCAAGGCGGGCGACAGCGTTTCCTACGGCGCAACGCACACCGTCGCGCGCGACAGCCTCGTCGCCGTTTGCGGCGCGGGCTATGCCGATGGCTGGCACCGTGCGGGGTCGGGCGGCGGCGTGCCGCTGCGCGATACCGTGACGGATGGGTTTGCCGGAGCGCTCAACGGCCGCCGTGTGCCCGCCGTTGGAAGGGTCACGATGGACCTGACCATGTTCGACGTCACCGATGTGCCCGACGCGGATCTGGCGCAGGCCGAATGGATCGAGCTTTTCGGCGAAACGGTGGCGCTGGACGATGCGGCACGCGCGGCCGGCACGATCGGATACGAATTGCTCACCAGCCTCGGATCCCGGTATCACCGGCGCCATATCGGCGGCTGACGAGCAGCCCGCATTGACGCGCTCCGCCTGATCTGACAAAAGAACACAACAAGAACATTCGGGACAGGCATGGCCAGGATCAAAACGCAATTCGTCTGCACCGCCTGCGGCACGGTGCATCCGCGCTGGAGCGGCAAGTGCGACGGGTGCGGCGAGTGGAACACGCTGGTCGAGGAAGGCAGCCAGGGCGGCGGCGTGGGCGGCGGGCCGCAGGCGCTGCGCTCGGTTCGCAAGGGCAAGCCGGTCGCGCTCACCACGCTGTCGGGCGAGATCGAGGATGCACCGCGCATCGCCACGGGCATTGCGGAACTGGACCGTGTGACCGGCGGCGGCTTCGTGCGCGGTTCGGCCCTTCTGGTCGGCGGCGATCCGGGCATCGGCAAGTCCACCCTTCTCATGCAGGCCGCAGCGGCGCTGGCCCGGCGCGGAAACCGGGTGATCTACGTCTCGGGCGAGGAAGCGGTGGCGCAGGTGCGCCTGCGTGCCCAAAGGCTGGGTGCCGCCGATTCGTCGGTGGAACTGGCGGCAGAGACCAATGTCGAGGACATCCTGGCGACACTGGAGCAAGGCCCGCGTCCCGATTTCGTGATCCTCGACTCGGTTCAGACGCTGTGGACGGACCTGGCCGAATCGGCACCCGGAACGGTGACCCAGGTGCGCGCCTCGGCGCAGGCGATGATCCGCTATGCCAAGTCGACCGGAGCGGCCATCGTGCTTGTCGGCCATGTCACGAAGGAAGGGCAGATCGCCGGACCGCGGGTCGTCGAGCACATGGTCGACGGCGTGCTCTATTTCGAGGGCGAAGGCGGGCACCAGCACCGCATCCTGCGCACGGTGAAAAACCGTTTCGGCGCCACCGACGAGATCGGCGTGTTCTCCATGGGCGACCGGGGTCTCTCGGAAGTGGCCAATCCGTCGGAACTCTTCCTGGGAGAACGGTCGGCCAGCGCGCCGGGCGCGGCCGTCTTCGCCGGCATCGAGGGCACCCGGCCGGTGCTGGTGGAAATCCAGGCGCTTGTCGCGCCCTCGCCGCTCGGCACGCCGCGCCGCGCCGTGGTCGGCTGGGATTCGCCACGCCTTTCCATGGTGCTCGCCGTGCTGGAAGCCCATTGCGGCGTGCGCTTCTCGCAGCACGACGTCTACCTCAACGTGGCGGGCGGATACCGCATTTCTGAGCCGGCGGCGGACCTTGCCGTTGCAGCGGCACTTGTTTCGTCACTCGCTGGTATTGCCCTTCCCGCCAATAGCGTCTATTTCGGCGAAATCAGTCTGTCCGGGGCAGTCAGACCGGTCGGCCATGCCGCTCACCGGCTCAAGGAAGCCGAAAAGCTGGGATTTGGCCAGGCGGTCATGCCATCGGGGGGCGAGGAAGCCGGAGCGGCCGCTCAAATGGGCAGTTTCCAGCCGAAAACGCTCCTGGACCTGGTCACGCGGATCGCTGGCGATACGCGGCAGGACCGGCAGGCGTGAAGACACCGAGGCGCGGGCGCGCCGGCACAGGGGTTTTGAAGGCACATGCCCATCACCATTCTCGACGGCGTCCTCATCGCGTTCACGCTCGTCTCCGCCATCCTGGCCATGGTTCGCGGCTTCTCCCGCGAGATCCTGTCCATTGCTTCCTGGGTGGCCGCGGGTGCCGCGGCGTATTTCTTCTACCCGCTCGTCACGCCATTCCTTCGGCCCTATATCAGCAATGAGAAGATCGCCATGGCCGGGGCGGCCGCGATCGTCTTCTTCATCGCGCTGATCATCGTGACGGTCATCACCATGAAGATCGCGGACTTCATCATCGACAGCCGTGTCGGGCCGCTGGACCGGACGCTGGGCTTTGTCTACGGCGCGGCGCGTGGCATTCTCGTGGTGGCCGTCGGCCTGCTGTTCTTCAACTGGCTGGTTGCGAACAATCAGCCGGCATGGGTTGTCAACGCCAAGTCGCGTCCGATGCTCGAAGCGGTCGGCGCCAAGTTGCAGGCCTTGCTGCCCGACGATCCGGAGAACTCGATCTTCAACCGCATCGCGCCGGGATCGGGCAACGAAGAGAACGAAGCGGCCGCAGAAGGTCAGGACAACACCTGACCGCAGCGCGGGAGAGCGCAGATGCGCACTTTTGACAGCCGAGCCGGGTTCCGGACCCGGCCAATTTGACGTTTACCGTTGGCAGAAAGGCCGCAGACCATGGCAGACGCGGATCATTGCTTCCACACTGACGACACACCGGACAACGAGGCGGACGCCTTCCGCGACGAGTGCGGCGTATTCGGCATCTTTGGCCGGCAGGATGCAGCGGCCATCGTGACGCTCGGCCTGCACGCGCTCCAGCATCGCGGGCAGGAAGCGGCCGGCATCGTCTCCTTCGACGGGTCGCAGTTCCACGTCGAACGCCATATAGGCCTTGTCGGCGACACGTTCACCAAGCAGGCCGTGATCGACCGCCTGCGCGGGCATCGCGCCATCGGACACGTGCGCTATTCCACCACCGGCGGAGCGGGGCTGCGCAACGTGCAGCCACTGTTCGCGGAACTGGCGGATGGCGGTTTTGCCGTCGCCCATAACGGCAACATCACCAATGCGATGACGGTGCAACGGCAATTGCAGAAGCAGGGCGCGATCTTTTCATCGACGTCGGACACGGAGACGATCCTGCATCTCGTTGCCTTCAGCCAGGAGAAGGGTTTCAACAACCGCTTCATCGATGCCGTGCGGCGCCTGGAAGGCGCCTTCGCGCTGGTCGCCCTGTCCAACAAGAAAATGGTCGGCTGCCGCGATCCGCTGGGCATCCGGCCGCTGGTCCTTGGCGATCTGGACGGCGCCTATATCCTTGCCTCCGAAACCTGCGCGCTGGACATCATCGGGGCACGCTACGTGCGCGACCTCAAGCCGGGCGAGATGGTGGTGGTGACCGAAAAGGGCATCGAGAGCCACTTTCCCTTCGAAAGCGCCGGTTCGCGCTTCTGCATCTTCGAATATGTCTATTTCGCGCGGCCCGATTCCTCCGTCGAGGGGCGCAACGTCTATGGGGTGCGCAAGCAGATCGGCATGGAACTGGCGCGGGAGAACCCCGTGGATGCCGATCTCGTGGTGCCGGTTCCCGATTCGGGCGTTCCGGCAGCCATCGGCTATGCGCAGGAGGCCGGCCTGCCCTTCGAACTCGGCATCATCCGCAACCACTATGTCGGGCGCACATTCATCCAGCCGTCCGATTCGATCCGCCACATGGGCGTGAAGCTGAAGCACAATCCCAACCGGCGCATGATCGAGGGCAAGCGCGTCGTCCTCGTCGACGATTCCATCGTGCGCGGCACGACGAGCCAGAAGATCGTTCAGATGGTCCGCGATGCCGGCGCCAAGGAAGTGCACATGCGCATCGCGTCGCCGCCGACCCAGGCCTCCTGCTTCTATGGCGTCGATACGCCGGAGACGGCCAAGCTGCTCGCCTCGCGCATGTCGATCCGCGAAATGGCCGATTTCATCCGCGTCGATTCGCTGGGTTTCCTGTCCATTGACGGGCTCTACCGGGCCGTCGGAGAGGCGCAACGCAACGGCGAGGCGCCGCAGTTCTGCGATGCCTGCTTCACCGCCGATTATCCCACCCGCCTGACCGACCATGAAGGCGCGGACAATGTGCGCCAGCTTTCCATCCTGGCGGCCAACAACTGAACGGAAGACCATGAACGATCTCCCCGACCTTTCCGGCCGGCTGGCCCTTGTCACCGGCGCATCGCGCGGCATCGGCTATTTCCTGGCAAAGCACTTCGCCGCGGCCGGCGCCCATGTCATCGCCGTTGCGCGCACGCAGGGCGGGCTTGAGGAACTGGACGACGAGATCAAGGCCGGTGGCGGGGCCGCCACGCTGGTGCCGCTCGACGTGACGGATTATCCCGGCATCGACCGGCTTGGCGCGGCGATCTTCGAGCGCTGGGGCAAGCTGGACATCCTGGCGGCCAATGCCGGCGTGCTGGGCACGATCTCGCCGATCGGCCATGTGGAACCGAAGGTCTTCGACAAGGTCATGGCGGTCAACGTGACGGCGACCTGGCGGCTGATCCGCTCGATGGACCCGCTGCTGCGCCTTTCTGATGCCGGTCGCGCCATCATCATGTCCTCGGGATCGGCGCATAGCTGCAAGGCCTTCTGGGGCCCCTATGCGGCATCAAAGGCCGCGGTCGAGGCTCTGGCGCGTTCGTGGGCGCACGAGACGCAGAACATGAAATTGCGTGTCAACAGCGTCAATCCCGGTGCAACGCGCACCGCCATGCGCGCCCAGGCGGTGCCGGGCGAAGATCCCCAGACGCTGCCGACGCCGGATACCGTTGCGCGTGCAATCGCCGCGCTCGCCGATCCGGAACTGACGGTGACGGGCAAGCTGTTCGACGTGCCGGAAAACCGCTTCCTGGATTACAACCGGCCCGCCTGACCAGGCCTCCCGCATCCGGGCCGATTGACCCCGACAAATCCTGCGTTACCCTCCGGCAGATCAGGGGAGCACGCCCGGTCAGCGACAGTGTGCTTCCGGAGGAGGAAAGCGCATGGCCATGGCCGGGTCGATCCTAGCCCTCGTGGCGGCCGCCTACCTGGCGGCCGTGCTTGCCCAGTGGCTTGGCGGGCGCAACACGCTGGCGCAGGCGTTCTGGCTGGTCCCCTTCAAACTGGTCTGGCGCCTTGATGACACCGCACTCCGCGCAGCGACACAGGAAGCCGCGCCGGTCATCTATGCCGTGCTCCACCAGTCGCGCATCGATCCGGCGATCATGCTGGCGGCGCTGCCCGCCGACACGCTGCACATCCTCGACGCCGGGAGCGCACGGGCCGGATGGATGGAGCCCTATCGGGCACTGGCGCGCACCATCGCCTTCAAGGCCGAGCATGTGTTCGTTTCGCGGCGGCTGGTCCGCCACCTCAAGGGGCGCGGGCGCCTCGCGGTCTACCTGCCGCACGCGGTGGAGCCTGACCGAAAGACGCTGCGACTCTACCGCGCGGTGGCGCGGATCGCCATGAAGGCGGAAGCCCGCATCGTTCCGGTCATTATCGATGGCGCCCGGCACCTGCCCTTCTCGCTGGTGCGGGAAGCCGAAGCGCCGCGCCACCGGCTGCAACCGCTGAAGATCCATACGCTTCCGGCGATGACCGTCGCCCAACTGATGGCGCGCGGCGGACCCGGCACCACGACCGCAACCAATGCCTTTTTCGACCGCATGGCCGATGTCCGGTTCATTGCCAATGCGGCCAGCCGGACGACGCTCTTCGAAAGCATGGTTGCCGCCGTCCGGCGGTTCGGCGCACAGGATACCGCGGTTTCAGATCCCTTGACCGGTTCACTGAGCCGCAAGCGCGTCATGGTCGGCGCACGCATTCTCGCCCGGCGGTTCGCCCGCCTCGGCAAGCCCGGCCAGCCGGTCGGCCTCATGCTGCCCAATGCCAATGGCGTGGCGGTTGCCTTCTTCGCGGTGCAGGGCACGGGACGGCCGGCGGCCATGATCAACTACACCGCCGGTCCCGCAAACGTGGCCTCCGCCATCCGTGCCGCCCGGATCGGCGACATCGTCACCTCGCGCGCCTTCATCGAGAAGGCCGGCCTCGACCACATCATGGAGGCCATTCACAAGACCGGGGCTGCGGTGCACTGGCTGGAGGACATCCGCGACAGCATTTCCGTCTTCGAGAAGGCGGTGGGGGGCGCTGATGTGGGCGCATCCGCCGGTGAGACCCGCGCCGGACGATCCGGCCGTCATCCTGTTCACATCCGGCTCGGAAGGCACGCCCAAGGGCGTGGTCCTGTCCCACCGCAACATCCTGGCCAACGTGGCGCAGATCGCAGCGCGCATCGACTTTTCCCCTGCGGACCGGCTGTTCAATGTCCTGCCCGTCTTCCATTCCTTTGGCCTGACCGGCGGCACCATCCTGCCCATGCTTTCCGGGGTGGACCTGTACCTTTACCCCTCCCCCCTGCACTACAAGATCATTCCGCACACCGTGACCAAGGTCCGGCCCACGATCATGTTCGGCACCGACACCTTCCTCAACGGCTATGCCCGGATGGCGCGCGACACCGACTTCGCCTCGCTGCGCATGGTGGTTGCCGGTGCGGAAGCGGTAAAGCCGGAAACGGAACGGGTCTGGCGCGAACGGTTCGGCGCGCAGGTGCTGGAGGGCTTCGGCATGACCGAGGCAGCACCCGTCGTCGCGGTCAACTCCCATACCCATGGCCGCCTTTCCACCGTCGGTCGGCTGCTTCCGGGCATCGAGACGCGGCTGGAACCGGTGGAGGGCATTGCCGACGGCGGAAGGCTCTGGCTGAAGGGACCAAACGTGATGCTCGGTTACCTGACAGCCGACCACCCCGGCGAATTGCGCCCGCTTGCCGATGGCTGGCACGACAGCGGCGACATCGTCTCCATCGACCGCGAGGGCTTCCTGGCGATCAAGGGCCGGGCGAAGCGGTTCGCCAAGATCGCAGGCGAGATGGTGTCGCTCGGCGCGGTGGAAATGCTGGTGCAGTCGCTCTGGCCGGAAGAACGCCACGCTGCTGTTTCCGTGCCGGACTCGCGGCGCGGCGAACGCATCGTGCTCGTCACCACGGCGACCGAAGCCGATGCGGAAAAGCTGCGCGATTTCGGGCGCAAGGCCGGTGCCGCCGATCTGATGGTCCCGCATGACATCATCAAGGTGGGCGACATACCGGTGCTGGGATCCGGCAAGACCGACTATGCCGGCGCGCGCACCATAGCGCTGGAACAGCTTGGCTTGGAGGGAAAGGGTCCCGGCCCGCGTGACGCGGCCTGACGGTCAGCCACCATTATTGCCCGCGCCCATGTGCCCCCCATGCTCCCGCTGCTCCCGGCGGCGATAGGCCATGGCGGAGAACGGCAAGGCGGCGAGGTAGCCGATTGCCAGCAGGATCAGCACCTCGAAGGTGAAGGAGGCCAGAAGCATGATAGCGAGCGCAACGGCGAGGATGAGCGGGATGACCGCGGTGCGCGGGACCTTCAGGCCGAGCGCCTTGCCCGACCAGACCGGCAGGCGCGAGACCAGGAGGAAGGCGATACCCACCGTATAGATGGAGAAGACGTAGGCTGACGGCATGCCCGGCTCGAAACCGGCAAGGCCGAGATAGACCGGCAACAGCACCAGCAGCGCACCGGCGGGTGCCGGAACGCCGACGAAATATTCGCCCTGCCAGGCTGCGCGGCCGGGATTTTCCGACATGACGTTGAAGCGGGCGAGCCTGAGGGCGGCGGCGATTGCGTAGACCAGGGCCGCGATCCAGCCCACCTGCGGCGCAAGATTCAGGAAATAGAGCCAGATCACGAGCGCGGGCACGACGCCGAAATTGACGATGTCGGCCAGCGAATCCATCTGCACGCCGAACTTGGAGGTGGCCTTGAGCATGCGCGCGACGCGGCCGTCGATGCCATCCAGGAAGGCTGCCAGCAAGACCAGGATGACCGAGCGCTGGAACTCGCCCTCGATGGCGAAGCGCACGCCGGTCAGTCCCGCGCAGATGGCAAGCGTCGTGATCAGGTTCGGCCAGACCATGCGCAGCGGGATCTCGCGCAGGCGCGGGCCGCGGCGGTCCGCGCCATTGTCCCCGTCCGGCTCGCCATTGGGATCGAAAGGCGGAAAGGCATCCATGGGCGCGTCAGTCGGTCCGGGTCGCCGGCGCGGGCCGCGCGGCATTGAATTCGGCAAGCACCGTCTCGCCCGCCACCGCCATCTGGCCCAGCGCGACGCGCAGGGTGTAGCCCTCGGGCAGGTACACATCGAGCCGGCTGCCGAAACGGATGAGGCCGAAGCGCTCTCCGGCGCGGATGTCCTCGCCCTCGCCCGACCAGCACAGGATGCGGCGCGCCACGAGGCCGGCCACCTGCACGGTGGCGATCCGGCCATGCGGGCCATCGATGACAAGCCCGTTGCGCTCGTTCAGTTCGCTGGCCTTGTCCAGTTCGGCATTCAGGAACTTGCCGGCGCGATGGCGAACCGTGGTGATGCGCCCGCGCACCGGCGCGCGGTTCACATGTACGGAGAAGACATTCATGAACACCGAGACGCGCAGGCGCGGCTGGTCGCCAAGCCCCAGTTCCGCTGGCGGCACTGTCTCGCCGATGGCAGACACGACGCCGTCGGCCGCGGACAGGACCAGGTCGTCGTCCTGTGGCACGACGCGGTCAGGATCGCGGAAGAAATAGGCGCACCAGCCGGTCAGCGCCAGTCCGATCCAGAACAGCGGATCCCAGATGAGGCCAAGGATGAGCGCGGCCACGAAGAAGGCGGCGATGAAGGGCCAGCCCTCGCGGCGGACGGGGACGAAGGTCCTGGAAATGGTGTCGGCAAGACTCATGTGTTTTTCTTGTCTCTTGCGGAAAGATCGGTCGCCCAAGCCATACACGATGGGCGGGCGGCGGGGCAAACGCGAATGTGGGAAAGGTAAACGCCCGGCGCAAGGCGGGCGAAGCCGATGCCACGCCCGCTCACCTGGGCCACCTTCCCCCACATGGGGAGAGGCGAGAAAGCGAAAGTCCCTGTCCTCAGACCCCGGCAGGCCTGACGCGCACGACGACGCCCATGTCGTCCTCCTCGCGGGCGCGGCGCAGGCGTTCCTCGGCTTCCGTGGCCTCGCGCTGGCGGTCCCACATGTCGGCATAGAGGCCCTTCCTCGCCAGCAGTTCGCGATGCGTGCCCTGCTCGGCGATCAGCCCGTCACGCAGCACGATGATCGAATCGGCGGAAATGACGGTGGACAGGCGATGCGCGATGACCAGCGTGGTGCGCCCGCGCGACACCAGATCGAGCGCGGACTGGATTTCCTGCTCGGTATGGGTATCGAGGGCCGATGTGGCCTCGTCGAGGATGAGGATGGGCGGGGCCTTGAGAATGGTGCGGGCGATCGCCACGCGCTGCTTCTCGCCGCCCGACAGCTTCAATCCGCGCTCGCCGACCATGGCCTTGTAACCCTCCGGCAGTTTCTCGATGAAGCCGGAGATCTGGGCCAGTTCGGCGGCGCGGCGCACCTCGTCCTCGCTGGCATCCGGGCGGCCGTAGCGGATGTTGTAGGCAATCGTGTCGTTGAACAGCACGGTATCCTGCGGCACCATGCCGATGGCGGCGCGCAGGCTCTCCTGCGTCACGTCGCGCACATCCTGGCCGTCAATGGTGATGGCGCCCGATTTCACGTCGTAGAAGCGGAACAGCAGCCGGGAAATGGTGGATTTGCCCGCACCCGACGGGCCGACAATGGCCACGGTCTTGCCGGCCGGCACCTCGAAGGAGATGCCTTTCAGGATGTCGCGCTCGCGGTCATAGGCGAAATGCACGTCCTCGAAGCGGATCGTGCCGGCATCGACGGCCAGCGGTGCCGCGCCGGGCTTGTCCACAACCTCGGCCCTGACGTCCAGCAGGTCGAACATCTGCTCGATATCGGTCAGGCCCTGCCTGATCTCGCGATAGATGAAGCCGATGAAATTGAGCGGAATGGCAAGCTGGATCAGCATGGCGTTGATGAAGACGAAATCCCCCAGCGTCTGCGTGCCGGCCTGCACTTCCAGCGCCGACATGACCATGGCCACAGCCATGCCGACGCCGAAGATCACGCCCTGGCCGAAATTCAGCCAGCCGAGCGATGTCCAGGTCTGGGTGGCCGCCTTCTCGTAGCGCGCCATGGAGCGGTCGAAGCGGCTCGCCTCCATGGCCTCGTTGTTGAAATACTTCACGGTCTCGTAGTTCAGCAGCGAGTCGATGGCCTTGGTGTTGGCGTCGGTGTCGGAATCGTTCATCTCGCGGCGGATCTGGATGCGCCAGTCGGACGCCTTCACCGTGAACCAGGTGTAGAGCCAGACGGTGACCGCGACCACCGCGACATATTCCCAGCCATAGGCGACGGCGAAAATCACGGCGGTGAGGCCGAATTCGAGTACCGTCGGCGCGGTGTTGAGAATGGTGAAACGGACGATGGTCTCGATGCCCTTGGTGCCGCGCTCGATGATGCGCGACAGGCCGCCGGTGCGCCGCTCCAGGTGAAAGCGCAGCGACAGCCTGTGCATGTGCACGAACGTCCGGTGCGCAAGCTGGCGTACGGCATGCTGGCTGACGCGGGCAAACAGGGCGTCGCGCAACTGGTTGAAGCCCTGCTGGCCGATGCGGGCAATGTTGTAGGCAAGCACCAGCGCCGCGGGTGCCAGAAGAAAGGCCGGCAGGCCGCCGGGCAGATCGCCCTCCCCGTTCAGCGCGTCCGTGGCCCATTTGAAGAAGTAGGGCACGAGGATGAGCACCAGCTTGGCGACGACGAGGAACAGGGCCGCCCAGAGCACACGCATCTTCAGGTCGGGCCGTCCTTCCGGCCACATGTAGGGCCAGAGATTGCGGATGGTCTGGAATGTCGAGCCGGAATCGGCTGAAACGGTCTTGGCCAAAGCGGATTGTCCTGTTCAGGAATCGGCAGCGCCGGCGCAGCAGCCGGCGAGCAGGATAACAAAGTCCTCGCGAAGCCCGGTCAGGGCCGCGCGGTTCAGCGAATAGCGGGAACGCTGGGCATCCGGCTCATAGGTCACGAAACCGGCCTCAACCAGCACCCTGAGATGTTGCGAGACAGTGGACTGGGCCAGCCCGGTCGTCTCCACCACGTCCTTGCAACAGCAGGCATCGGCGCAGGCAAGGCGCCTGAGGATGCGCAGGCGCGCCGGATTGGCGAGCGCGGAGAGACGGCGCGCCATGGCGGCATCGTCCGCACCTTGCGGGCAATGCGCTCCTGCGCCGGGAATCTTCATCGCTTCATTCATCGTTCATCGGCGATATACGATGAACTTGCGCATTGCAAGAGGGGCGCGCATGGCGCCGGCGGAGAATCCCCCCGACCGTCCCTGTCTTCTAACCGCCCGTGCCTGCGGCGCCGTCTTCGGACGGTGTTTCAACCGTGCTCATGTCGGCGGCTTCGCCTTCCGGCGTCTCGCCGGGAACACGGAAGACCTGTCCCGGCCAGATACGGTCGGGATCGGCGATCTGTTCCTGGTTGGCCAGATAGATGGTGGAATAGCGCACGCCGCGGCCGTAGACCCGGCGCGAGATCTGCCACAACGTGTCGCCGCGGCGGATGATGACAGAGCCTTGCGTCGCTTCAAGCGCCGGTGCGGTGGTGGCCATGGATTGCGAAGCGGTGACCTGGCCGGCCTCCTGCTGGCCGCCACCGGCGTTGGCAAGCTGCCCGCCGGGCTGTTCGCCCGATCCGGTTGCTTCTCCTGCTTGTCCCGTCGCCGGCATTTGTCTGGCCGCCGCGCCGTCCGTGGAGCTATCACGGCCTTCCGC
The DNA here is from genome assembly GCA_002708825.1 of Phyllobacteriaceae bacterium. Taxonomy (GTDB): domain Bacteria; phylum Pseudomonadota; class Alphaproteobacteria; order Rhizobiales; family Rhizobiaceae; genus Zhengella. The sequence goes on along the minus strand of PAPF01000007.1, from coordinate 106,154 downwards.
GGATCGGGCAGGCGCTTCGCCCCCGTTGCTGTCCGGCGATGCCGGCTGCTGGTTCGATTGCGTTTCCCGGGGCGCCGCGGGCGCGACAGCGGCAATGGCCTCGCCCTCGGACCGCTGGAAGGGAACGGCGGCGCGGGCGATCACATCGGCATTGTTGGCGGCCAGCAGGTCGGCGCGCACGATATAATCGCCGACGGGAAGGTCGCGGGTCGCCTCGACAAGGAAACGCCCGCCATCGGTCACCGGCGCATCGCCCAGGAGGATGTCGTTGGCGTAAACGCGCACACGCTCGCCGCCCGAGGCGGCGCCGGCAACAAAGATCCGGCGGCCCTCGATCTCGACAGCCTCGACGAGCACGGAGGGCTTTCCGTCAGTACTGGCGGGGTCGGCAACCGGCGGGGTTTGCGTTGATCCGGCAGCCGTATCGCCGCCATCCGGCGCTGGCGCGGCGGTTTCCCGTCCGGCAGCAGGATCGGCCATGGCGGTCTCGACGCCCGCTTCAGGCTGCCCAGTGCCGGAGGGCTCTCCGGCCGTGACGGACGGAGCCGTCTCCTGACCAGCAGGCGGAGCCGCCTCCCCGTTTGCATCGGCCTGACCGGCGGCAGCCACAGCGGACCCGGTATCGCCGGCGGGCGCGGGTGCTGCGGTATCACCGGCTTCACCGGAAGCTACGGGAGCGCCAGCGGCGGGTGCGGAATCCGGCGCGGCGGCAGCATCACTGGCTTGCTCTCCATCCGCTTGCGCCGAGCCTTCGGCGGCGGGCGCGGCATTGTCCTGCGACGCGGTCGCTCCGTCCTGCCCCGTGGCCGGTGCACCGGCAGAGGTTCCGGCAGGTGTTTCGGCAGGCGCCGGCGTGGTGATGAGGCGGCTCGGCTTGCCCGGTTCCTCCACAAGGGCCAGCACCTGGCCGTCGGCGGTCTCCGGCACGGCGACGATGGCCGTCTCCAGCGAAGTGGCCGCGCGGCCATCGGTCTCGGTTGCGCGCAGGACAAGCTGGTAGTCGCCGGGCTTCAGCGGCTCGTCCAGCACGATGGCGAAGTCTCCCGAAAGGGTCGCCTTCGTCTCGCCGAGCTTGCGGGCTCCGGAGATCAGTTCAACGCCCGCTTCCGCGCCGGCAGAGCCGGCCACCACGAGCGAGCCGTCCGGCTCCACGCGGACGATGCCGAAGGAGGGCGTGACAACCTGCGGCGCGGCGGCTGTATCCCGGGCAGGCTGTTGCGCGGCGTTTTCGGGCGCCGCTGCCGGTGGGGCCGCCGCCGTGGTGCCGGACGCCTGCGAGGACCCGGCATCGCCGGTTCCGGCTTCCGGCGTGGCTTGCGCCGTCTCCGTTTGCCGGCTGGCGACCGCCGCCGGCGCTCCATCGTCCGGCTGACCGGGCTGGCTGAAGGGACTGTATCCGGCCATATACGCAATGGCAGCGGCAAGAACCACCGCCACCGCCACGCCTGCCCACCGAATGACCTTGACCGGAATCATGTCCGCAACACCCTTGTCATCATCTGTCGCGCCCTTTTAGACCCAATCGCCCAAGGTCTCAAGAAACCCGGGGGTTGGCGCCGCCCGCGCTCTTGACCCCATGCCCCGCCAAGGACAAAACAAGGCCATGACCACGATCTCTTCCATTTGCGTTTATTGCGGTTCTTCCGACGGAGCCAGAGAAATCTACCGCGAGGCCGGTTTCCAGCTCGGCCAGGCCATTGCCGAAGCGGGCCTCAGGCTCGTCTATGGCGGCGGCACGCGCGGCATCATGGGCGCCGTCGCCGAAGGCGCCATCGCCCATGGCGGCAAGGTGACAGGCATCATCCCGCGCTTCCTGATGCGCAAGGAAGCGCCTGAAGCGGCCGGCGAAAACCTCGACGAACTGGTCGTCACCGAGACCATGCACGAGCGCAAGCATGCCCTGTTCCAGCGGTCCGGCGCCTTCGTCGCCATGCCCGGCGGCATCGGAACCGTCGAGGAAATCGTCGAGATGATGACCTGGGCGCAACTCGGCCATCACACCAAGCCGATGGTTTTCGGCAATATCGGCGGCTATTGGGGCCCGATGGTGGAGATGATGGACCACATGATGAGCGAAGGCTTCATCCACACCGCAAACCGGGTGAAGCCCATGGTGATCGACGAGGTGGGCGCCATCGTTCCGGCCATCCTCAAGGCGGCCGCGGAAGCGGAGAAGCCGGCCGGCGAACCCGCCGTCATCGAACGCATGTGAGCCGGGACGGCCGCCGCGGCGGCTTTCGGGCAAAGCCAGATTCGGGAGCCCACTGATGACCGACACGACAAGGCCGGCGCTTGAGGTGCGCAATGCGCGCAAGGGCGACATCGACGGCATCATCGCGCTGTGCCGGCGGGTCTATCCGCACGAGACCGCCTATACGCCGGGCATGATCCGCGGCCACATCAACGCCTTTGCCGAAGGCCAGTTCGTGGCGCTCTTCGAGGGCGTCGTCGTCGGCTATGCGGCGTCGCTGATCCTGCGGGAGTCGCGGGTGATGCGTCCGCACAGCTGGACGGAAGTGACCGGTGGCGGCTATGCCAGCCAGCATTTCGCCGGTGGCGACTGGCTCTACGGCATCGAGGTGATGGTGCATCCCGACTACCGGCGCCTGCGCATCGGCAAGCGGCTCTACCAGGCGCGCGAGAGGCTGGCCACCGAACTGGGGCTCAAGGGCATTGCCTTTGGCGGGCGCATTCCGGGATTCGCCCGCCGGCGCAAGCAGTATCCCGATCCGCAGGCCTATGTGGAAGCGGTGATGGCAGGCGACATCCGCGACACGGTCATGGCCTTCCAGATGCGCGCCGGCTTCGAGCCGGTCATGGCGCTGGCCGGTTACAATCCCGACGACAAGCCGTCGGGCGGCCACGCGGTGCTGATGGTCTGGCGCAATCCCTACCTGCACGCCTCCATCGAGAACCAGCCGGTGACGCGGGCCAATCCGGAAGTGGTGCGCGTGGCCACGGTGCAGATGCAGGCGCGCACGCTGTCGGTCACGGACGAGTTCTACAAGGCGGTGGACTATTTCGTCACCGTGGCATCGGACTACGGTGCGGATTTCGTCGTGTTCCCGGAATATTTCTCGCTGCAACTGCTCTCGGTGGAAGAGGAGGAACTGGCGCCCGAACCGGCGATCCGGCGCGCCGCCGAACATACCGAAACACTGGTGGAACGGATGCGCCAGATGGCCATCCAGCGGGCGATCAACATCATTGGCGGCTCGCATCCGGTGTGCGGCGCGGACGGCGAAATCCGCAATGTCTGCCATGTCTTCCTGCGCGACGGGTCGGTGCATGTGCGCGACAAGATCCACCCGACCCCGGACGAGCGGGAAGCCTGGAACGTCCAGGGCGGCGACGGCGTGGACGTGATCGAGACCGATTGCGGCCCGGTGGGCGTGATGATCTGCTACGATTCGGAATTCCCCGAGATCGCACGGCGCCTGACCGACCAGGGCGCGCGCATCCTGTTCGTGCCCTTCAACACCGATACGCGGCACGGCTACCTTCGGGTGCGCTATTGCTGCCAGGCCCGCGCCATCGAGAACCAGAGCTATGTCGTGACCTCGGGGATGGTGGGCAATCTCGACAATGTCTCCAACCTCGACATCCAGTATGCGCAGTCGGCCGTCTTCACGCCCTGCGACTTCCCCTTCGCGCGCGACGGAATCGCGGCGGAGGCAAGCGAGAACGTGGAGATGATCACCGTGGCGGACCTCAACCTTGCCACCGTGCAATGGGCGCGCGCCCAAGGCTCGGTGCGCAACCTGCGCGACCGCCGCTTCGACCTCTACCGCACGCGCTGGTCCGACGGCGGCTGACGAGGGCCCCTCGCCCCTGCCCCGTCAGGTCTTCTGGCCCGGCTCCACGTCGGGAAGCCGCGCACGGGCGCGCCGCGCATCCGAGAGCATGGACCAGCTATAGACCACGAGCGCGGCCCAGATGAATCCGAAGGCAATGAGCCGGGTGACGTCGAAGGGTTCGCGGAAGGCAAACACCGCGATGACGAATATCATCGACGGCGCGATGTACTGCATGATGCCGATGGTCGACAGGCGCAGGAGCTTGGCGCCATTGGCATAGGAAATGAGCGGCACGGCGGTGACGAGGCCCGTGCCCGCCAGCAGGGCCATGCCGGCCCATCCGCCGGCTGAAAAATGGTTTTCGCCGATGGCTGTCAGGTAGAGGAGATAGCCGAGCGCGAAGGGCGAGAGGATCAGCACTTCCAGAAGGAAGCCCTGGTTCGGCCCGATCGGCAGCGTCTTGCGAAAGAAGGCGTAGAAGCCCCAGGAGACGCACAGCGCAAGCGACACCCATGGCAGCCCGCCCGCCTCGACGGTCAGGATGGCGACCGCGATCACGGCCAGCGCGATGGCCGTCCACTGGGCGCGGCTCAGCTTCTCCTTCAGGAGCGTGGCGGCCAGCAGCACCGAGAACAGCGGATTGATGTAGTAGCCGAGCGCCGTTTCCACCGTGCGCCCGTTGCCCACCGCCCAGACATAGATGCCCCAGTTGAAGGAGACGATGGCCGCGGTGAGCATGGCCATGCGGATCATGGGCCAGGACTTCAGCGCCGCTTTCAGGTCCGCCGTGCGGCGCAGGACGACCAGCACCAGTCCGGCCACGGGAACCGACCACAGGATGCGGTGAACCACAACTTCGGCAGCCGGCACATCGGACAGCGCCTTCATGTAGAAGGGCAGCAGGCCCCACATGAGATAGGCTGCCAGCGCGAACAGGAAGCCCTGCAACGTATCGCGGTTTTCCGCCTGCGGCGCGGTTTCGTCAGCCATGGATGACCCTCCAGGGCCGCTCCATGGCACAGGCCGGGCGATGCGACCAGCAAGAAAAGCTGATGGGTGAAGTGAAGCGCGTTGATGCGGCGCGGCAGGACGCCGGCTGCTACTCCGCCGCCATCAGCCCTGCCAGTTCGCGGTTCTTCATCAGCTTGTAGACGATGGAATCCATCAGCGCCTGGAAGGATGCGTCGATGATGTTGTCGGAGACGCCGACGGTCCACCAGCGCGCGTCGGTCGCATCGGTCGATTCGATCAGCACCCGGGTGATGGCCTCGGTGCCGCCATTGAGGATGCGCACCTTATAGTCGGCCAGTTCCAGATCGCCAATCTCGTCCTGGAAGCGGCCGAGATCCTTGCGCAGCGCAATGTCGAGCGCGTTGACCGGACCGTGGCCCTCCGCCACCGACATCTTCTCCTCGCCGTCCACCTCGACGCGGACGATGGCCTCCGACACGGTCTTCAACTGGCCGTTGGCGTCGAAGCGGCGCTCCACCATGCAGCGGAAGCTTTCCACCTTGAAGAAATGCGGCACCTCGCCCAGCGTGCGCCGCGCCAGCAGTTCGAAGGACGCGTCAGCGCCCTCGTAGGAATAGCCCTGGGCCTCGCGCTCCTTGACCAGCGAGATCAGCGTGTCGAGGCGCGGATCGTCCTTCGCAACGGCAATGCCACGGCGTTTCAACTCGTTGATGAAATTCGATTTTCCGCCCTGGTCGGAGACCATGACCTTGCGGGTGTTGCCCACCGTTTCCGGCGGCACATGCTCATAGGTCTGCGGCTCCTTTAAAAGCGCGGATGCATGGATGCCGGCCTTGGTGGCGAAGGCCGAGGCGCCGACATAGGGCAATTGCGGGTCCGGCGCGCGGTTCAGCAATTCATCGAAGCTGCGCGACAGGCGCGTGATGCCGGCCAGCGCTTCCGCCGTCACGCCGGTCTCGAAACGGTCCGCATAGGCGGGTTTCAGCATCAGCGTGGGAATGATGGCGATGAGGTTCGCATTGCCGCAGCGCTCGCCGATGCCGTTCAGCGTGCCCTGCACCTGGCGGCAGCCGGCCTCGATGGCGGCCAGCGAATTGGCCACCGCCTGGCCGGTGTCGTCATGGGCGTGGATGCCGAGACGCTCGCCCGGCACGCCGGCGGCGATCACCGCCTTGACGATTTCGCCGATCTCGGCCGGCAGCGTGCCGCCATTGGTGTCGCACAACACGATCCAGCGCGCGCCCGCATCACAGGCGGTCTTCGCGCAGGCCAGCGCATAGTCCGGATTGGCCTTGTAGCCGTCGAAGAAATGCTCGCAATCGACCAAGGCCTCCTTGCCGGCGGCGATGGTGGCCTCGACGGAGGCGGCGATGCACTCCAGGTTCTCATCGTTGGTGCAGCCGAGCGCCACGCGCACGTGGTAATCCCAGCTCTTGGCCACGAAGCAGACGGCATCGGACGCCGCCTGGACGAGGGCTGCCAGGCCCGGATCGTTGGAGGCGGAGACGCCGGCGCGCTTGGTCATACCGAAGGCGACGAATTTTGCCGCCTGGGTGCGCTTTTTGGCGAAGAAGGCCGTGTCGGTGGGGTTGGCGCCAGGATAGCCGCCTTCGACGTAATCAATGCCGAACTCGTCGAGCATCTTCGCGATGGCGATCTTGTCCTCCACCGAAAAATCCACGCCCGGTGTCTGCTGCCCGTCGCGCAATGTCGTGTCGAAAAGATGGATGCGTTGCTTCGTCATGTTCCCTGCCCCCTTACCCGAATACGCCCGCATACCACAGAACGGCGGCCGTGATCACCACCACGAGAATGCCCTTGGCGACGAGGCCGTAGAGAAGCCACTTCGGCAGGGCGGCGGCCTTTTTCTGCTCATCCGTCGGCATGGGGAGGCCACTCCTGGGTGTCATGGTCGGGATGCTGGAGGTTCGTGAGCGTGTCGAGAAATGGCGCGGCCCCGATATCGTCGAGGGTGGCGCGTTGCGGCAGGTCAGGCACGGCGTCACACCAGGGCCGCTTGCCCTCAACGCCATAGGCGATGGTGGGCGCAACGGCGTCGGGATCGTCGAAGGCGATGACGGTCAGCGCCAGACCGTCCGGTGCATCATAGGCAAGCGGCGTGCCGCAGGCGGCGCAGAAGCCGCGCCTGGCAGCGGAAGACGACTGGAACCAGGCCGGTGCCCCGCGCGTCCATTCGACCGGCTTTTCGCCCGGCCCGACCAGGGCAAGAAACGGCGCGGCCGAAGCCTTCTGGCACATGCGGCAATGACAGACGGACGAGGTGCCGGGGTTTCCGGTGACGCGGAAGCGCACCGCGCCGCACTGGCAACCGCCGGAAAGGGTGCGTGCGGTCATGGATGTTGCCCGTTCGAAGCCGTGACGGACGGGTGCCGTTCCTCCCCCTCGAGGGGAGGGATTGGCGCGCCCCGCCCTCACCGCTTCACTTCCCAGGTGGTGACGCGTTCGCCGGTCTCCGGGTCCTTGCCGTCCTTCAACTGGATGCCCTCGGCCAGCAGTTCGTCGCGGATACGGTCGGCCTCGGCCCAGTTCTTCTCGCGGATGAAGGCAAGGCGCGTCTCGACGATGGCGGCGATCGCGCTTTCGTCGACGTCGGCCGTAGCAGCGGCGGGCAGGCCCAGAAGTTCCAGGGCATCGGCAAGCGGCTTGCCGGCCATGGCGTTCATGGCGGACAGCGCGGCGGTGACGTTGAGATCGTCCTTCAATGCCTCGACCACTGCGGCGGCATTTCCCTCGTCGCCCTCACCGGCGCGGCGCTGCAATTTTGCAAGAACATTGCCCGCCTCCTCCAGCCGCCGCACGGAGAAGTCGATCGGCTCCTTGTAGTGCGTCATCAGCATGGCCAGGCGCAGCACCTCGCCAGGCCATTTGCGGCCGCCGAATTTCTCCGTTTCCAGAAGCTCGTGGATCGTGACGAAGTTGCCTTCCGACTTCGACATCTTGCGCCCCTCCACCTGGAGGAAGCCGTTGTGCATCCAGTATTTCGCCATCACGTCGGTGCCATGGGCGCAGCGCGACTGGGCGATCTCGTTTTCATGGTGGGGGAAGATCAGGTCCAGCCCGCCGCCATGGATGTCGAAGGTCTCGCCCAGAAACGCCTTCGACATGACCGAGCATTCGATGTGCCAGCCCGGACGGCCATGGATGCGCACCGGCTTGCCCTCGAAGGTTAAATCCCCGTCCCAGCCCGGCTCCGTGGCCGAGGATTCCTTCCACAGCACGAAATCGGCGGGCGCGCGCTTGTGGTCCTTCACGTCGATGCGCGCGCCGGCCTGCTGGTCCTCCAGCCGGCGCTTCGACAATTGCCCGTAGTCGGCCATGGAGCCGGTCTCGAACAGCACTTCCCGGCCTTCCGGCCCCTCCGCCACATAGGCATGGCCGCGCCCGATCAGGTCCTGGATCATGGAGACCATGCCGGCGATATGCTCGGTGGCGCGCGGTTCCTCGCTCGGCGGCAGGCAGCCGAGCGCCGCCACGTCCCTGTGATACTGCTCGTATGTGCGCCCGGTGACCTGGCGGATGGCCTCGTTCAGCGTCATCCGGCCGGCGTCGATCTCCGCGCCGAAATCGCGCAGCGCGCGGGCGTTGATCTTGTCGTCCACGTCGGTGATGTTGCGCACATAGGTGACGTGCTGCGGCCCGTAGAGATGGCGCAGCAGGCGGAACAGCACGTCGAAGACGATGGCCGGACGCGCATTGCCGATATGGGCGTAGTCGTAGACCGTGGGGCCGCAGACATACATGCGCACGTTGTCCGGGTCGGCGGGAACGAAGTCCTCCTTGCGCCGCGTCAGCGTGTTGGTGATGCGAAGGCCGCGAAAGCCGTTGTCCGCCATGATCCTCTTTCCCCGTTCGCTGACGGCACGATGCCGCCCGCCTGCTGGCCGGGGCGTTTGTCTCATGGGCTTGTCGTGAGGACGAAAACGGCCGGCCAGCGATGTGCTAGCTGATAATGATCCCGCAAATGCAGATGGCGCGAACGCGCAGAACCGTTTTCATGGCCGAGGGTTATCGCCAAGGGACACGGTCGGGTCAAGCCGGAAAATCGCGACTGGCGTGGCCTTTGCGCAACAGTCGCGCCATGCCGGAACACGCTTTTCCGATTTCTCCGAAACGCCGCGCTTTTGCCCCCGATTTGCCCAGATCGGTCACCAGATGACGAAACGTAACGCCATTGACACCAACGGAGACAAGACATGTCCGGCAAACAAGCCGCCGACCGCCCGAAACCCGCCGATATGCTGCTCAAGCATTACGGCGCCATCGGACCGGCAGCCATTCGCGCGGCGCTGCAGGCGGGTGCCAGGAAGCCCGCGGCATCCGAAAAGCGTTAATCCCGGTTAACCGGGTCATTAACCGCCTGTTTCATTCCGGCGCGCATCATGGATCCAGTCCAGCGAGATGCAGGTGACGCCATGAAACAGACAAGCATCAAGACAGCGACGGCGAAAGCGCCGGCCCGGCAGGCCCGATGGAACGATTCCGGCCTGTCGGAGCGCTATGGCAAACTCGGACCGGCGGCCCTGTCCGCCGCGCTGCTCTATGCCGGCAGGTCCGGCGCCGTGAAAGGCGGCAAGCCGCGCCACTGACGGCGGCGGCCGAAAGCGCCAGCCACGATCGTTTTTCGTTGTTCCCGGCAGGCTCCGTGGTATCTTTTTCCCATGGGGCGAACAGACTGCCGGAGGAACCGCGATGAAACGCCTTGCCATGGCTTTCGCCCTTGCCGCCCTGCCCGCCACCGCCCAGGCCACGTCCGGGCCCGGCTGCCTTTACGTCGTCAACGTCGCCACCTGGGACGTGCTGAACATGCGGGCGCGGCCGTCCGCATCGGCGCGCATCGTCGACCGGTTGCGGCCTCAGGCCCACGGCATCATTCACCTCGACGACACCTGCATCCCGCTTTCCCGGCCCTGGGGCAGCCGCTGGTGCCCGGTGACGCATTATGACGGCGACCGGGTGACGAAGGGCTGGGTCAAGGCGCGCTATGTGCGCGACAGCGATTGCCCGTGAATTCCCCTTCGCTCACAGCCGAGCATAGAGGCTGGCGGCAAGGCCGGCCATTATGAGGCCGATGACACTGTCCAGCACACGCCAGGCGGACGGGCGGGCAAAGAACGGCTGGAGCAGGCGCGCTCCGTAGCCGAGCGCGAAGAACCAGGCAAAGGAGGCCGCGACGGCGCCCAGGCCATAGGCAAGGCGCGCCTGCCCGGCATAGCGTGCCGACAGCGAACCGAGCAGCACCACCGTATCCAGATAGACATGGGGATTGAGAAAGGTGAAGGCGAGGCAGGTGAGAACCGCCTGCTTCAGGCTGCCGCCCGGCGCGGGGCCGGCCCGCAGTGCGCCGGGGTTGAGGGCGCGGCGAAACGCGATGAGCGCATAGACCGTCAGGAACAGCGCGCCGCCCAGCGTCACCCACCAGATCAGGACCGGCGCCTGCGCGATCAGCGTGCCGAGACCGGCCACGCCGGCGGCGATGAGCGCCGCGTCGGCCATTGCGCATATGAGACAAAGCAGGAAGACATGCTCGCGCAACAGGCCCTGGCGCAGGATGAAGGCATTCTGGGCGCCGATGGCGATGATGAGTGTCGCGCCGAGCAGGAAGCCCGACACGGCGGCAGGAAGAACGGCAGTCACGCGGGGCACACTCCGGCGATCAGAACAACGACATCTGGCCGCCGTCCTTCTTCTTGGGCGCGGCCTTGTCCTCCTGCTTCTGCTCCGGCGCACCAGGCAGGTCAATGGCGTCCTGCACATCCGGTCCGCCATTGGCCACCTTGTTGACCTTCGTCGAGACGGGGACGGCCTCGAAGAAATCCGGCTCCACCGGTTCGAGCAGACCGGCCACGTCACGCGGTTCCTGCGTGCGGCAGTCCAGCCAGCGGGCAAAGTCTTCCGGCCGGATGACCACCGGCATGCGGTCATGGATCGAGGCGATGGCGGCATTGGCGCGCGTGGTCAGGATGCAGGCGGTATCGACGGCGGAGCCTTCCGGTCCTTCCCAGGTCTCCCAGAGCCCGGCAAAGGCGACGACGCCGCCGCCTTTCGGGCGAACCCAGTAGGGCTGCGCCTTCGCCGTGCCGTCGCGCTTCCATTCGTAGAAGCCGGAAGCCGGGACGAGCATGCGCCGGTGGCGCATGGCGGTGCGGAAGGAATTTTTCTGCGCCGCCGTTTCCGAGCGCGCATTGATGAGCAGCGGGAAATCGCGCGGGTCCTTCACCCAGGTTGGCGTGAAGCCCCAGCGCGCCAGCATGGCCACGCGGTCCGGAAGGTTGGAACCGGGTTCGGGCACGGGTCCGGCGGTAACGATCAGCACGGGCTGTGTCGGCGCGATGTTGTAGCGCGGCGGAAAGGCCTCGATCCCGGCCAGGCCGAAGACCGCCTCCACCTCCTCCGGCGTTGCCGTCAATGCAAAGCGTCCACACATGGCGCGAAACTGCGCCACGGCCCCGGACAGGTCAAGCGCCGGTGGCATCCGCGCACGGCTTGGGATAGAGGATGCGCATGAACGCGCTTCCCATCCGCATCGCCGTCTCCGTCGCCATCCACAACGACGGCCGTTTCCTGCTGGTGCGGCGCGGCAATGCCCCGGCGAGGGGCATGTATGCCTTTCCGGGCGGGCGCGTGGAGGACGGCGAGACGCTGGAGGAGGCCGCGCGGCGCGAGCTGATGGAGGAAACGGGCATGACGGCCGGGCCGCTGACATTGCACTCCATCCTCGACCTGGACAGCGAGGGGGCCGGCGTGACCTACCGCCTGCACGTCCACACAGGTGCCTATGCGGGCGGAACGCCGCTGGCCGGCGACGACGCCGAGACCGCCGAATGGCTGACACTGGACGAGATGGACGGCCTGCCGGTGACCGATTCGACGCTGGCGGTGGCCCGCGCCATAGCAGGCATGGCGTGATGCCGCATGCCTTGCCAGCGCCACGAATGCGGTGCAGAAAACGGCCCATGAGATTTTCCCGCGCCGTCCTGTCCGTCCTGTTCCTGCTTGCGTCCGCCATGGCCGCGGGGGCGCAGAGCGCGCCGTATGACGACAGGATGCTGCGCCTGTCGGAAGTGCTGGGCTCGCTGCACTACCTGCGCAACCTGTGCGGCGAAAAGGGCAATGCCTGGCGCGACCAGATGGAGGCGGTGCTGGCCGCCGAAGCTCCCGAGGGGGAACGCCGCAAACGCTATGTCGCGGCCTTCAACCGGGGTTACCGCAGTTATGCCGCCATCCACACCACCTGCACCGATGCCTCCATGGCGGCCATTGCGGACTACATGAAGGAAGGCGAGGCACTGAGCCGCGAGATCGTCGTGCGATTCGGCGGATAAACCGTCCGGAAACCATGATTCTTGGGGCGGCGTTAACTTTTTCCTCACCAACGGGGTGTGCAACGCCGCCGCCCCTGATACAAGTCTTAACCGAGGCTTAAAAAGCTGGGGTCAAAATCCGGGGCAAGAGCATGCAGGGATCAGCCAACGACATCGACGCCATGATCCGCGAGGAAAAGCGGATCTCGGCAACCGAATGCCACGACGAGGCATGGGCCGCGGGGCTCATGGCGGGTATCGAGCCCGAGATCATTGCCGAGACGGCGGTCGCCATCGCGCTCGAGGAACTGCATCGCGATTCCGGCGAACAGGCCGTGCTGGCGCTGCTGGAACGGATGCGCGAGCAGGCGCTCAACGGCGGGTTCGATCCCGACATCCAGCGGCATTGACGCGCCGGGCTTTTCGTCGTTTCCTCTCGCCTGAGCGGGAGATCCTTGACATGATTGCGACCCTTCGTCCCGGCAGAGCGGCGAGCGCTTTTCTTCTTTCCCTTTTCCTTCTCCTTTGCGCGGGCCTCCCGGCAAACGCGCTGAGCGAACTCAAGCGCGACGAGGCGCCCGCAGCCGATTCCGACGGCGCGCAACCGGCCGAAGAGGCCGCACCACCGCCGGTCATGGTCGAACCCGTGCCCCTGCCGAACGAACTGCCGGCGCTTTCCAACGAGCCGCAACCGGAGCCGGACGGCGCGGACGAGCCGGGCGATCCCGCCGGCGGGGAAACGGCAAAGCCGCGTGACATCCCCATGCCGGAAATCCTGCGCGACATCTCGGCCCTGCCCGAACCGGTGCAAAGGATGCGCGAACTCATCATGGAAGCGGCGAGGACCGGCGAGGTGGAGCGTTTGCGCCCGCTGCTGGGCACGGGCGAGAACATGACCTCGCTGTCCTTCGGCGGCATCGAAAGCGACCCTATCGCCTTCCTGCGCGGCACGTCCGGCGACGGGCAGGGACAGGAAATCCTGGCCATCCTGCTGGAAGTGCTGGAAGCGGGATTCGTGCGCATGGATCCGGGCACGGATCACGAACTCTATGTCTGGCCCTATTTCTATGCCGCGCCGCTGGACAAGCTGTCGCCGCCGCAGAAAGTGGAACTGTTCAAGCTGGTGACCGCCGGCGACTACGAGGACATGCAGGCCTTCGGCGCCTATATTTTCTATCGCGCGGGCATCACCCCGGAGGGACGCTGGATCTTCTTCGTGGCCGGCGACTGAACACCCCCGCCTGCCCTTGCCGGACGCCGGCGCGGCGCATAGATGATGGCTCCCGAACACCGGAGACACGCCATGCCATCCGTCTTGCTGGACGATCGCGCCCTCATCACGGTCAGCGGACCGGAGGCGGCGCATTTCCTGCACAATCTCGTCACCTGCGACATCGAGGGCCTGGAACCGGGCATCGTGGCGCCGGGCGCGCTGCTGACGCCGCAGGGCAAGATAATGTTCGACTTCCTTGTCAGCCGTGCCGGCGACGATGCCTTCCGGCTGGACTGCCTCGCCGCGTCGGCAGGCGACTTCGCGCGCCGCCTGATGCTCTACAAGCTGCGGGCCAAGGTGGAAATCAACGTTGCGGAACAGGCGGATGCATCCGTTTCCTGGCAGACCGATTCACCTCCTGCGGGTGCCTTGCGCGACAAGCGTTTTCCCGGCATCGGGGTCTGGCGCCATTATGGTGCGCCGGAGGGCAAGGATGACCTGGCGCAGTGGACCGCGCTGCGGATTGCCCATGGTGTCGCCGAGGCCGGGGCCGATTACGCCGAGGGCGATGCCTTCCCGCATGACGCGGGGCTGGACCAGACCGGCGGCGTTTCCTTCCGCAAGGGCTGCTTCGTGGGCCAGGAGGTGGTCTCGCGCATGCAGCATCGCGGCACCGCGCGCCGGCGCATCCTGCTCGTCTCGGGCGAAGGCGCCCTGCCCGCGCCCGGCACGGCGCTGGAGGCAGGCGGCAAGCCGGTCGGCGCGCTCGGTTCGGTGGATGGCGCGTCGGGCCTGGCACTGGCGCGCATCGACCGTGTCAAGTCGGCCATGGACGCCGGCACACCGGTCAGCGCGGGGGGCGTGACCGTGACGCTTTCGCTTCCGTCGCACGTCGCCTACCGCTTTCCCGACACGGCCGGGGACACGCCGGACGATGGCTGACCGGCCGGAAGCACCGCTGAGGGCCTGGCAACGCATGCTGTCGGGGCGCAGGCTGGACCTGCTCGACCCCTCGCCCCTGGATGTCGAGATCGTGGACATCGCCCACGGACTGGCGCGCGTGGCGCGCTGGAACGGGCAGACGGCGGGCGATCATGCCTTTTCGGTCGCGCAGCATTCCCTCATCGTGGAGCAGGTCTTCAAGGCGATGATGCCCGCCGCTTCCGCCGACCAGCAATTGGCCGCGCTGCTGCACGACGCGCCGGAATACGTGATCGGCGACATGATCTCGCCCTTCAAGGCGGTGATGGGCGGTGGCTACAAGGTGGTGGAGGAGCGTTTGCAGGAGGCGATCCACCTGCGCTTCGGTCTGCCGGCGCGCATGGCGAGGACGCTCAAGGCCGCCATCAAGCGCGCCGACATCGTCTCTGCCTATTTCGAGGCTACCGAACTGGCAGGATTTTCGGAGCGGGAAGCGGTGAAGTATTTCGGCCGGCCGCGTGGTTTTTTTGCCGCACAGTTCGATCTCGACCCGAAGCCCGCCCATGTCGTACAAAGGGAATTCATCGCCCGTTTCGAGGCCATCGAGACGTCGCGCAAAGCAGAACGCTGACTGGCTTGCTGCATCGCCCGCGGGCGATGCGGGAGGTCCGGGCGCCATGCGCCCTCGGGGAGGAACCGGCCATGCCGCATATCGTCGTCACTTCGTTGGCAAGGCTGCACGACACCGTCGAACAGCACGGCGCCAGCCATATCGTCACCCTGATCAACGAGGGAACGCCGGTCACGCGGCCGGTTTCAGTGGCGGCGGACCGCCACCTGTTTCTCGGCATGCACGACATCGACATGGTCATGGACGGCATGACGCCGCCGGGTGAAGCGCATGTGCGGCAATTGCTGGACTTCGTGCGTGGCTGGGACCGCGCCCGCCCGCTCGTCATCCACTGCTTTGCGGGCATTTCGCGTTCCACGGCAGGCGCGTTCATCACGGCCTGCGCACTCAACCCCGACCTCGACGAGATGACGGTCGCGCGCCATATCCGCGCCAACTCCACCACCGCGACACCGAACCGGCTGCTGGTCAGCACGGCGGACACGCTGCTCGGCCGTCAGGGCCGGATGAGCACGGCCATCGAGACCATTGGCCTTGGCGACATGGCCTACCAGGGACAGACCTTCGTGCTGCCGCTGGACGTGGATGCGCTGGTGGCGGGCTGAACCCCGCCGACGGGCCTAGCCCTGCCGTTCCAGCCGGTCGATGAACCATTGTGTGAGCTTCATCCAGACCGCGTCCTTCTCGGCCGCATCCTCGACGCCGTGTTCCAGGTTGGGGTTGTCATTGACCTCGATGACGACAACGCCGTCGGGCGTCTCCTTCAGGTCCACGCCGTACAGACCGTCGCCGATGCAGCGGGCCGCGCGCACGGCGATGTCGATCACCTCGGGCGGCGCCTCGGCCAGTGAGAAGGATCGGAAACCGCCTTCCTGCGGCTTGCCGCCGGTCTCGTGATTGACGATCTGCCAATGCTTCTTGGCCATCAGGTACTGCACGACGAAAAGCGGCTGGCCGCCCAGCACGCCGACGCGCCAGTCGAAGGCAGTGGGCAGGAACTTCTGCGCGATGATGAGGTCGGAATCCTCCAGCCACTTCGCCGCCAGCGCCTTCAGCGAATCGAGGTCGGCGACCTTCTTGACGCCCCGTGAAAAGGCGCTGTCAGGGATCTTGAGGACCATGGGAAAGCCCAGTTCGCGGGCGGCCCGGTCAAGATCGCCCGTGCCGGCGATGATGACACTCGGCGGCACCGGCACGCCGTTCACGCCCATCAGTTCGTGCAGGTAGACCTTGTTGGTGCAGCGGATCATCGACAGGGGATCGTCGATAACCGGCATGTTTTCCTGCTGGGCGCGGCGGGCAAAGCGGTAGGTATGGTTGGAGATCGACGTCGTCTCGCGGATGAACAGCGCGTCATAATTGGCCAGCGTCGCCAGGTCCTTCTTCGTGACCGGCTCGACCTCCACCCCCATGCGCGCGGCGATGCGCGCCCAGTGCTTGAGCGAGGAAATGCTCGACGGCGGCAATTCCTCCTTGGGATCGACCAGCACGGCGAAGGAGTAGCGCGCCGGGGTCCGCGACTTGCGATCGCGCCATTCGCGCGCGGTATGGGATTCCAGGGCGGCCAGGAAACGCTCCTTCTCGCCGGCATCCATGCGCGAGACCGGATGGAAGCCGATGCGCCGGATGCGGATCCATTCGCCCGGCTCGATCACCACTTCCAGCGAGGGCGCGCGGAACCAGTCGAAGAGAAGGCGGCCGAAGCGCTCCCAGCCTTTCGAGGGACCGATGCCGAAGAAGAAGCGGATCCTGTTGGCCGCGAAAGGCTCCAATCCCTTGCGCGAGGCGTTGAGCGCCTGTTCCAGATCCGGCAATGCGTTTTCGTAGAGCTTGGGCTCCGACAGGTCGATCATGGTTTCGACGGAGGGAATGACCCGGTGGCCGCGCGAGGATGCCAGCAGCGAGGCATAATAGCCGCGGCTCTGGTAGGCATAGGAGCCGGCAAGATTGATGATCTTGGGCCGCTGGCCGCGAAACAGGTTGGGATGCGTCAGGTAATCGCGGATGGTGATGACCTTGTGCGGGGTCTGCGCCTGGTCGATGTCACTTGCCTTGCCGGTCAGGATGACCCATGTCATGCCTGCTTTCCTCCCAGAAGAACGGCCGCGCGCAGCGGCGGCTTGCCGAACTGCGCCATGGCCATGAAGATGGAATGGGGTATGGGAATGTTGGCCGCGTCGGCAACCGTCTCGCCGGCCTCGTCCTCCACCCATGGATCGTGAACGAAGATGTGGGCGCCGTCGTCGCCGATGGCCAACACCCAGTGCGGCACCTTCTTGCCGAACATCATGAAACCGGAGACAAGCACGGCGACCAGCTTGCCGTCAGCCAATGCCGCGCGGATGTCGTCCAGGGTGAAGGTCCGCACCGAAACGGGAATGGCGAAATCGGCGGCGCGCTGGCGAAAATCGGCCTGGGCGAGTTCCATCACGCGGCGCTTTTCCTGCGACCGCACGGACTGGAGGAAGAGCGGGCCTTCCTCCGACACGATCACGCTGGCGTCCAGCCCGTTTTCCACGGCGGTCAGGGCCATGCCATGCGGCTCGCAGCCGCCGGGGCCGGACAGCATGAAGACGGTGGTTGCCTCACGCCAGAGGCGGATTTCCATGAGCGGCGACGGCTGGAAGCCGGTGCGGAAATGGGCCAGTGCCATCATCAGGCAGCAAGGCCCGCAGGTGAAATCGGCCGTCTGTTCGTAATAGGGAACCGCGGTGCGATGCTGCGTGGCGCCGCGCAACAACTTCTCATAGCGAAGCGCGGTGGTGTGGTCGGCGTAATAGTCGAGGTAGCGGCCGATCCTGCGATAGCCGCGCCGCTCGTAAAGCCCGATGGCGCGGGTATTGTCCTCGCGCACCTCGAGCCGCAACACCATGCGGCCATGACCGAAGGCGGCATCCTCTGCGGCTTCAAGCAGGCGCGCGCCCAGGCCGGAGCCTCCCGCCGATGGCAGGACGGCGATGGAATAGAGCCGCGCGACGGCCGTTCCCTTTCGGAACAGCACCATGGCATAGCCGCAAATGCGCCCGCCACTCTCGGCGACGATGGTTTCGGCGGTTTCGCGGTCGATGAGCTGGCGGAAGGAGCGGCGCGATATCCGGTCAGCGTCGAAAACGGTGTTTTCGAGCAAGACCAACTGGTCGATGTCGGACTGCGTGGCCCGGCGCAGGGCTGTTGTCATGGATGCCACAAAGGGTACAAGGCCTGTTGGACCGGCACTCGGCCGGACGCCTGCGTGCGGCCTTCATCCGCGCAAGCAGCAAAACGCGATAGCGCCCGCAATGCGGCTGAATTGTGGCCGCGGGGGAACCGCCCGGACGGTGGTGCGTTGTCGTTGCGATCCATTCTGTCCGGGCAGACACAAGGAGCAATTCATGGAGTTTTCCGCCGATAGCACGGTCGCGGCCGTGCAAGGGGCCATGGCCGGCCTTTCCGCGCTGGTCGTGCAATATGCGTTCTCGGTGATCGGTGCCGTTCTCATCATGATCGTCGGCTTCATCGTGGCCGGGATGTTGGAGCGATGGGCCTATCGCGGCCTCGGGTCCTGGAAGGGTTTCGACGAGACGCTGCGCAAGTTCCTGTCCAAGATCGTGCGCTACGGCGTGCTGGCCATCGTTCTGGTGACCGTGCTGTCGCAATTCGGCGTTCAGACCGCCTCCATCATCGCAGCCCTCGGCGCGGCCGGCCTTGCCATCGGCCTGGCGCTGCAGGGTACGTTGCAGAACGTCGCGGCGGGCATCATGCTGCTGGTGCTGCGCCCCTTCAAGAACGGCGAGTTCGTCCAGGCGGGCGGCACCATGGGCACGGTGAAGGAGATCGGCCTGTTTGCCACCGAGTTCGAGACGCTGGACGGGCTCTTCCTGCTCGCCCCCAATTCGGAACTGTGGAGCCAGGCGGTGACGAACTATTCGCGCAACCCGAAGCGGCGCAACGACCTTGTTATCGGCATCGCCTATGACGACGACATCAACAAGGCCATGGAGATATACCGGGACCTGATGGCGCAGGACGCGCGCGTACTGGCGGACCCGGCACCCTACATCTTCGTCTCGGCGCTGGGCGACAGCGCAGTGGACGTGACCTGCCGCTACTGGACGACGACCGCGGACTGGTGGACGACCAGCCGCGACATGACGCACAAGGCCAAGGAGCGTTTCGAGGCGGCCGGCCTGACGATTCCCTTCCCGCAACGTGACATCCACTATATCGCCACGCAGGCCAAGCCGGGCGCGGCGGCCTGATCCGGCGGGCGGACGGATCAAAACGGCTGATCCGATCGCCCGCGGCTTTTCGTTTGACCTGACGGCCGGGATCGGGAATTGTCCGGCGCTCATATGCCGGAGATCCCGACCATGTCCGCCAAAAGCACGAGCGCCAGCACCGCGCGTTCCTTTCCCGTCCTCCTGGTGGCCTGTGGCTGCCTGATCGCGCTGATGACCTTCGGGCCGCGCTCGGCCATGGGTTTCTTCCTGATCCCCATGCTGGAAGACCGTGGCTTCGACCGGACGACCTTCGGGCTGGCGATGGCGATCCAGAACATCTTCTGGGGCCTCGGCACGCCGGTCTTCGGGGCCATCGCCGACAAGTTCGGGACGTGGCGGGTGCTGGCGCTGTCCGGCATCCTCTATTCGGCCGGTCTGGTGCTGATGTCGGTGGCGACGACGCCCGCGGTCCTGCATATCAGCGGCGGTGTGCTGATCGGGCTGGGCATCGCGTCGGGTTCCTTCGGCATCGTGCTGGCTGCGTTCGCGCGCAATGTTTCGGCGGAACACCGCAGCATGGTCTTCGGCATGGGCACTGCGGCCGGGTCGGCGGGCATGTTCGTCTTCGCGCCGCTGTCGCAGGGCATGATCGAGGCGCTGGGCTGGGCCGACGCGCTGGTGTGGATGGGCGCGCTCATGCTGGTCATCCCGGTGCTCGCCATCCCGCTGACAGGCAATTCGAAGTCGTCCCCGATCGCCCAGGCGGAGGCGGAGCAGACGGTGCGGGAAGCGCTGGCCGAAGCCTTCGCGCACAGGAGCTACGTGCTGCTGGTGGCGGGCTTCTTCGTCTGCGGCTTCCAGGTGGCCTTCATCACCGCGCATTTCCCGGCCTATCTCGCAGATATCGGCATCGAGGCGCGCTATGCGGTCATCGCCATGGCGCTGATCGGCCTGTTCAACATCATCGGATCGCTGGCATCGGGCGTGATCGGGCAGCGCCACTCCAAGCCTGTCTTCCTGGCTTATATCTACCTGGCGCGCTCGGCGCTCGTCACGGCCTTCCTGCTCCTGCCGCACAGCCCGGCCATGGTCGTCACCTTCGCCATCCTCATGGGGCTGCTGTGGCTTTCCACCGTACCGCCCACGAACGGGCTGGTCGCCATCTTCTTCGGCACCCGGCATCTGGGGATGCTGGGCGGCATCGTCTTCCTGTCGCACCAGATCGGCTCTTTCCTCGGCGTCTGGCTCGGCGGCTACCTGCGCGATTCGACCGGCTCCTACGACATTGTCTGGTGGCTCGGCGTGGCGCTCGGCCTGTTTGCCGCCGCGGTGCACTGGCCGATCAGAGAGGCGCCGGTCAGCCGCCCTGCCCTTCAGCCGGCACAGTAGGCGCTCTCACCCGCCCCAGCACCCGCTGGTAGAACAGGCCGATGCCGATGAGGCAGACGCCGAGACCCATGAAGGAAGCGGCCCGCAGAACGCCTTCCAGTTCGGCCATGTCGAACAGGAAAACCTTGAGCACGGTCAGCAGCACGAGGATGCCGGAGGCCGCGCGAAGGCCCTGCCTGTCGAGGCGCAAGCCGGCAGCCAGAAGCGCGAGGCCGGCGACAAGCCAGGCAGCCGAATAGCTGTAGGTCTCGCCCGCGCCGGCGCCCTTCCAGTCGCCAATGTAGGGGCCCTGCCAGAAGCGGCGGATTTCCAGGTTGAGCCAGGCGAAGAGCATGAGCGCGGCCATGCCGGCCATGGCGAACACATAGAAGCGAGGCCGGCGCTTGACCGCCTGCCAGGCGACCAGCGCGGCCATGAGCCCGGGCAGCAGATAAGCCGCGCCGACAAGGTTCACCAGCGGCCAGTCGCCGACAAAGCGGTTGGTAAAATAGGGATTGAGCACGACGAGATGCTGGACCAGCGCCGTGGCCGCGCCGGCAAGGCCGAGCGCCATGGAGGCGAGGCGGAAGACCGGGCTTGGCGCACGGTCATCGAGGCGCACCAGCGCCAGCGAGACGCCCAGCAGCAGGATCGTGTAAAGCGCCTGTTCGCCCAGCGTCACCGGACCTTCCAGCGACAGGACGCCGTCCTGCATGGCGTGGCGGACCAGCATGGCGGCGCCGGCCATCGCGGCGGTCAGGGCAAACGCTTCCATGAGACGCGCCGGTGTCGCGGCATCGGTACGGCGCAGGATCCACGCGGCGGCGGCGAAGGCCAGCGCGGGTCCGAAATAGCCGGGCGTGAGCCAGTTGAGCAGCGGCGTTGCCGACAGCTCCCCATGGCCGGCCACGGACGGATCGAGACCGAAACGGGCCAGCACCGCGGCCGCGCCCAGCACGGCGATCCAGGCGAAGACGGCGTGGCCGCCACGCGCCGACCACGCGGCAAAGCCCAGCGCGAGGATTGCAAGCACGATGCCGGTCCATGCGGCCGTGGTGAGCAGATGGACCGCGACGCCGAGCGGCAGGGCCGCGGCAAGGAACAGGAGGGCCGAGGCAGAGAGCAAGGGACGTCCGGTTTCCTCGCGGCGCCAGATGGAGAAGGCGGCAGCGGCGAGGATCGCCGCCAGGGCCAGCGCGCCGGGGCCGTAGGCGAAATCCTCGTCCCAGCGGGCGTAATTGCCCACCGCAAGCCCGAGTGCGACCAGCGGGGCCAAAACGGCGGAAAATGCCCACAGCATGGCGGTCAGGCGTGTGCCCGCGAGGCGCCAGGCCATGAGCAGGCCGGCAGCGAACACGGGCAGGCCGAAACCGAGTGCATAGATGAGGAACGCGCCCTCGCCCGGCCCCGTGCCGATGGCGACAACCCGGCCGCCCTGCTGCAGTTCGAACAGGTCGATGACAATGCCGATCACATCGAATCGGGTCAGCATCCAGCCGGCAAGAAGGCCGGAGAGCAGCAGGGCGCCGGCCGGCGCACCGTGTATGCCGCCCGGCCGCCAAAGCGCCATGGCGATGAGCAGGAGGACGGCGATGCCGGCGGCATGGCGCACGGCGCCCACGTCCAGGCCCTGAAGGCCGAACCCGTAAAGCGCGGCAACCAGCGCGATCAACGCACCGGCGAAGACCGGCAGGCCTACACGTCCGGCGATGGCGAGGCCAAGGTTTTCCGGCGCCGGGCGGCGCGACAGCCATATGCCGGCCATGGCGGCGACCATGGCGGCAAGCGCCAGCAGGCTGGCCCAGGGCGACGGCAACGGGGAAAAGCGCCCGTCGAGCAGGACCCAGATGCCGGTACCGGCCAGCCCCAGTACCAACACCCATGCCGCGTCCTTCAGGCGGGCCAGCGCCGCGGCGGCGACGAGTACGGCTGACAGGAAGCCGAACAGGGCGAAAGGATTGGGCTCCGTCGAGGCGACCAGCACCGGCGTGGCGAATGAGCCGATCAGGCCAAGACCGGCCAGCGCGGTGCCGTGGGGTATGGCCAGGGCGATGGCGGCGAGCGAGACGAGCCCCATCAAGAGGAAGCCGACCGCCGACGGGACCCAGCCATAGACCGCATGGGCGGCGAAGGCGACGCCGAAGAGGATGGCAAGACCGGCGGCGGTCAGGATGGCAGGGACATGGGCGGCGCGATCCGTGCCGAAGCCCGGCTGCCCCTCGCGACGGCGGATGAACTCGCCGCCGGCGAGCGCCACCAATCCGGCGACCGTGGCGACGCCCATGCGCACCGCAGGGCTGAACAGGCCCGCCTCGATGGAATAGCGCACGAGGAAGAGCCCGCCGAGCGCGAAGGCCAGACCGCCGACCCAGATGGCCCAGCGGCTGCCGATGGTCTCCTCCAGGGAGCGTGCTGGCCGTTCGGCGGGTTCGGCACGCGCGGGCGGCAGGTCCGGCGGAAGCGGTGGCGGCAAGGCGGTATCAGGGAGTGCGGCAGGCGGCACCGATGCGACTTGCGACGATGCGGTGTCATCCGGCACAAGGACCGGTGCGGCGGGAAGGACAGCGCCGGCGGGCGTGAAACGGCCGACGAGTGCCGACAGGCTTTTCTCGGCTTCCGCCACGCGGCGTTCGAGCCGGCGCAGCCGGTTGAGCAGCACCCAGAAGCCGACGAGCACCGCACCCGCCAGGACAACCAGTTTCATGAAATCGATGTAGAACACGGGGCCCGCCTCCCGTTGCCCGCCGGATCAACCCGGCATGCGCAGAATTGAGCAGGTTTCGGTGCCGAAGGCCAGCGTCTTGCCGTCGGGGCCGCGCAGCGTTGCCTCCGAGACGGCCAGGTTACGGCCGCGATGGACCACCCTGCCCTCGCATGTCAGTTCACCCATGCCCGGCAGGACCGGACGGACCAGGTTGACCTTGAATTCCACCGTGGTGGACGCCTCGCCCGGCGCGCATGTGGTGTGAACGGCGCAGGCAAGCGCGGAATCCATGATCGTCGCCGCCCACCCGCCATGCACTGTGCCCATCGGGTTGAGATGGGCCTCGGACGGCCACCCTGTGAAGACGACGCGGCCCTCTTCCGCCTCGGTCAGCACGAAATCCAGTGCGCCGCCGATGGAGGGCGGCGGATAGGTTCCCTCGATCATCCGGCGCATCAGGTCCAGCCCCGAATAGCGTGCGATGTCTGCCAGCGGTATCGTGCCGTACTCGCCCTTCCGCCTGGCCTCATCCAGGCGTTCGCGCCATCCGCTCATGCGGCCGTCCCTTCATTCGTGCCGAAATGCTTGCGCAAGGCCTGTGCCAGGCCGGCCCGTTCCTGCGGTTCCGTCATGCCCCTCGGCTCCCAGACATGGCGGGCGAAGAAATAGGCGGTCAGCCGCAGCGCCCGGTCCAGGCCTTCGCCATCGGCGCGGCAGGCGGCGCCACGCGTCAGGAAACCCGGCAGCACCAGCAGCCTGTCCGCCCAGGGTTCGCCGGCGATGCGGCTGACCGCCCGGCCCGTCTTCGGCGACACCCAAGCCAGATCGTCGGCCTTTCCCGTGGCAGCGCAGCGGGCCAGGTCGAGGCCGAAACCCAGTTCGTCCAGCACCATGAGTTCGAAACGCACGAAGAGTTCGCCTGCGCCCTGCGGGTCATCGAGATGGCCGAGCAGGATGCCGAGCGTCTCGTAGAGGCGCGGATGGGGATCGCGCTCGGGCAGAAGGCGCAGATGCGCGGCACAGGCCTGAAGACCGTAGACACCGGTGGCGCTGGCAAACAAGCGCGCGGCGTGATGCTCCAGCGGCTCCACCTGGAAGGTGCCCATGTGTTCGTCCAGGCGGGCGCGCCATGCCAGGTCCACACGGTTGCCGGGTTGCAGGACAGGCTGCATGGTCCGCGAACGCCCGCCGCGCACCATGCCAAGGTGCCTGCCATGGGCGCGCGACATCACCTCGAGGATGACGCTCGTTTCGCCATGCCTGCGGGTGCCCAGAACGATGCCTTCGTCTCTCCACTCCATCGGCCGACGATCTACCTCATGCGGCGGGAAGTCCAGAGTGGAAACGACGCTTGTCCCAAGCGCGATTTCGCGAGCGCGAAAGTCTGCAACTTTCGCTGAAACCGGCTTTTCCCCACGCAATTTCGCGAGCGCGAAAGTCTGCAACTTTCGCTGAANCCGGCTTTTCCCCAACGCAATTTCGCGAGCGCGAAAGTCTGCAACTTTCGCTGAAATTGCTTGTGTCTCTCCACTCCATCGGCCGACGTTCCACACGTCAGCCCGGAAAGTCCAGTCCCATTTCCCTGTAGCGTTCGGGATCGTCGCCCCAGTTTTCCCGCACCTTGACGAACAGGAAAAGGTGAACCGGCTGTTCGAGGATCCCGGCCAGTTCCTCGCGCGCGGCCTGGCCGATGGCCTTGATCGTTTCGCCCTTGCGGCCGAGGATGATCTTCTTCTGGCTGTCGCGCTCTACATAGATGACCTGGTCGATGCGCACCGAGCCGTTCTTCTGCTCCTGCCAGCGCTCCGTCTCCACATGGGAGGAATAGGGCAGTTCCTGGTGCAGGCGCAGGTAGAGCTTCTCGCGGGTGATCTCGGCGGCAAGCTGGCGCATCGGCAGGTCGGAAATCTGGTCTTCCGGGTAATACCATGGCCCCGGCGCGGCCTTGCCCGCCAGCCATGCCATCAGGTCGTCGCAGCCAGAGCCGTTGAGCGCGGAAATCATGAAGGTCGCATCAAAGCCGACCGCCTCGTTGGCGGCTGCGGCAAGCGCCAGAAGGCTGTCACGCTTCACCGTGTCGATCTTGTTGATGACCAGCGCCTTGGGCTGGCGCACCTCCTTCAGGCTTTCCTGGATATCGAGCGCATCGCCCTTCAGGCCGCGTTCTGCATCGATGAGGAAGCAGACGATATCGGCATCGCGGGCGCCCGACCATGCGGTCGAGACCATGGCGCGGTCGAGGCGGCGGCGCGGCTTGAAGATGCCCGGCGTATCGACAAAGACGATCTGGCTTGCATCCCTGATCGCCACGCCTCGTATGAGGGCGCGCGTGGTCTGCACCTTGTGGGTGACGATGGAAACCTTGGCGCCGACGAGACGGTTCAGAAGCGTGGACTTGCCCGCATTGGGCGCGCCGATGAGCGCGACAAAGGCGGAGCGGGTCTCGCGTGTTTCCCCGGCTGGACCGGACGTTTCTTCGTTCATTGTTCCTCCTCCCACTCGCCTTCGCGAATGAGGAGTTTCGTGGCCGCTTCCTGTTCCGCGGCCCGCTTGGAGCGGCCGGCCCCATGTTCGGGCGCACGCTTGCCCACCGTCACGCTGACGGCGAAGACCGGATCATGATCCGGGCCTTCCCGGCTTTCAACCACGTAGACCGGCACGAGGCCGCCCTGGCGGTGCGCCCATTCCTGAAGGGCCGTCTTGGGATCGCGCCGTCCGGCCCCCTCGGCCTTCGCGCGGCTTCCCCAGTGCTTGAGGATGAACGGGCGCGCGGCATCCAGCCCGCCGTCGAGATAGATGGTGGCGATGACCGATTCCATGACGTCGGCGCGCAGGTTCAGCCGCTTGCGCCCGGCCAGCGACCGGATCTCGGCACCGGTGATGATGAACTCATGCAGGCCGATCTCCTCGGCCACCGCCGCACAGGTCTCCGCGCTGACAAGCTGGTTCAGGCGCACCGACAGTTCGCCCTCGTTGGCAGCGGGAAAGGCGCTGAACAGCAGTTCGGCGATCACCAGGCCCAGCACCCGGTCGCCGAGGAATTCCAGCCGTTCATAATCGGCACCCCCGGTCCGGCGCGCGCTGGCATGGGTCATGGCCCGTTCCAGGCGGGCGGGATCGGCGAACCGGTGGCCTGTCAGGCGCCCGATCTCGGCCGCCAGCGCCTCCCCGGTCCGTTTCGCGCGGCTCATGGGCTCTCCCGCCAGGTCAGTTGATGCCGGTGAAAAGCCGGTCGATGCGCAGGTCGGAGGGCCAGCGCCAGACTTCCAGCGGACTTGAACCGCCGCTGACGGAGAAGAAGATCACCGTGGCCTTGCCGACAAGGTTCTCGTAGGGCACGAAACCGACGCTCATGCGGCTGTCATTGGAATTGTCGCGGTTGTCGCCCATCATGAAATAGTGGCCGGCCGGGACGGTGAACTCGCGGGTCATGTCGGAAACGCCATTGGCCGTGATGTCGAGCGTATCGTAGCTGACGCCGTTGGGCAGGGTCTCGCGCCAGACGTCGACCGGACGGTTCATCTCGGTGATGTCGGGATTGTCTATCTGCGCCACCTTTTCGCGCTCGACCGCCTCGCCGTTGATATAGAGCGCACCGTCGCGCATCTGGATGCGGTCGCCCGGCAGGCCGATCACGCGCTTGATGTAATCCAGCGAGGGATCGGGCGGAAACTTGAAGACCACCACATCGCCGCGCTCCGGCTCGCCAGCCCAGATACGCCCTTCGAAAAGGTCCGGCGAAAAGGGGAAGGAATGGCGCGAATAACCATAGGCCCACTTGTTGACGAACAGGTAGTCGCCTTCCAGCAGGGTCGGGCGCATCGATCCGGAGGGAATGGAGAAGGGCTGGAAGAACAGCGAACGGATGATGACGGCCAGGATCAGCGCCTGGACGATGACGCTGACGATCTCGAGGAGACCACCGGATTTCTTCTGGGATTTGTCAGCCACGCTCATCTATTCCTCTTTGAGTCCGGCGTCCCTCTTAGCGGCTCGAAAGGCCGGCTGCAACGGCGCACATCCAGCCCCGGCGCAGCCGGGGACCCGCATCGCGCATGGTCACGATTCCAGCGCGTCGGGGAGCACCTCGATGATCACGAAGGCCTGGGCGAGCGGGAAATCATCCGTGATCGTCAGGTGGATGACCGGCCTGTGACCGGCCGGCACCATTGAATTCAGGCGGGCGAGCGCGCCATTGGTCAGGTTCATGGTCGGCTTGCCACCCGGCAGGTTGACCACGCCCATGTCGCGCCAGAAGACGCCGCCCGAAAGGCCTGTGCCGAGCGCCTTGGCGCAGGCTTCCTTGGCGGCAAACCGCTTGGCATAGGATGCGGCGCGCTCCTTGCGGCGGTCGGACTTCGCCCGCTCGACCTCGGTGAAGATGCGGTCCGTGAAGCGCTGGCCGAAGCGTTCCAGCGAGCGCTCCACCCGGCGAATGTCGATCAGGTCCGATCCGATCCCGATGATCATCAGCCCAGCGCCGCGTTGTCGGGGGGTAGATGGCCTGCGGCATGGCGGGCGGCCATCCGCGCGGCGCGCTTGCGGGCTCGGTCGGCCAGGCGCTTGCGGCGCTGCTCGCGGAAGGCGGCGACGGACCAGCGCGTCAGGAAATAGAAGCCGGCGGCGAAGGCAATGCCGAGCGGGATGGCGCCAACGGCCATGGGCTTGAGAACCGGCTGCCAGAGTTGCGAGAATTCCAGGTCGGCGAACAGCTTGAACAGGTTGATATGCTTGTGGACCTGGCCGAAGCCGCCATCGGTGATGATCTGGCCGATCTTGAAGGTGGCCGCCCAGATGAAGGGAAAGGTCAGCGGGTTGCCGACCGCCGTTCCGAGCGCCGATGCCAGCAGGTTGCCCGAGATCAGCCAGGCGAGGCCCGCCGCGATGACGAAATGGAAGCCCAGGAAGGGGGTGAAGGAGGCGAACACGCCGGCCGCGACGCCGGCCGCGATGGCATGGGGCGTGGCTGACAGGCGCAGCACGCGCTTGATGAAATACTGGGCCGAGCGCAGGAACGACCGGCGGGGCCAGAAAAACGTGCGCGCACGTTCCAGTAAATCCGCCTTCTTGCGCCGCCTGAACAACATTCACCCAATTCCCCGGCGAACAACGCCAACCCCGGTCCGACCATAGGTCCGGACCGTTAAACCTTTCTTTTCGGACGCCGCTTTCCCGCCGCGCGAAAACCCGAACCCGATGCCGTTTTGTAGGCTTTCCGGTTCGGCCGGAGCAAGCAAAAAGCCTGCCGCCCCGAAACCTCACTGCCGGCCCGGGTTTCAGATGTTCCGGCTACCGGGCTTTACTGGCGGAATTGCGGCAAGTTCGGGCGGAAGCGCGTCGGCCGGATAGGCCGGCACCTCGTATTCGGCGAGGGCGACAAGCGGCACGCCGACATCGCACTTGCCCGCCGAACGGTCGATGATGCAGGCCGCCGCGACGACCTCGGCGCCGATCTTGCGCATTGCCTCCACCGTCTCGCGAATCGACAGGCCCGTGGTCACGATATCCTCGACGATGACGACGCGGGCGCCCTCCTCCATCTCGAAGCGGCGCAGGCGGAATTCGCCGTTCTCCCGCTCCACCCAGACGGCCGGAACGCCGAGGTGGCGCGAGGTCTCGTAGGCCGGGATCAGCCCGCCGATGGCCGGGCCGACCACGTAGTCGATGCGTCCCGGCACGGCCTGCCGGATCTTCTCCGCCAGCGCGCGGCACAGCGTCTCGGTCTTGCCGGCATGCATGAAGACGCGGGCCTTCTGCAGGAAGACCGGGCTGCGCAGCCCGGAGGTGAGGATGAAATGGCCTTCCAGGACGGCGCCTGCCTCGCGGAAGATGGCAAGCACGTCTTCGGTCGTCATGGTCATGGGCGCTGTTCCCCTTGGCGCGGTGTCAGCCGTGGACCCGGCGGGCCTGGCCGACGCTGGCCGTCTCGTTGAGCCTGGCGATCAGGCGTGTCAGGTGCTTGAGGTCCCAGACCTCCAGGTCCACGACCATCTCGGTGAAGTCCGGCGCGGTTTCCACCATGGTCAGCTTGTGGATGTTGGCGTCCGATTCGGCAATCACCGTCGCGATCTCCGCCAGCGAACCCGGCGCATTGATGGCGTTGACGGAGATGCGGGCGGGAAACCGCTCGCCGGAGGCCTCGTCGATGTCCCAGCGGATGTCGATCCAGCGGTCCGGCTGGTCATCGAAGGCGGTCAGGGCGGGCGACTGGATGGGATAGATGGTAATGCCGGAACCCGGCGTCATGATGCCGACGATGCGGTCGCCCGGCACCGCGCCTTCCGGTGCAAAGTTGACCGGCAGGTCGCCGCGTACGCCACGGATCGGCAGGGCGTTGCGCGGATTGGCGTCTGCATCCTTCTGGCCGGGAATGCGGAACACCATGCCCGACGCATTGCGCAGGTTGAACCAGCCCGCCCCCTTCTCGGCGCGCGCCGGCGTGACGCGCTCGTCCTTGTAGTCGGGGAAGACGGCGCGCATGACATCGCCGGAGGGCAGTTCGCCCCGGCCGACGGCGGCCAACGCATCGTCGATCTCCTTGTGGCCGAGACGGTGCAGCACCGGCTTGAGCGATTCGCGCGAGAAGGTCTTGCCGGCGCGCTCGAAGGCCCGTTCGAGGATGCGGACCCCGAGACCGGAATACTGCTTGCGGATTGCCGCGCGCGTGGCGCGCCGGATGGCGGCGCGCGCCTTGCCGGTGACGACCACGGATTCCCAGGCGGCGGGCGGGACCTGTGCCTTGGAGCGCACGATCTCCACCTCGTCGCCATTCTTCAGTTCCGTGATCAGCGGCATGATGCGGCCGTTGATCTTGGCGCCGACGCAGGTGTCGCCGACCTCGGTATGGACGGCATAGGCGAAGTCGATGGGCGTGGCGCCGCGCGGCAGGGCAATCAGCGCGCCCTTTGGCGTGAAGCAGAACACCTGGTCGTGGAACAGTTCCAGCTTGGTGTTCTCGAGGAACTCCTCCGGATTGTCGCCTTCGGACAATTGCTCGATGGTACGGCGCAGCCAGGCATAGGCATTGGTGTCGCGGGAAATGGCATGGCCATCCGTCAGCGCGCTGGTGGCCTTGTCCTTGTAGATGGCGTGGGCGGCGACGCCGTATTCGGCGATGGCGTGCATGCCGCGCGTGCGGATCTGCAGTTCGACGCGCTGGCGCGACGGCCCGACGATGGTGGTGTGGATGGAGCGGTAATCGTTGCTCTTGGGCGTGGAGATGTAGTCCTTGAAGCGGCCGGGCACCATGGACCACGTGGTGTGGATGGCGCCGAGGGCGCGATAGCAATCGTCCAGCGCATCGACGACGACGCGGAAGCCGAAAATGTCGGAAAGCTGCTCGAAGGACAGCGCCTTGGATTCCATCTTGCGGAAGATCGACCAGGGCTTCTTCTGCCGGCTCTTCACATCTGCCCTGATGCCGCTCTTCTCGAAGACCGCCGAAAGCTGCTGCTCGATCTCGCCGATGACGCCGGCGTTCCGGCTCATCAGTCCTTCCAGGCGCTCGGTGACCATGCGCCAGGCTTCCGGGTTGATGTGGCGGAAGGCCAGTTCCTCCAGTTCCTCGCGCATGTCCTGCATGCCCATGCGCCCGGCCAGCGGCGCATAGATTTCCATGGTCTCCTCGGAGATGCGGCGCCGTTTGTCCTCGCGCATGTGGTCCAGCGTGCGCATGTTGTGCAGCCGGTCGGCGAGCTTGACCAGCAGCACGCGCACATCGTCGGAAATTGCCAGCAGGAGCTTGCGCAGGTTTTCGGCCTGCTCGGCCTTCTTGGACACCAGGTCGAGCTTCTTGAGCTTGGTCAGCCCCTCGACCAGCTTGCCGATATTGTCGCCGAATAGCTCGTCGATTTCCTTGCGGGTGGCGTCGGTGTCTTCGATCGTGTCATGCAGAAGCGCCACCGCGATGGTGGACTCGTCGAGATGCATGTCGGTGAGAATGGCCGCGACTTCCAGCGGATGGGAAAAATAGGGATCGCCCGAAGCGCGCTTCTGATGGCCATGCTTCTGCATGGCATAAACATAGGCCTTGTTCAGCAGGGCCTCGTTGACATCGGGCTTGTAGCGCTGGACGCGTTCCACAAGCTCGTACTGGCGCATCATGGGCTTTCAGGTTCCCGTACAGTCGAAACAGCACATGCGCCACACCGGTTCCGGAGCGGCGCATGCCACAGTGATAATCCGTCCGGCGCGCAGGCGGAAGGCCGCGCGGCGCGGGTAATCAGAAATCGTCGTTCTTTTCGGGCGCGACAAGGCCCTCGATGCCGGCCAGCAGGTCTTCCTCCGACATGCGGTCGAAGGTGACCGGCTCATCCGCGGTGTCTTCCATCGCGGCTTCAACCGTTTCCTCGGCCGGCTTGTCGATGGCGGCAGGCACGTCGGCCTCCGGCTCGTCGACCTCGACATGCTTCTGCAGCGAGTGGATCAGGTCTTCCTTCAGGTCGCCCGGCGAAAGCATCTCGTCGGCGATCTCGCGCAGCGCCACGACCGGGTTCTTGTCGTTGTCGCGATCGACGGTGATCGGCGCACCCTGCGAGATCTGGCGGGCGCGATGGCTGGCGAGCAGAACCAGGTCGAACCGGTTCGAGACCTTGTCAATGCAATCTTCAACGGTGACGCGGGCCATGAAATGCCTCTTTCTTCAATTCCGTGCATCTGAGGGAGGGCAAAGCGGGTGCATACAGAAAACCCGTTCGCGACGCAAGGCGTCAGCTTTCCTTAACTGACCACAAACCTGGGAAAGAATATGGCGGAAATCCGATTTTCCTTGGCATCGTATGATACAACAGCTAGGTCAGGCGGAACGTGCTGCCCCTGCAGATAAGAAAAACGACATGCATGCACCGGAACGTCGAACGCCGGAGAAGTGCGTTTCCACAACGAGGTAACAAACATGTTCGATCCCCGCGAAAAGATCGCACTTTTCATCGACGGCGCCAACCTTTACGCAACCTCGAAGGCGCTCGGATTCGACATAGACTATCGCAAGTTGCTGACCCATTTCAACGACAAAGGGTACCTGCTGCGCGCGTACTACTACACCGCCCTGGTCGAGGACCAGGAATATTCCTCGATCCGCCCGCTGATCGACTGGCTGGACTACAACGGCTACAAGGTGGTCACGAAGCCGGCCAAGGAGTTCACCGATGCCTCCGGCCGGCGCAAGATCAAGGGCAACATGGACATCGAACTGACCATCGATGCCTTGGAACTGTCCGAAACGGTCGACCATTTCGTGATCTTCTCGGGTGACGGCGATTTCCGCGTTCTCGTCGACGCCCTGCAACGCAAGGGCCGCAAGGTTTCCGTGGTCTCCACCATGTCCTCGCAGCCGCCGATGATTTCCGACGACCTGCGCCGCCAGGCCGATCATTTCGTCGATCTCGTCTCGCTCAAGGACAAGGTGGGCCGCGATCCTTCCGAGCGCCCTGCCCCGCGCCGCGCCCCGGTGGCCGAAGACGACTACGAGGATGACGATTACTGATCCGTCTTCCGCAACGCGGAGCGAACCGCCGCGCGATTGCGCGCTGTGTCCGCGGCTGCACGGCTTCATCGCGCTCTGGCGCACGCGCGAGCCGGACTGGCACAATGCCCCGGTTCCCACCTTCATCGATGCGCGTGGCGAAAGCCATGTGCGCCTGCTCGTCGTCGGGCTGGCGCCAGGCCTGCGCGGGGCGAACCGGACGGGCCGGCCGTTCACCGGCGACTATGCAGGCGACCTGCTTTATTCCACGCTCAAGCATTTCGGCTTCGCGCGCGGCGTCTTCGAGGCGCGGCCGGACGACAGCCTCGAACTGACCGGCGCGGCGGTCACCAACGCGGTGCGTTGCGTTCCGCCGGAAAACAAGCCGGTCGGATCCGAGATCAACACCTGCCGGCAGTTCCTCACGGCCACAATCGGGCGGTTCGAGAACCTGCAGGCGATCGTGACTCTCGGCAAGATCGCCCATGATTCCACCATCCGGGCGCTTGGCGGGCGGGTGGCGGCGCATCCCTTCGGCCATGGCGCGCGCAGCGAGATCGGCGGCACGGCCATCTTCTCCAGCTATCACTGCTCGCGCTACAACACGAATACCGGCCGACTCACCGAGGCCATGTTCCGCAGCGTGTTCGAGGACGTGGCCCGGTATCTGGGCCCATAGGCCGGCGGCCCGGTCAGACCAGCCTGCCGCCCTGGAGCCGCCAGCCCGTCACCCCGGGGCGGTAGTGCACCACATCCTCGCGGCCGGCCTGGCCAAGCGCACGCACCGCCATGCCGGAGCGTGCTCCCGTCGCGCAATAGAGAATGACCGGCTTGCCGGCAGGAATACGGGCGGGATCGAACCGCGACAACGGCACGTTGATGGCGCCCGGAATGTGTCCGGACTGGAACTCGCCGGCCTCGCGCACATCGACCAGGACATGCGTCTTCGCCTTGAGTGCCGCGACAAAATCGTCATGGGCGATCACATTTGACGCACCAGCGGTGAAGCGCTTCATCAGACCGGACAACATGCAGGCATTCTCCAACAGGAATTGTGAAGCCCTTATACATGAACAAATGATGATATGGAAGTCTTTTCATCCGGCATCGTCCAAACGCCGGACGCCGGACGCCGGACGCCGAGACCATGCCCGGCGCCGCGACCGGGACGCAGTCGCGCCAGCAAGTGCATGAACGGGTGCAGGAACCGGGATATCGGCCGGATCAGCCGCCCTGCTTGAGAAGCCGGGCCTTTTCGCGGTTCCAGTCGCGCTTCTTCTCGGTCTCGCGCTTGTCGTGGATCTTCTTGCCCTTGGCGATGCCGAGCAGGAGCTTGGCGAGGCCGCGCTCGTTGAAATAGAGCTTCAAGGGCACGAGGGTCATGCCCTCACGGTCGGTTTCCTTGGCAAGCCTTGCCATCTCGCGCTTCGAGAGCAGCAGCTTGCGCAGGCGCCGCGGCTCGTGATTGAAGCGGTTCCCTTCCG
Organism: Phyllobacteriaceae bacterium; assembly: GCA_002708825.1. Classification (GTDB taxonomy): domain Bacteria; phylum Pseudomonadota; class Alphaproteobacteria; order Rhizobiales; family Rhizobiaceae; genus Zhengella. The sequence continues at coordinate 72,080 of PAPF01000007.1, read as the reverse complement.
TGTATTCGGGAATGTAGGAATTGATCAGCCAGAACTCGCCCTTCTCCATGGAGGCATAGCTCTCCTGGATATTGGCGGTGCCGAGGCGCAGGGATTTCACCTCGGTGCCGGTCAGCACGAGACCTGCCTCGATGGTGTCCTCGATGGCGTAGGAGAACCGCGCCTTGCGGTTCTCGGCAATCACCTTGCCGTTTGTCGACTTGACCTTGCTCATCCTGTCTAAATGCGCCCTGCGGCCGGTCAGTTCAACAGGCCGAGCGCCCGCATGGCGTCATCCATCGCTGCAGCGCCGGCGTCGGTTACCGGCATCATCGGCAGGCGCAGGTTGTTTTCCATGCGGCCCATGCGCGACAGGCCGTATTTCGCGCCGGCCACGCCGGAGACCATGAAGATGGCCTTGTGCAGCGCCATCATCCGGTCCTGCATGGCAAGGGCCTTGTCCCACTCGCCGGCAAGCGTCGCCGCCTGGAACTCGGCGCACAGGCGCGGCGCGACATTGGCGGAGACGGAAATGCAGCCGACGCCGCCATGGACGTTGAAGCCCAGTGCCGTGGCGTCCTCGCCGGACAACTGGATGAAATCCTTGCCGCAGGCGAGCCGCTGTTCGGTGACGCGCTCGATCTTGCCGGTGGCGTCCTTCACGCCGGCAATGTTCTTGAAGTCGTGCGCCAGGCGGCCCATCGTCTCCGGCGTCATGTCGATGACGGAGCGCGGGGGAATGTTGTAGATGATGATCGGCAGCGAGGTGGCGCGGGCGACCGCGGCGAAATGCTCATACAGCCCGCGCTGGTCCGGCTTGTTGTAATAGGGCGTGACGACGAGCACGGCGCTGGCGCCCACCTCCTCGGCATGTTCGACAAGGCCGATGGCCTCGCGGGTGTTGTTGGACCCCGCGCCGGCGATGACGGGCACCCTCCCGGCGGCCGTCTGGACGCAGAGTTCCACGACACGGCGGTGCTCGGCATGGCTGAGCGTCGGGCTCTCGCCGGTCGTGCCCACAGGCACGAGGCCGTTGGAACCTTCCGCGATCTGCCATTCCACCAGATCGAGAAAGGCTTTCTCGTCCACCGCGCCAGTGGCGGTGAAGGGCGTGACGAGGGCCGGAAACGAGCCTTTGAACATTTCGGTGGACTCCAGGAATGGCTTTTCGGGTTTGCGCCGGCGCGCGGACGGGCAATTCCGGCCGGGCAACAGGCGCGGCACCATAGTCTTGCCATGCGCGTGCGGCAAGAGCGGTTTCACGCCGCAAAGCGTTCGCCCTTGCGGCCGCGTAACAGCCCGTTAACCCTGTTTTCACGGGCATCCGTCACAGTGTGCGCTCCGATGGGAACCATCGCGCGGACGCCATGCCATCGGGAAGGAACGTTGCCGCCATGTTCAGCACCCGGCTTCTCCTGCCGGCCCTGGCCGGACTCGTGGCCTTGACGGCTGCCGTGACGGGCGCCGTGACGACCGGGAGCGGGACGGTTCCGGCGCCCTCTCCGTCGCCGCTTGCCCAGCCGGAGGACATGCCGGCACTCAGAAGCGGGCTGGACGCGCTGTCGCGTGGCGATACCATGGCGGCCATCGGCTTTCGTGACGCGCTGACGCAGGGATCGCCTGACCGGCTGATCCTGACCTGGGCCAGCGCGCTCTATGGCGGAGCCGATCTATCGGCCGACGAATTGCAATCGGCCGTTGCCGACCTGGACGGCTGGCCAGGCCTCAATGCCGTTCGCCGTCACCACGAGCGTGCGCTGGCGCGCGAGGGCGCATCCACGGACGCCATCCTGCGGGTTTTCGCCACCCGCGAGCCGGAAACGCCGGAGGGAGCGATGGCGCTTGCCGGCGCGCTGCTTGGCCAGGACAAGTCAGCCGAGGCCACCCGGCGCCTTGGCGCGTTCTGGCGGGAGACCAAGCTCGACGCGCGCGACGAACTCGCCATACTCGGCCGCTACGGGTCCCTCATTGCCAAGACGGATCACTGCCACAGGCAGGAATACATGCTCTACGAGGACCGGATCCGCTCGGCAGGGCGCGTGGCGCCCTTGTGCGGCCGCCCTGCCCTGCAGGAAGCCTGGGCAGCCGTCACCCGGGGCAATGCGAATGCCGCGGCCCTGCTGGAAAAGGTGCCGGAGGGCGAACGCAGCGCGGGCTACACCTATGCGCTGGCCCGCTTCCTGCGGCGTTCCGGCCAATTCGCCGAAGCCGCGCAGGTGATGGCGGGCGCGCCGGCCGATCCGGCTGAACTGATCGACCTCGACCAGTGGTGGGTGGAGCGGCGCGCTCTGGCACGCGAGATGCTGGATCTGAAGAAATACCGCGTAGCCTACCAGATCGCAGCGGCCCAGCGCGGCGGCAGGCCGGGAACCGTGGCGGATGCGGAGTTTCATGCCGGATGGATCGCGCTCACATTCCTCGACGATCCGAAGACGGCAGCCGTCCATTTCGCCACCATAGCCACCATCGCCGACGGGCCGATTTCCAATGCGCGGGCGCAATACTGGCTCGGCCGGGCGGTCGAGGCCGGCGCCGAGGGCAACGCGGAAACGCATTTCCGTCTCGCCGCCCGGTATGGCACCACCTTCTATGGCCAGCTTGCCTCCGCCCGGCTTGGAATCGCGCACCTTGCCATCGAACCGTCCGTGGCGGACCTGCATGACCGCAGGCGGTTTTCCAACCGCGCCGCCGTGCAGGCCATTGCCCGCCTGGAAGAGGTGGGGCATGGCTGGCGGGGCGGATTGCTCTACCGAGACCTGGCCGGCGAACTGGAAAGCCCCGGCGAAATCGCCCTGCTGGCGCGCATGGCCGAAAGCCGGCAGGACCACTACACGGCGCTTCGTGTCGGCAAGATCGCCGCCAGCCGGGGGCTCGACGTGGGCGGGCTGGCCCATCCCACCGGCGCCATTCCCGACGAGGCGGCCATCGATGCGGCCGGCAAGGCGCTCGCCTATGCCATCGCGCGCCAGGAAAGCGAGTTCAACACCGGGGCAGTCTCCCATGCGGGCGCGCGCGGGCTCTTGCAACTCATGCCAGGAACGGCACGCGAGATGGCCAGTCATGTCGGCCTTGCCTATTCGGGAGACCGGCTGACCAGCGACCCGGCTTACAATGCAACGCTGGGCGCTGCCTATCTGGCGCAGCAACTGGAGCGGTTTTCCGGTTCCTACATCCTGACCTTCATCGCCTACAATGCCGGTCCGCGCCGCGCCTCCGAATGGATCGGGCGCTATGGCGATCCGCGCCAAATGGAGATCGACGCCGTCATCGACTGGATCGAGCGCATTCCCTATGGCGAGACGCGCAATTATGTGCAGCGCGTGACGGAAAACCTGCAGGTCTACAAGCAGCGCCTTGCAGGCAGCACGGACCCGGAGAAGGACCTGACAGCGGGCCGTGGCGGCTGATGAGTCCGTTCCTGGCTGATTCAACGGAACGATTGGACCTCAAGGCCCGGCTGCGCTAGGTAGTCGCCTCATCCTGTGGCGCACTCCCGCGCCACGTTTCAAGACAGGTATCCGGCTTTCATGACGCAACCCAACGGATTTCGCGATCTCTTCTACAGCGCGCAGGACGGGCTGAAGCTGCATGCACGGATCTATGGCGAACCCGGCCACGATTCTTTGCCAGCCGTCTGCCTTCCCGGCCTGACGCGCAATGCGCGCGATTTCCATGAACTGGCGCTTTATCTCTCCACCCATCCCAAGGCACCGCGGCAGGTGATCGTGTTCGACCTGCGCGGGCGCGGCGAATCGGCCCATGACCGGGACTGGCGCAACTACAACGTCCTGGTGGAGGCAGGCGACGTGCTGGCGGGACTGGCGGCGGCGGGCATTGCGCATGGCGCCTTCATCGGCACTTCGCGCGGCGGCCTTGTCATGCATGTCCTGGCCGGCATGCGCCCGGGCGTGATGAAGGCCGGGATTCTCAACGATGTCGGCCCGGTCATCGAAGGCGAAGGGCTGACGCAGATCCGCACCTACCTGGAACGGGCGCCAAAGCCCGGGACCTGGGACGAGGCCATCGCGATCGTCGCGCAAGCGATGAAGGAACCCTTTCCCGCGCTGGGGCCGGCGGACCATGAGCGCTCCGCTCGCGCCATCTATCGCGACGAGGACGGAAGGCCTGTCGCAGACTATGACCCGAACCTGCTCAAGACATTGACCGGGCTCGATCTTTCCAAGCCCCTGCCGGTGCTGTGGCCGCAGTTCGTCGGCCTGACGGCAATGCCGCTGATGGCGATTCGGGGCGCCAATTCACGCCTGTTTTCCAGGTCCACAATCGAACAGATGCGCGGCTACGCCCCGTCCATGGAGATCGTCACCGTGGCCGGACAGGGCCATGCGCCATTGCTGGAAACGGGTGAACTGCCCGGAATCATCTCAGGCTTCCTGGCATCCGTGGACCGGGGCAAGGCGAAGGCGGCCAAGGGTCCGGCCTGACCTGGCCACCGGCCGTTTCACCTGCCTTTCGGCTTGCGGCCGCGCGCCGCCGCACCACCTGCCGAACGCGGCGCTGCGGATGTTTGCGTTGCAAGCCGCGCCGCTTCCTCCCGCCAGCCCTCCCGTTCGACGCGGCCCGGAAAGCCGATCGCGCGGGATATCCAGCCTGCTTCCTCGTCGCTCCATCTGGCGACCTGGTCGTAATGGAACACGCCGGTTTCATTCAGCTTCTTCTGGATCGCCTTGCCGATGCCGCCGATGCGCGTGAGGTCGTCGGCCTTGCCCCGGCGCGGGCCCTTGAGAAGGCGCGGCTTCCCGCCCGGCACGGTTTCCGCCGCCACCTCATCTTGCGACGAAGCCGCCTTGCGGCTGGCCGACCGTGCAGCCGACGCCGTTTCATGGCCGCGCGCCAGGGCACGGGCCTGCTTCACCCATTCCTCGCGCTCGATGCGGCCGGGAAAGGCGAGCCGCTCGCCCCAGGCGGCCTGGTCCTTCTTCGTCCAGCCTGCGATCTGGGCAAAGGTGGTGATGCCCGCGGCATGGAGGCGGGATTCGTTCTGCCGCCCGATGCCGCGTATGCGCTTGAGGTCGTCGGCGGCTGACACGGTGTCTTGCGGTGCCGCAGGTTCCGGCGAAGATCCCCGCGCCGGACCGCTGCCGGTCTCCGGCGTCGCCTCCGGTTCCCGTTCGTGCGCCGGAGCAGCCGGGGTGTTCGTGGCCGGGGCTTCCCGAGCGGCGGCGCTTTGCGCCTGCGGGCGCGGCGCTTGGACACCGGGGCCGGCAAGGCCATAGGCCGCGACGATGGTGCCTCCATCCTCATTCCCGGCAGCGCCGAATGCCTTTCGGGCGAGGCAACCGGCGATCGCGCCGACGATGAAAGCGATGGCGATGAGCAAGGCGGACTGGACGAAGAGCGCTGTCATGGCAGGAATTTCCTTTGCCTGTCAGGCCTGCTTGCGGCAGGTCATCCAGCCGACGACGGCGCCCGCGCACAGCGCAAGCACGAGAAAAACCCACAATTGGGAGGCCAGATACCCCATGGTGCCGTCTCCTTTCCTATCCGCCACTACCTGCATCGGCACCGGAGGCGCCGGCGGGCGGTTCGATGTCGATGGACCCGGCCTGCAACCCTGCCGGAAGGATGCCCGACAGGTCGCGCCGGAGGTCCGCCTGGGCAGAAGCATCGGCCGCGCGACCTTTCACGGACAGCCGGTCACCGGTCACGTCCACCTCGCCCATGGCAAGGCGGGAGAGTTGTACAAGCGCGAATTCGGCCTGGCTGGTGTAGCCGTCGGGTGCGCCACGGGCCAGCGTCATGGTGTCGGTCACGGCGAAGGCGGGAAAGGTTTCGGCGGCTGCGCCGGCCACGGCGGCATGGGCGTCTGCCTGGGGAAAATGACCGGCCAGCACGACCCCGGCGTCGTTCTTGACCGCGGAAAACCGGTACGGCTCGGCGCGTCCGGCAAGCTCCGTGCGGTCATGCACCGCGCGCACGCCGCCGGCCTCGTGCACAAGGCGCAGGGTCTCGGCCCTGAGGTCTTCATCCGGCGCGATACCCGAAACCGTCACGTCCCGGCCATCAAGGGTAATGGCGGCCCAATGGCCATTGCCGAGTGCATGGGCGATCCTGGCGGCAAGATCGCTCTCGATGGCCCCGGCGCGGAACCAGAGGGCCAGCGCCGTCAGGAATACCGTGGCAATGATGCCCGGCCATGTCCATCGCTTCCAGTCACACATCGTCACCCCTGGCATGTCGCGCTGCGGGCGGGCGCCCTCACCCGTCACAATGGGGTCGACTTTATCGGAGGGGCGGGCAAGCGCAAGTGCGCGCCCTGACACAGGGACAGACGAAAAGGCCCGGCGCGATGCGCCGGGCCCCTGAAGAGTAAAAAGGCCGTTGCCGGTCAGAAGTAACGGGTGAACCGGACGAAGCCCGAAACGGAGGCGTCGAAGCCGTCGGCCTTGGCATAGACCGTCTCGGTGCGGACCTCGAAATTCTCGACCGGCGTCCAGACGGTGGAGACTTCCGCCGCCCAGCCATCGGGCGAACCGGCCAGGGCGTAGTTGGTATCGCCGAAATACTGCGCGCCGACCGAAGCGGAGAAGGTGTCGGTGAAGACGTGGTTGTAGGAGGCCAGGATCGACCAGCGCGAGCCCACGGCATAGGCGTTGGGCGTGTCGGCATAGAAGCCGAGCAGGCGCAGGCTGGAGCCGTTCATGTTCGGGATGTTGTACTGCATGCCGATCTGCGCGGAAAAGCCGTCCTGGCGGCCGGCGACCGGGATGTAGTCGCTGTCCCATGCGGCCTTCGCCCAGACGCCGCCCCAGCCGGCATTGTAGGAAACGACACCGACGACATCGGGGACCCAGTCGGCGGCAGCGGCCGCACCGGCGGTGCCGATAAAGCCGTCATCGTCATGCTCCAGCGAGAGCGTGGCGGCAAAGCCGTTGGCCGAATAGGTGTAGTTGATCTGGTGGCGCAACTGGTAGGCATAATAGAGGCCGCCATCGGAATGGGAGCCATAGGTGGCGACGCCGGCATTCATGGAATCCACCCAGGCGGATTCGGTGTAGCCGACGCGCAGGCCGCCGAGTTCCAGATAGGCCTGGTTGAAGGCGACATTGCCATCGGCATTGGTGCCCCAGGTGCCTTCAAGGCGGATATAGGCGCGCAGCGTGCCCCATTCGGTGTCGGAGCGGGCGTCGATGTTCAAGCGTCCGCGGGTGGCGACGTTGTAGCCGCCAAAGCCATAGCCGTGATAGTTCGGCGTGTCGGTGATGAGGCCGCGATCATTGGTGGCGCCAAGCTGGAAATAGACATAGCCGCCGATCGACAGGCAGGTTTCCGTGCCCGGAATATAATAGAAACCGGCGCCGTAGGCATCGCAAACCTTCACGTATTCCACCGGCTCGGGCTCATAGACGACGGCATCGGCGGCGCGGGCGCCGGAGACGGCCACCAGGGCAGCGGCGGTGCCAAGAAGAAGGCCCTTCAGGGTCATGTTCACTCTCTCCGTTTTCGACAAACCCGCCTTCAAAGGCCGGGCCGTACATGATTTCCAGGACGTCGCCACCCGAATTGCCGGACGCGCTTCAACACGCCTCTGTTTCATCAACCGATGGTCCCGGATTTGCCTCTTTGCAATCGATATTTTTGCCGGCTCAACACATGGAACAGGCGGTGTTGCGCGGGCGCTACAGTTTGCGGCCGGCGAACATCCGCTTTGCGGGCAAATGCCCAATTTATGACCATATTTCAGAATGTTGGAAAGAACAGAACGAATATCAGCCGGCGGTCGCCGATGCCCTGCCGCGGTCTTCGCGCGCCGTGTCCGGGACACGGGCGGCGGCGATGCGGTTGGCTTCCAGCACGTTGACACAGGCGTCGAGGTCGTTGGCGGCGAGATGGGCATAGCGCATGGTGACGTGCAGCGTCTGGTGGCCGAGCCACATCTGCACGCGGCGGATATCCACCCCGCCCTTGACGAGGCGCGAGGCGCAGGTATGGCGCAGGATATGCGGCACGACATGGGGATCGGCGCCGAGCCCGCATTCCTTCTTCGCCTTGTTCCAGACAAAGCGGAAGGCCTGCTGGTTGAGCATGCAGAACGGCCCCTTCAGCCCCATGCCCCGGCGCATGGCGATCACCTCGCGGGCGCGCGCGGTCAGGGGCACGGTGCGGCTGCGGTTCGACTTGGTGACCCAGAAGGTGGCGCGCCCGTCATGCACGTCGTTCCAGGTGAGCGCCAGGGCCTCGCCGAGGCGCGCGCCGGAATCGACCAGGAAGACACAGAGCCGCCAGGCATCCTCGCCATGGGCGCGGATGGCCGAAAACAGACGGTCCTCCTCCTCCCATTCGAGGAAGCGGATGCGCCCCTGCCTTTCCTTCTGGCGCCGGAACTCCGGCAGGCCGACGACATCGCCCATCTTGCGCGCCTTGCGTAGCAGCTTTCCCAGCGCCGCCATCTTGCGATTGATGGTGGCATTGGAATTGCCCTTGGCACGAAGGCGACCGGTGACGTCATCCAGCATGTCCTCGGAAAAGACACTGAACGCCTGACGTTTCAGGAGCAGGTCGATTTCATCGAGGAAGGCGGCAACGTGGCGCTTGTGCTGTCCATCCTCCCAGAGAATGTCCAGATAGCGGCGCGCCAGTTCGCCCACGGTCACGCTTTCGACAATCCTGACACGCGGACCGGACATGATGGCCCGATGCACGGCCGGCGCATGCGCGCGGCCCCGCGGATTGCTTCGTCTTTCACTCACGGCGTCCACCCCACGCAGAGTCGTTTGCCCCGTCCGGACGCCAGCCGGGCCGCACGCCCGATCCGGTTCCGCCCTTGCAGGGCCGCACACGGCCATGGCGCTTAACGGCAAAGCCTGGCCGCGTCGAGTCCCGTCCGGCGGATCGTTCCGCCCGGCACCCGGCCACGCCGGCCCTTCCCTCACACCATCCGCGTGCTTTCGCCGAAAGCCCCCGGTCTCCTTTCGCGTTGATTTGAATAACGAAAGAGGCGCCGGCCCTGTTACCGGCCGGCGCCTCCCGATCAGTTCACACCGACTTCAAATCAGAAGTAGCGGGTGAAGCGGACGTAGCCGGAGAACGTGGCGTCCGCACCCGGAATGTCGACATTCTGGTAGGCCAGTTCCGAGCGGACCTCGAAGTTCCGCACCGGGGTCCAGACCATCGACAGTTCGGTCGCCCAGGAATCAACGCCCGTATTCACGTCGGTAAACGCGCCGTAGTGGTCAGCATTGTACTGGAAACCGACCGAAGCCGAGAACGTGTTGGAGAACACGTGGTTGTAAGAGGCCAGAACCGACCACTCGGCGGAACCGATCAGTGCGCCCGGGAAACGCGCAATCCCGTAAGCATTGTCGCCGCTGTTGTAGAAACCGATCAGGCGCAGGTTGGAGCCGTTCATGTTCGGGATGTTGTACTGCATGCCGAGCGAAGCGGCGAACTCACCCTGACGGCCGACAGCCGGCGTGGTGTCGGAATCATACGCCACCTTGCCCCAGACAGCGCCCCAGCCGGCATTGTACGACACCTTGCCGACAACATCCGGAACCCAGTCCGCAGCGCTTCCGGTGCTGGTGTAGCTGCGCGCCAAATTCAGATCGGCCAGAGCGGCAGGCGTGGTATTGATCTGGCCGTCATCGTCATGCTCGAGCGAGACAGTCGCAGCGAAGCCGTTGCCGGAGAAGGTGTAGGCGATCAGGTGACGCTGCTGATAGCCGTAATACATACCGGTATCGGAATGCGAACCCCAGTTGGAGGCGCCGCCGTTCTGGGTCTGTGCCCAGGCCGATTCGGAGTAACCCATGCGCAGGCCGCCGAGCTCGATATAGGCCTGGTCGAAAGCGACATTGCCATCGCCGTTGTTGCCCCACTGTCCCTGCAGGCGCAGGTAGGCGCGAAGCGTGCCCCACTCGGTGTCCGAACGGGCGTCGATGTTGAGACGACCACGCGTGTGCATCGTGTAGCCCTGGTTCAGATCAAAGCCATAATGATAGGACGGGACATCGTTGATAGCGTTGCGGCGCGTGTGGCCACCGACCTGCACGCGGACATAGCCGCCAATGCTCAGGCAGGTCTCGGTGCCCGGGATGTAGAAGAAGCCGGCGCCGTAGGCGTCGCAGACGCGGACATATTCAACCGGCTCGGGCTCGTAGACGACAGCGTCGGCGGCCTGGGCGGCGGAAGCGGCGACCATGGCAGCCGCGGAGCCGAGAAGAAGGCTCTTGATGTTCATTGTTGACCTCCAGTCAACGATGAACGCCAACACCGCGCCCCGGACAGGCAAGAGCCGGCCAGGTGCCTGAATGCACATGCCTTTCTGTGAAATCCGGGTTGGCTGGGGGGCAGCGTGAGGTCAGAGACGGTTCGGGCCCGCAGGGTCCGCAAGGCCAACGGCCGCCCGAGCATTTGCGAGGCCCCGGCCAGAGCGAAGCCCGAAGGGCGGCAGCGCGAGGTCAGAGACGGTTCGGGCCCGCAGGGGCCGCAAGGCCAACGGCCGCCCGAGCATTTGCGAGGCCCCGGCCGGAGCGAAGCCCGAAGGGCGGCAGCGTGAGGCCAGAGGCGGTTCGGGCCCGCAGGGGCCGCAAGGCCAACGGCCGTCCGAGCCTTTGCGAGGCCCCGGCCGGAGCGAAGCCCGAAGGGCGGCAGCGCGAGGCCAGAGACGGTTCGGGCCCGCAGGGTCCGCAAGGCCAACGGCCGTCCGAGCCTTTGCGAGGCCCCGGCCGGAGCGAAGCCCGCAGGGCGGCAGCGCGAGGCCAGAAGAAATGGCGGAGAGGAAGGGATTCGAACCCTCGAGACGGTTTCCCGTCTACTCCCTTAGCAGGGGAGCGCCTTCGACCACTCGGCCACCTCTCCACAGCGCCGGTGGATAAAGAAAAGCCCCCGGAGAATCAACAAGGCATTGCGCCCGCCCGCCATTTTCTTGCCACCCCTCGCGCACGCGTTCCTTGTTCCCGCGCGGCGGGGCCACCGCGTCGCTTGAAGCCCCCTGCCTCGGGGACACGCCGGACCAGGCGCAATGGAAGCCGCGTGGGGCGCGGAACGTGATTCTGTGAGCGAATCCGGGATTCTCGCCGGAAAGGCCCGGTTTGCCGCCAGGCAGGGCCATCACGCAAAGCCCGGAAATCGCTTCGTTCGTTAACAACGCGTTACCGCCACCCCCGAAAGCGTGTCTTTTGTGCAACAAGAGGGGTGCATCGGCATCTGGCCCGGCCTTCGAGGCGATGTTCTTTGTTGAACGGGCAAACGCCATGCGTATTGTCGGCCTCGAAGAAGGGGCGCGGACAGCGCGTCTTTTTCGGCACATTGGGGATGGGGCAGGGAAACGCTGTCCTTCAGCTAAAGTACCCAGACCCGTTTTTAACTTTGACTGGAGGTCAACAATGAACATCAAGAGCCTTCTTCTCGGCTCCGCTGCGGCTCTCGTCGCGGTTTCCGGCGCCCAGGCTGCCGACGCTGTCGTCTATGAGCCCGAGCCGGTTGAATATGTCCGCGTCTGCGATGCCTACGGCGCCGGCTTCTACTACATCCCGGGCACCGAGACCTGCCTGTCCATCTCCGGCTATGTCTGGATGCAGGTTGGCGGTCACGGCCGCAACAACGCCGTTACGGACGCTCCGTCCTACCACTACGGCTTCGCGCTGAACAACGGCTACAACGTCCTGACCCGTGGCCGTCTGAACATCGACGCCCGTTCGGACACCGAGTGGGGCACGCTGCGTTCCTACCTGCGCCTGCAGGGCACCTGGGGCACCAACGCTGACGGCAACGTCACGTTCGACCAGGCCTTCCTCGAGCTCGGCGGCCTGCGCATCGGTTACACCGAGTCGGCCTGGGCCCAGACCCAGAACGGCGGCGCGTCCAACTGGGGTTCGCACTCCTGGACGGGCATGTACTACGGCTACCAGCAGCGTCACCTGATCGCCTACACCTTCTCCGGCAACGGCTTCGCCGCCACGCTCTCTCTGGAGCATGACGACGATGGCGCCATCGGCACCGCCGGTGCTGCTGCTGCCGCCGATTGGGTTCCGGATGTGGTCGGTAAGGTCTCCTACAACGCCGGTTGGGGCGCCGTGTGGGCCAAGATCGGTTACGACTCCGACATGTCGCTCCTGGCTGGCCGTCAGGACGAGTGGTCCGCTTCGGTCGGCATGCAGTACAACATTCCGAACATGAACGGCTCCAACCTGCGCCTGATCGGTTACTACGCTTCCGGCGACAACTCCTACGGCGTTGCCCGCCTCGGCGGTGGCTTCGGTGCGGCCGAATGGTCGATCCTGGCTTCGTACAACCACGTCTTCACGTCGACCTTCTCGGCTTCGCTGGCGTTCCAGTACAACAACGACCACTACTTCGCCGCCACCAACATCAACACCGGTGTTGACACGTGGGCGACCGAACTGTCGATGGTCTGGACCCCGGTTCAGAACTTCGAAGTCCGCTCCGAACTGGCCTACCAGGACGTCGACGTCGCTGGCGTCAGCGGCACGTTCTCCGGCTTCATCCGCTTCACCCGCTACTTCTAATCAGAAGTCCGGTTGAAACAGATCGCGGGGCGCTTTCGGGCGCCCCGTTTTCTTTTCGGGGCGCCCGTTTTTTTGTGCCGCAATTGGATTGCGGGACTGCCCCGTGTTCCTTTCTGGGCAAGCCCATTTCTCATTTGGCGCTTCCGGCGCGGCGCGCAGCTTGGTAAAGCGGGAGCGGCCAGGAGGATCACGCCATGATGACGCTTCGCCCGCAAACCACACCGCTGGTGCAATCCCTGCCCGCAACCGTGCCCTTCGTGGGCCCGGAAACGCAGGAGCGGGCGCGCGGGCGGCCCTTCGCGGCGCGGCTCGGCGCCAACGAGAACGGGTTCGGCCCCTCGCCCAAGGCCATTGCCGCGATGGCGGCGGCGGCGCCCGGGATGTGGAAATATTGCGACCCGGAAAACCACGACCTGCGCCAGGCGCTGGCCGTGCATCTGGGCGTTGCCGCGCAGAACGTGATGGTGGGCGAAGGCATTGACGGGCTGCTCGGCATCGTCGTGCGGCAATATGTGGAGCCGGGGCAGCCGGTCGTCACCTCGCTCGGCGCCTATCCGACATTCAACTATCATGTCAGCGGTTTCGGCGGGCGGCTCGTCACCGTGCCCTATGCGGGCGACCGGGAAGATCCGCAGGCGCTGCTCGACGCGGTGAAGCGCGAGGGCGCGGGCCTTGTCTATTTCGCCAATCCCGACAATCCCATGGCAAGCTGGCACGCGGCAGACGCGGTGCAGGCCTTCATCGAGGCGCTGCCGGAAACCACCATGCTGGTGCTGGATGAGGCCTATGGCGAGTTCGCACCCGCCGGCACCATGCCCGGGCTCGACACGGCGCGCCCGAACGTGCTGCGGATGCGCACGTTTTCAAAGGCTTACGGGCTGGCGGGCCTGCGTTGCGGCTATTGCATCGGCGAGGCGGAGGCCATTTCCGCCTTCGACAAGGTGCGCAACCATTTCGGAATCACGCGCATGGCGCAGGCGGCCTGCATGGCGGCGCTCGGCGACAGCGACCATCTGGCCGGAACCATCGCCAATGTGGAACGGGCGCGCGGCATCATCGCCGGCATCGCGGCCCGGAACGGGCTCTGCGCCCTGCCCTCGGCGACGAATTTCGTCACCATCGATTGCGGGCGCGACGGCGCGTTTGCGCTGTCGGTGATGAGCGGGCTGGTGGAGCGCGGCGTATTCGCGCGCAAGCCCATGGCGCCGGGGCTGGACCGCTGCATCCGCATTTCCTGCGGGCCGGACGCAGAACTCGACCTGTTCGCCGCGGCACTCGCCGACACGCTGGCGGCTGCGGCCGCCTGAGCCGCAGCGGTTCAGCGCGCAAGCATCCCGGCATAGAGGGCTTCCACATCGGCCCTCCGGCACAGCACCGTGCCCGGCGTCATGGCGGCTGCCGCGCCGGCGGCGAGACCGTATTCGAAGGCTTCCTGCATGGCCGCGCCCGAAGCCAGCCTGAACACCATGGCAGCGAGGAAACTGTCCCCGGCGCCAACGGCCGATTGGGTCTTCACGTGCACCGGCGGCCGGCGGATCACGCCGTCGCGGCTTGCCAGGAAGGCGCCGTCGCGGCCCATGGTCACGGCGATGTTCTCCGCCGCGCCCGATTCGACGATGGCCGAGGCAACCTCGACAGCGCCATCCTCGTCGAGCTTGCGCCCGGCATGGGCAGACAACTCGCCAATGCTTGGCTTCAGCAGGAAAACCTTCGCTTTTTCAAGGGTCTGCGTCAGCGCCTCGCCGGATGTATCGAGCACGAACGGGACGCCGTTGGCCTCCGCAATCATGGCCATGCGGGCATAGGCATCGGCGGGGCAGCCGCGCGGCAGGCTGCCGGAGGCGACGATGTAGCCTTGCCTGACGCTCCGCACGAGATCGAAGACCGGTTCCAGTTCGGCCCCGGTCACCTCCGGGCCCTCCGGCACGGCGCGGTATTCGAAGCCGGTCTCCTCCTCGAAGATCGTCACGGAGATGCGCACCGCGCCCTGCATCGGAAAACCGTGCAGCGTGATTCCGGTTCCCGCCAGCAGGCCCTCGAAGACCGGGCCGGTGGCGCCGCCCGCCAGGTAAGCCAGTTCCGCGCTGCCGCCCAGTTCGGCGATCACGCGGGCGACATTGGTTCCGCCGCCGCCGGGATAGACCTGCTGGTTGCGCGTGCGTATCTTGAAGGTGGGCTGCACCCGCCTGGCCTGCGAGGCCACGTCGATGGTCGGATTGAGGGCGATGGCGAGAACAGGCTTCATGGGGTGTCGCGGCCAGCGGTTTGTCGGACCGCCATTGTGAACCCTTCCCCCGTGACGGCGCAATGACCGTACATGCAAATTGCGGCACCGTGCGAAGAGATCTTGAAATAATTAAACGTTCGTTTTATTAATAACCGTCGACAGGAGGAGCCATGGCGCGCACGGCCGGATCGGACGGGGAGAGGACAGAAGCGGCGATCCGCGAGGCTGCCGCGCCGCTGATCGCGCATCACGGGTTCGAGGCCGTGACGATGCGCCAGCTTGCCGCGGAGGTCGGCGTGCAGGCGGCGGCGCTCTACCGCTATTTTCCGGCCAAGGAAGACCTTCTCTTCAAGCTGATGCGCGACCACATGGAAGGGCTGGCGGAATCGCTGAAGGCCGCCCTGCCCGCCAATGGCGGTCCGCGCGCCCGGCTGCTGGCATTCATCGCCAACCATGTGCGTTTCCATGTGGAGCGGCGGCACGCGACCCATGTCTCCAACATGGAATTGCGCAGCCTCTCGCACGATCACCTGAGCGAGATCCTGAAGATGCGCTCGGCCTATGAAAAGGAACTGCGCGCCATCCTGCGCGAGGGCCAGGAGGCCGGGGTCTTCGCCGTCGAGGACGTGACGCTGACCTCCATGGCGATCATCCAGATGATTACCGGCGTCATCGTATGGTTCCGGCCCGACGACCGGCTTTCCATCGACGACGTGACCAACACCTACCAGACCATGACCCTGCGCCTCGTCGGCGCTTCGGAGGAGCACCGCAATGTATCATCATTCCATGAAATTCGGACTTGGTGAGGAGATCGAGGCACTGCGCGAGATGGTGCACCGTTTCGCGCAGGACAAGATCGCGCCGCTGGCCGCGCAGATCGACCGGGAGGACAACTTCCCGGCCCATCTATGGAAGGAGTTCGGCGCGCTCGGCCTGCTCGGCGTGACCGCCGACCCGGATTATGGCGGTTCGGGCCTGACCTACCTGGCGCATACGGTGGCCATCGAGGAAATCAGCCGGGCCTCGGCCTCGGTCGGCCTCTCCTACGGCGCCCATTCCAATCTCTGCGTCAACCAGATCAACCGCTGGGGCACGGCGGAGCAGAAGGAGAAATACCTGCCGAAGCTGTGCTCGGGCGAGCATGTGGGCGCGCTGGCGATGAGCGAGCCGGGCGCTGGTTCCGATGTGGTGGGCATGAAGCTGCGCGCCGACAAGAAGAACGACCGCTACGTGCTCAACGGCTCCAAGATGTGGATCACCAACGGGCCGGATGCCGACACGCTGGTCGTCTATGCCAAGACCGACATGGCCGCCCATTCCAGGGGGATCACCGCCTTCCTGGTCGAGAAGGAGATGAAGGGCTTCAAGGTGGCCCAGAAGCTCGACAAGCTGGGCATGCGCGGCTCCAATACCGGCGAACTGGTGTTCGAGGACGTGGAAGTGCCCTTCGAGAACGTGCTCGGCGAGGAAGGCAAGGGCGTGGCCGTGCTGATGAGCGGGCTGGACTACGAGCGCGTGGTGCTGTCGGGCGGGCCCATCGGCCTGATGGCGGCCTGTCTCGACGTCGTCGTGCCCTATGTGCACGAACGTAAGCAGTTCGGCGAGCCGATCGGCAATTTCCAGCTTGTCCAGGGCAAGCTGGCCGACATGTATTCCACGATGAACGCGGCGCGCGCCTATGTCTATGCGGTGGCCGCGGCCTGCGACCGGGGCGAGACGACACGCAAGGACGCGGCGGGCTGCGTTCTCTTCTCGGCCGAAAAGGCCACGCAATGCGCGCTGGACGCCATCCAGCTTCTCGGCGGCAACGGCTATACCAACGAATATCCGACCGGGCGGCTGCTGCGCGACGCCAAGCTCTACGAGATCGGCGCGGGAACGTCGGAAATCCGCCGCATGCTGATCGGCCGCGAAATGATGGCGGAGGGGGTGTGACGGGCTTGTCCGGCGCATTGCAGACAACGGCAAGGCTCGACGCGGCACCGGCCTTGTGGGAACCTCGCCGAATCGCCTCACACGGAGCCGCAACCTTGGGCCAGGGAAAGCAGAGACTTGTTTCGGCGGCGCGCAAGGCAGGCCTGCTGCCCCTGGCCGAGGCGTTCCGCTTCGCCCGTTCGGCGCTCGCCACGCGCCGCGACAACGCGGCGTGGCTCAGGGTCAATCCAGGTTTCGAGGCCCCGCCCTTGTGGTGGATGCATGACATGTATGCCCACACCTCCTACCGGCATTATGCCGAGAGCGGGGCCAACCATGCCGGCCAGATCGCGGCGCTGATCGAACGCCATTCGGGCCTGTCCGGGCTGGACGTCGCGGAATGGGGCTGCGGCCTTGGGCGGCTGGTCCGGGCCATGCCGGGCCATTTCCGCATGACCGGCTTCGACTACAACCCGGCCGCCATCGACTGGTGCCGGAACCATGTTCCGGACGCCACCTTCGCGCTGAACGGCCTGATGCCGCCCTTGCCGGCCGCGGAGGGCACATTCGACGGACTCTATTGCATCTCCGTCTTCACGCACCTGTCGGAGTCCGCGCACCGGGCGTGGGCCGGCGAACTGGCGCGCGTGCTGAAGCCCGGCGGCATATTGCTGGCCTCGTTTCACGGCCCCGACCAGGCCGGCGGATTGCTGCCGGAGGAACGGGCCCGTTTCGACGCCGGCGAACTGGTCGTGCGCGACCGGGTCAAGGAAGGCGGCCGCACCTTCGTCGCCTATCATCCCCACGCCTATGTCCGCGGCCTGCTGACACCCCATTTCGACATCGCGGAAGGACCGTTGCCGGCCGTCGGCCAGACGGTCTGGATCGCCCGCAGGAATAGCTGAACAGGGAAAGCCACATGCCCGCCCTCACCTCTGCCGTTGCAACCGCCACCGACGATTTCAAGGCCAATGCGCAAGCCATGCGCGCGCTTGTCGACGACCTTACCGCCAAGGCCGCCACCATCGAACGCGGCGGGCCCGACCACGCGCGCGACCGACACGTTGAGCGCGGCAAGCTGCTGCCGCGCGAGCGGCTGGCGGCGCTGATCGATCCGGGTTCGCCCTTCCTCGAAGTGGGCCAGTTCGCGGCCTGGGACATGTATGGCGGCGACATCGCGTCCGCCGGCCTCATCTGCGGTGTCGGCCGCGTGGAGGGCACCGAGTGCATGATCGTGGTGAACGACGCCACGGTGAAGGGTGGCACCTATTACCCGCTGACGGTCAAGAAGCACCTGCGTGCCCAGGAAATCGCCGAGCAGAACAACCTGCCCTGCATCTACCTGGTCGATTCGGGCGGCGCCAACCTGCCCAACCAGGACGAGGTGTTCCCGGACCGCGACCATTTCGGGCGCATCTTCTTCAACCAGGCCAACATGAGCGCCAGGGGCATACCGCAGATCGCCTGCGTGATGGGGTCCTGCACGGCCGGCGGGGCCTATGTGCCGGCCATGAGCGACGAGACGATCATGGTGCGCAAGCAGGCCACCATCTTCCTGGGCGGCCCGCCACTGGTGAAGGCAGCGACGGGCGAGGACGTCTCGGCGGAGGACCTGGGTGGTGCGGACCTGCACACGCGCGAATCCGGCGTCGCCGACCATTACGCGCAGGACGATTACCACGCGCTGGCCATGGTGCGGCGCATCGTGAAAAACCTCAACCGCCGCAAGCAGATGAACCTGGTCCTCCGCGATCCGATTCCGCCGCTTCACGCGCCAGGCGAGCTTTACGGCATCGTGCCGCAGAGCCTGTCGAAACCGTTCGACGTGCGCGAGGTGATCGCGCGGACCGTGGACGGATCCGAATTCGATGAGTTCAAGGCCAATTACGGCACGACGCTCGTCACCGGCTTTGCCCATGTGCACGGCATTCCCGTCGGCATCATCGCCAACAATGGCGTGCTGTTTTCGGAAAGCGCGCAGAAGGGCGCGCATTTCATCGAACTATGCTGCCAGCGCCGGATTCCGCTGGTCTTCCTGCAGAACATCACCGGCTTCATGGTTGGCCGCAAATACGAGGCCGGCGGCATCGCCAAGGACGGCGCCAAGCTGGTGACGGCGGTGGCCACGGCGAAAGTGCCGAAGGTGACCGTCATCATCGGCGGCTCGTTCGGCGCGGGCAATTACGGCATGTGCGGGCGGGCCTATTCACCGCGCTTCCTGTGGATGTGGCCGAACGCGCGCATCTCGGTAATGGGCGGGGAACAGGCGGCCACCGTGCTGGCGCTCGTCAAGCGCGAGGGGATCGAGCGCAAGGGCGGCACCTGGAGCGCGCAAGAGGAGGCGGACTTCCGCGCGCCGATCCTTGAGAAATACGAGCGCGAGGGCCATCCGCTCTATTCGTCGGCCCGGCTGTGGGACGACGGCATCATCGACCCGGCCAAGACGCGCGACGTGATCGGCCTTTCGCTCTCCGCCGCGCTCAACGCGCCGGTGGAGGAAACGAAGTTCGGCGTGTTCAGGATGTGAGGAGAGACCCATGTTCACCAAGATCCTCATCGCCAATCGCGGCGAGATCGCCTGCCGCATCATCAGGACCGCGCGGCGCATGGGCATTGCCACCGTCGCGGTCCATTCCGACGCCGACAGCAACGCGCTGCATGTGCGCATGGCCGACGAAGCGATGCCTATCGGCCCGGCGGCAGCGGCGGAAAGCTATCTTGTCGCCGAGCGCATCATCGCGGCGGCGCAGGCCACGGGCGCCCAGGCCATCCATCCGGGCTACGGCTTCCTGTCGGAAAATCCCGGCTTCGTGGAGAAGGTGGAAGCGGCCGGCCTCGTCTTCATCGGCCCTTCGGCAGCATCCATTCGCGCCATGGGCCTGAAGGACGCGGCCAAGCGGCTGATGGAAAAGGCCGGCGTGCCGGTGGTTCCGGGCTATCACGGCGACGCGCAGGAACTGGTGGTGCTGGCCACCAAGGCAAGCGAGATCGGCTATCCGGTGCTCATCAAGGCGGCGGCCGGCGGCGGCGGCAAGGGCATGCGCAAGGTGGACCGGCCAGAGGATTTCAAGGACGCGCTGTCGGCGGCGCGGCGCGAATCCAAGGCCGCCTTCGGCGACGACCGGGTCCTGGTGGAGAAATACATCGAGAAGCCGCGCCATATCGAGGTGCAGGTCTTCGGCGACAGCCACGGCAATGTCGTCCACCTGTTCGAGCGCGACTGTTCCCTGCAACGCCGCCACCAGAAGGTGATCGAGGAGGCCCCTGCCCCGGGCATGACCGAAGAGATGCGCGCGGCGATGACGGACGCGGCGGTCAAGGCCGCAAAAGCCATCGACTATCGCGGCGCGGGCACGATCGAGTTCATCGTCGACGGCTCGGACGGGCTGCGTCCTGACGGCTTCTGGTTCATGGAGATGAACACCCGCCTGCAGGTGGAGCATCCGGTGACCGAATGCATCACCGGCGTCGACCTGGTCGAGTGGCAGTTGCGGGTGGCCGCTGGCGAACCGCTGCCGCGCCGACATGACGAGATCGCGCTTTGCGGCCATGCCTTCGAGGCACGCGTCTATGCCGAGGACCCGGCGCGCGGCTTCCTGCCGGCCATCGGCACGCTGCATCACCTCGCCTTCCCGGCTTCGGTCAAGGGCGGGCTGGTGCGCATCGACAGCGGCGTGGAACAGGGCGATGCGATCAGCCCGTTCTACGACCCGATGATCGCCAAGCTCATCGTGCAAGGCGGCGACCGCACGTCAGCGCTCAACGGGCTCGCAGAGGCGCTGGAGGCCACGCAAGTAGCCGGGTCCATCGCCAATACCGGCTTCCTGGCCGCCCTTGCCCGCCATTCCGGCTTTGCCGCCGGGGACGTGGACACCGGGCTGATCGAGCGCGACCAGGCGAGCCTCGTGGCGCAGCCGGACGCCTCGGCGCCGATGGTGGCAGAAGCCGCGCTAGCCGCTTCCGGGCTCAAGCCGGCTGCCGGCAATGACCCGTGGGACGCGCTGGCCGGTTTCAGCCATTTTCATCCGCTGTCCATCATGGTCGAACTGAAGCGGGGCGAGGAGACGATTCCGGCGCGGGTGACGCCGGCGGACGGCCGCTCGGCCAGGGTCTCGGTGGGCGATCATCCGCCGGTCACGCTGCCGCTCGGCACACGGACGGCCGTGCACTGGCCCGGCCATGTCACGGTGTTCGCTGGTGGTCATGCCATCGATTTTTCGCTGCGCGATCCGTTCGCCGGCGCCGGCGACGCGGCGGGCGCCGACCGGCTGACCGCCCCCATGCCCGGACTGGTCAAGCTGGTGAACGTGGAAGCAGGCGCGACGGTGACCAAGGGCCAGCCGCTGCTGGTGCTGGAGGCCATGAAGATGGAGCACACCATAGCCGCCCCCCATGACGGCGTGATCGCGGAGGTCGCGGCCCAGGGCGCGCAGGTGACGGATGGCACCGTGCTTGTGCGGTTCCAGGAACAGGACTGACGGCGGAGCGCTGGCGTCCCGTCAAGAAAAGAGCCGCGCCGGCTGTCCCCTGCCGGTCGCGGCTCACTTTCACCTGCCAAGCGTCCCCCGAGCGTCCCCACGCCGAAAATACGCGTTCGCAGTGCCGGTCCGTGGCCGGGTCCCTCGCATCGCGAAGGCCCACTTCTTCTTGTGTTGCCGGCCGACCGTTTCCGCCTTCGGGCGGTTCCACCCCGTTCTCGCGGTGCGGGGCTTGTAAACCTGTCTGCACGGATGATCAGTGCATCGTCATCCATTCGCGGGCCTCGCGCAGGGCGCGGGCGAGTTCGGCCTTCGACATCTGGCCGGCCATTTCGGAGCGCAGCGCGGCGGCGCGGGCCGAGCCCTTGATCGCGGCGATGTTGAACCACTTGTGGGCGGCCACCAGGTCCATCTCGCAGTCGCGGCCGGTCGCATACATCATGCCCATCTCGAAAAGGATGTCGGCCTGGGTCGTTGCGTCCATGGCGCCGGCGCCGGCTTCGTGCATGTCAAAACGTGCCATTTTCCAATCCCCTGTATCCCGTTGGCGACCCGTTTCCTTGCCTCATTCGAGGGCCGCGCTTCATGGTTTTCAGGATGCCGCAGAGCCTTGAATCCGCCGTAAAAACTTGTGCTTAATTTGAAACAAACAAAATGAAAACAAGGCGTAAACCTCAGTTTCCGTTAAGCATCGAAACCCGCGGCAAAGCAGGCTTTCAATGAAAAACCGCATAAAATGCCGGTCTGCGAAATCAAGGATTCGTTGACCAAGGCAACAAGGTGCATCCCGTGATGGCGCTTGATCCGATGGCTGCGGAGGGCCGAAAACGGACCCGTCCCGTGCTTCACGCAGCGTCACGCACCGCCCGATTGCCTGCGGACAGGGCTTGGCTGTAGTTTGCGTTGACGCCCGACGGGCTGACACGGGAGGAATGACATGACGCGCATGCTTACACTTGCCGCCGCGATGCTGGCGATGACAGCCGGGACGGCCATGGCCGATCCCATCGAGGGCAACTGGCGAACCCAAAGCGGCGAGACCGCTGCAATCGCATCCTGCGGCGGCGCCTATTGCATCACGCTGAAGAGCGGCAAATACAGCGGCAAGCGCATCGGCAAGATGTCCGGTTCAGGCGGCAACTATTCCGGCACGATCACCGACCCGGCCGACGACAAGACCTATTCCGGTTCGGCCACGGTCGCCGGCGCTTCGATGAAGCTGAAGGGCTGCGCGCTCAAGATCTTCTGCAAGACGCAGACCTGGACGAAGCGCTGATCGCGAGGTCCCGGCGCGCTCATCGCGCCTTTTGCGTGAAGAGCAGCTTCCAGGCGTCGCGGTCCTTGGTCATCTCGTTGATCGAGAGCCGCTTCTCCTCGCCCGCCCTGATGCCGCGCTCGACCGCCGGGCGCGCCATCATGGTTTCGAACCAGCGTTTGACATTCGGGAAGTCATCCAGGTCCTGTCCCTGCCGCTTGTAGGGCTTCACCCAGCCGATGCAGGCCATGTCGGCGATGGAATAGTCGCCGGCGAGGAAATCGCGGTCGGCGAGGCGGCGGTTCATCACGCCGTAAAGCCGGTTCACCTCGTTGGTGTAGCGCTCGATGGCATAGGGCACCTGTTCGGGCGCGTAGCCCCGGAAGTGGTGCGCCTGGCCGCACATCGGCCCGAGGCCTCCGACCTGCCAGAAAAGCCACTGCTCGACCTCGATTCGGGCGCGCTCCCCGGCAGGGTAGAACCGCCCGAACTTGCGGCCGAGATATTGCAGGATGGCGCCGCTCTCGAACACGGAAACCGGCGTGCCGTCCGGGCCTTCCGGATCGACAATAGCCGGCATCCGGTTGTTGGGGGAGATCGCGAGGAAATCCGGCTCGAACTGCTCGCCCTTCAGGATGTCCACGAAATGCAGATCATGGGGAACGCCCAGTTCCTCCAGCATGATGGTGATCTTCCAGCCATTGGGTGTCGGCCAGTAATACAGCGCGATCGGTGCGGTCTGGGTGGCGGTCATGGTCCTGTCCTCCGGATAGCGGCAGAGACAAGCACAGCCGCAGGCATGCCTCAAGCGCGATGTCCGCGCGGCCCGCGTCAACCATTTTGAACCGTGGATGAACGACGCCATCAGGGGCGGTTCAGCGCAGCGCAGGCAGGATGGGGCATTCCATGAGGTCAGGGGACACCGTTTCATGCTTGCCCGCCGCTTCACCATCGTCTGCCTGCTGGCCGCCGCGCTCGGCATCGGCCTGTCGATCCTTGTCGCCGAAACCGCGCGGCCCGCGCGTTCCTGGGAGGCGGCCATCGTGCCCTGCCTGAACGCGGACGGGGGATTGTGCCGCTGAAACCACCACTTGCGGCCCGGCCGGCACTTCTGCCACAGTAGCGAAAGGGGCGAAGCAAGAGAGGGTGAGCCGGCATGGATGAACGGCAGTGGTATTACGCCGAGGGACAGGAACGGCGCGGACCGGTGGGCGAGGACCAGATGCGGGCCATGGCCGAGAGCGGCCTGGTGCGGCCCGAGACGCTGGTCTGGACGGCCGGCATGGAGAACTGGAAGAAGGCCACCGAAACGCTTCCCTCCGGCGTGCGGCCGGCCCATTGGGGTGGCGAGGCGCCGCCGCCGGTCAGCGCGCCACCACCAGCCGCGACGGGTGCGGATGCATCCGCCAACGGGCCGCAAAGCACGCGCGGGCCCTGGCAGGAAACGCAGCAGGAGGGCATGGCGCGCGATCCGGACGCGCCAGACCCCGACACGTTCATGGGCGCGGTGAAGACGTGTTTCTCGAAATATGCCACATTCCAGGGACGCGCGCGGCGCCCCGAATTCTGGTGGTTTGCGCTGTTCACCCTGGCCGGTTCCATGGTGACAAGTTTCCTCGACATGGCGCTGTTCGGCGCCGCATCGGAAGCGGGCCTGCTTGGCGCCGTGTTCAGCCTGGCCGTGCTCATTCCCTCCATCGCGGTGGGTGTGCGCCGCCTGCACGACACCGACAGGGTCGGCTGGTGGTATCTCCTGGTCTTCATCCCGCTGATCGGCTTCATCGTGCTGCTGATCTTCTTCGTCCAGCGCGGCACCAAAGGCCCCAACCGGTTCGGTCCCGAACCGCGCTGACGCGCCTGGAAAAGCACGGCGGCGGGCGCGGAATTCCGCTCCCGTCCCCCCTTTTCTTGTCAACTTGATTGACTAGAGTGGGTCATGGAAAAGCGAATCTACCCCTCCCCCATTGCCGATGTCGCCATGCCGGAACGGATCCAGCGGCGCGACCATACCGACCCCGCCGCCGCGGTACGCGCGCTGGCCGAGATCTACGATCGCAACACGACCTTCCTGCGCGACGCCTTCGAGACGGTCGCGACGACCGGGCGCAGCGACCGGCGCTGGCGCGCCTTCTATCCCGATATCCGCGTCACGACCTCCTCCTATGCGCAGGTGGATTCGCGCCTGGCCTATGGCCACATGGCGATGCCGGGCGAATATGCCACCACGATCACGCGGCCGGACCTGTTCCTGGGCTATCTGGAAGACCAGCTCGGCCTGATCATGAAGAACCATGGCGTGCCGGTGAGCGTGGGCGAATCCAACACGCCGATCCCGCTGCATTTCTGTTTTTCGGAAGGCTCCCACGTGGAAGCCAACGTGGCCGAGCGCGTGTCGCGGCCGCTGCGCGACCTGTTCGACGTTCCCGACCTCAACGCCACGGACGACCACATCGTCAACGGCACCTATGAAGCGGGCGAAGGCGAGCCGCTGCCGCTGGCGCCGTTCACCGCGCAGCGCGTCGACTATTCGCTGCACCGCCTGGCCCATTACACGGCCACCAGCCCGGGGCATTTCCAGAATTTCGTGCTTTTCACCAACTACCAGTTCTACATCGACGAATTCGCCATGTTCGCGCGCCAGCTCATGGCGCAGGGCGGCGGCGGCTACGACGCCTTCGTGGAGCCGGGCAATGCGGTGACGCTGGCAGGCGAGCGCGAGCCTTCCTCCGGCGCCGCGCTGGCGCGTTTGCCGCAAATGCCGGCCTATCACCTGAAGAAGGGCGACCATGGCGGCATCACCATGGTCAATATCGGCGTCGGCCCGTCCAATGCCAAGACCATCACCGACCATATCGCCGTGCTGCGGCCCCATGCCTGGCTGATGCTCGGGCACTGCGCGGGCCTGCGCAACAGCCAGGCGCTGGGCGACTATGTGCTGGCCCATGCCTATGTGCGCGAGGACCACGTGCTGGACGACGACCTGCCGGTCTGGGTGCCCATTCCGGCACTGGCCGAGGTGCAGGTGGCGCTGCAGGAGGCGGTGGCCGAGGTCACCGGCCTGTCGGGCTACGAGCTGAAGAAGATCATGCGCACGGGCACGGTGGCGACCATCGACAACCGCAACTGGGAGCTGCGCGAGCAGCGCGGCCCGGTGCAGCGGCTCTCGGTCAGCCGGGCCATCGCACTGGACATGGAATCGGCCACCATCGCCGCCAACGGCTTCCGGTTCCGCGTGCCCTACGGCACGCTGCTGTGCGTTTCCGACAAGCCGCTGCACGGCGAACTGAAGCTGCCCGGCATGGCGACGGAATTCTACAAGCGGCAGGTGGCGCAGCATCTGGACATCGGCATCCGCACGATGGAGAAGCTGGCCGCCATGCCACGCGAAAGGCTCCATTCCCGAAAGCTGCGCAGCTTCACCGAGACCGCATTCCAGTGAGAACGGCAGCCCTGGGCTGACAGCAAGCGCAGTGTTCGCCACTCTTCGGCCAATCCGGCTGGCACCCGTGCGGGCGGGCTACCCCGCCACCGGATGCCCCGGCAACCCGCATGCGCCGGGGTTTCTTTTGGCCGGTTGCATGGGCAAGTTTTCTCAACGCATGACTTGCATTCAGGCGCACCATTGGCTATCGTCATGCGTGTGACCGTCAAGCCGCCTCGTGCCGGGCCTCAAACTCCTTGATGGCACGGTCCGGCGAGCACGTGAGCCGGGCGAACTTCTCGAGTCATGGCTTCTGGTCGTGGCGCAAAATGTGACCGCCAAGCCGCCCCGTGCCGGGCGTCAAAAACACTTGGCGGCGCTGCCCGGCGAGCACGTGAGCCGGGCCTTTCCTTTCTGGTCACCGGACCATGGGCTTTTTCGCCCCTCGCTCCTTTCCGGATAACCGCCTCGGATGGACCGTCATCCTCGCCCTTGTGGCGAGGATTTGCACCCGTGTCTGACAGACCGAAGCGCGGATGCGTTGTCCGCAACCGTCGCAGATCGATGCCCGCTCTGCCCTGCCGCCGCAGATCCTCGGGACAAGCCCGAGGATGACGAGGGAGAGATGTCGCCGCCTCATATCAATGCCCTCCCTGCCGCCGCCGTCGCAGACCGATACGCGCCTCCCCTGCCACCGCAGCAGATCCTCGAGACAAGCCCGAGGATGACGAGGGAGAGACGCAACATGTGAAACCGCGTCATCCTCGCCCTTGTGGCGAGGATCTGCACCCGTTTGTCCCCTACCGATGTGCGGATGCGTTGTTTGAAACCGTCGCAGATCGATACACGCCGTGTCTTGCCGCCGCAGCAGATCCCCGGGACAAGCCCGAGGATGACGAGGGAGAGACGCAACATGCGAAACCGCGTCATCCTCGCCCTTGTGGCGAGGATCTGCACCCGTGTCTCACAGACCAATGTGCGGATGCGTTGTCTGCAACCGTCGCAGACCGATACGCACCCTGCCCTGGCACCGCGGCAGATCCCCGGGACAAGCCCGAGGATGACGAGGGAGAGGCGCAACATGTGAAACCGCGTCATCCTCGCCCTTGTGGCGAGGATCTGCACCCGTGTCTCACAGACCAATGTGCGGATGCGTTGTCTGAAACCGTTGTAGACCGATACGCGCCTCCCCTGCCACCGCAGCAGATCCTCGGGACAAGCCCGAGGATGACGAGGGAGAGGCGCTGTCGCCCCAGATCAATATGCGGATGCCGGACCTATTTCACCAGCCGCAGCACGCTCTTTTCCACCGCACCACCGTTGCGGTGCTCGCGCTTGTCATAGGCATTCTGCTTGTCGTCATAACGCTTGTAGATCGCCTGGACGTCTCGGCGCAGCCGGGCAAGCGCCTTGCGGCAGCCCTTTCCGTCCTTCATGGCGAAGGTGCGGATGTGGCGGTCCAGCGCATGGGCCATTTCCGCAGCAATTCGGCCATGCATCTTCTCATGGGCGATGGTGTGCACCATGAAGGCCTTCCAGCGGCGCGCCATGTCGCCGGTCAGGCGCTTGTGCGGCTTCGGATAGACATAGGTGATCTCGGCATCGTAGCCGCCATCCTCGACGCGGCAGACACCGTCCTTCCAGGTCATGCTGCCGCGCGGACTGGTCTTGTACTGGGTCTGAGCCATGGCCTTCTTCATGAAGGCGTGGCGCGGGCCGTTCCGGTTCATCGACTTGAACAGCGCCATGCCGGTGTCGCCCTGGACGGTATAATATTTCGTCTTGGTGGTGATGCGCGCCTTGGCGTCAGCCGATGCCGGAGCGCCCATGGCAAGGGCGAGGACCGCAAGGCCGGTCAACCAGGGCAATCTCATGCGCTATCCTCCCGATGTCCCTTTCAGACACGTGAATGAAAACACAAGCGCCCCCGCCCCGCAACAGGATCGCCGGTTTCCGGCCCATTCGGTAAAATCCGCATCAAGCGGCTCATCATTCGTTCCGGTTTCGATGGCAGGAATGCGGGCGTCCGAATAACCGTTGCGCCCATGTCTGCCTCGTCCAGCCCGTCACGTCCGCTCCCCCGCACCCTCACGCTGATCCTCTGCCTGGCAGTCCTGGCCTCGCTGGCAGCGCCGCTTCATCCCGCGCTCGATTCGATTGCCCATTTCCGGCTGCACCTTGGCGCGCTGCTGGCGCTCGCGAGCCTATGGGCCTTTGCAAGGGGATTGCGGCGCCTTGCTGCCG
The DNA here is from genome assembly GCA_002708825.1 of Phyllobacteriaceae bacterium. Classification (GTDB taxonomy): domain Bacteria; phylum Pseudomonadota; class Alphaproteobacteria; order Rhizobiales; family Rhizobiaceae; genus Zhengella. The sequence continues at coordinate 44,071 of PAPF01000007.1, read as the reverse complement.
GCGCCATGTGCGTGGTGCTGGCAGCCATGGTTTCGACGGCGCCCTTTCTGCCGGGCGTCGCGACAACGGGTGCTGCGGCGGCGCCGGACCCGCTTCGCGTCATCCAGTTCAATGCGCGTTCGGACAATGGCGAGATCGGCCGCGCCGCAGCCTTTATCCGCGCCATGAAGCCTGACGTGATCCTCGTCGAGGAGGCCAGGGACGGGCCGGGGCAGATCGCGGAACAGCTTGACGGTGACTATCCGGTCCGGGTCTCATGCCTTTTCCTTGAATGGGAGGGCGGGCTTCTCGTGTTCAGCCGCTGGCCGGCCATCGCGGGCGAGCCGGCACTGTGCAGCGCCGATTCGCGTCTGGCCGCCGTGCGCCTGCTGGTTCGCGGCACGCCCGTCACCTTTGCCAGCCTGCATCTGAAATGGCCCTGGCCGGTCAACCAGGCGGGCCATATCGACCGGCTTTCGCCGCTGCTCGCCGCCCTGCCCCACCCGCTGGTGCTGGGCGGGGATTTCAACGCGGCGCCGTGGAGCCATGCGGTCGACCGTGTCGCCGGGCTGACGCAAACGCGCGTGGTACCGGGCTACCGGCCGACCTGGCTGCCGCTCACGGCGCCGGATGCCTTGCGTCCGCTGACCGGCCTGCCAATCGACCACGTGCTCGTCTCCGGCGGAATCCGCATCCACGCCATCCGCACGGGGCCGTCCGTGGGCAGCGACCACCTGCCGGTCATCGCCGATCTCGTCCTGCGGGAATGAAAAAAGGCCCGGCGCGGGCCGGGCCTTCATGCTGGTTTCCAACTGGCGGGATCACATGTTGGGATAGACCGGACCTTCCCCGCCCTGCGGCGGCACCCAGTTGATGTTCTGGTTGGGATCCTTGATGTCGCAGGTCTTGCAGTGGACGCAGTTCTGCGCGTTGATGACGAAGCGCGCCTCCTTCCCGGCCGATGTCATCTGGCCGGCGGGGATGGCATTTCCTTCCGCATCCACCCATTCATAGACGCCGGCAGGGCAATAACGCGTCGACGGGCCGGCGAATTCCTTCAGTTCGGAGGAATATTGCAGGCCCTGATCCTTCACCTGCAAATGAACGGGCTGGTCTTCCTCGTGGTTGGTGTTGGACAGGAAGACCGATGACAGGCGATCGAAGGTCAGCACGCCATCGGGCTTCGGGTAGGCAATCGGCTTGAAATCCTTCGCCTTGCCGGTTGCCGCCGCATCGGTCTTGCCGTGCTTGAGCGTGCCGAAGACGGAGAAACCGAAAAGCTGGTTGGTCCACATGTCCAGGCCGCCGAGACCGACGCCAAGCATGGTGCCGAAGCGCGACCAGAGCGGCTTGACGTTGCGCACCTTCTTCAGGTCCTTGCCGATGTCGGAGGCGCGCCATTCGTCCTCGTAGGCCACGAGTTCGTCCTGCGCGCGGCCCTCGCCAAGCGCCTCGACGATCTTCTCGGCGGCCAGCATGCCCGACAGCATGGCATTGTGCGAACCCTTGATGCGCGGCACGTTGACGAAGCCGGCCGAACAGCCGATCAGCGCGCCGCCGGGGAAGGTGAGCTTCGGCACCGATTGCCAGCCGCCTTCGGTGATGGCGCGGGCGCCATAGGAAAGACGCTTGCCGCCCTCGAAGACCGGCGCGATGGCCGGATGCGTCTTGAAGCGCTGGAATTCCTCGAAGGGCGAAAGATAGGGATTCTGGTAGTTGAGATGCAGGACGAAGCCGACGGCGACGAGGTTGTCCTCCAGGTGATAGAGGAAGGAGCCGCCGCCGGTGCGTCCGTCCAGCGGCCAGCCGAAGGAGTGCTGCACGAGGCCGGGCCGGTGGTTTTCCGGCTTGACTTCCCAGAGTTCCTTCAACCCGATGCCGAACTTGCCGGGCTCGCTGTCCTTCGCCAGGTCGAACTTCGCGATGAGCTGCTTGGCGAGCGACCCGCGTACGCCCTCGCCGATCAGCGTGTACTTGCCGAGCAGGGCCATGCCGGGCGCATAGTTGGGACCGGGTTCGCCGTCGCGGCCGATGCCCATGTCGCCGGTGGCGACGCCGATGACCGCGCCGTTGTCGTCATGGAGCACTTCGGTGGCTGCGAAACCGGGATAGATCTCGACGCCCAGTTCCTCCGCCTTCGCGGCCAGCCAGCGGCAGACATTGCCGAGCGAGACGATGTAATTGCCATGATTGTTCATCAAGGGCGGCATGGCGAAATTCGGCAGGCGCAGCGATCCGGCGGGTCCGAGCCAGAGGAAATGGTCGTCGGTGACCGCGGTCCTGAACGGGTGATCCGGATCGTCCTTCCAGTCGGGGAGGAGGCGGTTGATGGCGATGGGATCGACAACCGCGCCGGACAGGATGTGGGCACCCACCTCGCCGCCCTTTTCCAGGACGACGACGGAAATGTCGGGATTGACCTGCTTGAGACGGATCGCCGCCGACAGGCCGGCCGGGCCCGCCCCCACGATCACGACATCGAATTCCATGCTTTCGCGTTCAATTTCGCTCATCGGTTCCTCCGCCGGCTTCGCCTCGCTCCGGCCATTGCCTTATCATCCCCTGCCCTTAACGCAAGGAAAAGCCCGAGAAAACCGCATGGGCAAGGACCATGTGGAATTCAGGGATGTGACATTCCACAATAATATTTACTTTTACGTTCACGTCAATATCTGTACGCGCCGCCTGTTGTCCACGAGTCCGGATGCACGCTTGCGCCGGGCGGTCCGCCATGGCACTGCTCGTCCATGAACGATCTGGCCGGTCTCTTGCACTTCTACCGCGATGCGGGTGTGGACTGGGTGTTGGACGACACCCCGGCAGACCGGTTTGCCGAGGCTGCGGTTCTCAAGGAGGCACAGCAGGCCGCGAGGGCGGAACGGGAGCCGGCGCAGGGCCGGACGGGACGGCCGGCGGAAGCCCGGCCAGCCGCCGCAACAGCGCCGCCGCCCACGGTTCCCGCATCGCCCGCCGCCGTGCCCGACGAGGCGCAGGTCGCGCGGGCACGCGACATGGCCCGATCGGCGGCAAGCCTGGACGAGTTGAAGACGCTTTTCTCCGGCTTCGACGGATGCAACCTGAAATTCACAGCCAAGAGCTTCGTCTTCGGGGATGGCGATCCCGCCTCCGGCCTCATGGTCATCGGCGAGGCGCCAGGGCGCGACGAGGACCTGCAGGGCCTGCCCTTCGTGGGCCGGTCCGGGCAATTGCTGGACCGGATGCTCGCCGCCATCGGGCGCGACCGGACCAGCGCCTACATCACCAATGTCATTCCCAGGCGGCCGCCCGGCAACCGCACGCCGACCCCGCACGAGACGGAAATCTGCCGGCCCTTCCTGGAACGTCACATCGAACTTGCGGCGCCGCATGTCATCCTGGCGCTGGGACGGCCTTGCATGGCGGCGCTGACCGGACGCAACGACAGCATCATGCGCATGCGCGGCAACTGGCTCGTCCACCGCACCCCGTCCGGCATCGAGGTGCCCGTTCTGCCAACCCTGCATCCGGCCTATCTGCTGCGCAACCCGGCCCACAAGGCCTTTGCCTGGAAGGATTTCCTGTCGCTGAAGATGCGGCTGCGGGAGAGCGGAACCGGCTGAGCGGATCAGCAGGCGGGAGCGTCCGGCCGCCCGCTTCCGGCGCGGCGAAGGAGTTTGCCGATCCTGCGGTCGTCCCAGCCATGGCGTGGCAGCGTGGCGCGCAAATAGTCCGCATCGCCGAAACGGGCCAGCGCGCGGGCGGCACGGTCGACGATATCGCGCTTCAACCCCGGCTTCCCCTCGACGGTCTCAAGGGCATCGCGCAAGGGCGGCACGAGCACGCCGCCCCAACGGTCCTGGGCAAGGCATGCGGCACGCAACCGGACAATGGCCGTCTCCGGATCACCGGCAAGGGGCAACAGGAGCGGGCGCGGGTCGATGCCAAGCCGGCCGGCAGACAGCATCACGGCATGGCCCGTGCGGTCGTTGCGGCGCGCCAGTGAGGCAAGCCGGTCTGCATGGGGCGCAAGGACGGCCGGATCGACACCAGGCAGGCGATAGGCAATGCTGCGCGCCTGCGTGTAGACCGCCTTTCCGTCCTCCGCTTCCAGCACAGCCAGCAGGTCCGGCATCAACTGGCGGGCAAGGGTGGCGTTACGGACGAAAACCTGGTCGGCGAATGTCGGCGACTGGATGCGTCCATCCCGCAACACACGGCGGAACATTTCCGTTTGCTCCGGCGTCCAGTCCCTGGTCTGGCGCGCCTGCATGATCCAGTCGGCGACCGGCCTGGCCTGGTCACGGCTGAAGGGTTCCTTCTGCGGCAGGTCGAGCACGGCAAGCATGGCACGGGTCTGGCCGGCGGTTGCGGGACCGGCCGGAGGCCGGATGGCGGCGGTGCGCTCGGCATCGACGGCGGCCGGATCGACATCAAGCCCAAGCTCTTCCAGCGCGGCGGAAAGAGTAACCTCGCCATGGCGCACCGTCTTGCGCATCAGGCGGATACCCTCGGAATTCATGCCGTTGAATTCCGGGCCCAGCACGGCGGGCAGCACGGGACGCCGGATATCGACCGCCGTGCGGCGCATGACGGGCGCTCTCCCTCCGGGCCTGCTCGCCGTCGCGCGCCACACCCGGCGTGCGGACGCGAAGCGGCTGTCTTCCAGCCCCTCGACGAGTTTCCGTCCACCGCTTTCGAACGCCAGCACCAGATCCGCGGGCACGCCGTCATCGGGCGCCTGAAGGATGCAGGTCTCGGCGGCCTCGCCCGGCATACCGGGTACCGCACATGCCTGCCCCCGTCCGAGGCGCAGGCGAACCGGGCGCGCATCCTGCGGCTTGCCGCGCATGTCGAGCATGACGACACGCACCCAATCGACACGTCCCGAGCGCAGGAGGGCGCGGCACTCGTTGCCACAGGCATCGGTGCCGTCGAAAAGCCTGCCATGATCGGACGGGGAACGGCGTATTTCCAGTGAACGAACCGGACCCACCGAACCGGCAGCAGCGATGTCGTCGCGGGCAGCCTGCAAGGCAAGTTCACCTGCTTGATGCTCGCCGAGAAGCGCCGGCCCGGCAAAGACCGCCGCCGCCAGCAGAGCCGACAGCATTGCGCCACGAGCCGGATGCGTGTTGCGGTCGCGCACGAAAGGATAGAGACACAGGAGCGCAAGGGCGCCGGTCGCAGCGTAGACAAGGGGAAAGCCCAGCCCGAAGGTGAACAGCACGACAATCAGCCCGATGCCCTGAACCGACATCACCAGCGCCAGCACGACCAGGGCCAGCAGGATCTTCCAATAGGTTCTCATCCGCATCTTCCCCGCTTGACGGGCCGGATGATGGAACACGGGGACATGATTTGAAGTTAAGTCAGTTCTGATACAATCAAAACTGGTAAACCAAGTGTTTCCCGGACAACCCTTGACGGCAGGGGCGCATCGCGTTTTTCCTGCCTGAAGCGGGAATATGAAAGCAGGCGTCGCAATCGCGTCACCGGGACCATGCAAATCGTGGGACCCCTTGCCGGGGGCGCCTGCCAGGTTTACGCCCGGCCAGAATTCCAACGATACCGGATTGTCATGTACGCACAGATTCGCCCGATCGCCGCCCTGATGCTCAGCGCCTTCTTCATGGTGGCCGGCGTCGGCCTGGCGGGTATCCTGATCCCGCTGCGGGCAACCGCTGAAAACTGGTCCACGATGACGCTGGGCCTGATCGGCGCGGCCTATGCCGCGGCCTTCACTGCCGGGTGCGTCGTGGTGCCGCGTCTCGTTCTGCGGGTCGGCCATATCCGTGTCTTCGCCGCCATGCAGACGCTGCTCGTTGCATCGCTCCTGTTCCACGCCCTCGTCGTCGACCCGATCGCCTGGGCCGGATTCCGCCTGATCGCCGGTGCATCGGTTGCCGGCAGCTACATGGTGCTGGAAAGCTGGCTCAACGAGCGCGTGACGAACGAGACGCGCGGCGCCGTCATGTCGGCCTACATGATCGTTTCCATGGCGGCGGTCGCCTCCGGCCAGTACCTCGTGCCGGCAGGCGATCCGACGCAGCAGACGCTCTTCGTGATCTGCGCCCTGCTGTTTGCCGCCGCCGTGCTGCCGGTGACGCTCACAAACGCGCAATCGCCCCGCCCGATCACCCAGGTGACCATTGACCTGAAAGGGCTCTTCAAGGCCTCGCCCGCCGCCATGGTCGGAGCCTTCATGGCCGGCATGGTGTTTTCCATCTGGTCCTTCTTCGTGCCGGTTTACGGCAAGATGGCCGATCTCTCCGACTTCACCATCGCAACCATGCTGGCCTTCGCCATGCTGGGCGGCATCATCGCGCAGTTTCCCATCGGGCGCCTGTCGGACCGGATGGACCGGCGCTACGTGATGGCGGGCGCGGGCGCTTTCGGAGCGGCGCTGTGCCTGCCGGCGGCGCTGCTCGCGCCGACCACGCCCTGGGTCATCTTCTGCTTCACCTTCGCGCTCGGCATGGTGCTGTTCCCCATCTACGCGCTGGCCAGCGCCCATGCCAACGACATCGCCCAGCCGGAGGATTTCGTGAAGATTTCCGGCGGCATCCTCATCTTCTACGGGCTCGGAACCACGGCCGGCCCGCTGGCCGGCGGACCGGTCATCGACGCGGTGGGCAAGTCCGGCGTCTTCATGAGCCTGGGCGCCGCCTTCGCCGTCTATGGCGGCTACGCGTTCTGGCGCTCCATGCGGCGCGAGGCGGTCGCGGCGGAAGACCGGACGGACTTCCAGCCCGTCACGCCCGTGGTGCCGCAAACACCCGAAAGCCTGCAACTCGACCCGCGCATCGAGGACGTCCCGGAAGAGGAACGCCTCAACGCGTGAGAGGCGGGCAGCAGACCCCTACTGGGGCGGTTGGAAGCGGCGCGCGGCGCGCCGTTCGAGACCGAGGCGGTGTTCGCGCCAGATGATGAACAGGCCGGAGCCGATGACAATGGCACCGCCGGCCAGTGTCCAGACGGTCGGCACGTCGCCGAAGGCCAGGTAGCCGATCACGACGGCGAGGATCATCGAGGTGTATTCGAAGGGCGCGATGGTCGACATTTCGGCGTGGCGGTAGCTTTGTGTCATCAGGATCTGGCCGATACCGCCGAAGAACCCGGCGAGAACCAGAACGGTCACCTGGAAGCGGGTCAGGTCGGCCCAGCCGAACAGCCATGTCGCCAGACCCACGGCACTGGCGGTCAGCGAGAAATAGAGCACGATGGTGGGTGTGCGCTCGGTCTTGACCAGACCCCGCACCTGGATCATCGCGGCCGCGGTCATCACCGCGCCGCACAGGATGGCGATGACGCCCAGCGCCTCGTCATTGGCCATGCCGCCGGGCGCGGTGAGCAGAGTGAGCTTCGGCCAGGAAATGATGATGACGCCGACAAGGCCGACGACGACGGCGGTCCAGCGGAACATGCGCACGGTTTCGCCGACAAACAGCGCGGAAAAGATGACGACGACCAGCGGGCCGGCATAGTTCAGCGTCACGGCGTCGGGCAGCGGCAGGCGGGTCAGGCCGAAGAAGCCCAGTCCCATGGAGGTGACGCCGAAAAGCCCGCGCAGGATGTGTGATTTCAGGCGGGTCGTGCGCAGCACGCCGCGCATCTGGCCGCGCAGGGCCAGCCAGATGAAAATGGGCACGATGGCGAAGGCGGAACGGAAAAAGACGATCTGGCCGGGCGGCAGTTGCCCGGCCGCCTTGATGAGGGCCGACATGGTCACGAAGGCCGTGACCGACGCCATCTTGAATCCGATGCCGATGAGCGGACGCCCCGCGTCCGCCGCTTCGCTGGCTGCGGGCCCTGCCATGGCGTCCCTACCCGCCCGTCACTTCACGCCGCCCGCCTGGTCGATGGCGCGCCAGATACGCTCCGGCGTGGCCGGCATCTCGACATGGGAAACGCCGCAGGCGCGCCACAGCGCGTCGGTGACGGCGTTCAGCGCCGCGGGCGTGGCGCCGATGGTGCCCGCCTCGCCCGCGCCCTTGATGCCCATGGCATTGGTCGTGGAAGGCACGTTGCGGGTCTCGAAATCGAAATTCGGCATGTCGGACGCACGCGGCATGGCATAGTCCATGAAGGTGGCGGTGATGAGCTGGCCGCTGTCGTCATAGACCGTGTTTTCCATCAGTGCCTGGCCGATGCCCTGCACCGCGCCGCCATGCACCTGGCCTGCCAGCAGCATGGGGTTCACGGTGGCGCCGAAATCGTCGACGATGGTGTAGCGCACGATTTCCGTCGCGCCGGTCTTCGGGTCGATCTCCACTTCGCAGACATGCGTGCCGTTGGGATAGGTCGCCTCGTCCTGCTTGAACTCGCCGAAACCTTTCAGGTCTTCCGGGTCCTTCGCCGCCTTCGCGATGGCCGCGAACGACATGGAGCGGTCGGTGCCGACAATGCGCGCGACGCCGTCCTCCAGTTCGATGTCGGCGGCGTCGGCTTCAAGTTCGGAGGCGGCGACCCGGCGCAGCTTGCCAGCGAGGTCCTCGCCGGCGCGCGAGGCGGAGACACCGCCCAGCGGAATGGAACGCGAGCCGCCCGTGCCGCCGCCATTGGCCAGTTCGTTCGTATCGCCCTGGCGCACATGGATGCGTTCGATGGGCATGTTCAGCTTGTCGGCGACGAACTGTGCATAAGCCGTGGCGTGGCCCTGCCCGTTCGACTGGGTGCCGATGAACAGCGTGACGTCGCCGCTGTCCTCCAGCTTCAGGTGCGCAGGTTCCGAACCGGCAAAGGCGCAGGCCTCGATATAGGTGGCCATGCCGATGCCGCGGATCATGCCGTGGCCGCGGGCTTGCCTGGCCCGCGCCTCGAAGCCGTCCCAGTCCGCCTTTTCCATGGCCGCGCGCATGTGGGCCTCGAACTCGCCCACATCGTACATGCGGCCCGTCGCGGTGGTGTAGGGGAACTGTTCCGGGCGGATGAAATTGACCGCGCGCAGGGCGTCGGGCGTCATGTTCATCTCGCGGGCGCACTGGTCGGCCAGCTTTTCGATCAGGAGCGCTGCTTCCGGCCGTCCCGCACCGCGATAGGCATCGACCGGCACGGTGTTGGTGTAGACGCACTCGACGGTCACGTCGATCACCGGTATGTCGTAGACGCCGGTTGTCATGGAGGTGCCCACCCAGGGAATGAAGGGGCCGAACTGGTTGGCATAGGCGCCCATGGCCGCCACAAGATTGATGCGCAAGGCAAGGAAGCGGCCTTCGGCATCCATGGCCATCTCGGCCTCCACGACATTGTCGCGGCCCTGGGCATCCTGCAGGAAGTGCTCAGAGCGGTCGCCGGTCCATTTCACCGGGCGTCCGAGCCTGCGCGAGGCTTCCAGAACGAGCGGATATTCCCGGTAGACGAAGGTTTTCGGGCCGAACCCTCCCCCGACATCCGGCGTGATGACGCGCATGCGCTCCGGCTCGATGCGGAAGACGTTCTGGCAGAGCAGGCGGCGCATGCCGAACACGCCCTGCGAGCCGGTGGTCAGCGTGATGCCGTCGTCGCGCCAGTCGCCGATGGCCGCGCGCGGCTCCATGTAATTGCAGACGAGACGATTGTTGACGAAGGCGACCTTCGTGACGTGGGCGGCCTTGGCAAAGGCAGCGTCGGCATCCTCCTTCGAGCCGCGATGATAGGTGAAGGCATGGTTGCTTTTCGCATCGGCCCAGACCAGCGGTGCATCCTTGTCCAGCGCCCTTGCGGTCTGCGTCACCGCCTCGACGGGATCGTAATCCACCTCGATCAGATCGGCGGCATCCATGGCAAGCGCGCGGCTGTCGGCCACGATGAAGGCCAAGGCATCGCCGACATGGCGCACCGTATCGCGGCACAGGACGGGGATGTTGCGCGGCGTCTCGTCCTTCAACTGCGGCAGGACGGTGAACATGGGCGACGTCAGATCGCCAAGATCCGCCGTATCCTCGCCGGTCAGGACGAGGTGGACGCCGGGCGCGGCGCGCGCCGCCTCCAGCGATTCCTTCGAGATCGTGAAGGTGCCGGCAGCCACCGGCGAGCGCAGCACTTGGCCGTGCAGGCAGCCTTCCGGCGTGATGTCGTCGGTGTAGCGGCCCTTGCCGGTCAGGAAGGCCTGATCCTCGACGCGGCGCGCCGACGCCCCGAAACCGAATTTCACGTTTGCCATGCCCATGGCCATCCCTCTCCCTTGCTCTCTCAGCCAGCACCCTATCTGGGTCAGCAAAAGGCTTTGTCGATTGCTCCCGATTGGCTAAACAGGCGCGGCCGGCCGACATGCCGGTCCATGCCACGGGGCACAAGCGATAACACCGGCAGGACGCCAACGAAAGGGCTGCAATGCGCACCGACACAGGACAGGTCTTCAAGCTTTCCGATTACAGGCCGACGGATTACCTCATCCCGCAGACCCGGATGACCTTCCGCCTGGAGGACGGCAACGTGACCTGCCGGACAGTGCTGAGCGTGGAACGGCGCGACGGCGCGGCAGAAGACGCGCCGCTGGTGCTGGACGGCGACGGGCTGGATCTCGTCTCGCTCAAGCTGGACGGCCGGTTGCTCAATGACGGGTACACGGCGCAGCCCGACAGCCTGACCCTTGCCAATCCCCCTGCCCGGTTCGAACTGGAAATCGTCACGCGGCTGGACCCGGACGCCAACAAGGCTCTGTCCGGCCTCTACCGCTCGTCAGGCACCTATTGCACGCAATGCGAGGCGGAGGGCTTCCGGCGCATCACCTATTTCCTCGACCGGCCGGACGTGCTCTCGGTCTATTCGGTGCGAATCGAGGCGCCAAGAGACGGCCACCCGGTTCTGCTTTCCAACGGCAATCCCGGTGCGGCGGGTGATCTTGGCGGCGGCTGGCACTTTGCCGAATGGCATGACCCCTTCCCCAAGCCGTCCTATCTCTTCGCGCTCGTCGCCGGCGACCTGGAACGCGTCGGCGACACGTTCACGACGATGAGCGGCCGCACGGTGGATCTCGGCATTTATGTCGAGCACGGCAAGGGCGCGCGCGCCGCCTATGCCATGGATGCGCTGAAGCGTTCCATGCGCTGGGACGAGGAGGCGTTCGGCCGCGAATACGATCTCGACGTGTTCAACATCGTCGCCGTGTCCGACTTCAACATGGGCGCCATGGAGAACAAGGGCCTCAACATCTTCAATGACAAGTACGTGCTTGCCGACGCCGAAACGGCGACCGACGCGGACTTCGCCAATATCGAGGCGATCATCGCGCATGAGTATTTCCACAATTGGACAGGCAACAGAATCACTTGCCGCGACTGGTTCCAGCTTTGCCTCAAGGAAGGGCTGACGGTCTATCGCGACCATGAATTCTCCGCCGACATGCGCTCGCGCGGTGTGAAGCGCATTGCCGAGGTGCGGCTACTGAAGTCGCACCAGTTCCCCGAGGACGCCGGACCGCTGGCCCATCCGGTGCGCCCGCGCGCCTATCGCGAGATCAACAACTTCTACACCGCGACCGTCTACGAGAAGGGCTCGGAAGTGGTGCGCATGATCCGCACCATCCTGGGAGCCGAAGCGTTCCGGGCCGGCATGGACCTCTATTTCGAGCGCCATGACGGCGACGCGGCGACCATCGAGGATTTCCTCGCCTGTTTCGAGGAGGCGTCCGGACGCGACCTGAAGCAGTTCGCGCTGTGGTACCACCAGGCGGGCACGCCGCATCTTTCCATCAAGGCCAGCCATGACGCCCGGGCCGGGGAATTCGTGCTGGACATCGAGCAATCCATCCCGGCAACGCCGGGCGAGAACCGCAAGAAGCCGATGCACATTCCGCTGGCCTTCGGGCTTGTCGGGCCGGACGGCGCCGACATGGCGCCAACGGCGATGGACGGGGCGGAGGTGCGCGACGGCGTCATTCACCTGAAGAAGCGCAAGCACACGATCCGCTTTTCCGGCATCACGGAGCGTCCGGTCCCGTCCCTGCTGCGCGGCTTCTCGGCGCCGGTCACCATGGCCCTGGAACAGAACGAGGAGGATCGCATCTTTCTCGCCAGTCACGACAGCGACGAATTTTCCCGCTGGCAGGCGCTGGACCGGCTGTTCAGCGACGAACTGATCCGGCTGACGCGCCTGGCACGCGGCGGCAAGGCGATGACGGCGGATCGGCGGCTGGTGACCCTTGCCGGCACCGTCGCCGGCAACGAGGCGCTGGAGCCGGCCTACCGGTCGCTGGCGCTCACCCTGCCCGGCGAGGCCGACGTCGCGCGCGAACTCGGCCAGGACGTGGACCCGGATGCCATCCACGCCGCGCGGCGCGTGCTCAGCGAGGCCATTGCACTGGGCAATGGCGACCTGTTCCGCGAACTCTATGACGGCCTTGAGGACGAGGGGCCGTTCTCTCCCGACGCGGCGCAGGCGGGACGGCGGGCACTGCGCCTGACGCTGCTCGGCTTCCTGACGGGCGCCGATGAAGTCGCGCTTGCCAAGGCGCATTTCGACACCGCGACCAACATGACGGACATGGCCGGCGCTTTGACGGTGCTGACCCAGAAGGCAGGCGGCACGCAGGCTGCCGACGCGGCGCTCGATGCCTTCGAGGCGCGGTTCGGCGACGACCATCTCGTGCTCGACAAGTGGTTCTCCATCCAGGCGATGATGCCGGGCGACGGCGCCCTGGAACGGGTTCGCGGACTGATGGACCACAAGCGCTTCTCGCTGTCCAATCCCAACCGCGTGCGGTCCCTGTTCGGCACCTTCGTCACCGCGAACCAGACCGGGTTCCACCGGCGCGACGGAGAGGGCTATGCCTTCTTCGCCGAGACCGTGCTGGCCATCGGCCAGATGAACCCGCAGGTCGCGGCCAGGCTTGCAACGGCGCTCAGGTCATGGCGTTCGCTGGAGCCGCAGCGGCGGGAGAAGGCCCGCGAGGCACTGGTCCGCATGGCGGGCGAACCCGGTCTTTCGACCGACCTCAAGGACATCCTGGACCGCACGCTCGCGTAAGTCTCCGGCGCCCGACTTCAACCCGTTCAGACTTTTTTAAGCGCCGGGTACTGGACAAGGCGAATCACCAGTGATTCCTTATTGGCGATTCGGTTGTGCGGCGTACCGGATCGATGAGCGGCTAAAAAAGAGACGGGGAGGCCAGGCATGGCCAAGGCGGACGCGTTCGGCGCGACCGGACGGGAGAGCTTTAATCGTGGCAGAGCCAGGCGCAGCCGGGCAACCTCGCTGACCGGTGCCGCGCAGATGCTCGCCAAGCCGGCCTATCGCCGCCTGATTGCCTCGGAGCCGGTGTTGCGGCGCTCGGTTCCCGTCCTCATCGTGATCTTTCTCGTCATGGTCGCCGGCGTGCGCCTGATCGATGTGCTGGACCAGCGCGAGGAAACCGCGCAGACCGCCCGGGTCATGCTGCAGATGAGCGCCGGAAAGCTGGCGAGCCAGCTCGCCCAACTGGAAGACCAGGCTCCGGTATCGCAGGTGCTTGCAGCCATCGAGGACGTCAACGCGCTTGGCGCGCTGGACGGCCGTTCGGCGCTGATCGTCACCGACAATTCGCTGTCCGTCATCGCATCTGTCGGCACCAACCAGCAACTGGTCGGCAGAAGCCTCGATTCGGTCCTGTCGGGGGCGCAGCCGCTGGTCCTTTTCGGCGAAAAGGCGGGCGTGATGACGATCGAGATGGGGGGCCGCCGTCACCTGGCGGCCATGTCCTTTGCTCCCGGCCGCAGCCACGGCGCGCTCGCCACCGTTCCCGAAGCGCTGGTCTTTTCGGACTGGAAGCAGACGGTCTCGCTCAATGTGACGCTGTTCGTGACAACGGCCATCGTGCTCATCGTCATTCTCTATGCCTATTTCGGCCAGGCGGCCCGGGCGCGCGCCGCCGACGCCATGTATGCCAAGGCGCATGATCATGTGGACATGGCCTTGATGCGCGGACGCTGCGGATTGTGGGACTGGGACATGTCACGCGGCTGCATGTACTGGTCGCGCTCCATGTATGACATGCTGGGCTACGCGCCCAGCGAGGGCATGCTCTCCTTCGGCGAGGTTTCGCGCATCATCCACCCGGACGACGGCGACCTGTTCGAGATCGCGACCCGGATCGCCGGGCGCGAGATCGACCAGATCGACCAGGTGTTCCGGATGCGCCACGCCGATGGCCACTGGGTGTGGATGCGCGCGCGCGCCAAGGTCGTGGACCCGGAAGCACCGGAAGCCCACCTGATCGGCATCGCCGTGGACGTGACCGAACAGCACCGTCTTGCACAGGCCTCGGAAGAGGCCGACATGCGCCTGCGCACGGCCATCGAGAACGTGCCGGAATCCTTCGTGCTGTGGGATGCGAAAGACCGTCTCGTGCTGTGCAATTCCAAGTATCTGGAACAGATGGGCCTGACAGCCTCCGATGTTCAGCCCGGCACCCATCGCGACGACGTGGAGGCGCAGATGGCGCCTTTCGCGGCCCAGAAGCGCATGGCCAGCGGCCATGGCGGGGCGACATGGGAGCGCCAGCTTGCCGACGGGCGGTGGCTCCAGGTCAACGAATTCGGCACGCGCGACGGCGGCGCGGTGTCCATCGGCACCGACATCACCGCGCTCAAGATCCACCAGGAACGCCTGCAGGAGAGCGAACGGCGGCTGATGGCGACGATCCACGACCTCTCGCTGATGCGCAAGACCGACGAGGAGCGCACGCGCGAACTGGAGGACCTGAACCGCAAGTACCAGGCGGAAAAGGACCGCGCCGAGGCCGCCAACCTCGCCAAGTCCGAATTCCTGGCAAACATGAGCCATGAACTGCGCACGCCGCTGAATGCCGTCATCGGCTTTTCGGAAGTCATGCAATCGGGTCTGTTCGGGCCGCTGGGGTCGGACCGTTACGAGGAATATGCCCGCGACATCCACCAGAGCGGCAATTACCTGCTCAACGTCATCAACGACATTCTCGACATGTCGAAGATCGAGGCAGGCCGCTTCACGCTGGACCACGAGAGCTTCGACCTGTGCCCGATGATCAAGGAAACCGTCTCGATGGTGGCGCTGCAGGCCAAGGCCAAGAACATCACGATGGAGACGCGGATTTCCGACAGCCTCACGCTGTTTGCCGACCGGCGGGCGATGAAGCAGATCACGCTCAACCTGCTGTCAAACGCCGTCAAGTTCACCGGCGAAGGCGGGCGCGTCATGGTCCGTGCGCGCAACATGTCGGGCGCGGTCACGCTGACCATCGAGGACAATGGCTGCGGCATTCCCAGCGCCGCACTGCGCAAGCTCGGCCGCCCGTTCGAGCAGGTGCAGAACCAGTTTTCCAAGAACCACAACGGCTCGGGCCTGGGTCTCGCCATATCGCGCTCGCTGGCAGAGCTTCACGGCGGCGCGCTTAAGATCCGCTCGCGCGAGGGGCGCGGCACCATCGTCTCGGTGCGCATTCCGCATGCCCATGACGAGAAACTGGCGGCCTGACGAGTCCGCAAAGCAAACGATTCGCCTGCCCTGTCACCTGGAAAGCCCCGGCGGAATGATTCCACCGGGGCCCGTTTTCATTGCCGGGAAGACCGGAGCGATCACTCGCTCCCGTCTTCTTCCATCATCCCGTCGCCGGCCGGGCTGTCGCCGTCATCGTTCATGCCGGCGCCGGAATTGCCCATCATGCCCCAGCCGCGATGATGCCCCCAGCCACCGCCGCGATGCCAGCCGCCGTGATCCCGGCGCGAGCGGGCGATCTCGTCGCGGTCCACCTTGCCGTCGTCATTGCGGTCCATGAGCGCGAAGATCTTCTTCTGGCGGTTCTCGATTTCAGCGGTGGTCAGCTTTCCGTCGCCGTCCATGTCGAGACGTTCGATCATGCGTTGCGCACGGCGCTCGGCGCGCATGCGGATGATGGCGTCGGCCACCTCGCCAACGGTGAGTTCGCCATTGCCGTCGGCATCGGCGCCGAGAATGCGCCCGCCCATGGCGGCGGAGAATTCCTCCAGGGAGATATCGCCGGAATTGTCGGTATCGGCGCGCCCGAACATACGCCCGCCCGGACCATCGCCGCGCATGCCCCTGCGCGGGCCATCACCACGCATGCCCGGTCCGCCTTCCCGCCTGTGCCAGCCGGGACCGTCGCCCCGGCGATCCATGCCCATGTGGCGGCCGCCATCGTGCCAGCCGCCATGCCCGTAACCATGCCCGTATCCATGACCGCCGCGATAGCGGCCGTCATCCGCGTAAGCCGCCGTTCCGGCGAGACCGGCAAGCGCTGCGAAGGCAAGTGCGATGGTCGTCGTTTTCTTCATGGTCGTTTCCTCCTGATTTGCGCCCCGTTGGAAAGCGGGGACGGCATCGGCAAGCCCTCAACCGCCATTCGCGCCGAGAAGCGTGCGGAAATGTCTACGCACACGATCCGACATTTCTTTGACATGCGCCTCCAGCACCGAGAAATCGGGCAGGTCGGTGCTGCGCAAAAGCAGGTCGACCAGTCCGGGCGGTGCGTCGTCGCGCTCGAAAGGTCCGGTCAGGCAGAGGCGCAGAATCTGGGTCAGCCCCATATAAAGATTGGCCGCCTCGACCAGGTCGTCGCGCACAGCGGGATCGGCGAAGTCCGGCGACAGGATGGATAGCACGTCCACGGTGGCCGTGGGAACGGGCCCGTCTTCCGGCAGGTCGAGGCGTCCTGTCAGGCGCGCCACCTGGGCGATGAACTCCAGATCGATCAGGCCACCGGGCACGAGTTTCAGGTCCCAGGCATCGCGCGGCGGCTTTTCCTCCTCGATCAGCTTGCGCATCTTGCGCGCTTCCTTGGCGATCTTCGCGCCATCTGCTCCGGCTTCGTCCAGCAGATCGGCCATCACGGCGGTCATCTCGCGGCAAAGGTCCGGGTCGCCGGCGATCATGCGCCCGCGCGTAAGCGCCATGTGCTCCCAGACCCAGGCTTCCGTGCGCTGGTACTTGGAGAAGCTCTCCACATGGGTGGCCACCGGGCCCTTGTTGCCCGAGGGGCGAAGGCGCAGGTCCAGTTCGTAGAGAACGCCTTCGGCGGTCGGCGCGGAAACCGCCGCGATCAGGCGCTGGGTCAGGCGGATATGGTATTGCGACGGGGCCAGCGGCTTCTCGCCATCGCTCTCCATGGCATCGGGGTCGTGGTCATAAAGCAGGATGAGATCGACATCGGACCCGGCCGTCAGTTCGCGGCTGCCCAGCTTGCCCATGCCGAGGATGGCGACACGGCCGCCCGGCACACGGCCATGGCGCAGGGCGAACTCCTCCTGCACTGCCTCCAGCGCCGCGCTGATCGTCAGGTCGGCCAGATCGGAAAAGGCCTTGCCGGCGCGCCTTGCGTCGATGGCGCCGGTCAGCAGGCGCACGCCGATGAGGAATTTCTGCTCGGCGGCGAAGATGCGAAGCCGGTCGAGCACCTCCTCATGAAGCGTCGCCCCGGCGAGGAAGGTTTCCAGCCGGTCGGCCAGGTAGGCGCGGGTCGGCAGGTCGGAGATCAGCGCCGGATCGAGCAGGCCGTCGAAGACATGGGGGCGGCGGGTGATGATGGCGGCGAGCCGCGGCGCGGCGCCCATGATGGTGGCGAGCAGGTCGAGGAGCGCCGGGTTCGTCTGCAACAGCGAGAATAGCTGGATGCCGGAGGGGAGCCCGGCCAGGAACTCGTCGAATCGCAGCAGTGCCTCGTCGGCCCGGCGGGTGGCGCCGAAAGTCTTCAGCAGCGCGGGGGTCAATTCGGTCAGGCGCTCGCGCGCTTCGGCCGACTGGGTGGCGCGGTAACGGCCGAAGTGCCAGGTGCGGATGACGCGGGCCATGTCGCTCGGCCGTTCGAAACCCAGTTGCGAAAGCGTCTCCAGGGTGCCGGGGTCGTCGTCCTCACCGGTAAAGACGAGGTTGCCCATGTCGCCGGACAATTGCGGCGCAGTCTCGAACAGGGCCGCGTAATGCCGCTCGACGGTCTTCAGCGCCGCGCGGAAGCGTTCGGCGAAGGCCTCGCCGTCTGCAAAGCCCAGCATCAGCGCAATGCGGCGGATGCCCTCGTCATCCTCGGGCAGGATGTGTGTCTGCTCGTCTGCCACGATCTGGATGGCGTGCTCCACGGCGCGCAGGAACCAATACTGCTCCTCCATCTCCGCCGCCGTTTCCGGTTCGATCCACTTGCGCTCGGCCAGCATGTGCAGCATGGCGATGGTCTGGCGGCCGCGCAGTTCGGGGAACCGCCCGCCGGCGATAAGCTGCTGGGTCTGGACGAAGAACTCGATCTCGCGGATGCCGCCGCGGCCGAGCTTGACGTTGTGGCCGTGCACGGCAATGGCATCATGGCCGCGATGGGCGTGGATCTGGCGCTTGATGGAATGGACGTCGGCAATGGCCGCGTAATCCATGTACTTGCGCCAGACATAGGGCTGCAATTCCTTCAGGAATGCTTCGGCGGCGCGGATGTCGCCCGCCACGGGACGCGCCTTGATCATGGCGGCGCGCTCCCAGTTCTGCCCCCTGCCCTCGTAATAGATCAGTGCCGCCTCCACGGGGATGGCAAGCGCCGTGGAGCCGGGGTCAGGGCGCAGCCGCAGGTCGGTGCGGAAGACGTAGCCGTGCTCGGTGCGGTCCTGCAGGATGCGCACCAGCCGGCGCGTCATGCGCACGAAGGTATCGGCGGCGTCCCACGGATCGCCGACGGCCGGGGCCTGCGGATCGAAGAAGACGACGAGGTCGATATCGGAGGAGAAGTTCAGTTCGCAGGCGCCAAGCTTGCCCATGCCGAGGATGACCCAGCCGGACCCGGTTTCCGGATCGGCGGCATCGGGCAAGTCGAGCTTGCCGCGTCCGGCGGCTTCGAGCAGGAGGAAACGGATCGCGGAACCGATGGCCGCGTCGGCCAGCGCCGACAGGCGGGCCACCGTGACGCGGGCATTGCCGCCATGGGCCAGGTCGTCCAGCGCGATCAGCGCGTGGGCCTCGGCCTTCAGCAGGCGCAGGTCGCGCATCAGGCCGGTCTCGCTCTGGCCTTCGGCACTTCCCGCCGCCCGGATGGCAGCGAGGATCGCGTCAAGGCGCGCCTCGATCCCCTCTTCGGCGAGGCGCTCCAGCATGGCCGGGTCGCGGCGGATGGTATCGCGCAGGAAGGGGGAGAGATCGCAGGCCGCTGCAATGAATGCCGCATTGGGATCAGCCGTATCGGAAAGCGTGGCGGCCAGGGTATCCAGTTCTGCCGCGCGGGCGCGCCCGGCGATGTCGGCGAGTTCGGCTTTCGCATGGTCCGGGTCGAGCGGGGCCAGTTCGGCCTGGCCGTCGCCAAACCACGGTTTGAAGGCATGTCCGACACCGGCACTCATCTGGTTTTCTCCCCCCTGGAAAAGATCATCGACACGGCAAGCCCCGGCTCCGCATCGCCGAGTTCAAGGCGCCCACCGTGGAACTTCATCACCGCCTTGGCAAGCGCCAGCCCCAGCCCCGAGCCCGGAAGGCTGCGGCTTTCCTCAAGCCGCACGAAGCGTTCCGTGGCACGTTCGCGATCGTCGGGCGGGATGCCCGGCCCGTTGTCGCTGACGGTGAGGACGGGACCTTGCGGTCCGTTCACCACCGATACCGTGACGCGGGCCGCCTTGCCCTCGCCGCCGGCATACTTGATCGCGTTGTCGACGACATTGGATACCATCTGGCCGATCAGTTCGCGGTTTCCGGTCGCCGTGGCATCCTCCAGCGTGCCGCAGGCCAGCGCGACCCCCGCCTCCTCGGCGAGCGGTTCGTAGAGTTCGCACACGTCGCGCGCGACACCGGCCAGGTCGACAGGCCCGCGCTCGCTCGCGCCGTTGCCCGCCTCAAGCCGCGAGATCATCAGGATGGCATTGAAGGTGCGGATCAACTGGTCGGATTCGGCGATGGCCTGTTCGAGGCCGGCGCGCAGTTCCGTCTCGTTCGTTCCGGAGGCAAGGGCAGCCTCGGCGCGGTTGCGCAGCCGGGTGAGCGGGGTCTTGAGATCGTGGGCAATGTTGTCGGCGACCTGCTTCAGGCCGTCGTTGAGTTCGCCAATCCTCGCCAGCATGGCGTTGAGGTTCACCGACAGCCGGTCGAACTCGTCGCCCGACCCGCTGACCGGAAGGCGGCCGGCCAGGTCTCCTCCCATGATACGCCGGCTGGCCGCGGATACCGCGTCGATCCGCTTGAGCGCCCGGCGCCCGACAAAGAACCAGATCAGGAAACCGCCGAGCGCCATCATGCCGAGCGCCAGGATCAGAGCCCGGCGGACGACCACACGCAGGCGTTCGGGTTCGCCAAGGTCCTTGCCGACAAGGGCGATCAGCCCGTTGGGCAGTTCGAAAACGCGGGCGATGGCCTGGTGCGGCCCGCCACCTTCGCGCACGGCGCCCGGATCGCCATACCGGACATAGGAAAAGGGCCGCTCGGTCCAGCCGGTCTCGTCGAGGATGCCGGGGGCAAGGCTCTCGACATTGCCGGCCAGGATACGGCCGGCCGGATCGGCGATCAGGAAGAGGTTGGCGCCCGGCTGGCGGGCGCGCCGGTCGACCGCGCGCACGAGGCCCGGCAGTCCGGCGATCTGGTAGACCTGGTTAAGCTGGGCGATCTCCTGGTCGATGGCCTCGCGCGTCTGGCCGGTGAGCATCCGCACCGACAGGGCGGTCATGTAGGTGACGAGCGCGATGGCGCAGACCATGAACAGGAGAAGGAACAGGGCCGACAGGCGCGCCGCGGTCGTGTTGAGGATCGCCGGCAGGCGCATGGCCTCATCCCGCCTTCAGCATGTAGCCGGCGCCGCGCACGGTGTGCAGGATGGGCGTCTCGAACCCTTTCTCGATCTTGGACCGCAGGCGGGAGACATGGACGTCGATGACGTTCGTCTGCGGATCGAAATGGTAGTCCCAGACATTTTCCAGAAGCATGGTTCGGGTGACCACCTGCCCGGCGTGGCGCATGAGGTATTCCAGCAGACGGAATTCGCGCGGCTGCAGCGTGATGTCCTGTCCGGCGCGGCGGACCGAATGGGCAAGGCGGTCCAGTTCCAGGTCGCCCACCCGGTAGACCGTCTCGCTGTCGCGGGCGCCGGAACGGCGATTGAGCACTTCCACGCGCGCCAGCAGTTCGGAAAAGGCGTAGGGCTTGGTGAGGTAGTCATCGCCGCCGGCGCGCAGGCCGGTCACGCGGTCATCCACCTCGCCGAGCGCCGACAGGATGAGAACCGGCGTCTCGATGCCGCGCGCGCGCAGGCCCGCGATCACCGACAGGCCGTCGCGGCGCGGCAGCATGCGGTCGACGACGAGTATGTCGTAGCCACCGGTTTCGGCGAGCGCGAAGCCGGTCTCGCCGTCGCCGGCGACATGCGCGACATGCCCGCTTTCCTCGAAAGCCTTGGCCAGATAGTCGGCGGCTTCCCGGTCGTCCTCGATCACCAGTATCTTCATGGCGACGGTCTTAACGGATTCCCGGCCGATTTGGGACTGCATATTTCCCAAGGCAAACTCCCCGAAACAAGAATGCGGCAGCGGGCGATGGGAAACCCGCTGCCGCGCAGCCTGTCAGACATGACGAACGGGGCTGCATCCCGCCGCAACCCGCCGGCCGGCAATCGTCAGCCGGCCGGCAGGGGCAGCAAGCCCTTGGTCAGCCACGCAGGACCGGAAGCGCGACGAAGCGGTTCTGGCCGTTGCGTTCAACCTGCAGCAGGACAGCCTTGCGGCCGGCCTTGCCGGCTTTATCGACGGACTTCTCCACATCCGCCACGCTGCTGACCGGGTTGGAGTTGACCGACACGATGACGTCACCGGCCTGGATGCCGCGATCCTCCGCGTCGGAACCGGGCTCGACGTCGGTCACCACGACACCCTTGCCATCGTCGGCCGGGGTCATGGTCAGGCCGAACTCGTCCATCGTGCCCGGCTCGGCCGGGATTGCACGCTGGCCGTTCTCGTTGCCGGCCATCTGGTCGGGCTTCGGCATGATGCCGAGCTTGACGGTGACGTTCTTCGCCTCGCCATTGCGCCAGATCGCAACATCGACATCCGTGCCGGGTTCGATGGCCGCGATCTTGCGGGCGAGATCCCGCGGGCTGTCGATCGTCTCGTCGTTGACCGCCGTCACGATATCGCCTGCCTTGAGGCCGGCGGCGAGCGCAGGGCTGCCGGGCTGCGGCTCAGCGATGATGGCGCCCTTGGCGTCGGCAAGACCCACCGATTCGGCGATGTCATCGGTGACGGGCTGGATCTGAACGCCGAGCCAGCCGCGCTCGATGGCGCCGTCGTCGATCAGGTCATTGACGATATCCTTGGCGATGGAGGCCGGAATGGCGAAGGCAATGCCGACATTGCCGCCCGACGGGGAGAAGATGGCCGTGTTGATGCCGATCACCTCGCCCTTCAGGTTGAAGGCCGGTCCGCCGGAATTGCCCCGGTTCACGGCCGCGTCGATCTGGATGAAATCGTCATAGGGGCCGGCGCCGATGTCGCGGCCGCGTGCCGAAACGATGCCTGCGGTGACCGACCCGCCGAGCCCGAACGGATTGCCGACGGCCACCACCCATTCACCGACGCGTACCTTGCTGTCATCGCCAAAGGCCACATAGGTGAACTTGCGCGCATCCTCGACCTTGAGCACGGCAAGATCCGTACGCGGATCGGTTCCGACCAGCCTGGCGTCGAGTTCCGTGCCGTCATCCATGACGACGGAATAGGCCGAACCGCCCTGGATCACGTGATTGTTGGTGACCAGAAGGCCATCCTCGGAAATGAAGAAGCCGGAGCCCTGCGATGTCGGACGCAGGCGGCGGGGCTGGTTGCGGTCGCTGCGCCTGTTGTCGAAGTTGCGTTCGTTGCCGTCACCGCGGAATTCGCGGAAGAAGCGCTTCAGCGGGTGATCGTTGGGAAGGTCCTCCATCCCCGGCATGCCAGGGATGTTGAAGGAGAAGCCGTTGTTGCTGGTGGGCTGGATGTCGCTCTTGACGCGCACGGAAACGACGGCGGGCGAGACCTTCTCGACGACATCGGCGAAGCCCGGATTGACCTGCGCCGTCTCCACGCGAACGGCTTCGGCGTGGGCAACCGGCGAAAGCGTTGCCATGCCCGTGCCCGCAGCGATGGCGGTCGCGGCGGCAGCTGCCATGAAGCGGATGCGCAGCTTTGAACTGGTTGAGGTCATGTAAGATATCCTTTCCTCGTTTGGCGCTGTTGCGGCGCCTTCGGAAGGATATCTAGGTCACGTCACATTACCTCGCTCTTTCCGGCGAATGAAACTTTTGTAATGTGGTCCTGCGGGCTTCACCCGTCGCCGCCGTTGACGCGTGTGGCCACCTTCGAGCCATGCTCCAGCGTGCGGTGAACCGGGCATTTCCCGGCGATCTCGACGATCTTGTCGTGCAGTCCTTCCGGCACTCCGCCCTCGACCGTGATGACGCGCTCGAACCGGTCTATGCGGCCGCCGCTGGCCTTCTCCTCGTCGCTGCACTCGGCGCAATCGGCCATGTGGACCTTCGCATGGCTGACATCGACGGTCACCCGTCCGAGATCGATCTTCTTTCGGTCCGCATACATGCGCAGCGTCATGGAGGTGCAGGCGCCAAGCGCGGCGGAGAGAAAATCGTAGGGTGATGGCCCGGTGTCGAGCCCGCCGACGCTTTCCGGTTCGTCGGCGAAGAGGCGGTGACGGCCCGCCCGGACCGCGTTCTGGAAAGGCCCCTGCCCCGTTTCGGAAACGCGCACATGCTCGCGCGCGGCCTCGCCCTGGGCGCGATCCTCCGGCAGGTACCGCGAGACCCAGCCGGCGATCACCGATGCGGCAAACTGGGCATCGCGGGGATTGGTGAGCAGGTGATCGGCGTGATCCAGCGAGATGAAGCTCTTGGGGTGGCGCGCGGCCTGGAAAATGGCGGCTGCATTGTCGATGCCGACCGTTTCGTCGAGCGGAGAATGAAGGATCAGCAACGGCTTGCGCATGTGACCGACCGCCTCGCGGACACTGGCTGTTTCGATGTCCTCCACGAAATCGCGTGAAATCGTGAAGCTGCGCCCAGCCAGCACGACCTCTGCCGATCCGTTCTCGCGGATGTCATCCAGCGAGGCGTGAAAGGAACGCAGGACGTGATCGGCATCCGAAGGCGCGCCGATGGTCACGACCGCCTTGACTTCAGGAATTCTCGCCGCGACCGAGAGCACTGCGGCGCCGCCGAGCGAGTGGCCGATGAGGATGGCCGGCGCCGCGTGGTTCTCCCGCATCCAGTCGGCCGCCGCGATCAGGTCACCGCAATTGGAGGAAAAGCTGGTGTTGGCGAATTCCCCTTCGGACGATCCCAACCCGGTGAAATCGAACCGCAGGACGGCAATTCCCTCGCGCGCGAGGTCGGCGGCGATCCGCCGGGCGGCGAGAATGTCCTTGGAACAGGTGAAGCAATGGGCAAAGAGCGCGTAGGCGCGTACCGGGCCATCCGGCATTTCCAGACGCGCGGCCAGCGACGCTCCCGAATGTCCGGGAAATTCGATCCGGCTCCACGTGGCGACCATGGCGTGCTCCTTTTCCGGGCTGGACGGAGAGCGGACCGGCGGTCAGTCGCCGTCGTTGAGAATCTTCTTCAGTTCGGCATCTTCCTCCGCGCTCAGCCCGGCAGGCGCAGGGCGGCGGCGGTTTCGCATGCTCATGATGACCAGCGCGCCGCCGAAAAGCAGGACGAGCAGTGGAGCGCCCCATAGAAGGACGGTCTGGGCCGTGAAACGGGGCTTCAGCAACACGAACTCCCCATAGCGGGAGACGACGAAGTCGATCACCTCTTCATTCGTGTCGCCTTCACTGATCCGCTCGCGCACGAGAACGCGCAGGTCGCGTGCAAGATCCGCATCGCTGTCGTCGATTGACTGGTTCTGGCAGACAAGGCATCGCAGTCCGGCGGAAATCTCCCGCGCGCGCTCTTCCTGCCTGGGATCAGCCAGCATCTCGTCTGGCCGGACGGCAAGCGCGGGAACGGCCTGCAACGCCAGGAAAAGGCAAGCGGCGAAGAATGCCAGCCATCGCCGGGCAGCAGCGGTCATGCCCGCGCCTCCAAGCTTCCCTGTTCCTGCTTGCGGCCCGTCCTGGCGGGCGCGCCCACACGCAAGCGGCGGTCGGCCAGCGAAAGGATGCCGCCAAACATCATGAGCACGGTGCCAAGCCAGATCAGCGTGACGAGCGGCTTGTACCAGACGCGCACCACCATGCCGCCATTGGATGCCGGATCGCCCAGCGAGACATAAAGCTGGGAGAAGACGAAGGTATGGATGCCGGCTTCCGTCGTCGGCATGCGGCTGGCGTTGTAGACGCGCTTTGAAGAAGCGATGTCGGCGACCTTCTCACCGGACGCCGAAAGCAGCGAGAAGCGCGCCTCGTCAGCCTGGAAATTCGGCCCCCGGACCGGTGCCATTTCATCGAAACGCAGCGTGTAACCGGCAACGGGGAGCGTGTCGCCCTTGTCCATCGTCAGGATGTTCTCCGTCTCGAAGGCAGTCACGGCGACGATGCCGAGCAGCGTCACGCCAAGGCCGAAATGCCCGAGCGCGGTTCCGAAAACCGAACCCGGAAGGCCACGAAGCCGATGCAGCATGACCGAAGCCGAAGCCTTGCCGACCCCGGCCTTCAAGGCAAGATCGGTCAGGCTGCCGGCAAACAGCCAGACCGCGAGGCCGGTGCCGAGCGCGGCGAAAAGAGCGGTCCTGTCAACAAAGACCAGCACGAAAGCGACGCCGGCAAGGGCAAGGGCGAAAGCGGCGAAAAGCCGCTGGCTGGCCGCCCAGAGGTCGCCCCGCTTCCAGGCGAGAAGCGGACCAAAGGGCACGGCGATCAGCAACGGGATCATCAGCGGCCCGAAGGTCAGGTTGAAAAAGGGTTCGCCGACCGAAATCTTCTCGCCCGTCACCGATTCCAGCAGCAGCGGATAGAGCGTGCCGATGAACACGGTGGCCGTGGCCGTCGTCAGGAACAGGTTGTTGAGCACCAGCGCGCCCTCTCGCGAAACGGGCTGGAACAGCCCGCCGGCCGAAAGGCTTCCGGCCCGCCAGGCAAACAGGGCCAGCGAACCGCCGATGAACACCATCAGGATCATCAGGATGAACACGCCGCGCGAGGGATCGGTGGCAAAGGCGTGGACAGAGGTCAGGACCCCGGAGCGAACGAGGAAGGTGCCGAGAAGCGACAGCGAGAAGGTGATGATCGACAGCAGGATCGTCCAGATCTTCAGCGCGGAGCGCTTTTCCATGACGATGGCCGAGTGGAGCAGCGCGGTTCCGGCGAGCCATGGCATGAAGGAGGCGTTTTCGACCGGATCCCAGAACCAGTAGCCGCCCCAGCCCAGTTCGTAATAGGCCCAGTAGGACCCCATGGCGATGCCGGCCGTCAGGAAGACCCAGGCGGCCAAGGTCCAGGGCCGCACCCAGCGCGCCCATGCTGCATCGACACGCCCGTCGATGAGCGCGGCAACGGCAAAGGCGAAACTGATGGAGAAGCCGACATAGCCGAGATAGAGGAGCGGCGGATGGATGGCGAGGCCGATATCCTGCAGGATCGGATTGAGGTCCTGTCCCTCGACCGGCGGGCTGGCGACGCGCGTGAAGGGATTCGAGGTGAACAGGATGAACAGGAGGAATGCCGTCCCGATCCAGCCCTGCACCGCGATGACAAGCGCCTTGAGGCTGGACGGGAGATTGCCGCCGAACAGTGCCACCAATCCGCCGAAAAGGACAAGGATGAGCACCCACAGCAGCATGGAGCCCTCGTGATTGCCCCATGTGCCGGAAATCTTGTAGATCAGCGGCTTGGCGGAGTGGGAGTTCTCGACGACGTTGAGGACGGAGAAGTCCGACGTCAGGTAGGCCTGAACGAGGGCGGCAAAGGATATGGCAATGAGCGCGAGGACTGTCAGCGCCGCCGGCCCGGCCATCCCCATCAGCCTCTCGTCGCCGGTGCGCGCGCCATAGACGGGCAGGACCGACTGGACGAGTGAAACGGCCAGGGCCAGCACCAGCGCGAAATGTCCGATTTCCACCATGTCAGATCTCCCCCGCCTGGCGCGTCACTGGGCGTCTTCCGTATGCTGCCAGACGCCCTTTTCCTTCATGCTGTCGACGACTTCCTTGGGCATGTAATTCTCGTCGTGCTTTGCCAGCACGGTATCGGCGACGAAACGACCGTCGGCATTGAACAGCCCTTCGGTCACCACGCCCTGCCCCTCGCGAAACAGGTCCGGGAGGATGCCGTCATAGCTCACGGGCACGTCCTTGATCGTGTCGGTCACCTCGAAACTGACCCTGGTGCCCTCGCCGCGCACCACCGTGCCTTCCTTGACGAGGCCTCCCAGGCGCATGCGCTGCCCGGCCTGGGCCTCGATCGAGGTGAGATCGGACGGCGTGACGAAGAAGACGATCTTCTGGTTCAGCGCGACAAGCACCAGACCGGCGGCGAGGCCGAGGAAGCCGAGACCGCCGAGGATGACGGAAAGGCGTTTCTGTTTGCGGGTCATGGCCATTGTTCCTGCCTCACTGCGAAGCGGCGGGCGCCGCTATGCCAAGGGATTGTGCGAAAGCGGTCAACTGTCCGGCCTGTTCGGGCTTTCCCTCGAAGGCCTTCAATCCGCGAACGAGCGCGGCCTGCGCGTCTTCCGTGCGGCCCATGACGGCATAGGCGCGGATGAGCCGCTGCCAGCCGGGCGCATCGTCGGGGTTTTCCTTCAGCCGGTCGTCAAGCTGCGCGATCATTCCCTCGATCATGGCCTGACGGTCTGACGCGCTCATCTCCTGCGCGGCGGCAACGTCCTCTGCGCTCGGGCCGCGCGGCTCGCTTGCGCTGCCCGATTGCGCGGCCTGCGGCGCGGAAGGCACCTCGCCACCGGATTCCCGGATTGCGTTCAGTGCCGCAAGGCGCCAGGGCGAACCGTCGGCCGCCTCCTCGCTCAGGCTCTTCCATTCGGCACGGGCCTCTTCGAGGCGTCCGGCCTGCGCGGCACCCACGGCAACGAAGAAGCGCGATTTCTCGTTACCCGGCTCCAGTTCCAGCGCCTTGCGGAAGGCCTCCAGCGATGCGCCACTCACCATGCCCTGTGCACCGGCACCGAGGGCCTCGCCCAACCCGTTGAGCCGGGCGGCATTCTCACCCTTGATACGGATCAGGTTGCGCCAGGCGTTCGCCGAGTCATCGAACCGGCCGAGCCGCATGTAAATCGGGCCGAGCACTTCCCAGCCGGTCGCATCGTCCGGATTCCGGCGCAGGTGATCCTCCGCGCGGGCAACCAGTTCCGCGACTGAACTGTTGGCCGGATTCTTCTCCATTCGCATCGCGAGCGGCTGGTCCGGCAGCGAAGGCGACCCGATGGAGGCATAAAGGCCCCAGCTCACCAGGGGGACCGAGAGGATTGCCAGCCCGGCGACAAGGCCGGCCATTTTCGACCCCGATGCACTGCGCGCCGCCCTGACCTCCGCGTCCGCCTTCAGCAGGCGGCGGCCGATCTCGGCACGGGCTTCCTCTGCCTCGCGGCCGGAGATCAGCCCCCGCGCCTCGTCCCGTTCGAGTTCCTCAAGCTGGTCCTTGTAGACCTCGCGGTCATAGGCCGCGGCATTCCCGCCCGCGACCGGCTTGCGAAGCAACGGCCTCACCAGTGCCATGGCGGCGGCGAGAGTCAGGAAAATGGCTACAATCCAGATCGTCATGCCGTTCATTTAGCCATTGCCAGGGCCGCTGCCAACCAGTCCAAAGATGATAATGATTGGCACATTTCGCCACAGGTGAACCATCAGTTGAGGAGGGTCCAGCTTCCATCGGGATTGCGGCAGGCCGCTCCCTTGAATTCGGAGACCGTTCCGCCCGCATCCACGGCGTGGGTGTATTGCCGGCAGTTCTGCGAACCGACCTGGTAGGGCTGCGCCGGCGTCACCGTGCCCGAAACGCCGGATCCTTCCCATGCGATGCTTTCGCCACCACGGGCATATTCCAGTGCCTTGTATTCGGCTTCCAGCGCGCTGCGCTGGTCGCGTGATCCTGCCCTGAGAAGATTGCCCTGGGCCACCAGACCGCCTCCCAGCGGCGCAAGCAGGTTCCGTTCCACGGCAGCGGCGCCGCGCGGCTGGACCTCGGCGGGAGCAAAAGCCGTCCGTGAGACGCCACCGGTGGCGCATCCGGCGGCCAACAGGGCTGGTGCCAATGCCAGAAGCGGCATCAAACGCATGATCTTCTTCCTCGTTTCCGGGCTTCTTTCCAGTTAAACGCAGCTTATGTCCGAAATAGGACATGCATCACGACTTTGCCATTGGCAATTCGACCCTTGCCTCGAGACCGCCCAGGCCCGCCTCACCGAGGGACAGCCGGCCGCCATATTCATTCACCAGTTCCGCCACGATGGACAGTCCCAGACCCGTTCCAGGCATGCGTTCGTCGAGCCGGCGCCCGCGCTTGAGAGCCTCGGCCGCCCGTTCCGGAGGAATGCCCGGTCCGTCGTCTGCCACCGTAATGACCAGCCTGTTCCCGGGCTCCTCGCTCAGTGCCAGCGCCACCGAAGCGCGGGACCATTTCACCGCGTTTTCAAGCAGGTTCCCGACGATTTCTTCCAGGTCCTGTTGCTCGCCGGCGAAAATCACAGGCCTTTCGGGAAGATCCGCCGCGATGTCCTTGCCGGGATGAAGCTTGGCAACGACACGTGCCATACGGGCGAGAACGGCCGTCGCGTCGGCGCGGAAGACAACGCTCTCACGCTGCGCGGCGATGCGCGCGCGCTGGAGGTAATGCTCCACCTGGGCGCGCATGGCCTCTGCCTGCTGGCCGATGACCCTGCCCTTGCCGCCGCCCAGCGCATGCCCCTCGTTGACGATCACGGCAAGCGGTGTCTTGAGCGAATGGGCGAGATTGCCGACCTGTGTTCGCGAGCGCTCGACAATGCGCCGGTTGTTCTCGATCAGCGCGTTCATCTCGTCCGCCAAGGGTTCGATTTCATGGGGGAAAGGCCCTTCAAGACGTTGCGCCCGGCCCTCGCGGATGTCGCCCAGTGCCTTTCGCACCCGATCGAGCGGGCGCAGGCCATAGCGCATGGCCGCGGCATTGATGGCGACGAGCGCCAGGCCCAGAATGGCGAAATAGGTCCACACCTGATGCCGGAAGGCCGCAATGTCGGCGCGCAGTTCGCTCTCGTTTCCCATCAGCCGGAAGCGGGCAGCCGCTCCGGTTCCACCCAGTTCGAACTCGCTTTCAAAAACGCGGACCTTTTCTCCGGCAAGGCCATCGGTCACGTAGGAACGGCGGAAAAAGGGATCGAATGGAACGTCTCCGGCCGATGGCGAGGGAATGGCACCGGTCAGCGACGGCGACGACAGTGGCGCATCGATGCCACCTGTCACCGGCTCCACCGACCAGTACCAGCCCGATCCAGGTTGCGAATAGCGGATATCGCCGAAATCCGGCGAACCGTCGAGCCGTCCTTCGCTATCAAGACCGACGGAACCGATCAGGTTGAACAGGTGCGCAGACAGCAACTGGTCAAAATTGCGCTCGCTCGCGCGGCCATACAGCGTGTCGATGACGGTGGCGATGACAAAGAGCGCCGTGACGACGAGCACGGTGGAAAGCAGCGTCACCCTGAAGGCAAGCGATTTGGGAAAGCGTCCCATCAGCCGGGCGATATCGCGTCAGCCGGCATCGGCGCGCAGGCGGTAGCCCATGCCGCGAACGGTTTCGATCAGGTCAATGCCCATCTTCTTGCGCAACCGGCCCACGAAAACCTCGATGGTATTGGAATCCCGGTCGAAATCCTGGTCGTAGAGATGCTCCACCAGTTCGGTCCTGGAAATGACCTTGCCCGGATGGTGCATCAGGTAGGACAGGAGGCGGAACTCGTGGGAGGTCAGCTTGAGCGGCTGGCCGTTGACGTCCGCCTTGGAATTGCGGGTATCGAGACGCAACGGACCGCAAGTGATCTCGGAGGAAGCATGGCCCGCGGCCCGGCGGATCAGGGCCCGCACGCGCGCCAGGACTTCCTCGATATGGAACGGCTTGGCCACGTAATCGTCGGCGCCTGCATCAATGCCTGCCACCTTGTCGCTCCATCGGTCGCGGGCGGTCAGGATCAGGACGGGCATGGCGCGCCCTTCACGCCGCCAGCGCTCCAGGACCGAAAGCCCGTCGAGTTGGGGGAGGCCAAGGTCCAGCACGACCGCGTCATAGGGTTCGGTATCGCCGAGGAAGTGGCCCTCTTCTCCGTCGAACGCGCAATCCGTCACGTAGCCGGCTTCGGCCAGCGCCTCGCATAGCTGGCGGTTGAGATCGGCATCATCCTCGACGACCAGTATGCGCATCGATATCGGCCCTCCTTGCAGGTCCCGTTCATTGTGCCCGATTTCACCCTGCGATCAATCCGCCGGGCACAGGTCTACTGATAGGGAACGACAACTTCCTGGCGGCTCGGACGCTGCCCTCCGCCACGCGGCACGAGGACCACGATGACGCAGACGGACCGTCCGCCGCGGGTTTCCTGGGAGGCCTTGGCAAGCTGACCGCCTTTCTGGGCGGCGACGCGCTGGCCCACGGCATAACAACCGCCGGCCACCGGCATGACATGGATGGACGGCCCGGGAGCGGGCCGCGGCAGGCTCCACGCGGCGGCAGGCGAAATGGCGGCAAGGCCCAGCGCTGCGGCGGCAAGAAAGCGGATCGGGGTGCGTTTCTTCATCATGCGGAACGGTATAGCGGCTCTCGTCTGAACGCGACATGAATGGATAGGCCATGGACCGGCAGTCCGGCAAGGGTCACGCCGTTCCATGGCCATGGTCGGGATCAGTCGATCACGGTCTGAGCGGAAAGCCGTCCGATGATGGCGGCGAGACCGGACAATGCCGTCACGGCCTGCAGGATCGTCTCGGCAAGCGCGGACCCGTCGAGGCCCGCGACCGGAAGCCCCGCCATTCCCGCCACCGCGGTGGCGATCGTGACAAGCGAAGCCCAGATGGTCTTGGACAGGTACCATGGCTTGGTGTCGTTCATGACTGTTTTCCTTTCTCTTCAGGCTTGGGGAATGAGGGAAGGCAACGCAAACGTGGCGGCCGCCGGCAGGCCGTGGCCGGTCAGTCCGCCCGCCTGGCGCACTTCGAGCAAGACCTGCGCCATACCGGCCGACAGCGCATTCGAAACGGAGGCGGCAGGCCACAGAAAGGCCGGTTCGCCGACATCGGCCTGCGCCCGCGGGACACCCGTGCCGTCCGTCAGGACGATGCGATACGATTCGCGTTCCTCGGCCAGCGGCACCTCGTCCCAGCCATCGGCGCGCAGGCGTGACCGCCTGGTCCATGAAAAGCGGACGCCGCCGTCCTCCATCCGCATGGCGCGCAAATGGACCGGGCTGAGCGGCGTGAGCGCACGCAAGCCTCCGGCCGCGGAGATGACCGTTGCGTCAGCGGAGGTGCCGAAACCGACAAGCGCACGGGAGCGCCAGGACAATTCCAGACCGGCCTCCCCCGCGCGCAGGCCGGCAGGCTTCACCGAATCATCGAGCAGGACGGCCATTGCACCGACAGGCGCACCGGAGCGCATCAGGTCCTCGGTTCCCGCCTGCCCCCGGATGAGACGCGAGAGGCGCCAGACGGCGGGCCGGATTTCCTCGGCATCCTGGTATTGCAGGATTTCCCAGCCGCCCCCCTCCACCTGCACGGCAACGGTATTGGCGCCGGCGAACAGTTGCAGGTCGGAAACCGATTCCAGTTCGGCGTCCGGAAAGCCCACGTCGATGAAGGCGGCCCGTTCACGCATGGCGCCCAGGCCGGGCGCAAGCGGCGTCACGAGCGAGCCGATGGCGGCGGGGCGGTCCAGCGTGGCGCGCAGGCCGTAGCCGGCGTCCTCGGGCGATGCCTCCAGGATGTGGGTCCGCCAGGGCCTGGACCAGGCGGCGGCGCAGAACGCATCGTTCTCGCTGGAAAAGATGTCGGCCATCGGCAGGTCGATGAGGACGATCCGGGGCGCGGCGGGTGCCGCGGTGCGCGGACTTGCAGAAGCCGCAACCCCGGCAATGTCCGGCACCGACGGGGCGGGAATGATCCGCCGGGCGCGAACCATGTCCGTCATCCCCGCCTCCACTTCCGTGACCAGCCAGATCCGGTCCGGCCGGTTCGCGAAGGCCAGCCGCTGCCCGACCGACAAGCCGCTGGCCGGAGGAAGCGCAAAGCGGCATTCGTCCCGCCCCTGACGGATCCGGTCCAGCCAGGCGGCCGCCAGCGACCGCGCCGCTCCCTCGTTCAGGATGCCCGGATAGGCCATGTTGATTTCCGTGCCGCCCGACGCTTCCTCGGGAAACCGTGTCACCGCGCCTTCGTAGCCGCGAAACGGGTCGCGCCAGGCGAGTACTGCCACGGCTGGCACATCCTCGCGCGCGGCCCGGTTGGCCTCCACGGAGGCTTCCCGGTCCGCCTCGATCACATCGGCGACGATGCGCGGCGCCACGGCGCGGGACTGGCTGGCAAACACCAGCCTGCCGTCGCGTTCGCTCACCGAAAGCCCGTGCATCGCCACGAGCGGTTCCAGCGCCTCGCGCGCACTGGCGGAATTGTCGATCAGGATGCCGGCGGCCATGGCGTCGACGGCTTCGACGTCGGCGGCAGGCAGGCCATGGCGGGCCAGGACGGCGTTGATCACGTCCCCGATCCAGACCATCTCGACGCGTCCGTTCAGCCAGTGGCCGCGCGGCCAGTTGACGCCATCGGCCCAGACATCGCCATCTTGCGGAAAGGCAGGAAACGGCCGCGTGTCCCACGCCCAGCAATAGAGACGCCCGGTGTCCACCATCGGCTTTCCGGTGACGGGCGAAAGCGGATTGGCCTGCGGACCTGCGCTCCAGTGGCCGAAATGGGCTTCAAGGAAGCGCCGCTGGACCAGATCGTCCCGCCCCCCTGACGAGAAATGCGGCACCTGGCTTTCCGACGACTTGGCGTCCAGAAAGACATTGGGCTGGTTGGCACCCTTGTCGATGGCCGGGCAGCCGATCTCGGTAAACCAGACCGGCTTGGCGCCTGGAACCCATGGGCTACGGATCCCGGTTTCCACGCCACCGCGCCGCTCGACATGCTCGTTCAGCCACCAGTTGGCGAGATCCTTGTAGCGATAGACCCATGGCTTGCCGTGTGCGCCATCGGTGATAGGCGTGCGGATGCGGGCCGCGCGGGCGGCCGGATCGGCATAATACCAGTCATGCCCCTCGCCGGCCGTGATGGCCTCGCGCATTGCCTTGGCGTCCTGCGGCGATTGCGCACTGTCGGGATTTGCGCCGTCGAGATCGCTGTCGCGCCAGTCCGACAGGGGCATGTAGTTGTCGATCCCCACCGCATCGATGGCCTCGTCCATCCACAAGTCATCGAGATGCCAGCAGACATCGCCGGACCCGTCCGCCGGCTGGTGGCCGAAATATTCCGACCAGTCGGCGCCATAGGTGATCTTCGTGCCTGCGCCCAGGATGGCGCGCACCTCGCGGGCCAGTTCACGCAGCCCATGAACGAAGGGAAACACGCCCGCTTCGTCACGCAGCGATGTCAGGCCGCGCAGTTCGGAACCCAGCAGGAAGGCGTCAACACCGCCGGCTTCTGCGCACAGCCTCGCATAATGCAGGATCATGCGCCGGTAGCCGGCCTCGTTCGCAGCGCCCGGGCAATCGGGCGAACCCGCCAGCCGAACCGTTCCCGGCCCGTCGCCCCGGCCGAGGAATTCGGCGAGTTCGGCGCGAATGGCGGCGCTGCCATCGGGCGAGCCGGGCCTGCCGGGCGCCACCGCTCCCGTGATGCGTCCGCGCCAGGGGAACGGCGCCTGCCCGTCCCCGCCCCAGGGGTCCGGCAAGCCGTTGCCAGACGGAATGTCCATCAGCAGGAAAGGATAGAACGCCACCTTCAGCCCGCGCGCGGCAAGATCACGGATGGCGTCGGTCACGGACCTGTCGTCCGGCGTTCCATCATAGGCGGCGCGCCCGCCAGTCCGGCTGACAAGGCGTGCCTGTCCGCGCTCGATTCCGGCCACGGACCATGTCCGCCGTACACCGGGCATCGTCCTTTCCGTGACGCCCGGTTCAATCCGGCAATGACCGGCGCGCAGGTCATCCGCAAACCACGGGACGACGAGCGCCACATGGCGAAGCCCTGGGCAAAGCGCCTGCAATTCGTCCAGCGATGCGGCGAAATCGCTCTCACCGTAGAGAACATGGCGGTTCAGCGTCTCGCGCTCACCTGGCCTGATGTCGCGGATGACCCGCGCCGGGGACAGGCCGTATTCGGTGGCACCGGGTATGAGCGCGACGGCCTGGATGCGTTCATGGAAGTCTCCGGCCGGCGCAAGCACCTCGAATTGCATCTGCGGAACGCGGTTGCCATAGCCGTCGAGGGCAAGCCGCTCGAACACGACATAGGCCGTGCCGCGATAGGCCGGTGCATTGCCGGCGCCCTGCTTGGCCTCGATCAGCGGATCGGGGAGCTGGTCCTGCGTGCCGGTGGCGACGCGCATGTCGACACGCGTCAGGTCCAGTTCCCGGCCATCGGCCCAGACCCTGCGCACGCCGGCAACCGGCCCGTCGCACAATGCGAAGGCCACATTGGCGAAGTAGCTGTATTCGGTGACCTTCGGTCCGCCCTTCAGGCCCTGGCGGCGCGTCGTCCGGCGCTCCTCGAAGCGGGTGGCCCAGATCATGGTTCCGGACACGCGGGCCGCGCCGAAGACCTGCGGCAGGACGGCGCCTTCTTCCGCCTGGAAGGGACGCATGCCGGTCATGCGCGGACCTTCATAGCGACGGGTGGACTGGATGACCGCGTTGTCGATGGCGTAGCCGGCCATGGCACCGACAGTGGAGCCGATGGCCGAGCCGACCGGGCCGAAAAAGCTGCCGAGGAAGGCGCCGGCCGATTGCAACAGGATGGTGGCCATGAGTGAGGGTTCCTTTCAGGGCGCCGGAAAGGCGAAGGCAGCGGCGACACGGCGCCGCCAGCCGGGCACAAGCGCGGATTCCACGGCGCCGGTGCCGGAATAGGCGTGGATGAAGCGCCCGTTGTGCGACAGGATGCCGATGTGCCGAGCCGGCAAGTCGGGCCGCCAGCGGAAGACCAGCAGGTCGCCAGGCAGGGCGGCGGACAGGGCAAAGCCCGGACCGCAAAGGCGTGTTGCGGCCTCGATCATCGGATCGCTACCGCCACCGGCAAGCCAGTCCGCGCCATAGGGGCCGGGCTCCGGTGTTTCGGTGCCATAGACGCCCTTCCAGACGCCGCGCACCAGACCAAGGCAATCGCAACCCACGCCCTTCCGGCCGCCCTGATGGCGGTAGGGGGTGCCAAGCCAGCTTCTCGCCTCGGCGAGCACCCGTTCGCGCAGGCCAACCGGCGCGCCGTTCATGGCACCACCGGCTTGCCGTCGAGCGGCAGATCCTGCGTGACATAGCCGAAGGCGGCATCGTTGCCCGGCATGTGCGGAAATCCGCGAAAATTGATGCCGTTGCCGAAACGGTCGCGGCAGGTGGCGAAACGCTTGTCGCAACCGGCGACGAGACGCACGGCCTGGCCGGTTTCCAGCGGCGGCTCGGGCCGGTCACCAAGCACCAGCGTTTCTGCCGCGCCGTCGGCCTGCTGCGCGCTGATCCGGTAGCGGCGGGGCGGGCCGGCATTTCCATCGGCCGTTTCCAGCCAGCCGTTGACGAGCCAGCCCTCCGGTCCCGGCGTCCTTGCCACCCGTAGGGTAACCGGCGGCACCACCTTCATGATTTCGACCTCGGCGCTCATGCCGGCTGCCGACAGGTTGACGCCGCATGCCTCGTCGCCCAGTTCGGCGGAACAGGCACGGCGCAGCACACGGCTCAACGGCTTGTCGAGACTTGCGGAAAGGCTCTGCAATTCGGCCATGAAGCGGCCGTCGCGGCGCGTGATCCGTCCGATCACCGTGGTGCGCAGCAAGGCGCGCTGTCCGGGATCGGTCCAGTTGACGAGCCAGGTTTCCACCTTTGCACCATCATAGAGCCCCGCCTCGATGTCGCTTTCGGTGATCTCGTCATCCGACAGCGCGCCTTCGATCTCCGTGGCATCGGCCGCAAGACCGAGGCTCTGCCGGGCTTCGGAGGCTGAAAAGCCGGTGCGTGGGCGGTGCGCGAGTCCGTCGAAGACAAGCGGTCCGTCATGATCGGTGAAGCCGAGCACCGTGCCATCGGCACGGCGAACACGCCAGCACTGGCACAATGTCGTGGCCTCACCGGCAGCGTGGGCGGCCAGGGCCTGGGGGAAATGCGTCACGGGAGCACCTCGACAAGTGGAACGGAGGGAAGCTGGCCGGCCTCGA
Source organism: Phyllobacteriaceae bacterium (assembly GCA_002708825.1). Taxonomy (GTDB): domain Bacteria; phylum Pseudomonadota; class Alphaproteobacteria; order Rhizobiales; family Rhizobiaceae; genus Zhengella. The sequence goes on along the minus strand of PAPF01000007.1, from coordinate 6,901 downwards.
AGGCCGACAGCGAGAGAACGAGGTGATCGGTGTCGAAACGCACCGGCACGTCGAAGGCGAAACCGGCGGTGATGCGCACGTCCTCGCCTGGCGGCTCGGCCAGCGTGACCAGCCCGGTCAGGCCGTCGGCGGCAAAGGCGTTGCCGCCGGCCAGCGCCACGCCGTCGAGCGCGATCCTGACCGACACGGCATCTGGCTTCGTGACGGGACGCCGGTAGGCATCCGCGCCCTCGCCATAGGTTTTCACAAGCTGGAAGGCGATGGTCTCGCCATCGCCCGTGCCGATCCATTGGTCAACCGCGCGCGGTTCCCGCGCCAGCGGGCAGGACTTCCAGTCGAAGGGATCGCGAAAGCGGAAGGCGTGCAGCGAACCGCGCCGCGCCTCGAAGAAGTCGGCCAGCGCTTCCAGATCGGCCAGGCCCCGCAGGCCCGTACCGGCATCGTAGCGGCGGCGGGCATGGGCGCGGCGCTGGTTGCGCCGCTCCTGCCCGCTGGTCAGGCGCACGATCTCGTTCATGCGCTCCGGCCCGCCCGTCGCGCCAAAGCCTATGGCGACAGGAAAGCGGACATCGTGAAATGCATTCATGGCGGGTGCCTCACAGGTGACGGGCGCCGCGGCTGACCGCACGCGCCAGCATGGCGGTCATCTGTGCCTCGGACTTGCGGAAGGAGGCGGCGTCGCTGGCCTGCACGTTGAAGGTCACGTTCACCGCACCGCCGCTACCGCCGGGAGCCGCCACGCCGAGGCTTCCATCGGAACCGCGTTTCAGGGGCAGGATGGCCTCGGATCCGGCCTCGCCCATCAACCCCAGACCGGAGCCCATGGGAAAGAAGGTCGGCGCGGCCACCACGCCGCCATCGGCAAAGGCGGTGACACGGCCCGGAACGCCGCCGCTGGCGAAGGGCGTGATGCTGCCCGCCAGCGCGCTGAAGGCGGAGGAGATGACGCCTTGGAGCGGCTTCAGCCCCTGGTCGAGCGCCATGGAGGCAAGGTTCGTCGCAAGCTGGCGCAACACGTCGTCCAGTTCCTTGCCGGAAACGACCGCGCCCTTGAGCGCGCCCGTCATCTGTGCGCCGAAGCGCTCGGCCAGTTTTTCCATGTCCTTCAGCGCGCTTTGCAAAGGCGTGGTGTCGGCTTCCAGCCGCACCGGGAGGGTGTCCGTCATGGCGGATCAATGTCCTTTTTCAGTGATCGGGAAAGCGATGCATCAACGCCTCCAGTCCCGCGCGCGAACAGGCGCCGACGCCGCCGGGCGGTGCCAGGCAGGCGGCGAGTTCACGCGGGGTCATGGCCCAGAAGGCGTCAGGCGGAAGCCGCAGCAGGGTCAGGCCGAGACGCAGTGCCCCGGCCCAGGGAAAGGGCCTTGCCCCCTGCCCCGCTACGGCTGGATGGGGTCTTGCGGGCTACCCGCACCTGCAACGGCATCCGTGCCGCCGAATGCCGCCGCCAGCAGATCGGCCGCTATGCGAGCGTGACCGGCTATGCCGTCGTCGGACTGCATGGATGCGACATCGCCGTCCGCCATGTCATGGCCAGCGCCGCGCAAGCCGGCGGCGATGATGCGGATAAGGTCGCGCGCGGCGAAGCGGCCGGACGAGAGGCGGGCGACAAGCGCCTGCAGATCTTCCGCGCCATAGGCGTCCTCCAGTTCGGCAAGCGCGCCCAGGGTCAGTCGCAGGCGGTAGTCGCGTCCGTCGAGCCGGGCACAAACCTCGCCGCGCCGCCGGTTGGCCGGGGTGGCAAACGCGCCCATCACGCCGCCTCGAACGCAAGGGCGCCGGCCGATTCCAGCGCGATCTCGAAGGTGATCTCGCCATCATGGCTGCCGGCATATTCCAGCGCGGTGACCTGGAAGGGGCCGGTCACGGTGCCGAAATCGGGAATGGCCAGTTGCCAGGCACCGACCGCGCCGTCGAAGAAGGCCTGCCGGACAAGCGCATCCGATGCGGCATCCTTGAAGATGCCGCTGCCGGTGACGGAGGCGCGCCGCACCCCGCTGGCGCCGAGCAGTTCACGCCAGCGGCCGGCGGACTCGGAATCGGTGACGTCGACAGTCGCGGCGTTGAAGGCGATGCGCCGGGCACGCAGGCCGGCCACCGTCACATACTGGCCCTGCCCGTCGCCATCCAGCTTGACGAGCAGGTCCTTGCCCTTTTGAGCACCCATCGAAAAAAACTCCATGTTTTCAATTGGAACAATGTGAAAGCCGGCATGGCCGGGAAAGAATCGCAGATGCGGTCAGGCCGCGCCCGCCTGTTCCTCCACAAGCACGCGATAGCGCAGGAGCCCGTGCTGAAGCTCCATGTCCTCGTCGAAATAGACTTCGGCGAACTCGCGGAACAGGCCGACGAGGCGGTGCCCGTCCAGCACCGGAGAGAAGTCCTCAAGCGCCCTTTCAGCGGCCTCGATGATGGCATGCGCCTCGGCCTTGCCGCGGGCCCGCGACCAGACATGCAGGGTAACGAGGTGCTCGCTGCCATTGCCGTCGCCCGTGGACCAGTCGTAGACGCTGGTGCGCCCGATCGTCACATAGGGGAAGCGGGCACGCTCGGGCGCGAAATCGTAGACCCGGCGTCCGCCGAGCAGATCCGTCACCGCGCCATTGCCGGTCAGGGTCGCATGGATCGCCTTCTGCAGTTCAGCGGCTGCGCTGGCCATCGTCAGCCCTCCCCTTCCCGCGCGGTTCGCGCCGGCCAATGATTTCGCGTTCCTGCCCCTGCCGCAAGGCGCCATTCAGGTCGCGATGATCGGCCAGGCGATGACGATGCATGGCGAGCGCGCGCACCAGTCCCTCGGCGGTGATCCGGAAAGCAAGTTTCATAGCTGCTCCTCCCTTGTGAGACATACGAGATAGCGCCCGCTTTCATCGGGATCGTGAACCGACAGGATGGCGAACAGGCGGGAACCCCGGCGCAGCCGCGCACCGGCCTTCACGTCCGGGCGATGGCGGATGGTGACACGGTGGGTCGTCTCCTCCAGGAACTGTTCCCCGGCAAAACGCGCTCGCACCGTCACCGGTTCGAGCAGACCCTGAAAGGTCGCCGCCTCCGTCCATCCGCCTGACAGGCCACCGGCACCATCGGGCTGAAGATCCGGGACATCGAGGGCGAACTGTATCCGGAAGCGGCCGGGATCGATGAAGAGCACCGGCATGTCAAAGCCTCGTCAGGCGGAACGGCGCGATCAGGCGCTCGTAGCCCGAAGGCCATGCGGAAACCTGTCCGTCGGCCATGGAGCCGGAGCGGTGCTCGTAGAGATGGGCGGCAAGCTGAAGGATCGCGCGCTTGAGGAGATCGGGCACGTCCGTGGCCGTATCGCCATGACCGGCCTCGTAATCGATCTCGATTCCGTTGGAGCAATCGACGGCTGGCGCAAGCGCGGCGAGATCGACGGCGGCGGGACGGGCGAAGCGGTCAAGTCGCCATTGGCCTGCCGGCACATCGGTCCGTGTGCCGTCGGCGGCGAAGGTGGCAACCGAAACCACCCGCATGACGGGATAGCGCGTCAGCGCGATCCGGCGATCCGGCGGCAGGCGTGCGGCAACCACGCGCCAGGCCTGGCGCAGCAGGGCGAGGCCTGTCTGGCGCTCCACATCGTCGCGGGCGGTAGCCAGCAGGGTCTGCAACGCGGCGTCGTCGCCATCATGATCGATGCGCAGATGCCTCTTCAGTTCGGCCAGCAAGACCGGTTCGACGGCCGGCGGGCCGCTCATGAAATGAATCATCGCAATGGCTTTCCCGATTGATCCTCAAGGTAAAACGCGGCCCCGGCAGGAGGGGACCGGGGCCGCGTCCGGCGCGAATGGGCGCAGCGCTGGGGAGAAGATGCGCAGCGCCGCCGGTGGTCAGGCCGCGCCGTATTTCACGAGCTTGATGGCATCGAAGTCCTGCACGCCGCCGCCCACGCGCTTGGTGGTGTAGAACAGCACGTAGGGCTTGGCGGAGTAGGGATCGCGCAGAACGCGCACGCCAGTCCGGTCCACCACGAGATAGCCGCGCGCGAAGTCGCCGAAGGCGATCGGCGTGGCATTGGCGGCGGCATCGGGCATGTCCTCGGCCTCGACCACGCCGAAGCCCATCAGCATGGCCTGGCCGCCCGGCATGGCCGGCGGCTGCCAGAGATAGTTGCCGTCGGCGTCCTTCAGCTTGCGGATGGCGGCCTGCGTCTTGCGGTTCATCATCCACGAGGCGTTCTGGCGGTAGCCGGCCTTGAGCGCATAGATCGTGTCGATGAGCACGTCGGAGGCATCCGTCTCCGGCAATGCGCCGGCGACGCCGGTGGCCACATGGCCAAGCTGGCCCCAGGCCCAGTCGGCTTCGGCAACGGAGCCGTAGTCGAGGAAGCCGCGCGGCTTGTTCACGCCATCCCCGGTGATGAAGGCAGCGCCCTCCTGCTCGGCGAAGGCCGCTTCCACTTCCGAGGCGATCCACTGGTCGAGATCGACGGCGGCATCGTCCAGCAGCGAGGCGGTGGCGGCTGGCATGGCATAGAGTTCCATGGTCGGAAACTGGAGTTCCGCCAGCACCGACGAGGCGGTTTCCGGCCGCGCGGCCGTCTCGCCGGCCCAGCCGACCGCCGGTCCGGTGACCGAGAAGGGCTTCTTCAGCACCGCGCCGGAGACCTGGCGGACCGAAGCCACGGAACGCACCGGAGAAAGCGCGGCAAGGCGCTTGCCGATGGCCGCTTCGGTCTCGTCCGGAACCAGGTAGCCGCCGTCCTGGCCGGAACCGTAGGACATGGCCTTGGTATCGAGCGCGCGCATCTGGCGGTCGTCGCCGGAGCGCATGTAGGCGGCAAAGGCCTGCTTTCGGGCGAGGCCGGCGAGCGGGACCGCGCCGTCCAGCGCCGGGCGGCCGCGCTGCAGGATCAGGCGGTCCATCGCCGCCTTCTGTTCGTCGAGCGCGGCTGAGATGCGGTCGACCTTGTCGACGGTGAGCACATCGGCGCCGACGCGCTGCTCGATCTCCTTCAGCCGCTCGTCATTGGCGGCCTTGAAGGCCTCGAAGGCGCCCATGAACTCGTCGAACGCCTCTGCAACGTCTTGGGCGGAACCGGACGCCGCCTTGATCTCGGGCGCGGTGCGCAGGGTGGTGATGTCAGTCATTGTCTTGTCCTCATGGAAAGCGTTGCGGCGGCCCGGCGGATCTGTAGCGCGCAACTTCATTTGAAATTTCGCGCCATTTCAAATGAGCACAAACTCAATGCCGCCGTGATCGATTGACCCACACCGGTTTCCAAATGCAAAAACACCGCCATGCGGCGGTGTTCGGTAAGTTCATTTGTCAGTGGTCTGGGCTAGATATTAAGACCCCGGCGATAACAGAAGCGGAGTACCACTCTAGTTTCCGTATCAGTGCCGCCTACCCCTACGGGCGCAACGATACCCTGGCTCGTCATCATGGCTGCCCACGGCTTGTCACCCGTGTAGGCTCCGAACGAGTTCTTCGCGTTCACATAGCCACACGCTGTCGTCATTTTCCCATCGGTCACGGCGTACATTGTGTCGCTGACAACTGCAGAAAATGGATCCTTCAGCCCCTTCTTCACTCCCTCGGCAAACTTTGCCTTCAGCTCCGGCGTCAAATTGACGTATTTCAACTCGTCAAAGTTCGATACCGGCGCCGGCGCTGTGGTGCAGCCAGCCAAAGCCAGAACCATCATACTTCCGAGAACAACGTTCGAGTTCATTTCCCACCTGCAGATTTAGTCCAACGAACCCAATGATGGACCATACAAACAAGATTGAAAAGCTGGCTTCAAAGACCCTGTTAAAGACGCATTAAAGCCGCTCCCCATTCGCCGACCTGGAAAGCCTACCGGGAGGAAATGATCACCTCCGTCACGGCCTTGCCCTGGCCGCCCTTCACCGAATAGCGGCAGTCGACCGTCTCGATGCGGAAGGCCCGGAAGGTCTCGCGCACCTCCGGCCGGTCATTCAGCGAGAGGATGAAGCTCCCATGCAGGCCCTCGAGATGCTCAGCCATCTCGGCGAAATCTTCCCGGCTGAAGACGCCCGCGCCATAGTCGCACTCGTTCCCGAAGTACGGCGGGTCCAGATAGAAGAGCATGCCCGGCCGGTCATAGCGGCGCAGGAGCTCGCGCCAGTCGAGCTGCTCAATGATGACGCCGGCCATGCGTTCGTGCACGTCTTCCAACAGCGGCGCCAGGCGGTTGAGGTTGAACCGGCCGCCGCCGCTCTTGTCGACGCCGAAGTTCCGGCCGGACACCTTGCCGCCAAAGGCCGTCTTCTGGAGATAGAGGAAACGGGCGGCGCGCTCCAAGTCGGTCAGCGTCTCCGGCCGCGTCGCCGCCAGGCGCTCGAACTCGCGGCGCGAGGTGACCTGGAACTTCAGGGTGTCCATGAACTGCGGGTAGTGCCGCTGCAGGATCCTGAAGAGATTGGCCACGTCGCCGCTGATGTCGTTGATGACCTCGGTTTTCGGGCGCTGGTTGCGCCGGAAGAAGACGCCGCCCATGCCGACAAAGGCTTCGGCGTAGCCAGTGTGCGGCGTGGCGTTGATGCGCTCCACGAGGCGGCCTGCGAGGATGCGCTTGCCACCGAGATAGGCGGCGGGCGGAGAGACCGGAGTGACCGGCGTTTGATCGTTCATTTATCCACGTCCATCGAGAATCACCCATGCTCTGTCCGCTCGCGAAAGCGGGCTGGGCGGGGTGGTTATCGATCTGTGCCACCTGACGGGTCTGTCGCCAAACAATGGCCCGTCATCGGGAGCGTTACCGCGCTCCTGTCCGCCTGGCAGGCGGGTCGACAAATCAGGACGGCTGTCCTATCGTATTTCGGCAGCACAACTCCCCCGTACCTTTCGGTGCTGCGTTCCCTACTTCGTCCGGCGTTGTCCCAACGTCGGGCTTTTTTTGTCTTTGATTGCCTCGCCCCAT
>PAPF01000006.1 GCA_002708825.1 Phyllobacteriaceae bacterium | reverse complement strand
ATATGCCGAGCTGGGCAGTGTCCGCCTGTCAGAAATCGCATCCATCCGGGGCCGGTTCGGCCTCCCGGCCGAGCGTGACCAGCACTGGACACCCACGGGTACCCTCGGTGCCTACGCTAAAGCCTCCTATCCCAAGGGGCGGATTGTGGAGCCGGATTAGCCGGCTCCCTCATAGGGGCTGCCAAGGCGGCCTGAAAAACCCTTAAACATTAGAAACTCGGAAAATGCCCTTGATACATTCAGGATTGCAAATTGCTATTTGAACGTGTGATTTCCTGTAAAAACCAGAGTTGTCGTAAAGCCGGTCTCCCTCGTGATACAGACCACGCACGCTATCGATCGGGGTTCTAGCTTCGACAGCAATTCCATGAAGTGTCCGCATAACGGCACAATCCAAACGTCTTAGCAAAAGATCGCTTCCACCACCATTTCTAGGTGGTACTTCGCCGCTGCGTTCGAGTGTTTCAAGCAGTATCTTGTGTGCTTGCTCGATTGCAAGGATGCTATCTTCACTCATTGTGTCGATGCATTTTCCCAGAGAAAGTACGGCGCCAACGACAAATGGTTTATTTATTCGCCCACGATCCATTTGTTCCGTGGCGAATGAAAGTGCGCGCTGAGGATTTGATTCCCAAAAGTATATTCCAGGCCCTAGCCAGTCATAATCGTTCTCGCTCGGCGTAAATTGGGCGCCGTTCAGAAGGCCTTCCCCGACCGAAGCATCACAACCATGATATCCAAGAATCAGATTTGGATTTAATGTATGAAACAAAAAAGCGCCCCGTTATCCGAAGCGCTTTTTCTTCTCTTCTGCGGCAGGTTTGCTGTCTGGTATTGTGCTGAATTTAGCAACAAGATTGCCTTCTTCTGTCAAAATACCAGATGATTTCAAGAATCTAATCGAATCTTCACGCGTTCCCTTACGGAGGCGCTCATATGTCCGATTCGCCGCTTCAGCTAACTCTTGTGCAAAAGTCATCAGACTTCCTTAAACGGTAAGGGTTGATTTTTCCTCTCGATGAAATTAGGGCAAATTTCCGGAAATTACAAGAAGGTTCCCGTGGTGACGAATTCCGAACATGCGTACAACATCAATACGTTTGCAGAATTCCTTACCGGGAAAGGGCTCACGTATCGCGAGTTTGCGGAAGCTTGCGGCGTGACTGAAAAGCATGTCTCGAACATTCTCGCTGGCAGAACTCGTACCGCGCGTTCAAAAGTCAGAATGAAAATTGAAAAGGGTTTTAGGAAGCTTGGTGCTGATGAGAGCACTGTTCAATCCGCCTTTTCACTCTCAGGACAGTAGGTCCTTATCTAAATCTAAGGGGCTTTGCCCCTCGCGCGGCCAAGGGACGCGGTTCCCGAGGCTCGCCGGTTCCCGGCTGCGCCCGCCGCTTTCCCCCTTGGCCTTGCACCCCCCACGCTTCGCCAGCGAGGCAGGGAAGCGAGACGCACCCGTAAATACGATTTTAAAGAATTACGATGTTGGCTCAATGCCTGCAAATCTGCAATTTACCCGTCGCCGGGTTACGCCGCAGCATACCCCATTTCGACGGATCGCAACCCTCAGAGCCGGTACCCGCCACTTTGACAGTGCCACTCACATCCAACGTCGCCTCGGGATCATCCGTACCAATCCCAACACTTTGAGAAACAGAATCCATGGCCATAACCAACTTCGGCGTCACGCCTGCATAAGAATAAAAAATAAGATCGTTTTGCTGTTGGGGTATAGATAGACCATCGCCGCGAGCGGATAGAGACCATCCATTTGTATCGCTTTGTCCCAGCCTAGGCGTATTACCCGATTTCGTAACAAACTGAATAGCACTCATTTGAGTTGTTGTCGTCCCAGAAATAGAAAGATTAATCGCGGCGTTAGCTGTACCGTTTGCACCATTAATATGAAAAGTACCTCCCTGCGGGGCATCCGTACCTAAACCCAAACTTCCACCCGCTGAGTAAATCATTTTAGAGGTGCCTGAGGCGGTAAGCTTCAAAGATCCATCTTCCCCTGCAACAAGGCTCGTCGTCCCGCTCACAATACGATCAGATGTGCCGCCTTCTCCGCCCGCCACTGTCGCCATAGACTCCCACGTTCCCCCGCCATCGCAGAATTCAAACGTGCCGCTGTTGTAGCGAATGCCGCCTGCCCGGTTGCTATCGCAGGCTTCGCCGCCGTTGGCTATCCGCAACGTCCCGGAAATATCCACACGTGTTTGAGGCGCGTTTCTCCCAATTCCAACAACCCCGGTATCTAGAACATATAAAGTATCACTAACCTCAAAAATACCCGTAGTCGTGCCCGCTGCCCCTTGGCCAATCCCAACCTGCCCCCCATTTCCCTGTAATATAATTGGTCGTTTAGTGCCCGTCCAATGTCCTCCGCTAAAGTAAACCTTATCGGCAGCGTCGTTATACCCCAAGCTACCAAACTTATCGACTTGATCCTGACCAAATATCAGCACAGCGTTCTGGTTACTGCCATCAGGCGTCATTACAACCAATCTATTGTTTGGATTGGTCGTACCAATCCCCACATTCCCGCTGCTGTTGGCATAGATGCGCTGGTTGCCATCCCCATCGGCGATGATGACGGTGTTGGAGAGATCGGACGCGAGGCCGGTGACGTTGGCGCCGATGATGGTATTGGAAGAACCCGTCACAATCCCCCGCCCGGTGTTGTAACCAAGGGCCGTGTTGGCGTTGGGTTGCGTGCCGGAGATATCAGACAGCGCATTCGCCCCCAAAGCAGTATTATAGCCCGCTTCCGTGTTGTTATACAGGGCATAGCGCCCGATGGCCGTGTTGTAATTCCCCGTGGTGTTGAACCGCAAGGCATTCGCGCCGGTGGCCGTGTTGGAGAACCCCGTGGTGTTTGCATACAGGGTGTTCACCCCGGTGGATGTGTTGCCATACCCCGTGGTGTTGAACCGCAGGGCACTCACCCCAGTAGCCGTGTTGGAGTACCCTGTGGTGTTTTCAGTCATGGCACTCAACCCAGTAGCCGTGTTGAAATACCCCGTGGGGTTGGCATACAGAGTGTTCACCCCGGTGGATGTGTTGCCATACCCCGTGGTGTTGGTCCGCAGGGCACTCACACCGCTGGCCGTGTTGTTATACCCCGTGGTGTTGACTGACAGCGCAGCCGCCCCGCTGGCCGTGTTGCTGTGCCCCGTGGTGTTGGCTGACAGCGCATTAACCCCCAAAGCTGTGTTATATCGCCCCTCGCTCCCTGTTCCCGTGCCATCCAGAGCATCCAAGGCGCCGATGCCGATGGCTGTGTTCTGGATGTTCTGCGCCCCGAAGCTGCCGCCTTCATGCCCGATGAACACGTTGTTCCCCGTGGTTTCTTTGGCGGCGTCGGAGAGATCATCCAGCTCGGTGACCGCGCCTGCGCCCGCGGCGGCCACTGTCGCCATAGACTCCCACGTTCCCCCGCCATCGCAGAATTCAAACGTGCCGCTGTTGTAGCGAATCCCCCCGGCCCGGTTGGCATCGCAGGATTCGCCTCCGTTGGCTATACGGAGGGTGCCGGAGAGGTGGAGGGTCGTTGAGGGGGTTCGGGTGCCGATGCCGACCTTGCCATCTGTGTCCAAATACATACGCACACCACCCGCACCATACATGCCAGAAAATGCTATAGGTGCGTTTGATGTATCCGCAGATGTTCCAGATTGTATCCATAATATCCCGTCAGAATGAGCAGCTAGACGAGATGTATTGGAGATACCTGAAATAAATAGGTTGCCTATCCCAGAAGAAAAAAGATGCAATGTGCCACTTGGACTTTCTGTCCCTATACCTACATGCCCTGTCGTCGGATTGACATACGGCGCATAGGTCGGACAGCCGATCTCACCGCGCGTGGATTCCCCGATACAAATCCGGTTGCCACTCACGCCGAGAGTAGAAGAGATAAGCGCGAGATCACCCCACTCCTCCGCATGCACCGCAGGCCCCGCAAGCAGGGCCAACGCCAAGAGGGCATGAAGGAGCCTCATATCTGCAACCCTACCACCCCCTCCCCCTCCTGCCTACTTTTTCAAGCAAGCCAATGCCTTAGGGTGAGGCAGGTTTGTGACACTCTCAGGGCTTCGCCCCCCGCGCGCCCAAGGGTCGCGGTTCCCGAGGCTCGCCAGTCCGGCCTCACGCCGGGATCCGGCTGCGCCCGCCGCTTTTCTCCCTTGGCCTTGCACCCCCACGCTTCGCCAGCGAGGCAGGGGTGCAGGAGCACCTGTAAATACGATTTTCATGAAAAGTGCTTTTAAGGATTTGGGGAATTGTGGCGAATCGGCCACCCTCCCCTTAACCACTTGTTAACCACCTCTCGCCATCATCGGAAAAGCGTGAAATCGTAAAACCGACAAAACGCAGAACCGCAATTAAAGAAAGGCGACGGCATGATTATAGGCGTGCTCAACCAGAAAGGTGGCGTGGGCAAAACCACCATCGCCATCACCCTCGCCGCGACCATCGCCCAGTCCGGCAGCCGCGTCCTCCTCGTGGACGCCGATCCGCAGGCCAGCGCCTTGGCATGGTCAGCCGCCCGGGAGGAAAAGCCCATCTTCCCCGTCATCGGCATGGCCAAACCGACCCTGCACCGCGACCTCCCCGACATTGCCAAAGATTACGACGTGGTGGTGATCGACGGCGCCCCCCGCGTCAATGAACTGGGCCGCGCCGCCATCCTCGCCAGCGATCTTGTGCTCATCCCCGTCCAGCCTTCGCCCTACGATATTTGGGCCGCCGCCGACACGGTGCAGCTCATTCAGGAAGCTCAACAGTTCAAGCCGGATATCCGGGCTGCATTTGTGATTAATCGTAAAATCGCAAACACGGCGATCGGCCGGGACGTGACGACAGCCCTCTCGGATTTTGAAGACGTGCCGGTGCTCCCGGTCGCCCTTCATCAGCGTGTGATTTACGCGGAAAGCGCCGCCCAAGGCCTTTCCGTCATCGAGGCCGATATGAATAGCGACGCCGCCCGGGAAGTGGGGCAGCTGGTCACCGGCCTTTTTAATCGCAAGGAGAAGAAAGTCGCATGAGCAAGACCACCAAGCTCGCAGCCCTCAAGAAGAAACCCCAGCCGGTTGACGCCGACGCATGGGTGGGGGCCAGCACCCCAGACGTCAGCGAAGGGCAGGGGGGTAACATCACCAAGCTGGAACAGCCCGCCGAACCCATGAAGCGCTTCACCATCGACGTCAGCGAAACCCTGCACAAGCGGATCAAGGCCGAGTGTGCCATGCGCGGCCAGAAGATGGCCGACGTGATCCGCGACCTGCTGGAGCGGGAGTTTCCGAAGAACGCCGCTTAAAATCGTGCTTACGATTTTGCGCTTTTACAGTTTTTCGGTTGAAAGGCTGCCCAATTTCAGGGCAGCGCGTTTCCAATCTGTCGCGAATCAGGGCTAATCTTCGCCATGGACTATCACATCCGAGATGAAGACCTGCTCCAGAAGCTGGAGGATGCCCGTGGCAAGACGCTTTTTGCCACCGTGGCCCGCCATCTCGAACACGTCCAGAAGGAACGCGACGAAGCCAAGGTGCAGGCCGAGGCCTGCGCCGCCGAGCTGGCTGCGCTTCCCCGCGATGCCCGCCGCCGGGCCATCATCCGCGAAGTCATCGAATCCGACGGCCCCGGGCCGGAAAACCTCCGGTTCATGCCGACCCCGCTCGCCATCTGTGGCTTACCCTATCGCAGGCTTCCCGCCACGCAGGATGAATTCATCCGGGAGCAGGGGAAAATGCGCGTGGTGGTCAGCCCCGGCAAGGTGACCGACCCCAACGGCAAGCGCATCCTTCAGCCGATCCCATGGGGGCCAAAGGCCCGCCTCATCATGGCGCATCTCTCCACCGAGGCCCTCCGCAACAATTCCCCCACCATCGAGACCGCCTCCAGCTTCACCGCTTTCATGCGCGATCTGGGCTTTGAGCGCAGGGGAGGGGTGCGCGGGAACATTCGCCCGTTCAAGGAGCAGCTCCAATCTCTCGCCGCCTGTCGGATGGAAATTGCCGCATGGAACGGGAAGACCTCCGCCACCGTGGACGTCAAACCCTTCAGCAAGATGCAGCTCTGGTTCTCGGATAATCCCGACCAGCAAAGCCTCTGGCCCAACACCGTCCAGTTTTCAGAGGATTTCTACAAGGCCCTCCAGAAACACGCCCTGCCGGTGGACGTGAGAGCGCTGAGAGCCTTCTCCAACTCTGCCCGGAAGCTCGACCTGCTGTTCTGGATCACCTACCGCATCACGCGGCTGGAATCGAAGCTCATCCTCGACTGGAAGCCTCTCAAGGATCAGTTCGGAGAAGGGTTCAGCCGCGAAAGGGACTTCAAGGCCCAGCTGGCCGATGATCTCGCCAGCGTGCTGGAACTTTTCCCCAAACTTCCCATCAAGCTCACCGATCGGGGGCTTGAGATGGAGAACGCGGACGCCAAGGCGCTCGCCATTCCCCGCCGCACCACGACCTGATCCCGCACATCCGAATCAGAAAAGACTGATTTCCCATAGATTTAGCCGCGCTGATTTGGTCGCGCTTAGCCCCATTTATGAATTCAAGTTTTTCAAGGAGATAGACAGGGCTGCGCGCTGATTTGGTCGCGCACCCGCGCTGATTTGGTCGCGCTTTCGTCCTTATCCGCGCTGATTTGGTCGCGCCCGCGCGCTGATTTGGTCGCGCTTTTTGCGCTGATTTGGTCGCGCCCTATATATAAGGAACAGAAAGTTCTCAGAAACGTCTCACAGAAAGTCTCTTACAAAAACGTTTTTACAGAATTACAGAAAAGGGCCTCCGGCGGGTTTTTGAACCTGAAAAAAGAGATCTAGAGCCGGGGCACCCACCGCACTCCAAACCAATAGGCCGAGAAACGGGCAGGGAAGGCGCTGGAGGGCTTTGAAAGAGGTCTTGCGACCCATCCCTCATCTGGGAGGCAAAACGCATTCTATGGGCTTGTGAGACGGCGGAGGTCGCCAAGTCCTCTTCTAGACGACCCCCAACCCTTCACGGTCATCGGCTTCCCAGCCTGTACCGTGCCTTGATTGAATCACAGCTTCCCGCAGGCGCCAAGCCTTATCATTCCCAACCCTTCTTCAAATATCCTCGGGGGTACGGGGGCAGACAGCCCCCGGGGTCGCCGCCGAAGGCGGCAGCTTATTTTTTGTGGGGTAGGAGACGCGTGTAGGTTCCGTTCCTCAATGCCTCAATGCGCCGCGCATTTGTCGGATGGGTCGAAAACAGGTTCCCGAAAGAGGCCCCGAAAAACATGAGATAGCTGTAGGAAGCCTCGATATCTTTAGGCTTCTCATGGATCTTGGCAATCTTTTCCAAGGCTCCCGCCATATCGGCCGGAGTGGTGAGCGATGCGCCAATGGCATCGGCATGGAACTCCCGGCTCCGGGACAGGCCCTTGACCATAAGCTCGCTCACAAAGCCGATCAGCGCCCGGCCAACCGTGTTGAGCGACGAGGTGCCGCTCTGGATGGCATAGCGCGTGCTCCGATCCTTCGCGAGGGCCGCGCCAAACATGGCCACAATACCCATGAAGACCGAAAACACATTCCCGAACATCGACTGAAACCCTTCGGCAAACTGCATCTGCCGCATGTCTCCGGATACCACATGCCCCAGCTCATGGCCGATCACAGCCCGGATTTCACCGCCGCTCAGATTTTTCAGGAGAGGACGCCCAAGGATGATTTCCGCATTGTCCGGGTTCGGCCCGGCCGCATAGGCGTTGAGAACATTCATCACACCCACGCGCGGCGGGGGAAGGTCAAGCAGGCCCGCCATTCGGTGAACCTCCCGCGTAAGGGGATGGTCATCCGGCAGGTATTCCACATTGAACCGGCTGCCCATAAGCAAATTCAGGCGCTTGGTGTAGTGGAAGCCCCAAATCAGACCCATGGCGGAAAGCCCGAGGGCAATGAAGAAGGGAATCGGTCCGGGATGCTCCATGCCCACCCAGACCGCATAATACACCCGGTCATTGAGGAGGTGGTAAATCAGGCCGGTGGCCAGATAGACCATGCCAAACGTCGTAAAGAGCATGAAGACCGGCACAACCCACCAAGGCCGTCGGAGACGCTTGCCATCCAGCCCCTGCATTCCGGGGGAGGGGACGCCAAGGATGGGAAGGTTCTCCACCAGTGCAGGCCGGTAGCGCCAGACAGCATAGCGGATCAGGCCAACAAAAAGGCTGATCTGCAAGAGCAGGAGGGGCCATAGCGCTACAGCGCCAAATCCTTGTTCGCCCGTGATGAACATGGGGGCGTAGTAGGTCAATACGATGGGCGCTTGCCCTATCCATCGAAGAACGCTTGGGAACAGCGCCCAAATCAGACTTGCCGGTGGCTCTCCATACAGCCAGAGCAGAAACATGATCAGGCCCGTAACGAACGCATACCGGGTCGCAAGGATTTTCAGATCGAGAGGCAGAAAGAACGCGAGTCTCATGGCTGTACCGTGCTTTCAGGGGAGGGGACGTAGGTACCGATCCGGCTCGCGCATGTGGCGCTCTTGTCCCATGTGGTGAGGCGCACCTTGATCGGACGCGGGCCGCGCATATGGACGATCCCATAGCGCCAGCCGTCCCCCTTCCAGTCACTCAGGAGATCCATCACCTCATCCGGACTGAGAAGCGGGCGGCCGACAAACTGGACGCTTTCCCCACTGGAGAAGTTCACACCCGCACCGCCGCCTTCGCCGAGGATATCGCCCTGTTGGGCAGAAACATTCATCCCGGAATTCGTGGATTTGAATGCCTCGGTCTTCGTGCCCAGATACTTACCAATCAAAGCCCCGGTATCCGGGTCATCCGTCCCGAAAAATTGCCGCACCGCGCAGTTCATGAACGGCTTCCAGCCGCCGTTGGGGTAGATGTATTCGAGCGTGCCCATGTCTTGCAGGAAGAACCACAGGCGCACGCCCGATCCCGCATGGGTGCGGATCGCATCCCGGAATTCCGGAAACGGCCCCAGTGCCAGAAATTCATCAAGGACGAACAGGGTGGGGATTTTCGGCTTGTGCCGGGTCAGCGTCATTTCATCGAGCGCCGTCTTGAACAGGACGCGCAGCCACGGGGCATACGGTGAAATCAGCTTGAACGGGATATCCACATAGACCGTCGCCGGTCGGTCTTTGAGCGAGGCAAAGTCAACATCACTCCGCCGGAGCGTCTCCATCAGCGCCGGGTCGCCCCAAAGCGCCAGCTTGGAATTCAGGGTATCGCGGAAGGTGGGCAGGCCCCGTTCCGCGTTTTTGCCCAGAACCGCATCCGCTGCACGTTCCACCGAGGGAATGCCCGACTTGGCCATGTGCTCCAGCGTGAGCTTGAACTTGGGCAGAGGGTGGAGCGCGTATTCAATGATCGTCGCGAGATTGCGTTTGGCAGGCGGCGCTTTGGCAAGAACAAACAGGATCAAGCCGGTGAGAAACGTGGCCGCGTCATCGGAGAAGAATTCGGATGCATTCGGATCACGCGGAAACAGCATTTCCGCAAGGAGCCGCGCCTCGCTCTGGGAACGGATGCAGGCAAGGGGATTGAACCCATGGGAAACCCATCCCGCCTTCGTCGGATCATCCGTATCGAAGGGCGCTATGCGATAGACTGGGCCAACATTCTCAGCCCGCCACTTGGAGGTCATCTCGTAAAGCTCGCCCTTCGGGTCGAGCACAACGGCGCTTCCCCGGTAGCGCAGGAGGTTTGGCACAATCGTTGTAACCGCCTTGCCCTGCCGGGAGGGCGCCAGCGTCAGAAGATGACCATCCCGATCCCAATGGATGAAACCCGGCGCAGCGCGGCCGGGATCAGCCTCATAGGCACCAAGCAGGATGGAGGAGGGGTTATCGAAGGCTTCCCGCCCCTTGAGGTTCTCCAGAATATCCTCCGGATACGCCCAGCGGGCCGATCCGTAGAGGGGAGGGGGATTGGCAAGAAGCCGCTCCCGCTCCTCCCGTTCGGCCTTCTCCCTCTTCGCCCGCTCGATGATCGGTCCCGGGTCGCGGCCGGACTTGATGGCCTGCACGACCGCATCCGCCACCTCAGCGCCCAGCGTAGCCTCAATATCCTTGCGAACCCGAGAGGCACTCCAGCTCCGCCCGAGCTTCCAACCGATTTTTGCAGCCTGTGAGAAGGTGCCAAAAGTCTTTTTGGCATCCCCGAAGATATCGAAGTCGTTCCCCATATCCGTCCCCTCCGGGGAGGGAACTATGCACCGGAAACGCAAGAAGACAATCAGTAAAAAGCCAGTCATAACAGCGCACTTACGCATCGTCCGAATGTGTACGCATTGGCGGAACAGACGATGCGTTGCGCGATTTTCTTACCGCCGCGCACAGCGCGACGGAGAAAACCGGCAAGTGCGCCAAGGGGAGACCCCCTTGGAACCCCCAAGCCGCTCCGCCTTTTGTCGCAAGTATTTCAGGTTGTGCTTGTGGAAAGGTTTGTTGAATATGCCTCCCGGCATATTTCGGATGGGGTTCTCCCGTGGCGATTTATCACCTGCATGTGAAGAACATCAGCCGCAGGCACGGCCGCAGCATCGTGGCCGCCGCCGCGTACAGGGCAGGGGAGGTCTTGCCCAATGAAGCTGAGGAACGGGAAAGCCACTTTGGCGGCCGCCGTGACGTCATTCATGCCGAGATCATCCTGCCGGCCGATGCGCCGGCATGGATGCGCGACCGCGCTACGCTATGGAACGCCGTGGAACGTTCCGAGAAGCGCAAGGATGCCCGCCTTGCCAAGGAAATCGAATTCTCGCTCCCAAGAGAACTCCCCCCGGAGGCATGGGTCGCTGTCGCCCGCCACATGGCGAGCCACTACGCGGCTCGGGGCTATGTGGCGGATTTCGCCATTCATGATGACGGCCTGAAGCATAATCCGCATGTCCACATGCTGCTCACTACGCGGGCCGTGTCCGCTGAGGGATTTGGGGCAAAGCTCCGCGCCGCCGATCATCCGTCCTTCATCACCGATGCCCGGAAAATCTGGGCCGGTATCGCCAATGAAGCCCTTGGCAAAGTCGGGGCTGCCGTTGAAATTGACCACCGGAGCCATGCCACGCGAGGGGTAGAACAGCGCCCCTCCCAGCACCGTGGGCCAAACCGTCAGGAGCGACGGGAACGCCGCGAACAGGCCCGCCAAGCGAGGGAGAACGCCATGAATCCCGATGATATCCGCAATGCGTACAGGTTGGTGATATCCGACCCCAAAAGCGCGGAACGCTATCCCAACCTCTATGAACGCGCGGATTGGCCACCACGCAGCCCGAAAAATCCTCCGGTTGGTCTCACGCGGGAAGAACGCGAGGAATTCTCGGCCTTCTGGCGTGATGTAAAAGACGCGCTACCCCGGTCGGAACCGGAGCGCGAAGCGCCCCGCCAGAATGCCGAGCAGGAACGGCAAAAACTTCAAGATATCCCTCAACAAGCCCGCGAAACTGCCGAACGCTTTGTTGAAAAATTCCGGCCGATCACCGAGCCGACCGCTGCCCAGACCATCAAGGAATGGAAGCTTCTTGAAGAACGCTTGCATGAACGGATGCGGCGCGACGGCATCGATCCGGGAGAACCTTCGGATTGGCGGGAAATTGCGGAACAAATGGCAAGCTTTCGAGAAAAGCTCGTCGAGATGCGCGCCATTGAGCAGGAAAACCACCTGCTCAAAGCCCAGATGCGTGCCCGCGAGCTTGAAGACGAGCGCATGCAGCCCGTCCCTGATCCCCTCGGAAATTCCATTTCCCAGCGTGAACTGGATGAAGCGCAAGATCGCGCTGTTGAGGACTACGAGCGCCCCATGACGGAAGAGGAATGGCGCGAGGAAGTGGCAAGCACGCACCGGCCGCCCTTGTCCGATGTTCGGGATTACGATCAGGAATGGGAGCGGCTCGAACAGGCGCACGCGGAATATGAGCGGGAGCCTGAAAAAGGCCGTGACCGATACAACGACCCCGACCGGGATATCTTTCGATAAACACAACAGATACGCCCGCTTATGGAAGGGGTCCCGAGGCTGCCTGACGTGCCTTAGGATCTGATCCGGATGACCAGCTCGTAGAACTCGCCGCTCATCCGGCTGGGATTGCCTTTCTCATCGGTCGGCATCTGGGAGGTTTCCCAGTCGTTCTCAATGCCCTCCCGATCGAGGAAAAGCCGTCCAGCTTTCGCCGTCTCCGTCTTGCGTACATCCAACGGCAGGGCCGGGCTGATCCTTAGCTCGGAAAACCCCAGTTTGCTCATCTCGGACATGACCTTGCGCAGCGCCTCCGGCGCAAAGGGTGCCGCCGCCACTTCGCGGCCCTTCTCAATCCACTCCAGAAGCATGGGCTTCAGGGCTTTGCGGGTGTCCTTCATTTGGCGCCTCCCGTCCTGCGGCCGAGATACGCATCCGTCACGTCAATCCTGCCGTGACCCAGCTCCTCCGCGATGATTTCCCGCGCCCAGCGGTCCCGCTCAGCCTCTTCCCTGCCCATGGCAACGGCGGGCTCCCCGCCTTTCGCCGGGCAATCCCGCCCGGTGAGCACCTTGTACCGCCATTGGGCATAGGCATGGCGCAGCCCGTGGCCCCGGCCGATGCCGGATTGGGCCACTTCATGTTTGTAGCGGCTCAGCTGATCCTTATAGAGCGTCCCGTCCGGGATGAGCGCCCGGTCGCCTACGGCGTCCCGGATCTCATCGAGCAAGGCCCGTTGTTTCGGGTGCGATACAGGGATTTCCCGGTATCGGCCCCCTTTTGTCCACGATGGCTTGAGCACCAGCTTGTTGCCCCGGTCGGCATAGGCCACCCGGAACTTGATCGCCTCCTCCCGGCGCAAGCCAAAAGCGGCTTGCAGCTGGAGGGAATAGCGCACCAGCGGATCCCGCACCTTGGCGAGCCGCTCCCGGTCCAGCCGGTTGGAGCGGTCGCCCTTGAAACGATCCCGCTGGCCAATGCCGTAATCTTCGTTGCTGGGGAGCATGATGGAGCTTTTGCGTACCGAACTGGCCCACCATCTCAGCCATCCCATGCGGTTCTTCAACGTCCCGTCCCCAAGACCCTCCTCTTTCCATTTTCCGAGGAGGGCCGTCACATGCTTGGGCTTCAGGGCGCGCGCCCCCGGCAGTTTGAAACCCATGCCGCGCAGATCACGCGCGATCGCCTGAAGCCCCCGGTGCCTTATGGCACGGGTGGAATAGGAGCCGTCCCCCGCCCGGGTGGTCAGCTCCTTCAGATCATAGGCGAGCGCGTCCATGCCTTCGGTCTTTCGTTTGGTTAGTGTTTATGGCCGCGTGGCCGGGCATATAGCCCGAGGCACGTCCGCCCCCTTACGGGTGCGGGAGAGGCCGGAATCCATCGGGTAATTACTCCGTGGCCCATTCTCTGGCCTGCAATCGGTTGTCCGTCCTTTCTACGGCTGGCCGGGTCGCATCAGCCTTGCCGTGGTTCGTGTTTCGGTTCCTTGTCGTTGCTCATCTCACAGGATGGCCGGGCGCGTTCCCGTTGGGCCTGCGCTTTGGCTTGTCCTTCCGGCGGCTAGTGTCGCCGGTCGTCGCGTATCTGGCTGGCACGGTTCCCCCGCACCTTGTTGTTTTTGCTCTTCCGGGTTAGCCTTTCGGCGGTCGTTTTCATGGTCAGTGTCCTTCGTTGGAACGGTCGCTGCGCTTGGCATGGTGTCACTCTGCGGCCTCATAAGAAGCCCGGCGTGTAACCGGTGAGTGCCCTCACTGGCACTCACGCAGCACTTATGACCAAGGTGGCAAATTCGCCTGACACGTTTTCCCAGCTCGTCCGTATAGCCCGCAGCCCGGTTGAGATGCTGCAGGCTTTGCCAAAAGCCGTCTGAGGCTGTTTCCTGCCGTGTCACTATCCGATTGTCTCGGACAGTGACACGGCGACCCCTCCGCCGTGTGTGTGCCGCGCCACAGTCGCGCGGCATCGGGAGACCTGTCGGCGGCCTCCCATACCCTCCCCGGAAGGGGCCTTCAGGCCCGCCCCTTCACCCCGGCCGATCCGGGGACGCTTGCACTCCCCCCTCGCCCCCTCGCCTTTGTCGCCCTTACGCCGCATTGAGCGGCATCGGCCGAGGCCCGGAACGTCACTACAGCACTATTTGGGAGCGCGTTCCGCCCCGTTCCCTCATGCGGCTGGAATGTTTCTCCCTTGATTGGCTCAGTCAGTCCCAGACCACCGAAAGACAGGGTGGGCACATCTCGTTCCGGTTTGGCAGAAGCCCTCTTCCCTCTTGGTCATCCAATCCCCGCCCCACACGGCCTGTGGGGGTCGCCTTGTCTGCGTCAGTGGCGCACGGGCGCAAGGCATCCAACCGTTTCCCGCAAGCGGGAACCCCTCGGTCGGACCCTCCATTGCGCCCGCGCTCAATTCCCCTGACGCCAGCCGGGCAGCGACCGGCCGCGATGGGCGTGGCCGGTGGAAACCAAGGAAAGACAACATCATGTCAAACCAAAAGAACAACCGACCCACCGCGAGCGTCTTCATGGTGGAAGGTGACGGAGACAAAGCCATCTGGACCGAAATCGGCGCCCTCTGGAAACACGAGGACGGACACGGTGCCAATGTGCAGCTCAAAGCCATCCCGGTCAGCGGCCGACTGGTCATCCGCGATCGCAAGAGCAAAGCCGACAGCGAAAGTGCGGGGCAATGAAGCCCCGCACCGCCTACCGGGTGGCGCTCATGACCGGACGCTCCATGGATATCGTGATCGAGGCCACTACCCCCGAAATCGCTATCGAAATCGCGGAATACCTCTACGACCGGTACGGTCATGCCGCGTTCCGATCCGATAGCGAACTCATCATTGATATCGACGCGGAGGAAAACGCATGAGCCACTTTACGCCTCGCCAAAGACTGGGTTCCATCCCGGTCTTGGCTCCCACGACGCCCCTCCGGAACGTCATCCATCACGGCGATTGCATCGACGTCATGGCCCAAATGCCCGACAGCAGCGTGGACATGATCCTCACCGATCCGCCCTATATCTGCCGCTACCGCGACCGGCAGGGCCGAACCGTGGCCAACGACAACAACGACCGCTGGCTAGCCCCCGCCTTCCAAGAGGCCTACCGGGTTCTCAAACCCGACAGCCTTTGCATAAGTTTCTACGGCTTCCACGTCATTGACCGGTTCATGGCCAGCTGGCGCGCGGCCGGGTTCCGGCCGGTTGCCCATGTGGTTTTCGTGAAAACCTACGCCTCGTCGCAAAGCTACTTCGCCCGTCAGCATGAAGCGGCCTTCGTTCTCGCCAAGGGTGAGCCGCCTCTGCCTGCCAAGGCCCTGCCCGATGTGCAGGGCTGGCAATTCACCGGCAACAGGCTCCACCCGACGCAAAAGCCGGTCGCACCGCTCAAGCGCCTCATCGAGACGCTTTGCCCCACCGAAGGTGTGGTGCTCGATCCCTTTTGCGGTTCCGGCTCGACGCTGGCCGCAGCGGCGCAAGCGGGCCGCAGCTGGATTGGCATCGAGCTTAGTGCCGATCACCATGAAACCGCCAGCCGACGGATGGCAGATCACGCGAAGCCCCTCTAACGGGCTTCGCGTCCTATCGTCCGATAAGGGCGATTTTTCATATGTTTAGGCTCTTCATACGGCGCGATTCATGGTATGCTTCGATATGGAGCTTTTCCCGACGTCCGCCTATCTCACCAAGGTTCGACCGGCCGAGAATATGCGCCGGTTTTACGCCCTTCAGGTCGTACCCGACCTCTTCGGCGGATGCAGCCTTGTCCGGCGTTGGGGCCGCATAGGCACCTACGGTTCCAGCCGGATCGAGCATTTCCCGTCCGAAGGCGTTGCCCTTGATGCGCTCCGGGATTGGATGGAGGCCAAAGCCAAGCGGGGGTACGCGTTGCACGCCGCCTAGAGCTGTCCGAACGCGCTTCTCATAGCGCCGTCGTGAGGATGGCTCGGCCTCATCGCGCGGCTCGGATGCTGGCGCGCCCTCGCCGCCCATGTCAGGAAATAAATCCTACTTGCTTTTATGGTAACACATATGGTACTATATAAGAGATGAGAATAGTAGAGTTCCTTGCCCCCGACGGACAAAGCCCGTTTGCGGACTGGTTTGGGACTCTGGATTCTCAGGCGGCCGCCAAAGTCACAGTCGCTCTCGCCCGGATTGAACAAGGCAATCTCGCCCAGATCAAAACCGTAGGCGCAGGCGTTCTGGAGTACCGCATCAATTGGGGTCCGGGTTATCGGATCTATTTTGGGCGGGACGGCAACGAGCTGATTATCCTTCTTGCAGGCGGCACCAAAAGACGCCAGCAAAAGGACATCGAAGAGGCTCAAGGCCGCTGGCAGAACTATAAACAACGAAAGAGAGAGGGTTGACGATGCCGCTAACCCGAGATTTCAAAGAGACCATCAAAGCCCGCGCCGACAGTGACGTGGCTTTTCGTGTTGCCCTTCTGACCGAAGCCGTCGAGCTCCTCCTCAACGGGGACGTTGATACCGGAAAGCTCGTCCTTCGTGATTATATCAACGCGACCGTTGGCTTCGAGGAGCTTGCCGAAGAAGTCGGCAAGCCCTCCAAGAGCCTGATGCGAATGTTCAGTATGAAAGGCAATCCGACAGCGGAAAGCCTGTTCTCTGTCATTAGCCATCTTCAGAAGGCCACAGGCGTTCACCTAGCGGTTGGGGCCACCTGACCTTCGAAGGGGCTTTGCCTCTTACGCGGCCAAGGGGCACCGGAGTCCGGCTATGCCCGATGACCCGCCGTTAATATTTCTTGTTAGAATTTGTTAGGCGAGGCATAGGGTGAGTATGAAAACAGAACCCATGAAGACCCTTACGGTCTCCCTTTCACCGCAGCAGGTCGCCCAGCTACATGAAGCCGTGGCTTCCGGCTCCTACGCATCCAACAGCGAAGTTGTCCGCGATGCCCTGCGCCTTTGGGAACAGCGGCAAGAACTGCGAAAGCTGGAAATGGAACGTCTGAAGCGGGCCTATGATGAAGGCATGGCAAGCGGTGAAGGCCGTTCTGTCACAGCCGATACGCTTTTGGCAGAATTGAAGGCGGAAATCCTCGCGGGTAGGTGAACGGCCGCAGCTGGTTTGTACCCCTTTCTAAGGGGCTTTGCCCCTCGCGCGGCCAAGGGACGCGGTTCCCGAGGCTCGCCGGAAAAGATCCGGCTGCGCCCGCCGCTTTCTCCCTTGGCCTTGCACCCCCCACGCTTCGCCAGCGAGGCAGGGGTGCAAGCACCCTGAAATACGATTTTACAGAAAAGCGTATGGTGGCTTCTATACCCCGGCTGGATAAAGGCGGGGAAGCCATCGTTCGACGACACTTGCAGGAAAGCCAAGAGACACCTTGCCTTTGGGCGAGGGCGACACCAACAGACCTCTTTCGAGCAATGTGGAAAGAACCGTGCGCGCCTGCCGATCCTGATATCCAGTCAACGTCTTGGCATGTGAACGGGTAAACTCACCGGCCAGCACGGCTTCCCTCAACAAAGGCCAACTACCTTTGGGAAGCCGTTGCGCGCGCACTTCTTCCGCGCACCAGATTTCCATCCTGTTGAGCAGCTCTTTTGGTTCCATCAGCTCCTCCATGAAATGGACCTGATCGATGCAACAACGCAGGAAATAAGCGCAGAAGGATGAAAGACCGGACTGGGTGAGGTTTCCCCGTCCATCCAGATCACCACGCCTTGGCTCATCAGCCGCCTGAAGGCCCTTCTTGTAGCTTTCGACCGTTCGCGCAAGACCTCGCGAGACAGACCAGAGTTCAGAACCAATGCCGAGTTCACGCATCAGAGCATGAGAAAACAAGCGCGACACGCGGCCATTCCCATCCATGAACGGGTGAATCCAAGCAAGACGATGATGGGAAGCACCCACCGCGATGATGCGCTGCGATTTGGAGAGAAATTTCTCGCCATAGGCCTCGACAAGCCGTCCCATCAGAGCCGGAAGAGATTCCGGGTCGGGTGCGACGTGACGGCCGACGGCAACATGCCGGGTTCGGAATTGCCCGGGAACAACTGGATAGGCCTCTCCGGTGTTCGAATCTTGGACCCAGAGAAGATCGTCCGGCATCCTCTTGCAGAATTCCTCGTGAATCCAACACAGGCCTTCGATCGAAAGCGCTGGGTACGGCATCTCCCCCGCATCGATCATCTGCTGCACTTCGATATGCGCGCGGGCTTCCAGCTGAAGATTGCGCTTCTCGGGCTCGCTCGCATAGTCGCCAGCCATGGCACGGTCGATATCAATCGGATGTGTATTATGCCCCTCGATGAGATTGGAGTAGTAACAATTCATCGACCGGACGAGTGCGCCAACGGACGCCCTAAGAACCGGGTTGAGGCGGCTCGCAAAAGCGCTTGCCGATGCCACGAGATCATAAGCCAGATCTTCAAGTTCACGGCTCGTCTCCGGGAGCATGGGCTCCATTGCTGAAACGCTCGTCATTTTTGCCGCTTTCTTTGCCGGTTTTTATAATAAGAATCTCAATACCATAGATATCGGTCTAACTGACATTTTTGCCGATTATTTTGCCGCTCTTGTAGGCAGCCTAAAGACTGGACGGAATCGCGCGCGCGTAGGTGAACGGCCGCAGCTGGTTTGTACCCCTTCCTAAGGGGCTTTGCCCCTCGCGCGGCCAAGGGTCGCGGTTCCCGAGGCTCGCCGGTGCCCGGCTGCGCCCGCCGCTTCCTCCCTTGGCCTTGCTACCCCCACCCTCGCCGGGAGGCAGGGGTGCAGGGCACCCTGAAATACGATTTTACAGAAAGGCAGTTTTTTAATCACAAGGCATCAAAGGAATTTTTTCACCATATTCTCTTGGCAATTTTATTCGAATGAGCCATGTTATGTTACATAGAACACATAGAGAAAATTATTATGCCAAAAGGTGAATCTGGACGCTTAGTTATAGAGGTCGATCCAAGCTTAAAGCGCAGGCTTTACAGTGCCCTAGCCATGGAAGGGTCTACCCTGAAAGATTGGTTTATTGAAGCCGCGACCACTTTTATAGATGAGCGTGAACAGCCATTCTTGCCAGATTTGGAAAGAACAAAAAAAGGGGGCGAGCGGCAATGAACTTTATGAAGAATGAGACCGCGCAAAAACTGCGTGGTGGATATTATACGCCTTTAGACTTGGCCGAATTTCTGGCCCGCTGGGTTGGTGAGATCCGCCCAACACGCGTTTTGGAACCGAGTTGCGGTGATGGCGCATTCTTGCAGGCGATTGCGAATGTAGATCCGAACTCAAATCTTGAAATTACCGGGTTTGAGCTCAATGAAGACGAAGCTCAAAAGGCTTCCCAGAAATCGCGTGACCTGCATCTCAAAAACACGCAGGTGCGAGCCGAAGACTTTCTCCATTGGGCTGTTTCGAATCTCGGCAATCCATCCGAAAAGTTTGATGCCGTCCTAGGGAATCCACCTTTCGTGCGTTACCAATATCTGCCCAAGCCTTTTCAGAGCTATGCGGAGCAGATTTTTCGTGCACTAGAACTTCCGTTCACGAAGCATACGAATGCATGGGTACCCTTCATTCTCGCCTCAATGGAACGCCTGCGCGCAGGTGGACGGCTTGCCATGGTCGTGCCTGCTGAGATTATCCATGTAACCCACGCACAATCTCTTCGTTCGTATCTGGGTCGAGAGTGCCGCCGATTGGTCATTATCGACCCGGAAGAATTGTGGTTCGATGGGACTCTCCAAGGCGCCGTTATTCTCTTAGCTGAGAAACGAGTTCACGAGGGGCAAGCGGCCGAAGGCCTTGGCATGTATCCAGTCAAAGGCCGCGAATTCCTCAAGTTGAAACCAGCGAGCATCTTTGATGCACCGCAGGCAATCAACGGTAAGACCGTCGCTGGGAAATGGACAAGAGCGCTGCTCGATGTTGAAACCCGCGCGCTGTTTGATGAGATGAGCGAACATCAGCAAGTTCACCGCTTCTCTGATATCGCTGATGTGGATGTTGGCATCGTCACAGGAGCCAACAAGTTCTTCCTCGTCCCAGACGCAACCGTTCAAGAATACGATCTCCGGAAATGGGCCCATCCCATGTTTGGACGTAGTGGCCATTGTCCGGGCGTGATCTACGATGAACGACAGCACAAAGAAAATGCTGCCAAAGGAAATCCTACCAACTTCCTTTGGTTCGATGAACGCCGTGGCAAGATAGATCCCGCCGCTAAAGCCTACATTCACCAAGGCGAGAATGAAGAGCTACATACACGTTACAAATGCCGGGTCCGGAAGCCTTGGTACACAGTTCCCTCCGTCTATTCGACAGACATTGGGATGCTTAAGCGAGCGCATGATACACCCCGCCTCATTCTCAATCGTATTGGGGCTTATACAACGGATACGGCGTATCGCATTCGGACCAATGGAACAGATGCTGAAAAACTGGTTGCGTGTTTTGTAAACCCCTTGACCGCCTTAAGTGCCGAGCTTGAAGGCCGTCACTATGGCGGCGGTGTTCTGGAGCTTATCCCTTCTGAAATCGAGCGCCTGCTCATTCCTTTACCGGACAAGATGCAGATCGACTTGACCGGGTTGGATCAAGCGATCCGAACGCGTTCCGCCGAATCTGTCTTGGCCATGCAAGGTCAATCCGTTCTCGGCTCCATGGGACTTTCCAAAGCAAAGCAGGAACGAATGCTCGCAGGATGGAAGAACCTACGTAATCGTCGCCAGCGGACGTCGAGTGAAGAAACAGCTTAATCGATTTCTAGTACAAACCGATTCTCATCCGCGTTATCCCGATACAAGGAAAGCGTGCGATCGATAAGGCTTGGCTGGGCAATGTGATCACGTGCGGGGCCCCAGCTGAGCCGAGTCATAGCATTGTTCTGTTTGTACGACGCACTTGTTTTTGATGTTGTATGGGCTATCCGCAGGTCGAATTCGCCGTGACTAACCCCTTTCACGACAAGCTGAAATCTCGCATAAGCTACTTCTACTGCTCCTGACTTATTCGTTGGCTTCCACGAAAGACTCGGGAAAACATCCTCTCTGAAATAATGCCGGTGATCGACCTCCGTAGGCAGAAGCCCTTTATCAAGGTTCACCGATCCAGTCGCGTGGGTCCCACTTTCTGATGGGATCGTCAGATCCCGTCGAGTAAGAGGTTTGCTTTCCCAAACAAGTTCAAGATCAACGCTAGACGCCGCAGCTTTTGCCGGTTTGGCCTTCCCGGCAGTACCAGATCCCGCCTTTGATTTAGCAGCGGCTTTTGCTTTCTTCATCGCTCGATAAAGCGCGGGCACTTTCAGTTTTATGCGAGGAACAGTGTCGCTCCCGCCTGTTCCGCCGCCCGTAGAGGTCGGCGGGCGCGGCGGGGGAATAGCCATCTCATCGACAAGACGACCATTGGAAAGCCAATCATCCAGTAGCGCTTTATCAACGACTTCCAATATATGCGCGGGATATTCAGTAGGAAGATCTGCAAATTTGGCTTCTATGCCATCAATGAGCGCTTTGTCACCTGCGTCCGTAAGATCGAGATGAATAACAACACCCGCCTCAATATTGTTGTTTAGGCCTCCCAAAGTGAGGTTGGCGCTTCCAATAATCATACGGGCTTGAGTCTTCCCTCGAACCAAGAAGACCTTGGGGTGAAAGACGATGCTGCGCGCTCCGGTATCGACTGCATAAATTCTCCCACCAAAGCTGCTCAACAATAATAGGCCCTGATGGGATGAAATCTCGTTTCGGATACCCACAAAGGCTGTTAGCACAGCCCCATTGGCTTTAAGTTTTTCCTCAATTTGCTGAACACCACTTTCTGTGACGAAAGCGACGCTTAAAAGAACGCTTTCGATCTCGGCGACATCGAAGAGCTCCCGGATCGCGTCTTTATGTGTGCGTTCAGTAAATCCTTGAAGAATGAATTCTTTCTCAGCCATGCGCTTTGCAACACCTACTTGCGCGAATCAATATCTGCATAGGTGGAGCGTATGCCCTTGGGATATTTTGGCGAAGCCGAAAACACATTTTGGCATCCGCCTCTGTCCCATATCTGCCACGCTGATCGATTGTGGCACGAGCGAACCATCAGGCGGTTGCAAGCTCGTGCACGGCCTGATAGCGAACATCACCGCTTCAATCAGGGGGGAATTATGCCAAGTGACGCTGAGCTTAATCCGGACTTCGCTGTCTGCCGGGTCGAAATACAAAAAGATGGTGGAGCTTTGAACTACATGACTCTTGCGTGGGGTTACGACACCCAATCTGGGGCTATCGGCGCGCTGGAACGTATATCAAAAGAAGAAAACATCCCGATGGACGAGTTGGCCGTCATCGGCGTGGTCATGGCCCATGACCTAAACAAGTAGCTTCCTAAAGCGTGGGAGGGGATTTGCATAAATCAAGATTTTTGCAACACCCCCTCCCCTCCTTTGAAAACAAGCGCTTGGCTGTTGCATAAATCCGTTGCATTTTGAGGACGTGAATTCTGGCTCCAGACCGTCATGGTTCATCATGAACCTTGACGGTTCAGTGTGGTTCACCCATGTTTATTCTGAACCAACGAAAGCCACGACCATGCCCGCCTTTACCGTCCGCGTTCCGGATACCACCGCCGAGCGGCTCGACCAGCTCGCCGAGAAACAGGATCGATCCCGCGCCTACATGGCGGCCAAAGCCATCGAGGACTTCGTGGCCCGCGAAGAGTGGCAGCTCGCGGAAATCGAGGCCGGGCTGGCGGAGGCCAACAATGGCCTGTTTGCCTCTCCCGAAGACGTGGCCCGCGTCATCGCCAAATACGTCCAGCCTGCCCGCTAAGCATGGCACGCCTGAGCATCCGATGGACAAGCCGTGCCCTCCTCCGGCTTGATCACATCGCCGCGCATATCCAGAAAGACAGTCCCCAAGCTGCCGCCCGCGTTGTCTCCCGGATCGTCACAGCCGTGGACCTGCTGGCCGAACAGCCCGCCATGGGCCGCATCGGACGCATCAAGACCACCCATGAGCTCGTGCTCGCGGATATCCCCTACATCATCCCCTACCGGGTCACGGATACCCATGTGGATATCCTCACGGTCATGCACGCCGCCCAGAAGTGGCCCGAGGAACTCTAGGAAGAGCCCGCCATGATCTACGGCTACGCGCGCGTCTCCACCACCGGCCAAACCCTCGATGCCCAGAAGGAGGCCCTTAAGGCTGCCGGGGCCGAGAAGATCTTTGCAGAAACGGAAAGCGGAGCCAAAACCGACCGCGCCCAGCTCGCCAAACTCATGGCGATCCTCGCGCCGGGGGATGCCGTTTTGGTCACCCGCTTAGACCGGCTGGCCCGGTCAACGCTCGACCTTTTGAACGTGCTCGCCGCAATCAGTGAAAAAGGCGCATCCTTCCGTTCTCTGTCCGATACATGGGCCGACACCTCCACCGCGCATGGCCGCCTCATGGTCACCGTTCTCGGTGGCCTTGCCGAGTTCGAGCGCACGCTCATTCTGGAGCGGACGACCGAGGGCCGCGTCCGGGCCAAGGCCCGGGGCCAGACCTTCGGGCGACGGCCGAAGCTCACACCCTTTCAGAAGCAGGAAGCCCTCGCCCGGCGTGCCGCCGGTGAAAGCGTCCGGGAGATAGCCCGCAGCTACAACGTCAGCGCCAGCACGATTTCACGGCTCGCATGTTAGACGAAGACGAACGTCTTCAGGCCATTTACGAGGTCGCTTGCGGCTGCCACCGCACGATGAAGCTCTATGACCGGCGTTCCGACGAGGTCAGCCTCGATGATGTCGAGCAGATACTGATTTGAATCAAATTGAACAATATCCAATTCTCTAATACATTAGTATATGGACATAATTTTCCCAGAAGTATTTTTTATAAATATAATAAATAATTTTAATACATATACAAATATAGCGCACCCAAAGGCGCTGTGCTTTCAAAGCTATAAATCCAAACAATTGTATAAAAAATTATATTTAAGAATGCCAGATATTCATAACATTCCTGTATTTTCTAGGCAATCGTGGATTGATAAAATCGAAATAGAAATGCCACCTGATAATTTAAGCTGGGCTGCTTATCCATTTTCAGTAATAAAAAATACGGAAAATAGTTATTGTGGTTTATTTTACGATAATAAATTGCGTCATGTCCGAATATACTCTGAGTACAGTGATGCACTTAATGACAATACGATGATTGAAAGCGCATTTATGAATACTGGCATAATTTAATATTCATCGTCATCATCAATGTCTCCGACACCAGCTGTGCACCTAGTGCAGCATCGCTCACCATCTCCGTTGCATTCAAGACAGGTTATCATTTCCCCATCATCATTATATTGCCCCGTTCCTCCACAGCTCTCGCACTGCATCAAACCTGTTCCACCACATTTCCAGCAAGCCATTTTATTTCCCTTAATTCAGTACAGAATCGATATTTATTAAGGAAAGTACGTCCAAAGATGTTGGCAGTTTTGTGGCATAAAGTAGAGCCTTGGCTCTTGTTTGGATGAGTCCGAATGGTATTTGATTTGGTCGCTTAGAGCGGTTTTCGTTCATTCGGGGCCGTAGCCGCATGATCTGAAGTAGTTGGCGCATCGTTCCGTTCTCTGGCGGATGCATGGGCCGACACCTCCACCGCGCACGGCCGTCTCATGGTCACCGTTCTCGGCGGCCTTGCCGAGTTCGAGCGCACGCTCATTCTGGAGCGGACGACCGAGGGCCGCGTCCGGGCCAAGGCCCGGGGCCAGACCTTCGGACGACGGCCGAAGCTCACGCCATTCCAGAAGCAGGAAGCCCTCGCCCGGCGTGCCGCCGGTGCAAGCGTCCGGGAGATAGCCCGCAGCTACAACGTCAGCGCCAGCACGATTTCCCGTCTAGCCTAGTTTCTGATGGCTGTGAGGGTCTTTCAGGCCGTCCCGTTGTCTCTCTCCCCGTGGGGGATTATGCGCGTGTGCGCCCTCCCCTGCCCTTGTCCATGCCCTGCCCGCTCCTTCGCTGACGCTCCCGTGTTGAGCAGGACAAGGACGCCTGCGGCTTCAGGGGTCGGCCGCTTTTCTCCCGCGCCCCACGAGGGCGAAAGACAAACCAACGGGAGACCCCGAAATGAAACTCCTCACCCAATCCATCATCAACCAGCTCGCCAAAAACGGCGAAGTGGCCGAGCAAGACCCCAGCTTTGACCCCTCCCCGGTCGTCAAACTGTTCACCCCCGATGCCGGGGCGACATGGCTTCTCGCATGGACCGACCCGCAAGACCCGGATATCGCCTTCGGTCTGTGTGACCTTGGCCTCGGATATGCCGAGCTGGGCAGTGTCCGCCTGTCAGAAATCGCATCCATCCGGGGCCGGTTCGGCCTCCCGGCCGAGCGTGACCAGCACTGGACACCCACGGGCACCCTCGGTGCCTACGCCAAAGCCTCCTATCCCAAGGGGCGGATTGTGGAGCCGGATTAACCGGCTCCCTCTTACAGCATCCCGTAGCTCTCAATTAAAGCAAGCGTCTTTGCTGATCGTCACTGGCCTTAAAGATGGTTTTCACTACACCGTCTCCGCAAGGTACAAACACATTT
This sequence comes from Phyllobacteriaceae bacterium, assembly GCA_002708825.1. Classification (GTDB taxonomy): domain Bacteria; phylum Pseudomonadota; class Alphaproteobacteria; order Rhizobiales; family Rhizobiaceae; genus Zhengella. The sequence continues at coordinate 13,485 of PAPF01000006.1, read as the reverse complement.
TGCAGCCTATGCGCCAGTGCGATCTGCCGCTTCGCTTCCTGTTCAATGGCGGCAACGTCCTTCCGCGTTAGCATGATTCCTTTTGGCGTCTCGGTCCCATGCTGAAGGACAAACTCGATTTCTGCGGGACGCCTTCCCCGCTGTTGCATGCGCATTTCAGCGTGCCTTGTAATCCTGAACGACGCCATCATGGCCTCCCGCTCATTGGGTTCCGCAATTATTAGTCTTTTGTCGGTGTTGCCTTGACATAAACATCAACACCCCAAGACAGTCCCACTTCCTCGGCCGCTGCTCGGAGCAGGCGCATAACGTCTCGATGAGAATAGTTCGTTCCGACGAACCAGCCCGGAACAAATTCACGCGCGAAGTCGCCGAGATCAGGACGACCCGGATAGAGTTGTTCTGTTGTCTGGGCGATCAATGGGCGCACCCGGCCTCGCACATTGCGCAGTTTTTCCAGTTTGGCGGGATCTTCTGAAACAAGCCGCTTCAGAAATTGCTCCAAAGCGTCCGCGCCGGTATTCACGGCAATCTCGTCATTCTTGACGATAATCTGCCATTTGGCGATGCGCGGCCCTGAATGAGCTGCACCCTCGGCTTCTTCATTGCCTTCGCTCTGTTGACGGCCTAGGTCGATGTTTATCTCGCTGAGGTCAATATTACCGAGGATTTTTTCCAGAAATTCAGCGCGCTCCGCTTCTTCTTCCTCATCCAGAAAAGTGTCCTCATCCTCGCCGCCTTGCAGCATCGCCTGATAGCGCTCAACGGTCGCTGCCGCGCCCACTTCCTTGAGTGCGGCAATCAATGTTTCGCGGAAGGGGTCGCCGAAAGGCATAAATCCCCTCTGCATGAAATTCTCGATGTCGCCTTCATCAGGTCCATGAACCTGATTCTTGCTCAAGGAGTGCTCTTCGAGCGCCAGGGCTTCCACAATTCGTTCTTCGGCGTCTCCGAGAACAAGATGCTTGGGAAGACTCCCAAGAGACCGCCTTGCCTGCTCCGCCAATGTTTTTGCGGCACTCAGTTGGCCCCGCCGTTCCGCCAAGGAACGCTCTGCCATGATGATGAACAGGTATGGCGCGGTGTTCATGATCTCGCTTTGTGAGATTCCGTAGCGATAGGCGATGCCCTTCACCAAGTCCCGGTTCCCTTTGCGCATCACAAAAGTGGCTCGAACGGTGTCTGAGGTGTTCATGCGAGGCTCCAACTTGATTTGATGTAATACGTTTTCTGCATTCGAGCTATAAATTTATTACATGGTTATGCATTGTCAATGACTACATCGATATTTTTCTTCTGAAGCGCATCCAGTGTGTCCCATTCCGCCGAGTGGACTCATATGAAACGGATTCCAAGCCTTTGATTGGGATGGATGGTGTGTCGACATTGCTAAAAAGGCGTGTTTGGTATTACAGGCGCGCTCAGCTTCGCCGGACCGGGCCATACTCACGCCGACAAGCGGCGTTCACCGAACTCCGTTCGGGATTCAGCCATCCGGTAACTGTCCCTCGCGCTCTTGGCGGCTTCAGTCGCTGTCGAACGGGCTTTCAGCCCGTGCAACCTTTTCTGTTTTGTTACGGGGTCTACGTCTCCCCTCCGCCAACTGGACGCAAAGCGCGTCACGACGGGTTCCCGGGGCTACTCTCCGCCGCTTTTTACCCTTGGCCTTGCTACCCCCACCCTCGCCGGGAGGCAGGGGTGCAGGCGCACCCCAAAAACCAGTGATAAAAATGACGCTAACGCTAACGTTAAAGTTAGCGTTAATGATAACGTTAATGATGCCTTTACAATCCTGTGGCAGCCTTTCAGCAAAGAAAGGATTGCCCCATGTACGTCATCACCTTCGCCAACCCGAAAGGCGGGTCTGGCAAAACCACATCCGCCATGCTGCTGGCCGAGCAGATCGCCATCGCAGGAGGCACTGTGGGGGTTCTTGATTGCGACCCGAACCAGAACATCGTCCAGTGGGCCCAGATGCGCCAAGACGAGGGGAGGGGGGCTCCGTTCACTATTCAGCCCGTCCCGACCGAGGATGAATTCCTCGATGCCGTGGACGCATTCCGGGGCAAGGTTGATTACCTCATCATCGACCTAGAGGGCACCGCATCCCAGATGGTGACCTACGCCATCAGCCAATCGGACCTTGTGCTTGTGCCGTTCGAGCCGACTCCCATGGAAGCACGTCAGGCAGCCCGCGCCGTGCAGCTGGCCCGCAATGTTGGCCGCATGGCAAACCGGAACATCCCCCACGCCCTGCTGCTGACCCGCGTCAACGCTGCTTTCCAGACCAGCGACGAGAAAGACGTGCGGAAGGAAACCGAAACCGGAAACGTACCCGTTCTGAAAACTGCCATCGTCAGGCGGGCCGCCTATACCCGCATATTCCGGGAAGGCCTTCTTCTCGGGGAGCTTCGGGACATGTTTGAGGCCGAGGTGAAAGACAGTACCAAGTCCCAGAAGGAACGCACGTTGAAGCCGATCGACAGCGCCATCCAGAACGCCATGGACTACGCACAGGAGGTTATCAACCAGCTCGAACAGAAGGGGCTGGCGGCATGAAATATGGCTTCAACGACGACACACCGATCTCCACACAGGAGGCTCCCAAGGAACCACGCGGGAAAACGATCCAGCTTGGCGCTACCCGTCAGCAGGTGAAGGCACCCCCGCCCCCGGCTGCCGAGCTTTCAGCCGTTGCGGAGCTTGGCAAGGCCGCCGGGTTTGTATCCCGTCAGGCCGGTACAAACCGCCGGAAGCCGGGGCCGAAGCGCAAAGAGGCACAAGGTAAGCTGACCCTCACCGGCCCGCAGCGTGTTCTGGATCGTTTGCAGGCTTGTTGTGACGAGATGGGCGGAGTGCCGTACTGGCAAGCCATCGAGGCCCTGCTCGACAAGGCAAAACGCTAGGACGGGCTACCCTTCCGCTCGAACCACTTCCGGCAGAAGCCAAGAAAAGCCTTGTCGGGGTTGTTCGGCGGCTCCATGCCGCCATCCGCCATCCATTCCCGCCACTTCTGTTCAAGATGGTACACATCCCAGCCCGGCGCACAGGTGCGGGCGTCGTGATAGGTCTCCGGGGAAAGGTGGATGCTCGCGGTTGCCGCCTGAATCTCCTGCTTCACCTTGCGGTTGGAGAAGATAACCAGATCACCATCTTCCAGCCGGACGCTGTAATCGGGAAGATGGTCGTTCTGCACCATATCCTTCAGGAGATAGCGGAACTGTTTCATGGGGCTGGATGAGCCTGTTTTCTTGTGCAGGTTGGGCACCGAAATCTTCCACTCATCCTGTATGCCGCAATGCTTGCGGGCGATTTCATAAATCCGCCGTTCCAGCGGCTTTCTGAGCCGGAAATAGTCCCGGTTGAGGGTCAGCACCTCCTGCGCCTGAATTGCGTTGTAGAGCCACTGAGAAAGCGTAATCTGGATACGGGAAATCCGGCCGCTGTCCGCGTCCCTGTCCACCACGCTCTGCTCGACCAGCCCGAATTCCCGGGTCTGTTCGGTTCCACCCGTGTTGATGTTGGTCCGCAGGCGCGTCCCGCCAAGACGGGCGAGGGCATCTTCCAGCAAGCCATAATCCCGGCCTCCGGTGTAGCGGTTGGTGAACACGAGCAGTTCCCGCGCACTGATGGAAATATCCCGGGAAGTCGGCCTCCCTGCATTCTTGGCCGCCACCAGCTGGCTCACCGCATAAATCAGAATGTCCTTGTCATAGATGGTCGCAAGACCCTTCACGCTGGGCGTCACTTCCAGCCACCGGTCTCCGTGCTCATACCGCCGGATATCCAGATCACGCTTGGTCGAGAGCGTGAACACCGGATGCTCCATGGACGCCATATCATCCTTGATAACCGCATCCGCAACGTCACAGACGAACAGCTCCTGTTGAGGATGCCGGTCCGGTAAAAGCGGCGAGCGATTCGGGACTTCAGTGACCATGCAGACAAATTCGGGACTTCAGTGACCGTTGTCAAGATTTCGGGACTTCAGTGACCGGAATGATGATTAAATCGTCATCACCTTCCGGGATTCGGGACTTCAGTGACCCAAGGGGGTAGATTCGGGACTTCAGTGACCAAAACCCGGATATCAGTGACCAAAGTTCGGGACTTCAGTGACCGCTGTGGATAAATTCTCTTTTTATTTCAGTGTCTTAAGACCGTTTTCGGGAGCCTTAACAGTATATAACACAATATATAACACTACCCGCGCGCGAGATTTTGCTTCTCCACCATGACGACGGCCCAATCAGCATGACCCAGAAAGCCTTTTCCAGCATAAGAAATTCGGGACTTCAGTGACCAACAGCCCCGGCATCGACACTCTGTACAAAGGCAAGCGATACAGCGACCGACGACTGGGCTAAGAAAAGGAAGTGAGGCGAATTCTCCGGCGATCTGGGACTGTTTCAGGCCCCGAGGTATAAAGACCCTCATCCCCAGAGCTGAAAATGATTTTAAGAGCCGCAGAAATGGTGAACGCCACCCACAAGGGGTGGCGTCCTAACCCTTTACGGTCATCGGCTTCCCAGCCTGTACCGTAGGGATGATTGAATCACACCTTCCCGTATACGCCAAGACCCCAGTTCTAACCCTTTTTCAAATATCCTCGGGGGGTCCGGGGGGCAGACAGCCCCCCGGGGGTAGAAAGGGACATGCGCCCCGGAAGATGGGCACGGCGGAGAGGGGGTGTGGGGGAGACTTCCCCCACGATGGCGCGAAGCGCCCGGCTTAAAAAATGCGGTTCGTGGAACATGTGAAACGCGAGCATGGAAACCACTTAGGGTGAAAAACGCGGGAAGCCGTAGGCACGCGCACGCAATCCGCGCCCGAAAAGGCGCAAACCATGCTCCCAGGCAGGGTAGACCGGAAAGGATTATCGAACCACAGGGCGGGTTCTATCAGTCAGAGGGTATGTGGCGTCCCGGTCAGAGCTGCGCCGCACGAAACAGCGCCCGGGAGACCCGGAGCAGAAACAGAAGCAGGGCCAACACCCATACTAACGCTCCCGAGAGCCAGCCCAGAACCGCAACAAGCACAGACGAGAGTGTCATAGCACCATGCGCGAGCATGGTGAGCGCCCCGCGTGTTGCATGGCCGTAGCGTTCCGAAAGGCGCGCTTTGCGTGCCACATCGGCCGCGTCATCCGCATGGGCCAGCACATCGAGCGTTCCACGATATCCGGCCCGGGTGCCGAGGGTGGACACGTCATCGCCAAGAGCGCGGATCGATGCCGCCGGGCCGGGCCGCAAAATGGAACGGGCGGCCGTTCGGATGCCGCTCATATCAAACGCCCGGAGGGAACGGCTGAACGCCTGAAGGGCCGCAGGATCAACCGCCTCCCGGGCAAGGCCCGACATGTGACGTGTAAGAGCCGGGGAAATCCGCCCCGCACGGTGCGCCGCCTTCAACGTGCTGACACCGGCCTTGCCGGGTAGAGCTGCGACCAGAGAGAAAGCGGTAACAGCAGTCATCCCGACACCGACAGCCGCGAGCGCCACCGTAATCCGATCCACGGTTTCACCGGCGGCATAGGCTTTGCCTTGACGGTAAAGGTCCCGGACATCACCAAAACCTGTCAGGTCGGCCGCAACCGCTCCGGCAAGTGCCGGTTCGGTTGGCGCTTGCCCGGAAAGGAAACCTTCCCAAGCCTCCCGGATAGTTGCATCTTGTGCGGCCTTTTCAGCCGCTTTCACCTCATCAAGCAGGGTAGGGGAAAGCATAACGCCTTCAATGCCTGCCAAGTCCCGGAGACTTGCCGCCAGATCGGCATCCGGTTTGGCGAGTGCCGACCGGATGCCGTTTTCATAGTCGGATGCTGTTTTGCTCCGTAGCTGGAATTCAGCTACTCGCACGGGGTCATCCTCATGGAGCAGGAGGTTTGCCGCTTGAAATGCACGAGGCAGAAGTGGTGGCGCCGAAGCGGCCAGCCCCAGCGCCGTGACGATAGCGACAAGGCTACGCACAGCGGTCTCCCAGAAAGTCCCAGATCATGTCCGGTGCGCCGTACAGGATCAGCGCCAGAACGAGCAGGAACCCCCCCTGTCCACGCCGTGAGGGAAATATCAGAAGCACCATTCCGATGAATCCGAAGATATAGGGGAGGGCGATGACAGCCGGGTACAGACGTATCAGCACCCAGCACAGCGCGAAGGGAGAAGTCCCGTACCAGACAGCGGCATAGTCAACAGCCCAAGCACCACCGATGACGAGGAGCGCCAACACAACAACGTTGGAAACAATACGACCAGCAGAGAGGCGAGGGGGCACGGGCTGCATAGGGGCTCCGGTAAAAGCGAGCGTGACATGAATAGCAAAGGCAGGTGCAGGAGGAAAGGTTGACAGGAATAATGGCGCACTTATACATTGCTTTGCAACATAGGTGCCCCAAAAGACACGCTTCAGCGTGAACCTGTTTTCCAAGGAGGGGTTGTGGCGAGCTATCACCTGTCCGCTCAAATCATCAAACGCAGCTCGGGACGGAGCGCCGTGGCTGCTGCAGCGTACCGTTCCGGTTCCCGCCTGAAGGATGCGCGGACCGGAGAGGTGTTTGATTACAGCCGTCGCCGCGGCGTGGCTCACGCCGAAGTCATGGGGCCACGGGATGCTCCGGCGTGGATGTTTGACCGCGAGAAACTCTGGTCATCAGTAGAGAGGGGAGAGAAGCGGGTAGACGCCCAGCTCGCCCGGGAAATCAACGTCGCCCTTCCGCATGAACTGACGGATGAGCAGCGGGTGGAACTGGTGCGCGGGTTCGTGGAGGAACAGTTTGTCAGCCGGGGGATGATGGCCGACGTGGCTGTCCATGAGCCCGTCCGGGAGCATGGCGACGATCCACGAAACCATCATGCCCACATCATGCTCTCCCTTCGCAAAGCGACGCGCGACGGCTTCAGCCGCACCAAGACCCGCGAGTGGAACAGTGATCAGCTGTTGAAAGACTGGCGGGCCGCATGGGCCACAAGCCAGAACCGTGCGCTAGGCCGTGGCGGTCTGTCCGCCCGGGTGGATCACCGGAGCCTGAAGGCCCAGAAGATCAGCGCGGAGCAGGCGAAGGACTGGGCCAAGGCGGCCGAGCTCGACCGTGCCCCGGAAATCCATATCGGCCCGCGAGCCATGGCAGCACATCGGCGGGGCTACCGCCCGAAAAGCGCCGACCGGCCCGCCGGCCCCATTCGCAACCGGGCACGGATGCGCCCGGGGGAATGGTCTTACAAAATCTATCGCGGCTATGTGGATGAGGGGGCCGGAGAGCCAAACTGGCTACGGCGTCAGCTGGCCGAGCGAAAGACGGTGGAGCGCCGCGAATTCAATGACCGTGCCCGCAGGATTGTCCGTTACACGGTTATCGACCACGGCACCCGGTTTGAGGAAAACATGCGGCGGCTGGAACGCAACACCGAGCGGATGCGCGAGCGCATCGAAAACCTGCGGTTCAAGGCTGCCCGGTTCCGCCTCCGTCGCCGTTGGCTCACCCAGCAGGAATACGAGCAGCAGCAACGGGCAAAACAGCTTAATTGGGAGCGGGAACAGGAAGCCAAGCGCCGGGCATGGCACAAAAAGAAGGATTCCGAGGAACTGTGGCGGGCCGTGTTTGCACGGGGCAAACATGTCACGCGCCGCCGGAAACTGGCGGACGGCCTGATCGGTCAGATTGATGCGCTTGTGACGGGATTGCTGGGTGTCCGGGAGTATCAGCTTGGCCGGATGCGTCTGTCGCTTGAGCGATCCCGTGTGGTGCAAAAGGTTCGTCAAAATCAACAGGCGCGGCAGCGTCAGCGCCGTCGCGCCAATCCTTCCAAAGCCCCGCCCAGCGGTTTTCTTTGAAGTAACGCACCTTGCGGGCCTTGATCGGCGCCCGCACCGTGTTCATGCGCACAATGGCCCGGTTGTGTGGCAAACGAAGTATTTCAGAGGCATCGAGGAGCAGTCGGCCCGCTTCGCTTATTCCCGCCTGATCCTGTCGGCGCAGCAGATCAGTGTTGGCCTGAGACTGGCCCTCAGAACGAGTCTGTACCGTCTTGTGCCCGAGAATCTCGGCCATGTCCCGCGCCGTGCGGAGATCGTTGACCCCGAAAAGAACTTGCGCGCCGGAGGCCGCGACGAAGCTATCTGCTCCGTCTTCGCCATAAAGGGCGCGCATCCGGCCCAAATCCTGAAAGATGAGCATGAGGTGCGCGTATTCCCGCAGATAACCAACGCTCCGTTCAAGAGCATCGAGACGGCCGAGGGCTTGGCATTCATCAAGCAGGACAAGCGGCTTGGCCTTCGGCCGGGCCAGCCCTTTGCCGCGCACCAGCGCCGCCATTGTGCAGCCCATGATGACGCGTAGATAGGGGCCGTACACGCCGAGCAGTTCCTCCGGAACCATCACATAGACTGTCATCGGTGTTGTGTGCACGTCCATCAGGTTGAAGCTCGATTGCATCGAGAGACGCCCTGCAATGCGGTCCGAAGCCCAGATTTTGAGCGCCTTGGAGGTGTTGGACATGACGGACAGGAATTCGTCATTGTCCATCCGTTGCAGAGCCGTCCGGCCAAGGGACGCGATGCTTTGCTCCGGCCATTCCGCCATGCGCGTGAAGGTGTCGCGGAGCATCTCACCCGCATCATCCACAAGAGCGCCAACTGTCGCCAGTGTCCGCTCCGCCGGTTGCCGGGTCCGCATGACATACATGATCGCTGCCGCGAGCGTGTTTTTGGCGGCGGTATCCCAATAGGAATCCGCACTCTCGGGTACGACAAGCAAATCCGCCAGCATCAGGGCGTCATCAAATTCGGTCGCTGTTTTGAGGCGGATCATGTCCAGCGGATTGAAGCTGTCGCTTCGCTCCGGATGGATGGCATTCAGCCGGAACACGGGCCCGAGGGTTGCCCGGTAGTCCGAAGTGCGGGCTTCATTCTCCCCCTTGGGATCGGTGCAGATCACCGCGCCGGGATGGTCAAGAAGGTTTGGAATAACAATCCCGACGCCCTTTCCACTCCCCATGGGGGCTGCGACCAATACCGCACCGTCACCATTGAACCGGAGAAGTCTCCCCCACGCCTTGCCGACAATCAGCCCCTTGTTGCCGAGAGCACCGGCGCGAACAAGTTTGCCGAGGCCTGCCCATTCGGCAGAGCCGAAAGTGGTTGGCCTTTTCCGGAATGCCCAGCGGATGAAGCGGACAAGCCCGATTCCGGACTTGTAAAACGCCCTGATAACGAGCGTGACCAGCCAGTAGAGGAAGTTCAGCACATCCATTCGTCAAGGTTCACACGGCATGGGGTGGCTCTCAAACCGGATGCCCGGTGTTGCGGCAAAAATGACTGATACAAAACAATTATTTGCACGTCCAACAAGCACAGACAAAGTATCTTGTCCCGTCAGAAATCCAAACATAGGATTGCACAGGAATCGGAGAGACGGGGTTCCTATGTTCCTTTTTCTGGCTTTTTTTCTTGGGCTTCGTGACGTGCCAGCGGATAGTTATATCCGCTATCCAAGCGGCCCTGCGGTGCCGCTTGAGTTCAACGAGAATCGCACCTCACCTTGGGTGAGCGACTTTGAAACGACAGGGAAGTTTGACGCCCCGGCCGGCACATGGGTACCCGCCCCGAAACGCAGCGACTTCCAGACCTCCGGGACCTTTCAGCTTGCCCAGAACAGCCTGACCGATGATCAGCATGAGCGCGAGAAAATGGAACTCCGCAAGCGGATCGAGGAGCTTGAGAACATTGTCAAGAAGCTGGTTACCCAACCGCCAGTACCGCAGCCCATGCCCGCTCCATCTGCTGACGGATTGAAGTCCGTCCCGGGATGGATTGTGGAGCTTCACGCTTGGAACAAGTCCGGCCGGTTGAGCGAAGACCCATTGGAACGCGTGCTGACACGCAGCTGTCCGTTCCGGGGTAACTTCCGCCACAAGGCCGGGACCAATATGTTCATCTACCGGTTCAAGGCTATTTTCCGCGCCAAGACCCCGGGCCGTTATGTCTTCGCAAATGACATTACATGTGGCTTCGGCCATGAGTGCGGGTTCCATTTCTGGGTTGATAATCAGCAGCTAGTGAACTTCAACGGGCGAATGGATAAACAGCGCCTTCTGAACGGAATACCGCTTACTGTCGGTGATCACGAGCTGGAATTCATTACCTATCTCAAGCGCAACAGTTTCATTAAATACGAACCGGCCGAGAGACACCAATGGCTCCCGCTGGTACAGGCTCCGGGGGACTTCAATCCGCGTGAATACCGCACCGACGAGCTTTTTGCTGTGGTGCCCCAGAGCGTGAATACACCGGTTCTCGGCTGCAATTATTAAGGGGCGTTGCCCCTCGCACGGCCAAGGGACGCGGTTCCCGAGGCTCGCCGGTTCCCGGCTGCGCCCGCCGCTTTTCACCCTTGGCCTTGCTACCCCCACCCTCGCCGGGAGGCAGGGGTGCAGGGCACCCCAATCAGGACAGAAAAGTGCGGATGCGTTTGCCTAGCGTCTCAGTATCACGAGTTTCGCAATCCCAAACGATCATAACTTGCCAGCCACAAGCTTCTAGTTCAGCCACGTTAGCAGTATCGCGTTCTTTATTTCTGGCGAGCTTTGGAAGCCAATATCCGGTATTTGATTTTGGCATTTTCCCATCACGGCAGTCAGCTGCATCATGGCCGTGCCAAAAGCAGCCGTGAACGAAAATGACCTTCTTCCGGCTCGAAAAAACAAGGTCTGGTTTTCCCGGAAGCCCCTTCTTGTGAAGACGGTACCGGTATCCCATCCCATGGATAAGCCGTCTCACCAGCATCTCGGGCTTGGTATCGCGGCTCTTGATGCGCCGCATATTTTCCGAGCGTTCGGCGGGGCTTAATTTGTCAGGCATTTATTCAATCGATGACTCCAGCATCACGCATCAATTTTTCCTCGGTGATGCTGCGAGGAGACGCAGAGATAAATTCGTCTCGTGCTACAGGCGGTAAATTTAGCGCTTGTATGAGTGGGATATCGAACCGTCCCGAGAGAATAGCAATTGATTTTCTCCGCAATATGTCACGGGCACCTGAGTTGCCGCGAATGCGTTTCATATAATCATCTTGATCAAAGAGAAGAGACTGGATTACGGATCGATGAATAGGAACCCATTGATTCTCAGTGAAAAATGCCGCTGCCCGTTTACTCCCGCCATGCATTTTCCTCAATTCCCGGAACCTATCCATATCTAATCCAGAAAATCTGCTTGAAGCAAAAGGTTCTCCATTAATTATCCATAATATATTTTTAAATCCAGCGGAAGATACACCTTTCTTAGTGTCTCTGTTCCCCTTTCCTTTGTGCAAATAATCGATTCGCGCAACAATTATACCAAGCCAACATATGTATTTGTTGTCATCTACAGCCATAAGCAGGCATGGTTCTGATGACCTATATGTTTCTATTGGTATTGACCAATTATCTCTAACGGTATTTTTGATATCTACATCCATACCGGCAATTTCAAGGTCCCGTAAGCCCTTCGGGACATCGAGAAGATCGCGGACAAAATGCTCCAGCTTCAGGCCGATGAATGTCTTTTCAACGTTGTCTAATTCGGAAACTCGCGTGCGAGCGGTCCGTACTGGATCTAGCACGAAATCGACGGCATCCCGGACGATTTCAGGAAATTGACTTTTTAGTATTTCCAAACCGCCAGTCCGGTGGCCGATTTCATCGCGGATAAGTGACAGCACCGGATAATCGATGTGCTGTTCATCAACAATGGACCGAATCACACGCATGACAGTAGTCTGTCATACGCCTAAGAGTTTGCCGGCTCTAAAGTCTTGATTTTGGCCGGCTTTTTACAGGCACCTATGGTAGGAAAGCCACGTTATCCAGCAAGGCTGTAGGTGCTTCGCGCTGTCAATGCCTTGTGGATTTGAGTTGCAACAGCACACGCTACAGGTGGCGGGAAAGCATTGCCGACTTGCCGGTAGGCAGCCGTCTTGCGGCCAAAGAACTCCCAATTATCGGGGAAGCCCTGCAGCCGGGCGACCATCCGGACGGTTAATCTCGGCATTCCAACAAAATCACGCTCCGGCGCTTCCGGGGCGATAGACTTTCCGTTGACGCCAAGGGTTTGCCATGCCTGCCGTGCCCGTGTCGGCCCCAGATCAGGGCCGCCATGCTTCTTTGAACCGCCAACGATTGTCGGGGCAATATCATTCGCGCGCTCCCGCCATGCAGAAGCCCCGCGCCACCCGTTCTCGGACATTAGATCGAATAGGGTCTCGCCCACAGTAGGCGGGTTGTGCACGGCAACTTGCGGCCAGTCGAAGTGTTCTGAAATATTCTTTTTCAGCGCCACAATCACAACGCGCGGCCGGAGTTGCGGCACCCCAAACTCCGAAGCGTTTAGAAGCCGCCAGTCGGCTTCGTATCCGCGTTTCTTGAGCTGATTCTTGAGATGCAGGCGGTAGTCCTCGAATACGGCGCCGAGAAACCCTCGCACGTTCTCAATCATGACCGCACGAGGTCTTGTCTCATCGATCAGGCGTAAAGCGGCTGGAAAGAGGTTCCGCTCATCCTTATCGCCAAGCTGCTTTCCCGCAACTGAAAATGGCGGGCATGGGAGTCCGCCGGCTAGCAGGTCAATGCCTTCATATGGCTGGCCGGAGAATTCATTGAGATCGTTTTCAAAAACGTTCCATTTTGGCCGGTTCAGCCGAAGGGTCTCGCAGAAATGGTTTTCAATCTCCACCAAGGCCTCATGTCCGAAGCCCGCTTTCTCCAAACCAAGCGCCTGACCGCCTGCGCCCGCGCACATCTCGACAGATGAGAGACTCATATCCAGAACGTTCCTGTTTTGTTCTTGGTACATTTAAGTTGGATATGTTGACAAGTGGTAACTGATTCGCGGGTGCCGGCTTTGGAGGCAGCGCTTTGTCTACAAGATTATTTCGCCGCAGGAGCTAATCGTTCCGCGCAGGTGCTGCTCCGGTGCATTAGCATAGAAGCAACCGCATATTGAGAATTAGGAGATGGCAATCAACAGTTTTAGGCACGGCCTTTCGCCAGTTGCTTGGGCACCAGCATATGCAGATGCTCATCGTCATCCGGCCAATAGACGAGAAAGGTGGCATCAGCGAATTCGGCGGATTGGCAGCGCAGCTCCACCGGGACACCACGGATGATCGACGTGCCATTTTTCACCGCCTGCGCGTGGAAGAACATCTCCATATCCCTAGGAGCCTCGATCATAACAAGATCGTCCAAGGGCAGGCGCTGATCGTTGAAGGGATAGATCCCGTCGGGAAGCTTTGGCTGCATGGTGTTTCCATATATCGGGAAACCCGCATTGAACAGGTTTCCCCGTCGTCTCTCCGATCAGAGGCATCAGTTCAACTTGCGTACGTTGCGCTAGGCAGGATTGCACAGCAAGCCTAGGCCCCGTTGACAAAAGGGATTCCCAATTCAGCGTGGTTCTGATTCAAGAATGCTTTTCGGGAGGCATTCTTGGCGCGCGGCGATCTGACAAACG
>PAPF01000005.1 GCA_002708825.1 Phyllobacteriaceae bacterium | reverse complement strand
AGCTGTGCTCTGTCATGGATCGAGTGACGCCGGAGGCTGTGGTACTGACAAGTGCAGGGTTGCAAATCTTGAAGCTGATTGTGGAGGAGCTTTTGGCTCGTCTGGGAATGTACGCCAGCTCACTGCCCGTTGATGAGTACTGTGGAGGTCGGTTTGTCGCTACCGCTCACCGTATCTTCATGGTTATCCCTTGTGGCGCCGTTCGTGATCAACACGTAATGATTGCGGCGAATGCCTACGCTGCTGGTTCGCTTGAGTGGTGCTGCATGATGCGCAAGGTGGCATCGATCCTGTCCAACACGCAGAACTTTTGCGAAACTTGCTTGTATCAAGCGTGGTTGCAACAGTGGGAAAGATACGCTGCTAGAGGCCATGTCTAAATAGTTAATAGCAAAGGGCAACGTTTAAAACACGACTTCAGGCGGGTGGCTACATGATAGCGTGCTAACTGATGCATGCTGATTTGTCACAACTCTTGAGTGTCTGAAGACAACTTGAAAGCTGTAAGACAGAATTTCTGGAGTGTCTGCAGACAGGTCTAGATTTTGACACGTAATAAATGTTCATTTAACGACATGGTAGAGGTTGCAATGATCACCTGAAGTGTCTCACTTTTTAATGCCGAGTAAGTATAAAATACAAAAACATATTGGCATGGTATCCACTTCCGTGGCATGTCGACTGAGGCCCATAAACCAGGAAAACCTCTTAAAGGGAAGGACTCTCTTACAAAGATGCGCTGCAGGGGGGGTCATTGCTGCGATCCGACGATAAGAAAACCACTCTTTCCGCACTGGCCAGAGGGCGAAAGCCCCATATATATCTGTTTGCAGTGTAGAAAGTATAAGGAGAAACTGCGTGAGGAGCAACAGTATGGGTATTCAACCGTCACCCCTCTTGTAGCAACGAGCTCTCCTGCCCCACCGATAAGGGCAAAACCGTCTGTATGCTACAAGCCGGGGCAGATGTGTTGTCAGGCACAAGAACCCACGGCCGCAACACATGTTTCGGCGAACTCGCCGTATTCTTTTCTCGCACCTTTCATTATGCTGGTACTGTGTACCGCATTAGTTGTTTAATCATATTAAACAGCTGTCTATTTAAATTTATTCTCTTCCGTTCGCATCAACAAATCTAGTTCGCGAAACTCTCGTGGCGGTGACATCCAGTTAGCACCAAACTGCTTTGTCAAGACTCGCTCAGTAAAAGTTGTAGACGGGATGGTGACAACCACGCCTGCAAATTTGACAGTGCGAAGAGGAGCCGAAAAGACAAACCCTATGTTCTCCCACACTCGGGACACGACAAAGTTTGCCTCTACAACATCAGCATGAATGTCATCCATGAGTGTCATACTATTCCGACCAACAAATCCAACGTTATAGACGCGAAATTGGATTTCTCGTTTCTTGTGAAGTATGCGTGCTCGTGAGTCTACGTGCAAATTACCCAAGTCTACTTCATCCTTTGTTTTGTTTAGTTTTCCCATGTCTCGGAGTGCTTGCATACGCCCCCAGTCTTTGGGGTTTACACGAATATCCAGATCGTCGTCCCAAGGAATGAAAGTGCCGTACCTCTGCTGCGCTAACAGACTCCCAGAATCCAGGACGTATGAGACGTTTAGCTGCTCGAGCAAAGCTACTGTTCGAATTAGCAAAGTGGTCAACGTTTCCTGTACGAGCGGAAACAATTGGCTATTGATTCGTAAACCCATATGCTTGTACCGGTATGTGTGTGTGTCGAGGTGCCGACTGAATGCGAGCGGCATCGAGTACGGTGCCGATGAGGGTGCCGATGAGGGTGCTGATGAGGGTGCTGATGAGGGTGTTGATGAGGGTGCTGATGAAATAACAGAACGATAAAAATACCGAGAAGGCGTGTAAATGGGGGGTGTCGGATACATGCTCCATTGAACCGTTGTCCAAAGCCAAAAAGCACACATGGTTGCTATGATTACAATTTGATTAATACGCATTAGAACATGCGGAGTCCTTTAAGTGCCTTTATCAGACGCTTACATTATCTACCTCACTTAAGCACCACTTTTTGGAACCGTGGGTCTGCAGCGAAGCGTTGCTTCCCCCCCGCCCAGCTCGGGCAGCCCGCTATAGTCGATGCACATGTAGCCGCTCCGTTGCAACCGGTGAAGCACCTCGTTCATCGCACGGGAAGGGGGCTCTGGCAGCAGATACGGCTGGGTGTGTATTATACGGCGAGCATGTAATTTTATTCACTATTGCTCGCGTATTCGACAAACCATCGCCAAACCAAGCTGCGCTTGCCATTTGATTATAACTAAACCGTTGTCACACACCCACAATTTTTACTCTACACCGTAGAAACGTCAATATATAGAACCTTCCAACGGAAGGTTATCAAGGTTGTGTACAGCAAATACAATTTCAACGCAACTATGACGCACCGAGGGTGGGGTTCGGGTCCTCCTTGCAGTAAGACGGAATGCCCTCTGAAAACCAAACGCAACCTGTTCGTATTCTCTGAGAGAATACACCCCTTTTATTTCGTTTTCAAAAGTTTGGATTTGTTTGTGATCAAGAGCTCGCATTATGACTGCAAGTCTCCTATGTTACCAGCCACGGACTAATACACAATCATGCAAGACTCACTTGAAACCGACAGCTTGCTCACCGCTGGCGGCACTGAAGAAGGCACCAACCCGTCGCCCGATCAACCAGACGTACCAGATGCCGTTGCTCACGCCAAGAAGGTCGCACACGTCAACGACACCGAGCACGATACTCCGCGCCATGGCTTGCTGGTGCTATACTGCCTCACTCAAATTGGGTGTGTGCTCACCACCGGGACGGGTTTGGCTCTCCCACTGGCGCTGGTTCTCAATTATCACGGCGCCTTTCACACCGGCTGCCACGACAAGTCGGCGGTGTATGAGGCCATGGACGACTGGAAGCTCCTCGGCACCTACGTGTCACTCGAGACTCTGGTGACCCGCACCTGGCTCATGATCGAAGTCCAGCGCTGTCTGGCATTGGCAGACGGCCGCCCGTTATTTCACTGGGCCAGTGCCGACCGGATGATCTGGGCTTCCGGCGCTTTTGTTACAGCGTTGCTTCTTGACTTGGGAGCTATTATTTGGGCAGCACAAGCCCAGACCGTCTGTGACAAGGCCAACCGCACCGCGGACGAGATGCGCTCGCTTCAGGGAATATGCAATCATTCAATGCACGTCAATGCCGGGATGCAGACTTTGCACTATGTCAATACCGGATTGTGCGCTGTTGTCTACGTACTACTTGTCTTTTGGTGGCGTGACACACGGTCTCACGAAGGAATAGAACAGATTACTAAAAAAGATCAATAAATGATTATTTTTAATAACCAACAATTCAACATTTTCTTGCGGAATTGTCACAGTTCTACCATCATGGCGTGCTCAACACGCCATTCGCAATTACCAAAATTAGTATAGGTTATACTTGCGTTTCAATTCAAGATCGAATCGACTAGGGGCCAAGGTTAAGACAAGAGTGATATTATATTCTCAATTTGGTTCTCCACTTCCGCAAACTCGTCAAGAACTCTCCGTTTTGTATTCGCCAGCATAGTTTTAACGATCGATATCAGTCGCTGCTGTATGTCAGGTTGCGCATTGGTGCCATTCAGAACCGCATGGTTCGCATGGGCAGATTGCTGCGCGTCCGTCGTCTCTTGGAGCACGTCTTCTTCGATCACCACAAGCGCGCCGGCTACCTCTGGTTGCTTCACTGGAATAGAGGCTTCATCTGCAGCTGCTGTGTGCACAAGCGGCACTGTTATGGGTTCTAATTCGGGAACAAAGTCATTCAGTGCACGTGCCAAGCTGTCCATCGTCACTGGCTCGTCCTCACCCGGTTGCATCGGAAACGCGGCGTTCAACTTATTTTGAAGCTCGGCGGTGAACAGCTGGCAGTCCCCTAAGGTGGCGTTGGCGCCCAGTGCTTGGTGCTGCAGATCCACCACTCGGTCCTTAATGAACCCGCCCAAAATCGTAAACAGGTCACATAGTTTCTCGCCATGTTCGTCTTGTTTGGTGCCCGTGATGCCAGACGCGGACCAGAAATTGAGCATGTGCTTTAATCCGGACACTGCCATTTTCGTGGCCACCTTCTCCCAGATGATCATGCCCAGCCATTGGCAATACGCGTTAGGTGTTTTGTGTGCTTCACGGCGTTCCATGTGCAGTGCTTCAAAAAAAGCTCTCGTTGGCACATACGAACCTGAGCGAATCACTTGCATCTGTAATAACCCATTGGCATCCAATCGCATTTGGTATACCAAATAAAAGTTCGTGATGGGGATGCTACAGCGATTCTTTGGTTCGGAAACCCACTTAATCATCAACTCTATAGGGAATTCAATGACGGAATCGTACGACCCCCGACGAGTCGGCGATCCTGCTTTGCAAATATTAATCATATCATAAGACAGTGTCTTGCCAACGGGTAGTGCTTTACCGGCCACAGTAGTCGCTCCCTGCGCTTGACAAATGTGCTCAACCCCAACTACATGAACAAGGCGAGAGCTCCCCGGGGAGTCGACATTTTTGACACGCGCGTACGTGGTCGCCACAGGATGCTTCACTCTCAGTAATACGTCTTTTTTCATGCACACACTTGCGTTCAATTTTTCTGTAGATTTGTCATCAGGCGAGGACTTCCGCTGAACGAGTATCGCCAAACGGTTAATTTCCACCGCTTGCTTGTCCTTGTCAAATAGTACTGGGGGGAGAATATCCGGATTCTCTATGTCAGTGAAGAGAATACCGTTCTTTGTGGCAAACATTTCGACGGAAGCTTGTTTCCCGTCAGATGTCCACGGATATCGGTATAGATACGGAGTGTGTAGCCAGTCTCCCAGCACATTGTAGTCGGTCTGATTTGGGGCCTCTGTGTCTGGATATGATACAGACAATGTTTCCTGGTCGACGAGATCACGACGTGGCCGTGGCCGTTTCACGTCAAGCGGTTTGAATAAACGATCGCCGGTTTGGGAGACCATCGCGGTAATTGCTTCTTGTGTTGTGGTCGTTTCAAGTGGGTCGCCTGTGATAGATACAAATGCGTGGAACGTGCAACACATGACAAATGGAACTCGATTTCCCTCGCGTTCTAGTAACATATCTACACCAGTTTTCCACTCTCCGGTGGGATCAATCATGGAAGTAAGTAGCACAGCCTCTTTGGAGCAAACCGCCGAGATCAACTTGGGTTCGAAATTCATATACACTCCGTTATCATTCATCACATTTTTCGGAGAAACCACGGGCGCTACGGATGGTACGACGCACATCGCGTCTGGTTTCGTTACAAACACCTCAACCGATCCTGACTTCACGTGTTCAACATACGCACTTACGTCTTCTTCACTCATGCCATCATTACACAATCTCTCGTAGATCTCATTCATATTAACTCCTTTTAAAGTCGACTCGTCCTCCTCACTGCTACTTTCGCTGCTGCTGCTGCTGCTGCTGCTGCTGCTGCTGCTGCTGTCTGAAGTGTGTTTGGAAGAATGACCCTCCGGCAAACCAGACTTTGTAGTTGTATTGACACCACCAACATGCAGCCCTTTGCGTGGCTGCTTAATTCCTTTAAGCTTTCGTGCTTCGATGTCAGATTCTTCTTCCGACGAGTTCTCAATAACACTACCGTCGTGCCCTTTCTCGCTATCCATCCCACCTACCCCCAGATCTAAATCACCTTGCTGTGCATCTTGCTGAACCTGGGCCATATAGCCCAGTAGCCCGTCTTCGTCGTCTTCACCGGAAGAGTCCGGCATGTTCTCCATGGCAATATGATCTCCCTCCGCGGCTTTTTGTTCGTCAAAGCTTCCATGTGAAAGGGAAAGCTCATCGCTTGTCTCCTGTTGCTGACTGCCACGATCAGCATCAATTTGCCCCGAGACCATGTCCAAAATGGACTGCTGTTTCATGGCTGGTTGTGCCATGTGTCGGCTGTACGGATGATGTCACTTTTCTGTTACTCAAATTCAAGAATCTTGAGTTAGCTGGACACTGCAAACGAATTAAAGCAAAATCAAGTTAACTTGAATTTGTTTTAATTGCTTTTAATTGGTTCAGGTCCAACTGAACCAGCGCGTGTTCCGACATCACGGATCACGAAAAGAACTGGAAACATGTCGGTCTTCGCAGGTGTCATGGACAATCTTGCCAACCTTACCTTCACCGAGAAGGGCAATCCTTCACTGTCTGGGATGGGAGATGCTCGAGTGGAGGCCTTCTTCAAGCTGGTGAGAGGACTGAGTAGAGATGATCTAGAGAGACACGTCGAACATATCCTTGCTCAAGCAACAGAGCACCCGGAGGAGCAAGCGAGTCGAGTAGTGGATGCTTTCCTTCTCTGGGCAAGCACGAGGGACGTCCGTGGGGGCAAGGGAGAGAGGACACTTAGCCACTGGCTTCTGGCAACCCTCGCACAGCAGTTCCCAAAGACTGTCAAGGAGCTCCTTCCACTAGTACCAGAGTATGGGAGCTGGAGGGATGTGGTGGCACTCTTAGAGATGCCCGAGCTTCCTGAGCAGATACACCAGTCTCTAGTGTCGCTCTTTGCCGGTCAGCTGTCGATGGATTCGAAGGAAGATGCCAAGCCGAGCCTGTGTGCGAAGTGGGCTCCAAGGCCAAGCTCGGCACACAAGGGGGTGGCAAAGGAGTTGGCCGGGGCTCTGTTCCCTGATGCTCGTCACCCAATGCCTCTGTACCGGAAGGCCCTTGCTACACTCAACAGAAAGCTTGGGACAGTTGAGGTGAAGATGTGTGGGCATCAGTGGAGCGATATCAACCCTGGGGCAGTACCTGCACGCTGCCTCAAGGTGCACAGGAGCGCGTTTATGAACGAGACATCTAGCAAGAAGCAAAGGTTTGAGAACGAGGATAGGGTGGGCTGCAGGAAGAACTTCGAGGAGTTCTCGATCCAGGCAGCTAAGGACCCCTCAGCCAAGAGGATGCATGGTCGTGTGCTTCATCCCCACGAGATGGCCGGATACTATATGAAGGGTAGGGGGCAAGGGGAGCCCGATCTCATCTTGGAGGCACAGTGGGTGGATCTGCGTGAGCGTCTCAAGGAGGAGATGCCTGCACTTGGCAAGATGATCCCACTAGTTGATGTGAGTGGGAGCATGAGTGGAACACCAATGGAGGTGGCGGTGGCGTTGGGAGTGTTGATTAGCGAGGTTGGCCCAATCAAGGATCGCTTCCTGACGTTCTCCTCTAACCCACAATGGCACATGCTACAGACAGATTGGTCATTGAAGGAGAAGGTGCGGTCTGCCATGTCAGCAGACTGGGGTGGTAGCACAAACTTTCAGAAGGCTCTCGAGCAGATCCTCAAGGTGTGTGTCGATGGGAATGTTCCACCAGAGGAGGTTGGACAGCTGTCAATGGTAGTGCTGAGTGACATGCAGTTTGATGCTGCCTCCGGGCACGGGTACGCGTACATGTATGGGCATNTGCAGGCACCACCGAAGTGGGAGACACAGCATCAGGCCTTGGTCAGGTCTTTTGCTGAGGCGGGGCTCAAGAGCAAGTTCAAGCAGCCATACCCAGTTCCAAGGGTAGTCTACTGGAACCTCCGGGGGAATACTCGGGACTTTCCAGTGGAGGCGGATACCCCGGGTGTGCAGATTTGCAGCGGTTTCTCGCCCAGCCTACTCAAGCTCTTTATGGAGGATAACCTAGATGAGATGCTGGCAAATGTGAACCAAGACAAGCCAGCTGTGGATCCATACCAGACCCTGAGAAAGGCATTGGATGACGTAAGGTATCATCCAGTTCGCGAAGTGTGCATGAAGGTTGCTGAGGGTCCAATGGCCAGCTATGTGGCACCACCACTTGTACAGGACGAGTTTGTGTTGTTGGACTAGGACGGGGCGCACGTAGATAAGAGGTAAAGTGTAGAAAAACATTTATTACGACTAGCTCGCTTCAGCTCGCATACGCGAGCAACCGTAGATCTACAGCTGCAGCCGCTTCTGTACTTGATTATTCAGGGGAGTCATGACCCTATGTGTCACGGACACAAACGAAACCCCCTTATTTCTTTTTACTTAGTAGATAAAGAAACACGACTTTTAAGTCATTAAATGATTTTAGTAAGATTGGCCATGCACAAATGTTGAGTAATTTAAAACTACGAAAATTTGCGATCGTTTTTGCGTATGGGCAACTATGGATAAAGAAGAGGGATTTTACGCGAATAAGGGGGTTGCGCGTGATAATAGCACTTATTTTAGTGTTTATCTTCATGTTTGTGCATGGCCAGGTATGGTATACTTACGTGTACATTAATTCGTACATCAACTCCCATGTCAATCTATATTCGCGTAATGGTACTTTACCTCGTCTCAACACTGATTCGGTACAACACAAGAATTGTTACAATATTACTATACTGACGCCGCTTCGAAATCGCAAACACTATGTGCAAACTTTGGCGGCAGGATGGAGTTGGCTTCGGATATGGCAAAACGCAAGGGTACACATGTTTTTAGACACATCTACTGAGTACAGTAGCAAAGACCTGCGTAGTTGGTTTCCTTACGCAACCGTGCATTCTGTGAACTATAAACACCCGGATCTTACCACACGTGCTGCCTTCCAGTTCTACGTCGACAACCCGCCACTTGCAAGTAGGTCCAAGTGCACTGATATTGCAATGGTTATTGATAGCGACGCGCTGCTGCATCTAAACTGGCTGCAGTTTATTGAACACAATTTTCATACTACCGACGGTGTCATGTCATTATACCATTCGAGCGTCCCTTGGCACAAGGTCATTGAATGTAACGCGACACTTTGCACCAAACAAAGCATAGGCGCGTTTGGTATGATGATGAGTCGAACCATGGCAGAGCAAGTGCTTTGCCACTCACACGGAGGTACGAAGGTATATAAAAGGGACTTTGATTGGGAGGCCATTTACTATCTGCAGTCAAAAAACATAAGATTTTTTGTGCCCAACCGTAGTATGATTCTGCATTACGGGATGCACGGCACCAATAATAATGCCAAAATGAAGAACATAGAGAAAGCAATCGGATTCGAAATGGTTGGGTATCCAGCAGCGATCCAGGAAGCGGCGTTTCACTTTTTAGCTGGCAACAAAAAGCTGAACCCTAAGATGCTAAAAGCCATTACCTCCATCTACATGCAACAGCTACAGACAAATAGGTCTACCTACGTTGACTAAACCGGTGCTGTATCGTGACAGCGTAGTAGCTTTTGTGCGCATTAGATGGAAGCTATCATGGAAGATAACGAGGCTGCTCCTCCTGAACAGCAACAATTTGGTGCCTCGGTAGACTTGCCACCATCGGACGAAGACGCTCCTGACACTCTGTGCCCACTCTGTTCACTACCGGATGTTGAGCTGGAGCACTCCAACACGAGCTTCAACCGCAACGGATATATTCGCAGAATTATGGCATCGGAATTAATGGCCTCTGGCCAAATCCCATCCCATGTTATTTATAACCGTATTGCACGTCTCTACAACCGTCATGTGTTCAAGCCAATGCGCCAGTCTGGACTTGACTGTGAACGCTGGACCGGGGCGTTGGTTAAGGAACACTTTGAAAAGCATGTCAACTGCGTACCGAGGAGGGTGCTTCATCAGTGGATTAAGCGGTTTGAAAAGACAGCAACACTGGTTGACCAAGAAATAGCACTGGGTTCGCAGAACGGACCGAACGACGCTGACCAACTGGTGTGCCCCAAACTAGTCAAAAAACAAATTGACCTAGGGAAGGCATCGCTGGCGTTAGTGACGGCCTATAAACAAGCGGTCAAAGACGACATGCTTACTTGTGGTGTGGACGCCCTGTGTCGCAGCGTTGAGTTAGGAGCAACAACTGCGACCGAGGCGCGAGAGCTGTTGGACCGAGCGGCGCTAATACAGAGCGCTGCGGGGGCAGGAGATCGGCCAAGCGCATCCGATTTGTTTGCGGAATAGAGGAAAGTTTCGGTTGTTATGTTAGATAGCGACACTTTGCTTTTTATTATATGAATTAAATGTACGTTACAATCTTAAAAAACGTCCCAGTTTGTACCAGATTGGATGGACAGGGTAGAGGGTACAAGCACGCGATGCACCGGCAAAGACGATATCCAAAGAACAATCACCAATCCAAACAGAAAGGGCGAAAAGTATGTTGGTACCGCTAGCAGCACAAACACTAGCCACTGCCGAAGAGTCGTGTCCGCCAAATGTACATTTCTGAGAAGTCCCCACCAGGCAATCGGGTGAAAAAGAAGCCACTCAATTGTCCACCGAACCGTTCGTACGGCGTCGCTGTCGCCAAAGATTGTGTTCAGATGAAATTCAAAGTCCGTCAGTGGCCACAGGTACTGATGTGTTCCCTTGGCGTCCTCCGTTTGAATGCTAATTGTGTCCAATAGCATGTGTGACAGGGCAGCCAGCACCGTTGCAGCGAGAAACCCCGGCGGAAGTTCTGATTGGTCGTGCCTTAGTCGTCTCATGCACCAGATTCCGGCGTGGGCCACAATCACCAATATCAAGGCGTAGATAGTGGTATGGGTAAAAGATCCGTGCTGCTCAGACGCACAATCGTGCATCTGCCATATTCGAATGCACCCCCACACCGATTTCAAATTCTGCCACACGTTCTCCGAGTCAGCCGCTGATGCTAATGTGATTACCACGCCTTCCCAATGGTGGAGACTATAGTATCGGCATATCAGCGCACCTGCAAGCAGGTGCGCCACGTCATGCATCTTGTAGCTAAATGCGCCCGACTGAACTTTGTTGTCGATTTAACGCTCTTGAACGTTATTGAAAGGTGATATATAAAACGGTGGTTAATGGGGTGCGTTGTAAACACTTCCATGCAAACACACACAGCCGGCTTTTCGTTCAAATGGTATCGTACCGTTCAGCGGGTTAATTAGCACTTTTGAAGGGCGTACAATTGTGTACGGATTTGTCACGCCATCAATGGTTCACTGGTTTTGCAGCAAAACCAGCTTACTTGTGCAAAACCAAACGTCCGTTACAGTTGTGAAATCGTATACGGATTTGTCACGCGGTCAATGGTTTTGCACAAGTAATTTGGTTTTGCAGCAAAACCAAACGTTTGTTGAAACTGCGAGATATCGTACGGATTTGTCACGCTTCGTACCTGCCTCGAGTCTGCCACAACCCTTTCAGGTTGTGGCAGACTCGAGGTAGCCTCTGTGTGATTCTAACGGAATATTGGTAACGGGTGCTTGTAACGACCAATGCATGCTATGTTTAAATGGTTCACTTGTAATTAAATGAAATCCAAGTTAACTTGATTTTGTTTTAATTCAGATTCACTTGAGGGCTACCACCCGATGACGTCGTCCTTATGCAGCTCATGCAAAATAAAAATATGTTCTTAATTTAGCACCATTAATATCCGTTAGCTAATGGTTGTAGCAGGGGTAGTTGGTGCGTGCACCTTGACCCAGTCAAGCTCACAGTTGGCGACGGCGTTTAGCACTGAGCTTTGCTCAAGCAAAGTAATGCAGGGCCGGCCGGCTTTATCCGTGCCCGTATTTGAGGTCGGAAGCGCCTTGACGCATGCCGTGAAGAATTCGACAATCTTGCCGGCTTGCAGCGCCCTTGCCAGAATACCGTGGATAAGCGAGTAAGACTCGTAATCCACTTCGGGGGCGTTTTCGGTCATGCGCGCGGTCTTAAGGTACGTGTCGACGAGCGCCTTGCGCCCGGTCGAGGTCCGGGTGAGTAGTTGCCATGTACGGTATACCAACAGCCCAGACGCGTGGGTGTGCCATTCGGCAGGCCCCGAGTCCAGCTGCATCTCGAAGTCCGGCACAGTGATGCCCCAAAACACCTGTAATACAATGCGTTAACTCCTTAGATAATACAACTTTCTTTGTACGGTTTTGTCACTCGTATTTTAGAAGGTTCTGACAAGGTGTCGACAGTCTAGCGTGAGTTTGATATATTTCGTGGTAGAGAAGATTAGTTAATTTTGGCACACCTCGTTTTGCTCAGAGAGTTGAAGATCGGACCCCAAAGCAACCAGCAGCTCGTCCGTGAGTGCGGCAGCTTCTTCCGGCTCGAGCATCTTGCGCTTGCCGTAAGCGTCTGCGGCGAGCTTTGATGCTTGGACTAGTTTGGCCTGCTCGTGCTTGTTGGTGGGTGAACTGTTCTGGAAGTGCGGCGAATGGAGGTCGCTGATCCTTGTTCCGCAGGTGACCCGGATCCGTTCAAGGGACTGCTGCATATCAGCCACCTGTTCTGAGGCTTCTCTTTGAGCTTGCAGGGCTTCACGAAGTTCCTCCTCGGTGGGCTGGGAAGGTGGCTGAGTCGGTTCGGCCGGAGGTGGCGACTCGGGCGGCTTGTACTCTGGCGGCTCGCATTCGGGCGAGGGGTCCATCTTGGAGTGTGACCGCGTCAGCTTGGCCGGTTGCTCCATTGCGTCGTAAAACGCCTCGGGTTGTCCAGGCTCATCGGCTGCGCCGTGGAGCTCCATCGGCTCGACGGACTTGCCGAAATCCTCTAGTTGATCCGAACGCTCTGGCGGTGAGGGCGACTCTGGTGGGGCGCTTGGTTGCACGTTCGGGGTGGATTCGGCGAGGGGGGAAGACATGAACTGACGTCTATCGTGTGTCTATTCTGGAGATCTATTTACACATTCCACCTCCTCGACTGACTGACGACGCGATGAACAACCCTCGGCCTATATATTGACAGACGGCGTGCCTGCATTCATGTAAACGGCCTGTCAAGGCACGCAGAGAATCTAGCCGGTTCGTTTTGTGCAAGGCCAAACCAACCCAGCGTAGACGCACCAACATGATGGACTCGTCGGTCCCGAAGCACGGGTGCCTGTCCAAGGAGATGCTCGACATGCTGCTCCTCTCCGACGAGGACGGCTACGAGCCGCCCCAGTGCTTGACGGAGCTGCATAAGTTGTTACACTCCGCAACAATATCAGAACTCACAATGCCCGAACTTCACACCGCCAATGAAATTAGCGACGCAGGATTCGCATTTCCAGGTAGTATATTCAGTGCCACGAACGACTCTCCGCTCCCTATGTGGCAGTTAAAGCAGATGTGCAACAAACTGAACGAAACTATGAGAGTCAATGCGTATTTCAGTGGTGATGACCAGGAGAATGTATTGAAAGAGATCTTCAACAGAGAAGAAGAAAGCTATGCTTCTTACATGCCCAACTTGGATTTAAATACAAAGTATGAGCAAGTCCGGTTGTTGTTATGTGCGATGGGCAATATCACGTGCAAATTACCCGAACCGAGTCCGATAGCTGGATTCCTAGACGAGCACGCAGGCATCGAAAGTATGACGTTTTTCTACGTACTTTTTCCAATTGCATTCGTCTTTTATACTGGTTACAAGGGCGACCCTGCAACAGTGGTGGATGCGTTCGCATCTAAATGGAATCGGTACGCCACCACGGACAGCGGTAGAGCGTTTATCGTGAAGGATTGGTTACGCAACCGAATGCGAAGCATCGACCTTGCCGTGATTCAACCATTCGTTATTCTCAGCAACATACAGACCCACGCTGGTAAGAAAGCCAAAATAAAGAGTACCGCTAAGTTCAAAGTCTCTGGCACTTCGGAAAGTCCATTGTACGTTGACATGGAGGTTAGCCACTTCAAGCTGAAACGATCGCTGCTCGATGAAGGCAAACGANCAGACGTTGACATCCAACCGTGTCGTATACGCCCAGCAGACGATCTTCCGAAACACCACCCCGATTTGAATCTGCTTATGATATACGGTTCTACGGCTGTTTATTTGTCACAGATGGTGCTACAACATGTGGCCGAGAGTGGCAACGCGTTCCAAGTGGACCCGTCAAGTGATATACTAAGTGTGTTCTCTGATCTGTCAATCGAGGACATTTACGATACTTTGACGGCGAATTGCGAATCCACGATAAGCCAAACGGCGACCAATGGTCGGTTGTCGATTAAAAAAAGTCGCTGCCAAGATCGCATTGCAAACGCTAAAACTCCGTGGAATACATTTTCTCCAGATACGTTTCAAGTCCACAATCTTTGGCTTGCCACGAAGTCGCTTTTCCAATTTACGGGCGCAACAGAGGAAGACGGCGTCGACGTTAAATTGTTCGATTATTCGTGGTTTCATCAGCCAATTGACAGCCCAGAAGCAATTGATAATTCAATCGTACCAATTACACTATACGAGAAAGACGCGATGTTTCTCCGACTGCGTATTCCAGGAGACACTCCTGAAGAACTTGAAAGGCTCGATGTTATACTGGTCCTGTCCAAACCCGGCGCGACTCTTCACAAACTGGACATGCTCATACGTTCAAATGCATCTGACTACCACAAACATAAATGGCAAAGGCAGTATAATCAGCTTGTAGACGTAGCAAGGGGGGTTAAGTCTACTGAAGTTCTCAAGTTGTTTGGAATCAGTCCAGCGGATCTACGCGAGCAACAGCGATATTTTCGCCCGGATCAAGTATACACCCTTGTCAATATGCCCTTTATGGCAAAAACAGCTTCAGTCTTGGTCGAGAGCCACCCACCTGCTTTGAGAACAGGTTTTACGATGATTCAGATCTCAGCCACCTTAAAAACGGCTTCAGATACGAACACATCATTGTTTTTTACTATGCGGAACATTGAAGACATGAGCGTTTGCAAATGCGTACGACTGATTCTATCGGCTTACAACCACGTCTACAGTACTTTCTACATTGATGCACACTTTAAGATCATTTATCAAGTGTGNGCACACGATCTGAAATCGTTAGACAGTGCACACGAGATCGGTAAAGCTGTGTTCAATATACAAAGTCAGTGGCAAACGTCTACCGCGATTCAAAGGGAGTTAATTAGGTTGCGGGATCTTGGTATCGATTGCACCACCCACGATCGGCACGTGATGCGGGACCAACAACAAGCTGTCGACAATCGTGACATCAGCTTCAACCTTTTGTTGTTGGTGTTAAAGCTAAAGCTTAGTTTAGACGACAATGACGCGAACCTCGTCGACATGTTGCGTTCTCGGATTGCCTCCGTGACCCAGGAAAAGCGCGTTTATTCTTTGATGGACAAGGGAGAGGCGTCCTTCTGGCTTTATAAGCTCTATAACAAAATCGACAACTTGTCGCTGTCGAATGAAGAGAAAAAGACAATAACCGAAGCTACAAACTACGACACGCTGAGAGTGAGACTGGACACGAGAAACGCAATCAATCGCTACTACAAAATACTAGATGCGACCACTGCAGACTCTGAACTTTCTGCACTGACTAAGTTCGTGGCCATAATGCACGACCCGGTTTCAAAGGAGAACGCGTCCGTGCTGTGGAACGATTTGATCGAAAGACATGGTGGCTCAGCGATGATGTACCGATCTGGAAAAGAGGCCGACACCGACAAGCACACTCGGGTGTTTTCCGACTCAGGAGTATACGAGTGGGTTGAATTCTTACTTTATACAAGAGTTGACCTGCAGCAGTTTGACGAGTTCCGAGAATTTTGTTCGTGCGCCGTGAAGAAAATGCCCGCTTTCCAGACCGCGGTTGGACTGCTTATTGGGGCAAAGGGTGACGAAGTGATTGGTACTTTCGAAACGTTTGGTCAACCTACAGCCGATCCACGTGACATGTGGAAAGGTTGCAATGATCCACGCAACCCGCTCGTCGGCCAACTGCGTCGGCTGAACAAAATACGCCACCCGTCAGATGGAAACGAGTCTGAGCCAAGGGGGCTTGGGGGTTCAGGGGCACCGCTTAGGTTGGCGCTGTCTGGCCCCCCTAAACCTAAATTGGGCAGGGGGTTTGATCGAAGAGCGGAAGAATCCCAACGAAATGCATCTGCCGAGGGTGACGACGGTGACGACACGAACGACCATGGATTTGACAAGCAGCAGTCTTACGCGTATGAACAAGCCAGGCATGACCATAGATTGGAGGCAAAAGCCGAACTTAAAGCAATTCAACGTGAGGGCACACGTGGACAGAGTCAAAAAACCCAAAAAAAGGTGCGAGATGAACTTATACGGGAATCTAGGAGAAACAACAACGGCCTGGCTATCGCGGTTGATGGAAACGGCAAGGCAGATGACGACCCTTCGCCAGATAGGGACGACGTAGGAGGAGCTAAAGCTTCGCGGGGCGACGACTCGGACGACGATCCCTACGTGGACCCCAACGCACGACACGATAAGACTGGATATGGCGACTCCACTGCCGATGTTGCGTACGAAAAGCATACTAGCACCGGCGGAAAAAGGACAGCCAACGTGCGCAAAAAAGCAACGGTGCCGTTGACACGCACGAGTCTCTACGATAACATGCATAGTCTGGGCAGATGTATATTGGATTATCTTGACGCTGTTGAAGCGTACAACTCCAAAGCTATAGCCGGAGCACAGTTATGCAGTAACGCATTGGCGGCGGCAGCAGGCGTTACCCCGTCCATTGTGATCAACTCTCGAGCATCCGCGGATATTGTTGTTACGTACAATAGCAGGAATCTGGATTCGATGATCAGACACAGTAAAATGCATCTGGATCAAGAGAACTTAAATATGCTGATCCACGAGATACAGTCCTCACCGGAAAAGGAAGATTTGTCTCCCGTGTTGCGTAATTGTTATCTACTTACATTGGAATGGATTGATTCAATCGGAAACGCGATACATTGTTTTCAGTCGCTTTCGGGCGTTGAAGATCGACTAGCAAATGCGTACCACCGGTTCTGTGGCGAGAAGGCAAGTGCTCCAGTAATTCCCAACATCCAAGAGTGGATTGACGAATTTACTCCCAAACTGTTCGGGGAGGAAGTGTTTAAAGCCGACACAGAAGTTAGGGCCGGCGTAACACTGATGGATGTCAGAACTTCTTTAGTGGCATTGTTAAAGTCTTTACCGGACGCGAACACAGATGAAAGGTTCAAGCAATCGGACATACCCGTCGAAAACAGCGTTCCCGAACAGGAAGAGGGCGATACCAAGTTAAACGTAACCACTCGCAACCAACAAAACAAGCNTCAAAAAAAGGCGAATAAGGAGGCGAAGAAGGCGAAGAAGCAGGCGAAGAAGACCAAAATTAGGCAAATTTCTCAAACTAACACTGTAAAAGGGGGGGGAGTCGAGCCAGAGCCAGAGCCAGAGCCAGAGCCAGAGCCAGAGCCAGAGCCAGAGCCAGAGCCAGAGCCAGAGCCAGAGCCAGAGTCAAATCTCTACAAAAAACTGAATCCGAGATTGGATACGGATTCGGATAGCAAGGCTGAGATGGGCAGGATACATACGCTGTTTGAACAAATCATCAAACTCCGCACTTATGTCGGGAGTAAGTGTAAAGACATATGTGTACTAGTAGCCGGACAAGATGGCGAGACAGGAGGCGATTTGTCGGAACTTCTTAACTTGTGGAGCAAGCATACAAATGATGCGCATCCATTCAGCGAGGAACGAAACGGCTTAAAAACGACCAACACGGTCGTCAACAGCCTTAACGGGTTGGTTGATAAATTATTGACTGTAGAGCGCCTGACTAGAAAGCACATTGACGATATTGTGAAACCGGGGGTGATAGCGCGCAAGAATTTAGTAAAAGATAGGAACGACAAGATTTGGCAAGTAGCACTTGCGAGGGGATTGATGTCGAGCTATGCTCCCGAAGATGTGAATCACCTAAAAGAAACCTTCGTCGATACCTCCCAACCGGCCAGCATCGGCATTAGCAACGACTCGTTTGACGATATTATCAAGGAAGAAAACAAAAAGAGAAAGATAAAGGGAGAACCTCTCTTTTATTTATTAGGCAAGGAAGAGTACGATTATGTTTACAGCGCAGACAATGATTATGCACAGCTTTCTAATTTGACTAAACAGACTGTTAAGCGCATCGACCAACTCGTAATGCAGGAGAGAGACAAAATACTGGAAACTCCGTACTGCGACGCCATTGACAATTTTGTCCGAATGCAGTTGTATAGTTGGAATACATTGGAACGTCTTCTGCGTAGCACGCACACCAAGGAGGATGCAGTCGACGCGATAATCAAAATATACAAAAGGATACCAATGTCATATATCGGTGGTTTTGATATCATCGCTCGGTTTTGCGAAGAATTGCGAAGAAAAATACCGCAAGATGAGGGAAATCTTTCTAAACTCGAGGACGAATTGGTTGAGGCAGTCGGATTAATACCAGCGAAGGAGATGCCCCGGTACGCCAAATTTATAGCTTTGCTCGAACATCAGGAGAAATGTGAAAAAATTACTTCCAGAATACAACAGCTGCGAACTGAGCTACACGAGTTAATTACACAGGATCAACCGGGCAATGTTACCTATAGCGCAGTAGCGAATAAATCCGACGAACAAAAAAAACAAAAGGTGACGGACAAAAGGGCGCAGATTGAGTCCTCAAAGACAGAGCTATACGATACCATCCAAGCGACGCGGAAGCTCCAAATTGAACTTGGGGCGTGCAGTGTATCCAAAATCACACCTGAAGGCCACCCGATGGACAAGTACAGCCTGATCGACGAGTACGAGGTGATTGAAGCTATCATGGCGCCGAACCAGTCTAGCTGTGATGACATTTTCAGACGCGTCGTAGATCCCATGTACGCTATGGCCTTGCACACCCAAGGGAACCGAATAGCAGCATTGTGTCAGGATGCACACAATCAACAAAAACGGCTTATAGACGCGAGTGGACTGCTACACGTGTCACGCTTACTGGATCTGCAATCGAACTCACTCGACGATAGTGTACATTGGCTTGCACTTGCAGGTCAATGTGTGACTTCTTTTAGTAAATGGGATCATCTTCAATTTGAGCCGATTGAAATGAGCACGACGATGTCCGTGTCGATGAATGTACCGGATAGTGTCGCCTTTACGGACTTTAAACAGCAGATTTCTAAAGGAATACCGTTGCGGACCGCAATGACAAAATGTATACCGGAAAACGTTCAAGACGGTGCCTGGCACAAGGACGAAGAGATGAAAACACTGATGGCGTCTCTAAAAAACAAGTGCTGGAACGAGAAAACGAAAAGCTTGGACAAAAATGCGATCGCAAGAGAGTTAAAAACGCTAGACAACGCAGAATTGCGACATCGCTACCTGGCGACACTCAGTGACGACGATATGCATACTGTGTTGAATTACATGTATCGAGACCAAAACGATTTGAGGCTTGAGAAGCGACGCGTCGATGAAGTAAAACTGGAATATCGATGGCGCTTCAGAGAGGACGAGAACATGACAGTGTTGCGTGCATTGGAATACATGCTGCGTGTATCATCAGGAGATATCCCCAGCCCGACGGAACACCCAGGTGAATACGAGCTACGTGATAAAATTCAAATAATTGCGTTCGTAGACAGCAAAACGGTTAATTACGAAATAGTATTGTTGCCGAACTCGTGCGCGATTTCAGAATCAGAAGACGAAA
This sequence comes from Phyllobacteriaceae bacterium, assembly GCA_002708825.1. Taxonomy (GTDB): domain Bacteria; phylum Pseudomonadota; class Alphaproteobacteria; order Rhizobiales; family Rhizobiaceae; genus Zhengella. The sequence continues at coordinate 3,996 of PAPF01000005.1, read as the reverse complement.
GAGAAAACAACATACGTCTGGCGCGTGCATGTGGTATCTCAGGTGGATCGGTAAATATGTTGACATTTGGAGCAAACAGTGAGTGGAACGCGGAACTCGATGCCAAATATGCCTACTACACTAAAAACAGCGAATGGCTCGATTTAGACTCCCTCGATGACACACTTTCATTGCGCACCGAGATTACCGTGACAACCGTCGATGCCAACGAGTTTACAACAAACGACGCCGCATCTCTGTTTTCCAGTATTTTGTCCAAGAACGTATTTCATCAAACCGAACGGCAAACAACAGGAACACCACGCGTAAATGTCGAGTTGTACAATCCAAAGAATATTGTGGCAGCAGTGTTGACCAGCGGTCGGCTCGCGCTGCTTCCAAAGGCGCGCAGCGACCAGCAATGTGGTTATTACAACGCGCGTGACGGATATTGTTGTGACATTCCTTCTTATGTTCCGCATTTTCACTGCATGGGGTGCACACAAGTGATACTGGCCCAACGAAGAAAACGGGACGAGCCTGCGTATCCAAACTTTGGTGACGAGAAAGATGACGACGATTCCAAGAGCAAGGTGCGACAGGCCGCGATGGAAATGTACAGTAAATCCAAGGCACAGTATGAACTTTACAATTGGATGGATAGTCACGCTGTTTTTAGTTCGAACGACGGCGCAGATGCGAAGGATGATGAGGTAGAGTTAGGAGTCTTTAACAAGCTACCGATTGATACAGGTGTTGTTCATTATGGTTGTACGCAATGCACTGGCGGACTGACGCGGTTTGTCCGAATCGAGACTGAGTGCAACAGAGATAGCCTGGCTTCCAAGGTCCATTTAATGCGTGTCGCGCATAGCTTGCTACAACATAAGACGACAATGAACAACGCCGAAACACAACGTTGCATGCAAGTGTTCAATTCTAAGCAGTTTAACAAAATAAATGACGTGAACAATGTGGTAATGAATACAGTCCGACATTACGAAGACAGTGACTACGCTCTCAGCTTGCCGCTGCTTGCCAGCGAGAAAGACGAACCTTACTCGTCATTCCACAGATTAAGTGAAGACGTGAAGACCGAACTCGGTGCATGTCTCGGGTTATACAGACAGAGAGTCCTGCAATATGGAATTGCCTTTGGTTCTCACGTAAACGTTCAGCTTGAGAAAGTATGGTCAATTGCTCACATGCTTTGGCTCTACATCACTGACGATTGGTTTGGGATTCTGGGACTGGATTACGTAGAAGCCGCCGGGAGGCTCGGTTTCTCCGTGAGCATGTCCCCTACAGACCTTAAAGATACCTTAAACCTCAACACCGACATGATGCAATATGAAAATTACCGTACGATTCATGAATGGAACAACCTCGCCTCTTCCTCTTCGGGACATGGTACGAGTCAACAACGCAACGCTCTTTGTCCGTGGATGCTAGAACCCATTGCCGTCAAGAAAATTGATCCGAAAGATTTGGAAGGTATCTTAAAGGGAGGAAATAGTTCGAAGGGAATCCGTGTTACGCTAAATGAGTACCTTGACAACGCTTCTGCGATCGATATCAACGCATTACAGATCTTTGACGAATACGTAATTGATAAGTTGACGACCGCAAAGAACATCGTACAATTTGACGAAGAAGACATAGACGTCCCTTATTTTACGAAGAAATATGAATCATTCATGTCGAGTGATAACCAGAAAAATGCAAAGGTATGGAGTCGTTATCCAACAGCTGTAAAAAGGCAAGTTACCGAATACGCCAAGTTCATCGCCGATTTCAAAAAAGTGAGAGACACGGAGTTATCAAATGCGAAACGACAATTTATGACAAGTCTCAGATTTGTCGCCGACCCTAACAGCCAGAGGAACATGGTTGACACCTGGAACGAAGTCAAGAAGGCGATAAATGCAGTGATGTATGCCGCCACTGAAATGAAAGTGCGATTGAGAAAACTATCTAACAATGAATGGCACAGGTTTACAGATCTGGCGGCGGAGGTGGATGCTAAAGATAATAAGCAAAAAGATATAGAGGATATGGAAAAAGAAAACCAAGAAATAGCGAAAGCTGCGGCGGCTACCAAGAGAAAAATGGACGAGGAAATTAAACTACAAGCCAGCGTGGAAATGACACAAGAAGAAGCCGCCAAAGCTGAGAAGGCAGAAGCCGCCAAGGAGAAATTTAAAGATTATGCAATGCGGCATCCAAATAATGCTACACTTACTGAGGATGAGAGGAAAGAGTACAATATTCTACGGGCTGACTGGGAAGAACTGTGGCTCAATAGCCAACGAATTGTTTCGTCTCCAAGCAACGATGCGTTAATCCGCGCGATGCAACTATTGCTATACAAGGACCCAACACATTGGCCGTCGAAGCAGCAAACTAAGGCCATCGCATCCCCACTTAGGGTAGGATTTCACCCAGACAAGCGTGCAGCTCTTGAAAGGAACATTGCAAACGATCCAGCCATAAAAGAAAGGGTTGAAAATATATATCAGATTGTGGCTGGGAAACCGATGCCGGCCAATTTTAATGAGGTGACAGCCAAAGAAATAAACTTAATGTTCATTGAGTTAAACCGGGCGCTTGAAATAATCGGCGATGCAGTCAAAATGAAACTACAGATTCTGCATGACACCGCCGGCTTTTCATTTTCTATGTCGCAGTTTAGGTCGGGTGCCGGTTTGTCGGGAATCACAAAGGATGACAACGTCAGGCACTTCTCGTCGACCCAGGAAGCGTATGAATATTACAACACCCGATATAGCGACATTGACGACTTTTTTGATTAGCCAAGTATCATATTATTTTTGATAACGAACATATTTAATTAAACTTAGAACAAATTGTGTAACGTCTATGGCGCTCACCACCCCCCTGCACTCCACCCGCTCCCCCTGGCCTGCGTGACCTGGTCCAGAGTGGCCATGCCGATCCTCCCCGCAAGCACGACGCCGCACGCGCCGACCAGTGAGAACCATGCCTGGCGCTTGGTGAGCATCTGGTTGGAATAAAGCACGAGCGGCCACAGCACGCACATACAGTAGATGACCATGGGCGCGAAAGCATTCCAGGTTCGCCACACAATGCCAGGTTCGCTCCGGCCGCCACGGACCTTGAGCCGGATGATGAGCAGCAGCGGGAGGGGCAGAATGTAGACGGGTGGAACGTAGAGCGCGGCGTTATTGCTACCACCGTCGTTTCTTCCAAACATAGCCGCACAATGAGCGGTGATGCCCCCGACGAAAGACATGGCAGCTACCACTGCCATGACCACACTCACCCACGGCGGTGGCGACCCCTTGCTGGCTCCAGCACGGATTCGAGCTTCGTAACTCGACCCGGTCCAGAGGGTCCCGAGAAGGTGGCCAGCAAAGCGCAGCACCGTCGCTACGAGGATGAGTACAATGCAATGCACCGCTTGTCTTCCACGACATGGGCTGATGTCGGCAGAGACGAGCTGCGCTGCCACAACGACGCTGCTGTTGGCTGGGGTTGTGGTATTTGTCGAGGCGCTGGGCAAGGTGGGTGGCGCCTCGAAGCGAGTTCCGTTGGCAAACATGTATATCACGTGCGGCACAGAGTTCTCTTCTGTTCCTGGATTCAGCCAGAAGGATCGGGCCAGCGCGGCAAACATGAGCATGTAGCAAAAACTCAGCACCACCGCGGCCTTACGCCGGATGCTGGAGTTATTGGCCACCATTACTCCCGGGTCAATGCTGTTGAGGAGCACCAGGGCAAGGTGAGCAGTGATTACCATAAGCACGTCCAACGCCTTGGGCCGGTATGTTAGCCAGCAATCAAGGAGGATGGCAAGCCCCCCGGCGTAAATAACGCCGGCTAACCGGTTAACGGCGCCGGACCACGTTTCTGCGCCGTCAAAGCTGGGACTAGTACCACAGCACAGACACTGCAGGCACTTGGTGGCCGGTGGCTCAAGTTGGGTATAAGCTACAGAAGGTAGAGTTCTCGGGCAGCAGCAGCAACAGCGCTCGC
>PAPF01000004.1 GCA_002708825.1 Phyllobacteriaceae bacterium | reverse complement strand
GGTCGGGTCGCGATACCAGCGCGCGACAAAGCCCTCATGGCCGCCGGTAAACGGGATCAGTCTGGGATCGTAGGACACGTCGGCGGCTCCATCGTCTGGCGCAAAGGCCGGGCGATGCCCGGCGATGCTCGACGCATGGTGCCGTCAACGGGCTCGAGAAAAGAGCCGGAACGGCTTCCGTCCTAATCGAAGAGGGAGGGTTGTGACTGGTTCGCGTGGCTGTTGAGCCATCCGCGCACCGCGCGCTCGCTCATGTGGAGGCGCCGGGCTATTTCATACACCGCAACGGACCGGCTGGAAAGACGGGCGGCGAGCCAGCGTTTGGCATTCGGTATCTTGACCATGCCGGGACCGAGCGCGCGGGCCAGCGCGATGGTCTTCTCGACGCCGAGCACGTCGACGGCCTTTGAGCGGCCCTGCGGCCGCTCCGAGAGATAGACGGGTGCGCCGCCGAGCTCCATGACAAGGCGCTCGGTCAGGTCCGCGCCGAGCACGTCAACAAATGGCTGAACGTGAGCGGGGACCTTGAGCGCGTCAGCCATCGTCGCCGCCTTTTCCCATCAGGTCGAGCAGCACGCCCCAGTGCGGGACGACCCGCGCGTTGAGCGTCGTTACCACCCGCCCTTCGATGACCAGGAACCGGCCGCCGGCAAAGCGGACACAAGGCGCGCCGACGCTTGCTCCCCTGGCGCAGCCTTTTGCGATCGCGCGCCGGATCTCTTCAATCGGCACGCCGCAGCTGCGCTCCAGGTAGCGCAGCACCGCATGATCGGAAACGAAGGGGAGCTCAGCCATGATAGGCCTCCAGCGTGAAACGCTCGCGGAGCGTGGCCGGCCGGGCGTCGCCCTCATGGCCAAGGTCCGGCCACCAGTCGCCCGGACCGAGAAGCCAGAGATGGCGCATCGGGATGTTGTTCACGACGTGGCTGGCCGGCGGATAAACCTCAATCGCGCAGGCATGGGTTCCGAAGATCGCATCCTTGATCCACTGCAGTTCGTCCCAGCTGATCGATCCGTCATGCTCGATGGAGAGCAGACCGAGCTTCCGGTCATGGTAGATGCGCTGGGCGGACCGCCAGCCATAGGGCGTTTCATGATCGGCCCTGGTCCAGATGCAATGCGGGTTCATGACCGCCCCCACTTCCGATCATCCGTCGGCCATGGCTGTGTAGACATCCGCCCGACCCAGAACCACACATTCGCCACCGCGGCGAGGATCGGCGCGCCTCCTATTTCGGGGAGCGTCGATATGGCGAACATCATGATGCCGGTATAGATCGCGGCCAGCACGTAGACCTCCAATCTGCTCATGCCGCATCTCCCTTCCTGCTTTCCACGTAAGCGCGGACAGCGTCCTCGTTGCGCTTTAGCCAGGCGAGCGTGCGCTCCACGGCACGCAGCCGCTCGTCCATCAACTCGCGCTCGGCCGGGCGCAGCTTGTCGCCACGCTGGAGCGCGCCGCGCGCCGTTTGAACGGCCCGGATCTGGGCGGACAATGGAAGGGTGGCGCTCATGGCTGCCTCCCCATCAAGTATGCCTTTTCAATGAACCCTAGATCAGGGTTTCCGACCAACGACCATTTCCGCCAGAACCGCTTTCCGTGCGCCGACACCCAATGGCCTCTTCGCAAGTGCAGCCTGACGACGCCTTTGTAAGACCGGTTTACATTTGCCGCATCGCGCTCTTGTCTCCGGCAAATACGAACTAGGTGATAATCCGATATCGGCGCTCGTCCGCTTTGCAGACGCTTCGAATTGAGCTTTTCCGAAGCCTTGAAAAGGGGAGTGTCAACGATGCCTGCTTGCTCGAAAATGCTGACTGCAATTGCCTGGTCGAAAAAGGTGTTGGCGACCTTGTTGATGAAACTTGCAAAAGTTGGCTTCAACCTGTTCGTTGGGCCCTGGAGATGCCATTCGCCACGCTCGTGAGCAAATGCGCCGATAGCGCGCATATGGTCGAGTTCGGCGAATAGATACATTGCTGCGACATCAACCGGATCAGTCGGTTCCGTCATGAGAGCGTAGACACGGACGCCATTGACAGTCATTTCAGCGGTCATTTTCGGATACGGCAGTGGGGAAACCGCCCCTGTAACCCCTTCAAACCGCCGAAGAACGGCAGTCCAATCGAAGTCAAAAATGAAATGGGGTGCCGCAGTAAAATCGTCGGCAATCGACTGGATGTTAGCGATGTCGAACTGATTTGATAGAACCGCGGCCTCCAGGAATTCGGCGACTTTGTGTTTGCTGTTCTTGGCATCACGGCCAATCTCAAACTCGCCCGTGAGGCCCCAGTGAGTAACTCTCGCTTGTGATACATGGCGGTTGTGGCTCATCGCGCGTTCCCCTTTCTCGCCCGGACCCGCTTGCCGAGTTCGTTCATCACGACGGTCCAGTCCTTGCCGGTCATCTGGTCCAGAAGGACGGTCTCGCGGCCGAGGATGTGAGCGCACTCGCCCGCGAAATGTCGGCCGGACGGCTTCAGTTCATCGCCGGTCAGGATCTTCCACTGGGTCGATGCGATCTTGCCGCCGGGCGTCGAGAACCACTTGCAGCCATAGTGGATGTTCCAGGGAATTCCGGTCTCACGCGCCATCCATGATTTCAGCGCCTCGATCGCCTTGGCAGCGTCGTCGGCTTCCACGAGGAAGCGGGTGTGGTCGATCCCGGTTTGCCGTTTCACGAATGCGACCAGGGCCGCGTCATCGCGATTGCGGACAAGGCCGAGGTTCCATGCGCCGATCCACAGCGCCTGCAGCTTGGCTGCGTAGTTGCCGGTCAGCTTCAAGCGACCGTCAGGACGGCGGGCTTCCCTGGCAACCGGACCGGCCAGCCGCTTGAACTCGGCCGCCACCTGGTCCTGCTCGCCGGAACTCATCAGCTTGAGGCTGCGCTTGCCGGTGACCCGGTGATAAACGTCGCGAGCGGCTTCCTCGTCCAGGCCCGCTGCTCGCCGGCAGGCGTGAATGGTTCTGATGGCGGTCATGACAGGGTTCCAATCCGATAATCCTTCGAAACGAACCCGAGGTCCGGATTTCCAACCAGCGCCCACTTTCTCCACACCCGGACGCCCTTGCGCCGCATCCAATGGCCGCGGCGAAAATGCTGTCGAACGACACCTTGGTACGGCTTACTAGCCCCGGCCTCCCTCAGTCGCGTTCGGAGTGTCAGGATGTAATAGTTTGGCAGCGCTGGTTTGCCGGATTTCAATCGTTTTTGGTTCAGTCTGGTTGAGATGACCTGTTCGTTTGCCTCAACGGCACCCGCTTCCAGCAGGACGCTCATTGCCTTGATCTGGCGCGAGATGATCTCGATAAGCTGGTTGGCGCCATACGGTCGCGCGGCAGATCTCCTCCATTCGCCCTCGACCAGGAAAAACGTCGTGTATGGCATCAAAAAGCCATCAGGATGAACTGCGAGCACCGCGCACGACGGCTCCACGCTGTCCGCCGCATCCATGAGGCAGAACACCCGGATCGTTCCAATGACTAACTCGAAAATGGTGTAATCAAATGGAGCTTTGAATGGGCCAGTGCCGTAGCCGTCTATTCGTTGGCACTTTGCATCCCAATCGTCCTGACAGAGGAATAGCGGAGCGTTCCGGAACATCGCATTTAGTGGATGAATCATATTCGCGCCGTGGAGTATCTCGCGAATGAGAACTCCGCGGCTCTGTTCGGGGTGGCCAATATTCCAGTTACCACCAGCCATCATATCTTCTACAACCGATACCAGGTTTAAGTGGATCGTGCTCATCGTCCTTCGGCCTCCAGTTTCAGCGCCTCTTCGGTGATCTGGCGGAGGCGTTCCTCCAGCCGGATGCGCCGGTGCGCGTGTGGTCTCAATCGCTGGATCTCTGCGCGGAGCGCTTCGCGGCGGCGCTCCAGTTCTTCGGCCGCCCGCCGAGCCTGCCAGTTGAACAGGTCGGAGCGGGCGGCCGGCATCGTTACGACGCCTTCGCCAGGTCGATGGTCACCGCCCGCCATTGCCCGTCCGGGCGGTCGCGTTCGTAGAACCGGACATACTGCTTGGAGCCGGTCACCCGCATGGCGTCACGGATCGCATCCATCGCCTTCTTCCAGCGCTCGTCCTCGATCTCGAGGCGAAGCAGCATGAAGATCTCCGAGCGGTTCACCTGGCCTTCCTTGTCGGTGTTGAAGGCCCGCGTGATGACNGCGCGGATTTCCGGACGNGCGTCNGCCGCCCACTCGTTGAGGCACTCGTCGATGAGNCCCTTGGCGACCTGCAGCTGCGGCCCGAANTCNATGAACTCCGACACCGCCACCTGNACCTTCATGCAGCCGTCGATCGTCTGNTAGGTCCGGTTGCCTTTGCGNCCACCCTTGCGCGCGCCGTATTCCTGCTCGAGAAGNGCATCGAACTCGCCGAGGTCNGTGAAGGTGTGGCCTCGGAAACGGGCGATCTGGTCNGAAAGCTCACGCGCGAAATGCATGATCTTGCGGACCGTCTCGTCCTCCAGCTTGTCGGCCGGCTTGACGTTTTCCAGCGGCACGAGCGCCCCCTTGGCATCAGCCATGTATTTCTTGCCATTGACGAGCGTCACCCCGTCGCCGACTTCTTCCAGGATCACTGCAGCCATCTCGTTCATCGGGTTTCGCCTCCTTCGGGGCATACGAACAGGGTTTGGACGGGGCCGGTGCCGCAGGGCACCGGAGTGGTGGGGGCGATCCAGAGCGCGGTGGCGAGGATCGCGGCCAGGACGGCCAGGATGATGAGGTCACGTTCCATGGGCCTCACCATCGCTTTCAGGGGTGCCTCGAAGNGCATTCATGAGGTCNTTGACGGTCCGGGCCTGCGTGTNGATCNCGTGATCGCGCAACGCCGCCTGNCCTTNCTCATCGGCGGGCANGGCAACCGCGCGNGCGAGNATCTCGGCCTCCAGGCANANCGCCCAGAANTTCTCGACCGCATGTGCCAGCGCCAGNACCTGTGCGGCNNTGGCATTGATCGCATTGCGGTTGGGGTTGCCGATGACCCAGCCAGCCGTTTCGATGACNTCGACATTCGCGGCAGCCGCCACCAGTTCCGGGCGCGGATTAGACATGACGGCGCTCCTTCATGCGGCTGCGCAAGCTGCGAACAGCCCGCTCCAGCGCCAGGCGCGCAGCCGGCTCGCCGGGCGTGTACTTGGCCTGTTCAAGACGGGTCAGCGCTTCGCAGGCAGCCTTGCCGGCATCGAGNACNGNCNTGTCCGCCTCGATGACCTTTGTCGGCATCGTCGCCAGGCGCGCCTCCACCAGCATCGCGACATCCATCGCGAGTTCGGTCCTGCTGTCNGATTTGATGCGGTTGCTCATGCCGCACCTCCGTGNCCATCGGTGAAGGCNGGCCGGCGCGCAGGGAACAGGGCGACCTTCCCGTCCGGCTTGCGGATCTCGGCGAGCACCGCTTCGGCAACGCCGGCCGCCGTCACGGCATCGTGACGCGCGCCCTCGTTCCAGCGATGGCGGCTGACCTCGTTTTCCAGGCGACGCGCCATCATGGTTATCTGCGTCAGCTCGTCGATCAGCATCTCGACGCCGGCCGGATTGATGGAGATATCCATGCCGCGCTTATTCTTGAACCGCTGCTTGAACTCGCGCAGCTTGTCGGACAGTTCGTAGATGTCGGAATTACTCATTGTACGCGCCCTCCATGGGCCTGATGCATGGCCCGTTCGATGAACAGGCGTGTTTCCTTGAGTTCGGCTTCCTGGTCGCGCAGTTGCTCGGCCGCGAGAACGAGCCCGTCGCGCATGCGCACCAGTGCTTCGCCTTCCAGAGGCGCGCCGGACTGGATGTGGCGGCTCATGACCATCGCGATTTGAGCCACGTATTTTGCCAGGATCAGGTCGGTGTCGGTCTCGCTCATTGACCGAACTCCAGATTGCGGCTGGTCCATGCCTTGCGCAGGGCAGTCAGTGTCAGGTCGCGCTGGTCGCCCCCACCTGAGCGCATCATCGCCAGCGTGATCGTCTCGCCGATGTGGCGCAGGCCGCCCGACTTCGCTCCGATGCCGGTCAGGAACTCGACCTGGTTTGGCTCGGTGATGCCCCAGGCTTCGATGATGGCGGCGATGTCCTCACGAAACGACCGGGCGATGTTGATGCGCTGGAACACCCGGCTGGCCAGCTGGCCATAGCGGTCCGTCTTCATCCAGACATTGGAGAAGCGGCCATAGGTCTCCTCGTTGCCCATGAGGACGACGCCGGCGCGCGCGCCATCGGAGAAGTGACGCACCTGGTTGATCGCGTCATCGGAAAGATGCTGCGCTTCGTCGATGACCAGCAGCGCGCCGCTGCCGGTCCGCCAGAGCCGGTCGGAAATGGCCGGCACCAGGTTCGATGCGTCGCCACCCTGCAGGCCGACGGCCCGGCCGATCTCCTTGAGCATGGCGAAGGTCGTCCGCGTCATCGGACACATGGTGGCCAAGGTCACAAGCGGAGCGGTGGAGGCGTAGTAGTGGGCCGCCATGGTCTTTCCGGTGCCAGGCGCGCTCGAGATCATGGTGAACTTGCCGAGCGACTGCGCAACCGACATGGCGGTCAGGAACTTGTCGGCGGACTTGGTCCGAACGAAGCCCGGCTGCTTCGGCGCGACGGAGCGGATGGCGGCGGCTTCCTCCAGGGCGATCAGCCAGCGCTCCACCTTGCCGTTCTGGTTGCTCCAGTTGCCGTTGTAGGTTCCGGCAAACCAGTTGCCGAAGGTGCCGGCCGGCATGTCGATCTTGCGGGCGACCTCCGCCTTGGTCCATTCGTTCACCGTCGCGGCGTGCGCCACCTTCCGGCGCAGCTCCCGCCATTCATCGAACTCGGCCGCATTTCCCTTGAAGTCCGCCACCTTGAGGTCATCCTCCGGTGCCGGAATGGTCCAGGCCTTCGCTGCGCTTGTGGTATCGTTCGGTTTCATGTAGCTTCCTCGTTGTGCATAGGCCCCTCACGGGGGCATTTGTCTGGGAGCGGCCGGCCAGGGCTGCTCCCTTTACTTTTTCCGCCTACGCAGCACTAAAGGGCGGAAACATCCCGTCTCCGGGCATTCTCAGTCGTCGCTTCGTCCTCCTTCAATCAGATGGAATGGGTTGAGCCTGATCGCGGCGCGCCGCAGTGCAGCGTCGTCTTCGTCGTCCCAGACGACCGCCTCTTCCTGCGGCTTCGGCACTGCGCTTCCGGTCGCAATCCGTGTCACGGCCGGGCGCGACGGCTTCGGCCGTTCCGGCTTGCCGGTTTCGGCCATGATGCTGGCGAGTTCGTCGGCCGAGAGTTCCTGGTGCAGGCGCGCCTGTTCCTGTTTCGCCTTCATGAACTCGCGGCGCTTGCGGCTGTGAACACGGGCCGCTTGCGTGTCGTCGAAGCGGGCGCGCTCTTCCGGCTCGGCGATGCAGATCAGACGGTTCTCGGCGTCGTAGACGCGCACCGGCTTGTGCAGGTCGTCCGGGTCGAAGCGCACGGTCAGCAGCTTGCCGGCATGTTCGGTGAGCGCATCGTTCCAGTAGGGCGTCCCGAACAGGTTGACCGATCCCTTCTGGCGGTCCGCCCGGATCCGTTCGGCAGCCATCAGCCAGAGCGCGGCCTGTTGCGGTGTTGCCCTCGTCACGATGGTCGAAGGGGCGGCAAGCGAGGCCTCGAAGGTCTCGTCGAAAGACCGGCCCTGGGCGGTCTCGGTGTTGCGCCCCGGCCGGGCATTGTGGCGCGCGATCTCTTCCTCGATCAGCGCATGGAAGGTGTTGAACGGAACGGCGCGAGAGCCGTAGTTCTCCGGCTTGCTGTCGATATGGTTGCCCATGTAAGCGCCCGAGCAGGCCGGATGCCGCGCGATGGTGTCGGCAAGATCGCGGAAGGCCCGCTCGATCGGCTTCGACTGACCGGAATAGGGCGTTGTCCAGTGTACCTGGATGCCGAGAGCCGTCAGTANGCCTTCCGGGTCGTCATCGCGGACCTTGAAGCGGAAGCGTGTCGGAGCCCGGCCCGAGATCCACTTCGAAGTGAAGGCCCGGCCGTTGTCGGAATAGAGGCGCTCGGGGATGCCATGGTTTGCGACCATGTCGCCGATGGCGAGCCTCGTGGCATCGCGGTTTTCCGTCTCATCCAGTCGCCAGGCGATGATCTTGCGCGAATAGATATCCTGCAGGGCCACCATGGTCGGCCTGAACACACGCCCATTCCGCTCGACCGCGACGTCGAACTTGTGTCCGTCGATGTTGGCGTATTGCATCGCATGGAGATGCGCGACGGTGCGCCGCTGCGCCGGATAGAGCTGCTTCGTGGCTTCCTTGCCTTCGCGAGCGGCCGTCTGGACAGACGCCGGCACTTCGGCGTCGAGGCGACGGCGTAGGGCTCGTTCCGAGGGGACTGGCGTCCATCCCTTGGCCTTGGCCGTGTCCATCATGCGGCGGTAGCAGGACGAGAACGTCGGGCACTCGACGCGCAGGTAGTCGCTCTTCAGGAGGGTCCAGGCTTCCGCGTGAACATCGGCGTGATTGCCGCTGGCATTCCAGTTGGGCGCGAGCATCGGCAGCCAATCGGGCCGTGCCGCGCCCTTGACGGCCTTGCGCCAGGCGTAGATCGACACGTAGGTGACGCCAGCCTCCCGTGCCGCCTTCTTGACGGCCTGGGTGGCGCTCATCCCGGCGTTCTGATGGCGCTGCACGGTCTCCAGGATCGCCAGACGCCTTGCAGCCTCTTCTCGGTGCCGTTCGGGCATGCGCTCGAACGCCTCCCAGGCGGCGGTGCGCTCGATGGCAGCGGCTTCCTCCTGCGTTGCATTGGCCAGCATCAGGCGGCCCTGCATCTCGGGAGGAAGCAGCGATATATGGTATTCCCAGCCTCCGCCCTTCCCATCGCGCTTGCGGGCGTGTTCGTCGTCCGAACGCCAGTGAGACGCGGCGGCGAGCCGGTTCACGCTGCGCAGGTCAAGCGAGCAGAAATCCGCGATCTCTTGCGATGTGAACCACTCAGCCATTACCGCCCTCGCGCTTGATGTTGACTGGTGTCGCGAGCAGCGAGCGAAGCTTCGACGAGATCTCCCGTTGGCGCTGTTGCAGCCGGGCGATCTCGGCGAGGCGCGCTTCGTCGCCTTCCAGCACCAGCAGGCCGTCATCCGAGACAGCCACGTCCCAAAGCTCCGTCGCGCCGGTTACCCGGACGAACACCTTGAAGCGGGTGAGGCTGATCTCGTGGTCTTTGGAGGGGCTGGTGTAGTTGGTGAGCATCGCGGCGGTGAAGCCGTCAGCGCCAAGGTCACGCGCCATGGCGTCGGCGATCGCCTGGCGATCGAGTTGACGCTCGCGGATCGCCTGGCTCATGGCTGTCTTCATGCGCAGCCGGAACCGGGGGATGTCCAGCTTCTGGCGGTCGCGGACGGTAAAGNCTGGTTTCTCGAAGAGGTCTGACTGGTCGGGATGGGGAAGGTTACGCATGACAATCTCCTTCACGCCCCTGTGTCGGTTTCGGAAAGCAGGGCCTCGATCTCGGCCCGGTGCGGTTCAAGCAGGCGGCGCGCGCGGGCGCGGTCCTGGAACATGGCGGCGACCACCTCGTCGCCGACCTCGTCGAGGAACTGGAAGCGGATCTTCCTGTTGGTGCGCGACCAGGTGTCGAAGAGACGGCCGCTGATCTTCATCGCCTCGCTCGGCTTCTTTGCCGGCGGGNGGAGAAGCTCCAGCGCACGCACCGGATCGCCCTCTGCCAGGTCGATCGCCTGCGCGGCCGTCGCGACGACCTCGGGCGGCAGGGCAGCGAACTTAAGCAGGAGGCTCTGGTTGTCCTCGGCCGGCGTGCCGCGCAGCTTTGCCCGCAGGCTCGGCGGGATGTTCGTGGCGATCTGGTTGGCTATCCGTATGGAGCGCTCGGACAAGCCGAGACGCTCCGCGCAATGGACGGAAAACCCGTTCGCGCCCTCGGCCGCGATGATCTCGCCAGGAAACTCGGCAAAGTTTGCCGAGTTTTTCGGGCGGCCACCTGCGGGGTTGATCTTGCCGTGCTTTTCCTCCCAGACCTCGCGGTACTTGTGGACGAAAATCGCCCGGTCGAGCTTGGAGAGATCGTTCCGAAAAAGGTTCTCCTGGATCTCCAGCAGAACGGCGTCCAGCTTGTCGGCCTGGACGACGATCGCCTCGATCTCTTCCTCGTCGAGTTGCTCGAAAGCGCGCAGCCGGTGAGCCCCTGCAACGAGCTCGTACTTGCGGCCCTTGGAGGCCGGGATGTGGCGGACCGTGATGGGGTTGATCAGCCCGTGCGCGACGATGGAGGTCTGGATGGCGAGCGCCTGGTCTTCGTCGACCGCGCGCAGTCGCTCCGGCACCGCGATCTTGGTGAGCTTCAGTGTCTTCAGCGTGGCCATGGCGCGCGCCTTTCAATAATGTCTTTGAGATCTGCTGCGAGTGCCTCGGCGCTGGACTCGTCCATGGGTCTGAAAACCGTTGTCTTCAGCACAGCGATCAGGGCTTCAGCCGCTAGGACGCGGTCCTGAAATCCTTCGCTGGAAACGCCTTCCTGTTGGTTCCAGATGGCGTCGACCAACTTTCTGGTGGCCCGCGCCCTTCGATAGAATTTGACTATTTCCTGGTCGACGATGGTGTCGGCATCTTCGGTCATTTGCCCGCGCCTCCATCGCCTTTCAGGATTGCCATCGCGCGAGCGGCCATGGCGTCGTAGCTGGCGGCGAATTCCTCCGACACGAGCCGGTTGGACACAGTCTCCAGCGCCCGGTTGATCGCCTCGCGCGATCGTTGGGTTTCTTCGGCGATATGCCGCTTGGGCACATGAAACTGCGTGACCATCAGATGGATCGCGATCTGGCGCGCCAGCGCAGCGTCGAACCATTGGTGCGGCGGATGCGCGATGTCGTCGGCTGAAAGGTGCTGAAAGCCGCTCTGAACGCCCTTCAATGAGGCTTCGAGAGCAGCTGTAAAGGATGTCTTGACAGTTTCCCGGCCAGCTGGCCGGACACGGGGTTTGGGATGGATGTCGCGCGGTTTCGCGGGAGCGCGTCGCGGCAGCCGGGCCAGCATGGCCTCGTAGGGATTGGCGGTCATTGCAGCGCCTCCCAGACCATGACGGCGAATGTCGTCAGGTGGAGGATCACCAGCATGCCGATCGAGCCGATCAGGATGCGGTCGGACAGTTCATACCGCTGACCGCGCGGATGCGTCGGACGGTCACCGGTCATGACTGCGCTCCCGCAAATTTCTGGCGTTGCGCCATGGTCGGGACCCGTGTCCTATCCTGGGGCGATCGCCGTTGACCGGACGGCCGATAACGGGTCTTCCAGAGAAGATGCGGTTTCGTACCGAGAGCAGCGGCGATCGCACGCTCGCCCTTCAGGTTGGGCTCCCGAAGAGAGTTGCGGGCGGTGCCGGGTTTGAGCCCGAAGCGCCGATCGATCTCGGCCAATGTCAGGCCGGCCTGGAGCAGGCGCGCCTTGATGGCGGCCTGCTCGGCAACCCGCGGATCGACTCGCGGTCTTGGGTTGTGCATAGTGCCCTCCGTTTTGTGGGAGGGGAGGCGGCCAGGCCTCCCTTTTCCCGGGTGAGAAAAACTGCGAACGTGGTAAGAGTACGCGGATAAATGCGTGTTGACAAGCAAAAATCGGCGGACGCGCTGAAAATGGCAGATTCAAGTGTGGGGGCACGGATTAAGCACGCTGCCTCCTTGGTTGGAGGCCAACGGTCTCTCGCGAAGCTTCTAGATATCGGGGAGCGGACGGTGAGCGCCTATGCCAGCGACAGTAGTTCGCCTCAGCTGAAGACGCTTGAGGATATTGCAAAAGCTACAGGCGTGGACTTGGCCTGGCTCGTCCTTGGTGAAGGTGATGATCCAATGACAGGGCCGTCGCCGCGATCTTTGGTATCTTCCTACGACCCGGACGATGAGCATGGCGGCAATGGCTGGTCTGCCGATACCTGGAAGCCTCGGAACAAGGGCGCAAGGCCGGAACTCGATGTTCGCCTGGGTGCGGGCGAGGGCCAGGTCGGTGAGGTCTTCTCACTGCCAGCTGCTGGCGGGTCCATCTCTGGCCATCGCGTCGTTGGCGAATGGCTCTTCCCCGATGGTTTTCTCTCGGCCGAGATGAAAGCGAGTTCCTCGGCCACCGTCGTCATGGAGATCGTTGGCGACAGCATGGCGCCCACTTACCAGCCGGGTGATCGCGTCATCGTCGATCTGTCACAGCGTCGCTTGGTCGCCGACACCGTCTATGCCATCTCGGACGGGTCCGGAGAGCCTCAGATAAAGCGCCTGCAGAAAGTGCCGTTTTCCGACCCGCCCAGGGTGCGCATCGTCTCCGACAATCCGGCGCTCGAAGCCTTCGAAGTCGACCTGGAGAGGCTGACCATCTTGGGCCGCATCTGCGGCGTCATCGCGAGGCGCTGAAGTCGCTTTTTTCCGCGATCACTTGTCCAAGTTTGATAGCGGCGTTTTTGACCTGTTCTAACGCGAGGAATTATCGATAAGCTGTTGTTTTTATGTGTATATTGAGAGGGTGATATTTTTATAGTCCGAACTTGGCACGAATGTCCAAGTTCGATTTGCTTTTTCGGGTGTTTTTGCCGTTCCAGGAGAAGCCTTTCCACTGGCGCCCTTCGAATGCGCAAAGCCTTGCGCCATAAGGGTTTCAGCGGCCTCCTGATACTGCTTCGAACGGTTTTCGAAAGGTTTTCGATAGCCTGGATTGGCAACCTCTGAAATGGCGCTATTTTCGGCCGGAAATTAAAAACCGTCTGTCAAAGGTTGCATTGGCAACTACTTTTGCTATCCGGTATTTCCGTTTCGCTTCAATCTGTTACGGCGAGATACAGGATAATACAGGATATTCCCGGAATTTAAGATCCGTCTGTCAAACTACACAGAAAAACCGGTGTGTGAACGCGCCTGGCCCCGCCAGGGGATTTCGCGGAGCCGGGTCAGATGGCACGATGCTGCCCGCAGGGTTAGCGAAAGAACGCAAGTCGGGTACATGTCAACGTGTCCGACCGGCAATCACCTTCCCGGTGTGTCATCGCGAGGACCCGACCACGACAAGAGCGCGGAGCATGCATGGCCAAGATTGCCAGTTCGGTTTCAGTGAAGTCCGAGACCTTCCTTGCGAACAGGCGGGGCATGCTCGACCTGCTCGCCAGGATGAACGAGATCGAGGCGCGGACGCGCATGGCTTCCGAACAGTCCCGTTCCCGCTTCGAAAAGCGCCACCAGCTTCTGCCGCGCGACCGGGTCGCGCTGCTGCTGGATCCCGGCCGCCCCTTCGTCGAGCTTTGCAAACTGGCGGGCTACGGCCTGGACGATCCGGACCCCGGCAAATCCGTCCCCGGCGGCGGTGTCATCGCGGGGATCGGTTCGATCTCCGGCGTCCGCTGCATGATCAACGCTTCGGATTCCGGCATCGCGGCCGGGGCACTTCAGCCGATGGGCCTGGACAAGCAGTTGCGTATCCAGGAAATCGCGCTGGAGAACCGTCTGCCCTATGTCCAGCTCGTCGAAAGCGCGGGCGCGAACCTCATGGACTACCGCGTGGAGGATTTCGTGCGCGGTGGCGGGGTGTTCCGCAATCTTGCCCGGCTCTCGGCGGCCGGCCTGCCGGTCATCACCGTCACGCATGGCAGTTCGACCGCCGGTGGCGCCTACCAGACGGGCCTTTCCGATTACATCATCATGGTCCGTGGCAGGACACGGGCCTTCCTGGCCGGTCCGCCGCTGCTCAAGGCGGCCACCGGCGAGATCGCCACCGAGGAAGAACTGGGCGGCGCGGAGATGCATACCGGGATTTCCGGTCTCGGCGACTACCTGGCAGAGGATGACCGGGAAGCAATCGGCCTTGCGCGCGCCATCCTCGCCAATATCGACTGGAACGGCGAGCCGGAACCTGTCCGCGATCATGAGCCGCCGGTCCATGACCGTGAGGAACTGCTCGGCCTGATGCCCATGGACTACCGCCAGCCCGTCGACATGAAGGAAATCATCGCGCGGATCGTGGACGGGTCGGACTTCGTGGAATTCGGCCAACGCTACGGCAGCGCCACCGTCTGCGGTAATGCGAGGATCGCGGGATGGCCCATCGGGATCATCACGAACAACGGACCGATCGATCCCGCCGGGGCATCGAAGGCGACGCATTTCATCCAGGCCTGCTGCCAGGCCGGAACGCCGATCCTCTACCTGAACAACACGACCGGCTTCCTTGTGGGACGCGGCTACGAGGAGGCGGGCAGCATCAAGCACGGATCGAAGATGATCCAGGCCGTCACCACCGCCACGGTGCCGCAATTCACGATCTACTGCGGCGCTTCGTTTGGCGCGGGCAATTACGGCATGTGCGGCCGTGGCTTTCAGCCGCGTTTCTGCTTCTCATGGCCGAATGCCAAGACCGCGGTCATGGGCGGCGAGCAGGCTGCGGGCACGATGGCCGCCGTGCATGAGGCGCGGGCCGCACGGCTCGGCGAACCTGTCGATCGCGAGAAGCTGGAAGCGCTCAAGGCGCGGATCACCGGGAATTTCAACCGGCAGATGGATGCCTTCCACACCTCGGCGCGGCTGCTGGACGATGGCGTGATCGATCCGCGTGACACACGGGAACTGATGATCGAACTGATGAAGATCGCGCGCGAGGGCGACGGCCGGCGGCCCAACCCGATCCAGTTCGCCGTTGCCCGTCCCTGACCATCACGAGACCCGTTCCATGATCCAGCCAACCCCTTTCACGACATTGCTCGTCGCCAACCGCGGCGAGATCGCCATTCGGGTGATGCGTACGGCACGGGCGATGGGATACAGGACCGTGGCGGTCTGTTCCGAGGCCGACGCGGATGCCGAACATGTGCGCTTCGCGGATGAGGCGGTGTGCATCGGGCCGGCCCCGCCGTCGCAATCCTACCTGCGGATCGACGCGATCATCGAGGCGGCGCGCAGGACCGGGGCCGATGCAATCCATCCGGGCTACGGGTTCCTGGCAGAGAACGCGTCCCTGCCGGCGGCCTGCGAGGCGGCGGGAATCGTCTTCGTCGGCCCCAGTGCCGGGGCGATCCGGAGAATGGGTGACAAGGCCGGCGCGAAAACGCTGATGTCCGCGGCCGGCGTGCCCTGCATTCCGGGATACCAGGGCGGGGACCAGAGCCCGGAGACCCTGCTGAAGGAAGCCAGGCGCATCGGTTTCCCCGTGATGATCAAGGCGACGGCAGGCGGTGGCGGACGCGGGATGCGCCTGGTCGTGGCCGAAGGGGATTTCCTCAACCAGCTGGAATCGGCGAAGTCGGAAGCCAGGGGGGCCTTCGGCAGCGATACGGTGCTCCTGGAAAAGGCGATCGTGAAGCCGCGCCATGTCGAGATCCAGATCATGGCGGACCGCTACGGCAACGTCATTCATTGCGGCGAGCGCGACTGTTCCGTCCAGCGCCGGCACCAGAAGCTGATCGAGGAAGCGCCATCGCCGGCTGTGGGACCGGAACTGCGTGCGCGCATGGGGGCGGTCTCGGTCGAAGCGGTCAAGTCCATCGGCTATGCGGGCGCGGGAACCTTCGAATACCTGCTCGATGCGGAAGGCAATTTCCACTTCATGGAAATGAACACCCGGCTGCAGGTGGAGCATCCGGTGACCGAGATGATCACCGGGCTCGATCTGGTGGAACTGCAACTGCGTGTCGCGGCAGGCGAGCGGCTGCCGGTGAAGCAGGGCGATATCACCTTCTCGGGCCATGCCATCGAGGTGCGGTTGTGCGCGGAGGACGCCTGTGCGGGTTTCACACCGCAAAGCGGAACCCTCACGCACTGGCAGCCGCCGGCCTCCCTGCGCGTGGAACATGCCCTGCGCGACGGAACGGTCATCACGCCCTTTTACGATTCAATGATCGCCAAGCTGGTGGCGCACGGGCCTTCGCGCGATGACGCGCGGCGCAAGCTGGTTTCGGCGCTTGGCGAGACCGTGGCGGCCGGACTTCGCACGAACAAGGATTTCCTTGCCGATTGCCTGAGGCACCCGGTTTTCGCGGCCGGCGATGCCACGACGGCCTTCATCGGGGATCATGGCGATGCGTTGAACGGTGCGGACCGGGCGCATGAGGCGCGCGCGGCGATGATTGCCGCGGCGTTGCTGCGGGCAGGGCCAGGTTGCCAGCTGATGCATGGTTTCCGCACGCCGGTGCGGCTTTCCCGGAATGCGACCGAGTACCAGCCGCTCGTCCAGGCCTTCCGTGACGGTGCGTGCCGTGTCGAAATGCCCGGACAGGATCCAATCGACCTGCGTGTGCGGAGCACCGGCGGAATGCGCCACCAATTCGAACACGAGGGCGCAACACGGACTGCCATGCTCGTGGTCAGCGGTTCGCAGGTGACGATACAACTGGCTGGGCGGTCCTGGGATTTCAACGACCTGACCTATGAAGCCGCAGTCACGGCGGGCAAGCCCGGCGGCGACGGGAAGGGCCGCGCCTCGATGAACGGCAACGTCGTGTCCGTCGAGGTTGCCGTCGGCGATGAAGTCACGGAAGGCCAGAACCTTGTCGTGCTGGAGGCCATGAAGATGGAGCATGCCCATGCGAGTGCCGTTTCGGGGACGGTAACGGCAGTCAACGTCGTGAAAGGCATGCAGGTCAGCACCCACGCCGTCCTTGTGGAAATCGAGACCGCATGAGCGGCATTCCGGATGATGTGGAGCCGGCGGGAAACCGGACGGTCGGTTCATGTTCGGTTTCACGCAACCCGGAACGACGCCGTTCTTGCCGACCGGTCAGCCGGCACGCCGCTGGCGTATTGCGCGTTCCCGGTCAAGGGCTTCCAGCATGCGCGGATAGGCCTTGCGCATCTCGGCCGCGAAGGTTTCGTAGGGCAGGTCGTCGAACTCGCCGATGAAGTCGAGATATTCCATGTGATGCCGGCCCTGCCGGTCGAACGGATGGAATATGGAATCCTCCCGGCCGTTGAAATCCAGCGGCTTGATGCCGTGGCGTTCGCACAGGGCAATGTCGAAGGCCGGTGTCGCCTTTACCCACCGGCCGTCGAGCCACAGGGCGGTGTAGGCATGCCAGCGGAACACCTCGTCGTCCATGAGAGCCGCGATCTTCGGCGTGGTCAGGTGGTTGCGGACATTGGCAAATCCGACCCTGGAGGGAATGCCGGCGGCGCGCGCCAGGGCCGCGAGTGCGACAGCCTTCGGCACGCAGAAGGCCGATTTCGCTTTCAGGACCCGCGAGGCGACAAAGTCGTCCTCGTCGAGGCCAAAGGCACGGATGTCATAGGGAACGGCGTCCCGGATGGCATAATAGAGGTTCACCGCCGTCGCGACATCGTCGCCGGGCCGCAGGTGCGGCGCGGCGAAGGCCGTCACATCCGGATGGCCGGAATCGATGAAACGGGTTTCGCGCAATGCCATGTCCGTCATGCCTGCCATCCCGTTTCCTCCGCAGAAGTCATTTGCGGGCGAAGAACGCAGCAATGCGTTCCTTCATGGCCGGTGACCGGCCCGCTTCGCCCTGCAGGTCGCGTTCCAGCGCCAACTGTTCGCTTTCGCCGAAATCGGCCGCCTCGAAGATGAGCCGCTTGGTCGCGGCCAGTGCGCTTGCATCCTGGCCGGCAAGGCGCTGGCAGATGGACAGCGCGGCAGGAACCAGGGCCTCGTCGTCCACCACATCCCAGACAAGGCCCCAGCGCTCGGCGCGGGCCGCGTCGATGCGCTCGCCCAGCATCATCATGCCCGACGCACGGATGCGCCCGACAATGCGCGGGAGAAACAGCGTGTTGCCGGCATCGGGCACCAGCGCGATCCCGACAAAGGGTTCGTAGAAATAGGCCGAGCGCGCCGCAATCACGATATCGGCGGCCAGCGCGATGCCGACGGCAGCGCCCGCGCAGGGACCGTTGACCGCCGAGACGATGGGAAGTCGCGACCGGCGCATGGCCTCCACCAGCGGATTGAAGTGCCGTTCCAGCACGGTGTCGAGCGCCGGTTCGGCTTGCGGATCGACGGTCGACAGGTCGTAACCGGCGCCGAATGCGCGCCCGGCGCCGGTCAGCAGCACGGCCCGGACGGCGGGATCCTTTTCCGCCGCCTGCAAGGCATGAACCAGTTCGTCAGCGGTTTCGTTGCGATAGGCGTTCAGCTTGTCCGGCCGGTTGACCCGGAGCGTCAGAACGCCGCCGGCTTGCTCGCAGAGAATGTCCGAATAGGTCATTGTCAGCCCCTTCCTTCCAGGTGCCAGCGCAGTTGCGGCAGGCGATCCGCGCCGAAGAACCCCTCGCCATCGGCAATGAAATGCGGAGAGCCGATCACGCCATCGGCGACAGCTTCCGTCACGGCCTTCTGCAGCAGGTCGCGGCCTGTCTGGCCGGTCATGCCGTCGCGCGCAACCTGTTCCGTCACGCCATGGGCTTTCGCGATGGAGACCAGCGTCGAATCGACGGAAATGTCCTCGCCGGCGACAAAGAAAGCATGGAAGACGCCTCGGGCAAAGGCTCCAGCAAGGCCGGGGTCATCCTCATGCAGGACGTAATAGAGACGGGCCGCCAGATGCGAGGACAGGGGCAGGCGGACCGGTTCACGGTAGTCCACGCCAAGGAACCTGGCTGAGCGCTCCATGTCCTTGAGGAAATAGGCCCGCTTGACCGGCGCCTCCATGGGCGGTGCAATGCCGTGCGCCTTCAGGATGGCCCAGACGAGGACCGGGCGCCATTCGACCGGCCGGTCGAACTCCGCGCCGATCCCGTCGATCAGCGTGCTCGCGAAATAGGCGTAGGGCGAGGCGAAATCGAAGTAGAAGCGGACCGGTTCACCCATGGTCAGAACCTGAACACGCCATAGCCCGGATCGCCCAACGGCGCGTTGAGCGAGGCGGAAATGGCGATCCCCAGCGCGTTGCGCGTATCGACCGGGTCGATGATGCCATCGTCCCACAGTTCCGACGTCGCGTAATAGGCCGACAGTTGCTCCTGGTATGCCGATCGCGTCTGCTCCCAGAGCGCCTTCACGGCCGCCTGGTCCACGGCCTCGCCATTGCGCTTCATCTGGTTGATCTTGACCTCGGCGAGCGTATTGGCGGCCTGGTCGCCGCCCATCACGCCGATCTGGTGGTTGGGCCAGGAAAACAGGAAGCGGGCATCGAAGGCGCGTCCGCACATGCCGTAATTGCCGGCGCCGAAGGAGCCGTTGCACATCACGGTGAACTTTGGCACGCGCGAACAGCTTTGCGCCATGATCATCTTGGCGCCATCCTTGGTGATGCCGCGCCGTTCGTATTCCCGGCCGATCATGTAGCCGGTGATGTTCTGGAGGAACACGAGCGGCGTGTTGTTCTGGTTGCACAATTCGATGAAATGCCCGCCCTTGAGCGAGGAATCGTTGAACAGCACGCCGTTGTTGGCAAGGATGCCGACCTTGTAGCCCCAGATATTGGCGAAACCGCAGATCAGGGTCGTGCCGTAGTTCGGCTGGTATTCGTGGAAGCGGCTGCCATCGACGATGCGGGCGATGATCTCGCGCATGTCGAACTGCTTCTTGATGTCATCGGGAATGATCCCGTAAATCTCCTCGGGGTCATAGGCCGGGTCTTCCGGGGTCTCGCGCTGGCAATCCCATTTGCGCGGGCGGTCCCATTGGGCCACGATCTCGCGCCCGATATGGATTGCCTCCTCCTCGCTTGCGGCCGGATAATCGCAGGTGCCCGAAACGGAGGTGTGCATGTCGGCGCCGCCGAGTTCCTCGACCGTGACTTCCTCGCCGGTGGCGGCCTTGACCAGCGGCGGTCCGCCGAGAAAGACCGCGCCCGTGCCGCGCACGATGACGTTGTAGTCGGAAAGGCCCGGAATATAGGCGCCGCCGGCCGTGCAATGGCCGAAAACGAGCGACAATTGCTTGACGCCCATCTTGGAGAGCAGCGACTGGTTGCGGAAGATGCGGCCGGCCATGTGGCGGTCCGGAAAGACCTCCGACTGCAATTGCAGGAAGCCGCCGGCGGAATCGCAAAGGTGGATCACCGGAAGGCGGTTCTCCATGGCGATGTCGAGCGCACGCACGATCTTCTTGACGGTCAGCGGATACCAGGCGCCGCCCTTGACCGAGGGATCGTCGGCGCGAATGATGACCTCGCGGCCCGACACCACGCCAATGCCGACGATGGAACTGGCCGAGGGCGAGTCGCCATCATAGGCCATGTTGGCCGCCAGCGAAGACAGCTCCAGGAACGGCGTGCCGGGATCGAGAAGCTTCTCGACACGCTCGCGCGGACGCATCTTGCCCTGGCGGGCAAGGCGGTCGATGTCCCGTTGCGGCCGCTTGTGGCGCGCAGCTTCCTGCCTTTCGCGGAACTCCGCGAGGATCCGGCGATTATGGGCCTCGTAGGCGCGGAACTCCGCCGACGAGGTGCTGAGCATGGACTGGATCTTGCGCATCGGGGTCAGGCCTTTTCGCTTTCGGCTTCCAGCCTGACGATCACCTCGTCCTTGTCGAAGGTCTCGCCCTCGGTCCTGAGGATTTCGGCAATCGTGCCGTCCCGCATGGCTGGAAGAAGCGTCTGCAATTTCATGCTCTCGATGGTGACGAGCGGGTCGCCGCGCCGGACCGCATCGCCGGCCTTGCAGTGAAGGGAAATGACGGTGCCCGGCATGGGCGCGCGCAACACGTCAAGCGCACCGCCGGCATCGCCGGCATCGGAGAACGGATCGACGAGTGCCACCTCGTGCGTGCGGCCGTTGAGCCGGACGATCTGGAGATTGCCGTGGGTCGCCCTGGCAAAGCCGACGGCCTGGCCTGCCGCGCCCAGTTCGTGCCGCCCGTCGCCATCGCTGCCAAGGTCGGTGATTTCGTGCTTCTCGCCGTCGATGTCGAGCACCAGATGCGGCCGTCGCCGGATGATCGTGATCTCGTGTTCCTCGCCGTCGAGGATCAGCCTGAAGCCCATGGTCAGTTCCTCCAGCCACCAATGGCCGCGTGCGGTTCCGGCGTTCCGGTGACGAGATCGCGAAATTCACGGAAGCCCAGTGCCGCTGCCGCGAGGACCTGCGCCTTCTCCTGTCCGGACAGGGAGGCGGGCAGCAATGCGTCGCCGTGCATGGCGACGAAGCCGGTGTGAAGATCGCCGGCCCTGAAGGCGGGATGGTCGAGGACGGCGGCGAGGTAGTCCGTATTGGTCTTCACGCCGAGCAGCGCCAGTTCGCGCAGGGCCGCGATGGAGCGGTCCACCGCCTCGTCACGGCTGCTGCCATGGGCAACCAGCTTGGCCAGCATGGGATCGAAATCGGCTGTAATCTTCTGGCCGCGTGTCAGCGCATTCTCGAAACGCAGCCAGTTTTCCTCCGGAACGCCGAGATAGCGGATGACGCCGGTCTCCGGCATGAAGTCGCGCTCCGGGTCCTCGGCACAGATGCGGCATTCGATGGCGTGTCCATCAATCCGCACGCCGTCCTGGGTCATAGGCAAGCCGTGGCCGGCCGCGATCTCGATCTGGGCGCGCACAAGATCGACGCCGGTGATCATCTCGGTCACCGGATGCTCGACCTGCAGGCGCGTGTTCATCTCCAGGAAGAAGAAGCGGCCGTCGGCGCCCAGGATATATTCCACGGTGCCGGCATTGCGGTATTTCGCCGCCGAGGCAAGGCGGACGGCGGAAGCGCAGATCTCGTCGCGCAGGGCCGGGGAAAGGTTTGCCGCCGGGGCTTCCTCGATGATCTTCTGGAACCGGCGCTGGACCGAGCATTCCCTTTCGAAAAGGTGGATTGCACCGCCTTCACCATCGCCCAGGACCTGCACCTCGATATGCCGGGGGCGTTCCACATAGGTTTCGGCATAGACGCGTCCGTCACCGAAATAGCGTTCGGCCTCGCCGGAAGCGATGCGCGCGGCCTGCGCCAGGCCCTGCGCGTCGCGGACGATGCTCATGCCCTTGCCGCCGCCGCCCGCCGCAGCCTTGATGAGCAGCGGGAAGCCGATGGCGGCAGCCTTCTCTACGAAGTCGTCCACGTCCCCGGTCGGCATGACCGAGGGTGCGACGGCGACGCCATGGGCTTCGGCGAAGTTGCGCGCGGAGATCTTGTCGCCCATCAGGGCGATGGTCTTCGCGTCCGGGCCGATGAATGTCATTCCGGCATCGGCGACGGCGGAAGCGAAGGCGGCGTTCTCGGACAGGAAGCCGTAGCCCGGATGGATGGCATCGGCGCCGTGCTTCCGGGCAACCGCGATGATCTGCGCGATGTCGAGATGGGCGGCGACCGGCGTCTCGCCGGTCACTTCGCTCCATTCGTTGGCCATGCGCACATGGCGGGCCTGTGCCTCGGCGCGGTGGCAGATCGCCACGGACGCAATGCCCATGGCCTTCAGCGTTGCCATGATCCGGCAAGCGATCTCGCCGCGATTGGCAATCAGGACCTTGTTGAACAGCGGGGCGGTCATGCCGAAGCCTCTTCCTTCCAGGTTTCCAGCCTTCCGCCGGGTTCCGTCCACGCCGCGGGGACCTCGACCGGGAAATCCATCATGATCTGGGCCAGCGCCTTGCCCTGCGGGTCATGGCGCAGCGAAGCGATGCCGCCACCGCCGAGGCCCTGATGCAGCAGGAAGTTGAAGCCGTTCAGGCCGGGCCATTCGAAACGCTCGACGGAGCCACGCAGGAAGTGGCTGAAATAACCGGCCACGCGCTCCGGCGTCGCGCTGCGCCGGATCCAGGGCAGGTAGCTTTCGTCGCGGGCGAGGATGCCGATATTGCCGATATCGCCCTTGTCGCCGCTACGCCCGTGCGCCAGCGCGATCAGCGGAACGGTCACGACCGGGTCATCGGAATCGATGCCCGCGCTTGGGTCGCTGGCAACCTGCGGCTCTTGCGCTGCCCCTTCCGCCGGCACGGCGGTCGCGACGCCGGTCTGCTTTCCGTCGATCTCGATGCTGACGGGAACATCCTTTTTCGGCACCAGGAAGGAGAACAGGCGGATGACAGGCTGCGGCTCCGGCCGGCCGCCGGAAAATCCGGTCAGGCCCTGGGCCATGGCCGTGGCGGCGGGAAAGATCTCGCGCGCGAAGATGCCGAGCGCTTCCCGCGAGTCATGCTTGACTGCAAGCTTGAGGATGACCTCGCGCGTGTCGCGGCGGCGGGACGAGGCGCCGTAATTCGTTTCGGAACCCAGCACCTCGATCGACCGTTCGCTGAAATCGCCGTGGCCCGCCCCGGCCATCAGGCGGCGCGAGCGTTCCAGGATGGCCGCGCCCGTTGCCTCGGCCTTCGCCACGGCATCGCGGCCGATGATCGCCATGGTGATGGAGGACCGGTAGCCGTCGGCGTGGGTTGCGCTCACCTTGTAGGTGTCCGTCGGCGCCGAACCCCTTGCCCCCGACACCTTCACCCGGTCCTTCCCGTCCTGTTCGAGCCGGACGCCGCTCCAGTCGGCGATCACGTCGGGCAGGATGTAGCGGGACGGATCGCCGACCTCGTAGGTTATCTGCTCGGCCACGGTCGCGGTCGACACAAGACCGCCGGTGCCTTCCGGCTTTGTCACGGTGAACGTGCCGTCGGCGGCGCATTCGGCAATGGGAAAGCCCATGTCGTCCCAGCCGGGCACGCTCCGCCAGTCGGTGAAGATGCCGCCGGTGACCTGCGTCCCGCATTCCAGCACATGGCCGGCAAGGCTGCCCGCGGACAGCAGGTCATGATCCTCCGGGCGCCAGCCGAACTCGTGGATGAGCGGACCCAGCACGAGGGCGGAATCGACGGCGCGGCCGGTGATCACGACATCGGCCCCGGCGTCAAGCGCGGCCGCGACCGGAAACGCGCCCAGATAGGCGTTCACGCTGGTGAGCCTTTCGGGCAGGGGCCTGCCTGAAAACATCTCGGTGACGCCCGCCGCGCGGTAGCTCTCCACGGAGCCGGACAGGTCGTCACCGTGAACGACGGCGATGCGCAGGTCCACGCCCGCCTCACGAAAGACAGCAGCCAGCGCATCGCGGCAGGCCGCCGGATTGACGCCGCCGGCATTGGTGACGACCCTTATTCCGCGATCGGCGATCTCGCGGGCCAGCGGCTTCATCACCGATGCAACGAAGTCGGTGGCATAGCCCAGTTCCGGCCGCTTGGCCTTCATGCGGGTGAGGATCGACATGGTGATCTCGGCGAGATAGTCCATCACCAGGTAGTCGATCTTGCCGGAGCGGACGAGTTGTGCCGGTCCGTCAGGACTGTCGCCCCAGAAGCCGGCCCCGCATCCGATGCGCACGATCCTGTCCATGGCGGTCATTCACCGGTCCATTCGGGCGGGCGCTTTTCGTTGAACGCCCGGAACCCTTCCACCGCGTCCTTCGTGCGGGCCATGTTGGCAAGCATGAACTGGGCATATTCCAGGGCGCCGTCGAGCGTCATCTCGCGGATCTTGGCCAGCCCCTGTTTTCCAAGCCGGATGCCGGTGGGCGACTTGTCGGTGATGCGGGCCAGAAGCCAGTCCAGCTTTTCGTCCAGTTCGCCGGCAGGAACCGCGTAGTTCACGATCCGGTCGGCAGCGGCCTCCGCGGCGGTGACCGGTTCGCCGGTGATGCAGAACTCCATCAGGCGGCGGTTGGGCAGGTTGCGGATCAGGAAGGGCAGGATCATCATCGGGAACAGTCCGACCCGGGTCTCCGTCACGCCGACAAGGGCATCCTCACGTGCCACAACGAGATCGCATGCGCAGACGAGGCCGAAGCCTCCGGCCAGCGCATGGCCGTTGACACGGGCAACGAGCGGCAGGCGGCAGGCCTCCATGCGCCGTAGCAGGCGGGCGACGTAATGCCTGGGATCGGCTGCATCGATGGTGAAGGGCGTGCCGTCGGCCTGGAGTTGCAGGTCGCCGCCGGCGCAGAAGGCCTTGTCGCCGCTTCCGGTGATGACGATGGCACGCACCTCATCATCGCTCTCGGCCTCGTCGATGGCCGCCTGGATGGCAAGCGCGACGCTCTCGTTGAGCGCGTTGCGGCGTTCCGGGCGGTTGATCGTGATCCAGGCGGTGGCGCCCTTGCGTGCTGTGATGACCGGTTCCGTCACTGCTGCCTCGCTCCCTGCGGGTTCCCAAGCCGTTTCCAATAAATGATTTCAATTCATCACGAATGTCAACCGGCTTCTCCATGCGCCGGATAGCAATGTAGAAAACTTCGAAACATCAATGTTTCATGCGGTCTCTATTGACATGAAGGCAATTTTTGTCAGATGAAGAGATTTCATTAATGGTGTCCGGGAAAGCCGGCGCCTTGGCCGCTGGGAGGAGCAGGAATGCAGGGTTTCGCCGGGACCAACGAGTGGGCAAACGCCTTCGATCTCAACGAGGATCAGCAGATGATCCTGGACAATGCGGACCGGTTTTCCCGCAACGAACTGTATCCCCTGGCCGAGCGGATGGACAATGAGGAATGGTGGCCCGAGGACGCCTTTCCGAAGATCGGCGACAACGGGCTTTTCGGCATCACCATTCCGGAAGAGTATGGCGGCGCCGGCCTCGACCTGGTGGCGGCCGGCCTCGTCCTGCAGGGCATGTCGCGCTGGAACCATGCCATGGCGCTGGCCTGGGTGGCGCATGACAACCTGTGCGCCAACAACATCTATCGCAACGGCAACGAGGAGCAGCGGCGCAAGTATCTCCCCGACCTGTGTTCGGGCCGCAAGATCGGCGCGCTCGGACTGACGGAACCGGGTGCCGGATCGGACGCCATGGGCTCGATGCGCACCACCGCCCGGCGCGACGGCGACCATTATGTCCTCAACGGCAGCAAGATCTACATCACCAACGGACCGGTCGCCGACGTGCTGCTGGTCTATGCCAAGACCGACAAGGAAAAGGGTGCGCACGGCATATCCGCCTTCATCGTTGAAAAGGACATGCCCGGCTTCAAGGTGGCGCAGAAGCTGATCAAGATGGGCTATCGCGGCAGCCAGACGGCAGAGCTTGTCTTCGAGGATTGCCGCGTTCCGGCCGAAAACATGGTCGGTGGCGAGAACCGGGGCGTCGCGGTGGTCATGAGCGGGCTCGATCTCGAGCGCGCCATGATCTCGCCGATCTGCCTTGGCGTTGCCGAACGGGCGCTGGAACTTTCGGTGGAGTATGCACAGACACGCCAGCAGTTCGGCAAGCCGATCGGCTCCTTCCAGATGGTCCAGTCGATGCTCGCCGACATGTATGTCCAGGTGGAATCGATGCGGGCGCTGACCTACAGGGTGCTGGCCGCGGCCGCGCCGCTGGAGATCGGCGGCGGCGGGCGCGGCGACATCCACAAGCTGACCGCGGCGTCGGTGATGTTCGCGGCCGAGGCCGCGCACAAGGTTCTCGATCTCGCCGTCCAGGTGCACGGCGGAACCGGCTATATCTGGGAGTCGGAGATCAACCGCCTGTTCCGCTCCACCAAGCTGCTGGAGATCGGCGCGGGCACGACCGAGGTGCGCAAGATGATCATTGCGGGCGAATTGTTGCGGGACATGCGCAAGTGAGCGGGACGGACGAGGAGACCTTCGGCTTCGGGGATGCCGACCTCGCGGTCCATCCGACCGTCTTCGGGGCGGGGTCGATGGCGGGAAAGACGGTCCTGGTGTCCGGAGGGGCAGGCGGAATCGGCAGGGCCACGGCATGGCTGTTTGCCCGCCTCGGCGCGACCGTCATCGTTTCGGGGCGAAGCGAGGAGAAGATCGCCGGCGTCGTCGAGGCGATCAGGGCGGCGGGCTGGTCGTGCCATGGCCACACGGTGGACATCCGCGACCCGGACGCCGTCGCGGCGTTCTTCGACACTGTGTGGCAGGCGCATGGGCCGCTGGACATCCTGGTCAACAGCGCCGGCGGACAGTTTCCCCAGCCTGCCATCGATTTCAGCGTGAAGGGCTGGAACGCCGTCATCAATACCAACCTCAACGGGACGTGGTTCATGATGCAGGCGGCCGCGCGCAAGTGGCGCGACAGCGGCCGGCCGGGCAGCATCGTCAATATCGTCGTGGTGACGACGCACGGGCTTTACGGCGTGGCGCATACCATCGCGGCGCGCTGCGGCGTCATCGGCCTGTCGCGCAGCGTGGCCGTTGAATGGGCGCCGCTCGGCATCCGCGTCAACTGCGTCGCGCCCGGAGCCATCAAGACGGAGGGCTGGCGCGTCTACACGCCGGAAGCCCGCGCGGCCTATCCGCAATCCAATCCCATGCTGCGCGCCGGGGATGCCTGGGACATCGCGGAGGCCTGTGTCTACATGGGCGGTCCGTCCGGCAAGTTCATCACGGGCGAATTGCTCACCGTGGACGGCGGGGGCCAGTTGTGGGGCGAGACCTGGACCACGGGCAAGCCCGATTATTTCAAGGCGGACACGTAGCCGGGAAGGGAAGGGGCCATGGTGGAACTCGCGCCGGGCGTCAGGATCGAAACCGCGGGACGGACGATCGGCGAGGGCGACATATCGCTGTTCGCCGGCCTCGTCGGCGATTTCACGCCGATCCATGTGGACGAGGAATTCGCAAGGACCACTCCGCATGGCGGGCGCATCGCCCATGGTCCGCACACGATGGCGACCGCCATTGGCATGGCCACCCAGACAGGCCTGTTCGGCGAACGGGTGATCGGCCTGGTCAACATCAACTGGGATTTCACCGGGGCGGTGCGGATCGGCGACACGATCCGTTCCGTCGTCACGGTCCGCTCGGTCCGCCCGACATCGAAGCCGGGGCGCAATCTCGGCGTCTTCGCCTTCGAGGTGTTCAATCAGGAAAACCGCCTGGTCCAGAGCGGCAGCATGACCGTCGTGTTGCGCGCCGACGACGGCGCCAGCGCCTGACAGGCCGGATTGCGGTCAGGCGCCGCTATCGCGCAACCGGGCCTCCATCTCGTGGCGCTGGATCTTGCCCGTGGTGCTGCGCGGGAAGTCGTCAAAGCCGATGAAATGCACCTGCTTGGGCCGCTTGTAGCCCGCCAGATGCGCGCGGCACAGCGTTTCCACGTCCTGTTCGGTCAGGCTGTCGTCGTTGCGCGCAACGAAGGCGACGGGAACCTCGCCCCAGCGGTCGTCGCGGCGGCGCACGACCACGGCATCGGCCACGCGCGGATCGGCCAGAAGGACGCGCTCGATCTCGGCGGGGTAGATGTTCTCGCCGCCGGACTTGATCATGAACTTGGCGCGGTCGACGAAGTCGTACGAGGCATCAGGGTTTCGCACGAACAGGTCGCCCATGCGGAACCAGCCGCCGGCGAAATCGCGGGCATTGGTTTCGGGCGCATTCCAGTAGCCGCTGAAGACGGTCGGGCCGCGCACGGCCACCTCGCCCGGCTCGCCATCGGGCACGTCATTTCCCTCGCCGTCGACGAGGCGCAGGTCGCAAAGGGCGCTCTTGCGCTTGGACAGGCTGGTGGGCATCTCGCCCGGCGGGATGAGGCAGGCGGAAGCGGGCGGCAGGCCTGTCTCGGTCGATCCGAAACTGTTGAGATAGGGCGCGCCTGCCAGGCGGGACAGTTCGGCGACAAGCTGCTTGGGCACCAGATCGGCCATGGCGCCGACCGCGCGGATGCTCTTCGGCCGCTTGCCCGTCGTCTTCAGGATGTCGACCACCGGCTCTATGGAGCCCGGCATCAACAGCATCCAGCCCAGTTCCTCCTCCAGCATGGCCGCGACGATCGCGTCGGCATCGAAACCGTCCACGATGGTGACCGTCGCCCCCGACATGAAGGCGCCCAGCACCTGGTCGGTCGAGCCCATGTGGAACATCGGCGCCCAGGCGATGAAACCGTCGCTTTCGCGGGCATGCATGTCCACCCGCAGCACCATGTTCCGGGCGATCTGGGCGCGGTGGCTGACAAGCGCGCCCTTGGGCAGGCCGGTGGTTCCCGACGTGTAGAGAATGACGAGACCGTCTTCCGGGTCGACCGCGGGCAGTGAGGGGGAGGGCTCATGGTCGCGGATGAGCCGCTCATGGTCGGCCTCGATGTAAAGGCAGGGCCGGCCCTTGAGGTCGAGCGTCGCCGCCATCTCCCGGTAGCGCTCGGACACCACGATCAGCGCGGGTTCGACGAGATCGATGCAATGCTGCAGTTCGTGCCGTGTCAGGCGCCAGTTCTGGCAGGCGACGATGGCGCCGATGGCCGCCGCGGCAAGTTCGATCTCGGCATATTCAGGCCGGTTCTCCGACAGCAGCGCGATGCGGTCACCCCGGCCGATCCCGTGATGCATGAGGGCGGCGGCAAGGCGCAGGACACGGCCGTCGAGTTCGCCATAGGTCATGCGCCCTTTCGTGGTGCGAATGGCCGTGGCGTGCGGATCGCGCCGGACGCTGGCCTGGAAAAGACCGTGGACGGTGATCCGGCCGGCGGCCAGGATATCGCTTGCGGTTCCCTTGGCGTTCTGCATCCGCGTTGTCCTCCCTCGACACGTTCGCGGCAAACCGTTCAGGGCGCAGGGGCACCCGTATCGCCGCTCAGCGCCATTTCCTCCAGCCGGGCGACGGCCTTTTCCAGCCGCTCGGCGATGTCCGGGCGCACCGGTTCGGCCGGCACGCGCACCTGCAATCCGCTCAGCACCAGGTCGACGATGGCGTCGGCGCTGGCATCGGGATCGAAGTTTCCCTCGCCGCGCAGATAGGTCCATGTGTGGTGCTCGATGCAGCCGTAGATCATGTCGCGCACGAGCCTGAGCGGAACGTCGTTGCGCAATTCGCCGGCCTCGATGCCGGAGCGGATGATTTCCAGCGTCTGGCGCGTGTATTCGCGGTTGAGCTGGAAGACGGCCGTCTGGCTGTAATCCCTGCTCGGGCGGATGTGCTGGAACATCAGGTTGCACAGCGCCGGTTCCTCATGAATCGTGTTCATGTGGCGCCAGATCATGTAGCGCAAGCGGTTGCGCGTGCCGCTGATGCCGGAAAGCTGCTGGCCGTAATCAGCCAGCATGCCCTCGTACCAGTCCTCGATCACCTTGACGAGCAGATCCCGCTTGTTCTCGAAATAGCGGTAGATGCTGCCTTCGACGACGTTCGCCCGCTCGGCAATGTCCGAGAGTGGCGCGTCCTCATAGCCCTTCTCGCGAAAGACCGCTCGTGCGGCAGCCATGATGTCGAAGACCCGGCGCTCCCGCGAGAGCCGCGTGACCTGGCGTTTCTGGGTTCCGTTGCCGCTCATTTCCTCTCCGTCGCGAAATCCGGCGGGCGGCGCTCGACAAAGGCAGCCATGCCCTCCCACCATTCCCCGCCCGCCGCGGCCTTGAACACGGCGTCAAGCGCGGCCGTATCGGCAGCCTGGGGCGGCAGGGCTTCGCACAGGTATATTGCGCGTTTCGTCTCCGCAATGGCGGCCGGACTGCTGTCAAGGAAGCGGGCGGCCAGCCGGATTGCAGCCTCGTCCAGGTCTTCGGGCTCGTGCACGGCGCTCACAAGGCCGGCAGCAAGCGCCTCGGCCGCCGAAATCCGCTCTCCGAGCAGTGCGATTTCCAGCGCCCGCGCCCTTCCGACGAGCCGCGACAGGTCCTGCACGCCACTCGCCCCGGCTACGGCGCCGAGCCGCACCTCCGGCAGGCCGATGCGTGCCGTGCTGCTCATGATCCGCAGGTCGCAGGAAATGGCGAGTTCGCAGCCGCCGCCGAGCGCAAAGCCATTGATGGCGGCAATGGTGACAAAGGGCGCCTCCTGCAACCGTCGCAGAAGGCGGGTGATCGGGAGGACGTAATCGTCGCGGATGGCGCGCGGGTTTCGATGAAGGGGCGCGTCCGGATCGGTGAAATACTTCACATGCGCCCCGCCGCAAAAGCTCTGTCCCGAGCCGGTGATGACGAGCACCCGCGCCCTGGTTTCCATGCATTCATCCACGAGCCTGTGCAGCGTGGCGATGGCCTCGCCGGTCAGCGTGTTGTGCCGCTCGCCGCGGACAAGCCGGATGCGCGCCACTCCGGGCTTCGGCCAGTCGAGCGTGGCGGGAGAAACGGATTCGCCCTGTTCCATCATTCGCGCCTCCAACCTTCAGAAACCTGATTGACAAATCTCTTGTTCGTGATCTTAATGAGGACAATTCATCATTTCGATGCGTTCCGCAAGAGAAAAAACAACGGGCGCAAAGTGGTGAGGGGGAGGAGAAAAAACGGTGCAAAACAAGCAGAAAGAATGGGGATCGGACGATTTTGCCGGACTGGTGGCGTCAGTGGCCGGGCGAGTCCGGTGTGGCTCATTGTCTGCGATCCCGCGTGCCTAGATAATTGCAATTCATTTGTGAGGCGCGCTCATTTCATGCTGTCATTGAACAATCTCCAGATCCTTTACGACCGGGCCATCGAGGCGGTGCGCGATGTGTCGCTGTCTGTCCCTGCCGGTGCCATCGTGGCGCTGCTCGGTTCGAACGGGGCTGGAAAGTCGACCATCCTCAAGGCCGTATCGGGCGTGCTCTACCAGGAAGACGGCGAGATCGTCAGCGGGTCGGTCACGTTCGAGGGGCGCGACCTGGCCGCCCGGACGCCGCGGGAGATCGTTCGCGAGGGGCTGGTGCAGGTGCCCGAGGGGCGGGCGCTTTTCGCCGACCTCACGGTGGAGGAAAACCTGCTGATGGGCGGGTTCACGCGCAATCGCGCGGAAGCGGCGGAAGGGCTGGACAAGGTCTACACCATGTTCCCGCGCGTTCATGAGCGGCGCCACCAGACGGCAGGCTACCTGTCGGGGGGCGAGCAGCAGATGGTCGCCATCGGACGGGCGCTGATGGGCAAGCCGCGCCTTCTCATGCTGGACGAACCGTCGCTGGGCCTGGCGCCGCAGATCGTCGACACGATCTTCGAGACGATCGTTTCGCTGAACCGGGACAATGGCGTGACTGTGCTGCTGGTGGAACAGAACGCCCAGCTTGCGCTGGAGACGGCATCCTACGGCTACATCATCGAGAACGGGCGCATCGTACTCGATGGCGAGGCTGCGAAGCTGCGGACCAACAGTGATGTGCAGGAGTTCTACCTGGGCTATTCGGGCGGTGAGCGAAAGAGCATGCGCGACGTGAAGCACTACAAGCGCCGCAAGCGGTGGCTGTCATGACCGGGTTCCTGCGGCTGGACGGGGTGACGAAGAAATTCGGCGGGCTTGTCGCCGTCAATGATGTGAGCCTGCATGTCGAACAGGGGCAGATCTACAGCCTGATCGGCCCCAACGGCGCGGGCAAGACGACGCTGTTCAACCTGATCAGCGCGGTGTTCAAGCCGACCGCGGGACAGATCCTGTTCGAGGGGCGCGACCTTGCGCGAACGCCGACCCATGCGCTGACCCGCCTCGGCATTGCCCGGACATTCCAGAACCTGGCCGTCTTCAAGCATGAGACGGTCGTCAACAACCTGCTGGTCGGCATGCATTCGCACCTGAAATCAGGTCCCGTGGAGGCCGCGCTTTTCTGGGGGCGCACGCGCCGCGAGGAAATCCGGGCGCGCGAACGGGTGGAGGAGATCATCGAGTTCCTGGAAATCGAGGAGATCCGCGACCACCCGGTCGGCACGCTGTCCTACGGCCAGCAGAAGCGCGTGGAACTGGGGCGGGCGCTGGCGGTCTCGCCGAAGCTCCTGCTGCTCGACGAGATGGTGTCGGGCATGAACCAGGAAGAGCGCGAGGACATCGCGCGCTTCATCCTCGACCTCAAGGAGGAACTCGGCATGACGGTGTTCATGGTCGAGCACGACATGGGCATCGTGATGGACATCTCCGACCATGTCTGCGTGATGAATTACGGCAGCAAGATCGCGGAGGGCACGCCGGCCGAGGTCGCATCCAATCCGGCGGTGATCGAGGCCTATCTGGGAGCGCACGGGTCAGGCACACGGACGGCCGGGACGACGGGAGGTGCGGCGGCATGAATCCCTCAAGCGACATCGCGACGATGACCATGCCGCAAGTGCTGCGCAAGCGGGCCGGCGAACATGGCAGCGAACTGGCGTTGCGGGAAAAGAAGCTCGGGCGCTGGGTCCGGTTCACCTGGCAGGACTATTACGAGCAGGCGCGGCTGACAGCCATCGGCCTCAGCGCGCTCGGTTTCGGCCCCGGCGACCGTATCGCGGTGGCCGGCGAGGACACGCCGCAATGGCTGTTTGCCGATCTGGGCGCCCAGATGGCCGGCGGAGCCTGCCTTGGCGTCTACCCGACGAACCCGTGGCCCGAACTGCAATACATCGTGCGCCATTCGCGCGCCCGCATCGTCGTGTGCGGCGACCAGGAGCAGACCGACAAGGTGATCGAGGCGCGCCGCCGCGAGGGCGGGCTGCCGGACGTCACCCACATCATCGCGATCGACATGAAGGGCATGCGTCAATATGACGAACCGGGCCTGATGTCCTTCGACGACCTGATCGCGCTCGGGCGGCAAAGGGAAGCGGAACTCGGCGCGCTCATCGACCGGCAGATCGACAGCGGCAAGGCCGATGACGTGGCCATCATCGTCTACACGTCGGGCACGACGGGCATGCCCAAGGGCGCCATGCTGACGCATGGAAACATGCTGCATTCGGCCAGCCGCATGGCCGCGATCCACAAGCTGGACAGGCAGAACTATTCCGTCCTGTGCTACCTGCCTCTCTGCCATGTGGCGGAGCGCAGTTTCTCCACGGTGATGCAGCTTGTCACCGGCTGCACGGTGTCATTTGCCGAGTCGGTGGACACAGTGGTGGTCAATCTCCGGGAGATCGCGCCCAGGGGCTTCCTCGGCGTGCCGCGCATCTGGGAAAAGATGCTGCAGGCGGTGCTTTACCGGGTGAAGGATACGACGCCTTTCCAACGCAGGGTCTATGACTACTGCATGGCCAGGGGCCGCCCCATCGCCGAGCGCCGGCTTGCCAATGGCGGCCGCTTCGCCAGTACAGCCGATGCGCTGACCTACCGGTTCCTGTCGCTGATCTGTTTCCGCAACCTGCGCACGTTTCTCGGCCTCGACCGTGTGCAGACCGGTTTCTGTGGCGGCGCGACGGTTTCGCCGGAGGTGCTGCTGTTCTTCTGGATCATCGGTGTCCCCGTCTACCAGATCTATGGCATGACGGAATGCGCCGGCGCCTCGCACAGCCAGCGTCCCGGCGCCACCTCGCTCGGCACGTCGGGCCTGGTGATTGAGGGTGTCGAGCAGAAGCTGGCGGAGGACGGGGAACTCCTGCTTGCCGGCGCCAGCGTCTTCAAGGGCTACCTGTTCGACGAGGAGGCGACCAGGCGCGCGCTGGAAGGCGGCTGGCTCCATACCGGCGACATCGTCGCCTTCGACGACAGTGGCGAGGCGCGCGTGCTGGACCGCAAGAAGGACATCCTGATCACGTCGGGCGGCAAGAACATCACGCCATCGCTGATCGAGAACGCGTTGAAGGATTCGCCCTATATCCGCGAAGCCATCCTGCTGGGCGACGGGCGCAATTTCCTTTCCGCGCTCATCCAGATCGACCTGGAGACGACGGGCAAGTGGGCGCAGGAAGCCAATGTCCAGTACACGACCTACCGCTCGCTTGCCGAAAACCCGGACGTCCGCGACCTGATCGACGCAGAGGTCCGCAAGGTCAACGAGCGTTTCGCGCGGGTGGAGAACATCCGCAAGTTCGTCATCCTGACCAAGGAACTCGACCATGACGACGGGGAACTGACGGCGACCATGAAGGTGCGCCGCAAGATCATCGAAGAGAAGTTCGAGCCGGAAATCCGGTCGATCTACGGAGACGCGGCCTGATGGATTTCCTGCTCCTGCTCATCTCCACGGGACTGGTCTCGGGCGCCGCCTACGGTCTCATCGCCATGGGCTTTGCCCTGATCTACAAGTCGACCGGCGTGGTGAACTTCGCCCAGGGCGAACTGGTCATGCTGACCGCGTACATCTCGTTCACGCTCTACACGACATTCAACCTGTCCTTCTTCCCGCTGATCCTGGTCACCATTCCCATCTCGATGTTGATCGGGCTGGTGCTGGAGCGCGTCTTCATCCGTCCGATGCTGGGTGAACCGGTCTTTGCCATCGTCATGGTCACCGTGGGTCTCGCGGTCGTGCTGCGCGGCATCACGATCATGATCTGGGGCCCCGATCCGTTCAATTTCAATGCCGGTATCGCCACCGATGTCGTCTATGTGGGGTCCGTGCCCTTCTATCCGGCGCAACTCTACCTGATCGGCGCGCTCCTCGTCCTGACCGCCGGCGGCTGGGCCTTCCTGCGCTTCAGCCGCATCGGCATCGCCATGCGCGCGGTCGCCTCCAACGAGACGGCGGCGCTGCTTGTCGGCATCAGCGTGAGCCGCATCCATGCGGTCGCCTGGATGCTGTCGGCGGCGATTGCCTCGGTGGCCGGCGTCCTTTTCGCGGCCAATTACAAGCTGGCGCCGGACCTCTGGTTCCAGGGCCTCAAGTCGTTCCCGGCGGTGATCCTGGGCGGGCTCGATTCCGTCATCGGCTCGGCGCTGGCCGGTCTCATCATCGGCGTGGTCGAGAACCTGTTCCAGGGCTATGTCGGCCAGGGCCTGCGGGAGATTTCCGGCTTCGTCATCATCATCATCGTGCTGATGGTCCGTCCCTTCGGACTGTTCGGCAGCAAGGAAATCGAGCGGGTCTGATGCGGACGGGTCATTTCAAGGAAACAACCGGACAACTGATCGCGCTGAGCGACAGCAAGGTCGTGTGGTCCTTCGTCGGCCTCCTCTTCCTCGCAGGGATCGTGGCACCCTTCATCCTCGGCAACTACCAGATCACGCTGCTGGTGACGACGCTGATCGCCATCGTCGGCGCCGTCGGGCTGAACATGCTGACCGGCACGACCGGGCTCATTTCGCTGGGCCAGGCCGGATTCCTGGCCATCGGCGCCTACACCAATGCCATATTGCTGGCCGACTACGGCTGGCCGGTATGGCTGAGCCTGCCGGCAAGCGGCGTCGTGGCCGCCCTGATCAGCATCCTGGTCGGCGTGCCGTCATTGCGGCTCAAGGGGCTGTATCTGGCCATCACGACGCTGGCCTTCGCGTTCATCGTCAACCACGTCATCCTCTATGCCGAGGACCTGACGCACGGGCCGAACGGCATCTTCGTCTCGGGCGCCAGCCTTTTCGGGTTCAACGTCCAGCGCGGCAACCCGCTCTACTACCTGACCTTCGCGGTGACGGTGATCGTGGTCTTCGCTGCGCTCAACATCCAGCGTTCGCGGGTCGGGCGGGCCTGGATGGCGATCCGCGACCATGACATCGCCGCCCGCGTGATGGGCGTCGACCTGGTGCGCTACAAGCTCTATGCCTTCATGGTGAGTTCGTTCATCGTCGGCCTGGCCGGGGCGCTGATCTCGCTGCAGATCCGTTTCGTCAACATCGACGTCTTCGCCCTGATCCTGTCGATCGAGGCGCTCGCCATCATCATCCTGGGCGGCCTGGGGTCGATTGCCGGCGCGATCCTCGGCGCCATCTTCCTGACGCTCCTGCCCGAGGCGATCCGCATCTTCTTCGCGCTGTTCACCGATCCGGGTTCGAGCTTCTACACCACCTATGTCTACGAAATCCGCGGCGTCGCCTATGGTGTCGTCATCATCGCGTTCCTGCGGCTCAAGCCGGAGGGCCTGATCGGCCTCTGGCGCGATTTCCGCAAGTACTGGAGCAACTGGCCGCTCGCCTACTAGCCGGAGCATCCGGCAGGCGGGCAAACAAAGTGGAGGAAACCATGAAGACCAGACTGCTTACGCTTGCCGCAATGCTGCTCGCATCGACAGCGGTTCATGCCGCCGATCCGGGCGTGACGGACACCGAGATCAGGATCGGTGACGTGAACATCATGACCGGACCGGCCTCCTTCATCGGGCGGGCCGTGGCCGCCGGCTCCAAGATCGCCGCCTCGGAGGTCAACGAGAATGGCGGCGTCAACGGGCGCAAGATCACTGTGATCACCGAGGACGACGGCTACGTGCCGGCCCGCTCCTTCCAGGCGCTCACCAAGCTGATCGAAGTGGACGGCATCTTCGCGCTGAACGGCACGTCCGGCACGGCCAACGTGCTGGCCATGATGCCGCTCATCGAGGAGAACAACCTGCCGACCGTGGTGACGACGGCGCCGAACGAACTGGTCTACGAACCGGTCCGCCCGTCGGTCTTCACCGTGGGCGCCAGCTATTCGGATGCCTTCTATGCGCAGCTCAAATACATCCACGAGAACCTGGAGCCGGAAAACCCGGTCTATGGCCTGATCCGCCAGGACGACGATTTCGGCGTCGCGGTGGAGCACGGCTACAAGCGGGCTGTGGAGGAATTCGGGGTCACGGATGCCGTCCAGGTCCGCTTCAAGAAGGGGACCAGCAACTTCGCCGCCGAAGTGGCGCAGATGAAGCAGGCCGGTGTCAACGTGCTGGCCAATGGCGGCATCATCGCCGGCGCGGCCAACATCCTCAGCGAGGCGCGCAAGCTGGGCATGGACATGCAGGTCGCCTCGGTGTGGAGCGAGAACATGCCGCCGTCGGTCAACCTTTCCGCCCCCGCCGGCTACGAATATCTCGTGGCCGACTACGTGGCGCTGAGCGGCCCGGCGGTCGACGCCTTCATGGAGAAGGCGAAGAAGTACCTCTCCGAAGACGAGCTTTCGGCGATCAACCGCTACACCTTCGTGACCTATGTCGGCCTGAAGGCGCTGGCG
Source organism: Phyllobacteriaceae bacterium (assembly GCA_002708825.1). Taxonomy (GTDB): domain Bacteria; phylum Pseudomonadota; class Alphaproteobacteria; order Rhizobiales; family Rhizobiaceae; genus Zhengella. The sequence goes on along the minus strand of PAPF01000004.1, from coordinate 4,606 downwards.
GCGGCGATGGGCGAGTGCGGGCAGGAACTGACCCGTGCCTGCACCATCGAGAAGCTGCGCGCGATGAAGGATTTCGACACCGAGGGCCTGAGCGCGCCGCTGAGCTTCGACAACGAGAAGCAGCTTTCGGGGACGGCGGTTGCGGTCTACCAGCTCAACGCTGCCGACAAGACCTTCAAGGCGCTCACCGACTTCGTCGAATACTGAGTTCGCATCACGGCAGGCCCGCCCCCGGCGGGCCTGCCATCCAAGGGCAGGAGACAGAGCATGCCAATTCCCGCGGCATGGGAGGGCCGGTTGCGCCTTCCCGTCATTTCGGCGCCGATGTTCCTCATATCGGGTCCGGACCTGGTTGCCGGGGCCTGCAATGCCGGCGTCGCCGGCAGCTTTCCCGCCCTCAACCAGCGCACCAGCCAGGGCTATGCGGACTGGCTGGACGAGATCGCCGGACGCCTGCAACCGGATGCCGCGCCCTTCGGCGTCAACCTGGTCGTCCATCGCAGCAATCCGCGTCTCGAAGCCGACCTGGCGATCACGGTCGACAGGAAGGTGCCGCTTGTCATCACGTCGCTGGGGCTCAACCAGGACCTGGTGAAGGCTGTCCAGGGCTATGGCGGCCTTGTGTTCCACGATGTGACCAACCTGAAATTCGCCGAAAAGGCCGCCGCTGCCGGTGTCGACGGACTGATTGCCGTCGCCTATGGCGCAGGCGGCCATGCCGGCCTGATCTCGCCTTTCGCGGCCATTCAGGAAATGCGAGCGATCTTCGACGGCACGCTGGTGCTGGCTGGCGCGATCTCGACCGGGCGGCAGGTGGCGGCAGCGCGGCTGATGGGCGCCGACATGGTCTACATGGGCACGCGCTTCATGGCCACGGCAGAGAGCATGGCCGTGCCGCGCCAGCGCGAGATGATCCTCGAAGCCAGGGCCGCCGACATCGTCTACACGCCCGCCGTCAGCGGCGTGCCGGGCAACTTCCTGCGCGCAAGCCTTGCCGAGGCGGGGCGCGATCCCGACGACCTGTCGCCGCCGCGCGAACTGGATTTCGGAACCGGGGACGCCAAGGCCTGGCGCGACCTCTGGGCCGCCGGCCAGGGCGTGGGCGCCATTGGCGACATGCCGGGCGTTGCCGACCTGTGCGAGCAAATGGCGGCGGAATACCGGGAAGCCATGGAGCAGGCCGCCAACGACCCGTTCGGCAAGTCCCTTTCCTGACAGGCGCATTCCCGTTTTCTTCCGATGCATGCCGCGGGTCCCGCCTGGTGCTGCGGGTGTCTCGGCCTTTCCCGGAATCCGCAAGCAGCGAAGCGGCTGGTGCGCCGACCCGACGAGGCTGCGATTTGGTATCAGAAGCAATTTTATTATATATATGTAAAATGCGAAATATTGCTAATTGACAATCTGGCGCTGAGGGCGCCATGCCCCATATATGAGCAATTGCAAGCCTGCCTGGATGGAACCAGCCAATCTCTGGCGGATGTCCAATGAGGGCGGCGAGCCGGGAACGGGGACGACCTGATCGTGGAGAGCAGCAATTCATGACGGCCGAGCAGGGGATTCTGGCCGCGAAAATCCGGGACATGTGCGAGGCCGCAAAAAGCCTCGGCCTGGACTATGCCGTCTTTGACAGCGCAGGCGGCGTGGCCGGAGAAACCAGTGGCGACACGGATTTCCTGCCGCGCCTTGCGCAGTGCTTCACCGGCCCCTTGCGGGCGCCGTCCGGCGGGAATCCGGTTCGCAACTGGGAGAACATGGACGACTGGCTGCCGCGCGCGGGCATCCTGGAAAACAACAGCGGGCTGATCGTCCATTACGGCTTCCTTCCTCCGCCGGACGAGGCGCGCCAGGGCCGGGAGCCGCCGCGCATTGTCGCCGTCTGGCGCACCTACAGCCCGGAACAGTGCGCATACCGCGATCCCGCGGTGGTCTCCCTCTATGGGCTGGCGCCGCTGGAGGCGCGAATCGCCTCGGCGATCGCCGACGGGGAGACGGTCGCCGACATTGCCAGGGATTTCGGAATCTCGGAATCGACCGTGCGGGCGCGCCTGAAGAAGATCTTCAAGAAGACCGGCACGAAGACGCAGCACCAGCTCACGGTGCTGGTCTGGCGGTTGCGCGTCTAATCCCTCCTCGAAAGACCACGCCCTTCCTTGCCGGAGCCGTTGAACGGCCCGCCGCGCACGCACATGGGCGGCGGCGCCTGCGCGGGCCGCAAGCGCGGCCTTTCCCGGCATGGTCGTTAATCATATTGCTAAAATTTGCAGTACGTACCCATTTGGTAGTTTCGGACATGCAAAGATTTATGTTTTCTTAAGCATATAAGAAAAAACAAAAATCGAGTTTTCAACTATTTGGTGTAGGGGCGTACGGGTGGAGGCTGAATGTCATCTCCTCTGTGGCTGCAGAGGAAACTTCTGAAACTACGTGAGAACCGGATGATGCAACCGCTGGCGTCCTGGCGCGCCGGAGGCAGGGATGGCTTTTGCCTTTCGTCCGGACGCACAATCGGAAGTTTTCCTCATCGCTCTTGGCTGGCCGGGCCTGCAATGGCCTGGCGAGTTCGCCCTGTGCTTGCAGGAAGGCGCGCCGGACCGGCCATTCGGGCAGACTTTCAGAACTCGCCCCGTGAAAACTTCGGAGGGCAGCCATGACAATTCTAGGTCCGATCTATCCCGCGCCGGGAGGCAACACGTTCAGCAGTGACGGCGGAAATCCGGGTCGTGACGGAGGCGTCGTCTTCACCTTCGACAACCTGAATACCACCGACTACAGCAATTTCTGGTGGGGCCTGACCGGGATGGGCCTGGCCATGGACGGTACCATCGACCAGGCCTTGGAGACTTTGTCCTTTGATGTGATAATTGGCGGTCAGCAGGTTGCTGTTTGGGTCGGCCAGACGAGCGCACCGGGGATTGCCGGCACAGTCTATACCCGGCTGGTGGCCACAATCGAAGGCGGATCCGGCGGGGCGGTATGGGAACTGGCGAGTGATGACGGCCTGTCCGGAGGTCCGGGTCAGGTAATCGACCTCGACGAGACGGTGACCGGCTTCTCTGTCCGGATCGAATTGCAGGCGAGTTTCGATTCGTCTTTTTCCTCTTATGATTCCTTTCTTGATTTCTATGACCTCTTCTCAACCGGGGATTCCGGCGCGATCAGCGAATTCGGCGGGACGTTCTTCGCCGAGACGAGCGACACTACGCCCCCCGCAGAACCGACCGTCGACCCGCTTTATTCCGGCACCGACACCACGCCCGTGATCACCGGCACGGCCTCCACCGAGGCCGGCGTGACCACCACGGTGAGCGTGGGCGGCGCGACATGGACCGTGACGCCGGACGGCGCCGGCAACTGGACCCTCGACCTTTCGACGCCGCCCGACAGCGGCACCTACAGCCCTGAAACAGAGGGCTTCAACGACGTCACCGTCACCTCGACAGATGCGGCTGGAAACACATCCAGCGACACCTCTTCCAACGAACTGGAGATCAACATCATGGCCCCTTCGATCGTTTCCGTCACGTCTTCTTCTCCAGTGATCAGCGAAGCCGATGCCTCCACCGGCACGATCACCATCACCGTGGTGTTCGACCAGTCGATGAACACCCAGCCGACGGTGACGCCGGTCATCAGCTTCCCGGATGAAAATCCGTCATCGACCATCAGCTACGTCTCCGGTTCCTGGAGCACCACGACCAGCGCAAACGACACCTACACCTTCACCTTCTCGGTGACCGACGCCAATATCGACCTGTCGGATATCGACGTGGAGATCACCAATGCGCGCAGCTTCACCGGCGACAACCTGCCCGACACGACGGTCACCGACGTTTTCTCCATCGACACGCTGATTGCCGAGGTGCCGGCCGCGCCGGACCTGGTGGCAGCGTCCGATTCCGGCGACAGCGACAGCGACGACCTGACCAATGACAACACGCCGACATTCGGCGTGGCCATTCCCGCCACGGGCCTCGAGGTGGGCGACACGGTCGAACTGATCGACACCAGCAATGGCGACGCGGTCATCGCCACCCATACGATCAATGGCGGCGAACTCGGCACCACGATCCAGCTGACCGCCTCCACGCTGGCCGATGGCGACCACACGATCGCCGTGCGCTTCACCGACCCGGCCGGCAACACGCGCACCGGCACGGAACTCACGGTGGACGTGGATACGACGGTTCCGAGCCTTGCGGCGCCGGACCTTGTGGTGGCTTCGGACAGCGGAAGCAGCGACAGCGACAACCTGACCAATGACGACACGCCGACCTTCTCGATTGACGTATCCGGCGCGGAAGCCGGCGACGTGGTCGAACTGCTGGTGGGGGGCGCCTCTCTTTCGCCGGCCGTGACCTATACCGTTACAGGTTCCGAGACGGGACCGGTGGAACTGACCGCCGGCACGCTTTCCGGCGATGCCAGCTATGATTTCACCGTCCAGATCACGGATGCGGCGGGTAACTCCTTCACATCGCCGGCCACTACGATCACGCTGGACACGGTTGCGCCGGCTGCGCCGACGGTGGTGCTGGCCGATGACACGACGAACGGCGAGGCCGGCAACGACGGCGACCTTGTCACCAGCAACGGCACACTGACGGTG
>PAPF01000003.1 GCA_002708825.1 Phyllobacteriaceae bacterium | reverse complement strand
CAGGGCAAGACGGTCGTCGTGCTTATAAAGGGCAAGACCATCGAGGGATTGATCGCGTTGCGCGACGAACCGCGCGACGACGCTATCGAAGGTGTGAAGCGGCTGACAGATCGAGGTGTGCGGCCACTGATGCTGACCGGCGACAACAAGCGCACGGCCGACGCCATTGCGGCCCATCTTGGCCTTGAGGCAAGCGCCGAATTGTTGCCCGACGCCAAGCTCGCCGAGATCGGTCGCCTCAAAGCTAATGGCCCGATCGCCATGGTGGGAGACGGTATCAATGACGCGCCGGCGCTCGCAGCCGCTTCCGTTGGCGTTGCCATGGGTGCAGGCACCGACGTTGCTCTGGAGACCGCAGATGCCGCGCTGCTCAGAAACCGGGTGACGGGTGTTGCCGATCTCATCGGGTTGTCACAGGCGACACTCGGCAATATTTGGCAAAATATCGCCATAGCGCTTGGTCTGAAGGCCGTCTTCCTCGTGACGACTCTATTCGGCATTACCACGCTCTGGATGGCGATTCTCGCCGATACGGGCGCTACGGTCCTCGTTACAGCCAATGCGCTGCGCCTGCTGACCTGGCGCGGCACCCGCGACAAATGAGCCCAAGCAGTGCGCGAAGGCAGGTCGCGGCTTCCACTTCTCGCCAAGAAAGCCGAGGTGTAATTTATGAGTAATCAGTCCAAGGGCAGTGCCACTTCATCCGAGAAGAGCGAACAATGGGCGCTCGCATGGGTGCTTGCGATCAATACGGCCCAGGCAGCCATTGTGGGGGGATTAGGGTGGTGGGCTCAGTCAACAGGATTGATGGGCTCTGCACTCGATAATCTTGGCGATGCCGGTGTCTACGCTATTAGCCTTTTCGTCGTAGGTCGCGGTTTGGCGGCGCAGGTTCGAGTTGCCCGGCTGTCGGGTATCCTTCTGATGGTTTTCGCTGGTCTTCTTCTATTTGAAGTCGGTCGTCGCTTCTTCACTGGCTCCGATCCGATAGGGCCGGTCATGATTGCCGTGGCAATCGCGAGCGCGCTTACGAATATGATCTGCATGTGGTTCCTGAATTCTCATCGGGAAGGCGGCGTGCATCTGCAAGCCTCATGGATTTTCACGACAAACGACATGCTCGTGAACTCAGCCATCGCGCTTTCGGGTCTGGCCGTAATCCTTTTCAATTCGCCCTACCCGGATCTGATCATCGGCCTGGGCGTGGTTGTTGTCGTTGTCAGAAGCGGCTTGGAAATTCTTGAAAAGGCCGGGGAAGCTGGAGAGAAAGTTAATCAACATGATTAGTTCACGAGCCCTATCCGCCGCCTTCCTTACCCTTGCGGTATTGATCTCTCCTGCCGTTGGTCACGACTTCCAAGCCGGTTCGATCACCATCAATCATCCGTGGTCGCGCGCGACTCCGCCGGTCGCGCCGGTAGCCGGCGGCTATCTGACGCTAACGAACGATGGCGGTATGGCCGACCGTCTGGTTTCGATCTCATCACCTCTGTCAGAACGGGCGGAAATCCACGAGTCGACCGTGATCGACGGGGTTGCCAGCATGAGGCCGGTGCAAAATGGCATCGAAATTGGGGCTGGCAAGACGGTCGAACTTCAACCTGGCGGTATACACATCATGTTTTTGAAGCCATCGCGTCCTTTGAAGGAAGGGGAGCGGTTTGCCGCAACACTGGTGTTCGAGCAGGCCGGTACCATCGACGTTGAGTTCGCTGTGCAGAACATGGGTGCTCGTCCGGAATTTGCGAACGAACATGACGGGCACGGAGAGGCTGTCCAATGAGCGGCGTCAAACTTTTCCGTCTTGTTGCATGGGTTGCCGTCGCCGCTGTCGGTGGGCTTTTCATCGGCTTGTCAGTGTCCAAGCCTTGGCAGCAGCAAAATGCGGCGGTCGCGTCTTCGACAGGCATCGCAGCTATCGGCGGCCCGTTCCAGCTCACATCGCATCAAGGCGGGACGATCGACAATGCCGCGCTTGCTGGAAAGCCTTATCTCGCCTTCTTCGGCTTCACCCATTGTCCCGATGTGTGTCCGACGACGCTCTACGAACTCAGCGATCTCATGAACGAGCTCGGGCCGGTGGCCGACCAGTTCAACGTACTGTTCTTCACCGTCGATCCCGAACGAGACAGCCAAGAGCTGCTGGCTCAATACATGACAGCCTTTGATGATCGCATCCTCGCATTGCGGGGAAATCGACAGGAAACGGACGCCGTGGTGAAGGCCTTTGCGGCCTACGCGCGAAAAGTGCCTCTGGAGGGGGGCGAATACACGATGGATCACACCGCAGGCGTCTACATGATGGATGCCGAGAGCCAATTCGTCGGCACGCTCGACATGCACGAGCCGCGTGAGATTCGCTTGCAGAAGCTCCGCCGTCTGGTGGGCGAGATTGGCTGATGGAGTTCTCCAGTATCGGAATGGCGACGGCTTTCGCCGCTGGCGTTATATCCTTCCTGTCGCCCTGCGTTCTGCCGCTGGTGCCGGGCTATATTTCCTACGTTGCAGGCCGCACGATTAGCCCGGACGGAATTGCGGCCGATACAGAATTCAGGGCAGCGGGCCGAACTCTCGGCCTCAGCCTCTGCTTCGTGCTCGGCTTCACGACCGTGTTTGTCATCCTTGGGGCCAGCGCCACCGTGTTGAGCCGGCTCTTGCGCATGTATCTTTTCGAAGCGAACCTGATTGGCGGAGGGATCGTTATCGTCTTCGGCCTATTCACGACCGGCCTCGTACCAATGCCCTGGCTCAATCGTGAAGCCCGGTTCCATGCCAATCCGGGCAGCGGAAGCGCTGGGGCCGCTTATCTCCTGGGTCTCGCTTTTGCGTTCGGCTGGGCTCCCTGCATCGGACCAGTGCTAGGTGCGATTCTGACCCTCTCCGCTGCCAACGCCACGGTTGCAAGCGGAACGACGCTGCTCGCCGTCTATTCCCTGGGCCTTGGCCTCCCTTTCATCTTGGCGGCTTTATTCATGCGCGGGTTCATGGCGCGGATGATGTCGATGCGCCGCACCGGCCGGGTGCTCAAAATCGTCGCTGGTGGGGTGATGGTGGTGATGGGCATCGCCATGATCACCGGCCATCTCTCTAGCTTTGCAATATGGCTGCTCCAGACGTTCCCGGCCCTCGGTCGGATCGGCTAAGCCGGAGTTTAAAGGACATTCGGACATGCTCAGGCTCGGCCTTCCACTCGCCCTTGGCGGGTTTTTCATTGATCAGGCGACGAAGTGGTGGGTCATGGACCATGTTATGAATCCACCTCAGGTCATTCCCGTCACCGGCTTCTTTAATCTCGTGCTCGGCTTTAACACCGGCGTGAGCTTCGGATTGTTCGGCCAGGCGCCGGTTTGGCTCCTGATGGCGTTCCCGCTCGCTATAGTCGCCGGCCTCCTTATCTGGATCCATCGAAGCGACAGCCGCCTGACGGCATCCGCCCTCGGGCTCGTGGTTGGGGGGGCGCTCGGCAATCTGCTCGACCGGCTCCGGCAGGGTGCCGTGACGGATTTCCTGGATTTTTACATCGGCAGCTATCATTGGCCCGCCTTCAATCTTGCCGACGTGGCGATTGTCTGTGGGGTAGGGCTTTTGCTGATGGAGAGCATTCTGGTAAAAGGCAAAGCAAAGGCTGCATGAACAGAAGCCCTCGCCAGCTATCCGTGAGCCATGGTTCGGAGGAAATAGACGTTCTAGTGATCGGCGCGGGTCAAGCGGGACTCGCAGCCGGCTATTATCTTGCCCGACCAGAGCTTTCATTCCAAATCGTCGATCGCCATGCCCGCGTCGGCGACAGTTGGCGCCATCGCTACGATTCCCTGACCCTGTTCACTCCGCGCGCATTTAGTTCGCTGCCTGGTCTTGCGCTCGATGGGGACCCAGAAGGCTATCCAACGCGAGACGAGTTTGCGAATTATCTCGAAACCTACGCCAGCCATTTCGACCTACCGGTGCATTCCGGAAATGGTGTGGCTCGGCTCGAACGCCGGGCCGATGAGCGGTTCGCCGCGCAACTCGACGATGGCAGGTACATAGTAGCGAAGGCAGTGATCGTCGCGACGGGTGCGTTTCAGAAACCGATAATCCCAACGATTGCTGCCGGCTTCGACAGCGCAGTCAAGCAACTAACACCGGAAAGTTATCACAATCCCAGTGATCTCCCGCTTGGCATGGTCCTTATTGTCGGAGATGGAGCAAGCGGACGCGACATCGCAGCCGAGCTGGCTTTGACCCATGAAGTGGTGCTTGCGGCTGGACGCAGCCGCCGTCTGTTTCCCGAGCGCATTCTGGGCCAGAGTACATGGTGGTGGCTGCACACATTGGGCTTGATGAGAGCAAGGCCCGAATCGACGATAGGACGCGTGATGCGGCGCGCGGACCCCTTTCCTGACAGGGATCGGAGCCTTGACGACTTGGAACGAAGGGGCGTAGCCGTCGCGAAACGCTTAGTCTCTTCACAAGACCGCCTCGCATTCTTTGCCGATGGATCGAAACGGGTGATCGATTCCGTCATCTGGTGCATCGGATATCGAGACGATAGCGCATGGCTCCAGATTCCAGGCAGTACCCGTTCCAACGGAAGCATTCTGCAAGAAGGCAGCCTTTCTCCCGTACCGGGCCTTTTTCATCTAGGACGTCCGTGGCAGCGAAATCGTGCTTCAGCCTTCGTGATGGGCGCTGGTGAAGATGCTTCCGCAGTTGTCGCCGCATGCGCGAAATTCTGCTCCGGTCGCGACGTGCCGGTATGATAGGTCGCGGTGACGTCGGCCACCTGCAGCGTCTGGTTTCAGAAGCAATGACCTGCCTCAGGGACGTCCCGGATGGCGTCGCTTGTTGCCCGACCGCGTTGGTACCGTCCAGCAGGTTCCTACCGTGAATCTATGTCCCAATAATGCACAGGGGCCGAGACCGGCGTGGTCGTCATTGACCCGTGGCAGGGTTAGCCATCGAATTGATAGTGGGCGGAGCCGAAGCTCCGCCCGAACGGCTCATCCAAGAGCCGCCATCTGCAGCTCAGTCGCCTTCCGATCGACGGTCTGACCGGGGTTTTCGACCTGACGCGTGAAAGGTTTCCAAGACTCGCCAATCACCTGTTCGTAAGCGCTGACAACGCCTTCGGCTGCGCATCTGAGAGCGTGCGCCTGCAGGCCCATATCGGCCGCGAACTCGCGTTTGCGCTGGGCCGCACCATTGAACCCGACCGGACCGTCAAGATCTTCGTCGCGAGAGTCATTGGAGCCCTTCGCCGTAGCGTCCCTGGCCTCGGTAACTGCGCGCGAGTAGAACTGGCCTGCGCCATGAGCGGAGCCGACAAAAGAACCGACAATACGTTGAAGGTGGATTTGCATGGCCCGGTCCCCCAAGCCCTCATTGAGGCTTTCGGCCGTGTCGACGATGATCTTGTGGTGGAGATCGCGGATGCCGTCGCAGTCGATGACGGGAAGACCAAAGCTTTCGGAGATGAGGAATGCCTGAGCGCTGTCGGGGCAGGCGAGCCGGACCATTTCGAGGGAAGCGCCCTTGCGGAGCTGGACGACCTTGCCGGACTGACGGGAGGGACGAGCGTTGCTGGTCATGTGAAATTCCTTTCCTTCACGGTTTGACCGAAGGCTCNAGCCGGCCCCNGCCGGCCCTCCCTTCGGGCGCGGGCAAAAGAAACCGGCGGAAAGACGGGGGCTTCAGGGTCCGCACGGACCNAGACGAGCGAACCTGTCCTGCGGGCCAGCAGGGCNTATCAAGCCCTCGCGCAGTCCCGCGGGGCCGGTTTGGNGAGGATGGTGCGTGCGGCCGCNCCGCGGCGCGTCAGCGGCCTTGAAGGCTCNGNCCGCCGGTTTACGACCGCGACNAGAACCGAAGGGAGGCCGNCAGGGGTGGCNTTCCANCGGCNCNCAATGTGAAGGAAATGACCGTGGCCCGGGGCATACGCTCCTGCCGTCACAATAGGGCTTGCGCATCCGCTTTGGCAGTCGGCCNGTTGCGGGTGGTCTTTGCCCTGACGGCNCAAGTCGCGCGCTCCTGTCGCATNAGCTTTCGACTAAGGGCATCGATTTCACCGCGCCGCTCGAAGCTCAACTGGTCGACGCAGGCCCTGAACATGGTTTCATCCGACCGCGTCCAGCGCGATCCCCCGCGGGGATGTCTTCGGGCCTTCGCCTTGGCTGTCGTGGTCATGCGTTCCGCCCTGGCCGATATCTGGCGTTCGATCAGTTCGAGATGCGCCTTCGTCTGGCGGTGCGCTGCTTCCATCCGAGAGAGTAGGGCTATTCTCCCGGAGACACTCACGCCGCCCTCCCTGCATCGGGTGCCGGCGAAGTGACATCCTGCAGTTCGGCTTCGGGATAGCCGTGCCTGGTGAGCCAGTCTTCGGCGGCGCTAGGGTTTGCGGCGAGATGAACGAGCTCACCCAGCTCGCCCGGCCGGCTCATGACAAGGACCGAACCGGGTTCAGGCAGCTTCCGCACGGTGAATGTGCGCGGCGAATTCACATCGAAGGTCTTGTGGACGCGCATGACGATCGTCCCATTCGACCCGTAATCGCCCTCATGCAGGGTGAAGGAAGCGGGGATCGTGTGCGTGCCGCGCTCGACGGCGGCACGTTTGCAAATCAGCCGACCGGCCCCATTGCGGTTTTTCCAGTCGGCAAGTTTCCTGCGGTGACGCTCTGGCGGGCGCGGCGTACCGTCCGAATAGGCGATAATCGCGCCGATCGGCGCATGGTCAAAAATGAGTTTGGCGGACATGGTGTGCTCCTTGTTCAAAGAATGGAAACGGAAACGCCGCCGGACGATGCCGGCGGCGTGATGTGCGTTCGGAAGGAAGAAGACCGCTATTCGGCGGCTACGCGAAAACCTTCGGAGACGGCATCCGGGTCGATGTCGCCCTCATCCGGCTCCTCGGCGGAGCCGTCGTCATCTCCAGCGTCTTCGTCGTCGACGATCTCGTTACGGGCTTTCCAGTCGGCAAGTTCGTTCGCGTCCGGCGCGAACAGCGCCGACCCGTGGACGAAGCGTTCTTGCCTGAAATGTTCGACAAGCGCGGCGCGGGTGTCGCGGACCTTGTTGCGCGGCAGCACCGAGGTGTCCGCGCAAGCAGCCTCCAGCGCCTGCCGGGACAAGCACAGGAGGAAGTCTTCGGTCCCCATATTGGGCAGGAAGCTGTCGGCCCCAATCACAGCGCCGGCGACCCGCGAGACGATGCCGCTGTTCGACATGTTGCGGCGGCACGACAGCACCTCGATCAGCACCGAGCGGACAGCGACGCGGAGCGTGTCCTTGTCGAACGCGAGATTACCGGTCTCATCGACCAGGTTGGCGGCATGGGGCGCGATCTGGCTTCGGAATGAACCCGTATTGCCCGAGCCGGTATCAACGCGGACATTCTGACCGGCAAAGGCGATGACGAGCAGCGCCATCAGCGTGTCATCCTCGATCGGCGCGCGGGCGAGCGCCTCGTGAAGCGCGTCGGTCCGGAAATCCCCAATCATGTCCTGCCCCTTCTGGGTGACATCGGGGCGCTGCGCTGGCGCGACGGCGCCACCCTCCCCCGCCTTTCCTTTCGCCGACATTCCGCTCGCTGCTTGGGGCTCGGGCATCCGGTAGACGACCGACTGCACCCTGCCGTCGCGGTCGAGATACATGGCCGTGCAATCGGACTTTTTCGGCTTGCCGTAGACGCGCTCGGCCTTCTTCGGCAGTTCCGGACCGTTCCAGCCATTGAGCTCGGTGAGCATGCCGTTCTTCGGCAGATTGTTGGTCATCCACTCCTGCTGGGCGCCAAGGAACGCCTCGACATCGGTCGTGTAACGGCTGTCCTCGTCGGCTGGGGCGAAGAGGTCCTCGACCCAGGCGATGCCGTAGGCCTGCGCCAGCTCGTCGTCGAAACTGGCGTCGCGCGCATACATGCGGCTCTTGGAGAGGCCGTTGGCGACCGACCACCACGACGTGGTTTCGTTCTTCTTCGGCTTGTGGGCCTTCCAGACCTCCTTCTGCTCGGCGATCGAGGCGGCGGCGATGGTCCTGAGCTGCCGCTCGTCCGGCATGTCGCCCTTGGCCATCTGGTCCAGCATGGCCGGAAGCACGTTGGCGAGAAGCCGGAGCTTCTTGATCTGCCGGATGGGAAGAGAGAGCGCCGCGGCGATGCCTTCCTCGGTCCAGTCGAGCGCGACCAGCCGCTCGATGGCGCGCCACTGGTCGACCGGGTTAAGCGGTTCACGGGCGATGTTCTCGACCATGGAGCGCATGGCGCCGCCATCCTCGGCCGGATCGGTCACGATGACCTCGATCTCCTCGAGCTCGGCGGCGATCGCGCCTTTGGCGCGGCGATGACCGGCCTGGATGATGAAGCCGTTTCCGCCATCGGTTTCGGGGGAGACGACGGGCGGCTGGATGATACCGACCGCCTTGATGGTCGCGGCGAGCAGTGCATCGCCCTGCGGTGTGGATTTGGACTTGCGGGCATCGTCGGGATTGTCCTTCAGCGCGCGCGGGTCGATCTTGATGATATGCATGGGAAGCTCCTGGTTGGGAATTGAGGGCCCGGCATGCCGCCGGCTCTCTTTCTCGTCTTCTTCTCGAAGACATCCCCGGGACCGCGGAGCGGGCGGGCCGGGGCAACTGCGGCCGAGCATCCCTGCCCGGCCGGACAAGCGGGGCTGCAAAGCCCTGCGAAGGACGACGGGCCGGGATGGCGCAGGCGGCGGTTGAGCGACAGCGTCACCGGGCCAACCGGTCTGCGACCGGTCCCCTTCCCGCTCTTTCCTACCTCAGGCCGCCTCCATGGCCTTCTTTCCCTCCTTCAGGACCTCGTCCGCCAGATCGGCCTCGATGGCATCGAGCTGCCGGCGTTTGTCCGCCAGATCCTCTTCGAAGCCGAATTCCCCGCCCTGGCGGGATTGGTACGAGGCGAGTCGCCGCTTCGCGTCGTCGAGACGGAACCGGTATTGCGAACGCTCGTCCTCGAAACCCGCGAGGACATGCTCGATGCGGGAGACGGCGCCGAGCGGGGTGACGGTCAGGGAGAGATCGATGTCGGTCTCCGCGCCGGTTCGTGCGAGCGCGACATCGTATTGGAATTCATCGTTCCTGAAACGCTGGCCGGAGAAGACCAGATCGAAGCCACCGATACTGGCAATGGTCTTTTCATCGTCCTCCCGCAGATGCACGAGGGTCATGATTTCCTTCATCAGTGCGCGGCCGGCGGGCTTGCGCTCGGTGAAGGATTGTCCGCCAACGGTCATGACAAAGGCGTCGCCGGCAGTCGGAACCCTGCGCTCGATGTCCTTGCCGATCTCTGCAATCCGGCGCGTGTCATGGTCGATATCGCGTTCGGCGTTGCGGATCTGGCGACGGACCGCGAAGAGATCGTCGCGATGCGCGGCACGCAAGCGTTCGAGCCGGGCGATGTCGGCTTCGAGGCCAGCCTTCTGCATCAAGCGCTGATCGCCGGAAGCGATTGCCTTGGCCATGGCGAACTGGTTGGCCTGGCCCTCGCCGAGATCCTCCAGACGTCGCACGGACGTGTCGCCGGAAAGGGCGGCGGCGATGAAGCGGGCCTTGCGCTCGTTGTTCTGCCACATCTGCGCGTCCATCGAGCCTTCGGTGGCGTAGGCGAAGATGTCGATCTCGTCGTGCTGATTGCCCTGCCGCTCGATGCGGCCCTCGCGCTGCTCGATCTGGGAGGGCAGCCAGGGAACGTCGAGATGGTGGAGCGCCTTGAGGCGAAGCTGCGCATTGACGCCGGTTCCCATGGTTTCCGAAGAACCGATCAGGAAGCGGACCTTGCCGGCATTCACATCGGCAAACAGCCGATGCTTGGCCTCGGTCTTCTTGTAGTCCTGCATAAAGGCGATTTCCGAGGCCGGGACACCGAGACGGACGAGTTCGTCGCGGATCCAGCGATAGGCGGAAAAGCCGCGTGATTTCTCGACGCTGATCGTGCCGAGATCGGAGAAGATCATCTGTGCCGCGCCCGGCAGGTCGAAGGGCTTGCCTTCGCGGGTGAGATATTCGTTTTCGCCGGTCTCCCGCCAGATGCGGAAGCTGTTCTCGACCAGCTTGTTGAGCTTGTTGTCGGGCTCATTGTCATTGTCGGGATCGACCAGCCGAAGATCAATCGCCGCATGACGGCCATCGGTAATGACCGAGAGCAGGATATCATCGCCGGGCTGCGCCGGACCCTCGCGTTTTTCGATCGCCTTGATGCGTGCCTCGAGCACCTGCTGATAGAGCTTGAAGTCGTCGGTCGGTTTGGCGGTGACGATTTGGCGTTTGCCGGTCGAGACGGCGGGGATTTTCACATATTGCTTCAGATCCTCCGGCAGCACGACATCGGCGAAGGAGCGAAACATGGCGATCAGCTCCGGCACATTGACGAAGGTGGCGAAGCGCGAGACGGGCTTGTATTTGCCGGACGGCTGCAATTCGAGCTCGGTCGCCACCTCGCCAAAGGTCGAGGCCCAGGCGTCGAATTCGTGCAGGCCGCGCTCTTGGAGCGCCGCGAAGCCGAGGAAACGCTGCACCGAGAACATTTCGCCGAGCGTGTTGGTGATCGGCGTGCCCGACGCCAGTACCAGTGCCCGGCCGGGATTTTTGGTCTCGATGAACCGCGATTTGACATAGAGGTCCCAGGCCCGCTGTGAGCCGTTCGGATCGACGCCCTTGAGCGTCGACATGTTGGTGGCGAAGCAGAGCTTGCGGAACTCCTGCGCCTCGTCGACGATGATCTGATCGACCCCGATCTCGGAAATCGTCAGCAAGTCGTCCTTGACCGTCGCCAGCGATTCCAGCCGGTCTTTCAGGCCCTCTTTCAGCCGTTCCAGACGCTTGCGCGATACCCGGTCGTCGCTCTCGACCCGGGTGAGCAGCTCCTCGTAGAGCGCGAGTTCGTCCTCGATCATCTGCCTTTCGAATTCGGCCGGGACGGCGATGAACTTGAAGGCCGAGTGGGTGATGATGATCGCGTCCCAATTGGCCGTCGCGGCGCGGGACAGGAAGCGATGGCGCTTGTCTTTGGTGAAATTGGTCTCGTCGGCGACGAGAATGCGGGCCGTCGGATAGAGCGCCAGGAATTCGCGGGCGGCCTGCGCCAGGCAATGGCCGGGCACAACCAGCATGGCTTTCGAGATCAAGCCGAGCCGGCGTTGTTCCATGACGGCGGCGGCTATCGTCATGGTCTTGCCGGCGCCGACGGCGTGAGCAAGATAGGTCGCGCCCGAAGAAATGATCCGCCAGATGCCGCGTTTCTGGTGGCCATAAAGAACAAAGGCGCCTGAGGCGCCCGGAAGTTTCAGATGGTCCCCGTCGAAGGATCGGGGGGCGATGTTGTTGAAAGTGTCGTTATAGACCCGCGCCAGCCGGTCGGTCCGGTCCGGGTCGGACCAGACCCATGTCTGGAAGGCGGTCTTGATCTTGGTGAGCTTCTCCTTGGCCGCCTCAGTATCGACGACATTGAGAACCCGGCGCTCGCTGTCGCCATCCTTGATCGTGTCGAAGATCTGCGGGATACGGCTGTTGAGCGCATCGGCAATCAGCTCGCCGGCATGCCGGCGTTTGGTGCCCCATTCCGATGTGCCCTCGGCGCGGTAGGCGAGCATGCGGGCATCGACCGTCCAGGAGGCGAGCTCCGGCATGTGACGGATGCGTATCTCGGTCGCCATCGTCTCCTTGACGAAGTCGACGACATCGGAGGCGGGAATCCACGGGGCGCCAAGTCGCGCGGTGATCTCGGACGGGCTGAGATCGGCCGGCTGCACCCCCTCGAGCGCCTTGACATTGCGGCTGTAAGCCGGATCCAGCTCGGCGGCCGCCTCGGCGATTGCCAGTTTGTCGCGCACCGGGCCGGAAAGATAGGCGTCGGATGTCTGCCAGGACCCATCCGCCGGATCAGAAAAGATCGCGCTGCCAAGCTCCGCGATGACGGTGTCGCGATCCTCGTGCAGGAGTTCGGCGATATGATCGATGTCGACATGGCCCCGCTCGTTGAGAACGACCGCAAGGGCGTCAGCGGCGTTGGTGATGACCGGCGACGACGGCGGGGCAATCACGCGTTCAGAGAAGATCGGACCGGGCTTCGCGGTGTCGGTGTCGAGGTCGTAGGTCTCGATCGAGGCGACTAGCCAGCAATCCGGATCGTCGAGAAACGGTTGCAGGTTGGGACGGCGATGCGTTTCGCGGGTCTCGCCTGTCGCATCGTTTTCCGTGATCGACACCTTGGTGTGATTGATCGGCCCGAAATCGCGCACGAAGCTCGACCAGGCGATGCGGAGCTTCACCTGAAGCTCCCGCCATGGCTGATCGGTCTCCTGGGCCTTGAGGACCGCGCGCACGGCGTCTCGGACCGGAATCAGCTTCCTAACGATGTTGATCTGCTTTCCGGAAAACCCTTCGCCGGACCTGCCGTTGCGCACGGGAACCGGAGCGGGTTTGCCATCGATCACCTGCATGAGGCCCCTCGAGGCATCGAAGACAAAACTGCCCTCGCGGACATGGGCGTCCTCGGGTCTGGGGACGTTGGTGAGCGTCGGACCAAGCTCGAGATCAATATCGATCTCGGCGGGCTCTCCGTCGTAGATAGCGTCCGGAAGGGAGAGGATGGCCGCGTCGAGGGCGGCTTCGAGGTCACCGTCACCGGCGAGGCATGTATAGGTCTCGCCGAAGGGGCCGGGTGTGGTGGCGTGGCGACCGAGGACATGATCGGGATGATCGGCGAACCAGCGGTTGACGTGGATGGCGTCACTGTCCTCGCTCGCGGGAATGACCTCGGCAAGATCGAGCCAGCTTGCGTCGCCTTGCGGCTCGCCCGGCTTGCGCTTGCGGAAGAACAGGATGTCGACGACGACGTCCGTCCCCGCCTCCTGCCGGAAGCTGCCTTCCGGCAGCCGGATCGCGGCGATGAGATCGGCGGATCTGGCGATGTGCTCGCGCGCCGTGGCGTCCGCCTTGTCCATCGTGCCCGACGATGTGACGAAGGCGGCGAGCGCGCCGGGTTTCAGGAGATCGATCGAGCGGGCAATAAAATAGTCATGCAGCCGCAGACCCATCGACCGGTAGGCGCGGTCGGACCGCACCGTTCGATCTGAAAACGGCGGATTGCCGATGGCGAGATCGAAATGCGCCGGCAGATCGGTTCGCGCGAAATCGCCCTCGATGATCCGGGCGACCGGCTGCAGGAGCCGGGCGATGCGCGCGGTGACCGGATCGAGCTCGACGCCGGTGACAAAGGACGCATCCCGTAGTGCCTCCGGCATCAGGGCTGGAAACAGCCCCGTGCCGATCCCTGGTTCGAGGACACGGCCGCCGCGCCAGCCGAGCCGTTCGAGCCCCTTCCAGATCGCCCGGATGATGAACTCGGGCGTGAAATGGGCATATTGTGTGCAGCGGGCGAGCGAAGCGTAATCCGCCCTGCTCACCGATTCCTGCAACTCGTCACCCAGGTCTTCCCATCCCTTGCGGAATCCCTCCTCGCCCGGCCGGGTGAAGATCGCATTGGCGAGATCGGAAGCGCCGAAGCCGGTGAAGCGGATGAGGCGCGCCTGCTCCCCGGGCATCGCAGGCCGGTCTTCGGCCGTGATCGCCGCGGCAAGAGCGATGGCATCGAGATTATCCCGCGCCCTGGCCTTCCAGCCCTTGGCGAGGGTTCGGCACCCGGAAAGGTAAAAATTGCTGCCGCGCTCGGGCCCTTTGCCGCTCGACTGATCGACCAATCTTTCGGTTGTGTTCGACCTGGGCGATCCAACGGCCGGCGGATCGCCATCTACCGGGTCGGGTTTCGTGCTGCCGGCGAAAGCGGTCACGCCAAGGCCAAGCCCGGAACTGAGAGCGCTGTGCGAACTGCCGAATATGTCGAGGGTGAAGGGGTCGTTGTCGGACATGGGTGGTTTCTCCTGTGATGCGGGCGCACGCAGCCGCACTGCCTGGGGGCCCGGCAACGTTGGAAACGTGCTGATTTGAAGGTCGGGTTAGCGGGTGATCAGCGAGAGCGAGATGTCGTTCTCGGTGAGCTGGATGCCGAGATGGGTGATCCCGAAGCTCCGGTTGAAGCTTGGAACCAGCAGATCGGCATCGATGAATTCGATGCCGTCATCGCCGCCGAAGTGCCGGCGCTTGTAATCCCACCAGTCGGTACCGCCCTTCGGATGGCACTCCGTCGAATAGACAACGAGTGGTTTCTGCCCTTCGGCGAGCTTGCCGTTGGAAATGATGTAGACGCCCTCATCGCCGACGAGCCAGACGCCGGGCTTCTCGCCCTCTCCCGGGCGGGTGCCATAATAGGGATTGCGGAAACCGCCATTGGCGGCCGCATCCTCTTCGCCGCGCGCGATGACCTTGCGCACCGCCATGATCGGAAATGTGAACATGACGGGCCTCACGCGGCTTCGGGCAGCGGGAGGTGACGCAAATGCACCGGCAGCTTCTCGGAGATCTGCGCGTCGGTCAGGCTCTCGAGCAGCTCGAACCGTGTGCCCGGCTTGCCATAGACGATGACGGTGCGCTTGCCGCGATGTTCGGCCCGGAAGTCGTCGCCGGCATAGCCGCGATACTTGTCGTGGGTGGCGCTCCAGATGTGCTCGATCCGCTCTTCGCGGGTCATCGCCTTGGCCGGCCGGCGCTCGCGCTCGACGATGGAGTCGCGCATGTCATAGACGGACCGCGGATCGGACAGATCGCAATAGGCATGAAAGAACCGCGTCACATCGTTGATGCGCAGCGTATAGAAGACGCTGGTGATGCTGCCGGTGAGGAATTCGCGCATGGCGAACATTTCGCCGCGCATCCAGAGCGGCGACAGGATCTCGAGCATATAGTCGTGCTCGGTGCGGGCGATTTCGAACCACTCGCCAGCATAGAGGGCGCTGTCGTCATTTTGCCAGCGGTCGGGTCGCTGCGCATGGCGGTCGAACAATCTGAACATCTGGTGGCGGTCGGTTATGCCGAAATAGACTTTTCGGATGGGTGAAAGAGAGGTCATTGCGGGCTCCTTCGGGCCTGTCCCGGGCTGGAGCGCGGCGCACCCTGTCGGCATCACCATCTTCTTCAGCCCTTCCGGACCCCTTCTTGGCGCCGCCTCTCCGTCCGGCCGGGTCAAGGGCCGGCGTCAGCCGGGCGGAGCTTCACCCTTGAGGCGGACGGCGGGCATGCGGCAGCCGTCCTTCTCCTTCTCCCTTCCATCCTTCTTTCTTCTTTTCGCCTTCAGATCCTCGTTCCAGTCCTCCAACTCCGACCGCAGCCGCACGAACCCGCAACCGCCATCGGCGGCGAGCGCCTCGAGCCTCGCGGCAAAGGTCTCCCCTTGCGTATTGTTGTCGGTGGCTGCGACCAGGAGGGCGTCTGCCCGAACGGCGAGATCGAGCAAGGCCTCGGAGCTCGCCGGCGACCAGCCGCCTCCGGTGCTGAGATAGAGCGTATCGGGCCTCAGCCCCTCGAGCGCGCCGAGGCTCATCGCGTCGATCGCGGCTTCGGTGACGCACAGGCGCAGCGAGGTCGGGTCGCCGAGCGCAAAGAGCAGCTTGGCGCCGCCGGAAGCGAAGCCGCGCCAGTCGGGGCCGCGTTCTTCCCATCCGGTTACGGGTCCCGAGGGGTCGCGGTGGGCGGCCCACATGCTCCCTTGCGGACCTTCGCGGAGAACGTCCTGGGCCAAGGCCGCACGCAGAACGGTGTCCGGAAGCGCCCGCTCGTTCTGCAGGTAGCGCCATGTGGCCGAGCCGGACCATGGCTTGCGGCGTGCCGACCAGCGCTCGGGAACAGAGAGGTCGGGTGCGCGCTCACGCGATTGCCTCTCCCAAGCGGGGGCCGACGGCACGAAGCCGACCAGATCGGCGACGACATAAAGCGCCGCCGCGAAGGGAAGGCCATCGAGATGTTCGACGAGACGAAAGACGTCGCCCTTGGCGTCGGACAGGGGATCGAACCAACCCTGGCCGTCATGGATGACAATGATGATCTCCTCGCCGCGGCGGTACTTGACCGCGCGGCGGGTGCTTTCCTTGGGGTCGACGGCAAACCCCGCCGTTTCCAGCACTGCGCCGCAGGCGACCTTTCCCCTCAACACTTCCAGTTCTGCTTTTTCCATTTACTCTCCGCGTTTCGCGCGGTCCTCTGTCCGGTTTCCGCTCCCTATTCTGTAGGGGCGGCAACCCGGAGGCCGCGAAGAGCAAGGCAGGACAAGGGCGCGTCTGGCAAGTCGGCATTTGTGCCGGGTCGCATGTTTCGCTGCCAGAAGCGGCGCCAGCTTCCCTTGCCGGCCGATGCGCGCAAGCGGCACCCATCAACTTTCCGGTTCTCCCTGATCCTCCCGGCCGCCCCGCGTCAGGGATGGTCGCCCGGATGGGGGAAGACCGCTTTCGGGCTTCAGCTTTGCCGGCAGCCCGGCCCGAAGGGCGACGCCAGGCATCCGCCAAAAAAGTGGCGCTCAGCTTTGCCGGCGCACCCCGCCGCCTCGGGCTTCCTCCCGATCGCCCTCAATCATCCTCGCCCGTAAGTTCCTTCCATCGGCCATTATCGACGTCAATGTAGCCCGGCGGATAGGACTTTCCGATTGCCGCAAACGTGGCATCGCCCTCCGTGTGAACCGCGAGCACAGAGTCTGGCTCAAGCGGCGCGTTTGCGTAGAGGTCAAAGTCCGATTTCACGGGAATTGCCCCGACTGTCCGTCCAAAGGTGGCCACGGCCGCAGTGGCCGCGGAGTGAGCGTGGCAGGTATTTGCAAGGGGCGCTGCGATCTCGATAACCCGCGCAGTGCCGATCTCTGCCAAAGAAGAGGACAATTGTCGATCACGAAGCCAAAATGACGCGACTTCGCCGCCCCACCGTTCCATCAGCGGCACAACACCTCCATCTTCCACGGAAACTGGGTGCGAGGTCATCCAGAGTTTGCCGGTTCTGCCTTGGCGCTGTTCGCTCTGAAACGGGCTCTTTGTGAACAGAACCTCTGCATCGGCGGCCAGCAGTTGGCCCAAAGCAACGAGAGCATCGAGCCGATGCTGCAGCGTCTCTGGCGTGGAAAGATGGATTCCCGATCGGTGAAGGTCTTCGACTTCCTGATCTATAAGGCGGGTGTAGTGATATGCCCGTATCGTGCGCACGAGCATCAACTCGTTCACTTCATCGAGCAGGCCGTAGTACGCGCCGGCATGGGGGTTGTCCGGCCGGATGGGTGATCGGCCCGGACCGCGACCGAGGTCATGGGATAGAAAGATGGCGCGGTCGGTCTCGAAATAGTCCCGGATCAATTGGCGGTGCGGCTCCAGGACTTGGCGCAGCTCATCATCGAAGGAACCATAGTCCCAAAGATCAATGGGCGCCGAAGGAGCGCTAGCCTTCTTCAAGTGCGCCATGTCGATCGAGGACCTTCATCAAGGCGGAATTGGCGTTCGTGAAATTCTCAAGCTGGCCGGCCAGCTTGTATTGCCACTTCACGCCGTGAAAGAGGTTGTTGCGATACCGAAAGATGATGATCAGGACGGCTGCGACCCGATCCCGGTCGTCATTGTTGCTGCCATCGATCACCGCAAGGACCATGTCGCCAAGAGCGTTGGCCGGAAGGTGCAGATGCTCGAAATGATGGGTGACCGCCCCGCCTTCAAAATATCGCGCGCGGAAATAGGCGAGTTCCGGTTCAAGCATTGGCGTATCGAGCGTGCCCTCATCCCGCCAACGGTCGGCAGCGTCGCAGATGGCGCGGGCACTGCCCTCGGCGTTCAGGATCCGGGACTCAAACAGGCTCCACAAGAGCGAGAAGTCGGAAATCGCGTCGAGCTCGGCGCGCGACAGGTGACTGAACCCATGTGCCCTTTCTTTGAGCCAAGCGATCGTTTCGGTCATGTCACCTCCTGAAATGCTGTCAAAGACCAAAAACATCATTTGACAACGCAGCGATGCCGAACTCGACCACGAACCCCAAGGTGCATGCGGTCAACCTTCCGACGATTTCACCAGTGGTCACCATCGCCCTGGCGACGGCACACGGTATGTTATTTCTGACATATACGCGATATAAGTGTAGGGTTGGGAAATTTTCAATCAAACGCTTTTTCGGATTTAGGAGGGGATCGTGTTTCTGCTACGAATACTTACTGCAATTTGCTTTTTGCTTGCGGCCGCCGCCACATCCTCAGCCCAGACCTTCCATCGCGTTACCGTGATGTCTTTCAACGTCGAAAACCTGTTCGACACGGTCGATGACCCCGCCAATAGCAGCGACGACACCTATCTCCCCCTGAGCGTCAAGCAGTCGAACCCCGACCACGAGGCCAATTGCCGGGCCAACAACGACATCGATTTCTATGCCCAGCAATGCATCAATCTCGACTGGAGTGAGACTGTGCTCGGGCAGAAGATCGATGCGATTGCGGGTGTGATTGCGGCCGCGGTTCCCAGCCCGGATATCCTGATCATGCCGGAAACCGAGAACCCGGGCATCGTGGAGCGTCTCAACGCGGCCTTGCCGGCGGCCCTGCGGTATCAGACAATCGTCCAGCTCGATTCAACGTCCGTGACCAAAGACCGCGGGATCGACGTTGCGGTTCTAAGCCGTTTCCCGCTCGCGAGCGCTGCAACGGCGCATGTGATCGACTTCCAGGACGATACCGAATTGTGCGGCGGCACCCGGGATATCATCGAGGCCCCGCTGACCCTTCCCGACGGCAAGGTCCTTCACGTCTTCGGGGTCCATCTTCCCTCTGGCGGCAATCCGTTTGTTTGCCGCGACCGCGCCATGAACGCGCTAAACGAGGCGCGACGGGCCTTGCCGCCGGATGCCTTGGCAATCGCTGGCGGCGACTTCAATCTCAATTGCAGCGAGTCCCAGGGCGACCTCTTCGGCGCGATGCTTCGTTACGGCAAATGGGGAGCGCCTCCTGAGGTGACCGCCGGGTGCGGGGAACCGGGCTCAAGCAAACATCAAGAACGACGGGTGGGGACGTACTTCACGTGGTCCTTCCTCGATTTCTTCCTGGTGTCCGAGAACATGCTGTCCGAACGGCCCGTGAAGTCGGGCTGGTATGCCAATCTCGGCTCGTTCCGGACCTCGGTCGGAACAGCGGCGCAGATACAGACCAACGATGACGGTTACGTCTCGCCGCGCCGCTTCGATCCGAAAACGGGATCCGGGGCCTCTGATCATTGGCCGGTCATGATCGACCTTGTGACGCGACAATAAGGACACCGAACCGGAGGGCGGAAAATGAGCAAGTTCTTCATGGGATTGGGCATCTTCCTGTTGCTCGCCGGCATTGGAGCGTTCTTTGTCTATCCGGGTCCGGTCGGTGTCGTCACCAACCTGCCCGACTCCGTATTCGGCGCCAATGACACGATCGCGATCGATCCTGACCGTGTGAGGGCGGCCGTCCAGAACGCCAATGACCGCGCCAACACGCTCAACGAGAGCGGCATCAGCTATCAGACCTGGGCGCAGCGGCTCTTGTTTTTCGTCTTCGTCGCCGGATCCTTGATCGCCTTTTTCGCCGGTCTGCAGAAACTGTATGAGGATCTCAAGAAGAAGAAGGTCTACCGTGGCAATCGGACTGCTCGGAAGCCTGTCGGCGGTCTCGACCTATGCCGCCGGGTATATGGACGGCCAGGCCAAGCAGAGCTTCGGGTGCATCTCCGAGATCGAGAAACAGGTCCGCAAGACGGTGCAAGACCTCCGCTCGGAGAGCAATGCAGCGCTTGCCGAACAATATCTCGGAGAGATGGAGCGCAAGGTCGCGCGGTGTCCCGCATGAGGCTCCCGCGGGCAATTCCAGTTCTGGGTGCCGTCCTCATCCTGTCGGCATTTGCCCGTGCGTCGGCGTCAGCACAGGAATGCTCCTTCGAAAAGCGCCTCATCGAGCCTACTGAAACCCAGCTCAGCAAAGCGATTGAGATCGTCAACGGCCTTGTACACGATCCTGAACTTCGGCTTGAATTGGCAAAGGACGGTGATCTGGAAGGCTCCGCGATCCCCGTCTATGCCGTCAAACCTCGCGACGCCAATGGGATGGTGGCCCATGTGCGGGAAGGATGCCGGGCGATCCTGGTCGGCACCCAGGAATTCGAGCTGTCTTTTCCAAAGCTCGCAGAGGGCAATGTGCTGCTTGAGGGCGACGAGAATGAAATGTTGGCACTGCTCCTCCTGCACGAACTCGGCCACATCCGCCACAAGCATTACGGCGCATTCCTCCCCACCGGCCAGGCAGCATCGCTCAATCTGGACCCAACCGCTTCAAAGGAACGCGAAACGGAAGCCGATGCGTTCGCGGCCGGAATCCTAAGCGATGAAATGGACGCCATGGGACGCGGAGAGGCCTATATCCCGGGCGTGATGGTGATCACCTTCGTATCAAGTCTTTCCTTCATCATCAGCACGGAAGCGACTTTGAACTGCTTTGGCTGCCGGGCTTTAGGATCGCCGGACATATTCTGGGATCACAGCCAATCGCATGAAAATCTCGAATACCGATTGCTCAAGATGAACCATGCGATCGCACGAAGTGAGACGTCGCAGCAGCTCCTCAATGACTATGAACGAGCGCGCGGGGAGAGCAGCCGGGGCAGTGTGCGGATCTTTACACCCGACGGAGGTATGCGCCTCGTTCATCCGGGCAGCGGTGAATTCGAAAACCTGATCGGGAATCTGGAGAAGTTGCAGCAATCCGACGAATAATGAAAGGGGAGGATCATGCGCGAAACGAAAACGAAAAATGGATTGAAGCTCCATGTCGTGGCGGGCAGCTATGTCGTGCTGCTCGGGTGGCACTTGCCTGAGGACAAATGCGAGGGCCTGATGGGGTTTTCGGTTCACCGCACCGACCATACCGAGGATGAGTCCTATTATTTGAGCGGGCAAAAGGCTTTCGAAGAGACCGATCCCGGCTTTCCACCCGGGTCACCCCATTCAACGAGATACCATCCTGTCCAATCGTTTCAGTGGTCGGACTACACGGCCAAGCCCGGGCATGAATACACCTACAGGGTTTCGGCCCTGAAAGGTGAGCCGAAGAACCTCGAAGTCTTCGCGGAGGTAGAGATCACTATTACCACCGAGGCACCTGAAGCGGGAGATCAGGACATCTACTTCAACCGCGGCGTCGCGGGTTCGCAGGCCTATACGCGACGGTTTGGCGACCGCAGGCCCGAAGAGGTCCAGAACAATGCCGCTTACGATTGGCTGTCGCGCGGTCTCGTCGAGGCCATGGCCAACTATATCGACGGGTGCGAGGGCGGCCGCGACGGACTGCGCATCGCGGCTTACGAGTTTCGCTACGGCCCGATCCTGGATCGGCTGAAGGCAGCCGTCGATCGCGGCGTCGATGTGCAGATCATCTACGATGCGCGCAAAGACTTTCCCCGCGACGAGAACCGGAAGGCCGTTGCCGCGGCAGGTCTTGCGGGCGTGTGCAAGGAGCGTCTGGAATTCAAGAGCGCCATCCAGCACAACAAGTTCATGGTCAAGCTCCGAGACGGAGCCCCGGTCAGCGTGTGGACCGGTGGCACCAATTTCTCCGAGGGCGGGATTTTCGGCCAGTCCAACGTCGCCCATGTCGTCGAGGATGCCGATGTCGCCCAGTCGTTTCTCGACTATTGGGCAATCCTGCACGAAGATCTGAACGGTGAACCGACGCGGCACAAGGTCGAGGCGATCTCGGTTCTGCCGACCGGTAAGCCGCCGGCGGGAACGACCGCCATCTTCAGCCCGCGCGATTCGATCGATGCGCTCAACTGGTATGCCGACATCGCCGGCAAGGCACGCGAGGGTCTGATGATGACGTTTGCGTTCGGAATGAACGATGTCTTCAAGGAGGTCTATCGCTCAGGCGGCGCGCCGTTCCGGCTCGCCCTGATGGAGAAGGCGTCGGGACCGAAGCGGACAAAGGAGGAAACGAAGGCCGAAGAGCGCAAGATCCAGGTGCTCCGGAACATGCCGGAAAACACTTTTGCGATCGGTAGCCTGATCAAGACCAACAAGATCGACGGCTGGGTGAAGGAACGGCTGACCGGGCTCAACAGCCATGTGCGCTACGTGCACAACAAGTTCATGCTGATCGATCCGCTGGGCAACGACCCGATCGTGGTCGGCGGGTCGGCCAATTTCTCGGGAGCATCGACGGAGGACAACGACGAGAACATGCTTGTCGTGCGCGGCGACAAACGGGTCGCCGACATCTATCTCGGCGAATTCATGCGGCTCTACAGCCATCACGCTTTTCGTGAATCCCTGACGTTTCGGGACTCCAAACCGCCTAAGCCATTGCGGACAGATGATTGGTGGAAGGACTATTTCGGCGAAACGCCGCGATCGGTGCGCCGGAAGTTTTTCGCCCGGACGAATGCATGATGCAAAGCGCCTGATCCGGATTCAGGATATGCGATAGAGGCGGAAGTTGAACGGGATAATTCGAATTGAGCGACTGGGAAGAGATTTTCGGAGAAGGCATCGGCAATCTGACCCTGTCGCGTGTCGACGATGTGTCCGACCCCGACGATCTCGATATGCGGCTCAACCAGACCTTCGCCCTGCTCGCCTCAAGCATATTGAGGCGATGGAGCGACACTGACGTCTGGCCGAATTACGAGAAGGACGATATCGGAACCGTCTTCATCACGAGCGAGCACGCAACGGCGCTTGTGGTCGTCGATCGCGGCAAGGCAGCCATTGTGCTTTTCAGCGGGCTGGCGCGGCGGCTCTTGCAGTTCGCGGCTTTGTACTTCGTCGGCTGGCACCAGGACGGGGAAGACGACGCTCAAGAAACCTACAGCGAATTTCTCGACGACATCTGGCCGTCGCTCGCCGACGTCTGGCGTGAGCACGGTCTCAATGAGAGCAGTTGGTCCTTCGCACACAACATGTTTCTCCAGATGCTCGAATATGTCGTTCAGCACGAACTCGCGCATATTGACCGTGGCCATATCGAGCGGCAGGCCGGACAGGACACGAGGCAGTATCTGAGCGAAAGTGAAGCCCTTTCGGCGCATATTGCCGGCGACAAGGCCATTCGAAACCGTGAGTTCGAAGCCGACGTCTGGGCGGTCCAGCTCCACCTGGAAGACCTGCTAGAGGATGCAGACTGGTCGGAGCAGCCGCAGGAGGTCACGTTCGATTATCTGCGGGCGACCGTTGCAGCCTGGATGATGGTTCTGATGGCTCTCGACACAGATTCATCGATCGCCGCCTCAAAAAGATCCTCGCATCCCGCGCCGGTTCATCGCGCAATGATGGTGGATGAGGCATTTCTGGACGGGATTGGCAACGCGTTCGGGTTCGAGTGGGACAACATCCGCGAATTCCTGGATGGGGTCTGGGTCAATGTGAGTGGGGTTGCCGAGCGTGCGAAGCTGGCGAAGGGACGCTGGTGGGGTGAAAGCACCCATAGGATGGGTCAAGTCGAATTCGGCAAAATCCTGGAAGAGTTTCGGGCCTATTTTTCCAACCGGCCGCCGCCGGCTCGGTTATCGGATGCATCGATCAACTGACGAACAAGGTCCTGTGCTTTCCGTTGGGTGATGGGCTCACCGACACGGAATCGGATATCGATCACGTCGTTGGCGTCCAGCGGCCCGGCATAGGGTTCGAATTTGATCTCGAGTTCGCTTAACCCGTGTTGATCGCGCCAATCATCAATGACACGCTCAATCTCGGCGCGAGGCAGATTGCACAGGATTTGAAACCGGAAGGTTTCTCGCGGTTTGCCAGGCTGAACGGACGCGCTGTGCGGTTCGAACCCGCGCGCGGAGCGAAGCGGCGCTGTCGCCAGATTGAGTTCATCGACGAGATCCAGAAACTCGGCGAGTTCCCGTGCCAGGTTTTGATCGTCGAAATCGCCGTTGAGCAAACGGATGAAGTCAAGCGGGTCGTAAAGGCCTTGCTGTTCGCGATCGTGAACAAGATGGGCAAGTCCGGCGGTCTTCGCAAAGTCCTCTATGCCTTCGACGGTTGGTAGAACAGCATTGTCGATGAATCCCCCCACGACCGCTGCAACGACATGGTTCTCGTAGGTCAGGTCGGGACCGCCCTCTAGTCCCCGGGCACGCGAATAGGCGCGGAACAAGGTGAGCAGGATGTTGAGGCATCGCACGTTCCAGGATGGATGGAACGGCCCGGCTTTGGCCTGGCCGGAGTCCTTGTAGAAACTGCAGATCGTCGTGACGATGCAGAAATAGCAGAACTGAATGTCCAGCTCGAGCGGAAGCTGTTCGTCCTCATCATCCTCATCGACCGGAAGCTGATTGATCAGGTTGAAGAGTTCGATCGTTGCGAATGCATCGGCCTGTAGCTCGGCCGCATGGGCGAGCGGGTGCGTCTTTGACGTCGAGTGTGGATCGGTATTTGCGGAACCCAGACTGTTGCCTGAGAAAGAGACTGCCTCGCACAAGCCGGGTTCGCCAATCCAGCCTTGCTGCTGGTAGTAGCGAATATGTCCATAAAGCCAGTGGGCGATCTCATGAAAGACCAGCCAGCAAAAGCGCCATTCATAAATGGGGGCCTCGGCTTCGCTGTTCACATCGATGTCGCGTGCAAAAGCTTGGAGGCAGGCTGTGCTGATTTCGATTATGAGGTTCTCTGCCGCTTCGGAATTCTCCGTCCGGCATGCGGCGGCAAGCCATTTGTCATCAATGAAGTCGAAGGACACGCGCAATTCGGTCTCAAGTTCGAGAGACTGAAAATCCTTCGCGAAAGTCTCAATTGCCCCTGAAACATAGAGGTTGGCGTGTTCGCGCAGCAGTGCGGCAGGATCGGAATCATTCTCCCCGACCGACATGTGCAGCTCATCCCGATTTCTGCTTTAGCTCTTCCTGCATCGCCCGGCAGAAGGCCTCCACGCCGACTTTCCTGACGACGCCGAGGAATATCGCGATCCAGGGAACGAGTATTGCAGCCTCAAGGCCAATCTGCGCACCGATGAAGGCGGCTATGCTGCTGACAATGGCGAGCTGGGATTTGGAGCCGTGTTTGTCGATCACTTTTCTGAGGTCTTTGTATGAATCGGCTTCGCCCTTGCTCGCACCGCAAACCAGCGTGTGAAACTCTAGCTTCAGAGCCTTCCAGTAATCGCGAGGACCAAAGCCCAGACCTTTCGGCAGTACGTCATCCTGAAACTGCTTCTCATACGTCTCAAGAGCCGACATATCTGCGGGCAACGCGGCGCCGTTCGCCAGCGCGGCAAGCGTTTCGTCATCGAAAACTGATAATTCAAGAGCTGGCATAATGATTGCTTCCCATTGAGGACAGTATATTTTCAAATAGCTGAAAATAGGCAAAACAGCGTCGATTTATTTTTGCCGCATATTTGAATATCGCGCTACCTGGAAGTGCAATGTTGCGCGAATTCACTGCCCAGTTCCTCGCAGGCGCCGAGGATTGAGCTGGACGACGACGCCAAAGCTGCGCTCGAGAAAATTGGCCGGCGGAGGCGTTCGCTGCTGACGCGCCCACCGGCCAGTTGCCAGGAGAGGGAGGTTTCGTGCCGCGCTCCTGGTGGGGAGGATCCTGGTCCGGTTTCGACAGCACGCGGACCGAAAATGTGCGAACGCAGTTGCGTTCGTCGTCGAGGACTGGATGCTTTGGCTACTGTGAAGCCGCCGCGGTGACGATGATCTCGACGAGCACGTCTGGAGCGCCCATCTCGCACTGGCAGGTCGCACGAGTCGGCGCGCAGCCCGGCGCGGTCCAGGCGTTCCAGACCGCGTTCATCGCCTCGAAATCGCGTTTGATATCCTTCAGCCAGATCTGCGCGGTGAGCAGGCGGCTCTTGTCCGTCCCCGCCTGGGCAAGGAAGTTTTCGACCCTGGCCAAAGCCTGTTCGGTCTGTCCGGTGATGTCCTGGCTTCGGTCGTCGGCGGCCATGCCGCCGACATAGACGACGCCATTATAGACGACGGCGCGGCTGCGCCGTGTATCGGTCTCGATCCGGGTGATTTCGCTCATTGTGGTTTCCTTTGGGCTGTTGATGTTTGCGGGCAATCACACCCGTGGTGTGCTAGTCGACGAAATCGCCAAGAAGGACGGGTTTGATCGGTGGCCGGACGCGGTAATGGCCCACCTCTTCGGGATCAACGCCGCGGGCTTCGGCAATCAGTTCGGTGACCGTGAGACCGCAGAACCGTCCCTGGCACGGTCCCATGCCGCAGCGCCCGAAGGTCTTGGTCTGATTGGGCCCGAGGCAACCAAGGTCGACATAGCTTCGAATTTGTCCCGCAGTGACTTCCTCACAGCGGCAGACCGTTACGTCGTCGCGCGGCGGAACACGATGTTCTGTGAGTGGCCGGTAGAGGGCGTCGAGGAATGGCCGGATACGGGTGTGGCCCGCCAGTTGTCGCTTGAGCTCGGTCCCACGCTGAGCGATATCGGCTGCGGCGCCCAGTTGTTTGGCGATCGATAGGGCCGCAAGACGGCCTTGTGCTGCGGACGCCAAAGCGCCGACGATGCCGCGGCTGTCGCCGGCGACATAAAGCGCGCTGTCGCCCATGCGGCCCCATTCATCGGTCACCGGCTGCCAGCAGAGTTGGGCTGAATTCCAGTGGTGCTCGAGCCCCGTCGACAGACTAAGCTGAGTGTTCGGCACAACACCCTGATGCAACAGCACCAGCGATGCAGACAGGCGGACCGGCTTGCCCCGATGTTTGAACGTCAGTGCTTCGACTGCGGTCTCGCCCTCGATCGCCAATGTGCTTGCCCCGGAATAGACGGGAACGCCGCTACGCTTGAGGGTAGCCAACAGTTTCAGACCCTTGGAAAGATCCCGCCAGCCCATGATCGCGCCGAACGCATGGGGGAGCGCGCGGACATATCCCGCCACGTCGGTCGTGTCGACAACAGCGCCGATCTCGGCCCCGGCCCTCAGATATTGCCAGGCGAGAAGGTAAAGAAGCGGACCGCATCCGGCGAGGACGACCGGGCCGGAAGGCATAGCACCCGCTCCCTTAAGCAGGATTTGCGCAGCGCCGGCGCCCATTGCTCCGGGCAGTGTCCAACCCTTGATCGGGAAAGGCCGTTCCATGGCGCCGCTGGCCATGAGGACGCATCGCCCCGTGACAGTCGCGGAATGGCCGGCGACATAGTCGACCGTCCCGTCCGTGGTGACATTCCATACGGAAGTTCCACCGCGATAGTCGGTGCCACTTTCCCGAAACTCTGCTGCGAGCTTCTCGCCGGCGGCATAATCCTCACCGAGTATCTCTCGCCGGTCCGGTGGTGCTGCTTCGATGTTTCGGTAAATCTGTCCGCCTATCGTTGTCTGCTCATCGAGCAGTATGACGGAAAGGCCGAGCGCCCGCGCTTCGCAGGCAGCCGCCAGTCCCGCCGGACCGGCGCCGATGACCACGAGGTCTGTTACATCGCCGTTCATGCCTCTTCTCCCGCGCCGAACTGCAGTTCCACGGCCCCGATCTGCCGCCGTATCGCCATCCCTTCACGAACAGGGATCAGGCAGCTCTGGCGGGCCGGGACCCCATCAATTTCGACGAGGCACTCGAAGCACACGCCCATCATGCAATAGGGTGCGCGTGGCCCGCCGCCGACGACGCTGGAACGGAAGGTCTTGACGCCGCCGGCCAGCAGGGCCGCCGCAACGCTGATACCGGCCGGCACGCTCAACGGTTCGCCTTCGAATGTGATGGTCACCCTTCCCGCCGCTGAAGGTTCCGGAATTGAAAAGAAGGTGTCAGTAGCCATTGGAAAAACTCGCATTGGGATCCAGGAACCTCTCACCGCGGAATGATTTGAATTCCCGCGGTGTCTGCGTCAGACCGCTGGTCCAGGGCCCGAGGACGTAACAATGTGAGGCAGCGAGTGTTACGCCACTGTGGCTGCTGACGACGAAGGCGCCCGGGCAGGTCTCAGATTCCTGGTAAATCGGATAGCCATCAGGGGTGAGCGGTCTTAACGCGCCCCAGGCACGGACCAGGCGCGCCTGGCCGAGCACTGGAAAGGTTTCGACAGCCCGGCGGGCGAGCCATTCGATCTTGTCCGCGGAAGTGCCGTCATCATACCCGACGTCTTCGGCCGTCGAGCCGAGCTGAACGGTACCTTCCTTCGTCTGACGGCATTTATTGGTCGGGTAGTCGAGGAATGGCTTCAGACGTTCGGTGATCAACACCTGTCCGCGGGTAGGCTTGATTGGCGCGAGCAGCCCGACCTGCGGCGCAAGCGTTGCATTGCCGAGTCCTGCTGCGAGAACCAACCGGTCGCTTTTCCAGCGCTGCCCATCCTTGGCGATGGCGACGAACGTGCCGGTTGCGGCATCGTGTTCGACCTTGGCGATGTCGACACCACTTATGATGTCCACGCCTTTCGCCTTCAAGGCAGCGTGCAGGGCTCGAAGCAGCATGAGGGGATTGGCCTGACCTTCGAGAGAGCAGAAGCTTCCTCCAACCACGGCATCGCCAAGGCCTGGCAGGTATTGCCTGAGTTCGGCCCGATCCATCATCTGGAACGGGACATCGCCGCCATCCTGGTTGATCTTGTCGAGTGCCACCGCGCGGGCTTCGACGTCCTTTTCGTCAAAGCCGAGCCAGAACCCACCGGGCTGCTGCAGACCGGCATCGACGCCGGTGAGCTCCATGAGTTCATTCTGCAATTCCGGCCAGAGTCGCAGACCCTCCTTGGACCATTGGACGTAGTCGGGCATGGTCGTGCCTTTCCCGTGGACCCAGACGAGGCCGAAATTGCCGCGTGAAGCGCGCAAGGCGCTGTCGCCCTGGTCGAGTATGCGCACACTCGTGCCGGCGCGCGCGGCGCCATATGCGATCGCCGCTCCAAGAAGGCCGCCTCCTACCACGGTCATTTGCCGCTTGCTCATCCTCGTGTTCTCACCCTTCCTGGTTTCCATTCCCGGTTCTCGGCATAGTTTTCCCGTCCTCCCGCAACGAAGCGGGGAACTGCGGGCTTCGGCGGCCCTATTTTTTTCCGATCAAGACTTTGTCCAGCCCCACGATCCGGTCGAGAGCAAACATGAAGACCACCGTTCCGACGATCATCACGGTCGACACCGAGGTGGTCACGGGATCTGACAGGAATGCTATCCGGTGATAGAGCGCGACGGGCAATGTCGTCGTCCCGGGCGTCGCCACGAAGATCGTCATGGTGACTTCGTCGAAACTCTGGATGAAGCACAGAACCCAACCACCCGCCACGCCAGGCATGATCAGCGGCAGAAGAATGCGGCGAAAGGCGACGAAGCGAGAGGCACCGAGCGACCTTGCCGCATTCTCGGCGTCGCGTTCCAGGCCGATGACCGCGGCAAGCGTCAGACGCAGGGAGAAGGGAACAACGATCAGCGCGTGGACCAGAACCATCGCAAAGAACGAGCCGGTCCAGCCCATAATGGAGAAGAAGCGCAGGAAGGCGACACCCAGCACCACATGCGGGATCATCATCGGCGACATCAGGAACGCCATGACCGCATCGCGGCCGACGAAACGATGACGTGCGATCGCGAGAGCAGCCGGCACGGCAACGACCGCAGCCAGTGTCGCCGACGCAAAAGCCAGCCGAATGGAAAGCCAGAATGCGCTGATCAGTTCAGGTGCATCGAGGATTTCCCGATACCAACGCAGGGATGCGCCATCGAACGGCATGGAGATGAAGTCTTTGTCGGAGAAAGAGGCGACGACCACAACAACAAGCGGCGCCAGGATGAACACGGTCAGCAGGACGTGAAACGCCAGGGCAATCGGTCCATTTTGATCAATTCTCTTGTTGCTCATGCGAACACCTGCTTGAAACGGCGCTCAACGAGCCTGTTTGAGCCGAGAACCACGGCGACGATGGCGATCAGAAGCATGATTGCGATGGCTGCGCCCAACGGCCAGTTCAGTGACGTAAGGAATTCATCGTAGATGGCCGTCGTGACGACCTTGACCCTGCGGCCGCCGATGATGGCAGGCGTCGCAAAAGCGGACGCAGCGAGGGTGAAGACGATGATCGCGCCCGACAGAATGCCTGGCATCAATTGCGGAAGGACAACCCTGCGGAAGGTGGTGATCGGCCCTGCCCCGAGCGATCTGGCCGCGTGTGCCACCTGGCCGTCAAGTTTCTGCAGCGCGCTCCAGATTGCAACGATCATGAATGGCAGCAGGACATGGGTCAGCACTATGACGACACCGGTCATTGAATAGAGAAACCGGACGGGCTCCTCGACAAGTCCGAGGGAAAGGAGTGCGGAATTGACCGGTCCCTGGCGTCCCAGAAGGATCTGCCAGCCAAGCGTGCGGACGACGACAGAGATCAGCAGGGGCCCGAGAATGACGACGAAGAACGTCCCCTGAAGGGCCGGCCGCATCTTCGCCAGGATTAGCGTTTCCGGGACACCGATAAGAACGCAAATCGCCGTGACGCCGAGCGACATCAGCCCCGTACGCAGGAAAAGCTCGTAGTAGTAGCCGTCGGTCAGGACCTGAACGTAGTTCGCGATCGTGAAGGTGGGCTGGATCCCGCGCATTCCCTCGAAAACATGGAACGACAGCACAGCGGTCAGCGCCATCGGCACGGCGAGTAGCCCGACAAACAGCAGAAGGGAGGGAAGGGAAAGGAGCCAGGGAGCACTGCTCTGGCGAAGTGCCGCATCAGCCATTTGCCACCTCCGGGGTTGCGACCTGCATATCGCCGGGGTTCCAGTCGATTCCGACGGTCTCGCCCTCGTCTGCCTGGGCAGCGCCGAGGTTCGGCGCCGAGACGCGCAAATGACCAATGTCGCTGTCGATGTCGTAGAACCAGACACCGCCGAGGAAGAGGCGGGTTGTGATCTTGCCTTTTACCTTGGAATTGTCGGCCGGACAGATGCGAAGGCGCTCGGGCCGAACGAACAGCTTGATCGCACCACCCTGAGGGGCCTCACTGGCTTCGACAGGAATGGACGCCGAACCGACCCGGACAGCGGTTGAGCCAGCATCGCTTACTGAGATCTCGCCGTTGATCTCGTTGGTCTGTCCGAGAAACCGATAGGCGAACTCGGAGACCGGTTTGTCATAGACCTGTTGAGGTGTTCCCAGTTCCGCGATCTTTCCGCCAGTCATGACGGCGATGCGGTCGCTCATCGTCATGGCTTCGACCTGATCATGGGTCACTAGTATGGTGGTGATCCCCAGGCGACGCTGGAGCGCGCGCAATTCGACATGCATGTCGCCGCGCAGCTTGGCATCCAGATTGGACATCGGTTCGTCCAGAAGCAGGACACGCGGTCGAATGGCGAGGACGCGTGCTATCGCGACGCGTTGACGCTGTCCCCCCGATAACTGGCTCGGATAGCGGTCCTCGAGGCCGGACAGGCGGACCATGGAGAGAGCCTCATCGACCCGCTCCTGCAATTGCGGACGCTTCATCTTCCGCATTTCGAGACCGAAACCGACATTCTGGGCGATCGTCATATGTGGAAACAGGGCGTAACTCTGGAAGACGATCCCCATGTCGCGCTTTTCGGGCACGACATAGGTGATATCCTCTCCCTCGACGAGCACTTTTCCGGCGGTCGGCGGCAAGAAGCCGGCAACCATTTGCAGAGTGGTGGTTTTTCCGCATCCCGAGGGACCGAGAAGCGAGAGGAACTCGCCGCCTTCCACGTTCAGGTCGAGATTGTTGACGGCCTGAACGTTACCGAAGGATTTCGATAGGCCTCGCAGGGACATTGTACTCATTGGCAGCAGCTCGCGATCGAGGGAGAGAGTAAGTTCAGTCGACGCTGCTTGTCAGCGCTCGACCGTACGGTTCCACTCATTGGTCCAGTCCGCACGACGCTCATTGATGACCTTCCAGTCAACGGATGTCATCTTGTTCACGGTTTCGGGACCGTAGGGCACGCTGACCGCCACTTCGTCAGTCAGTTGAGTGTCCTTGTTGACCGGACCGAAGCCGGCGCCCGCGGCCAGCTTTGCCTGAACTTCCGGCGACACGAGGTACTGAACGAGCGCCTGGGACAGTTCCGGCTGACTGTTGTCAACGACAGGGCAGACAGCGGATCTGAGCGCGACAGCACCTTCCTCCGGATAAACGAAGTCAACCGGGAAACCGGACTTCTTCAGGGCAAGCGCACGGCCGC
Source organism: Phyllobacteriaceae bacterium (assembly GCA_002708825.1). Taxonomy (GTDB): domain Bacteria; phylum Pseudomonadota; class Alphaproteobacteria; order Rhizobiales; family Rhizobiaceae; genus Zhengella. The sequence goes on along the minus strand of PAPF01000003.1, from coordinate 51,336 downwards.
TCCCCCATACCGCGATGTCGATCTCTCCGTTCTGGAACATCTGGGCGAGCTGGTCGTTCGAAGATGTCCAGCTCAGGATGTTCGGCACGAGTTTCTCGCGGACCAAGTCAAAGCCAGGTTCGATGTTATCTTCACCGCCGCCGTTGAGCTGGGCGAACTTCACCAGCATATGGAGCCCGTAGGTGCCCCCGATAGGGGATGAAGATGCACGTTGTTCGAATTTGGGGTCGAGCAAGTCGTTCCACGACTTCGGTGCGGCCCAACCGTTCTTCTTGAAGGCTTCCGTGTTGTAGGTGATGCCGGTTGCGACAAGGCCGATACCGACCGCCTTGCCACTGAAGCTGGCGGGGCCGGCAAGATCGTAGACGCTGGAATACACTGGAGCGTCGCTCACAGCGTCGCAGAACCCGAACTCGATTGCCTGGAACATCGGACCATCATCAACGATGGCGACATTGATTTCCTGATTGCCTTTCTGGGCCTGCAGTTTCGCGACGGTCTCGGCCGACCGTCCGGCGACGTAGGTGATCTTGACGTCGTGTTCAGCTTCGAAAGCGGGAAGAACATCTTCTTCCATCATCTTTTGAAAGCTGCCGCCGTAGCCGGCCAAATACAGTGTTTCCTGCGCGAGCGCCGGCGTGCTGATCGCCATGGCGGCAAGAATGAGCGGAATACCTACCTGTTTCATTTTCTTCTCCCTCTGGTTGGGTCGTCCAGCAGGGAAGATCTATTAACGGAAGGTGACGCCCCTGCATTTATTCACGCTATTGACAGCAATATGACACCGCAAATAAAAATATGCATGGGGCTTATTCAGTATTGATATGCTTCGGTCGAATGAACGTGAGGCGATGACGGTGAGTCCCATCTTGAAATTTCACCCGGCTTTCGGTGCACCTATGTGGCCCAGGCTTTCGGCAGAGTCGCGGTAGGATGATCAGACTAAGTCATTTCGAGGCCTTCCAGGCCGTCATGCGGACAGGTTCCATGACCGCCGCAGCCGGGATAATGCACACCTCGCAACCAAACATCAGCCGCTCGATCTCGCGGCTGGAAAAGGAAACCGGTCTCAAGCTGTTTGAGAGGGTACCGGGCAAACTGGTGCCTACAGCCGACGCACGGGCCCTCTTCGAAGAGGTCCAACGGAGCTTCATCGGGCTGCAAAGACTGACCGAGGCGGCCGGCCGAATCCGAAGATCGGGGAGCGGAATTCTGCGGCTCGGAGCCGTGCAGACGCTGTCGCTCTCGATCGTTCCCCGGGCTGTAAAACGGTTCACGGATCGGTTCCCGGAAGTCAAACTTTCCATTCAGACCGCCCATTCCAGCCTGTTGTCACGGTGGGTCGGCGAACACACCTGCGATCTCGGCATTATTTCGTTTCCAGGTGTCGAGGAGGGGATCGAATGGGAGTTGCTCTATGCTGCCGACGGCGTCTGCATCATGCACGAGTCTCATCCTCTTGCCGAAAAGGAGGTGGTGACGCCCCAGGATCTCGCCGGTGAACGCTTCATTACTTTCCCGCGAGGCGATCCGCCCCGCGTTCTCATGGATCGGATACTTCTGGACGCCAATGTGGATGTCGCCCAGACGATCGAAACATCGTACAGCGCGATAACCTGCTCGCTCGTGATGCAGGGGGTTGGCGTCGCCGTCGTCAATCCGCACATCGTGCGGGACTACCTGCACGGAGGTGTGGTCGCAAGACCGTTCGTTCCGGCGCCGCTCCACAACGCGATCATGATCTTTCCCAAGGGCAAGCCACGGGGACGACCGGTCGACAGTTTCGTCGAGATCCTGAAGGAAATCGTTGCCGAGGAAAAATCGGATATCGGCGCGTTGTTCGGTGGCCACAAGACCTGACACTATTTTGCAATGTACCGGTCACTTCGGTGATTGATGGCAAGGAAGCCGTTCAAAACGATCGCTCCGACCAGCGAGTAGAGGACAGACGTCCGATCAACCACCAAAAAGGCCAGGCCGAGGATCGCCATGTCGACGACCAATTGGGTGAGGCCCGCGCGCCAACCGAACCTCTCCTGCAGAAAGATCGCAAGGATGCCTGCTCCACCGAGGCTCGCTCTGTGCCGGAACAGGGCCAGCAAAGCGAAACCGATCAGAAGACCTGCGACAACCGCGCCGACGAAAGGATCGATCTCGCCAAATGTGAACACCTGTGGCTGAACTCCGATCATCGCCGAGAGCGCGGCGATGGCGACGAAGGTCTTGACCGTAAAAGCCCTTCCCATGCGCAGAGCGGCCAGCGCGAAGAAAGGCAGGTTGATCAGGAAGAAGGCAAGCCCGACATTGATGCCAAAGGTGTAGGAGATGATGAGCGCGAGACCTGCCACGCCGCTTGTCAGGAAATTCAGGTGGGCGAGCAGGGCAACGCCGAGTGTTGCGAGCACGGTCCCCGTTACGATCGCCTGGGCGTCTTCGAGCGGACTGTGTTGGGTCGCAGTCGCTCGCCAGCCGCCGAAACGCGACTGGTTGGCGTTTCGGAGATGCTGTCTGGCGGAGTGTGTGAGGTGCGCCTCATTACCGGATGACCCGATACTGTTCGGCCGTTCGTCCCTGTCCTGCGTCATGTGATCCGGATATGGGGAGTCCCCTCCCTACTCGGCCGCCGCAAGTCTGGCCGCGTTGACCCGGTCCTCTGCCATGCCCATCGCGATGTGATGTGGAGATCGGTTTTCCGCCTGGGATCCTTTGAGCACGCTCTGCATGGTGCTGACAAGGACGGCGATCTGCTCATCCACCCAGCCATTGTCAGCGATCTTCTTGATCTCGGCGGCAGCGTTCAAGATGCCACCCGCATTGATCAGAAAATCGGGCATATAGAGGATCCCCGCCTTGAAAAGTTGGTCAGCGTCGGATTCGCGGGCGAGCTGATTGTTTGCCGCGCCGGCGACAATCCTTGCCTTGATTTCTGGAATCGACACGGTGTTCAAGGTCCCGCCGAGCGCGCATGGCGCGTAGACATCGCACTCGACAGCATGGAACTGGTCTGGATCTCCAATCTCGGCGCTGAACCGTTCGGCCGCCGATCGGCAGCGCTCTTGGTTGACATCTGAGATGATCAACTCCGCGCCGGATGCATACAGCATTTCGCACAGGTTCCATCCGACATGTCCGACACCCTGAACCGCGAAGCGCAGACCATCGAGGCGGGAAACGTTGAACGCCGTCGCGCAAGCCAGTTTGATCCCTTCGAATACGCCTCGCGCGGTTACGGGAGAAGGGTTACCACTGGCGAACTTGCCCTCGGACAAACCGGCAACATAGTTCGTTTGCGTGCGGACGACCGCCATGTCCTCGGTTGTCGAACCGACATCTTCAGCGGTGTAATAGTCGCCATTGAGTTCTTCGACCGCCTTGCCGAATGCGAGCATCATCGCCCTGGTCTTTTGCTGCCCGTTTTGCAGCATGATCACGGACTTGCCGCCGCCCAGATCGAGACCCGCGATTGCGTTCTTGTAGGTCATGCCCCTTGATAGCCTCAGGGCATCTGACAAGGCTTCCGCCTCGGTTTCATATGACCAGATGCGGCAGCCGCCTGCGGCCGGACCGAGGACGGTCGAGTGGACGGCGATGATTGCCTTCAGGCCAGAGTCCGGGTCATTCGCAAAGACCACTTTTTCATGCCCGCGATAATCGGGACGGGCCGTAACTTCCATTTAGTGTTCCTTTGCGGGGTACGAAGCGCGTCCGGTTGGCAAACGCGTTGAATTTTGGAAATCGCTGGGCGCAGCCTTCGGAAGCGGCCCTACTCAACCCAACTCGAAGCAACGCTATGATCTCGAGGGCGAAGTCACAAATAAAAATCCGTATGGGGGCCATACACATATGATATAATGTGTGTTCGCGTGTCCTTTGATGCCTTTCAAATGGATACCGGCAAACAGATCCTCCGGCGGCACCGATCAGCTCGCCACCTAAGCTAACGAAAATCCCGGGTTTTCACCCTGATTTCGTCGATGTGACCATAGGGATCGAACATATCCCGCGGCTTCGGCATCCCACGCGGATCGGGCGCCGGCGACCCATGATGTAACTCGTCGCCCCGCCCATGTGGAAGTGGAAAGGCCGCGTCCCGCGTTCCCACACTCGCCAGCTCGGAAGACAGGTCGATCAACTCCCGGGCGACAATATGGACCACTTCCCCTTCCCGCTGGACCCGACCCTTGACACCGAGCATGCCTGACCCGAGCACCGTGCGCCGGTACTTCTCGAACACCTTGGACCAGACGACGAGATTGGCGACGGTCGTTTCGTCCTCGAGGGTGATGAACATGACGCCCTTGGCCGATCCCGGCCGCTGGCGCACGAGCACCAGGCCGGCGACATCGACCCAGCGGCCGTCCCGCAAGGCGACGGCTTCTGCGCAGGTCACGAAGCGCCGCCGGGTCAGGTCTGACCGCAGAAAGGAGACCGGGTGCCGGCGGAGACTCAGGCCCAAATGGCCATAGTCCTCGACCCCCTCCCTGCCCGCTTCCATAGGCTTCAGGAAAACCGCCGGTTCCGCTTGTTCTGGGACGATGCCGGCCTCGCGATTGGCAGCCGCTGCAAAGAGCGGAAGGGGTTCGTCGCGTAGCGCCTTGATCGCCCAGAGCGCCTCACGCCGGGCAAGGCCGAGCGAGGGCCGGAAGGCATCGGCATCGGCAAGTTCGACCAGGGCGGCGGCCGGAATGGCGGCCCGGCGCCAGAGATCGTCGACCGAGGCAAACCCGCCATCTTCCCGACAAGAGACAAGCCGGGCCGCTTCGGCATTGCCGAGACTCTTCACCAGACGCAGGCCCAGACGAACCGCAAAGCGGCTGTCATCACCCTTTATGGGCTCCAGCGTGCAATCCCACCGGCTGGCATTGATGCAGACCGGGCGAACCTCGACACCGTGATCGCGCGCATCGCGGACGATCTGGGCGGGGGCGTAAAAGCCCATCGGCTGGGCATTCAGTAGCGCACAGCAAAAGGCGTCGGGGTGCCAGCATTTCATCCAGGAGGAGGCATAGGCGATCAGCGCAAAGCTCGCCGCGTGGCTTTCGGGAAAACCGTATGAGCCGAAACCCTCGAGCTGCCTGAAGGTGCGCTCGGCGAACTCCCGGTCATAGCCATTGCCCACCATGCCCTCGATCAGCTTGGTGCCGAACTTCGAGACCCCACCGGTGTGCTTGAAGGTCGCCATGGCGCGGCGAAGCCGGTCGGCCTCGCCGGCGGTGAACCCTGCGCATTCGATCGCGACGCGCATGGCCTGTTCCTGAAACAACGGCACACCGAGCGTCTTGCCGAGAACCGCTTCGAGCTCGGGCTTTGGAAAGGTCACATCTTCCTTACCTTCCCGCCGGCGCAGATAGGGATGCACCATGTCGCCCTGGATCGGACCGGGCCGGACGATCGCGACCTCGATGACGAGATCGTAGAAGGTCCGCGGCTTGATGCGCGGCAGCATCGCCATCTGGGCGCGGCTTTCGATCTGGAACGTACCAAGCGTGTCGGCCTTGCGGATCATCGCATAGGTGCGTGGATCCTCGGCCGGTATCGTCGCGAGGTCGAGCCGGATATCCTTATGCTCGGCAAGGAGATCAAATGCACGACGCATGCAGGAGAGCATGCCGAGCGCCAGCACGTCGACCTTCATGAATTTCAGGACATCGATGTCGTCCTTGTCCCATTCGATGACCTGCCGGTCCTCCATGGCCGCGGGTTCGATCGGCACCAGTTCGTCGAGCCGGTCATGTGTCAGAACAAATCCACCGGGATGCTGGGAAAGGTGGCGCGGCGTGCCGACGAGCTGGTGGGCAAGTTCCATGACGAGCCGCAGCCGCCGGTCGCCCAAATTGAGATTCAGCTCCTCGGCGTGCTTCTGCTCAACGCCTTCCGACCAGCCCCAGACCTGCGATGACAGCGTCTTGGTCAGATCCTCGGTCAGGCCGAGCGCCTTGCCGACGTCGCGGAGCGCGCCTTTGGAGCGGTAGCGGATGACGGTGGAACAGAGCGCAGCCCGTTCGCGGCCATAGGTCTGGTAGACCCACTGGATGACTTCCTCGCGGCGCTCGTGCTCGAAATCGACATCGATGTCGGGCGGCTCGCGCCGTTCCTCCGACACGAAACGTTCGAACAGAAGGTCGTTGCGGTCCGGATCGACCGAGGTGACGCCAAGGACATAGCAGACGGCCGAGTTGGCGGCCGATCCCCTGCCCTGGCAAAGAATATCCTTCGAGCGGGCAAAGCGCACGATCGCGTTCACCGTGAGGAAATACGGCGCGTAGTCCAGCTTCTCGATCAGCGCCAGCTCGTGATTGAGATTGGCCCGCACCTTGTCGGGCAGGCCTTCGGGATAGCGTTCGGCAGCACCCTCCCAGGTCAGCTTTTCGAGCGCCTGTTGCGGGGAAAGGTCCGGAAAGAGCCTCTCTTCCGGATACTGGTAGGCCAGCTCCTCGAGCGAGAACTTGCAGCGATCCATGATCTCGATCGTGCGGGCAAGCGCTTCGGGGTAGCGATCGAACAGCCGGTGCATCTCCTCCGCCGGCTTCAAATAACGGTCGGCGAAACGCTCGCGGCGATGGCCGAGTTCGTCGATGGTGACATTGTGCCGGATGGCAGTGACGACATCCTGCATGAGCTGCCGGCCCACCTCATGAAACAGCACGTCATTGGTGACGACAGTCGGAACCCGCGCCGCTGCGGCCAGGTTCGAGAGCTGCCAGAGGCGGAGCTGATCGTTGGGACGCCGGCGCAGTGTCAGCGCCAGATAGGCGCGGTCGCCGAAGGCCTCCCGCAGCCATCTCAGGTGCAGTGCGCACTCGTCATCGGCCCGATGGGGCACGAGGACGGTAATCAGCCCTTCCCCGTAAGCCACGAGGTCGGCCCATTCGAGATGGCATTTCCCCTTCCCCGCGCGGCTCTTGCCGAGCGAGAGCAAACGGCAAAGCCGCGCATAGGCCGCCCGGTCGGTCGGATAGACCAGGACCGGCAAGGCGTCGGCGAGATCAAGCCGGCAGCCGACGACCAGCCGGACGCCGGTCTGCCGGGAGGCTTCGAGCGCGCGCACGACGCCGGCCAGCGAATTGCGGTCGACGATGCCGAGCGCCGCGATGCCGAGTTCGGCAGCGCGCGCGAATAGCTCGTCGCAACTGCTTGCCCCGCGCAGAAACGAGAAATGGGTGGTCACTTGCAGTTCGGCATAGCGCGGCCCGCTCATCCGAAGATTCCGTGAAGAAACCAGCGTTGCGACCCGCTTTCTTCATGTTCGCCGTCGCCCGACCGGAAGAGCCAGTAGCGCTCGCCCGTCTCGTCCTCGACCCGGAAATAATCCCGGACCGTCGTCAACTCGGCGTCGCGTTTCCACCATTCGCCGCGGATGCGTTCCGGACCGTCGGCGCGGCGGACCCGGCGGCGCACGCCGCGCCATGTGAACCAGACCGGCGGATGGTCGGGGAGAAGCGCCATGGTCTCGACAGGCTCGGGCCGGGGCAGAAGCCGCGGCGGCCGCGGCCAGTCGCCCTCCCAGGTCAGCCCGGTTTCCGGCGCCAGCGGCGGAATGCGCGCCACGGACCGTTCCGGCACATCGCTTTGCACCGGTGTGAACCGGCATAGCATCCTGTCGCCGACCCGGTTTGCGAGCACGTCGACAAGGTCGGAGACATCGGGCTCGGGTTCCTCGACCAGGGAGGAGATCATCTGCATTTGGCGGATCGGCTCCGTCTGTATGGCGACCAGCACCATGATCTCGATGCCGAAACCCGGATCGACGGTTTCCAGCTTGTCGCGGAAGAGCCGGGTCAGGCGCCTGGGATCGCGCACCGGCTGGGCCAAACCGATCCGCACGCATTGCATAGTGTTGTCGACCCGATGAAACAGCAGATCGAGCCGCCGCGCGCCAAGCCCGCCTTTCTCAAGCTCGATGCAAAGGGCATCGACCAGTTTGCCGATATAGCGGGCAATGGTTTCGGCGGCGCCTATGGGCTCGCCGAAAACCTTGCGCGCCTCGATCAGCTCCGGCGACCGGACGGGATCGACCGGTTCCGCGATCCGGCCAAGCGCCTGGTCCAGCCGGCGGCCGATCTCCGGGCCGAACCGCAGTGCAAGCGGCGCGCGCGGCTGATCGAGCAGTTCGCCCACTGTCTCGAAACCGAGGGTGTGGAGGCCGGACACCGTTCCGGGATCGAGCCGGAGCGCCTGCAGCGGCAGGGTCCGAAGCAAGGCTTCACCCTCGCCGGGCGGAATGATGATGACCGGCCGGGCGACAAACCGGGCTGCGGCATGGGCCGCGCCACAAGTGTCGGCGACCGCTGCCCGGGCTTCAACGCCGGAGGCGGCAAAGCGCTTGATCATGTCCGCCAGCATCGCCGCCTCCCCGCCATGCAAATGATCGGCGCCGGTCGTATCGATGACCAGCCCGTCCGGCGGATCCGCCATGACGATGGGGGAAATCCGCTGCAGCGCCCAGAGCGCCAGCTTGGTCAGGCCCTCAGACTCCGCAACGGGATCGGACTCGGCAACGATGAGGCCAGGCACGAGAGCCTGCGCCTTGGTGACGGCCATGCCGATCCGCACGCCGAGCCGTTCTGCATTGGCATCGAGCGCGGTGATCAGACGGCGGCGGCCCGTCCGTCCGGCCATGACGAGCGGCGCATCAGCCGGAGGCGATGCGTCGCCCGATTTCCTTCTGAGGCGATCGGTCGGCCACCTCGGAAGGAAGAGCGAGACGACCCGTGTCATCACACGCTTCCACTTCAAAATCTGCACTTTCGCCGGCGCGGCATCTTATAAGCTCGACCAGCCAGCGGGCCCGGCCGAGACCGGGAACCGGCAAGGGCCGCGAGGGCAGGACGGAGACCCGCCAACGGGTAATGCTGGCGGTCGGCTGCCCGAAATCCCCGGCTTCGGTCTGCCTGCGCCATCGGCGGAGCGCCAGGCCGATGGTGTTCGAACTCTCGGCCGCCAGTTGCAGACGCCGCGAGGCGGTCATCGAGAGGCGCGCCGTCTCGGCGACGACGGCGCCGAGCCCGCCATGGCGCAGGCCTTCCTCGAAACAGGCGAGCAGCGCCTTTTCGTCGCCGGCCTCGACATGGATCACCCGGTCGGGCGCAAGTCCGGCCTGGGCGATCGCCGGCGCGAAGAGATCGGGCCGCGTGACCACCCAGAGCACCTTGCCCTTGGTGCGCGCCGCGATCCCGGCGGCAAACAGCGCAGCCGCGGCCCCATCCACGGCGCCATTGCCACCGCCCGCCACCTCATGCAGGCACCCGAGCCCCAGCCCTCCTCCCGGAAGCCTTCGGTCGATGTCAGTCAGCCCGAAAGGCAGAACCGAGCGCGCACGTCCCCCCGGTCCTTCGAGATGCGCGATGCGCTCTCGAAGCTCGGAAATAGCGGGACTGACCGAATGGCTCGGCATGTGCGGAAAGGTCTCCTTTAAGGCTTTGCAACGGCGAAAATCTCCGGTATGTTCATTATTTGTTCTCTTTCCGGTTTTGAGTCAATCGGACTCTTTGATGGGCTCAGGCCACCTCGACCGGCAGAAAACGCCGATGCGTGGGACGCGCATCGTTGATTCCCAGGGGTTTGAGGTGGGACGGGATGAGCGCAGCGCATCTGGAAAAATTGAACGACAATCAGCGGGCCGCGGTCCTGCACGGCATCGATTTGCCCGATGGCGGCATCGGCGGGCCGTTGCTGATCATCGCCGGCGCGGGCTCCGGGAAAACCAATACACTCGCCCATCGTGTCGCCCAGCTCGTGATTTCCGGAGCCAATCCAAGGCGCATTCTTTTGATGACCTTTTCGCGTCGCGCGGCCGCCGAAATGGGAAAACGGGTCGAGCGGATCTGCGCGAAAGCGCTTGGCGACAAGGCGGGGATGATGGCCGACGGGCTTGCCTGGTCGGGCACGTTTCACGGGATCGGCGCGCGGCTACTCAGGGAATACGCCATCGAGCTCGGCCTCGATCCGCAGTTCACCATCCACGACCGGGAGGACTCGGCCGACCTGATGAACCTTGCCCGGCATGATCTCGGTTTCTCGAAGACGGAAAACCGGTTTCCGGCCAAGGGCACCTGCCTTTCCATCTATTCGCGCACCGTCAATGCCGAGGCGCCGCTGGATGAAATCCTGAGAGCGAACTTCCCGTGGTGCGCCGCGTGGGAAAAGGAGCTGAAGGACCTGTTCGCGGCCTATGTCGAGGCCAAGCAGATCCAGAACGTCCTCGATTATGACGATCTGCTCCTCTACTGGGCGCAAACCATGGGCGATCCAGTCCTCGCCGACGAGATCGGCGGACGCTGGGACCACGTTCTGGTCGACGAATATCAGGATACCAACCGCCTGCAGTCGTCGATCCTGATGGCGCTCAAGCTCGGCGGGCGCGGGTTGACGGTCGTCGGCGACGACGCCCAGGCGATCTACTCGTTCCGCGCCGCCACGGTGCGCAACATCCTCGACTTCCCGAATGAATTCTCGCCAAAGGCCGACGTGATCACGCTCGACCGCAACTACCGGTCGACGCAGCCCATCCTCGCCGCCGCCAACGGTGTCATCGGTCTCGCGCAAGAGCGCTACACGAAAGACCTCTGGACCGAGCGTGCCTCCAATGAAAAGCCGCGATTGGTGACCGTCCGCGATGAAGGTGACCAGGCGCGCTTCGTCGCCGACGAAGTGCTCGACAATCGTGAAGGCGGCATGCGCCTGAAGGACCAGGCTGTCCTGTTCCGGGCGAGCCATCATAGCGGCCCGCTGGAAGTGGAGCTGACCCGACGGAACATCCCCTTCGTCAAATTCAGCGGCCTGAAGTTCCTCGATTCCGCCCATGTGAAGGACATGCTGGCGGCCCTTCGCTTCGCCCAAAACATGCGTGATCGCGTGGCGGGCTTCCGACTGATGCAGCTCCTGCCGGGTGTCGGTCCGGCCTCGGCGCAAATCGCCCTCGATGCCGTTAGCGAAACCGCCGATCCCGTCGAGACCCTCGCCGCCCTGCCCGCACCGTCGCGTGCCGCAGCCGACTGGCCGGCTCTTGTATCGCTGGTTTCGGACCTGCGGACAGCAAACATTGGCTGGCCCGCTGAAATCGGCAGGATCCGTGCATGGTACGAACCGCACCTGGAGCGCATCCACGAAGACTTCGAAATGCGCCGCGCCGATCTCCTGCAGCTCGAGGACATCGCCGCCGGCTATCCGTCACGCGAGCGGTTTCTGACGGAGCTGACGCTCGACCCTCCGGATGCAACGTCCGGCCAGACCGGTGTACCGCTGCTCGATGAGGATTACCTGATCCTCTCCACCATCCATTCGGCCAAGGGCCAGGAGTGGCGCTCGGTCTTCGTCCTCAACACGGTCGACGGCTGCATTCCTTCCGATCTGGGCGTCGGGACGACAGACGAGATCGAAGAAGAACGGAGATTGCTCTACGTGGCGATGACGCGAGCAAAAGACAGTCTGAACCTTGTCGTCCCGCAGCGTTTCTTCACCCATGGACAGTCTTCGACCGGCGACCGGCATGTCTACGCCTCGCGAACACGGTTCATTCCCGCTATGTTGTTGCAGCTTTTCGAGAATAGGACCTGGCCGGTGGTCGCGCCGGGCCAAGCGAGTAATGCCGGACCGCGGCAAATGCGTCTCGATGTCGGGGCGCGGATGCGCGGCATGTGGCGCTGACGGGAGCAGGATTTGTGCAATCTCTATAATCTGACGACGACGCGGGACGCGGTTGTCGAGTTCACCAAGGCCATGGCGGACAAGGCCGGTTGGAACGAGCCCTCCTTGAATGTCTATCCGAACACGCTGGCGCCGATCGTCCGTGTTGGAGATGACGGCAATCGCGAGATTGTCAGCGCGACCTGGGGTATGCCGACGCCGCCTGCCTTCGTCAAAGGCAAGGCCGATCGCGGGGTTACGAATATTCGCAATGTCGGATCGCCGCATTGGCGCCGGTGGCTCGGACCGACAAGCCGCTGCGTCGTTCCGTTCACCTCGTTCGCGGAGCCCGATCCCGCGAGCAAGGTCGAGGGCGGCCGCGTGCCGAACGCCTGGTTCGCGCAGAACCCCGACCGGCCGCTGATGTTCTTCGCCGGTTTCTGGACACCCTGGAAGGGTGTGCGAAAGGTCCGCGACGGCGAGCAGGAATATGAGCTCTTCGGATTCCTGACGACGACGCCGAATGAGATCGTCAAGCCCATCCACGAAAAGGCCATGCCGGCGATCCTGACGACGCCGGAAGAGGTCGATCTCTGGCTGACCGGGGAATGGGCGGACGTCAAACATCTGCAGCGTCCGCTGCCCGGCAACATGCTGGTCCTGGTGGAGCCGCCGGCCAATCCGAAGGACGATGAAGCTCTGTTCTGAGGTACATCGCAAGGCAGATTGAAATCTGACCAGGCCCGGGAGCTGTACGACCAGAAGAGCAACCCCGCAATCGGAGCGCCGCCGTGCGCGGATTAGAAAGGTTCTACCGAACCTGTTCTCTGCGATTGATATCCGCTGAAGCTCGTTTAGTGCAGATCTGTATGATACTAGGCTATAAAAATGAAACACCAGGTGAGGACTGGCCTGACCTGGTGTACATAAATTCTATGTCGAAGGCGCATGGCGAGCCAGTGGGGCCTGTTCGACTGCTTTGGTGGGTTATCGTCGTTTTATGGCCGAAAGTCAAGTTCCTTATCCATACACGCCGCAAGACCTGCAGGCGATCCGGGCATCAATCTCTGAACCTCGATTTGCCACTTACCTTTCAAAAGGCGGCAACCACGAGGAGTATGCGCTGGCCCTCTATCTCTACAACGCGCGGCTTGCGAAGGCGTTCCTCTTCCCGCTCAACGTGGCAGAAGTTACGTTGCGCAATGCAGTTGACGAGATCCTAGTGTCTACCTTTCAGCAAGACTGGCATCAAGATGCAGCGTTCCGGAACCAAACGCTGACTGCCGAAGGGTTGGCAACTCTCGACAAGGCGATCCAGCGGGCCGGTCAGAACGCTCCGCGCGGTCAGGTGATCGCAACGCTTACCTTTGATTTTTGGTCGAACCTCTTCCGATCAGAATACGGATCTCTTTGGCGCACGAAGGTGAACCGAGCTTTCCCACACCTACAACATGGAGAGAGCAGGCAAGATATCCAGAACCTTGTGAGGCCGATCAACGCCTTTCGAAACCGGGTCGCTCATCATGAACCGGTTCTCGACATGAACATCAATGATACCTACTCCAAGATTATTCGCCTGACCGAGCTTCGTTGCGTGGATACAGCCAAGTGGATGAGGCATTATTCGACTGTTGGCACCATCGTCAGGACCCGTCCGCGGCGTGACGGCATAATCGCAAACAGCCTCTCAACGAAACTCGACAAGAATTTTGTTGCAGTTTCCGTGGATACCAAGCTCAACGAGCTGACCGATAAAATTGTAGAGAAACACCCGGCGATTATTTGCGTGGACCAGGACGGAAGGCCAACGGCCGCCTTCACATCCGTCGACGTAGCGCTCTTTATCGGGGCACGTGCAAAGGAATTGGAAGGCCTTGTTGCACTAGCCGATCATACGGTGAACGACTTAATCGAGAGCGTTCCTATCGGTGACAGATGGGTGGCAATGGACGAACTTCAGCCGATTGGCTTGGCTGTCAAGGAACTGCAGAAGCCGCGCGTGCAGGTCCTTGTCGGAATTGAAGGAGCTTCCGGCAAGGCGGTTGGGGCAATCGTGCGTGCCCACAGAAGGTACTAAGACCGGGCTGGACACGGAAAATGCACCTCTGTTCGGCAGTGGCATTATTGATTTTCCGCCGCGAGAAGAATGCGTTTGGAGCATGGGGACCGCTGGCTAGACCGGCGGTCCCTTCGCTTCGTGACTAAGCCGGTTGGTCTTCAAAGTACATGGAGTCGTCGACACCTCCACTCGTTTCAAAGTCCAGCTTCTGATACGCATTACGGGCCGCAACCCGATACATCGTCATGATGCTCGTGAAGTTGATCTTGTCTCCGTGGAACGCCCGATCCTGGTCTTGATCTCCGTTCAACGAACCAGTGAGCGTAGCAACAAAGGCATCGTCCGTGACCTCGACCGCGACTTCATCGATATAAAGCTCATCGAAAAAGGCGTTCGTTGAAGCAATCTCTCCCGACAACGCATCCTCGATGAGCATCGGATCTTCCATGACATAGGAGTTAATCTCGTCGCTGAGGTCTCTGGCGTACCAAACCTTGCCCGAGAAATAACCCTCGTCGAGTAGGTACGCGCTGATTTCCCTAGCAAGGTTGTCGACGGGTTGGAGGTCGGAAGGGAGCTGATTGAGCTCTTCTCGCCGTCGATCCATCAGGGCGAGGTCGGGAATGAGAATCGCTGCCGTTTCGATGGCTTCGACTGGATATTCGGTTTCGGCTTGAAGCGCCGCCGCGGTCCCGTAGCCGAAATAGGCAGCGACGAGTTCACGGGCATGGCCGGATTTCAGTTTGGATCCGGTCAGGTTGCGATAGGTCTCGCGCAGACGGTCTGCGCATTCTTTTTGGATAGACATGACAATCCATTTCTCACCGGCGTCTGTGAGGGGTGGTCGCAAGCGCTTCATGAACACCCTGCGCCGGCTGAATGATTGCCGTTCAGGTTTTCAAATCGAATTCACTGCCGTCTTTTGGGTCGCTTGCAGCCCTGGCGATCGGCTCCGATTCGGCAATATAAGCCATAGCGAGGCGGTTCACAATCTGGGGGGAAGCCCTGGAGCAGACGACGACACGTTTTCGGTGCTTTTGTCAGGGTGCGCGCGACACCATATCAGGTTGTTTTCGACCACTACTGACCAAAATTTGTATAAAAACTTTGGTCGCCTTTCGCGCTCGGCATTGCTACTGACCAAAATTCGTATATAATCTTTGGTCATTAAACGAGGATTCGAATGCCAGATCCGACGTCCGATACACTCAATCGGGTTTATGCACGTATCACCGCAGGCGCCCCCGGCGGGGTCTGGTCGCGCGCCGATTTCCTGGACATCGCCAGCCCAAACGGGGTCGAGAAGGCCCTGCAGAGGCTTGCCAAGCGTGGCGACATCCGGCGCCCGTGCCGTGGCCTCTATGATAAACCGACTACAAGCAAACTGACCGGCAAAATGGTGTTCCCTCCCATCGCATCATTTGTCGATGCAATCGCGCGGCGCGACAAGCTGCGAGTGCTCGTTGACGGAATGACCGCGGCCAATGACCTTGGACTGACAACGGCAGTCCCGGCCCGAAGCACGATTTACGCCGACACCTATCCAAGGACGATCGAGATTATTGCCAACACGGGCGACCCAAACGCGAAAGAGCCGGTCGTCTACAAACTCGACTTCAAACGGATCTCCGCCAAGACGGCATTCTGGGCCGGCCGGCCGGCCATGCGCGTCGTTCAGGCCCTGTCATGGTTTCGCGATGATCGAGCAAGCCTGGATGCCGCCGTTAACGGGATTGTCCGACGCCTCGCTAGCGCGCGGGAGCGTGACGCAATTGTCGAAGACCTGCACCAGAACATCCAAGCCGTTCCTGCCTGGATGTATCCGGTAATCGAGAAGATTACGCGAACACTGCCGACTGATGAAGGCTCGGACGACGCATCGCAGCTATCTGATACGACGGGGGCACATGCAGAAGGCATTCGCTGAAATCCTCAAATCGAGTACCGATGAACGCCAAGCCCTCTATTCGGCGGTCGCGGCCAAACTGGAAACGCGCGCCGAAAATGTCGAGAAGGACCTTTATGTCTGCTGGGTTCTCGATTTCCTGTTCAACCGGCGCAAGAACGACCCGGTCCACCTCTATTTCAAGGGCGGAACCAGCCTGAGCAAGGCGTATGGTCTTATAAGACGGTTCTCAGAAGACATCGATATCGGAATATTCAAAGCCGACCTCAATGCCCCGCTTGAGGCCGATATCGCCGCACTGCCATCGATCACCAAACAGCAAAAGGCCCTCGCCGAGGAGGTCGACGAAGCGGCGCGCAAATACATATCCGGCACGCTTCGTGACCAGCTACTGAAAGAGATCGCGACCGTCGAAGAACTGTCAGGCAGGAGTGGCCATTTCTCCGTAGAGTTTGGCTTCGATCCTTATCGGAACAGGGATGCACTCGATGTTCTGGTGGTCGGCTATGACAGCGCATTCGGATCCGGAGACGGCTATGTCCAGGCTGCAGTACGGATTGAGGGTGGCGCCCGGCCCGACCCCGTTCCCGTCGAAGCGCGTGAGATCGTTCCCTACGTGGCAGACGAACTTCCAAATGGCGCCGCCATCAAATTCGGTGGGGTGACGACGGTCAAGCCGGAACGCACCTTTTGGGAAAAGGTGCTGATCCTGCACGCCATGACGGAAATGACGGAAAAACGCGCCGCAGATAGTGATCCCGGCCGTCCGGTCCCTGATCTCAATCGCTATTCGCGGCACTACTACGATGTCCACCAGATTTGGCGGCATGCAGAGTACGGCGAGAATGTAGCCTCGATGGGCGATCTGGCCGAAGCATGCCGACAGCACAAGCAGCTCATGTTCCGTGCGCCTGACCATCGGTACGATCGGGCAGAACCGGGCTCGTACCGCCTGATGCCAACCGCGGAGATGAGCAAGAAGCTGGAGACTGACTATGAGCGGATGTCCGCCATGATATTCGGGATCCCGCCAAAATTCGAAGAAGTCATGGACAGTATTGAAGCGCTTGAAATATTCATAAATGAGACACAAAGCAAGCAACCGACCTGACTTGAGATTCGGCGCAACATGCATATCAACCCACTTCGAAAACGGAAAGAAAGCGGCGAACTATATACGCGCCGGCCGCCTGTAACTCACTTCATCGAGAAGAGCCTCGATTGGCCCTTCGACGAGTTTTTGAGGCAGGCCGAAATAAAAGATCGCAGGCACAGCGACTATGTGCCGTCAGAGGTGATTGTGTATCACTTGCGTCAGACCAAGTCCGACAATTCGGACGGTCGGTTTGTTGCACTCTACGATATCCTTCGCGATCGGGTGGAGGCGGCCTGTCCACGCCCGAACCGCCATGTAGACGACACGGTCTACGAAGACAGCCGTATTGCCGAGATTCGCGACGCGACGATCAACCATGTCACTGAACTGATGTTCATCGACCGGCAAGGCTACGACGAGCAACTCGATATTTATGAGGTTGTATTCGACAAGGCAGTGCGTTCGGCGCGGATCACCAAACTTCGCAAAGTGAACCGCCGAGAAAACGCTACTGAAGAGGTAGAGGACGCCATCACCGGGGAGATCCGCACTGTCGTGGAGGCGGCGTTGGATCGCTACAAGAAGACCGGACTTACGGCTGAAGAAGATTTCGATTACCGGATTCACCTGCGCCGCGCGATTGACGTCTTACCGACAGACGAACGAGAGGTGATTGATTTGTTGCTCGCAGACATTCCGATTGAAACCAGCAAGGATGGCGAACCGTCGATGACGGAACTTCTGGGTTGCGTGGAAAAGACAGTTCGCAACCGGCGGGATCGTGCCTATGCGAGAATAAGGCGAGCACTGGATTTGGAGATCGACGATGGCGAATAGAGACGACGTCCTAAGCGATTTCACGATTGAGGAAGAAATGTCGCCCGCGGTCCTCAAGGACTACCTGCAGCGCTATCCCGAGTACACCAAGGACTTACTGGCGCTCTTTAACGAGCTTTCGCTGAGCGACCTCGAGGCGACTGAGGCCAACCTACCGCTTGAGACAAAGGCGATGACGGCGGAGGCTTTGAGGGTTCAACACGTTCGACAATCTTTGTTTGGCAACGGGGTCAAAGAACTCGCTCGCGAGATGGGCCTCCCTCGCGCGTTCTTCATGGGATTGAACGCCAATATTGTTCACCTCGGCTCGATGCCCTCAGAATTCCTGAAAGGCCTCGCGGCAAGCCTGGATGTGCGGTTGCAGGACCTGATCAGAGGAATGCAGCAGGGCGACGGCCAAGCCGTCGCGATGAAATCCGATTCAAAGCCAAGCAAGGAAGCGCCCATCGAGTTCTGGGACTATGTCGGCCAGGCCGGGCTTGCCGAGGAGGAGCAACGCGCTTTGCAGAAGTTGCTTGCAGGCGATGGATCGGATTGAAGCGACACGGACCCGCGCAGCGGATCTTCACGCGGAGCGCACGGGCAAGGGCGGCGATCCGACAAACCCGTATGAATTTGCCCTTCACGAAGCCAGGGATCGCGATATTGAGGTCAGGAAACTTCCTGCCGGGCATCCGCAGCTGAACGGTGGTCGGGCGCTGTTCCAGAGACACGCCGGTGTAATCCTGCACGAAGATACCGGAAGCGCCTTCCTTGATGCGTTTCTGGTCGCCCATGAACTCGGACATGATGAATTCGGCGGCTTGGTTGACGTTCCGCCGGTCATGGGCATCGATCCGGCGCGTTCGGCAGACCCATCATCCGTGGGCGCCGATCGAGTCGTCGATTACAGCAATCGCGCCCGGCAAGAAGTTCAGATGGACCTCTTTGCGCGTGAGTTCCTTTTTCCGCGAGCATTGGCCTGGTCCTGGCACATCGACGGGGCCCTAAGCACAAAGGCTATAGCCGAGCGTCTCGGAGCGCCCTACGACATGGTGGCGGTCCAGCTGTTCGATGCACTCCTGTTGCCGCAGACTGAATCGAATGAGGAGGCTGCACCGGCCCCAAAGCCTCTAAATGACGAGCAGAAGCGAGCAGCCGAGCACGACGGCAAGGCGTTGCTCCTAAAAGCCGGACCCGGCACTGGCAAGACGCAAACCCTCGTCGGCAGATTGTCTGTTCTGAAGGATCGCGGTGTCGATCCGGAAAGCATCTTGCTCTTGACCTTTTCGAACAAGGCGGCCGGCGAACTGACGGATCGCGCCATGGCGGCCTGGCCGGAAGCGGCCGGTTCAGCCTGGATTGGTACCTTTCATTCCTTCGGGCTCGATCTGCTGCGCCGGTTTCACGATCGTGCGGATTTGCCGCCCGATCCGAGGTTAATCGATGCCACCGAAGCTATTGCACTGCTGGAGGACGAGTTTCCGCGACTGCGGCTGACGCATTTCAACGATCTTTATGACCCGACCGACAATCTGCGGTCCATTCTCTCAGCCATCTCACGCGCAAAAGACGAGGTTGTGGACCATCACCAATACCGGGCACTTGCCCAGCAAATGGCGGATGTTGCGGAGTCGGAAGAAGAGCGGATCGCCGCCGAGAAATGTCTCGAGATCGCTTCGGTCTACGACCTCTATGAGCAGCTCAAGTCTGATCGATGCGCCGTTGATTTCGGGGATCTCGTGGCTCGTCCAACGGCGTTGGTCGAATCCGATGACGCCGTGCGTGCGCAACTTCAAAGTCGGTACCAACACATCCTGGTGGACGAGTACCAAGATGTGAACCGAGCAAGCGTGCGGCTCCTGCGCGCGCTCAAACCGGAAGGCGAAAACCTCTGGGTCGTCGGCGATGCGAAGCAGTCGATTTACCGTTTCCGTGGAGCTTCCTCTTACAACATCGACCGGTTCGAGACTGACGACTTTCAGGGCGGGACATCGCTGCAACTCAGTACAAACTACCGGTCATCGCAGGAAATCTGCGATGCGTTCCGCGAGTTCGCGAGAACGCGTATGAATGCCACCGATTTCGAAGCGAACGCCTTCAAAGGCACAAACGGTGTGGCCCCTTCCTTCGTCTCAGTTGAATCGAAAGATCACGAAATCGATGAGATCGCCGCACGCATAACCGCCTGTACGGACAGGATCCCGTTTCGGGATCAGGCGGTCATCTGCAAGGGCAATGCGCGGTTGGCAGAGATCGCTTCGGGTCTGGAGGCACGGGGCATACCGGTTCTGTTTCTTGGACCTTTGTTCGACCGTCCGGAGATCAAAGAGGCCTTGTCGCTCTTGTCGCTCGTGATCGATCCGCGAGCAATGGGACTGACGTGCGTCGCCTCGATGGCGGCGTTTCAGATGGCTATCGAGGACGTTTCGCTCGCAATCGAGGAGATCCGAGGCGCCGACAAACCTCTTCCACTAGATTGGCGAGACATACTGACAGCAATCTCGGGGTTGACGGAAGGCGGGCAGGTCTCTGCCAAAGCGCTTGTCGATGCGTTCGCCGGGATCGAGCCTACGGCTACGCCGTGGCAGATCATAACGAAAATTTACCTGGATCGAACGCGCCTTGCTGCCGATATTGCCACGCAGGCTCGCGAGGGCAACGCCAACCCTGCGCTTGCCCTTTGGCAGTTCCAGAACTTCCTCCGCTCCGCCCTGCCCGAAAAAAGCGGTTATCCCATCCGCGACCTTCTGGAGCACATTCGGCGGCTGGTCATCCTGTCCGACGAGCGGGATTTGCGTGATCTCCCTAACGCCGCCCAGGGCCTGGACGCCGTTCGACTGATGACGATCCATGGGAGCAAGGGCCTCGAGTTCAAAGCTCTCCACCTGCCCGCTTTGACGAGTGGCTCGCTTCCTCGCTCGGCCAATCAGAGCCGTGGCCTTGCTCCACCGGACGGGATGATCGAGGGCGCCCCATTTCGCGGCAGTGAAGCTATGAAGGCTGGACATGACGAAGAACAGCGTTGCCTGTTCTTCGTGGCATTGTCCCGGGCGGAAGAGCACCTGACACTCTATGCGCCGAACAAACAATCGAATGGACGCCGGCAGAGCCGATCGAGTTTCATCGACGACATTTCCGGTACGCTGTTCGAGGCATCACCAATATCGACACCAATCAACGTTTCGGTCACAGGTGAGCGCTTCACGTTGGAAGTCGATGGCATTGCCCGCGTGTCGCCGTCCCAGCTTGCCACATACGAAAAGTGCCCCCGGAGATTTTTCTTTGCTCACGTGCTGCAGGTTGGCGGTCGGCGAACGGAGTCAGCTCCCATGCGGATGCACAATGCTATCCAGGTCGTCATTGATGAGCTTACAGGCCGTCTGAACGACGTGCCGGACGAAGCCGAACTGCAGGCGATCATGGATGCCGCATGGACGGCCCATGGACCGATTGAGCATGGCTATGCCTCGGAATACCGGCAGATCTCCGACCAATTGCTGCAATTCTTCTTTCAGCTGAGGGAGGGTGAAACCCGGCGCACGCCGCAATCCCTTTCGCTCCGGTTTGGCGACGCTGAAGTCGTCGTGACAGCTCATGAAGAAATCGAAACGGAACACGCCACAGTGTTCCGGCGCATCCGCACAGGCCGCAAGACAAGCACTGCGGTAACCGCGCTTGATGCGGCCGCTTTTCAGATTGCTGCCGAGGGCCGAGGTGAAGCGGAATTCGTCTATTTGACAGGCAGATCGCAAGACCGGTTGGCAATGAAGAGTGGGCAGCTCGGGAACAAGAAAGCCACAATCGCTGACGCTGCATTCGCTATTCTTGAGGGCCGGTTTCCGCCAAAACGTAGCGACCGATGCGCGCGCTGCCCCCACTTTTTCATCTGCACCGCCCCACCCTCCGGCACGCTCAGAAAAAAAATCGGAATCGGCTTACCGGATTCCTCCTGACGCCGCGATTGTCCTTGTGAAGGCGCAGACATGGTGTCTGCGGCCTCATACAACACAAGGAAATCAAATATGAAGCCGCAAGGAAACACTCCTCGCTTCCCGGTTCTCATCGGCGATGAGAGCCTCAACTTCAAAAAGCACGTCTTCGACGATCCCAAGGTTCTGGGGCGGCAGTTGATCGAGGCCGCTGGCGGGCATCCCGTCGACGAGCATGTGGCAATTGCCATTCTGCCCAATGGGGACTTTGAAGACATCCGCCTTGACGAAAGCTTTGATCTGAACGGTCGCGGTGCCGAGAGGGTACTGGTTGCTTGTTCGGATCGGAGCTTCAAGTTCAAGATCGACGACGCCGATCTTGAATGGCCGCGGGCCTGCATCAGTGGCTTTGTGCTGCGCAAGCTGGCCAAGCTGCCGGCGAACTACAATCTCTGGCAGGAGATCCCCGGTCAGCACGACAAGAAGATCACCGATACAGATGTGATCAACCTGGCCGACGTCGGGGTGGAACGCTTCGTGTCGCTTATTGATCAGACGACGGAGGGGGACGCCCTTCCGTCGAAAGATCAGACCTACCTTTCCGATCACGGCTACGAGTTCGAAGTCGTGATGGAAGGCGGCGCCACGGGCATCATCCTGACAGCCTTGGCGCTGCCGGAGGGCAAATTCGACCATGAGACAGCCGACGTTCTGATCTTGCTGCCCCGTGGCTATCCCGACTGTTCGCCCGACATGTTCTATGTGTCGCCGAAGCTCACGCTGGCCGGGACCGGACAGGTGCCGAAGGCATGCAAGAAGGAGCATCATTTTGCCGGCCGTGTCTGGCAGCGCTGGTCGCGGCACAACAATGCCTGGCGCCCCGGCGTCGATGGTCTTCAGACCATGGTCGCCCGCGTGCGGACCGCTTTGATGGAGGCCCGGGCGTGATGAAGACACAGGATCTCGTCCTTCTGGACCCGCACGAGGCGCAAATCCGGTCTCTGCTGACGCAAGGGGCCGGATCAGAGCGATCAGCCTACATGCTCTTTGGCATCGCCGATATCGAATCCGACCCGTGGACCAAGGCATCGCGCCGGCGTTTGATTTCGCATCAGTTCGACCAGATCGATGACGACGCTCTTGTCTCGGCCTCCGGGCGGCATGTCACTTGGCAGACGGATGGCTTCATGCGGCTGTTGAATGACGCAAAAGTCGCTGGTCACGTACCGGCACTTGTCCATAGTCATCCGAAAGGCAATGCCAGATTTTCCGAACAGGACGATCGCAACGAAGCCGAACTTGCCCGCACCGCTCTTTTGAAAGGGATGCCCGGGCTGATCAGCATTGTCATAGCCGGGAATGGTGACATCGCCGCACGCATCTGGACACAGGCCGACACAGCAATCGACATTGGCAGGGTCCTGCATTCCGGACCCCGCTTGCGCATTTCGGGTCTCGAAGGGACTCCGGAGGATTTCTTGGACCGCCAGGTTCGCCTGTTCGGGAAGGAGGCGTCGCGGCAGGTGTCGGGCTTTCGGTGTGGAATTGCTGGCGGGGGTGCAACCGGGAGCGCGCTCCTGTCCCTCTTGTTGAGGCTTGGCGTCGCCGAAGCCGTTCAGTTCGACAAGGACATCGTGGACGAGACCAATCTCAACCGCCTCCATGGTGCGCGGCGCTCAGATGTCGATGCGAAGATGCCGAAGACCTCCATACACACACGGACTGTATTGGAATCCGGCCTCGGAATGACGTTGGTGACAATAAATGCCTGGGCCGGACATCCGGAAACGTGGGATGCGCTCAAAGCCTGCGATGTGATCTTCTGCTGCACGGACGATCATGCCGGCCGACTGTTTCTGAACCGTTTTGCCCGGTTCTACGGTATCCCCGTGATAGACGTGGGGCTTGCCATGCAGCGGCGGACGGGCACCGCATTCGATCTCTTCGCCCGAGTTTCAACGCTCGTGCCTGGCCATCCTTGTCTGCTCTGCGGCGATTATGTCGATCCGCGCCGCGCGCGTGAAGAGGCGCTTAGACGGAATGATCCTGACGCCTATCAGCGTCTGAAAGAGGAAGCATATGTCCTGGGAGAAGGCGACCCATCTCCGGCAGTTGTTACTTTCACGACCGAGGCGGCGACCATGGCGGTGAATGAGTGGCTGGCGGGCGTGACCGGACTTGCCGGTGAAGCGGGGATGTTGCCTACACGCATCCGGCGCTTCCATGCACGAGACGAACGCAGGCCTTTGGTCGAGTCACGATCCAGCTGCCCGTGTTGCAGCCAGGCAGAGACGCTCGGTCGCGCGGATGTACGGCCATTTTTGGACATGGTGAGCTGACATGAAACGCCAGATTTTGAAGCTTCTCCGCCGTCTCCGTTTGCTGCGTTATGACCTGTTGATCGACCGTAGCCCGTCCTTTCCGGACGGATCACAGGTTGCGGACCAACGCGTCACGCTCGTGGAAAGTGGTGGCATCAGGAAATGGGCTTGCCTCAGATGCCCGGGCGGCTGCGGAGAGGTCATAAACCTATCCTTGAACCCCAACCGGCGACCACGCTGGACGATCTCGGAAGACTTTTGGATGCGACCAACAGTCAAGCCGTCAGTGCATCAGCAAAACGCGTGCGGGTGTCATTTCTGGATCAAACAGGGTCAGGTTCAGTGGTGCAAGGGCGGACGACCAAAGTTACCGGCCAATGGCAGCGGCCACGAACTCGAAAACTCAGCCGATGCTGACCTTTATGCATCAGGGACCGGTGGCTTAAGCAGATAACCGCGCGCCAGTTTTTGTTTGACCAAATCGGATAGAGCGCGCTCGGCCTCGGGTAGCGATTTGTACCAGTCAAACCGATGTCGTCCCCATGTGCCGAACCGTCCCCACTGACGATGTACGCCATGAGCACCGAAAAGGTCTTTGGTCAACTCTACGGAATAGAAGCGGTTCATATTGCGTGACGGGTCGACGCGACGCATGTCAAATTGCATCAGTTTCCTCCGCACCCATGACGACATATTCCGTGGAAACGCGCTCGAGCCTGGGCTCCTTTTGTTCGAGCCCCCATCGGCACTCGGTGTAAAACTCAAGCGCTTTCCTGGTTCGGACTTCGAGCACGTCGGCGGTGAACCCGAACTCGATCCGCACAACACGCTGTTGGGCATCAGTCAGTCGAGAATGGGGCTTGAGCTTCAATATAGCCCAGGTGAACCAGTCCTCGTCAGTTGGTACGGCTTCGGCAGGCCTTGTCTCCTCAAACGATCGTTCGGGGTCTATGCGCGCCGGGTGGAAATCCCGAAAGGCCTGTCGGGTATAACACCAGGCACGGACGTGCAGTCGAACGCCATCCGAAGCGAAGCGAACTGGAGCGATCCAGCGCGTAATCGGCTCTGGATCACGCATCGATTGGTAGACTATTTTCACCGCCTCCTTGGCCTTGAACGCCCGATAGAGCGGGCGCAGCACGCGCATATCCTGAACCCGCTGAAGGTCTGGCAGTCTGTCAAACGCCGCGGCAAAATCGGTGGTCAGCAGTTGCGTCAGTTCCGCAGATGTGGCCTCCCCGCTCAGCCGCTGAAAGCCTTCCTGCGCGAGGTATTGGCGGGATGAGGCATCATAGCGGAGCGCATCTTTTTTTGCCTCGGCGAGATAAGCGCGAAAGTCGAGTGCAGCCTGCGCGTTCGAAATACCAAACTGCTTGATCAACGAAGTACGGGTTGCCGCACCGTCCCAAAAGAAGAGTCGGTCGAGATGCTCCAGGCGGGCGCGTTGCGCGTGTTTCAGGTCGTTAAAGGCCATGGGCAGAAACTAGCTTGACTCCCTCCTTTTGTCCATCTAATTTTTACACGTGTATTAACTGATGGTGTAAGATGAAGATCCTTCATACAGCAGATTGGCATCTGGGACGCTCGCTACGCGGGGTGTCGCTGCTCGAGGACCAAGCCCATGTTCTGAATCAGATCTTAGAGGTGATTGTTGCATCGAACATCGACGTTCTCATCGTGGCCGGTGATGTCTATGACAAGGCGTCGCCGCCGGAACCGGCTGTTAAGCTCTACAGCGATTTCATTGAACGCGTTTACGAAGAGACAGAGACAGCGATCATCGTGATCGCCGGTAATCATGATTCAGGCCAGCGCCTGGGCGCGGTCACCAAGCTCTTCGACAAAGGGCGTATCCTCATCAGAGGTCCGCTCTCGAAGGACGAGACGCCGCTCGTGCTTGAGGATGAGCATGGAGCTGTGGCGTTTTCGGCTCTACCCTATGGCGAGATCTATGCAGCTCGGCGCGACTTCGAGGACGAGACCATCCGGACGCCGGAAGATGTGCTCCGAAACCAGATCGAAGCGGCGCGGCGCCATAAACCGGAAGGCGCCCGCTGGGTCATAGTCGCCCATGCCTTCGTCGCCGATTGCCAACCGAGTGACAGTGAGCGTCGCCTGGCTGTCGGGACCGTCGAAATGGTGTCACAGGCGATCTTCGATGGCGCCGACTATGTCGCATTGGGGCACCTTCATCGCCCACAAGCCGCTGGAAGAGACGGTATTCGCTACAGCGGATCGCCTTTGGCTTTCGGCTTTGACGAAGCGAACACATCAAAGTCCATGATCGTCTTCGACCTCACGGCCGACGGAAGCTTGGCCAATCTCGAACAGATTGCGTTCAAGCCTTTGCGCCGTGTCCGTGAGGTGCGGGGATTGCTGGCCGATCTCGTTGCCGAAGCACAAGCTAACCCTAGCGAGGATCTGATCTGCGCCGTTCTTTTAGACGAGGGTGCACTTGTGGAACCCGCCGCGCAGCTGCGGCCCTTCTATCCAAACATTCTTCAGACCCTTCGCGAGAAAAAACAGGATCTAGTGATCACGGCTTCGGGACGTGCACATTCGAAACTGGACGATCCGGTCAGTGTGATCGCCGAGTTTGTAACCTATGTGCGTGGGGAGAAGCCCACCGACGTTGAGCAGGGCGTCTGTTGATTTCCGCCGAGACGTGACCCGGTAGACGGGATAATTTTCATTGAGAATTGACCCATGTGACCCTTCTCCCAACGCAGCGAGCGACGGGGGACCGAGGAGTGATCCACATGGGACTTTTGAATGTCATCCGGCGGATGGCCCTGCGACAGAAACTGCCGATCCGTGAGATCGCACGTCGCACAGGTTTGTCGCGCAACACTATCAAGAAGTATCTGAACTCTGGCACGGTCGAGCCGAAGTTCTCGGTTCCGGAGCGTCCGAGCAAGCTTGATCCTTTTGCGGACAAGCTTGCGGCATGGCTGAAGACCGAGGCGTCCAAATCACGTAAGCAGCGCCGTCCGCTGACACGGCTTCACGCTGATCTCGTGGCTCTTGGCTTCACCGGTTCTTATGGCAGAGTTGCGGCCTTCGCCCGTGCGTGGCGGGCAGACCGCCAGCGTGAACAACAAACGACGGGGCGCGGCAGTTTCGTGCCACTAACCTTCCGAGCGGGTGAAGCCTTCCAGTTCGACTGGAGCGAAGATTACGCGGTTCTTGGCGGTGAGCGCACAAAGTTGCAGGTTGCGCATATCAAGCTGTCTCACAGCCGGGCGTTCCTCGTGCGGGCATATCTGCTTCAGACCCACGAGATGCTGTTCGATGCCCACTGGCACGGCTTCCGCGTTCTGGGCGGTGTGCCGGAACGTGGCATCTACGATAACATGAAGACAGCGGTGGATCGGATCGGGCGCGGCAAGGAGCGTCAGGTCAACATGCGTTTCCTCGCCATGGCCAACCATTATGTCTTCGAGCCGGAATTCTGCAATCCGGCCGCAGGTTGGGAGAAGGGTCAGGTCGAGAAGAACGTCCAAGATGCACGACCGCGGCTTTGGCAGCCGATGCCGGACTTTCCCGATCTCGCGGCGCTGAATGATTGGCTGGAACAGCGCTGCAAGGCGCTCTGGCAGGAGATCCCGCATGGCCGTCTGGCTGGGACTGTTGCCGATGCCTGGGCTGAGGAACAGACCGCGTTGATGCCGGTGCCGCCGGCCTTCGATGGCTTCATCGAATGGAGCAAGCGCGTCTCTCCCACCTGTCTGATCAGCTTCGAGCGCACTCGCTACAGCGTGCCGGCGTCGTTCGCGAACCGCCCTGTCAGCCTCCGCGTTTATCCTGACCGGCTCGTCATCGCCGCAGAGGGCCAGATCTTATGCGAGCATGCACGGCGTATTGACCGCTCCCACCAACTACCGCCGCGAACGGTCTACGACTGGCGGCATTATTTGGCGGTCATCCAGCGCAAACCTGGCGCGCTTAGGAATGGCGCTCCGTTTGCCGAACTGCCGTCAGGATTCAAGCAACTGCAGGAACAGATGCTGCGACGTCCTGGTGGAGACCGTGAGATGGTCGATATCCTTGCATTGGTCCTGCACCATGACGAGCAAGCTGTTCTGACCGCTGTGGAACTGGCTTTGGCCGAAGGGGTCGCCACCAAGACACATGTGCTGAATATCCTCCATCGCCTGATTGATGGCAAAACCAACGATGGGCCGCTCATCGATACGCCCCAAGCGCTTGCGCTGCGCCGCGAGCCTAAGGCAAATGTCGGGCGCTACGACGATCTGCGGGCCCATAACACCGGAGGCCGCCATGCGTCATGATCCCGCCAGCGGCGCCATCATTATCATGCTTCGCAGCCTCAAGATGCATGGCATGGCGCAGGCCGTGACCGATTTGATTGAGCAAGGCGCGCCTGCATTCGAAGCGGCAGTCCCGGTCCTAACCCAGCTGTTGAAGGCGGAGATGGCCGAACGAGAGGTCCGGTCGATTGCCTATCATATGAAAGCGGCACGCTTTCCGGCCTACAAAGATCTGTCGGGTTTCGACTTCTCAAGCAGCGAGATGAATGAAGCCACGGTGCGCCAGCTCCATCGATGCGAGTTCATGGAGGGGGCGCAGAACATCGTGCTCATCGGTGGGCCCGGCACCGGAAAGACCCATGTTGCGACCGCGCTTGGCATCCAGGCCATTGAGCATCACCGCCGCAAGGTGCGGTTCTTCTCGACCATCGAATTGGTCAACGCCCTTGAGCAGGAAAAGACGAAGGGAAAGGCAGGCCAGCTTGCCGAGACCCTCGTGCGCCTCGACCTCGTGATCCTCGACGAGCTGGGTTACCTGCCGTTCAGTGCCTCAGGCGGCGCACTGCTCTTCCATCTGCTGAGCAAGCTTTACGGCAAGCGCCATTCACCGGCGAAGCCTTCGCGCGCCAGCACCATCGTCTTTTTGCCAAAGCGGTCATTGATCGCATCGAGCGCGTCTGTCAGGCGCGCGTCGCGCGGCCGGTCAGGCTGGAACAGCATGGCCGGCCGGTCGGCCTCGGGCAGCAGGTCATCGAGGATGACGCCTGCCTTGGTATAGCCGCAGCCGTTGCCGGATGGATCGCCGCGCCAGCCTCGGCGCGCGCCTGACACGGCAGCATCCACCAGGTCGAAAGTGTGGTTGGACATGGGCCGCAGGCGCACGCTGCGCGAGGCGGAGTGCTGCGGGCGGTTCGGCTTGTGCGGGTTGGTGTGAAAAAACACGGTCAGCGTTCCGGCGACAAGGCCGTGCTGGCGCAGCTTCTCGGCCGCGCGGGTCGCATGGGCGGTGACGGCCTGCGCCAGCACATCGAATGTCGTCATGGGCGTGCCCGAGGATCGGGTCACGGCCATGCCCTTGCGCTGCGGCGGCACGTCCTCGAAGTCGATGCAGGCGATGCCGCGCAGCTCCGCCACCAGCCGTTCCAGGACAACGGTGCCGATCTTGCGGGAAAGCGCCATCGGCAGGTCGCGCAGCGCGGCCGCGGTTCCGACGCCCTGGGCGATCAGCTTTGCCTCGGTCGCCGGGCCGACGCCCCATATCTCGCCAATCGGGATACGCTGCATCACATAGTCCCGCACCTGGGGGTTCATCAGGTTGCAGACGCTCCCGAAGATCGGGTTCTTCTTGGCGGCGAAGTTCGCCAGCTTGGCGAGGGTCTTTGTCGGCCCGATCCCAACGCAGGTGGGGATGCCCACTTGCTTCCGAACCGCCTGGCGCATCCGGGCCGCGTGCGCCTCCATGCGGTCTCCAAAGCCCGACAGGTCAACAAAGGTCTCGTCAATAGAATACACGTCGAGGCGCGGTGAAAAGGCGTGCAGCACTTGCGTCACGCGCGATGATAAATCGCCATAAAGCGTATAGTTGGACGAAAGGGCCTTCACGCCATGCCGCTCCATGAAGTCGCGCATCTTGAAGGCGGGCGCCCCCATCTTGATCCCGAGCGCCTTGGCCTCGTCAGACCTCGCAACGGCGCAGCCGTCATTGTTCGAGAGGACGATCACGGGGATACCGTGCAGCGATGTGTCAAAAAGCCGTTCGCAGGACACATAGAAATTGTTGCAGTCGATCAGGGCTATCGGCTTATCAGACGCCTCCAGCATCGCCCTATTCGACAGGCAGGCGGCGCACCACGCCCGCCACCACGCCCCATATCTCGGTCGTCTCGGTCACGGGAATGGTCTGGTAGCCGTCGCTGCGGGCGCGCGGGTCCAGAAACCACCGGCCCTCGCGCTTGGCGAGCTTCTTGACGGTGATCTGCCCATCGACCACGGCCAGGACAATGCGCCCGCTGCGCCGCCGTCCTGCGCGATCCACCGCGATCAGATCCCCGTCCAGGATGCCTTCGGCCTCCAGGCTGTCGCCCGAGACACGCCACCAGAAGGTCGCGTGTTCATGGCGGATGACCCATTTGAACGGATCAACCGTGTCCTCAAGATCATCGGCCGCAGGCGAGGGAAAACCGGCTGGCACCTGAATGGCAGCCAGCGGCATGTCGCGGTCGATCAGCGTCACGCTGAGAGGATGAAGATCAAGTGACATGGCCAAGAACAATCCGTGAACACAGGCCATAGTTCCGATATGCTCCTGATCGTCAAGGACTACAGGTCACGACAGGGCAAAAAGGTGGAGAGAGGCTGCTGATCCGGCACAGGCTGGCCGCTGGAACATGGCTTTGGCTGGATCTTCCAGCCGGGCGGCAAGCACTTGGGAACATGACAACAACACAGGGGCCGCCCGGCTGATAAGCCTCTTTTGCCTGAACATGACGCGTGCGGCAACTTGTCCTTATGGTCAAGTCTCCAAAACTTAATGTTGATTAAATCTGGAGAATATTCTGCGCCGAAATGCCCTTTCAATAGGTGCCCGCAAACTCGACTTAAGCATGTCGTTCACATCATTAGGTTCCAGACTCATTGCCTTTCACAGCCAGAACAGAACGGTTGCGGCGAGCATGATCGCTGAGAAGAAGGTTTCCGGGCAGCGGTCGTATCGCGTGGCGACGCGCCGCCAGTCCTTGAGGCGGCCGAACATGATCTCGATGCGGTTGCGCCGTTTGTAGCGCCTCTTGTCGTATTTCACCGCCATCTTGCGGGACTTCCGGCCCGGGATGCAGACCTTTATCCCCTTGTCTTTTAACGCTTCTCTGAAC
The DNA here is from genome assembly GCA_002708825.1 of Phyllobacteriaceae bacterium. Classification (GTDB taxonomy): domain Bacteria; phylum Pseudomonadota; class Alphaproteobacteria; order Rhizobiales; family Rhizobiaceae; genus Zhengella. Next base: position 20,440 of record PAPF01000003.1, on the reverse strand, counting down.
CAATCGGCATCATAGCCTCTGTCGGCCAGCAGCCACCCTGCCTTCGGCAGGCTGTCCAGCAAAGCGGCCGCGCCGGTATAATCGCTGACCTGGCCTGCGGACATGAAGAATCCAATCGGGCGTCCGTTTGCATCGGCGACGGCGTGCAGCTTGGTGTTCATGCCACCTTTGGTGCGCCCGATCTGGCGCCCGCGCCCCCCTTTTTCACCCCGAGGCTCGACGCCGTGCGGTGTGCCTTGAGGTAGGTCGCGTCGATCATGATTGTCTTGTGCTCGGCACTCTCGGCGGCCAGGCCGACCATGATCCGGGCGAAGACCCCGTTGTCGCTCCAGCGCTTCCATCGGTTGTAAAGCGTCTTGGCGGGGCCGTATTCCTTCGGCGCGTCGCACCATCGCAAGCCATTGCGATTGATGAAGATTATGCCGCTGAGGACGCGACGGTCATCGACGCGGGGCTTGCCGTGGCTCTTGGGAAAGAATGGCTTCAGGCGCTCCATCTGGGATAACGACGAACGCGCGATCTCACGGGGGCTTGGCGCTGATACCGATGACCGCGCCGATTTTCGGATTGGAGGCAGCGGGCATCCTCCCTCGAACCGCCAAAACTCGAACTCCTGCCTCGCAAGATAGTGAAGCCAGCTTTTTGGCCTCCGGCGGCGTAGAGGCCGGTCGCATGACCGGCCTCGGTGCCGATATCAATTCGACGGCGTCCAGGCACGATTGTAGGCGCCGACCTGCCAGTCGCCGAACTCCATGAAGCGGGCATCCGACCCGGTCTCGAGCGCATCGGCAGCCGCGTTCAATGCTTCGGGACTGGTGTCGGGCCAGCTGCCGCTCTCGACCCGCTGAACGAGCATTTCCACCGCGACGCTGCTTTCGGCAGCGGTGAATTCGCAGTGGCCCGCCCCATTGACCAAGGACTGCCGGTAAAGGTCGGTTGTGCCTGCCTCCTCCACCAGCGCCGCATATCCCTGCATGAGGGTGTATGGCACTGCCCAGTCGCCGAGCATGTGGAGCCGGATCGCAGGAACCTGCAGTTCGCCGGTAGTGGTCCGACCGTCGCCCGACCAGAACTCCAGCGCGTATTCCGATGCTGCGATGCGCGGCTGGGCATCGATTTTCTCGATGTCGCTTGCCAGATCTAGGTCGGTCTCGGCGTAAAGACCCTCAACCACCTGCTTCATCGCCGGGGCGGCGTTGTCGTAGAACGCGACGTAATCCGCGTCTTCGTTTCCCGAGAGCTGCTGGCCGGAGGCAGCGTTTTCAAAGAGCAGGCGTGAGGAGCCGCCGACGTTTCCGGCGATGCGCATCATGGATTGCACAATCATGTCGCCCATGGCCTCGATGTCGGAGACATCGGCCATCTCCGATCCTTCGACCATCCAAGGAGACCATTGCCCGATCGCAAAGGCAAGAGCGAGGCGAGCGCGGCCCTCTGGGGTCTTGGCAGCCATTTCGATCGCGCTTTTCCACGAGGCCTGGATGTCTTGCAGGCTCCGGTCAGAGTTTGCGCCCGCGTTGGGCAAGCCGGCCACGGACAGGTCCGAGGCGGCCCCCAGGCCTTGAGCTTCGAACTCCTCTGCCAGCAGCGCCTGCATGGCGAACCAGCCGTCCAGGAAACTGTTCATGATCCAGACTGGCGTATGCGCGGCCAGAACTACAGAGCCATCGATCTTGTCCGGGAAGTCCTCGGCGGAGGCGAGGCTGTCGAGCCCGCCGCCCGAACATCCGTATTGCAATACCATGTCGGGTTTGCGTTCGCGCTCGACGAAGATGTCCTGCACGCTTTCTAGATTCATGATCTCACGTTGCGGATCATACTGCCACAGCCGCAACGGATGTCGAGCCAAACCGGCAAAGGCATAGCCGCGGGCCAACAGATCGTCGTAGCGCGGCGCGTAGCTGGGAACGTTGATGAAGCTGGCGAAGTCGAGATCGCGCAGCAGGCGCCCGTTCCAGTTTTCGGGAACCCGGATCAGCCATGCGGTTCCATCGGGTAACGTGCCGCTATGCTCCGTGAAAGCCGTCTGACCCTGTGTATCAGCGTGCGAAGCAGCGCCGATCGTGAGGGTAACCGCGAGCGCCATCAGACCCACCCGCGAGCGCAGGCCAGCCAGTTTATTGATTTGTACCATCTTCTTCCTCCCGAGTCGAAATGCCTTCTGCGTGCGAGCATCATGTTCCTCCACACGTCTCACGTGAGTTAGATAGCTAATTTTATTCGTGTCAAGGCCCAACAGGCCCGAGCGTGCATATTTGATCATTTGAAGGAACAATTGGAGAACGTTTTGGCTGTTGACGGTTGTGTTTGATCGCGGTTGGCTGTCGCCGCTTTGGAAGCGGGGGACAGAAAATTGGAACGGTCATTTGTCGAGGTTTGGAGCCTGTCCTTTGATGACATCGGTTTGATTGAGGGGGTCAATCGTTCTGGTCGGGTTTGGTTTGCGTTTCAGCTTTGCTTTTTCCGAGAGCGGTCGCGCTTTCCATCCCGGCCGGGCGATATCCAGGCCGATGTCTTGCGATACCTGGCCGAGCAGTTGGGGGTTGCTGCACCGGAAACGCGGGATTTCGAATACGGTCACGTGACTGCGCGTAGGCACCGGGCGGCGATCCTTCGGCATTTGGGTATTCGGCGCGCCACGGATCGGGACCGGCAGGCGTTGCGGGACGAACTGGCCGAGATGTTTCAGGGGGCTTTCGGGAAGATCGAGAACCAGGTCGAACTCGGGTATCGCAAGAGCCGTGCGCGGGGATATTTCGTGCCGTCCGACAAGATCATGGAGCGGCTTGTGCGCGGGGCTCGGCATGATGCCGTTGAAAACCTTCTCGCGAAGATTGCCGATAGCCTGTCCGGTGAGACACGCGGGAAACTGGAGGCCAGCCTGGCCGATCCCAAATGCGCCACGGGGTTTCTGAGCTTGAAAGCGGATGCGGGTGCCGCCACGCTTGAGAGCATCCTGGCGGCGGCGACGCGATTGGCATTCGTGAACACGCTCGGTCTGCCGTTCGACGCCATGGCAAGTGTCGATCCCGCTTTGGTTCAGCGCCTGTCCCGGCGGGTCGATGGTGAGACCGCGGCCGAGATGCGCCGCCATGGCGACACGCGGCGTCTGGGGTTCTTCGCGCTCCATCTCATGCACCGCCGTGCGGGGATGATCGACGCGTTGATCGACCTGCTGCTTGAAATCATCCACCGGATGCAGACGCGGTCGCGCCGCCGGGTGGTGGGGGCGATCGCGCGGGACATCGAGCGAGTTCATGGCAAGGAACGCCTGCTTGTCGATATGGCCATTGCCGCGGTGGATGACCCCGAGGGTCGGGTGCTCGAGGTCATTTATCCCGTCGCGAGCGTGGCCAGGTTGAAGGCCGTGATCGAGGAAGATCGGGCCAAGGGCACGCTTGACGGCCGCATTCAGACGGTGATGCGTGGCTCCTATGCCAGCCACTACCGCCGGATGGTGCCACCGCTTCTGGCTGTGCTGCAATTCCGATCGAACAATGCAAGCTGGCGCCCGATCCTGGACGCGCTCGACTTGATTCAGCGATGGCAACAGGATGGACGGCGGGTCGTGCCTACCGATCTGGCCCCTGAGGGGTCAGTTCCCGCCAAATGGCGCGAGGGCGTCATCGATGCGGCCGGCCGTCTCAATGTGATTTCCTTTGAACTCTGTGTCCTGGCGCAGTTGCGTGAGCGGGTGCGCGCGAAGGAAATCTGGGTCGATGGCGCCGACCGCTACCGCAACCCCGATGATGATCTGCCCGCCGATTTCGAGGTGCGGAGGGACACATATTATCAGGGTCTTGGCCTCTCCCTGGATGCCGGTGCGTTTGTCGCGCAGGTGCGTGATGAGCTAACGCGCGAACTCCACCTTCTGAACCGGGCCCTGCCGGAAAATGGCCATGTCCGGCTGCGAACATCCGGAGAGAACCGGATCAGGATCACGCCCTTCGCACCGGCGCCTGAACCACCGGGGCTGGGAGCTCTCAAGAGAGAGGTCGAACGCGTCTGGCCGATGACTGGCCTGCTCGATGTCCTCAAGGAGACGGCCCTGGACACGGGGTTTCTGGACTGCTTCGAGACCTCAGCCAGCCGCGAAGCCCTGCCGCGTGCGGACCGGGACCGGCGGTTGCTGCTGGCGCTCTATGCCGCAGGGACCAATGCCGGGATCAAACGCGTCGCCGCCGGTGTCGGCGACATCAGCTATGACGAACTGCTCCATATCCACCGCCGCTATATCGACCCGAACACGCTGCGTGCCGCTGCGGCACGCGTGGCCAACGCGACACTGAGGGTCCGCAATCCGGTGATCTGGGGCGAGGCGGGTACTGCTTGTGGTTCGGATTCCACCAAGTTCGGCGCCTGGGATCGCAACCTGATGACGGAGTGGCATGCGCGCTATGGCGGGCGTGGCGTGATGATCTATTGGCACGTCGAGCGTCAGGCGACATGTATCTATTCGCAGCTCAAAAGGTGTTCCTCCTCCGAGGTCGCGGCGATGATCGAGGGCGTGCTCCGCCATTGCACCGACATGGAAATCCAGCGCCAATACGTCGACAGCCATGGTCAGACCGCTGTCGGGTTCGCGTTCTGCCATCTGCTTGGATTCGAATTGGCACCACGTCTGAAAGCGATTGCCCGCCAAAAGCTGGTTCTTCCCGCTGCGGGCATGCGGGCGCGCCTGCCGAACCTGGCGCCGATCTTGTCGAACGTGGTCGATTGGGCCGAGATCGAGCAGCAATATGACGAGATGGTCAAATACGCCGCCGCCATGCAACATGGCACCGCCGACCCCGAGGCGATCCTGCGCCGGTTCGCCCGGACCGACGTGATGCACCCGACCTACAAAGCGCTGGCCGAACTGGGTCGTGCCATCAAGTCGATCTTCCTGTGCCGATATCTGCGGTCGGAAGCCCTTCGCCGGGAAATCCACGACGGCCTGAACGTCGTCGAGAACTGGAACAGCGCGAACGGGTTCGTGTTCTTCGGCAAGGGCGGTGAGATCGCCTCGAACCGCATCGCCGACCAGGAGATCTCCGCCCTGGCGCTGCAACTGGTCCAAGCGTCGATGGTCTATGTGAACACGCGCATGGTCCAGTCGGTCCTGTCGGACCCGAACTGGCAAGACCGACTGTCGCCTGAGGATTATCGCGGCCTGACCCCGCTGATCTACGCGCACATCACTCCCTATGGCCGCTACGACATCGACCTGTCCACTCGGATTGACTACGAACGCATGGCGGCTTGACGCGCATTATGGGTATACCCATAATGACGGCGCGCATAAACACCGGAACATGCGATTTGCGTGTTCACTTTGGGTCTGTTTCGAGATAGTGAACACATCATGTCAGAGGCACACCCAAAATGAACAGATCGAGCCCCAAAATCGGCTATGCCCGAACATCGACCGTCGATCAGAACCTCGATGCCCAAATTGAGGCGCTGACAGCCGCAGGATGTGGGATGGTGCGCCAAGAACAGCGCAGTGGCGCGACGCTTGAAGGCCGCCCTGAATTGAAAACCATCCTCGACTTTATTCACCCAGGCGAAACCCTGGTGGTGACGCGGATCGACCGGCTTGCCCGCTCAATGCAGGATCTTCAGACCATCGTTGCGCGGCTGAAAGAAAAGGGCGCGCATCTGGCGGCCACCGAGCAGCCCGTGGATACCTCCACGGCGACGGGCAAAGCGTTCTTCGACATGCTTGGCGTCTTTGCGGAGTTTGAAACCAATCTCCGCCGCGAGCGGCAGGCTGAAGGGATCAAGGCCGCGAAACGCAAAGGGGTCTATCGCGGTCGCCCACCCAAGATCGACATGGCCACCATTCAGGCCAAGCTTGGTGCAGGCCTCTCTCCAACGGAAATTGCCCGCGAAATGGGGATCTCGCGCGGTACTGTCTATAAAGCAAAGGCTGAAATGCTGACGGGCAACGATATCGTAGAGGGGCGGACTGCATGAAAAAGCCCCCACGCAAGCGACAGCCTTCAGCGCCCAAGGTGCCTGTGCAAACAGGGGCCAAGGTCCCACCACCACGCAACCTGACCCCTGAGCTTTGCGACCGGCTGCGCCGGGACATGATGAAGGCCTGCCTCGCCGTGGCAGAAACCCACGGGCTGACGGTCGAAGGCGGGGATCTCTCGGATATCGATCTGCGCCATAGCTTCGAGATCAGCTTCCGCGTCGGCATCCCGCAAGAGAGCGGCGAGATCTACTCACCAGAGAAGGCCCTGTTCGAGGTGCTCGCGCCTCATTTTGGCCTGGAGCCCGAGGATCACGGCCGCACCTTCCGATCGAAGGATGAACTCTTCCGCATCGTCGCCATCAATCCAAACAGGCCAAAATATCCGATCAGCGCAGAGCGCGTCTCCGATGGCCGAAGCTTCAAGTTCCCCGCCGAAAACGTCGTCATGTACCTGCAGCGCTCAGGCGCATAGCTTGTACGCCTTTTGTCCCATCAAACGATCAAATATGCACGCTCGGGCCTGTTACGCCTTGTCACATATTTTTTTTGAAATTTCCAAATTATTGGAAAGTTTGTTCCGTCCGGGATCGTCGGGGTTTCGGGTCCGCGCGACTGAGGCCAAGCAAGAGTGGGTAGGGCCGCGGCGTGACGTGCCCCAGGATGTATGTTCGGCTCTTGTTTCAGTTTTCCGCACAGAATCCCCTCGCCGGGAGGGGGATTGGAAACACATGAGGGCAGGGATAGGCTCGGGGATGGTCTTCGATTGAAAGCAGAAATGGGCCGTCTTGGTGCCGTCCGAAATGAAGCGTCTCCGGGGCGCAGGAGCAGAGGAACAAGCGACAAATGAAAATCGTCGCGGCACTCTCGTTCGACAGGGAGTGCTTCAAGACGTCGGCACGCAAAGGCTCTAGGGCTTGCCCGGAATGGGGCGCTGGTTGATGAGATGCGGACGGATTCGCAGGTGCCGATCCGCTGTGCTTGCGCGGTGACCCGTCAACCCGCGCGGCATGACGTCCCGGACAGGCGGCGGCCAGCAGTTCGCAACCGCGTGGCTGTGCGCTCACAACAATGAAAGCCGGAAAGTATGTTTAGGAAGGGTGACCGCCGCTGTGACGCTAAGAAGGGTCGAGCGAGTTACTCGGCTGCGTCGCGATTGAACCGGGATTATCGCCCTGCTGATGGCCTCACTAAGTGGGTCCCAGAAGACGTACCTTGGCTGTTTGAGGCGATCGAAGGTTGGTCACATCGTCGGAGCTATTCCAACCTGACTCACTCGCCGAAATGAACCCCAATCAGCTCGATCACATGATTTGCCGTTTCGCGGTAATGACCGGTCAGCAACTTAACGGCCTCTTTCTTTTTCCGCCCAAGCGTGGCTTTGACGAGGAGTTCGTGTTCGGTTGCCGCGCTTCTTTTGGTCGGCACGGTGTCCCGGAAACGAACGACGATCATGCGGTGCCGTTCTGCCTGGTCGAACAGCAGGTTGGCGAAATGTATCAACCAGCTCGACCGGCAACTGGCGATCAGGCTCATGTGGAAATCACGGTGATATCTTGCCCAGGTTTCGGCCCCGTCCTCGGTGTCGGAGGGCGAGTCGATGCTGGTCAGTTTGTGATAGGAGGCGACGATGGATGCCTCCCACGAGAGATCCCCGAATTCGATAGCCCGTTCCAGCGCGCTGGTTTCGATGACGATCCTAGTTTCCATCGTGTCGCGTACGTGCTTGGCATCTATTGGCGCGACCTGGAAGCCTTTCTGCTCGTTGGACACGACAAGTCCGTCGGAAGCGAGACGAAATAGCGCTTCACGCAACGGGCTGATGCCGATGGAATAGGTTTGCCGCAGCTTCTCCGAACGCAGCCGCGTACCGGGCGGGATCCGGCCCAGAACGATATCGACGCGCAACTGGCGATACACCCTTTCGGCCAACGTGCGCGGGGCTGGTTCTTCCACCGAACCTACGAACTGTTCGGTGCCCACTTGCGAGCCTGGCATGCAATTCGATCCTTGTTTGTTTGCGTGGCCGGGAAAGCCCCGCGTTTCCTGGGATCAGCCCCTCGGAGCGGCCCTGCCAATCCGGACAGGTCCGCACCGTCTCCAAGCTGTATCGCGTTTAGGTTTCATGCGGCAGATCACGCTCTCGAGCCTGCTCACTATGCGTTGGCCGGCGCGTGCCGATCAAGTGAGGAAACGGCGACGCTTGCGGTGCACGAGGCCGGTCATGTCCGGATCGTGCACCGCACCGGTTTCAGATGGCGGCAACCAATTCCGACAGGCCGGCGGCATCGTTGGCGGCGCCTAGAACATAACGGTCCGGCCGCACCAGGACGGCCGCGGCGCCGAAACGCTCCAACTCCGCGACGACTTCGGGCGCATCGGCGCTCGACACCGCCACAAGTCCTTCGGGCAGCGCGACCGCCTCGAGCAGCGACGGTTCGGCGACGAGACACGGTGCATAACCCACGGCATCGTCCAGCCGCCGGCCATCGGCGAGTAGCGGCTGGCCGAAGATCTGACCAGCATGGGGTCCATTCCCGAGCCCGGGACCGAGGGGTGGCCCGACTTTTACCATCGTGGCAGCGCCGTCCTGGCCGGGCTCGGCTGCGCCAAGGGCCGCCTCCGGGCCCTCGGTATTGATCAGCCACCCCAACCGCACGGCCGTCTCAATGTATTCCCGTGTGTGTGGAATACGCTCGCTTTGGTAGCTGTCGAGCAAGGTATCGTCGCCGTCGCGAACGGCCCGTTCGAGTTTCCAGCTCAGATTGGCCACATCGCGTATGCCCGCGCACATCCCCTGCCCCAGGAACGGCGGGGTCTGGTGAGCGGCATCGCCGGCCACGAACAACCGCCCGCGCCGCCAGTCATTCGCGATCAGCGAATGGAACATGTAAACGGTCGCGCGCTCGATCTCTGCCTCCTCCGGAGTCACCCAGCGCGAGAGCACGTTCCAGACGAACTCCGGGGTCGTCGCGCGGGCGGTGTCTTCGTCCGGATGCACCGTGATCTCCCACCGGCGTCGGTTGCCGGTGCCGCGAATATAGGTGATGGGGCGGGCCGGGTCACAATGCTGCACCGAATGGTCGCCCAGTTCGGGTTTTTCACCCTTGAGCAGCACATCGACCACCAGCCAGCGTTCATGGAAGCCGAGATCTTCCATATCGGTCTCGATGAACCGTCGAACCAAGGAGCGCGCGCCGTCACAGCCGACCACGAACGCGGCACCTATCCGGTGAATGCGGCCGTTGGTCATGTCCTCGTAGCGCAGGTGAACAGAATCCCCCCGATCCTCAACCATGAAGACATCGCAGCGTGTCCGCACCGTGACATTGGGATAGCGGGCCAGCCCGTCGCGCAGAATGGTTTCCAGTTCCGGTTGATGGAAGCGGTAGCTTCCGTACCAGCCATGGCGACCGATGCCGCCAGGTCGAGGCCAGTCCATCAGCATCTTGCCGGCAGCATCGACGAAGTGCACATTGGTGTTGACGCGGGTCTTCGCGCCGATCAGCTCGGCCAGCCCGATGGTCTGGAACACGCGCATGACCTCGTCGTCGAACTGGACGGCGCGCGGCAAGTGGTACGCCGCTCCCTCACGCTCAAGAACGATGACGCTCAGCCCGGACATTCCCAGCAGATGCGCCAACGTGGCACCGACCGGGCCGTAACCGACGATCGCAACGTCGAATTTTTCCTCATCAGACTTGGCGGTATTCAATCCATCCTCCTCGTTTGCACTGCCGCATTTCGACAACCATAGGGCACGAGCCAACCCGTCGCCGCGACACCCGCTCCGATGCTTCGTTACAACGATCGAACTGCATCAAATTCGTGAGGCGCCAACGTCAGGTTCAGGCTGATAGCCATCTCCGACCATCTTTCTGTGAAGTAGCGGCTACAGCTACTACTGTCACGTATTTTTTCTAGAATTTCCAAATTTTGAAAAACTTGTTTCGAGAGCACAATATCGCAGGCTGTTCCCTTGTGAGGATTCTCGCGGGGTTTCCAACCCGTTAGCTTCGATGTTCTGGCGAACGATAGCTTTGCGGCGCAGCGCCGTGAACGTGTTCAACCATATTGTTTGGTCCCGCAACCGCGGGGTGCACGTGACCTGACCAAGTGACCTGACGACGCAGCCCGCTCGACATGATCACAACCGCTCGTCCTGACCGTAGCTCCTGTCAGCTATCACTGTTCGCCGGCCTGGCACTCCGGTTGTGCCTGACCGTCACGCACCTCTCCTAGCGGCCACGCGAGACAAGCGACCGATTTGATCGCCAGCCCGCTGAAGACCGACGATCTGAAAAGTACGGCACCCGATCGCTCGAAGCCGGGTCAGAGCCAGAACAAACATGCTATTCAGATCCCGTATCGCGGCTCAGATGGCCGCTTTGACTTCTCTTACAAATAGCCATTCTTGGCGAATCGCACCGCCGCATCACGAGTGATCTCGTCGGAGTAACTGCTCTTGCCCACCATGTCCTTTTGGCCCGATGTCTCGCGTTGGCGCATACCGAAACATGCCGCCAGTGCGTTTGGTGGGTCAATTTGGACATTCAGGATCGCCGAACAAGCAGACCATGCAGGACCAGCCTCGCCGCCGGATTTCGCCCCGAAGGGGGTGTGGCAGTCAAACTGTTCCATCACGCCCCTATTGGTGCCGGAGGCCAGAGTTGCTGCCACACCTGCATTTGATGGTCTTGCCCTTACGGCCGACAAGATGCCCCGAAGGATTGGGTGCCATCACGTGATGCTTGTCCTCTTCCCAACAAGTCGGTCTCGGGACCGGTTTGTCGTGGTGAGGGAGACCCCTCCCAAGCGAAAGATAGAAGGGACCTTAGCCCCTTCCGCTCTCACCAATGGCCCGTGTCGGGCATGCTGGTCCACGGCTCCGTTGGCGTCAGAGCCGCTCCCTTCTGCATCAACTCGATCGTAACGTTGTCGGGGCTGCGGACAAACGCCCTGCGGCCATCGCGCGGTGGTTGGTTGATCAGAACGCCATTTGCCTGAAGGTGATCGCAAATGGCGTGAATGTCGTCGACCTCGTAGGACAGATGCCCGAAGTGGCGGCTGTCGGACGGAAGGCCTGCATCGCCATCCCAGTCGTAGGTCAGTTCCACCTGGCATTCGGGCTGGCCGGGGGGGGCCATGAAGACCAGCGTGAAGCGCCTTTGTTCGCTTTCGAAGCGCTTCGCCTCCTCCAGCCCCAGAAGCCGAAAGAAGGCCATGCTTTCCTCCAGATCCAGCACGCGGACCATCGTATGTAGATAGCGGATTCCCATTGGGCTTGCTCCAAGTTCATTTTGCTCAACCTATCGCCCTCGCCCAACAGGGGCAATAATAAACCATTGATTATTATCAACTATAACCATCCGATGCCGCTCCATCAGTGCGGAGTATCTGATGGCATCTTCTGAAATCTCAAAGTTTGCCTCCGCCAATGAGGCAAGCCAGTCTTTCATCGAATTGGACCGTTCTGCGGTTAGGCCCATAGGTCGGGGTCGCAAGAGGCCGCACACTTTCGCGGACGCCCGGATGCAATTTATGAAGCGTGAATGCGAGCGCGACCCTCCGCTGCTCACTCGCCAGAAAGGTCTGCAGGCCCCAGATAGGTGAGATCGAGCCGCCCGACCCTCCTCGCCAACCTGCGCCCGCAAAAGGCCCGCTCGTCCCCATACGTCCCTCTCCGGTGTCAAACTGGAAAGAGATCGCGAACGCGGACGAACGGCGAACCTGTTTCGGCAGCGCGGCGAACCTTGCGCTCAAGAACCTGTGTCAGCGGTAGCTGTCGATCCAGCATTTCATAGAGGTCGAGGCCGTCCATACAGATGACGCGCTTGCCGCGGCCAAAGGCGGCAAGGCCATCATCAGTGAAACCGCTATTGCTTACAAAAAGGCCGCGCGTCCATGCCGCCTTCTGCTCGATCTTGCCATGAAACGTGTGCAGATCGGCAACGCCTATCGGATGTCCCTGCCACTTGGCTTCCAGAAGATAGACGTCGCTGCCAAGCTGGAAGCTGCCGTCGATTTGTTCGCCGCGAAGGCGGAAAGGTTCCTGGGCGGCCAGCCCGAAGGCGTCGAACAAGTCCTTGAGAAATGTTTCGTACGCGTAGCCTCGAGCCTGGGGATCGAGTGATGAGACTTGGAGTAGGGCAGACTTGGCTTTTGCGATCTTCTTGCTGTCGATGACAGTGACCGGAGCACTTGTTGCGGCCGATGGTGGAGCGGATTTGCCCGAAAGACGATTTATCAGCGCCTGATAGCGGTCCTCGGCATTCTTGACCGGGTCTTTCGTATCACTGCGGGTAAGGTAATCGACCCGATGCTAGCAGAGTGCTGCGAGAGCGCGAACTGCTGTGGTATCATCGCAGTGCTGTAGGAAGTATCGCAGGCGCTTGCCTTTCGAGCCGCCCTTTACTGAGTATTTCGGGTCATCGATATCGACTTGGAGTTCCGACGCAAAGAACTCGGTGAAGCTCGCGTCGGAGAAGTCCAGCACGAAACCCTGCCCTCGGACGAAGTCAACGAGATCATCTACAAGACGGAGATCGATGGATCGTATCGAGCTAATAAGGCCTCCCCCCACAGCTTGGGAAAATGAGCTAGCTATTTATTGATTCCTGAAGCTTTCCGATTTTGGCAAGTATCTCGTCGAACGAGAGCGGATTTTCGTCAAACATCATGGGTGCCATGGCACGATAATCGGAGCGTAAATCTTTGATCCGGGGCTCGCTGGGCATCAGCAACAACGTTCCTGGTCGTGCTGTCTCGTAACTGGCCCAACCTGAACGAAAGAAGGTGGCTTTGTGCTTTGCCACTGTGGCCAAGAGTTCAAGATCAGCTGCGGCGGCCCGGCCCTCATCGGAACCGAATAGCATGGCGAGATCGTAATAGTGTCGCGAGAAATATTGCGGCGTTGGCGACTCCGCCGGACGGTTCGCCTCCGCGTGCAACGCGGTCGCCTTCTCCCAGAAGGTTCTCCGTGCCGAGAGTACCGTGACGGTCGTATCCGGGTCCTCGAAGAAGTCAGCGAAATCCTCTGCCGCGTAGGGCCGAATGACCTTCTTTTCTGCAGGCCATGGATCGCCTCGCGCGCCGAGTTCCAGCTTCACCCGCGGCGTGATGTAGGCCATCCCTTGATATTCTGAGGCAGGCAGCGCGATCGGGTAGTGAAAGTTCAATGTCTGCGCGTCGGCATCATCGATTGAAAGCGACCACTCCTCTTTTTGTGGCTCGCCGAGTTCGTCGGCGATCGCTGCGCGAAGTGCTGGAAGCAGGTTGTGGGCGATGTGTTTCTCCACATCGCCCACAAGATCATCAATGAGCCGCCCTGCCTTCTTCCGGCTGAGCCCTTCTTTTTCCGGATCGCGATCACCTGTGTAGCCGAGATCGGCCCGATCGAACGACAAGTCGATGTCCTCCGAAAAGCGCCTGATGATCCCGAAGGCCTTTGAGAGAGACGTACCACCCTTGAAGACCAGGCTCGCCGCCGCATTCTGCGGAAGACCGAACAGGCGTTTCAAGGTCCAGCAGACCCAGAAGTCCTTCTCGATGATCGTGTTAGCGACGCCACGGCCGGCGCCCGTTTCTCCAAAGAGCGCGGCCCGATCGCTTGCTGGCAGGAGAGCAACCTTATCCATTCACTGCGTCCGCCGGTGTGTTGCCGATCGAAATCAGTGTAGGCCGCATCCAGGCGGGAGCCTGAACTGCGCTGGAGACAAGCACCTTCTTGTCACTGGCCGACAGCCGGCCCGCGGCAACCCGAGCTACGTCATCAGCTCGTACCGGCCCGACATGGCGAAGGGCCTGGACAACTGTCCCGGCAGGACTGCCCGGTGCTATCAGATGCTTGGGTGAAGCGTGCCGCAGATCGACCACGCGCTTACCAAGAACGATCCGGCGTGAAGGCCCATCCGTCAAATACAGGTTCTTCGCGGGTACCTGTGCCGACAGCCCGAGCACATTGGCAGCGTGCGCGCCGGCGATTTGCGCGCGCGAACCGGTCTCCCGCGCAAGCGCGCGCGCGACGTCATCAGGCGCGGGTGAAAGCGGGCCCAGCTTCGGATGGATTTTTGGATAGTCATAGAGACCGCGTGCAAGGCGGCGCAGCTTTCCGCGCTTGACCAAGCGGGAGAGCGCTTGGTCGACAGCCGCGCGTGCCGCCACATCGAGGAAGTCTTGCGGCGTGAAGACGCCCCCACGCCCACTGCTGCGGGCGCGTCGCATGATCTGATCAGGAACTGATGTGGTCGTGCTTTTCATATGTCAGAAAATAGTATATTTTTTTCTGACATTCAAGAGGCATGTTCAACGCCTTCAAACGGAGCAATTTGAATGACTGACGCTGAACGATTAACGAGCGGCTTTGTCCAGGCACTTCGAGAAAGCCCCTTCAGGATCGCCCCCGAACGCAGTCACGAACTGTTAGCGACAATGGGAGGCGAGCCGTGGATCCTGGAGATTATCAATGGCCCGGCGAATTTCGAGGCATTTCCGAAAAGCAAGGAGATTGAGGGGACTCACGCAGCATAGTTGAGCCTCTGGGCCGTGACTGCCTCCGTGAGTATCTTATGGCGCCTGGCTCGAACTGCCATCGCATCCGGACAGTCACAAATCGCGATTGAGCCGGGAGGCCCAGGCTCAGAGATCAACGAGCTCAAGAACGCCGCCTTGGCGCTCATACGCAGCGAAGCGTTTTCCTGGAGCGGCGTCCCGGCAGAACCCAATACCTTGGCAGAGCCCTCCTCCCAAGATGGCCTGATCAACAATCTATTCTTAGCCGCCGCAAGCGTGGTGATCCTGCATGAGTGCGGGCACATTGCTCTTGGACACCAGGTACACACTACGCTCATGCACCAGCAAGAGCGCGAGGCCGACGCTTGGGCCGTAAAATGGATCCTCGAACAAGCGCCGGGCGAGCCACAACGGGAATTCCGAACTGTCAATCGGCCTCCAAAAGGGACCCCCTATCGGCGTGCAAAAGGGACCCCTTTGCGGTGGGATAGCTGGCCCGATGCGGCGTAGCTTCCATATCGCGCAGCCGTATCGGGCCAGCGGGTCACCGGGTGTCACGCACGGGTCTTGAAGCGCCAGCTCTCGTTGCCGGTTTCGACGATGTCGCAGTGATGGGTGATGCGATCGAGCAGTGCTGTCGTCATCTTTGCATCGCCGAAGACGGCGGGCCATTCCCCGAAGGCGAGGTTGGTGGTCACGATGATCGAGGTGCGCTCGTAGAGGCGACTGACGAGGTGGAACAGGAGCTGGCCGCCGGTCTGGGCAAATGGAAGGTAGCCGAGTTCGTCGAGGACGAGGAAGTCGAGCCGACCGAGGATGTCGGCGGTGTGGCCCTGGCGATCGTCGCGGGCCTCGGCATCGAGCTTGTTGACGAGGTCAACGGCATTGAAGAAGCGGCCTCGGGCGCCGTTGCGGATGCAGGCGCGGACGATGCTGACAGCGAGATGAGTCTTGCCGGTTCCGGTGCCGCCGATCAGCACCACGTTGCGCTGCTGCTCGAGGAAGCCGCCTGAGGCAAGGTCCCGGACCAGGGTCTCGTTGATCGGCGTGCCCTCGAACTGGAACTCGTCGATCTCCTTGGCCAGCGGCAGCTTCGCCACCGTCATCTGATATTTGATGGAGCGAGCCCGCTTCTCGCTGATCTCGGCCTGGAGCAGGTCGCCGATCACCCGTTGGGGTTCGTGCTGGCGCTTCACCGCGGTGGTGAGGATCTCGTCATAGGCAGCCTTCATGCCGTAGAGCTTGAGTTGGCCCATCGTGTCGAGGATCTGCGATCTTTGCATGGTCGGTGCTCCTGAGGGTGTCGTATCGGGCGCAGTCGGCGACGGGTTCGTGGGCCAGCTTCAGCGCTTCCGGGGTGGAGATCGGCGCGGGTGGCTCGGGTTCGCGGCGGCGGGCGAGGATGTTGAGAATGACATCGGCGGAATGGACGCCTTCGCCGAGCGCTTCGGCGCAGGCGGCTTCGACGGCGTCCGTGCCGTCGCTCAGCAAGGTGGCGAGGATCTCGACCATCTGGCGATCCCCGCCCGGGATCCGTCCCAGCTTCCGCCGGACACGGCGCATGGCGGGCGGAAGGTTCCAGTCCTTGAACGGAGCCCCGTTCCGCAGTGCGCCGGGCTTGCGCGCAAGCACGGGGAGGTAGTGCAGCGGGTCGTAGACGGCATGATCCCGTCCGAACGCGCGGGCATGTCTGCCGACCACCTGACCGTCCTGCCAGAACTCGACCCGATCGGCGTAGGCCCGGATCTCGATGGGGCGCCCGACGGCGCGGGCGTCGACCGAGTAGCGGTTGCGGTCGAACCGCACGAGGCAGGTCTTGGAGACCGAGGCGGGCACGGCATGGAAGCCGTCGAACGGGCCGACATAGGGCACCAGGCGCGGACGCTCGGCCTCGAAGACCTCCCAGGTGGTCTTGTCCCGGAACTCCGGATGGGGATTGGCCTTCGCCCAGGCGACGCAGCGGTCCTGAAGCCAGGCGTTGAGCTCGGCATAGCTCCTGAACTTCGGCCTGGGCACGAAGAACCGCCGCCGGATCACCCCGACCTGGTTCTCGACCTGGCCCTTCTCCCAGCCCGACGCCGGGGTGCAGGCGACCGGTTCGAAGAGATAGTGCCCGCTCATCTGCTGGAACCGGCGGTTGTAGGCCCGGTTCTTGCCGACGAAGATCGTGTCCACCGCAGTCTTCATGTTGTCGTAGATGCCCCGCGCGCAGGTGCCGCCGAAGAAGGCGAACGCCTTGTCATGGGCGTCGAACACCATCTCCTGGGTCTCGCGGGGATAGGCCCGGACGAAGACCATCCTACTGTGGCACAGCCGGACGTGGGCCACCTTGATCGTGGTGGTCACCCCGTCGATGATCGCGACCTCATGGCTCCAGTCGAACTGGAAGGCTTCGCCGGGATCGAAGCTCAGCGGAACATAGGCTGCGGCGGAGGCTTCGGCCTCCGATTGCAACCAACTCGCGGCGTAGCGCCGGACCGCATCGTAGCCGCCTTCGTAGCCCAGGGCCCGGAGTTCCTCGAAGTTCCGGATGCGGGTCAGACGCTCCCGCTTCGGACGACCGGCATTCTCGGCGAGCAGGCGGTCGAGTTCATCCCGCCACGGCCCGATCTTCGGCTGGGGCTGCACGGTGCGTTCGTAGCTGAACTCGGTAGCCCCGGAGCGGATCACCTTCCGGACCGTCTTCCGCGAAACGCCCAACTCGCGGCAGATCTCCTTGATCGGCTTGCCGTCCTGAAAGTGCCAACGCCGGATCTTCGCGATCGTCTCCACAACCAACATCCCAAAAGTCGCTCCCGATTTGCCTCGGAAGCATGATGGACCACCGCATCAGGGGGGTCCCTTTTGGAAGCCGATCACCCCAATACGGGGTCCTTTTTGCACGCCGGTTCACAGTCAGCAGGGCGAAAAGGCCTGCGTAGAGATCATCGCGATACGCCTTTCCACACTTTGGATCGGCCCCCAAAAGCGGATACTATGGCTTGGGCTTTCAACATCGGAGGGCGAACAATCCTGTCCTTGGCGGCGACCGGCTTCAATGGCGGTTTGAATAGATGGGGTGGTTGCCGCCCTCTCCAGACGGCATCGCGATGTGCCAAGGTCGTGCTGCTGAAAGCAACGAAACGGAGAAGACGGCAACCACCCCATCTATTCAGACCACGCAAGCCGGTCCGCAATCAATTCGGCAAATGATGCAATTGAACCTTCGACACTCGCGGCCTCCAAAGCCGTCATGTAGGCGGCCCTGTGTTCCAGATCGATGATCGTCCAGGGATAGCCGCCCGAAGCAAGCATGGTGTTCATCAGGAAACGCGCCATACGGCCGTTACCATCGGGATAGGGATGAATGTAACCCAGGAGCCAATGGCCCAACACGGCGCGGACTGCCGCTGATTCCTCGTGCTGAAGCCGATGAAACAATGCCGCCATTCCATCGGAAATGGCCTCGACGCGAGGTGGAGTATGTCTGGAACCGCGCAGATAAACGGGATGATTGCGATATCCGGCCAGTGCCCCCGCCTTCAGGATGCCTGCCGTCACCGATGGTCGAAACAGCTCTTCGTACCAGCTATCGTGCTCCTTGCTCACAACCAGACCCGGCGGTTCTCCTGCGATAATCTTTTCGATTGATGCCCGGACAGCCTGGAACGCCTGCCAGTATCCCCTCGCCGCCAAAGCGTCGATGTCCTTCTTGTGTTCGGGATTGCCAAGCGGATCAAACGAACCTCGCCGCACCTGTTCAATCAGCTCTTCGGTGACCGAATAGCCCTCGATGGACAGCGAGTGATAGGCGTCGTTGACATAGATGTCATCGACCTTGGCCAAATAGGCCTGCCTGTCCCCGGGCAGCCCGGGCTCTTGCGGGAACAGGTCGATGATCGTCTGGCGATGTTTGTCCCATGCGTTGTTCACACGTGCCGCAAGGGCAGACATCCCGACAGGAAGGGACGCGACATGCTCAACGTCGGCAAACGGGTCTTTTTCCCGCACATCATAGTCGGCCGCCTTCATTTTCCTGATAATGGCGTCTGCCTCGTCTCCCCGTTCCATGCGGCGTAGCGCACCGGCGATCCTCCCCGCGGCCGACACGTGACCGCCGTCAAGGAGCCGGGAGAGAAGCGGGTTCGTGTTTTTCAGGCCGCTGAGAACAATCTGTGCCTCGGTCGGATAGTTTCTGAAAAACGCTTCAGGAACGTTGATGAGCGCCGCCTCGACGGTCAGAAGGAGCAATTCGTCCTTTGAGGCGATGTTCTCTTTGGGAGGCAATGCCTTCTTGAGGTCATAGAGCGACGTGTCGAATGGCAGGACGGTGTTGTTCCCCGATCCCTTTGGGCTCCATATGATGACCTGTTTCGGGATGAAACCGCTTTCCGCGTGGAGCAATAGCGATTGCTCGGATGAGAAACACCAGTCCGATCCGAAACGATCATGACAATAGCGGCGGCAGAAATCCCAAAAGGACGTGTACCAGAAGGTGGATTCGTTGGGCTTGTCCTGGGGGCGGGTGACGATCAGCCAGCCAAGGATGATATCCTTCAGGAATCCGTTCTTCTTCAACCGCTCGCGGTGCGTACGGCTGAGTTCACCGCTTTTCAGCACATTGCCGTGCTGCGCTTGCAGGTCTTTTAGCTCCTTGAGCGAGGCGGCGAGCTTTTCGTTTGGCGTGGCCATGATAGGTATCCGCGATCAGCATCCTGTCAGGATACGCGTTTTCCCGGTTGTTGAATTGCACGTAATTATTGCTGATAATATACACGTTCTGTCCGCCGTGTAAATCCGCGTATATCATGACGCGCGACCAAACCATGTCCTGCATCTCAGCTGACCCGCTGGAGCTTCGACTCTCATCGAAACAGTGGATCAGAGATCACCGATCACAGCCGCCCTGAACACCCCGGACGCTGCTCATCACCGTGAATCCAAAGGATCAATGCTTTCTCCCTGGGATTAGCTGCACCTAACTGATGCGGCACCTATGTATGGCTGCCCAGGACGAATGCGTCGTTCTTGCGGAGAAAATCCAGGTAAAGATCGACGTAGTCGGCTGGAACAGCCGTCTTCACACTCGCACGGTCGGCGAGTGCTTTGCGCCAAGCCTCAAGCTTGGCAAAGCCTTCGACCAGACCCGTTGGCAAAACGGTTTCGATAGTGTCGATCTGACGAAAAGCCGGTCCGAACGCGGCATCGACAAAGGAAAATCCGTCGCCGGCAAAATACGGTCCCTCAACTTCGCCTTCCAGGCGCCCGAATTTTTCCCGGACCGCCATTGCAGCTGCATCGAGATCGGCAGCATTCCCCGCTGTGGTGTATTTCCAGAGATCGCCCAGCAACTGTGAGGCAAACTCCATCCAGGCACGATGCCGCGCCCGTTGCAGGGCATCCTGTGGATGCAGTTTCGGTCCCGGCGCCGCCTCTTCAATATACTCGACGATCACGGAGCTTTCGAAAACATAGACGGGCTCTTCTCCATCCCCCTCAACTTTGAGTACGGGAACCTTGCCGAACGGCGATATCTCGCGAAACCAGTCCGGCCTGTCCGCCAGATCAATGTAGACGACATCAAAATCAGCACTTTTTTCTTTCAGTGCGATGACCGCTCGCTGCACAAAGGGGCATAGCGGGAAACTGATCAGTGTAAGCTTGGTCATCACGTTGCTATCCTATTTGAAATTAAAAAATGTCTGCGAGACAATGTTTCCACCAATCGGTATTAAAAGTGCTCGATGTTGCGCGGCGATGCATTAAGCGGCAACGGTCTCTTGCCTGTCGAAGGCATCACGCGCGGTGCGGATATCGTCATGGCGCCTGTCGGCCCAGACGATCAGCCCGGCCAGCGGCTGAAGCGCCGAACGGCCGAGATCCGTCAGTCGATAATCGACCCTCGGCGGTGTCGTTGGATAAACGGTCCTCTCAACCAGTCCATCGCGCTGCAATGCTCTCAGCGTTTGTGTCAGCATTCGTTTGGAGATG